>NZ_FMYI01000019.1 GCF_900096905.1 Pelagirhabdus alkalitolerans | reverse complement strand
TTACAGTTTTTGCTGATTAATTTGTTACACTTTCCTGCCCGAAGATGTTCTTACGATGCTTCATTCGATAACTGTCACCGTTTAAATGTATAATTTCAACACGGTGCACAATTCGGTCTAGTATTGCAGTAGTAATGGCAGGGTCCCCTAAGAGTTCTCCCCATTCTTTAGGTGCTTTATTTGAAGTTAAGACGATCGATGATCGATCGTGTAAATCATTAATCAAATGGAAGAATAGGTTTGCTTCTTGCTGATCCATTGCCATAAACATTAAGTCATCAATAATAATTAAGTCGGCATCTCTCATTCGGTTTAATCTTGTTTTTGATTTGCGTGTTATTTCTTCTGTTTTTAATGCATGCACAAGATCCCCCATAGAAGTGAAGATAACTTTATACCCTTCATATATTGCTTTGATTCCTAACCCTATGGCCAGGTGCGTTTTCCCAACACCTGGAGGGCCCAATAATACTAAATTGTACAGCTGGTCAATCCATGTAAGATCACCTAACTGATTGAGTTGTTTCTTACTTAATGACTGTTGCTCTTTAATATCAAACGCTTCAAGTGTTTTATAGTCTGGGAATGTCGCCCATTTCAAACGTTTTTCAAATTGTTTTTCTTCTCGGCTTTTTTGTTCGTATTGCATGATATCAAATAAAAACTTTGTGTAAGAGTGGTCATTTTTTTCGGCTTGTTTAATTAATTCTGCTAAGTGATTGGATGTCTCAACGAACCTTAAGGTTCTCATAAGTTCTTGTAATTGATTGAGCTGTGTCATTGAGAATCACCTTCTAATATAGAGTAATACTTGTCCATTTCTCTTTTTGATGCATTTGTATCCATCACCCAATTAGAAGTCATCGTTGTAGGTCGTTTCATTTGTTCGGCGTTATCGTTTTGAGTCATGTGTAACGATCGTTGTCGTTTTAGGTATCCAATGATATCGCTGAAATCTGTACCACTATAAAAGTTTCGGTGAATACATTCTTCGAGCGCACTATTAATAATCATTGAATGATTTACTTTGATAGAATTTAATATCAGTTGTAATTGGTCACGAATGTAACGTGGATTCTTTTCTCTCACTCTTGATATAAACTCATGAGCTAATTCTTGATTATCAAAATAAGTTGCCACTGAATCGATAAAAGCATCTATCCCTTTTGTGCGATCACGTTGATGTTTACGATCTTGAATAAGTTTTCCTTTCTCTATTGATATTTGATGCTTAGCCAAGATCTCCCCGTCAGGACTAAAAATTACGAGGTTTTCATCATTAATGACTTTAAGATAAACCACCTTGTATTTATGGAAACTCCCTAATGGTAGTGAGTATCGATTAGACAAATACCGTATGGTATTGTCCTTACGTATAGACCTTGATATACTGTTATTGTTGTTATGTTGAACATCAATGATGTTCGTGACTGGTTTTAAGTGTTGTTTTTCAAGGGCAAACACTTCAACCGGTCTTTTTTTTGTGGTGTTATGAACTTTGGCGTTTCCAGTTCGGTTAAGCCATTCTATCGCATGTTCATTCCATGATTCTAAGTTGTGAAATAGTCTGTGCTTAGCGTAATTATGTTTGATAAAGCCTACGACATTTTCTATTTTACCTTTACTCTCAGGATCCGCTTTTCTACATACAAACAAGTTTAACTTCTTTGTTTCTTTATACCTTTGAAACGCCTCCGTCAAAATTAAATCACCATGATTTTCACTAACAACGAGTAAATTATCTTGGTCATATACCAACTCGTTAGGGATACCATGAAACCATTGAAAGGCTAACTCATGTGACTCAATAACGTCTTTCGTTGTAAAAGGACGATCTAGCCAATACATATATTTATATCGAGAATGAGATAATACAAATGCAAT
>NZ_FMYI01000009.1 GCF_900096905.1 Pelagirhabdus alkalitolerans | reverse complement strand
TTAAGTTTATCTAAACTCGGTTCAAAAGCACTAGCTTTTGTCTTACTTCATTTCTTAACGTACTGGTTGTTTCGTTCAGTTTTCAAAGATCAATAACCACTGTCCTTAATTGACAGTAAAATAATCATACCATGCTCACTCATCATATGTCAACAAATATCTACTTGTTTTTATAACATTTATAAAAACAAAAATTAAGAAACCAGCATGTTTGCTAAATGAAAAACAAGCTGGTTTCTTGATAGACTTTTAATTCGCAACTATATTGACTAATTTACCAGGTACAACAATCACTTTCCTCACTGTTTTACCTTCAATCTTTTCTTTAATTGTTTCATTCTCTAATGCTTTTTCTTCTATTTCTTCTTTTGTTGCATCTTTGGATACGTTCATTTTCGCTCTGTTTTTACCTAACACTTGAATAACGATCTCTACTTCATCTTCCACTAATTTAGATTCATCATAGTCTGGCCACGATTGGTAAGAAACCGTATCGTTATGACCTAATTTTGACCACAGTTCCTCTGAAACGTGCGGTGCAACTGATGACAGCATTTTAACAAAGCCTTCTATATAGTCTTTAGGTATTTGTTCTGTCTTGTAGGCTTCATTTACAAACACCATCATTTGAGAAATACCCGTGTTAAATTTCAAATCTTCAAAGTTCTCAGTAACACGTTTAACCGTCTCGTGGTAAACTTTCTCTAATTTACTATCTGATTTTTGTTCAGTAATTTTTTCGTTCAATAGACCAGTTTTTTCGTTAACAATTAAACGCCACACTCGATCAAGGAACCTTCGCGCTCCATCTAATCCACTTTCAGACCATGCAATAGAAGCATCTAATGGCCCCATAAACATTTCATACAGCCTTAAAGTGTCTGCTCCGTGTGTTTCTACAATATCATCAGGGTTTACAACATTCCCTTTTGATTTACTCATTTTCTCATTATTTTCACCGAGAATCATACCTTGATTGTATAATTTCATAAATGGTTCTTTTGTTGGAACGACACCAATATCATATAAGAATTTATGCCAAAATCTTGCATAGAGTAGGTGTAATACAGCGTGTTCTGCCCCTCCGATATAAACATCTACCGGTAACCACTCTTTTAGGCGATCATAATCAGCTAATTTTTCTGTGTTTTCAGGATCGACAAATCGAAGGAAATACCAACAACTCCCTGCCCATTGAGGCATTGTATTTGTTTCGCGACGACCTTTCATCCCTGTTTTCTCATCTGTCACATTAACCCAATCTTCAATGTTCGCTAAAGGGGATTCTCCCGTGCCGGATGGTTTGATTTCAGTTGTCTTAGGTAGTTCTAACGGCAATGTCGATTCTTCTACACCAGATGTTGTTCCATCTTCCCAATGAATAATTGGAATTGGTTCTCCCCAATAGCGTTGGCGACTGAATAGCCAATCACGCAAGCGATACGTCACTTTTCGCTCCCCACAATTATTCTCTTCTAACCAAGCAATTGCTTTCTCGATTGCTTCTTCTTTATAAAGTCCATCTAGAAAATCAGAGTTTATATGCGCTCCATCTTCTACGTTCGCTTCTTTTTCAATATCCGTATTCTCAATTACCGGAACAATTGGAAGATCAAATTGTTTTGCAAATTCAAAATCTCGTTCATCATGTGCTGGAACAGCCATAATTGCGCCAGACCCGTAACTCATTAAAACATAGTCAGCTACCCAAATAGGGATTTGCTTGTTATTAATCGGATTAATAGCATAAGCACCTGTGAAAACACCCGTTTTATCTTTGGCTAAATCAGTTCTTTCTAAATCACTTTTCGTTTTCACTTTTTCTATATAAGTTGTTACATCTGATTGTTGTTCTGGTGTCACAATCTTTTCAATTAAAGGGTGTTCTGGTGCAAAAACAGCGTACGTAGCACCAAACAATGTGTCTGGACGTGTTGTGAATACGTCAAAAGTATCGTCATGACTATCAATTCCAAACGTTACTTCAGCACCTTCAGATCGACCGATCCAATTTCGCTGCATATCCTTAATGCTTTCTGGCCAATCCAGTTCTTCTAAATCTTCAAGTAATCGATCAGCATAGGCTGTAATCTTTAACATCCATTGTTTCATTGGCTTACGCTCAACGGGATGATTACCTCGTTCACTTAATCCGTCAACGACTTCTTCATTTGCTAGTACAGTTCCTAGAGCTGGACACCAGTTCACCGCAACTTCATCTACATAAGCTAGACCTTTTTCATACAGTTTTAAAAAGATCCATTGTGTCCATTTATAGTAATTTGGATCTGTCGTATTAATTTCACGATCCCAATCATAAGAAAATCCTAATTCTTGAATTTGGCGTTTAAACGTCTCAATGTTATGTTTAGTAAACTCTGCAGGGTCATTTCCAGTATCCAATGCATACTGTTCAGCAGGTAATCCAAATGCATCCCAACCCATTGGGTGAAGTACTTCATAGCCTTGCATACGCTTCATTCGTGACAAGATATCAGTTGCTGTATATCCTTCCGGGTGGCCAACATGTAACCCCGCCCCTGATGGATACGGAAACATATCTAAAGCATAAAACTTTTCTTTTTTTGAATCTGAATCTGTTTTAAATGTTTTGTTTGTTAACCAGTAATCGCGCCATTTCTTTTCAATCTCTTGATGATCAAATGACATGGTCATCACTCCTTCTTATTTTATATGCACATCCCCAAAACCGGAACGTATGTTCTAAATATAAAAAATCCCCGCCCCAAAAATGGGACGAGAATTAACCCGCGGTACCACCCAACATTAATGCCTATATAGACATCCACTTGGTTTCTTTAACGCAGAATACGGCGATTACTACTTCACGTTCACAATCGCAACTTATAAAGGCGAGTTCATAGATCACAAGAGTAACTTCCACCAACCGTTACCTCTCTTAACTTGCATTTCTATTACTATTCCTTCTCAATGTTTTTCGCTCTTATTGTAACCGTATTTTAAGGAAACTACAGCACTTTGTCAAGCTAAAGCAAAATTAATTAAGCGAACAAGTGGTGCGTTCATTTATACTCTGTGATAAAATGAGCGAAGTATTTCAATTTTATTTAATTAAGGGAGTTATTTATTGTGACAAATCCATTTCCATATGCGTTTGATCAAAAGCGTTATCATTCGTGGAATTATCATTTAAAAAATCATTTTGGACACAAAATTTTTAAAGTAGCATTAGACGGTGGGTTTGATTGCCCTAACCGTGATGGGACCGTTGCTTATGGTGGCTGTACATTCTGTTCTGCTGCTGGCAGTGGTGACTTTGCAGGTGACCGCGTTGATGACTTAGAAACTCAATTTAATGAGGTTAAAGATCGTATGCACCACAAATGGCCAAACGCTAAATACATGGGCTATTTCCAGGCGTTCACGAATACTCATGCACCCGTTTCTGAACTGCGTGAAAAATACGAGAAAATATTGAAACAAGACAATGTCGTCGGTTTATCGATCGGAACACGTCCTGATTGCCTGCCGGATGATGTCGTCGAATACCTGGCTGAATTAAATGAACGAACATACTTGTGGGTTGAGCTAGGGCTTCAAACGATGCACCAAAAAACCTCTGATTTAATCAATCGTGCACATGATATGGACTGTTACCTTGAAGGGGTTCGCAAACTACGCAAGCATAACATCAATGTATGCACACACATTATCAATGGTTTACCCGGTGAGGATCACGAGATGATGCTCGAAACTGCAAAAGCAGTTAGTGAGATGGATGTTCAAGGTATTAAAATTCATATGATGCATTTATTAAAAGGAACACCGATGGTTAAGCAATATGAAAAAGGACAATTATCATTCATGACAAAAGAAGAATATATCAAATTGGTTGTCGACCAATTAGAAGTTTTACCTCAAAACATGATTATTCACCGTATTACTGGAGACGGACCACCCGATCTTTTAATTGGCCCTATGTGGAGCATGAGCAAATGGGAAGTGTTAAATGCAATTGATGCTGAATTGTTAGAAAGAGAAAGCTACCAAGGCAAACATTATCAACCTTCCTTCGGTGTTTTACCATGTTAAAAAGAGTCATCCCTTACGCTCACGAGGCGCTTAAGGAAGTCACTGGACCAGGCGATATCGTTATTGATGCTACATGTGGCAATGGTCATGATACCGTGATGTTAAGTGAAGCAGTTGGTGTCTCTGGTCATGTTTATGCCTGCGATCTCCAACAGCAAGCGATTGATTCAACAAATGAAAAATTAAAAGAGTTGAACACTTCAAATGTCTCGTTGATTCATGATGGACACCAACACATTCAAACTTATATTGACCCTGACCATATCGGTCAAGTAGCTGGTGCGATTTTCAACTTAGGTTATCTCCCAGGTAGTGATAAATCCGTCATTACAACACCTGATTCAACCATTCAAGCAGTTGATTCTATTTTCAATCTCTTACGTCCAAGTGGTCGCATTGTTCTTGTTGTTTATTACGGACATCCTGGTGGGGATATCGAAAAAGACGCCCTGCTTTCTTACTTAGAAAACTTAGATCAAAAAGAAGCTCAAGTTTTGCAGTATGGATTTATTAATCAGAAGAACACACCTCCTTTTGTACTTATTATAGAAAAAAACAGCCAAAGTAGACATTAAATGCTACCTTGGCTGCTTTTTTACGCGTTTTCTATAAGTTTTTTCAACTCTTCCGCTTTATCTGTTCTTTCCCACGGGAAATTCACATCGGTACGACCAAAATGACCATATGCTGCCGTTTGTCTAAAAATCGGTTGTCTTAGTTGAAGCATATTGATAATGCCAGCTGGTCTTAAATCAAATAGCTCACGTACCGCTTCAACTAAACGAGACTCAGATACTTCGCTCGTATCAAACGTATCGATCGAAATCGAAACAGGCTGTGCAACACCAATCGCATAAGCGATTTGTACCTCGCACTTATCTGCAAGTCCAGATGCTACGATGTTTTTCGCAACATACCTTGCAGCATACGAACCGGATCGATCCACTTTTGTCGCATCTTTTCCACTAAATGCACCACCACCGTGTCGTGCATAACCGCCATACGTATCGACAATGATTTTACGTCCAGTTAAACCTGCGTCTCCTTGAGGACCTCCGATCACAAATCGCCCTGATGGGTTGATGAAATATTTCGTCTCATCATCCAACAATTCAGCTGGGACAACAGGTGTAATAACATGTTCTTTAATATCTTTTTGAATTTGTTCTAATGTAATTTCTGCATGATGTTGTGTTGAGATCACAATCGTATCCACACGCACTGGGTGATTGTTTTCATCATATTCAACCGTAACTTGCGTTTTTCCATCCGGGCGTAAATAATCAACAATTTGTTCTTTTCTCACATCTGCTAAACGTTTTGCAAGCTTGTGTGAGAGTGAAATAGGAAGTGGCATTAGTTCAGGCGTTTCGTTATTTGCATAACCAAACATTAATCCTTGGTCTCCTGCCCCAATGGCTTCAATTTCTTCATCTTCCATCTTACCTTCTCGAGCTTCTAGTGCTTGGTTAACCCCACCAGCGATATCTGGTGATTGTTCGTCAATAGCTGTTAAGACAGCACACGTTTCAAAATCAAATCCGTATTTTGCTCTCGTGTAGCCAATTTCCTTGATTGTTTGGCGTACGATCTTAGGAATGTCGGCGTATGTAGACGTCGTAATTTCGCCTGAGACAAGTACTAAACCTGTTGTGACCGTTGTTTCACATGCCACACGAGCAAGTGGATCTTTGGCAAGGATCGCATCTAATATAGCATCTGATATTTGATCACTTATTTTATCTGGATGACCCTCAGTTACAGATTCCGAGGTAAATAATCGACGATTTGCAGTCATTCTGCTAAATCTCCCTTCATAATATACAATTTTTCTCGTCCTTTTCATGACAAGTCTTTTAAACAGCTTCTCCTGCACCTATCATATCAAAACTTAATGATAGAAACCAGATCGGCAGACTGCTTCATATAAATTCGTTTGCTTTTTCACACGTTAAAATGAGTCAATATGCGTTTGTAATCTTAACTAAACCAACCTATATTGTCAATATCCAAGCAATAAAAACACCAGCTAACAATGCGCGCTGGTGCTTCTTTATGTTCTTAGTTGATTCAAACTATGTCTAATCATGTCATCTTTCATGATAAAACTATACGTTTTCGATTGTTTTAAATTACTTGGTAACTTTTCAATGATGACAGGTCCATGCGTCTCATAATAAGTATTTACATCATCTAATCGATCAATATCTGCAACGTATATGTTTTTTATAACCTTTTTACCTTTACCGTCCACATAATATTGTCCTAAATAACGTAATTGATTCACTAGACCACCTGTCTCTTCATAAACTTCCCTAAGCGCCGCTTCTTCTGGTGATTCATTTTTTTCAACTTTTCCACCTGGAAATTCTAATCCTCTTGTTTTATGACGGGTCAACAACCACTTACCGTGGTATCGGCAAATAACAAACACATGCTTTGGATGGCTAGAAAAAGGATCCACTTCAAACGAAAGCATCACTTCATTTTGATAATAATCTTTAAAAACATACATACACATCGCTACCTTCAAACAGTATCTAATGACATTTCTTCATCTTCCGCTGGCGGATGCTCAATTGATACAATACGCCAGCCATCTTCATACCCAAATGTGATCTCTATTCGGTAATGCCCATACATTTTACTTTGTACGTCTTGGGTCATCACAACTTTTTCATCACTTTCATAATCAAGCGTATAAGCCTCTTCCGTATCGACCCAAGGCGGCAATGATGTGGGTACAATATAGAGACCATCGTCTAACTCATCATAGTAAAAATCAATATATGGCGCAACTGTTTCTTCTGTTGCAATATCACTAAATGACTGAATCAATTCAGATTTTGTATTGAATTCTTGCACTCGATAGTCCTCATCCGTTGGTTGGGCTAATCTGTCTATAAACTGATCCGTTAAATCACGAATAACTTCATCTGCTAATGAATCTTTTTGCTCCATCCAACTCGCTTCAATATCAGATTTATTAAATTCACGCTCTGTATAATCTGATCGGGCTAAACGCGTACTATCATTGGCATCCGTTTCTGTTTGATAAGAAAATGCAAGCACACTCATGAATAAAATTGTGATGACGGTTAATGTTAATTCAAATTTATATTGCTTCATTTTCTCATCTCCCATTCTTGTTGTTAATGTTTCTTTTCCTTTATTAAGAAGTATTTAAACATCAATTGAAATGAAATCCAAAAAATTTATAAAGTATCTCGTATTTTCCTCTTTAACCACAACTTGCTTAGCTGTTTTATCTATATCATCAACTGTTCCCTCTAATTGATAACGCGTGTGATCCTCGTAGTAAGTAAAGGTCGCTAACGTCTTTGTAGAATAAAGCTGCTCAATCGTATTAGACATCTCTTCTAGTAATTGTTCATCATATGTTTTGGGGTTTATATGTGTTCTTTTTTGTTCATGTTCTTTTAAAATCGCTTTATGCTCAGGCAGCATCATCCGGCTTGATTCCCAAAGCATATTACTCCCAATCGTTAATTTATTCGACATCTTTTCAAAACTCCTTTCTAGCGGTCATGACCACCAATTTTTTTAGCACGTTGATGGGCTTGGGCGTCACTAAATAATGAAGAGGCTTTAATAACAGATGTGGGACCGTATAAATCTTTTAAATCATCAATGGTTCGCGCTAACTCTTCTTGTTCTAATGGCTGATCAAAAAAGGATAGTTGACGTTCCACGTTTTCCGCTAATCCCCCGAGCGCGATTCCCAAACCACGCACTGGACACCCTGACCAATGTTTCATAAATAACTGTTTAGCCGTTTTATAAATAACTTGAGCCAATTGAGTAGGCGCCTCTAATTTAAGTTGCCTGTGAAAGCCTTCTTTTTTATCTAAATTAGCGCCTTTGACAGACACGTGTACGATGGTTCCGATTTTATTCTGTTTACGGACGCGCCTGGCGACTTCTTCAGATAGTTCCAACAAAATAACATAAATAGATTGAATTGAATGATAGTCATGCGGCAACGTCATGTGATGACCAATCGCCTTTTGTAATTCATGTGTGCTAGGTACGACAGGGCTCAGATCGATACCATTTGCCAATTGCCATAAAACTTCACCATTAATACCCCATCTTTTTTTCAACCATTTAACGGGATAATTGGCTAAATTGCCAATTGTATGTAAGCCCATTTGCGTTAAATGGGTTTGCATGCGTGAACCCACCCCAAATAGCTTACCGATCGGTAGTGGCCATAGCGTCTCTTCCAAATGATTAGGATCAAGTTCAGCAATTCCCGTTTCATTTTTCTTCGCAAAATGATCACACGCCATTTTAGCCAACACCTTATTCGGTCCCATTCCTATTTTCGCTTCGATCCCCATGCTATCTTTTATTTCACGACGAATAGAATCTGCTAATACATACTTATTCCCAAATAACCGTTCAGTAGATGTCACATCAACGAATTGTTCGTCAATCGAGTATACTTCCACGTAATCTGAATACTGCTCTAATAGTTGTGTAATTTGATAAGAAACATCAATATATAATGACATATGAGGACTGACAACATGCAAGCTCGAGCATTTTTGATAAGCTTGCCACAGCGGTTCGGCTGTTTTTATCCCAAACGTTTTGGCAATCGGACAGGCTGCTAATATGATACCATTTCGCTTTTTCGGATCACCCGCTACGACTACAGGATGATTCCATAAATGCGAATTCTTCACCTTCTCTACTGAAGCATAGAACGATTGCATATCAATTAAGAAAATAGTTCTCATGAGGCCACCTTCGTTTCTCTTAAATCTTGTACGTTTATTATATGCGAACATGCGTTCTTTTTACAAGTGTATTTTTTTCCAAAAAAGCAGCAAGACGTTTGATACGCCTTGCTGCTTTTGTATTTATTTAATCCTCGAGCGGATTCAAGTTTTCTTCACCTGTTAAATTTGCAATAAACTCAACAAGCAAATCGATCTCTTCTTCCATATCTTTAATACTTACCGTTTCAACTGGAGAATGCATGTACCGGAGTGGTAAAGAAACCAAACTAACCGGTAAACCTTTACCAGTCAATCGCATCCGGTCAGCATCTGTCCCTGTCATTCGAGGGGTCAATTCATACTGTACATCCATTGATAATCGTTTAGCCGCTTCTTCTAACCATTGATTTATTTTGCGATTAATCGGAGCGCCCTTAGCTAGAACAGGTCCACCTTCAAGTTTTACATCACCGTATTTTTTCTTATTTACAGTTGGATAATCCGTCGCAAAAGTAACATCACATGCAATCGCCATTGTAGGGTTAAGTCCAGCTGCTGCAAAGTAAGCACCGCCCATATTTGTTTCTTCATTAACCGTGCTCACACCGTAAACACCAACATTAAGGTCACGATCAGATAACTTCCGAAGCACTTCTGCGACAATAAAAGCACCCGTTCGATTGTCCAATCCTCTTCCAGTGATATAACGATCCATTAATTCATCAGGCTCTCGGTCAAACACCGCTAAATCGCCAATTTGAACGTAGGCTTCAACTTCCTCTTTCGATTGGGCACCACAGTCAATAAACAAATCTTCAAGGTCAAAATCTCCTTTAATCCCACCGTGATGCTGAGCGTTCACGCCAATCACACCTGTTAATTTACCACCATGACCTTGAATGATAACACGCATACCGATCGCGGCTTTTATATTAACACCGCCCATTTTGTCAAAATAGACAAAACCTTGCTCATCAATTCGATTAATAACTAAGCCGATCTCATCGCAATGGCCTGCTAGTAGCACTTTCATTTCTGCATTTTCATTCAATACACCTGTTACATTCCCTGCATGATCCGTCAAAATATGATCAACATAGGGGTCAACATAATTCATCCACTTCTTCTGAATCGCCATTTCCATACTTGATGGGGACGGCGTTTTTAATAAGTCAAATAAAAATTGTTTATTTTCTAACATGCTTCATCATCCTTTTTGATTTAGTGGAATAGATAAGAGCTCACTGGCCTTACAACCAGTGAGCTCCCCTATAAATTATAGACGTTTTTCTAATTCTTCTTTTTCTTTTTCAAATCCTGGTTTACCTAATAAAGCGAACATGTTTTTCTTATAAGCTTCCACACCTGGTTGATCAAATGGATTCACACCAAGTAGATAACCACTAATCGCACATGCTTTTTCAAAGAAGTAAACTAGGTAACCAAATGTATAAGCATCAAGTTCCGGTAAGTGAACAATAAGGTTTGGAACCTGTCCATCTGTATGAGCGAGCATTGTGCCTTGATACGCTTTTTCATTAACGAAGTCTACCGTTTCACCCGCTAAATAATTTAAGCCATCTAAGTTTTGAGCATCCTCTTCTAACGTGATATCATGTTTTGGTTTTTCAACATGTAGCACTGTTTCAAATAAATCACGGCGACCTTCTTGAACATACTGACCTAGTGAATGTAAATCCGTTGAGAAGTTAGCCGATGAAGGATAAATCCCTTTAAAATCTTTCCCTTCACTTTCACCGAATAATTGTTTCCACCATTCAGAGAAGTACTGTAAAGCAGGCTCATAATTGATTAACATTTCGATTGTTTTGCCTTTATTGTAAAGTACATTTCGAACGGCTGCATATTGATATGCAGGGTTTTTCTCAATATCACGTTCACTTAAGTCGACTTGTGCTTTTTTAGCGCCTTGCATCATTTGATCAATATCAACACCGCTCACGGCAATTGGTAATAAACCAACAGCTGTTAGGACAGAGAATCGTCCCCCAACATCATCTGGAATGACAAAGCTCTCATATCCTTGTTCAGTTGCTAATGTTTTTAAAGCACCTTTTTCGCGATCTGTTGTCGCAAAAATACGTTTTCTAGCTTCTTCTTCACCATATTTGTCCTCTAAAAATTTACGGAATAAGCGGAATGCTATAGCAGGCTCTGTTGTTGTACCACTTTTAGAAATAACGTTAACTGAGACATCTTTCCCTTCTAAAAGCTCGAATAAATCATGCATGTAAGTTGAACTAATACTGTTACCAACAAAGATCACCTGTGGTGTTTTACGACCCTCTTTAGGCAACATGTTATAAAATGAATGGTTCAACATCTCAATGGCTGCTCTTGCGCCTAAATAAGAACCACCAATTCCAATAACTAAAAGAACATCTGAATCAGCTTTAATTTTATCGGCAGATGCTTTAATACGAGCAAACTCTTCTTTATCGTAATTTTCCGGTAAATCAATCCACCCTAAGAAGTCATTTCCTGTTCCAGTTTTGTTATGTAACATATCGTGCGCCAGTTGAACAGGCTCTTTTAAATAATCAATTTCGTGCTCGCCAAAAAACGGCAATGCTTTTTCATATTCAAAACGTACGTGTGTCATATTCTTACCTCCATATAAAAATAATCTATCCATTTAAAGATACCGAATCCTGACTTTATTATCAAGTCATAATCACCTAAATCATCAAATTCGGCATTATTTTTCTGAATTTTCTTACCGATTTTGAAAACGTATATAATCTTTACACTTTGGACATGTTAAACAAAAAGGAGGCGATAGAAATGATGGCATTTGAAAAAATAGCACTCACACTTATCATTATTGGTGCAATCAATTGGGGATTAATTGGACTCATGCAATTTGATCTCGTTGCAACACTGTTTGGGGGTGGCACTCAAGCTGGAGGATTAGCTAGAATTATTTATGTACTGGTTGGTATTAGTGGTCTATTGAGCTTGACACTGTTTTTCAAGAATTCAGACGAAGCAAGCAACTCGTAAATAGCAACTTATGGTTCGGGGCGGTCATACTGCTCCGATTATTTTTTTAAATTTAAGTTAATTTTGTACATAGAATGCGCAGTTTTGTTTACTTTATCCATCAATCTTTTGTATAGTATGTCTATCAGAACTGTTACCTACGGGAGGGAATTGGCATGAACGACACTTTGACAACTTTACTTGAACACCGTTCGATTCGAGCATTCAAAGACACACCTTTAAAAGACGAAGAAATAAACGCAATTATTGATGCAGCAAGATCTGGTTCCACATCAAGCTATTTAATGGCCTATTCTATGATTGGTGTCACAGACCCTGAAAAGAAACGAAAATTAGCCAGTATTTCTAATCAATCTTACATTGAGAAAAATGGTCATTTCATTTTATTTTTAGCAGACTATCACCGACATATGATTCATGCAAACAAAGAAGAGAAAGACATACTATCAAAAAATGTCCAAAGTACTGAATATTTTATGATTGCAACAATTGATGCAACGATCGCTGCCCAAAATGCAACTGTTGCCGCAGAGTCTCTCGGAATCGGCGCTTGCTACATTGGAAGTATTAAACGCGATATGGATCTGGTTAACGATCTATTTGACCTACCAGAGCATGTCGTGCCATTGTTTGGACTTGCATTAGGTTATCCTGATGAAAAACAAGACATCAAACCTAAACTACCTAAAAACGCTGTCTATTTCGAAAACAGTTACGCTTCAGATGAGCAGCAAAAAAGTGAACTTGAAAAATTCGATGAAACGATCACAACTTATTATCAGTCAAGACAAACTAATAAAAGAGATGACCGTTGGACAACACAAGTAATCGAAAAACTTCACAACCAGCGAAACGACCGACTAACCCCATTTGTGGAGGAAAAGAAATTTAATACACGATAAGAAAAAGAGTCTGGGACAAAATAAAAATGAGTATCTTGAAACACGAACAATTCGATCAAAAGGGCATCGCAATATGAAACAGACTCGCTTTCTGCTCACGCGGCCTCAGCTAACTTTAGAAGCAAAGAACGCTTCTAAAGTGGATCTTCTCACTCGTGCTTTTCCCGCAAGAGTCTCGTCCATTTCAGATTGCTGTGAGATATGTAAACAAATAGCCGGACAAAAATAGTTAAAATACTATTTTTGTCCGGCTATTAAATTGACTTATTTACTTTTGTCTCAGACTCTTTTAGCACTATTTATTTTGTTCTGATTGTTTTAACCATTCGCCTAGTTTGTCTTTTAACGTATTAAACCCTTGTTCTTCTTGAGGTGCAGACGTCTTAGGTTTTGATTGTTTTTCTTGTTTCGGTGCTTCTTCAGTTGCACGGATTGATAATGAATACTTATTCTTCGCTTCATCAATTGATAAAATTTTAACGTTCACTTCATCACCGACAGAAATGAATTCATTGATATCTTTTACAAAACCATGAGTGACCTCAGAAATATGAACTAAACCTTGTACTTCATCATCTAGGGCAACAAATGCACCGTACGGTTGAACACCTGTTACTTTCCCTTTTAAAACTTGACCTTCTTGAAATTTCTCTGACATAATAACAACTCCTATTTTTATTTGACAAATCTATAACGACACAACAGTCATTGATTCACCGATTACTTTTATACGCAATTATTTATTTTACCATAGTTATGGGTCGATAAACAAGAGGCTAACACAAATGAATCAAAACCAAGGATGCGTGATATTCTTTTTACTTAAGTAAATTGTGATATAATGCATCAAATAATAACTAATTAGAAGGGGGAATTGAGTAAATGTCATCATTTGAGACTTTACCTAATAGAGAAAATACACGGTCAGTAAAATGGGACCGGAGAAAAGACGTTTTCGGCTCAGAATCTGTCCACCCTATGTGGGTAGCAGATATGGATTTAGAAATAGCTGATCCAATTAAACAAGCATTAGTCGAGCGTGTTCATCACGGCGTTTTTGGCTACACATTACCTGATGCGGCACTTAATCAACTTATTGTAAATTGGATTGATAAACAACATGATTGGAAAGTTGACACCGAATCCATTATTTACAGTCCTGGTGTCCTTCAAACGATTCACATGGCCATCCTGACACAAACTGAACCGGGTGACCGTGTTCTCATTCAAACACCGGTTTATCCACCATTTCATAGTATCGTTGAAAATCACGGGCGCGAACTGGTTAAGCATTCACTCGTCTTAGAAAACGGTCGCTATACGATCGATTTCAACGGATTAGAAGAGATGTTCAAGACAGGGATCAAAGCGATGATCTTTTGTAGCCCTCATAACCCTGTCGGTCGAGTTTGGACACGCGATGAATTAGAACAATTATTAAAACTTGCCCACGACTACAATGTCCTGATTATATCAGATGATATACACGCAGATATCACTTTTGATGAACATCAACATTTACCACTCGGTAAACTGGCTCCACAAATGAGCGATCAATTAATTACGTGTTTATCACCCACAAAAACATTTAATTTAGCTGGTTTGCAAGTATCTTATGCTGTCATAGAAGATAAAGCAATGAGAGAGACGATCCAAGAAGCCTTTAAGCGGTACGGCGTGATGATGTTAAATACGCTTGGCCTAACAGCTTTAGAATCGGCTTATCAAGAAGGAGATAAATGGCTTGAAGATTTACGTGAGTTGCTTCATACAAATCGAAAACTCGTAGAAGAAGCATTTCAAGATCGTAGTGACATCAATGTCCTTCGAGCAGAAGGTACCTACCTATTATGGCTCGATTGTCGGAACATGAACCTAACACAAGAAGAATTGAAACGCTTTATGGAAAAAGAAGCAAAAGTCGGCTTAAATAATGGGACGACATTCGGAGATGAAGGAGAAGGGTTTATGCGATTAAATATCGCGAGTCCTACCCATTTTATTAAAGAAGGATTGGATAAAATCATCCATGCATTAAATCATAAATGATAAAAACGCAACCGCCTTTACTTTTTGGCGAGTTGCGTTTTTAGTTTAAAATGTATTATTCACCTAATTGCTCGCGAATACCTTCAGCAATACCTTGAATTGCTTCTTCTTCATCTGACCCTTCACACGTCACTTTAATTTGTGCGCCTTTAGGAACCCCTAAAGACATAACACCCATAATTGATTTTAAGTTAACGGTTTTACCGTTATAGTGCATTTCAACATGTGATTCATATTGACCTGCTTTATTCACTAATAAAGTAGCTGGGCGCGCATGGATACCGGTATCATCTGTAATCGTAAATGTTTGTTCTTTCATCTTATTTCCTCCCGACTGATTGAATTATCACTCTATTTTATCTTAAAAAATAGACCAATTACTGTTATTATATACGAAATCGTGTATTGAATAAATAGATAACGACATAATAATAGAACGTTTTCATTTTTTATTTAAATAATTTTAATATTCACATTTGTTTTACATTTGTTTTCTAACGACTCATATGGTAAGTTAGCGATATAAAACGCATGGAGGTGGCTATGTAAAATGAGTACACATATTGGAGCTAAAAAAGGTGACATTGCAGATAAAATCTTATTACCAGGAGACCCACTTAGAGCCAAGTATATCGCAGAAAATTTCTTAGAAGATGTAACTTGCTATAATGAAGTTCGTGGTATGTATGGTTATACAGGTACATATAAGGGAGAACGTATTTCTGTTCAAGGCACAGGCATGGGCGTTCCATCTATTTCAATTTATGTTAATGAATTGATTCAGGAATATGACGTTCAAAAATTAATTCGCGTTGGTACATGTGGTGCGATTCAAAAAGATGTCAAAGTACGTGACGTTATTCTAGCACAAAGTTCAACTTCTGATTCACAAATGAACAGAATGGTATTCGGAGGTATTGATTTTGCACCAACTGCGAATTTCGATTTACTTAAAGATGCTTATGATACAGGTGTTGAAAAAGGGTTGAAGTTGCGTGTTGGTAATGTATTTACAAGTGATAGCTTTTACCGTGATAACGGATTAGAACTATTTGAGAAGTTAGCGAACTACCAAGTGCTAGCTGTTGAAATGGAAGCGACAGCACTTTATACGATTGCTGCAAAATATAACCGTCAAGCATTAGCTGTATTAACCGTTTCAGACCACATCTTAACAGGTGAAGAAACATCGGCTGAAGAAAGACAAACGACATTTAATGATATGATCGAAGTCGCATTGGATGCTGCAATTAAATAATGAATATCGCGCAAGCTCTTGCTTGCGCACTTTTTTTCGTGTATTGTTAACTATTGAAATAAACAAGTTAACAATAGGGGTGATTCGATTGAAATCATGGAGAGCTTTAGATCTAAGTTATGGGGCCATTTTTATTTGTTTAATGGCCATTGGAGCCAATATCACATTTTGGTTTCCTTTTTTAGCAATACCTATTGGGGGTGTAAGTGTCCCATTATCTTTACAAACATTTTTTAGTATACTAGCAGGTATGTTTTTAGGCAAACGACTGGCCGCCTTTAGTTTACTAGGCTATTTGTTTGTCGGTATAATTGGTGTTCCTGTTTTTGCACAAATGCAATCAGGTGTTTTTGTTTTATTTAATTATACAGGTGGATTTTTGCTAAGTTTTGTACTTGTCGGTTATGTGACAGGTCTTTTATCAGAAAAAATTAATCAAAAAAACATGATCTCCACTAGCTCGATCGCATTTATTGGGGTTTTTGTCAATTATATAATAGGTGTTAGTTATATGTATCTTGCTATGAATACTTGGCTCGGTTTGACGATTGCTTATCAAGCAGCTTGGATCGGTATGGTGCCGTTTTTAATTAAAGATCTTGTCCTTGCCGGAATCGCTGCAGTTGTATTGTTGAAAATGATCGATCGTATGCCTTCAACTGCATACCATTAAACAATCGAAATGACGTGAGTATGTGAAATGTGCTATAATAATGCCATCATATAGAGATAGAGAGGATGGATGAAAGTTGGCCTTGCTTAGTAATTTCCCATTAATCATTGCATTGTTTGCAATACTTTTTGCTCAAGGTGTTAAAGTTCCTATTCATTATATTGCGACCCGAGAATTCAAACCGGGACTTGCCTTTAGTACAGGGGGGATGCCTAGTAGTCATTCAGCTGCTGTAACAGCTGTTACCACTGGGGTCGGTATAGAGCATGGTCTTTCATCAGGGATTTTTGCTGTATCTTGTGTATTCAGTATTATTATCATGTTTGACGCAACAGGGATCCGAAGACAAGCTGGTGAACAAGCCATTGTCTTGAATATGCTCGTAAAAGATTTTCAATATTTTGTTGATGAAGCAAAAGGTTGGTCAAAGAAGAAACAATTTGAAAAAAAACAAGAACTTAAAGAACTCTTAGGACATCAGCCAATTGAAGTATTTTTTGGTGGACTGACAGGTATTCTACTCGCTCTTCTGGCTTATCCTATGTTTTAACGGTATTATACACTCATTTTTTATATCTAAAATAACATGAAAAAGGCGCCTGATATCGGGCGCCTTTTTTATGTGAAGCTAAAAAGAAAATAATAGATCAGCATAAGTCAAATTTGTTAAAGCAGATACCGTCATCATTAAAGCACAGACACCAACTATTAAGACCAAGACATCTACAAAACGGTCTTTGAATCGATTCATGGCATGCGACTCCTTTTAAGCACAGTATCGACTAAAATAAAATTGTTCATACGTGACGTTTCTTTTTAATCATTGACCATAGTAATCGTATACCACCTATTCGATAAAGAAAACAACAGTCCGACCACTTTTTAAGTAAAGATGCTGGTATTCCGATCACTTTATTCTTTCTTCCCATTACACCGATCGCATTTTTAGCACCGATTGATGCAATGGTTCCTCTTTTTTCAAGAGAAAAAGTCGCTCCATGTTTATGTTTGCCTAATTGATGCATGATGTTTTTCGCAGCTACCTTTGCTTCTTGTATAGCGAGCTCTGCGTTAGGTAATTGCGCGATACCTTTTTCATCTTTAACAATCGCAATATCACCAATACAGTAAATAGAAGGAAAACCTGGAACTGTCATATCAGAATTAACATGTATACGGCCGTCAGTTGATGGCAAAGATGAATCTTCAATAACGTGATGTCCCTTCACACCTGCTGTCCAAATAAATAACGATAAAGGCAAAGATTCCACAAACCCTAACTGCTCAATTTTAATGGAATTCGTTTCAATCGATCGAATTTTCGTTTTGAGCTTAAATTCAACCCCTCTTTCTTCTAGATGTTGCATGGCGTATTCACCTAACTCTAAGTCAAACTCAGGGAGAACGGTCGGCTCAGATTCAATCGTTGTTAAACGAATCTGACTTTCTTTTACATCATATTCATTAGCTAGTATTGGTAACTGTTCAGTGAGCTCACCTAGTAATTCCACACCTGTAAAACCACCGCCACCAACCACAATGTGAAGTGGATGTTTTTGCGAGGATTGACTATAATCTGACATAAGTGTTTGCAAACGATTATAAAGTTGATTCGCCCTTGATAAAGTGGTAATTGAATAGGCATGTTCTTTTAAACCTGGAATCTCCATTGGATCAATTTCTGAACCTAGTGCCATTACCAAATAATCATACTCTATTGAAGTGTTTGTTGTTTCAACCAGCTTTAATTCTGGTCTAACTTTTGTCACCGTATCTTTAAGCAAATGAACATGAGGATCTTTGATGATTTCATTTAGATCAAATCGAGAATATGACTCATCATAAACACCAGTTGCATTCCGGTGGAGCCAAATCGTCTGATAATGATAATGATGCTTATTCACTAAATATATCGAAACATCCTTACCTTTTAATTTTTTGCTTAAATAATTTAGAGCTGTTAAACCAGCATAACCAGCGCCTACTATTACAATTTTTTTCGGGTTCAACGTCTAACCCTCCTAAGTTACAATCCGTTGTCACAACGTGTTCATACTTTTATCTTAGCTTGTTTAATGGTCATTTTCAATCATTACTCCAACCATAACGAGCTTTATTCATTAACAAATCTAAAAAGTATGTTAAAATGTTCGATAGTTAAGGGGGAATCAATTGATGGAAGATAATAAAATTTACGATATTACCATTATTGGAGCAGGACCAACCGGCCTATTCACTGCCTTTTATGGTGGGCTTAGACAAGCGAGTGTGAAAGTCATTGAAAGTTTACCTCATATTGGTGGTCAATTAAGTGCCTTGTATCCTGAGAAATATATATACGATATTGCAGGCTTTCCAAAAGTACGTGCTCAAGATCTAATCAACAACTTAAAAGAACAATTAGATATGTTCCAACCAACCTTCTGTCTTGAAGAAGCAGTCGAGTCACTTGAGCGATTGGAAGATGGCAATTTAAAACTAACTACAAATGAAGGCGTGCATTATACGAAGTCGTTAATTATCACAGCTGGAAATGGTGCATTTCAACCTCGAAAACTTCAATTGAAAGAATCAAGCGCTTATGAGAGCCGCAATTTACACTATTTCGTCGATAATATGATGCAATTTAAGGATAAGCGTGTTGTTTTATTTGGTGGCGGTGATTCTGCTGTGGATTGGGCACTTATGCTTGAACCGATTGCAAAAGAAGTCACACTCATCCACCGACGTGATAAGTTCCGTGCACATGAACACAGTGTTCAGCAGCTAATGGATTCAAATGTTAAAACACTGACACCCTTTGTACCTGAAGCACTCATCGGACATGACCAAATCGAACAAGTCGTTGTAAAAGAAGTAAAAGGGAGTCAAGAAGTAACCATCGATGTCGATGACGTCATTGTCAATTATGGCTTTATTTCTTCTTTAGGACCGATTAAAGAATGGGGATTAGAGATCGAGAAAAATAGCATTGTTGCCAATTCAAAAATGGAAACCAATATTGAAGGCGTTTATGCAGCTGGCGATATCTGTACGTATCCAGGAAAAGTTAAATTAATCGCCACAGGATTCGGTGAAGGACCAACAGCAATCAATAACGCGATGGCTTATATCGAACCGAGTTTGCGTGTGCAACCTAAACACTCCACGAGTTTATTCGATCAATAAAAATACATTTAAAAAGCTGTTCATCTCAAATGCGATGAACAGCTTTTTGTTTAACAATTTTCAGGTGTACCTTCGTGTTCCTCAGCTTTAAATGAAGAGCCACATCCACAAGATACAATGGCATTGGGATTATCGATCGTAAAGCCCCCACCCATCATATTTTGTTTAAAGTCAATCGTTGTACCTTCAATAATCGAAATATCTTCTTTGTTTATTGAAACTGGAATCTCATTAATAACTTCTAGATGATCGTCATTACTCGTCGCTTCATCAAAACCTAGTGCATAAGAAAGGCCACTACAACCGCCACCTTTAACACCAAAACGTAAACGAACATCTTCACTTTCTTGTTCCATCATCTCTTGTATCTGAAGTTTTGCTTGATCTGTTATGGTTAATACCATTTGTTTTAACCCCCATAAACTTAATTCACTCTTTAGTATACGTAATTTATACATTAAATTCAAATATCATAACTATTCTAATCTTTGTTATAATACCCTTCTACAGTTGTAACAGCAGCCCCTGTCATCCAAACATGTCCATCAGACGACCATTTAATAAATAAATCACCACCAGCTAGGTGAACCGTTATTAACTGATCGCGCTCAGCATATTCATTCAGTATAGCTGCAACCGTAGCGGCACAAGCTCCAGTTCCACATGCCTGTGTGACACCAGATCCTCGTTCCCACACTCGAAAATGCATCTCTGTTTTATTGATAATTTCAACAAATTCAACATTTACACCTTCTGAAAAACGTGAATCCTTTGTCATAACGGGCCCTAGTTCATATAAAGGTGCTTGATTGATGTCATCAACAAACATAACAGCATGCGGGTTGCCCATCGATACAGCAGTCAACTGCAGAGTGTCTCCGTTCACATCAAACGGCTCGCTGATAACAGAATCAGAAGCTGGACCTTGCATAGGAATTGATTGCCTCTCCAAATGTGGAACACCCATATCGACCGTAACAGATTCTACATAATCTGTTGTACCATGTACTTCTGCTGTGACATTTCCAGCTTTTGTTTCAATTTGAAAGATCGATGTCTTGACCATCTCATTTTCAAAAACATATTTAGCAACACAACGCAGACCATTACCACACGTTTTCCCTTCAGATCCATCTTTATTAAAAATTCTCATACCAACGTCACTTGATTGACTTGGTGTAATTAAAATCATACCGTCCGAACCAATCCCTGTGTTGGGATTACTTAGTTCTTTCGCTAAATCACTTAGCTCTTCTTCTTTTAACGTCACATTAAATAAATTAATGTATATATAGCTATTTCCTAAACCGTGCATTTTAGTAAAAGGAATACGCATTTTCACACAACCTCGCTTTTTGATTTTAAAACCTTCTATCATTAGCCATTATACTATGCCTTCTATTGATTAAAAAGCATTCTTTCTCATGTATTCCATACATTTTAGTGGATTAAATACTTCTTATACAGAAAAATAAATGTTATAATGACAAAAGGAATAATGAAAGGAGTAGATGGATGATGCAAGAGCAAGTGCAAGAAGTTTTAAATAAATTACGTCCATTCTTACTACGTGATGGTGGCGATGTTGAATTAATAGAAGTAGACGAGGGTATTGTTCGTCTTCGCTTAATGGGAGCATGCGGAAATTGTCCGAGCTCAACAATTACACTAAAAGCCGGTATTGAACGAGCACTTGTTGCTGAAGTACCAGGTGTTAGAGAAATTGAACAAGTCTTTTAAAATTAAAAAACTGTCAATGACAGTCCATTCATACGTAAAATCGGTATTAATTATTAATAATTAATACCGATTTTACGTATATTGACATCTAAAAAAAGAACTCTATTCCATTGTATACATCATACTGTCTGCAAAAAAAATGCATATTTTTTCATTAGAGTAAAGAATAAGTGGAGGGATCATTATAAAAAATAAAATTGCCATCAAATTATCGATTAGCTTTTTCATCGCTATTTTTATCCTTCAGTCGATCTTATTCATAACATTATATCACTTTATAGTTAGTGACGAGAGAGATGAATCCATAAA
Source organism: Pelagirhabdus alkalitolerans (assembly GCF_900096905.1). Classification (GTDB taxonomy): domain Bacteria; phylum Bacillota; class Bacilli; order Bacillales; family Amphibacillaceae; genus Pelagirhabdus; species Pelagirhabdus alkalitolerans. The sequence goes on along the minus strand of NZ_FMYI01000009.1, from coordinate 62,350 downwards.
TCAATTGTTGAGAAGAGGGTATTCACATAGTGAAGTATTAAGTACCCAATTTGATCAAGAAACAATCGAACATGTTGCCCTAATGGAATCTACATCATCAATGATCACTATAATTATGGATGAAAACCAGATGATTTTGGATCAATCTAATGATATTAATATTGAATTAGACGCCATTATTTCGGAAATAAACCTTTATGAATTACCTGAACAAGGTACTAAAATTAACATGGATCCATTTAATGATGAGTATTTAGCGACAGTTACTCCGATCGTATCTGAGCATGATGATACAGGGTTTATATTCATGTTTGAAAGCACTGAACAACTTAAAAATAATATTAGAACATTAACGCTTCAATTTACTATAATAGGCGTTCTCTCACTCTTTCTAACACTGACCACGTTATTTATATTATCAAAAAAATTATCTAAACCTCTAGTAACCATGAAATCAGCAACACAAATGTTAAGTGAAAAACAAAGTACTTCTATAGCATTGCCTGTCGATCGAAATGATGAGTTAGGTGAATTAGCAAACGCGATCGATCACCTGTCTAATCATTTACAATATTTAAAAAATGAACGGAATGAGTTCTTATCGAGTGTAGCTCATGAGTTGCGAACGCCTTTAACCTATATAAAAGGCTATGCAGATGTGTTAACTAAGAAACGGAATTTAACGGATGACAATAAAATGAGCTATTTAAATATCATCCAGGAAGAAAGTGAACGTTTAACACGTTTAATTAATAATTTATTTAATTTGGCTCGATCTGATCAAAATAAATTTACAATCTATTTGGAAAAAACAAACGTATTAGAAATAGTAAGTGATGCGATTCACTTCTTTAACATTTCTTTTCAAGAACGTGGTATCCATGTCAACTTAGACATCCAAAGCGACTTAAATATCCCGCTCGATAGAAAGCGATTTTATCAAGTGCTTATAATTATTATAGACAACTGCCTTAAGCATGCCGGAGCGTTTGATACGTTAAAAATTAGTGCATCCGATACAAATAATTCCTTAGTATTAACAATAGAAGACAATGGAAGTGGTATCGACGAGGAACACTTACCACATGTATTTGAGAAACTTTATCGAGCTGATAAATCAAGAGCTAGAAGTACTGGAGGATCTGGTTTAGGCTTGTCCATCGCTAAAGAAATTATACATGCTCATGAAGGAACGATCGAAATGCATAATGTAGACTATAGTGGTACAAAAATAACAATTACACTAAGAAAGGACTAAATTTATGCAAAAGGCACTACTAGTTGACGATGAAGAAAGAATGCTAGATTTACTAGAATTAAACTTGAATCCTCATGGGTTTAAGTGTATCAAGACAACGAAACCAGAAGAGGTCGAACAACTTATTAAAAATCAGACCTTTCATATTATTTTATTAGACATTATGATGCCTAACCTTGATGGTTGGGAATTATGCCGAAGTATCCGACAAATTTCAACTGTACCAATTATAATGATTACAGCAAGAGATCAAAAGCAGGATATTGTAAAAGGATTAAAGCTTGGAGCTGATGATTATATCACCAAGCCTTTTGAGGAAAGTGAACTTCTTGCAAGAATTGAAGCCGTACAGAGAAGGAGTCAACATCAATCCTATGTGGAAGTAGATGGTTTAGTTTGGGATGAAAAGCAATACCAACTTAAATATAAGAATCAATTCATTAAACTCACGCCTAAAGAATTTTTATTGATCGGAACATTAATGAAAAAACCAGATCAAGTTTTTTCACGCGAACAATTAATTGACTTAATATGGGGATTTGACTCTCACACTGAAGGTCGAACAGTTGATTCACATGTTCGAAATATACGAGATAAAGTTCGACAAACAGGCTTTAACATCGATCAGTACTTTGTAACAGTCTGGGGAATAGGCTATAAATGGATAAAAAGCACACAGTAATTTTGTGTGCTTTTTATTATCTAATATTATTAAGGTAAAATATCCATTGGGTTTAATAATTCACCCTCATGATAGACCTCGAAATCAAGATGAATACCTGTTGATCTTCCTGTAGTACCCATAATTCCAATAACGTCTCCTTGATTTACTTGATCACCCACATTAACATCCTTACTTTCTAAATGGGCATATTGTGTTGTATAGCCGTTCTGATGATCAATTTCAATTGTATTTCCATATCCATTTATCCAACCTGAAAACGTGATCACGCCTCCGTCTGCTGCTAAAATGGAATAATCATCTGGTCTCGCTATATCAATGCCTTTATGGAAACTCCCCCAACGCGGGCCTTGGTATGACGTAATCACACCGCCAATTGTTGGCCAAATGAATGGACTATCTGAATTATTAATACCTGCATTTGATGGTGCGCTTGACTGAGTGTTTGATCCCACATTATTTGATTCAGAAGAGTCAGAAGAACTACCGCTTTCTTCTTCGTATGACATTGTCGTCAATTGTGCCTCTTTCTTTTCCGCCAATTGAGCTTGTTCTTGCTCCAACTCTTCAATTTTTAAATTATTTGCCTGTAATTTTTCTTCTAATTGAGCTTCTGCTGTTTCCACTTGATTAATTTGTTCACTCAATTTTTCATTCTCTTCTTCTAATTGAGCCAATTGTTCTTCTTCGGATGCTTTTTGATCACTTAGTTCAACTTTGATAGCCTCAACATCTTCTAAATCAGTTTGTTGTGATTCATATAATGTTTGGTCTTGCTCCATTATTGTTGTAATAGCTGACAGTCTTGAAATAAGATCTGAAAAATCTTTAGAGTTAAACAAGACTTCAAGATAACCCCACTTCCGATCATTTTGTTGCATAGAACGAAGGCGATCACCTATTATATCTTCTCGTCTTTCAATTCGCTCTTCTAATTCAATTATTTCATTGTTTAATTTTTCAATCTCATCTTGCGTTTCACTTATTTCATTTTCTGATCTTTCAATATTCTGTTCAATTTGCCCAAGTTCTTTATCTTTTTCCTGTAGACTCGCATTCATACGGACTATCTCTTCTGATATATTTTCAGTTTCTTCATCCAACTGAACCATTTCTTCTTCATTCTCTTCAATTTGCTGCTCAATATCCTCTGGACTTTCAGCTCTTACCTCCGTTATGAACAGTAACGGAAATGATATAAAAATAACCAACAAAATTAACAGCTTAATTTTTATATGTATTAACACAATGCATCCTCCTCAAACCAATCTTTTTTTCTATTTACAGATTAATTTGTAATTGTGGAGATTTTATGCAAAGTGTATAACAGCAAGATTAAAAAAATATTTCTAATTCGAGTGAATCTTATAATTTAATAACTGATAACATCATCAATAGAGCTATCATTTGATGTTATTTCAATCACAACACGATGTGGCAAGCAAATAATCGCTTCACCAGGACTTGCTATAAAACCAGTTCGAACACAGATTTGTTCAGGACAATCTGACTTTCGCACTCGAACTGCATTATCGTCTATTTCAATGCCTTCATCATTACATTTGATTTCAGGTACTTCGATCATCTTTGATTCATTAACACCTGATAAGTCTATTTCATCCACCACGGTTTGATCAACTTGAACAGTTGCTTGTAAGGCTTGATTCGAGCTGAACGGGTTAGAAAAAATAAAAAGTGGTGTAAATGATAAAATCAACAATAGAGCAATTAACACGATATCACTAATTGTACACCTTAATTTCATAGATCCCCTCACCTTATATCCATGTATGTATACCATAATAAATAATCAACGACACAACCATTAAACAAACAATTATTATGGTTAGCTTAACAAGATTTTTAATGGTTAACGTATGACTTGATCTTGATAATCTATTATGCTTCCTGCAATAATTCATCATAGCCAATGAGATAATGATTCCTACTAGGCTTAACAAATGGCTTACACTGAAAAATCCTAAAATTTGAGGGTTAATTCTAAATAATTCAACACCCCCCCGAATAAACATGAAACTGATCACATAATGCCAAAATACTTGACCGTGATACACTTTTTTATGAAACAACCAGATTAGATACCCTAACAATATATAATTAAATAAAAACTCATAGGCTTGAACTGGATGCAAATGCTCATTATTAAATGTGATTCCCCAAAACCATGATTCTGAAATGGGTTTGCCAAATATATCACAACCAATGCGACTAATCGCTTGTGCCAATATTATGCCAGGACCAGCTATATCTAATGTTTTCCATATAGGTAATCCATGTTTCTTTAATAGAAGAAGTCCAGTTACTATTCCGGCTAACAAGCCTCCATGAATGGACAGTCCACCTTGCTGAACCATTAAGATCTCAACTGGGTTTGTTATATAAGGTTCGGGATTGTAAAAAACAATATAAAACAAACGTGCACCAATGACACCACCGAGTAATGCCATAACCCCTATATCTATTATTTTTTTATAATCAACTTGCTCCTTAACAGCTAAAATTTTAAGCAACCATAATCCTGCCAGTACACCTAAAGCAATCATTAAACCAAAAAAATGAATGGTAAAAGGTCCAACTGAAAATAACTCTACCATCTATATATTCGCCCCTTTTTTTAAAAGCATTAGAAGTTCATATTAATGGATAAGTATCAAGATTTTATCGAGGAAATGACGTTTCTAAAACATAGTATGCACGTTAATACTTTTAAAAAAATAAAAACAGATGATTGATTAAAAATCACCTGTTTTTATATAGTGCTTTCGCATCGTTAAAAAGCAACTTATTTACGATTTGATATCCACTCTTTTTAATCTCAATGAATTATAGACAACATTCAATGAGCTGACAGCCATCGCTGCTGCACCGATCATTGGGTGTAATAAACCAAGCATGGCAACAGGGATGAAGGCTGCATTGTAAAACCATGCCCAGAAGTAATTTTGTTTAATCTTCTTGAAGATCGCGTGTGATAATTTAACTGCAGACACAATGCCCAAGAGCTCACCGCGTACAAGTGTTACATCTGCCGCTTCAATCGCTATATCAGTCCCCGTACCAATCGCAATACCGATGCTTGCTTGTTTTAAAGCGGGAGCATCATTAATGCCGTCACCGACCATCGCTACTGTGTATGATTTTTGTAGGTCCTTTACTGCATCGACTTTACCGTCTGGTAATACTTCAGCAATATAATGATCAATCCCAACTTTTTTAGCGATCGCTTGAGCTGTTCGTTCATTATCTCCAGTTACCATAGCACTTTTAATACCAAGTGCGTGTAAAGCTTTAATCGCTTCTACAGAGTCTTCTTTAATTGGATCAGATACAGCAATAACACCCAACAATTGATGATCAACTGCAACGAGCATCGCGGTTTTAGCCTCATTTTCCAATCGGACTAAATCATCTGAGACAGAAGTGTGATCAATATTGAATCGATCCATTAAACCACGATTCCCTATTAATACACTTTTTTGATCAACCAGTCCTTCAATTCCATTCCCAACATGTGTTTTGAAATCAACAGGATCTGTCAACTCAATCTGGTTTGCTTTTGCTTTATCGATCATAGCTTGTGCTAACGGATGTTCTGAACCTTTCTCAATTGAAGCAGTGTAGTAGAGAAGATCATGCTCATTAACCCCACTCTCTACTATAAGGTCTGTCACTTCAGGTTGACCTTTTGTAATGGTGCCCGTTTTATCGAATGCGATCATATCAACATCTTTAAATGTTTGAATCGCTTCACCATTTCGAATTAAAATGCCTTCCTCAGCTCCCATTCCACTACCGACCATTAAAGCAGTCGGAGTTCCTAAACCGAGAGCACATGGGCATGAGATAACTAAGACTGCTGTCGCTGTAATAAATGCTAGCGTCAGTGGTGTTAAGTCAGGATTCACCCATGGTAAGAATGAAGCCCCCCATTCAATGATCGATTGATGAAAATCAGGGAATATTAAATAAGAAGCAAATGTTAAAGTAGTTAAAATCATAATCGCTGGAACAAAGTAGCCGGTGATTCGATCAGCAAATTCTTGGATTGGCACTTTAGAGCCTTGAGCCTCTTCCATCATTTTCACAACTTGTGATAAAAATGTATCTTTACCGACCTTCGTTACTTTTACTTTAATGAGTCCTTGCTTGTTAATCGTTGCACCAATAACTTCTTCACCTTGTTCACGTTTTACAGGCATCGACTCACCTGTTGCCATCGACTCATCTAAAAGTCCATTTCCTTCAATGACAATACCATCGGTCGGTACCTTCTCACCCGGTTTAATGATCATAATATCTCCAGGTTGTAAGTCCTTAACGGGTACATCTTTTTCTTTTCCATCAGATAAAATACGGGCTGTTTTCGCACCCATCTCTAGCAATTTTTTTATCGCTTGTGATGCTTTCCCTTTCGCTCGAACTTCTAAAAATTTACCGACTAAATGAAAGGTCATTATCGTCGTTGCCATTTCGATAAATGTTTGAATCGGGAAGAAAAGACCCATTAAACCAATTATATAAGGTAACAATGACCCTAACATCACAAGAACATCCATGTTCGGGCTTTTCGATCTTAATGCTTTAAATGCGCCCTTATGAACGTGTAATCCTGTTCCAAATACAACCGGAGCCCCTAAAACGGCAACAATCGGTAAATAGAACGGAATCGGAACCATGAACATATGAATAACCATTAAAATCATGATGACAGATGCAAATCCGACTGAGATATACATCTTTTTAGCTGCTTGATTGATTTTTCGTTCTTCTCGATCTTCTGTTTCATCCTCTTCTTTTTCAAGAACTAATTGATAGCCTAACTTCTCTACTTTTTCTTGTATGGTAAGTAATCGAGTTGAATTCGGATCGTATTCCAGTGTGATTTTTTCATTCGGCAAGTTAACGCCTGCCTCTTTAACACCGTCCATGCGAGAGACGACTTTTTCAATTCGATTGCTACATGCTGAGCACGTCATTCCTTCAACAGGAAGGGTTACCTTTTCTGTCTGATTCTCTTCCTCTTTAGAAGCTAAATAACCTAAATCTTTTATTTCTTTCTCAATCGTTTCCTTAGATATTTTATTCTCATCATATGAAATCTTTGCTTTTTCAGAAGCCAAATTAACATTAGCTTCTATAACACCATCTAACTGATTCAATCGTTTCTCTATATTTAGCGAGCAACTACTACAAGACATACCATCAATTGTCCAAACAGTCGGCTTCGCTTGTTTACGATCAGACATTTTACCACTCCTTTTCATTTACCCCTACCCTAGTAGGGTACATAAAAATCGTAACACGACGTGTATTTATTGTCAATTTACACATAATCAAAACCACCAGTGTGAACTGGTGGTTTGTTCTGCGGCTGAAAGCCTTTGTTGCCGGCCTCGGCCTTAAAGGCCCACTGAAAGGGTTTCCCTTATGCACCACACTCACTCGCTGATTCTTAAAGAATCCTTTATCTTTTCTTATTTTTTTGCCCTGTAAACGGATCAAACTCTTCAAATAAAGTTAATTGATCACTTATATAATCTTCTTTGAGCTGATTCCTTATATATTCTTGAATTTGATGTTTGTTTCGCCCCACTGTATCGACGAAAAAACCTCTACACCAAAATTTCCGATTGCCGTATCTGTATTTTAAGTTAGCGTGTCTGTCAAAAATCATCAAACTACTTTTACCTTTTAAATTACCCATGAATTGAGACACACTCAATTTCGGTGGAATACTAACTAACATGTGTATGTGATCTTTACATGCGTTTGCTTCATGTATTTCAACACCTTTCCTTTCACAAAGTTCTCTAATTATTTCACCAATGCTTCTTTTATATTTCCCATAAATAATTTGCCTTCTATATTTGGGTGCAAAAACGATATGATACTTACATCTCCATTGGGTATGTGCTAAACTATTCTTGTCCTGCATTGGACGTGCCTCCTTCGTGACGAGATTTGGTGGTCGGGAAACCAACCTTATCTTACCATGAAGTGAGGCTTTTTTTGACACCTCGCTGGAAGCTCTTTGGAACCCCCGGCATAGCCAGGGGGTTTCTAAGATCATAAAATAAACATCCAATAGACTAGTCTCTATTAAACTAGTCTATTGGATGCTTAAGCGTCTAGCTATGTACCACTAAGCCTTTATTCACAGGTTTCAACGGTTTAAATAGCAAGCTCGGATATTCTTTTGACCATTGTTCTATATATTGGTTTGCCGTACTTTGTTCAACTATAGCAATCATTGTTGGACCCGCGCCACTAATATAAGTTCCATATACGTAAGGAGACAATGCCTTTTCAACTTCACTATAATGTGGGATCAAAGACTGTCGATAGGGATGATGAAATCGATCTTTCTTCATCATTTCACCTAACAACCCCCAGTCCCCACTAGCAATAGCTGCTACACTAACATTTGCAACACTACTCGCTTGTACACTCTCAGAATATGAGAATGACTCAGGTAACACTTTACGAGCATCTGATGTTTTTAATTCAAAATTGGGGATTATTGTTAAAAATGTTACATCTTGTACAGGAATACGTGATGTATAAAGTTCTTGATCGTAATACCCAATCACACATCCTCCTAAAATAGCGGGTGCTACATTATCAGGGTGACCTTCAATCTCCGTTGCAATTAATACTTTTTCATCCTCAGCCAAATTAAGATTAAGTAATTGATTAGCTAATTCAATGCCTGCAGCTATTGCTGTTGCACTACTACCAAGTCCTCTGGCTAAAGGAATATCACTTTGAATGACCACGCGTTGTGGTGGTAATGAATCATAATGATAGCGTTTAGCCACTTTTAAGGCGACTTGATAAATAAAATTACGTTCATCTGTCTCGACATCTTTCAAATGCTCAGACTCTGAATTAAATATCCATGCGTCGGATGATTCAATCGTCAACGTCATATATAAATTAAGTGCTATACCAATCGAATCAAATCCAGCACCTAAATTTGCTGACGTTGCGGGTACTGTTATGTTAAAACTCATGATGTGACCCGACCAAGAATTTCCTTCATCACTAATTCTTCATCGTTCTCCAGTACAGTCGGTTTAATATCACTGTGTTCAATCGCGGTAAACGGATCTTTTAAGCCATTCCCAGTTAGGACACAAACAACCTTTGATCCTTCTTTCACTTTACCTTCTTTAAGTGCTTTGAAAAGTCCTGCAACAGATGCATTCGATGCGGGTTCCGCAAAAATACCTTCATTTTCTGCAATCCATTGATACGCTTCAATCATCTCATCATCTGTAATCTCATCAATGACACCTTCAGACTCTTCGCGGGCCTTAACGGCTTGTTTCCAGCTCGCTGGATTTCCGATTCGAATCGCTGTTCCAACCGTCTCGGGATTCTCAAAGATCCTGTCATGAACAATGGCTGCTGCTCCACTTGCTTCATAACCCATCATTTTAGGTAAGCCAGTTGCTTTTTGTTCATGATATTCTTTAAAACCTTTCCAATACGCCGTAATATTTCCAGCATTTCCAACAGGTATAAACAGATAATCTGGAGCTTGCCCTAGCACATCACACACTTCAAATGCGGCCGTTTTCTGACCTTCAATACGGTACGGGTTCACAGAGTTCACAAGTGTAATATCATCTTGTTCCCCTAATTTACGAACAATTTTTAACGCATCATCAAAATTTCCTTTAATGGAATAGATCTCTGCACCGTACATAACGGCTTGTGCTAACTTCCCTTGTGCGATCTTCCCTTCTGGTATGACCACAATCGAACGTAAACCAGCACGAGCAGCAAAAGCAGAAGCTGAGGCTGATGTATTCCCGGTTGAGGCACAGATCACGGTCTTAGCGCCGGATTCGATCGCTTTAGCCATTGCCATCACCATACCACGGTCTTTAAATGATCCAGTTGGATTAATCCCCTCTGTTTTTGCGTAAGCTTCAATATTATATTTCTTAGATAAATTCTCTAATTTAATCAGTGGTGTATTCCCTTCATGTAAACTGATTAATGGTGTATCCTCATTCACTGGTAAATAATCTTTATACGCTTTTAAAAGTCCTTCCCAAGCCATCTTATGACTCCTCCCCATCTACACGGTAGTGACTAATTAAACGATTCACTACATCTAATTTTTCTAATGCTTGTAAGCTATTTAATAATTGCTCTTGTGATATCTCATGTGTTGTCATCACAATTTCGGCATGATCTTCTTTTTCTGCAGGTAACTGCAAGATTTTCGCAAAACTCACATTACGATCAGAGAATACATTGGTAATGGCCTGGAACGCACCAGCCTGATCTTCAACAGCTAAGCGAATAAAATGACGTGAGTATTTTTCTTGGTCTGTTTTAAGTTGACGTTTAAACTGTGGATCAATCATCGTATTACCACTGATACCTAAACGCAGGTTACGAATAACTTCCATAAGATCAGATACAACAGCTGTTGCTGTCGGCATACTTCCAGCCCCTGGTCCATAAAACATCGTTTCACCAACGGCTTCACCATGAACAAAAACAGCGTTAAATTCATTTTTAACTAATGCTAACGGATGATCTTTCGGTAACAATGTTGGCTCAACTGTCACTTGCGCTTTATGATCGTGCATTTCAGCAATACCAATTAATTTAATCGTATATCCCAAGCTTTCAGCAAAGTTAATATCAGCTTGAGTCACATCACGAATCCCTTTTACAGCCACATCTGTTAAATCAATTTCCATTTTAAACGCTAAATTAGCGAGTAAAGCCATTTTTCGAGCAGCATCAAGACCATCAACATCAGAAGTTGGATCCGCTTCAGCAAACCCTAATTCTTGTGCTTCTTTTAGGACTTCATCAAAACTACGGCCTTCATCTGTCATTTTAGTCATAATATAATTAGTTGTTCCGTTGACAATCCCCATGACTTTCTCGATATGGTCAGAAGCGAGACCATCATCAAGTGTACGAACAATCGGGATCCCACCGGCAATACTAGCATCATATAGAATATCGCATTGATTTTCTTTTGCTAATCGCAACAATTTCTGTCCATAAAGTGCCATTAAATCTTTATTCGCTGTCACGATCTGTTTTTTGTTTTTTAGGGCGCGTTCTAATAATTTGTTTGTATCTTCAATACCACCCATTACTTCTACAATGATATCAATCTCATCATTGGCAACCAGTTCATCTGGGTCGTTCGTCAACCAGCTTGGATCAATAATGACATCACGTGGTTTTTTAACATCATTTACTAATATTTTTACAATTTCAACTTCACAGCCTAATTTATGTTTAATGCGTGCCTGGTGATTCTCGAGCACGCGTACAACACCTGTTCCTACTGTACCTAAACCACATAAACCAACTTTTACTTTATCCATTTAGACGCCTCCCTTTGTTCTTTTCAAATGCACATATGTTTATCTATAGAGGACATTATACATTTACACCGATCGATATTCAACCATGAATTAACTTAAATTTCAGAAAAAAGTGTTCAATTAAATTTATCATATCATAAACATAAGATTAATCTAGGTTTTATTAGAAAGTTTTAAGGGTACATTTATATATATCATGCATAAAGAAGGATGGGATCATATGTCTGAAGAACAACCTAAAACTGAACTTGAACGAAAAGCGAGAGAGTGGTTAAAAGAACGTGGTGTTACATTAAATGACATTGGAGAATTGGTTTACTACTTGCAATCGCCTTATCATGATACTTTAACGATGGAGAGTTGCCTTTTAAATGTTGATAAAGTCTTAAGTAAACGCGAAGTACAAAATGCTGTTTTAACAGGGATTCAGCTCGATGTATTAGCTGAGGAGAAAAAGCTAGAGTCTCCATTGCAAGAAACCATCGATACAGATGAAGGATTGTATGGCGTTGATGAAATTATTGCCTTATCGATTGTAAATGTCTATGGTTCAATCGGCTTTACAAACTATGGCTACATTGATAAGCAAAAACCAGGGATTTTAAAAGATTTAAACGACAAATCATCTGGCAAGTGTCATACCTTCTTAGATGATATTGTTGGGGCGATTGCCGCTTCTGCATCAAGTCGTTTAGCGCATAGTGCAGCAAACGATGAAGAACTTGACTAATGACTAAAAATGAGCGCTTTATGATATCGATCATAAAGCGCTCATTTTTAGTTCTTGCAATCAACACGTTTAACAACAAAATAAGCACAGCCAAAATTACAATACTCGTACAAATAATCATCGATAGTGCTTGCTTTTGTATCAAATGTTGCTTTTGTATTTTGATCATCAAAAAAACCTTTAAGGCGTAATTGCTCGTAACCCCAGTCCCCTACAATGAAGTCATATTTAGCTAGTATATCACTATAACGTTCAACAAAATTTGTTTCGTCAAAACCTTCTCTATATTCTTCAATTATTTCATAGCAATGTCCTTCAACTTCAACCATGTGTCATACTCCTTTTTAAAACTGATCATCATTATCTACAGTTTAGCATAGCAGATTGATGCTTAGCGAATCAATTTTTTCGTAATATTTATAAATACACTTTTATAAGTTGGTTATATTATAACAGATGACGGTTTAGAAGGGGATATACACTTATGTATTTTATAATCATCTTATGCTTAATATTTTTATTTAACTCGCCTGTTGTATTCGCTGAAGTTGATGAACCATTTTATTTATACAAAAAAACAGAAACCATCACGCACGTGCCTTGGTATTATTTAGCTGCGATTGATCAATATGAAAGCCAACTATCTTTAAATAATGAAGAACCACATTATTCATTTTTTGATCCGATTGAGTGGTACGGGTTGACCAACATGAACCAAGATCCTAATATCATCACCATACAAATGCACAACGGAGCTGGTAAAGATGGAACGGGTAACAAGGAAGCGTCACTTGAAAATCATGAAGATCAATTGTTCACATTAGCCACCTATTTATCCACTTACTCTCCGACAGAAACCGAACTTAAAAATGCCATTTGGCGACTTTATGAACGACCTTTATCCGTTAAAACGATTTTACAAAATGCTAAAGTGTACAAACAATTTAACACAACGGATTTATCAGAAAAAGCATTCCCGATTCCTAGTAACCACCATTATAGTTACCAGAGTACGTGGGGATCAGGTCGTGGGTTCGGAGGTCGTCGTATTCATGAGGGGTGTGATATCTTCGCACACTACGGCACGCCAGTTCAATCGACTGCCTATGGAACCGTTGAAATTATGGGTTGGAATACGTATGGGGGGTGGAGAATCGGCATACGCGATTTAGATAACACCTATCATTATTTTGCTCATCTTCAACATTTCGATTCTGAGCTTGAAGTCGGATCAATTGTTGCACCGGGTGACATCATTGGGAGTGTCGGGGCTTCAGGGTACGGGCCACCTGGAACCTCGGGAAAGTTCCCCCCTCATCTACACTATGGACTTTATCGAGATGATGGCTATACCGTTTACTCGTATGATCCGTATCCCAAATTGAAGCTTTGGGAGCAATAAAAAAAGCAAATGCGAAACCCATTCAGTTTCGCATTTGCCTTTTTCTATTTAAACAAAACAAACTATTTTGCCTTCTTTGATTTATTAACGGCATGGGTAATACTTAAGCCTAAGCCGCCCCATATGATACTTATACCAACAATCATCATAATAATCGCTGCAGTAGACATTATTGATCATCCTTTCCTGATTCATCAGATGGCCAGCGCTTCATCGCCATAAATGCACCGAAGGCAATAGCCGCGAATGCTACCATCCAACCAAAGTTAAATAAATACTCACTTGGATAACCAGCATAGTCAGTTGTCATATCCGTTCTTAAATTTAGAATCATCATATAACCTAAAACAAGTGGTGTGATCACACGAAGTGAGAACTTCCACCAAGCACCTAAGCGAATATCAGACACACTATTTGCGTGTGTTTGAAGTTGATTAACCTCTCTCGCAAACCAAGCAATCGCGACAATTTCAAAAAGACCCACAAGTGCTACACCATAATTATTGATGAAATAATCGACTGTGTCTAACAAGTTCAATCCACCTTGATTCGCATAAAGGAGTGAAATAGCCGCAGCTAAACTTGTCCCAACAGTAACAGCTGCCCGTCTTGAGAGATTGAATTTCTCTCGAAGCCCTGCAATATATGTCTCAGAAATAGAGACCATTGATGACAGACCCGCTAGTACAAGCGAACCAAAGAATAGCGTTCCAAAGAAACCTGACGCTGGCATTTGGCTAATAATTTCAGGGAATACCATGAAAGCCAGACCAACACCACTTTCAACAACATCTGATACTTGTTGCCCTGTTTGGTTAGCCATAAAACCTAATGCCGCAAATACACCAATACCTGCTAATAATTCAAATGATGAGTTAGCAAACCCAGTGATAAATGCGTTATTCGTAATATCTGACTTTTTAGGTAGATAAGACGAGAACGTAATCATGATCGCAAATGCAATCGATAAACTAAAGAATATTTGTCCATATGCAGCTACCCAAACAGATCCATCTGCAATAGATGACCAATCCGGTGCAAAGAACTCATCTAAACCTGTTAATGCTCCAGGTAACGTAATCGCTCGAATAACGATTAATAAGAAACTAATAATTAGTATAGGAATAAAAATTTTATTCGCTAATTCAATGCCGCGTTTGACCCCTCTAAATAAAATAAAGAATACAATAATCCAAACAGCAATAAGCGGAATCAAAACAGCTGGAACCATTGAACCAAAGACACCAGCTTCACTAACACTTAAGAAGTCTTCAATGAAGAACGTTGTTGCATCATTACCCCAATCTTGTCCGAAAGAAAAATAAGTATACATAATTGCCCAAGACACAATGATTGGATAATACGTTGATATAACAAATGAAACCGCAACTTGCCACCAACCAATCCATTCCATACCTGGACTGATTCGTTTGAATGCGCGTGGTGCTGAACTTCTATATTTATGCCCAATGGTGTATTCCATAATCAACATCGGAATACCCGCTGTTAGTAGGGCGAATAAATAAGGAATAAAGAATGCGCCACCTCCGTTTTCAAAAGCTGTTGCTGGGAAACGCCAAATATTACCTAAGCCGATTGCAGAACCCATAGCAGCAAGCAAGAAGCCCAGGCGTGTTCCCCATTGTGATCGTTTTTCCATAATGCTCTCCCCTTCTTTTCATTAAAGTGATTTAATTTTTTTGAATATATCTGTCTAATTAATTGAAATCACCTTAATCTTTTAAATATTTATTTTTTTCTGACTTTTATGATTATAACGACACATTCTCATTCTGTCAAAAGAATTTCACACCACTAATGAGAATTTTTCTCAAAAAAATAGAGACGCTTCAAAAGCGCCTCTATTAGTCTACTTGTTTTTATTAAATTGTTGAAGAATAAATGCAATAGCTGCGACAGATACAACGCTAATTAGTAATGAAATGCCGACAGACTCAGTCAATGCATAGACGAAATAACCAACTAATGCTGTAAATGCACTTATAAATGCATAAGGAAGCTGGGTAACAACGTGATCGATGTGATTAGACCCCGCACCAGTAGAAGATAAAATCGACGTATCCGATATGGGTGAACAGTGATCACCAAATACAGACCCTGCAAGAACTGCAGCCATAGCTGGTAAGATGATTGAAACATCAACTCCAACAGCAACTTGTGCAGCGATAGGGAGCATAATCCCAAATGTGCCCCAAGACGTGCCTGTTGCAAGTGCCATAAAGCCTGCAATCACAAATAGAATCATTGGTAAGTAACTCGCATTGATTGCTGCATCTTGAACTAAACCGGCTAAAAACCCACCTGTATCAAGTTCACCAATAATATCTCCAATCATCCATGCCAAAATCAAAATATAAATAGCTGGCATCATGGATTCCATCCCCTTAGAGATGACCGTGAATGCGTTCGTTTTAGGCTTTTCTAACGGTAAATAAAGGATTAACGATGCGATGACAGCAAATAATCCACCTAAAAATAATGATAAATTAACGTTCGTATTAGCAAATAATGAAAGTACCGTAATAGTCTCTTCTGTTGCTAAATAGCCTGTCCATAACATCGTTAACACAGTACCCGCAACTAATAATACAATCGGAATAATTAAATGATACATTTTTCCGTGATGGTGTGTCGAAACCGATTCTTTTATATCTCCGGCAATACCACCCTTATTTGAATCGAATAATTGACCATCTTTCTCAGCCAAGCCTTCATGCTTTGCCATCGAACCTAAGTTCAAATTCAGTATTGCAACAATAAAGACAAGAAGCATTGACGTAAACGCATATAGATTCATCGGAATCATACGTACGAAAGCTTCGAGTGGTTGATAATCAACAACTTGATTTGCACTAAAAATCGCACCAATCGTTCCAATGATATAAGCACCCCAACTTGATATAGGTGTGATAACTGTAATCGGTGCAGATGTGGAGTCGATGATGTAGGCAAGCTTTGTCCTTGATACATGATGTCGATCAGTAACAGGGCGCGATACCTGTCCAACAGCTAGTGCGTTAAAGTAATCATCAATAAAGATCATCACACCTAAAATTGCAGGGACAAGCTGGGCATTACGTCTTGTTTTAACATGTTCCATCGCCCAGTTCCCAAATGCTTTTGAGCCACCTGAAGCAGTCATACTTGCTGTTAAAACACCTAATAATAATAAAAATCCTAGTAAATATAAACTTCCTACATTAACACCATCTTCAGCAGTATAAAAAATAGCAAAAAAGACATCAAAGATTTTAATAAACATAGCAGCAAAATTAAAATCCGTAATCATTAATGCACCAACAAAGATCCCAACGCCTAAAGATAAATAGATCTTACGTGTAGCGATCACTAAGAGCAGCATTAATACTGCTGGAATTAAAGAATAAATCGTTCCTTCCATTTGTAAACCTCCAAAATATATTTTTTGAATAACGACACTTATACGACATTCGATTGACAATACTTTCTTTTTGAGCATACAAAAAAGCAGTAATAGAACATAACCTATTACTGCTATTTATTAAATAAATAATCAATATGTGTTATCCTCCGTCGATCAACAGCTCATCACGTAAAAGACATGACAGTATATAATTTATTCAACTATACACCAGCAAGTAATAGAATTGCTTTTCATTACTCACTTCGGCAACTAAACCTTTCACACACCTTCTTTGCTTGCAGCTCCAGTGCGATACTCATTTTTCATTGCGCCTCTATCTCATCGAACCGATAAGGTTTTATTCAATTTTAACCTTTGATAGTTTATCAACTTTTTCTCATTATTGCAAGGGCTGCAAGGGAAACGAATAAGGAATATCATCATTTGGGTGCGCATTGTAATAAAGCGGTACATCTCCGCTGTATCCACCGCTACCAATTGGGATTGATTGCTCCACTCTTGATTCTTTTGAACCAAAAGGAATGATCGTTCGAACTTCAACTGATATGTGAACGACTGGCTCAATATGAACACTATTTATTTTCATACCGGTTACAAGCGTTTCAACTTCTGTATTAACATATCCGATCACTTCTAAATTGACAGGGATTTTTGGTCCTAGATTAGCCAAAAGAGGAATCCCTAGTACTTGACCTAGAGGAATTTCAATTAAATCGGTTTGTGCTTTCACATCATCAATCATAACCGCTTCGTCTAGATCTGTATGTGTTGGCGGCAATTGACCTTTTTCGAGCAAGGCCAAAAAATCTTCAACTTGATATTGAATATTTCGCTGTATACGGTTTTCAAGTGCCGTATTCACTTGATAGCTGACGACTCTACCTTCTTGATCATAATGAAACTCAATTAATTCATCTAACTTTAAGTCGAGCTCCAAATGCTCATTAACGGCAATTCCCATGGCCATATTTGCGTACTGGCTATTCCGTGTTTCAGCGATATTCAACAATATCGGTTTGATACTATGATTAATATAAAGTATTGACACAAAAGTCGTGATTAGACAAAGGAATAGCGCAATGATCATGATCTGTTTTCGGCTGATAAAAAGCGAGCGATTAAATCGACGCACAAAAATCCCCCCGTTTACATGATATGCCCATGTAAGCGGGGGTAGTCCTTTCATTTCTTATATACTGTAACCAATGATCGTCACATTCAAATGTTTAGATAAATCTAAATCGTAAGGTGTTACAACTTGATTATTTTCATTAATGACACGTACCACAGGTCGATTATATAATTTTTTATTTTGTCTAACAACAATGGCACGACGATGATCATTTAACTCAACCGTCACACCATTAGGATAAACAGCGATACTCTCTCTAAAGGTTCGAACAATATTCGTATCAAATAATGTGCCACTACCTGCATACAAAATTTCAAGGCCTTCTTGAGGTAACATCGCATCACGGTAAACACGATCACTGGTTGTAGCATCAAAAACATCTGCCACACCTAAAATTTTCCCGAATTTATGCATATCTTTTCCTTTAATACCACGTGGATACCCTGATCCATCTAATCGTTCATGGTGTTGATAAGCACAATGCGCAACTAATACGGAAAGGTCTGATGATGAACGCAAAAATTCAAACCCTAGTTCAGGATGTGTTTTTATAATTTCAAATTCAACATCCGTGAGTCTACCTTGTTTTTTCAAAACTTCTTCTGGTAAAAAAACCTTCCCAATATCATGAAGCATCGCCCCTAGACCGAGTTCTCTCACCTGCTTATACGGTAGCTTCATCTCCGTCGCAATCGCAATCGCATATGTGGTAACATTCACAGAATGGTTAAATAAATAATCATCACTAATAAAGATATCAGACATTAACGATATCACTTCTTCATCATTTTGAATTTGACTGATGATTGTATCAACGAGTGAAGCCATTTTCTCGGTCGTCTTATCATACAAAAAAGACTGGTCTTTAAACCCTTTATTTTTGTATGAATGGAAAACAGATTTCACCGTTCGGATCGATTCAATTTTCAATTCTTCAGATATAGGTGAGTGAATCACGATATCTTCAGACATTTGATCTTTTACATAAACATACGTAACACCCAGTTCAAGTAAACGATCGATAATCTGTTGACTCACGCGTACATTTTTTTGAACTAATACTTGACCCCGGTCATTTAATATCGGTTTTGCTAGTTCTTGCCCAACAGCTAAACCTCTTGTCGTAACTAATTTCATGTTGTTCTCCCAACTTTTCTCGTTCGTCTTTCTGTCTAAACAAATCCTATCAGAAAATCGCGATTTTTTCTACATTTTTCGACGTATATCTAATAAATTGATTAAAACGTCTGTAATGTATCTTTCAATAAGTCACGAATAAATTCTGGCATAAAAAATTGTTTTGACACAGCACGTGAGATTTGAGGTGATAAATGACCAAACGTGAACATATCAGCAGTCGCAAGCTTATAAACTTGATCATTGCTTATCTCTTGTTGATTGATGGTCACTTTGTCTAAACTTATGCCCTCCGCGTTTTGATCTCTAAAATGAAGTTCAATCCCATCATAAACTAACTGTCCCATGATCTCTCCTCTAAAACCATAACCTTTAACTTTCAGATTAATGAACTCTTCTGTCATACCTGCTCGGACGATTTCAATAATTTCTCTTCCTGTTACATTGACGACACAAGGGTTAATTGGATGCGGGCAGTTACGATGAATATCAGCTTCAGTGACAACGCCAGCATCAAATCCATCTAATAGAATACCTGCATTTAGCATACTAATATCTGCACCGGTCCACTTTCTTAACGTTTTTGTTAGCGATTTAATTAGAGGCGTTTCTTCATACCAATCAATAGTCAACGGTTCACTTAAGTAAGTTACTTGATGGGACAAGTAGTGATTTGCTTCTTCTTTTGCCTTCAATAAAGTTGTTTCAGTTTTTTGATCATTTTCAAATTCGGACAAATCAGACACTATAGACTCTGGCATTAACCAACGACTTTTTGAATGATCATATTTTAATTGAATTTCACCAATATATCGACCAAATTTACCTACAGCAGCTAATAACGTTTTATTTCGTATGTGCGTGTCTTGAAATAAATGATGCGTATGACCACCAATAATAATGTCGACTTTCTCAAATTGATCTGCAATTTTCTCATCAAAATCAATTCCGAGATGGGACAGAACAACGACTAAATCAACATGTTCAGGTAATGCATTCAATTGATTCTCTAGTTCGACAAGTGGATCGGAAACAGACCAACCTAAAGGTTCATAAAACGGTGCAAAGGGCGCTGTCAAACCAATAAATCCGATCGTTAAACCAGATGTTGTCTGTTTAATTGTATGAGACTTTAGCCATTCAGGGTGATGTTGACTCGATAAATTCGCACATGTCACATCAAATTGAGCATTCTCGTACAGTTGCATCAATTCTGACTGCTTTAACGTAACTCCTTCATTATTACCCAAGTTAATCACGTCATAGTTAGCATCGTTGAGTAAATTCACATTAACCTTTCCTTTGGTGGCTTCTGTAATCGGGTTAACGCGATCTAAATGATCCCCATTGTCTAATATAAAATAAGATTGATTCATTTTTTTCTTTTCTTCTGTTTTACCATTTAAGAAACGAACGGCTTTAGGCCAACTTTCAAAATGGCTATGTAAGTCACTGGTGAAAAATAAAGAAATCTGTTCTAACATAACTGTCTACCCCTGTCTGTTTGAAACTTTTTTCTAATGAATACTATATCATAATACACACGTTTTAACTTGTTCCTCGATTTGAACTGCAAAAAATCCTCAGTACACCTATGTACTGAGGATTTTTTCATTCATTAACCGATACTACCTTCCATTTCAAAGCTAATTAATCGGTTCATTTCAACCGCGTATTCCATTGGCAACTCTTTTGTGAATGGTTCAATAAAGCCCATTACAATCATTTCTGTTGCTTCAACTTCTGAAATACCACGACTCATTAAATAAAACAACTGTTCTTCTGAGACCTTCGATACTTTCGCTTCATGTTCTAATGAAATGTTTTCATTGAAAATTTCATTATATGGAATCGTATCTGAAGCCGATTTATTATCCATAATAAGTGTGTCACATTCGATGTTTGAACGTGCACCATCAGCTTTTCGTCCGAAGTGTACAATGCCTCGGTAAGACACTTTACCACCTTGTTTAGCAATTGATTTCGAAACAATTGATGATGATGTGTTTGGTGCTAAGTGAATCATTTTCGCACCTGCATCTTGGTGTTGCCCTTTACCAGCTAACGCGATCGATAGCGTCATACCTCTAGCACCTTCACCACGTAGTAAGACTGAAGGATATTTCATCGTTAGTTTTGAACCAAGGTTACCATCGACCCATTCCATCGTTCCGTTCGCACCAACCGTTGCACGTTTAGTCACAAGGTTGTAAACGTTATTTGCCCAGTTTTGAATCGTGGTATAACGACAGTAAGCATCTTTTTTAACAAAGATTTCTACAACGGCACTGTGTAATGAATTTGTTGTGAAAACAGGCGCCGTACACCCTTCAACATAGTGGACAGATGCTTCTTCATCGACAATAATCAATGTTCGCTCAAACTGTCCCATGTTTTCAGAGTTAATTCTGAAATAAGCTTGTAGTGGTGTATCGGTTTTAACACCTTTTGGTACATAGATGAATGAACCACCCGACCAAACCGCTGAATTAAGTGCAGCAAATTTATTATCTGTATAAGGTATTACTTTTCCGAAATACTCTTTGAACAATTCTTCATCTTCTTTAAGTGCCGTATCTGTATCTTTAAATACGATACCTAGATCTTCTAAATCTTCTTTTAAGTTGTGATACACAACTTCTGATTCATATTGTGCTGAAACCCCAGCTAAATATTTTTGTTCAGCCTCAGGAATTCCTAAACGATCAAATGTTTGTTTGATTTCATCTGGTACTTCATCCCAAGAACGCTCAGAACGTTCCGAAGGTTTTACATAATACGTGATCTCATCAAAATCAAGTTCTGACAAGTCGCCACCCCATTGTGGCATTGGCTTACTGTAAAAGTGTTTAAGAGCTTTCAGACGATAATCAAGCATCCATTGTGGTTCTTCTTTCATTTTTGAAATTTCTCGAACCACATTCTCTGTTAACCCTTTTTCTGTACGAAATATAGATACATCTTTGTCATGAAATCCATATTTATAATCGCCTACTTCAGGTGCGTTTTTAGCCATGATAGCCCTCCTTAAGATTTTATATTCTACTTACAATTTATTGTTCGTCTTCTTTAACGGCTTTTTCCATTGCTTTCCATGCAAGTGTGGCACATTTAATTCGAGCAGGGAATTTTGCCACGCCTTGCAACGCTTCAATATCACCGAGTTCTAGATCCATTTCATCCAAATCTTGACCAAGCATCATATCTGAGAAGTAGCGTGACATTGATAATGCATCTTCTACAGAATGCCCTTTAATGGCTTGGGTCATCATTGATGCTGAGGCTAAGCTGATTGAACACCCTTCTCCCTCAAATGCAACATCTTTAACAAACCCTTCTTCAACAATGAGGTGAACTTCAATACGGTCGCCACATGTTGGATTGTTCATTTCCAACGTTATCGAATCGTTTGATAAGGAACCTCGATTTCTTGGATTTTTATAGTGATCCATGATGACTTGACGATAGAGTGTATCTAAATTATTAAAAGACATCTCCAAAAAACTCCTTCGCGCTTTGTAATCCATTAATAAAGCGATCTACATCATCTTTTGTGTTATATAAATAAAAACTAGCACGTGCCGTTGCTGTAACATCTAACCATTTCATTAATGGCTGAGCACAATGATGACCTGCTCTGACTGCAATACCATAAGCATCAAGTACTGTTGCAGTATCGTGTGGGTGAACATCTGTTAAGTTAAATGTAATTAAACCCGCTCTGTGATCTGGCCCATAAATATCAATGCCGTCAAACGCACTCAACTGTTCCATTGCATAATCAGTTAACATCTTTTCATGTGCTGTAATTTTTTCAAATCCGATATCCGTCAGATAATCAATAGCTGTCTTTAGACCAACAGCTCCTGCAATGATTGGTGTTCCACCTTCAAACTTCCAAGGAAGCTCTTTCCACGTTGAGTCATATAAACCAACAAAATCGATCATCTCTCCACCAAATTCAACCGGCTCCATTGATTCTAGTAATTGTTTTTTACCATACAGAACACCAATTCCAGTTGGTGCGCACATTTTATGACCTGAGAAGGCATAAAAATCACAGTCGAGATCTTGAACATCAACTTTCATATGTGGCACGGCTTGCGCACCATCAACTAACACAACAGCACCATTTTGATGTGCAATTTTTACAATTTCTTTAATCGGATTAATCGTTCCAAGCACATTTGAAACATGTGTAATCGCAACGATTTTAGTCGATTGAGTAATTGTATTCTCTACATCAGCCAATGTCAAAGTACCATCGGACTGCATGGGTACGTATTTTAATGACGCACCCGTCTGTTTAGCAAGTTGTTGCCATGGAATGATATTACTGTGATGTTCCATCTGGGTAATGACAATTTCATCACCCGTTGATAAGTTCGCACGTCCATAGCTGTTCGCCACAATATTGATCGAAGCCGTTGTACCTCTTGTAAAGATCACTTCTTCAACATGTTCTGCATTTATAAACGATTGGACTGTCTTTCTTGCACCTTCATAGCTTTCAGTTGCGCGTGTTCCAATTGAATGAACACCTCGGTGAACATTAGAATTATCACGCCTATAATAATGATTAACTGCATCGATCACTTGAGCAGGTTTTTGCGATGTTGCAGCAGAATCTAGATAAACAAGAGGATGTTGATTAACTTCTTGATCGAGAAGCGGAAAATCTTGACGAATAGCAGATACATCCATCTTAGTAAACTTTCCCTTCAATAACGTCCGTTAATTGTTCACGGACATTCTCAATTGGAATTTCATTAACAACGGGAGCTAAGAAACCATGAATAACCAATCGTTCCGCTTCTTGTTTAGAAATGCCTCGACTCATCAAGTAATACAGCTGAACAGGGTCTACACGACCGACTGAAGCTGCGTGACCAGCTGTCACATCATCCTCATCAATAAGAAGAATCGGATTTGCATCGCCTCGTGCATCTTTATTTAACATTAATACACGTGATTCTTGCTCAGCGTTTGCCTTTGTTCCTCCGCGTTCGATCTTACCAATGCCGTGGAAAATGGCGCTTGCTTGGTCTTTCATAACACCGTGTTGGAGAATGATACCATTTGAATGTTTACCATGGTTTACAATTTTCGCTGTGAAGTTTTGTGTTTGATCCCCAACACCAACTGATACGGCTTTTGCAAAGCAAACTGATTGATCACCTAATAGATGGGTGATGTTTTCAGAAATCGTGTTACCATTATTCATTTGTCCAAGCGCCCATTCAATTGTCGCATCACGACCAGCAACGCCTCTTCTGTTCATATATGCTGTTGTTCCATATGCAAAATGATCCACTGAACCATATGAGATTTTAGCATTATCTTTAGCAATGACTTCTGAGATAACATTGGCAACTGTTTCAGTTTCTTCATGATCTGAAATGTAATTCTCGACAAATGTTACTTGTGCGTTTTCTTCTGCTACAACAATGACATGGTTAAATAACGCCAAGTCCTTGTCTTCTTGCCAGAAGATTGCTTGCACTGGCTCCTCAATAACAACATTCTTAGGAACATATAAGAAGACACCACCGTTAACAAGCGCAGCATGAAGTGCTGTTAATCGGTGCTCATCAACTGAGACAGCATCGGTCATGAAATATTTTTCAACCAATTCAGGATATTCATTTGCTGCTGTAAATAAATCTGTGAAAATGACACCTTTATCTTTTAATTCTTTTGGTAATTCACTGAATTGATTCTCTTGATTTCGTAAAATGACTAAGTTCTGTTCTGCTTTACCTTGATCAATCACTTTACCAACTGAGTCTGGTAATTGATCGAATGAATCAATTGGTTCACTCGTTGATTGATGAGAAAACTTAGTGAAATTCCATCTCGTGATCTTCGTTTTATCTGGCTTAGGCATTTCCAACGTTTCAGCTAGTTCAATTGCTTTTAGTCGTTGTGCTCTCAACCACTCCGGCTCATTGTGCTGCTCTGAGTATGTGTTTATATAATCTGTATTAAACGTATCGAATAATTCTGTTGACACTTAAACCCCTCCTTACCTCACTTAGGCATCTTTACCGACAGTTACGTCTTCGATTCCTAGTTCTTGTTTGATCCAATCATAACCTTGATCTTCTAGACGTTCGACTAACTCAGGACCACCTGATTTAACAATGCGACCTTGCATCATGACATGGACATAATCAGGTGTCACATAGTTTAATAAACGTTGGTAGTGTGTGATAATTAAACAACCAAATGATTCACTTCTCAATTTATTAATCCCTTTTGATACAACTTTTAATGCATCAATATCAAGACCTGAATCAATTTCATCTAATATACCGATTTGAGGTTTAAGTAACATCAACTGTAAGATCTCGTTACGTTTCTTCTCACCACCTGAGAAACCTTCGTTCAAGTAACGCTGAGCCATGTTTTTATCCATATCTAGATAATCCATTGCCTCATCCATTTCTTTGATGAATTTCATTAATGGAATTTCATCACCTTCTTCACGATGTGCGTTAATTGAAGAACGTAAGAAATCAGATGTTGTAACACCACTAATTTCACTTGGGTATTGCATAGCTAGGAAAAGACCTGCTTTTGCTCTTTCATCAACTTCCATTTCGAGTACATTCTCGCCATCCATTAAGATTTCACCTTTTGTCACTTCATACGTTGGATGACCCATAACAGCAGAAGCTAGCGTTGATTTACCCGTTCCATTAGGTCCCATTACAGCATGGAATTCTCCGCCTTTTATCGTTAGGTTAACACCTTTTAAAATTTCTTTGCCTTCGATCTCAACATGAAGATCTTTAATTTCTAAAGTTGATCCACTCATATCTATACCTCCAAAAAATAATATTATATAATAATTCAAGAATGACTTTTCCATTCTCACTTTATTCTCATTACAATCTTATACTATTTCAAATCTAATATCAAGATTTTAAGTTCTGTAAAACAGCTTTTATAAACCTAAAAGTATAAAAAGTAAATGATTTGTTTCTTAGTTTAACACATTGACTTTTCTTCGTCATTCTCAATAGCAAATATACAAAAAAAGACCCTTCTTATTTTAAATAGAAGAGTCTTCTTGTTTCAATATTATAATAGTTAAGATTCTTAGTTCATTAATATGATTAGCGATGAACTTGACGATTAATGTCCGTAACAAGAGCCATACCATCTTTATGACTTTGCTCTCTTGTTCTTTCAACCTTCAAACGTTCACTCATATCAATTCCATACGCTGCATAACCACATCCGTGATTTTGATGCATCGCCTTTTCCATTTCTTGCGTGTAATTGAGTTCAATCGATTGATCCATTAGGTTATAATCTCCCTTTCCTTTTTTGACCACATTAATTATACCAAGCGCATTATTTAGCGACAACGGTCACCTATTTTCATTTGAAATGATTTGAAAGATTGACACGAGCACACAATCAAATAAAACATTCATAGTTAATAAATGCTACAATTGCTTGAAATTCTTTTCATTTGCTCGAGTATAGTTGATAAGCTCCCAAGAGTTAATACTTCTTCATTTTCATCCCTTTCTTATCGTGCTATACTCACTTTACGATCTATTAGAAAAGGATGTTGTTTATGTTAGCACCAAATTTTAGTCTTCCCTATATAGATGACCCATCTAAAACATACCAATTATCAGATGATTTAGGAAAAATTGTTGTGCTTACTTTTTGGACATCTTGGTGCCCGGATTGCAGTCAAGATTTACCATTAAAGGAGCGTCTTTACCAAACCGTTGATTCTGAAAAAATGGTATTTCGCACGGTAAATGTTTCTGGACGAGAACCAAAAGCTGATGAAGCTATACGTTACTTTGATAACTTCCTCAGTCAACCGACAGTCGTTGATGATGGATTGAACACATACAGAGCTTATGATTGTATGGGTGTGCCTACGACTGTCATTATTGACCAAGAAGGAAAAATCATTGAACAGTTCACCGATCAGGCTTCATCAATTGAGATTATGCAATCGATTAGTCGGTTTATTTAATTATAATGTAAATGAATCGACTAAGTGATTTAGATCACTTGCTAATTGTTTTAGATCCTCAACATTTTCAGAGACTTGTTGCATCATGCCACTCGATTCTTCTGCTGAAGCTGACGTTTCTTCTACCCCAGCTGCTGATTGTTCAGTGGCAGATGCAACATCTTGTATTTTGTCATTCATCGCATGTGAACCTTTATTGACATCATTTAATTGATTAGATACACGATCAAGTTGTTCGACCATTGATTGAACTGACTGCTCAATTTCGCTGAACGTTTGATTTGTCTCATCTATAATCTCTATGCCAGATTCAACCTCTTTATAACCATGTGACAATGAATCTGAAACATGATGAGATTCTGATTGAATCGTTGAAACCGTTGATGTGATCTCGGTAACTGAATTTGCGACCTGACCTGCTAACTTTCTCACTTCCTCTGCCACAACACTAAAACCATTTCCCGCTTCATTCGCTCTTTTTGCCTCAATTGCTGCATTTAAAGCAAGTAAATTCGTTTGTTCTGCAATATCTCGGATAACTGTCACCATTTTTGACACTTGTTTAGTTTGTTCATTCAAAGCATCCACTCTTTCAACAGATTGACGAACGGTTTCATCTATTACTTGCATTTGTTGTTGAGTTTTATCCATTTTCTCTTTACCACTTATAGCCAATTCATTTACTTCAATGGCATGGTTTTTCACAGTCTCACCGTCGTTTGAAACGTTCTCAATTGCATTCGTAAAGGATTCAGTATCATCAGCTAGTTCGCTTGCATGAGATGACTGTAATTCAGTTGCACTAGCCAACTCTTCCATCGTTGAAGAAATTTGAACAGAGCCTTGATTAACATCATATGCAGATTGTGACAGACGTTCACTCTTATTTAAAACACTCGTGGATGTTTCTTTAACTTTTGCAATCATTGATTTGAGTTGATCTTGCACTTGATTCGCAGCCGTTGCCAATTGACCAAGCTCATTTTCATGTCCAATATCAATAGGTTCCGATCTCAGGTCATTATTTGATAGTGCTGTCATACGATTTGTAATTTGTTTTATCGGTTCTGTGAATCGTTTAGCGACGAACCAGATGAAAACAATACCTATTAATATAATAATTGCACCCGTAATAATTGTGATCAGTAACATATCTTGAGCAGGCTGATTAAAATCTAATAAATATGTACTCGCATTAATTGTCCAATCCCATGGCTCAAAATGTTCTGCATAAATCACTTTCGGCTCGATTTGGTCCTCATCATCTGGCATTGGCCAGTCATAATATACGTAACCTCCACCATCAAGCGAGACATCTATCATTTCTTGAATAAAATAATTTCCAGATGTATCTTGAAATTCCCATGCCTCTTCCCCTTCTAGATTAGGGTGAGCGAGCATCACGCCTTCTGTGTCTGTAACATATAAATAACCATTCTCACCAATATCTAAAGCAACATCAATTGAACGTTCTTGTTCAGATATTGATGAACCAATCATTGCTTCTTTTGCTCTTTCCTCTGCTTCTTCAATCGTTAGTTGGCCGCTTTCTACTTGTTCATTTAGAATATGAAGCAACTCAACAGACTGATGCACACTATTTTCTAACTGTGTACGTCCTAATTGATCTAGCTCATTCACACTACTAGAATAGCTAATATAGCCGAGAATAAGTAATGGTACACTAATTAAAAAAACGGCGATCACAATCAGTTGCCTTTTAATAGATTGATTAACCCAACGCATAGAATCCTCCTAATAATGTCGAATTTTGTCTTACGCTTTTATTTTCGGCATTTTATTTAGAAGTTAAAGAATTTTCAAACAATTCGGTATAAAAAGTTTTATGCCTTCACAAAAAAAAACAAGCAACCCGTTTAGATCGGTGTTGCTTGCCCTTTTACTATTAATCTTGAGTAAAAGCTTGATACGCTTCATATGTCATTAAACTCTTTAATGCATCCATATCTTGAATGGTTAATTTTATAATCCAACCATCTTCATACGGATCCTCATTAATCAATTCAGGTTCGTCTTCTAAAGCTTCATTCACCTTTGTAATGGTACCACTAATCGGTGCGTATAATTCAGAAACTGTTTTAACGGATTCAACACTACCAAACGTGTCACCTTCGTCTAATACATCGCCCTCTTCTGGTAACTCAGCAAATACAATGTCTCCTAGCTCTTCTTGAGCGTGTTCAGTGATGCCTAAAGTTATTTCGTTTCCTTTAACATCGACCCACACATGTTCATCAGAGTAGTAACGTTCATTTAGATCAACCATTCAAAATCCTCCCTTATTTCCACACTTGTTCAAATTGCTCTTGCTTAAAGCCTAGCGTTACATTCTCTCCATCATAAGCAAGCGGACGTTTAATTAACATGCCATCCGATGCGAGCCAGTCAATCTTTTCTGCATCTGTCATATCGGGTAACTTATCTTTGAGATTATGTTCACGATACTTCTTCCCACTTGTATTAAAGAATTTTTTAATCGGAAGCTCACTTTTACGAATTATTTCTGTAAGTGTTTCTTTACTAGGTGTCTCATTTACAATATGTAAATCTTGATACTGAACATCATTTTCATCCAACCATTTTTTGGCCTTCTGGCATGTACCACATTTAGGGTAGCAATATAGATCCATCGTTTATTCGCTCCTTTTATACTGTCTCAAATCTAATTATACTTGATTAGTATAAGCTTCTCCAATTATCTGCACATTAAAACAAACAGGGCTACATGTGTAGCCCTGTTTTATTAAATCATTTTATGACGGACGCTTTTTATGTCCATAAATTCTAGGTGGTAGTAAGCGATCGATAATTGGAACAAAAATGTTCATTGTAAGGATTGCAAATCCTACACCACCTGGATAACTTGAATAGAATCTAAATAGAATAGTCAAGATACCTGCACCTGTTGCAAAAGCAACTTTACCATGCGGACTAAACGGTGATGAGCTGTAATCTGTCACCATGAATACCGCAGCAAAGACTAGTGAACCACTGAGCACATGTTGCATCATAAACTCAACATCAAAACCACTTGTCACTAAAGCTATAAGTGCAACTGGTAAAACATATAATACAGGAACATAAGGTTCAATAATGCGACGTGCCACTAAATACCCAAATGCAAGTAAGAGTAGAAGTGTTGATGTATCACCAATGTTACCACCTAAGTTAGTACCTAAAAATAAGTCCCAAAGACTTGGAATCGTAGCATCCATACCTGTAGCTGCTGTAACTGCATCAGCAAATATCGGTACATCTTCTTTTAAAACGTTAAGTGGTGTTGCACTTGAGAATGCATCTGTTGCCCCACGTGGTGCAACGAAAGTTCCTAATTCTTCATAATATAATACCGATAAGAAAATACGTCCAAATACTGCTGGGTTAATTGGATTTTTACCTATTCCCCCAAAGATTTGCTTAATCGCAATTGAGACAACCCCACCAAGAGCAACCGTCCATAGCGGTGTAGCTAATGGTAAACTAAGTGCGATCAACCAACCTGTAACAACAGCACTATAATCATTAATCGTGATTTTACGACCTGCTAGCTTTTGATAAATATACTCAAAAGCAACACTTGCCCCAACACCTACTAGAAGCATTAAAAACACACGGTAACCGAAGAAATAAACGGCACCTGCGGTTGGAATCATCATGGCATAGATGACTTGTCTCATTACCCAATCAGACGTACGTGGACTTCGTAAGTGAGGGGCAGGCGTTGTATTCAACGCCGATGTATTAAACTTTCCCATCTTATGCGCCCTCCTTGTTGGATCTTATTTCTTTTTTCGCTTTTTGAATGTTATCTAAAATCGGAATCTTAGATGGGCAAATATATGAACAAGCACCACAATCGATACAATCAAGCGCACCGAGTCTTTCAGCTTCTTCAATATCTCCTGATTCGTAAGCGTTACTAATCATAATCGGTTGTAAGCTAACCGGACATACATTTAAACATTCTGAACAACGAATACATGGAGAGCGCTCTGGCACTGCTGAATCAGCTTTATTTAAGAATGTAATATGTGTTGTCCCTTTTGTAATCGGTACTCGTCCAGATGTCAACGGACTTCCCATCATTGGACCACCATGAATCATTTTACCTGGATCACTTTCAAATCCTTCACAGTCTTCTAATAATGATTCAATCGTCGTACCAATACGAACCCATAAGTTTTTAGGATTCTTAATCGATTCACCACTAATGGTTGTGAGACGTGATGTCATCGGTTTGCCATGACGTACGGCTTGATAAATAGCAAACGTTGTTCCAACGTTTGTAACAACAGCACCTACATCTGCTGGAAGTTTACCAGGAGGCACTTCGCGACCTAGTAGATTTTTAATCAATGTTTTCTCCGAACCTTGTGGGTACATACTTGGTAATTCAACTAATTTAATAACATCTTCATTGGCTAATTCTTTTTTCAAAGCATCAGCTGCATCATGCATATTATCCTCAATACCGATATAAACCGTTTTCACTGGGATAATCTCAAGAAGCACACGAATACCTTCGATTAACTCTTTAGCATGCTCTGCCATTAATCGATCATCAGCTGTAGCATATGGCTCACACTCAGCTCCGTTAATAATAATCGTGTCGATTTCTTTGTCTTTTGGAGGATTTAATTTAACATTTGTAGGGAATGTAGCGCCTCCCATTCCAACAATACCTGCTTTACCGATGATATCTAATTTCTGCTCACGGTCTAGCTTTTCTCCCTCAGTAAAGAGTGGGGCGTCTTCTTCATCTTGGTAATCATTTTTAATAATGATACATGGCCCTTCGCCTTTTGCTGTTGGATGATCTGTAATTTCGACTACTTCACCTGATACAGATGAATGGATATTAGCAGAAATCATACCTTGGTTTTCTGCAATTAATGTACCTACCTTCACTTTATCCCCAACTTCAACAACTGGGTTAGAAGGAGCGCCTATTTGCATAGATAATGGAAAAACTAATTTTTCAGGTACTGATGCAATTTCACTCTGCTTATGCTCTGTACGATCTTTACGTTCAACCGTATTCGCACCTTCTTGTTTGCGTTTAATTTTGAATACTATCAGAAACACGTCCTTTCTTCAATAATTAGGTAAAAGATAACTAAACCATAACGATCGTGATTTACTGCACATGTTTAGGTATCTTGTACGTTCATTCTACAACATAATACTACTATATTTTAACCTTTTTTTCGATACTTTTTTAATATTTTTTGTATGTTAACTATTTTTTCGCAAAAAAAGGAACGAAATATAGGGTATTTCGTTCCTTTTAATGGAATTATTCGACATCATATCCTTGGTCTTCAATCGCTTCTGTCAATTCGTTTAAATCAGTGCTCGTTTCGTCATACTTAAATGATACATGACCTGTTTCGAGATTCACTGAGATATTATCGACTGAATCAAACGATTCTAAACTTGATTCAACACTTTTCTTACAGTGTGCACAATTCATACCTGATACGTTTAATGTTACTGCTTTCATATAGAACACTCCTCTTGTTTATTATTTACTAAATTGTTTAATAACATTCATTAATTCGTGTACCGACTCTTCTCCAGATCCTTTTTGAATCGCATCAGCTACACAATGATTAACATGGTCTTCCATCATGGTAAATCCAACCTTTTTAAGCGCTGCATTAACTGCTGAAATTTGTACCATAACATCAATACAATAGCGATCTTCTTCTACCATTTTTTGAATACCTCTAACTTGTCCTTCAATTTTCTTTAGTCGATTGACTAGTGAAGCTTGTTCTTGCTTCGTACGATGTGTGTTATGCTCTTCATAGATATTAGACATGGTTTCTCACCTCAGTTACACTATACCCCCCTATAGTAGATATGTCAACTGACACAGAAGCGAAATCGTTCTTATTTACTTCTTTTTTAAATTACGCTACAATTTATTTAGATACAAAAGTTCAATAGACTAACCATCAAACGAAAGAAGGCGATCTTATGACAACAGAAGAAGCATTGTCGATTTTAAAAGAAGCCGGCTATAAATTCACTAATAAAAGAGCTATGATTATAGAGTTTTTCGCCAATGAAGACCGCTATCGAACAGCTAAAGATCTTTTAACTTATTTAGAACCCCATTTTAAAGGAATTAGTTTTGACACGATCTATCGTAACTTACATTTATTTGATCAGCTGGGCATACTAGAATCCACTGAACTAGATGGTGAAAAAAATTATCAAATTCGTTGTGTGAATCACCATCACCATCATTTTATTTGTAAAGCATGTGGACTAACTAAAGAAATTGAATGTTGCCCTATGCATATCGCAAAACCAGAGTTAAATAATTTCTTGGTAGACGATCATAAATTTGAAATCTATGGCCTGTGCCCTGAGTGTCAATAAAAATGACGATACGTTCTCTTAAAACGTATCGTCATTTTTATAAATTATTGTTATTATTTCACAATCATAACTGGACACTGAGCTCTCTTAGCGACCTTATGACTCACACTACCTAAAACCATTTCCTGCAGGGTGTTAAGTCCTCTCGAACCAATAACACATACATCAGCATCAATTTCATCTGCATATTCAACGATTGTTGGACCAGGATCACCATGGAGCACTTTGATTTCATACTTCACATTATGTTGATTAAATTTGCGCTCAGAAATTGCTAACTTTTCTTTTCGACTTCGATCTAAGTCTTGAGCATTCCAATGATGTTTAGCATCTGTTTTAGATGTTGCACTGTCAACTACATAGAGAATCGTTACTTTAGCCTCTTCATTTCCTTCCGCCAAACCAATCGCTTTCTCACAAGCACGAATCGCATACTCTGAACCGTCTGAAGCTAATAAAATATTATTGAACATCTTCATCACCCCTTAGGAATATGTTACCTTTATTATAACAAGTCTAAACCTTAAATGTATATTGATACTTGCTATTTATGAAGTCTGTATTATTTTTGAGATGAATGCGTTAATGCACGTTTAGCTAACAATTGAATGACCGCATCATCCATTGGCGGATTATGAAGACCCGCTCTTATGTCGCGATAGTATTGTTCAAATGGCATCTGTTTTGATAGCCCTCTTCCACCAACAATCCTCATAGCTAAATCCACAACGTCATTAGCAGTGTTTGTTGCGACCATTTTCACTGTAGCAAGTTCAGCACTTAAGTTTTGTCTTTCTTGTTCTGGTGTCTCGTCCCACAGCTCAGCAATCCGATACATAAAATGTCTAGCACTCATCAATTTCACATCCATTTCCCCGATTTTATCTTGGATATGGGCGACTTCAGAAATGGGTGTGTTTAAGCTATTCGGTTGAAAATTTTTCGCAAATTCAATCGCATCATTTCTTGCTGCAATTGCGATCCCTAAATAACAAGCCGGTATGTGAAGCAGCCAACCTTTAGCTTTTTTCGGATTGGCTTGTTTATTTAATTCTACTAACATTGATGAGTCAACACGCACATTTTCAAAAACAAGATCATCACTGCCTGTCCCTCGCATTGACATCGTATCCCACGTTTTATTTACATGAATACCAGGCTCATCGCGGTGTATAAGAAATGAACCAACTGTGTCTTTATCTTCTACAAATGCAGATACGATATAATAATCAAGTACTGAAGCCATAGTTGAGAATGTTTTCTCACCAGTAATTAAATAGTCGTTGCCATCTTTTACAGCCTTTGTTTTAGGTACTCCTCCACGAGTTGGACTTCCGGTTGCTTTTTCTGAAGCAATCCGGTTAACGAGTACTTGATCGGTTTTTACTTTTTTAGTAAACCAATTGAGAATGGAATCTTCCCAAATTCTATCCTCTGAGAGTTCTTTTACAATCCCTAAATGCCAACCAACGGACAGCGCTGTTGCACCATCTCCTGTCGCTAATTTTTCTTGCATTAATAAAAATTCATATAAGCTAAGCCCTTCACCGCCTAATTCTTTAGGTAAAGTTAAAGACAAATAATTGGATTCTTTTAAATCTTTAACAGTGTCTTGTGGTAATTGAGCAAATTGTTCTGCTTCTTTCACGCGATTTTTTGCTAATGCTCCTAAATGTATTGCTTTATCAACTAGCGCTTGTTGACGTTCATTTTTTATAAATAATGTATCCATTTGCTATACCTCCTTCAATCTACATAATAAGTCTAAATGAGTCCTTTCAATTAATCAAAAGATCCAGTCAAATCACTAAAAAAAAAAAGAAATGCACGAGTGCATTTCTTTACATGTATAACTCAGCTATGTTCTTTTCTAACTCTTCTTGCATTTCTTTAATGTTTTGAACGGATTTAGCTAATCGACCAGCAGATGAATCTGCTTCTGCAATTCCCGCTGCAGACTCTTCCGATACACTTGCTATGTTAGATATCGATTCATTAATTGACTTCGTGTTATCTAAAATATCGTAAAGAGACGTTGATACACCTGAAATCTCATCACCCATACCCGTGATAATTGAATTCAATTGTTTAATCGTATTACCTGTTGTTTGGATTTGTTCAGACCCTTCACTTACAGCTTGGTAGCCTTGTTCAAGCGCGTTAACAGCTGCTGAAGACTCCTCTTGAATACCAGTTGTCGTCGTTGTAATGTCATTAACTGACAGACTAACCTGTTCTGCTAACTTTCGAACTTCATCTGCTACAACGGCAAAACCTTTACCATGCTCACCTGCTCGAGCTGCTTCAATTGCTGCATTTAATGCAAGTAAGTTCGTTTGCTCAGCAACTTCTTGAATGACAGTCACAAGATTTGTGATTTTTAAGGTCATATCATCTAACCCTTTAACTTTATCAAGTGACTCCTTAATCGTACGGTCAATAATAGCCATCTTCTCAACAGATTGATCCATCAATTCTCGACCTTCATTTGTAATCGAGAGCATATCTTGTGATTCACTTTTTATATTTTCACCATTCATTGCAACGCTCATAATAGTATTCGCGAATTGTTGGAAACCTTCCGTTAATGATGAAGCAGACTGAGCTTGTTCATCTGCACCACTTGATATTTCTTCTAAAGTAACTGAGATATTCGTGCTATCTTCAGCTAATGTATTAATACTTTCGTTAACAGTATTCGTTTGTGTATTCATTTGATCTGTCAATTTAGAAATAAATTGATAGAGTTTCTCTGAACGATTATGTATAGCTTCGAACTTCTCATTAATTGGTTTTAAATCTGAACTTTTTACCTTTTTATCAGGAAGTGTGGTCATTTCCTCACTTGCTAAGGTATCTAGACGCTCATGAATTGCTTTTAAATCTTTACGGCGTTGTTTAGCTGTAAACCAAGCAAATAAAAGACTAAACACGATCGCCGCACCGACAAAAATAAACCCATCGACACCGACATTGTTAAAAACATCTAGTGTTAATAACACATAACCAAACGCTAAAAGATGTAACACACTAGCTACAACAACTACGATTACATTTTTATTCGTCATTGAATACCGCCCCTTTACATCATTCTTTTAAATGTATTGATAAGAAAAGTCGCATTCGATCGCAATTAAATGAATGCGACTTTCACTTACAATCGTACTTAAACATACATTTTAATTAAGTGATTCAATTAAAATATTTTGTCTAAAGCCTGTTGAATACGCTCTTGATCAAATGGTTTCACGATAAAATCTTTAGCTCCTGCTTGAATAGCTTCTAAAACCATCTGTTGTTGTCCCATAGCAGAACACATCACAATCGTCGCATCTGGATCGTTTGATTTAATTGCCTTAACGGCTTCAACACCATTCATTTCTGGCATGGTAATATCCATTGTAACAAGTTCAGGTTTTAGTTCTTCATATTGATCAATCGCGACTTGACCATTTTCAGCTTCACCAACAACTTCATGACCTAGTGATTCAAAAATATTTTTTAGCTGCATTCTCATAAATGCTGCATCGTCTGTAATTAATACGCGAGCCATTTTTATCTCTCCCTCAATCTTTATTTCTCTTCTGCTACCTGTTTTACTTCGCTTAATTCGTCATAATTTAATACATAGGATAAATCGATGAGTAATAATAGACGATCATCTAATTTAGCCACACCATTTAAAAAGTTAGCATTAACACCTTTTATTGTCGTTGGCGCCGGTTCAATAATTGATTCATCAATATCAATCACATCCGATGCATCGTCAACAATAAACCCAACTGATACATCGTCTACTAATGAGACGAGCATACGAGATTGGTCTGTTTTTTCAGACGGGGGTAAGTTCATTCGTGTTTTTAAGTCAATAACAGGAATCACTTCCCCACGTAGTTTCGTAATCCCTTCAATAAAATCCGAAACTTGAGGTAACGATACAACTTCTTGTAGTCGCTCAATTGATACAATTTGTTTAATGCTTGCACCGTATTCTTGACCATTTAATTGGAAAACTATATATTTTTCAGTACTCATTTTCATGACTCCTTTACCAGAAAAATAGAATCATTAACATCATAACATAATTACTCGTCAAAACGTGTCTATTTTTGAGTATAATTGATTTTTTATCCATTGACTATTGAAACAAAAGTCACATTTATTATTGATTTAACAAGAGATGTACTTTTAAATTCTTTTGATTTGAATAATTGATATCGACTAATAATGCACGTTTAAACCCTGATAATGTTGCATCCCCTTGTAAAACCGTTGGATGTGTTATATCTGTATTAATCTCAACATTTGATAAATAAGTTGATAAACTACCTGCAATCATATTCCCTAGCTCACCTGCAAATGACTCTAACATATCCTCTGTAAGCGGCATGCCAAACATCACTTCCCCTATTTCCGAGAAAAAATCTTGATCGGATTGTAAAACAAGCTCTCCTTTTATACTGCCTGTTACACCGATCAGCACCCCAAACTTGACCGTTAGTGGTGGCTCTACTAATTGTGGCGATCCAACCTCTGGATCAAGTGGTATAATGTTTTTTACAGCATGAATCGTACCGTTATATACCTCTTTAATAATTTCATTTAAATTCTTATCTGTAGCCAAACTTCTTCCTCCCCCTACTGCCCTTCACATCAATTGATTAGGGCTAACTCACTAATTCTTTTTACACTCTATTAATATTTTCGGTTTATTTTATCATTTATAAAGACATTTGAATTAATTTTTTCAAACTATTTTTACAAAACTCGACATAAGTTGATTTATGCGTAAAAAAAGACAACTCAAGTCGAGTTGTCTTTTTTAACGATTTATTCTGTTATGGCACTAATTTCATTAATCATTTGTTGAACAGATTCAATCCCACCGCTAGATAGATACCAATAGTCAGGTGTTAAATGAATCACTTGATCGTTCTGAACCGCTGTTGTTTGATTGATGAGTTCATTATCTAATGTCGTAACGGCATCATCTTCTCCACCTACAACCGCATTACGATCCATCACAAATAAGTAATCTGGATCCATCTCGCTGACATATTCAAAACTAATATTTTGACCATGTGTTGCTTCTTCAATATCCAGTGCAACAGGTTCCACGCCAAAGTCATCATGAATAATACCAAACCTAGAACCTGGACCGTATGCGCTTAGCGAACCATCGCTTGTCATTACAATTAAGCCGTTTTGATCTTCAGGCACTTGATTTTGTAATGCATCCACTTGATCGAGTAAGTCAGATACACGATCACTCGCTTCATCTTCAACATCAAAAATTTCTGCTAATTGCATAACATTGTTTTCAAATGAATTCATGTAGTCGTTCTCTTCGATGCCCATGTAGATCGTTGGTGCTAATTCACTTAAATCTTCATAAGCCTCTTGGGTACGGCCCGAAATAATAATAAGATCAGGATCTAAATTAGCTAGCGTTTCAAAGTCAGGTTCAAATAACGTACCTGCATCTTCATATTCATCTTGTGTGAATACATCCAAATAGTCTGGAACATTTGCTTTTGGTACCGCTGTAACTTCAATCCCTAATTCATGTAATGTATCGACAGTTCCAAAATCAAATACAACAACATTTTCAGGATTTTGTGGAACCATTGTCGTGCCTAGTTCATGTTCCACTTCTATATCTTCATTTTCTTCTGTTGTTTCTTCATTCTCATCTATTTCTTCAGATGTATCATTTGCATCCGCACATGCCGCACCAACGACAACGAACACAAAGAGTAACATCATCATTATTAGCTTCTTCATTTACTTTACCTCTCCTTATTTTACATATAGTTTATATTTTTAAACAGACATTCCTTACACGTCTTCACCTACCACTTATTACTTGGGCCCAGTAGCTAAGATGATTTATATAAAGTCCATCTGGTTTAAACACATTAAGAAAAATAGAGACAAATGCGACATTGATCAATGTCTTGAATTTTAATGTCCATATCATAGACTTCTTTTAAGACACCATTGTTTATGATCTCTTTTGTCGGACCTTGTTTAACAACTTTACCTTCTTTGAGCGCGACGATTTGATCTGAATAAACAGATGCAAAATTCACATCGTGCAAAACAATAATTACGGTTTTTCCTAAATCATCGACTAATCGCCTTAAAACTTTCATAATTTGAACAGAGTGTTTCATATCTAAATTATTTAAAGGCTCATCTAATAAAATATAATCTGTGTCTTGTGCAATAACCATTGCAATGTGAGCGCGTTGCTTTTGACCTCCACTCAATTGATCTAAAAACTTATGCTGCATCTCCCCTAGCTCCATATAAGCGAGCGCACTATCCACCATTTTTTCATCAAATTCATTCAACTTGCCTTGCGAATATGGAAAGCGCCCGAAACTCACAAGTTGTCTAACTGTTAACCTCACATTAATATGATTCGATTGTTTTAAAATCGATAATTTTTTAGCTAGTTCTTTATTGTTTGCTGTGCTGACTTCCTCATCATCTATTAATACTTCACCATG
Organism: Pelagirhabdus alkalitolerans; assembly: GCF_900096905.1. GTDB lineage: Bacteria > Bacillota > Bacilli > Bacillales > Amphibacillaceae > Pelagirhabdus > Pelagirhabdus alkalitolerans. The sequence goes on along the minus strand of NZ_FMYI01000009.1, from coordinate 22,262 downwards.
ATCTTTAGCAATTAAACGACTGACAATTGATAAAAGTGTACTTTTACCAGCTCCATTGGGGCCAATAAAGGATGTAATTTTGCCTTTTGGTATATGCATCGATACATGATCGACAACAACTGAATCACCATATGCTTTTGCAACTTCTTTTATTTCTACCATGTTCGATTCTCCTTTAAGATAAGATATAGGAAGTAGATACCGCCAATTAGGTTAATAATGACACTTAGTGTCGTTGAAAAGCCAAAAATGCGGTCTACAACGAGTTGTCCACCGACTAGGGCAACAATGCTAATTAATACAGTTCCGGATAATAATACTGAATGCTTAAATGTTTTAAACATTTCATAAGCAACATTTACAACTAAAATACCTAAAAACATAATAGGCCCTACCAAGGCTGTAGCAATGGAAACAAGGATCGCTACGACGATCATCAAGCGACTTACAATCGCATTGTAATCCACACCTAAATTAATGGCATGTTCTTTACCTAATGACAATACATCTAAATATTTGTAATACGTCATTAAGTAAATGAAGGTGATCGCCAGTAAAATTAGTGATACATATAATAAATCGGTTTGTACATTATTGAAGCTTGCAAACATTCGATTTTGTACAACCATAAATTCATTAGGATCAATAAGGACTTGCATAAAGCTTGATAAACTTTGGAAAAAAGTACCGAATATAAGTCCCATTAATAATAAGTAATAAACATTATTTCCTTTTTTAAATAGTAATTGAAACAAAATCAGTGCAAATAAAATCATAAGTGACACCGATATGAAAAAGTTAATCGTCTGATCCGTTGCCGAAAGACTCGTCGATCCATAAAAAAAGATAATAAAGGTTTGGATTAATTGATACAGCGAATCAAGTCCGATCAAACTCGGTGTTAACAGACGATTATTCGTAATCGTTTGGAATATAATCGTTGAAATACCAATCACTGCACCGGTTACAACGATCGCAATGATACGTGTAGCGCGCCGATTTAAAATATAAGTCCAATTACCTTCCAGCCCAGCGAATAAATAAATAGATACAAAGAGTACACTTAAAACAGTCAGAATAATAATTTTTGTTCGATTACTCATAAACACTTCTCCTCATGACGAGATATAGGAAGATAAAACTTCCGACAACCCCTACCACTACACCAATCGCAATTTCATAAGGGAAGATAATAACACGTCCTAATATATCCATTACAAGTAAAAAGATAGCGCCTAAAAGTGCCGTGTGAGGAAGACTCCTTTTTAAATGATCACCGTGATACATCGATACGATATTGGGTACGACTAATCCTAAGAAAGGTATGGTTCCGACTGTTAACACGACCACTGATGTCATGAGGGCAACAATCGTCAAACCTATATTAACGATCACTCGATAATTCAACCCTAAATTCTTTGAAAAATCTTCGCCCATCCCCGCAATGGTGAATCGATTCGCAAATAAGTATGCAAAAATGACTAAAGGAACGCTTAAATAAAGAAGTTCGTACTGACCTTGTAAAATAAGAGCAAAATTTCCTTGAAGCCACGCAGACATATTTTGAATCAAATCATGTTGATAGGCAAAAAAGGTCGTAATGGAACTAATAACACTTCCAAACATCAGCCCTACCAACGGAATAAAAACTGGATCTTTGAATTTGATTTTGTCTAGTAACTTCATAAAAATAAATGTCCCTAGTAAAGCAAAAATAAAAGCAACGATCGTGCGTTCCATCGGCGTTGCACTACCAAACAACATCATGGCAACTAATATACCAAGCCGAGCCGAATCCATCGTTCCTGCTGTAGTAGGGGATACAAATTTGTTCCGGCTTAGCTGTTGCATAATTAAGCCGCTAATACTTAAACCTACACCAGCCATAACAATACTTATGACTCGTGGAATTCGACTGATAAAAATAATTTGTATTTGTTGATCCGTCAGATTAAACATATCAGTTGGGTTTAATGGAATGACTCCAATAAACAGTGAGATGATCGATAAGATGACTAAGATCGGGATGAGTACTATAAGTTTCATAAAAAAATCCTTTATCTCTATGTATTGTTTGATAATGAGATTCATTATCAATTAGGTAGTTTTATTTTATCATGCAATTTGCTTCTGTCAATAAAATATTGTCAATTCATCCCAACATCATGCCGTTTTCACATACAAAAAAGGTGGGCGTTCAGCTCTCTATAACAGCTAAACGCCCACCTTTTGATAATTTTTTCACAAACTTTTTTTATAGTTTAAGCACGAATGCTTGGTCGAAGAAATAGAGGTAACGTTTTTTAATTTCATGACCGAGTATTTTCTCAATCGCTTTTGAATATAAGTCTATTTGTGTTTGATAACGTCCTCTCAATCGTTGTCGTTCATTTTCATCGACTGATTGGTGGATTTTATCTGTTTTATAATCGATAATCACCCAACCTTCCTCTGTTTTAACAAGCAAATCGATGATCCCTTGAACAAATAATTGATCATTCTCATTCGATTGCCAATCTTTATAAACAGTATCTGCATTAAGCATCAAACTAAACGGAACCTCACGTTCAATCACATCTGCTGAGGAAAGTATCGTCATTAGATCAGATGTTAAAAACGCTTCAATAGAATCAAAATCGAGAGCTATTGCTTGAGATGCTTCTAATAACTCACGTTCAACCAGTGTTTCAGCAAAATGTTCTAGCTGCAATTTGTCCCAACTTCTATTAAAATTTAAATGTTGCATATACGTATGCATCGCTGTACCAAACTCTTGAGGGCTCAGCGTTTTCTTTTCTTGCATAAATTGAGGACGTTGAATAATCGAACGTTTATAAGGTTTCTGAATATCCGTTGCGGCATAGTCATCAATTGTTTCATTCTGGCGTTTAATTTCTGTTACGGTTTGTTTGGCTCGGTAACGGGTCGCATCTTGATAAGGATATTCATACGACAATCGCTCATCAACAAACTGGTCAAGTCCTGGTTTTGTTACCTTTACCGGCTGACGATTTTGAATAACTTGTTTTAAATCAACCGTATCTTCACTTTTATCTTTTGATAATGATGAGCGAGACTTGACCTGATCTGTTTTGACGATCCAACTCGATAAATCATCTGCTATCTCCGTAGATATTTGTTGCTCGAATTCATCATTTCTTAATAGAGACCCGCTTTGATGTCTAATTAAACTCATCGCAATCCAATCTAAATACGTATCCATTTCCAAGCGATGCGCATCTGGAAGGGTCCATGTTTGTTGGTTGAGTATGTCTTGCCATTTCTCTTTTGTCTTTTCAAATGAGTTAAGTGTTCCAATCATGACGAGCTTCTCCTTTGCTCGTGTCATCGCAACATATAACACACGCATTTCTTCTGCCCATAATTCTTGCTTCATATAACTTTTCACTGCATGGTATAATAACGTCGGGTACATCAATCGGTTTTCTATATCGATCCATTTACTACCAAACCCTAAATCTTTGTGTAGTAAATAGCGATCTTTTAAGTCTTGTTGATTAAACTGCTTACCTAGCGCACCTAAAATGACAATCGGGTATTCAAGACCTTTACTTTTGTGAATCGTCGTGATTCTAACAACATCTTCTTGCTCACCAAGTGCACGAGCGGCTCCTAAGTCATCACCACGTTCTTCCATTCTTTCAATCATACGTAAGAAACGGAACAATCCCCGAAACGATGTCTCTTCATAACTTCGTGCCCGGTCGTATAATGCGCGTAAATTCGCTTGTCGTTGACGTCCACCAGGCATACCTGCTACGAAGTCATAATAGCCCGTTTCTCTATAGATCTTCCAAATTAATTCGCTTAAACTTCCTTGCCTTGCTTCGGTTCTCCACTGAGTGAGTTGAGTGAGAAAACGCGTTAATTGATTCTTTAACTTGCCTTCTTCTTGCTCTTGGACAAACTGTGTCAACGCTTCATAATAACTGTTTTTAGGGTCTTGTAATCGAATTTGAGCCAATTCTTCTTCATTGATCCCTACAATTGGTGACTTTAACACACTCGCTAACGGAATATCTTGCTTGGCGTTATCGATCACTTTCAATAAACTCATCATCACTTTGATCTCAATCGCTTCTAAATACCCAGTTGATAATTCAGCATAAACAGGGATCCCTTCTTTTTTTAATTCTTCCATAATCGTAGGTGCCCATGTCAATGAACGCATTAAAATCACAATATCACGATAAGCAGCGGGACGAGAAACCCCACTATCTTTATCAAATACCAAACGTGGCGGTGTCTCATTCGATCCCACCCACTCTTTGATCCGTTTAGCATAGGTGCGGCCTTCAAGCTCTGCTTTCGTTAAATCTAACGCTGTTTCACCATCTGATTCACTTTCTTCTGTTTTGTAATCAGAACGATCAAGAATGACAAGTTCTGTTTCGACATCATCTTGATTCGCATTATCATAGTTATCATTTCCATAAATGAGCTCTGCATCTTCGTCATAAGCGATTTCACCAATTTTTTCATCCATCACCTGTCTAAAAACGTAATTGGTTGCTCGCAAAATTTCTTTTCGACTTCTAAAATTTTTGGCCAAGTCAATCCGCTTACCAGAATTCCCCTCTTTTTGATAGTCCTTATACTTTTGAATAAACAATGACGGTTCAGCATGACGGAAACGATAGATACTTTGCTTAACATCGCCTACCATGAATAAGTTCCCTGGTTCTTCATCACTCACTAACTGTAAAATCGATTCTTGAACCATATTCGTATCTTGATACTCATCAACTAATACTTCTTTATACTGATTTCGTAGAGATAAAGCAACCTCTGAAGGCGCTAATCCTGTCTTTGTGTGATCAATTAAAATCGTCAGCGCAAAGTGTTCAAGGTCAGAAAAATCAACAAGTCCTTTTTCCTTTTTAAGTTCTTGATAACTTTGTTTAAATTGCTTTACACACGAGACAAGTTGATGGATCGTTGGATACAATTGATTCATGTCTTCAAATTGATCGTTTAGGGAGCGCGCGAATAGTTCATCTTTTAAACCTTGGATAATCTTTTTAACTTTGTCACGTAATGTTTTGACACGCTCTTGTTTGACAGGATCACATTCCATACCTCTTCCAGACAACGTCACAAATTTTAGTTGCTCAAATTCTTTACGTAACGCTTCCCAATCGCTTGAAGCACCTTTCAATCTCTGAATGAAAGATAAATCTGAGTCCAACGCATCTGCATATTTGTAAGGTCCATCTGGTTCTCTTGTCAAATCAAGCGCTTGATGTAAAAGCGTCTCCGATCGATCGAGTTGATCTTTGACATCACGTTTTAACAGCTTCAACCATTCAAAGTCATCTTCGTTATCATCTGCTGAAATCTGATACGTATCTGCAACTTGATCTAACCATGATTCTGGCCAAGGGTTTTGTCTAGCAAAATCGTAAAGTTTTAGGATTAACGATTCAATTTGTTGATCACTTCGATCACTTGAAAAACGCTCAACTAATTCAAAAAAAGCTTCCCTGTCCTGAAAATCTTCCCCGTACCACTCTTCAAATAAGTCTTCCATCACTTCTTGCCTTAATAGATCTGATTCAATATCATCTGCGATTCTAAATCCTGGATCGATATCAAGCAAATACGCGTATCGCTTCACGAGATCCAAGCAAAACGAGTGTAACGTTGAGATCTGTGCCTGTTGTAATAATGTTAACTGACGCTTCAAATGATTTGAATCGGGATTATCTTCCAGTGCTGACTCTAGCGCTTGCGCCACTCGATTCCGCATTTCCTGAGCTGCTGCATTGGTGAACGTCGCAACTAATAACTCATCTATATTAACAGCATCTTTGGTTGAAATAACTTTTTGAATAATGCGCTCGACCAATACGGCTGTTTTTCCTGAACCAGCCGCAGCCGCCACTAAGGTATCTTGCCCTTTTGTAAAAATAGCTTCTGACTGCTGTTCTGTCCACTTAGGCATCACGACTCCCCCTTTCCATCATCTCTTTTAATAGAACATCATCACTCACTTTTGGAAGTTGACGATAATCGTGCCCCGGGATACTTGCATCAAACTGGCATACTGATTTAAATGTACACATCTCACAAGCTGTCCGATTTTCGTCACGATAAGGATTTAAATCGACTTCCCCCGTTGTAATTTGGACACCTGCCTGCGTGATCATATCTCGCACATAATTTTGCAGTGCTTCAAAGGTTTCAGAGCTCGCTACCTGCGACCCGCTTCTAAAGGAGCCATCCTTTTTCAAAGCAGCTGGGATGACTGGACTGTGGCCTGAGTCTAAATCCGTATCCATCTTTTTCACAATTTGCTCGTCATCGATTAACAAACCTTTCATTTTATATGATTTGAACAATCGATCTTCAATTGTTTCAGGTTTGAGTGCTGTTTTTTCAGACAAAATCGGGTCATGAACATGAAAATAAAGCACGCCTGCAGGGTGAGCCGGTTGATTAAGCCACTTCGTTGCATTCGTTAAAATAACATCAAGATAAGCTAACATTTGTAAAGCTAAACCATAGTAAACATCTAATAAATTTAAGCCCGTTTGACTCGATTTATAATCAATAATTCGAAGGTACAACTGATCATCGAATGACGCTTGATCAACGCGATCAATTCGTCCTCTTAACACTAAATCATACCCGTTCGGTAATGAGAGCTGAACAGGATCAAGCGGGCTATTAGGTAGTCCAAATCCAACTTCCATGCCAACAGGCGAAAAGTCACTGCGTCTTGATTGTTCGCTTAATACATACGTCGCCCTTGCAATAATTTTCTCTAATTTTGTTTTCATGTATTGATAGCGATTCGAACTATGCAATATTTGATGTTGTAATATAGGGGCTAAATGCGTCATCGCCTGATTCGCATATTGGTAAGCCTCTTGTTTTGAGATATCTTTAAATTGACGATTCTCTCCTTGAATCCATTCCGTAATCGTCTTAAGTGCTTCGTGGAAGAGTTGACCGATATCAGGAGCGTCCAGCTTATATGTCCGTCGTTCATTTAATTGCAAACTATATTGTGCAAAATGTTGATATGAACAACGATGATACATTTCCATACGCGATACACTTGCTTTAATCTGTTTTGGATAAATACGGTTAACCGTCTCTTCTGATAACGAAACAGGTTGATTTCGATAAAATAAACTTGATAACGTTGTTTCAATCGTTGGATCTGTATCGGACCGGTCTAAATACCAATTCAGCACACTCCACCACACATCATCAATTGAATAATAGCGATTATACTTAGCGAGTTGTGCTGTTAGGGCTGCGAGTGTTTTATCCTTCGTTGTAATAAAACGATTCACATCCACCATCTCTTCAGGATCTTGTAATAATAATGAAGGTGGCAAGTTAGGGAATAGACTTTGGACGCGTTTGATGACTGACGAAGCCATCTTAGCCTTTCCTTCTGTATCACTTAACGGATAACTCATCCAAAGCCTGTCACTCGCAAGCGTTGTCGCCAAGTAAATATAAAACCAATCATCAATTAGCTGTTGCGTCTCACTGTCTGCTAATGTTATTCCTTGATGCTCTAGCAATAGACGCTCCTCTTCTGATAAGACCGTATCGACGGTCGGCTTTTGAGGCCAGATGCCTTCATTGACCCCTAAAAGCATCGCGACTTTTACATTGGATAATCGTGAACGATCAATTGAAGCGACCACAACATGATCTAGCGTAGGTGGCACTTGTGAATACGTCAATGTATCGAGTCCCGCTTCAAGCGTTTGATAAAACAGCTGATTCGATAGAGAGTCATCCCCAATGATTTCAACCATTTCATCCAACAGTTGAATCACAGACTGCCACACTTGTTCTTGTTCATTTGCTTGTTCAACTTGATTGTTTTGTTCAAATTGGTCTTGCCACTCATTTAAGGTTTCACCAACACCTAAGGTCTCAAGCCATTCATAGAGGACAATTGCCTTTTCCTTAACCGTTTTGGCTTCTCGGATTCCTTCATCAAATGCTTTTAAGTGACGTTTGACTTGGTTTTTATACGCATTGATTTGTTCTTGAGTCTGCCGCTCTTGATCTGTTTGGGTTGCTTGGTCAAACCCTTTAAAACGTTGAAAGACCCATGTATCATCACTCAACCATTGATGACGCCCTCTAACGCCATATTCGAGCACATAATTTTCTAATGTATCGATCGCATCCTGGTCAAGTGGGGCTTTCTCATCACTCGACCTAATAAGGCCTGTTTTTAACATACGAAAAACAGCATCATAGCGCCAATTCGTCAACACAACATCGAGTCCAGATCGAATCAACTCAATGAGTGGATGATGGATCATTGGACGTTTTTCATCTAAGAACACAGGAATTTGATAATCCTTAAAAATCGTTTTGATTAAATCATGATACAGTGACTCATCACGCATTAAAATAGCCACATCTTTGTAGCGATAGTCATGATCACGCACTAAGCTTAAAATCTCTTGAGCCGCGCCTTCAACTTCTGCACGTGGGTGTACAGCATGTGCGATCTGAATAGGAGCTGGACTGGTAAATTCAGGTGCTGGTCGCTGGTCGAAGTGATCCTTTAAATGCGTTAAAAACGGAGCCGTTTCCGCTGGTTCATTGACGAACTGGACGCGCACCTGTTGTTTTTGTTCATTTGCTAACGCTTTGATTTGATTCATCGTTTCTTTCGTTTGGCTAAATAAATCAACATCCGTTTTTTGATCACTTACTTCATCCATCGTTAAGGTAAATGTCATCTCACCAGCATGCATCATCAACTCACTAATGACGCTTTGCTCTTGTGGCGTGAAACGGTGGAATCCATCGACATAAATAATGGCATTCTTTAAGTAATTGGACTGTTTTACTTTCTGAGCGAGAATAGAGAGCCTGTCTTCTCCATCAATGTACTGATGAGCGAGCACGTGTGTTAATTGCTCATATATGTAATGAAGATCTTCTAGCTTTTTCGTTAACGACCCAACACGTCCTGACACCTCTTCATGATCGATTTGTGCCGTCAAATCCTCTGGTGTCACTTGATAACGTTTAAATTCTGTAATCATCGCTTCAAGCTGTTCAATAAAGCCCTTCTTTTCAATTGATTTATTAAACATTTGCCAGTCTGTCTTTTTCTCTTCAATAATTTTTCGTAACATCATTTGAATGCCGGTTGAGGTGATAAACGATTTCGTGGCACCCCCACATTCTTGCATCACTCGAAAACCTAGACGAGAGAAGCTCAACACTTGTGCGCGAATACTCCCCTTTATGTCAGGTGCTTCTAATAATTGATATTCTTTTTGAAACGTCATCTGTTCAGGGACTAAATAAATAATCGGTGTGCCATAAGGTTCATCGCGCAACTTTTCTTGAATCTCTTGAACGCAAACTTGACTTTTATTTGCCGTAACAGGACCTACTAACATACGTATGGACACAACAAGACCTCCCTCTTTAAAATCGATCATTTGTTCTGCTTGTTGTGTTCAATTTTAACATATTTTAGCTCAATTTAGTGACGAATCTGAAATTCAAAAAGGGAAAAAGGCCAGTACCTATACTCTACCTTCCCGACAATATCGTGTTTCGGAATGAAACCTAACTGGCGACTATCTAAGCTTCTCGTCCGATTATCACCTAAAACAAACACATGATGACTCGGTACCACCTGTTCACTTGTTAAATCTTGTAACGTAAAATCTAAAACATATTGCGCGTCGTAGGTTGAATAAAGATATGGTTCATCTATACGTGAACCATTAACATAAAGCGCCCCTTCTTGATAACCAACTTGATCCCCTGGAAGGCCGACAATGCGTTTAACATAATACTCATCATTCTGCTTAAAAACAATGACATCAAAGCGGTCTATATCTTGATAATGATAAATCATCTCATTAACTAAAATCATATTCCCATCATATAGAGTGGCTTCCATCGAGTGTCCTTCGACTAAAAAGCTTGAGAACACGTAAACTTTCATCAATAAAACAAGTATTAAAACAGTCGACATCACCTTTAACAAGTGCCAATAATTGACTGAGTCTTTCACGTGAACCCCCTCCATTAATGGGCTTTTTGGGTGGTATCAATTTCTCCTTTTTTAAACAACAAACGCTCAATATACTTTCCTAATAACCAAAAGAGTGAAATACCCATCGCCACTAGAATCGTTCGAACAGGGTTTTCAGCAAACGACATTAAACTACTCCCTACATAAGCGAGTGAGAAGATCATAACAGTCTTTCCTAGAAAGATCGCTAAAGCAAATTGCACTAAACTGATTCTCGATAATGCTGCTACTAGATTAATAAGCGATGATGGCGAAAAAGGAAAACATAATAATATAAATAAAGGCCCAAACCCTCGTCTTTCCACCCATGATGTAATCCGCTTCACTTGTCGATTAGAATGAATCCAACGAAGCACCGTAATATGACTAAACCGACGAATCAATAAAAATACAGCGATTGACCCAATACTTTCACCAATCCATGAATAAAGAAAACCTCTAAGTAATCCATACGCCGCAGCGTTGGTCATGACAATAACGGTAATAGGTAAAAAAGGAAGGAAGGTTTCAACGAACGGAATAAGTATGCCTGGAAGTGGTCCAAATCCTTCATATAAAAATAACAATGTTTCAATTAATTGTTCGTATTCACCTGTATCTAGGAGCTCACGTATATATTCAAATGTAATTTCGTTTGCATCAATCATGACGTGACCCCCTTACACATTTCGTATATTCTCGTCTTATTATGACCTATTCCCTTAAAAAATTAACTTATAACACTTTTATTTTTTCGGCTTTCGGTATATAATAAGAACATACGTTCGATAAAAGGAGTGACATCTATGCGCTATTTAACCGAACACGAATACGCTCTTGCTTCACGCTTTCTATTTCTATCAATGGCCATCACCGTCATTCAAAAAGACATCACATCCATTGAAACCGGAAACGGGGTGAAAATTAAAGAACCTTATCTTGAATTATTAAAAATGATGGAAGACCGCGCTTTAACAGAACGGCAACAACTAAGAAAATATATGTATGAGGAAAAGGTAAGTGTTGAACCACTTGAGAAGAACGATACCTTTACAGCTTATTTATTTATTAGCAAACAAAAAGAAGAAAAGCGTCACTATTTCAACCCTGCTATTCGTAAAAAAGTCGAACAGATTTTAACAGAGCTTATGATGATCGGGTATGAGGATACGTACCAACGTCAAAAAGAAAAAGAGATGGGTTATGGAGGATAGAGATCGGTCTTATAGATCGTCAAAGATAATCTTTATAATCAACGATCAAATTTATAAAAAACATCCGAATTCATTTGAGCACAAACGAATTCGAATGTTTTATTTAACAAGAAAAACCTAAAGCTTTCAACATAAATTGAAGTGCTTCTTTTTGGTTAATCGACTTAAATTGTTCTTGCAATAAATAACGATATTGTGCTGTTCGGTGTAGTTGATTTGTCATAATGCCAGCTGAAATAGGCACCTCTAATTTTTGATGGTCCCTGAACATCACGATGGCATCACCGTATTTACCTTTGTGGATTTCTTTAATGTGAGAGTGTGAAAACCAAGAACAAGATGGATTGTTTGGTGAATGAGTTGGGAAAAAATAATGATTATTTGCAACACTGAGAGCAACAGGTGCTTTATTGTTAAAACCACACAATATCTTAGCACTGTCGTGACGAGATAGTAATTTCTCACCATTTGTTTCACAAATAATATCAATCAACTTACTGGGTGTTTTTAAAATAAATTCCGGTTCTTTCTCTCCTTCTTCATAAACTAGCGTTCCCCACATACCATCCTTCTCAGCTGCAATATAGGCTTTTGTTTTGTGCGATAGGTCATGGGATGTTTTTGTTCTTACTACCATTAAACAACATCCTTCCTAATAGAAATTATAGAATATATTGTAAAATTATCCTATAATGTCAATTATACATATAATTCTAAAATAAGCCATATTAATCAATAAAGTTCATTATTTGATCATAATTACCTAATAATTTTTATTTTTTTATTTGATGAAGAAGGATTTTAAAGCTAAAAAAAGAATATTCTTAAGTCAATCATTTATAATTTAGTCATATTTACTCAAATGCAGTATGTTTTACCAATATAAATCGACCCTAAACAAAACACGCATGCGCTCATTGATAATCTCAAGCACCTGCGTGTTTTTATTGACACTATATATGGTTGTACAGCTTAATAAATCAAATCAATTAACTCTTCTTGTGTGATCTTGCCTAAGTAATGAGGAACGTCTACCTCTTCTAATGCATCTTGAAGGGCTTCTTTTTGGTAACGTGCGCCAATAAGCTGCTCCTCGATTACACTGACATCTCCAACACCGAAGAAGTCACCGAAGATTTTGCAATTTTTAATAACACCTTTTGAGATATCCATTCTGACATCAACAAGACCTGCTGGGAATTTATGAGACTTTTGAATATCAAATTTAGGTGATTTACCGAAGTTCCAATCCCAGTTTTGATAACGTTCTTTTGAGATCTTATGAATGTTTTGCCAATCTTGTTCTGTTAATTGATAGCGTGGGACGTTATCTAAATCCTCAACGTCAAATAAGTGTTTTAAAATATGTGCTTTAAAGTCATCCATGGAAATCGGCTTGTCCATGAATTCAACAATATTAGCCACACGTGAACGAATCGATTTAATCCCTTTTGATTTAATCTTTTCATTGCTGACGTTCAATGCTTCGACCACATTCTCAATTTCAGAATTCAACATGAGTGTCCCGTGGCTGAACATGCGACCCTTTTTCGTGAACTGCGCATTTCCTGAAATTTTTCTTCCGTCTGCAAGTAGGTCATTACGTCCGCTCAGCTCAGCAGGAACACCAAGTGCTTTTAGAGCGTCCACGACTGGATCGGTGAATTTTTTAAAGTTGTGGAAGCTATTGCCGTCATCTTTTGTAATGAAGCTAAAGTTTAAGTTCCCTTCATCGTGATAAACAGCACCTCCACCAGACAGTCGACGGACAACTTTAATGTTATGGTCATCAACATATTTCGTGTTAATTTCTTCGATTGTGTTTTGATTACGTCCAATGATAATTGATGGACGATTGACATAAAAGAGTAAATACGTATCTTCTTCACCGAAATGATTCAACACATATTCTTCAATTGCTAGATTAATATAAGGATCTGTCACACCTTCATTATCAATAAACTTCACCCTTCATCCCTCCATATCAGATTCTGATTAATAGTCTATTTCAATTCATTGTAAAAATCAACTTGAACGCCACGTGTAACCTGAGTGAGCTAAGACAACTTGCCCGTTAAAGTAACGACGAGCCTCAGGGACGAGTTGTGAGCGATCACCGAAATGTGGATGATGACTCAGAACGAGCGTATCGACATTCGCATGATTTGCAATGTGAGCACACTCTTTAGCATTCATATGCCCTTTAGCGCTGCCATCTTGTCCATCATAGAAGTTACAATCGGTAATGAGTAAATCGGCTCCTTCACTAAATTCAATGAAACCATCTAAATAACTTGAATCAGCCGTGTATACGATCGTGTCTTCACCATCTGTAATCCGCATCGCAAAACACGTTACCGGATGTTCAGTCGGCATAAACTGAATCTCAAAAGGCCCCAGATTCAAAGTGGTCTCTGGATTATAAGCAACACCTGTGGTGAACTGATGTGTCAAACTGTCAAAAGAGGCTTTGTCGTGGTTATGACCATAGATCGGTAGCACACGCTCAGCTTGACGAACACCATTTTGAACGAGCATATGATATTGCAATACACCCACATCTGCAATATGATCATGATGATAATGAGACAGAATAACCGCATCCAAACTATAAGGATCTGTGTATTTAGGTAGTTGAGATAATGCCCCACTACCAGCATCAACGAGCAATTTAAACCCGTCTTTTTCAATTAGAAAGCTAGAGGTTGCCTCGCCTTGTTCTGGGTATCCACCCCAAAAACCAACTGTTGTTAATTTCATTTTATCACCTGCTTTTCATAGTAATGATCTCTCTTTATACAGTTTAACATAATCCAATTTCTCACAAAAAACCTTTACATTGAAAATATCAACGTAAAGGTTTTTTTAATCATTCATTAAATAATGATAAACGAACCGTATTCGATGGATTCCCGTATTCTTCTGTTAAAGGATTATACGGGATAACATAATAATGATTTTCAGAAAATAAGCCCATATCGTTTAAGTTAAACGTTCCTGTTCCTTCTACCGTTCCTAACAACTCATCGTCACCTGGTTGTTCTTGATAGACATGGTACTCAATCCGCTCATCTTCTGCTGGTGTCCAAGTTAACTCACCTCGAATCAATCGCCATCCACCAAATGTATGATCGACTTCTAAATCATCTACATTAGGTAATCGGATCGGTTCAGGTAAATCTTTGATTCCATCAGGAGATGTAAACGTCTCAGATAGCGTTTGTTGCTGATCAATTTCAGTTAATATCGCTTTGGTTAATTCTGTCGGGGCAGCAGATCCTCTTGTTAAATAGTGATCGGCATCGCTCCTGTCATACCCCATCCAAAGTGTCGTCACATATTCAGGTGTTAAACCTGTAAACCACGCATCTTTTGCATTTCCTGGTGCATGCGGATGCTCAGTTGTACCCGTTTTACCTGCTAATGCTTTATTAAAATCACCGGCTTGAGCAGTACCTTCATTCACAACACCTTCTAACATTCGCACCATATCCCAAGACGCTTGAGGGCTAAATACTTGCTCTTGTTTTACCGAATGCGTGGGCTCAACTTCATTTCCGTCTCTGTCAACGATGTGCTTAATCGTATACGATTCCTGAAATTGACCATTATTTATAAACGTTCGATAGCCTTCCGCGATTTGAATAGGTGAGAAGCCTTGCTCAATCCCGCCTAATGCAATAGATAGTCCCTCATCGGGTAACGTTAAGTTCATTTTTTCTAAATAGTTTTTACCTGTTGAAACACCGATTTGATCGAGCAACCAAACAGCGGATGTATTTTTAGAACGTGCAAGGGCATCATACATCGTCACATCTCCGTCATAAACTTGATCGACGTTTTGAACACGGTAACCATCAAAGTCGTTTTGTTCATCATCCACGAATTGATAAGGGGTATATCCCTCTTCTAAAGCCGGTCCATAGACAGCGAGCGGCTTCATGACTGAACCGGGTTGATGCGCATTAAATGCACGATGTTCATCACCAATTTTGTAATCACGTCCACCGATCACAGCGCTTAAGTGACCGGTCTTAGCATCAATCATCGTAAATGCCGCCTCAACATCATCTGTTGAACCGTAGAAAAACGCATCATCTTGCATCAAATCATAAGCTGTTTGTTGAGCAACAGTATCCATATGAACGGTGACCGTGTAGCCGCCGCGTTGTAATTCTTCTCGTGTTAATAAAAAACGGTCTTCCGCTTCACGAATGACTGCTTCTAAATAATCATCGATCCAAGGCACCCCATCACTTGATTGAGGCGTGACGTTGAGCGACTGACCTTGCAAGGCTAACCGCTCATTTGTATCCAGGACATTCGTACGTTCCATTTGTGCTAAAACGAGATTCCGTCTGTTTAACGCACGCTCTTCATCAACATAAGGTGAATACATATTAGGGCCTTTCACCATACCGGCTAACATAGCACCTTCTGAAATGCTTAAATCTCCTACTGGTTTATTAAAGAAGTATTCAGCCGCGGCATCAACACCAAAAATACCGTGTGCAAAATAAACTTCATTAAGATAAAGTTCTAAAATATCGTCTTTTGTATAATGACGCTCTAAATAGATCGAGGCCATAACCTCTTTTGTTTTTCGCATCCAAGATTGGGTATTGTCTAAAAATAAATTTTTGGCTAGTTGTTGTGTAATCGTACTAGCTCCCTCTACTTTGTCAAAAGCAATCAAGTCGCGATACATCGCTCGCACAACGGACCTGAAATCCACCCCCGCATGTGAATAAAAGCGTTCATCTTCTACTGCGATAAACGCTTTTTGAACGTGTTCAGGTATCTCATCTAACGAAACAAGTGAACGATTTTGTGTAAACAGTCGACCCGCATACTCCTCATCTTCTGTCACAACCGACGTCGTTGCGGGTAAAACTAATGCTTCTTCGTCTACGATCAATCCCCCACCATAAATAATAAATAAAAATAGCGATAAACTAATTAAAAATACGGCCGATAGACTGATAACGAGTACTTTCAACCAAGTTCGCATCTTTATATAGTGATACAAATCTTGTATGATTGTTTGTTTTTTCATAATGGTCACCTCTTCTTTTCGGAGGGTGTAATCAAACCATTATTATACGACAAATTAAGACAAAGCTAAAGCATTTTTACTTCGCCGAGATCAGGTTATGACGTCTTTTGTTTAACTTGAATTGACCCTGCTGTCAGCTGTAAATCAAATGTTAATCTTTGTTCCGCTTCATCATAATCAGCCGTTTGATACGTTAGATGTCGTCCAATCCCTTCAGCTGTTTGTTGATTAACGTTAATTTCACCAGCTTTCACTCGAGCCTTTACACTGAATTCAATCGTATCTGGCAGGATCACATCAATCTCACCAGCTAGCCCGTGGAGGACGATCGGTGTATCACTTTGTGGAATAACCGCTTCTGTAAAATCAAGTGTGTGCGAACCAATAAAATGGTTCATATAAATCGGCTCTACTTTCCAGTTTCGTCCATTAAATTTATATTCACCTAAGGTCATATGATGATAATCAGATGTTTTGAATCGTTTCATCTTCCAACGTTTATTAATCCCTAAAAATGACAGGCCGATAAAAATAAGAATCAACGGCCATAATTGATACACGTCCCAAAAACTAAATGTAATATAACCTAGACGATCAAGTATGAGTAAGCTCCCAAAAATAATTAAAAATACAGGTGTACCAAACCCATTAAACCCTTTATAAGCTTGCGTCACCCAATGAAGACCAATTAAAACAATTAAGAATGGGTACACCATTTCCCACCATTCATCGACTGACCACTGAATGGTTCCGATATTATTTAAAATTAATAAGACCCCTAAAACGATTAAACTAAAAGCCAGTAATGGTTTCCAAAAGCGTCGTTCCATCTGTTCATCTCCTTTTTTGTTTTACATCGATTTACAAATCATTATAGCACTTTTTTTCAAAACTTTGTTTCCATTAATAGAATACGTTATGATAATGAGAAAGAGACAACGAGGAGGACATTTTTAATGTGGGAACAACTCATAAATGACGTCGATCAACACTTTGAACAATTAGTTGAAACAAGACGTTACTTACATCAACATCCCGAACTTTCATTTAAAGAATATGATACAGCAAACTATATCGCATCATTTTACGATCAACTCGACATACCTTATCAAACAAACGTTGGTGGCAATGGTGTCATTGCTCGAATCAAAGGTCATAAACCTGGCAAAACGATTGCTTTTCGTGCAGATTTTGATGCTTTACCTATCCACGATCAAAAAACAGTCGATTATCGATCTCAAACAGAGGGCGTGATGCATGCGTGTGGTCATGATGGTCATACGAGTATTCTTTTAACATTCGCAAAACTTTTAAAATCCATTGAACATGAATTAGCAGGTGAGATCGTCCTTGTTCACCAGCACGCAGAAGAACTTCCACCAGGTGGTGCGAAATCGATCATTGATTCCGGCGCACTGGAAGATGTGGACTATGTGTTTGGCACACATCTATGGTCAGGTACACCACTAGGCGTTGTTGAAACAGCACCTGAAGAATTCATGGCAGGCGCTGATAAGTTCCATGTGACGATCCAAGGAAAAGGTGGCCATGGTGCGATGCCTCATGAAACAAAGGATGCTGTCATTATTGGCGCTCAATTAGTTGACCAACTCCAACAGATTGTCAGTAGACGACTCAATCCTTTAGATACAGCTGTTGTCACGATTGGTAAATTCCAAGCGGGTGATACATTTAATATCATTGCTGACCAAGCACAGTTAAGTGGAACTGTGCGCACATTTGATCCATCTGTTCAAGATAAGATTATCGATGAAATGAATGCTATTATATCAGGAGTTTGCACAGGATATGACGTGAGCTTTCATCTTGATTATGAGAAAGGTTATCCGCCTGTTGTCAATCACAGAGCCGAAGCCGCACGTGCTTTAGAAGCCGCTGAGCACATTCAAGAAGTGAAAAAAGCACAATGGGTCAAGCCAAGCATGACGGCTGAGGACTTTTCATATTATTTATTAGAAAAACCGGGCGCTTTCTTCTTTACAGGCGCACAAATTGAGGATCAATTCTACCCTCATCATCATCCAAAGTTTGATTTTGATGAACGCGCCATGCTTATTGCGGTGAAAACTTTCTTACAGATTACAAAAAGCTATCAATCAAAGTAAAGACAAAACGGACTGAATCTTAACTAGGATTCAGTCCGTTTTAACATACGATCGATATAGAAGCGCGTGAAACCGATAATGAACACACTTCCGAATAAGAACGAAAGAATCGAGAATGAAACATTTTGACTGATTAAGAGGACTTGATACACGACAAGTTGTACCCACAGCAATTGCTCGATTAATTGAGAAACTGCCTTCTCTCGAGTCTTTTTACCAACAGGATAAAGGTCTAACCACAATTGTGCTTTAAAGTGAGAAAAGAGTGTCATCAATTGAATGCCAACGATATATAAAAAGGCTACCGTTAATGCAGCAATCATCCATACATTTGATGCATAAGCTAACACAAATAATGAAAGAATTATCACTCGTGTATAAATACCAAAATAATCACCTGCTCGGACAAATGCAATTCGATATAAATACACATAAGCTGCATCTTGTTTGAATGGAACGCGTTTTTTTAATAGCTGAACAATAATTTTTCGTTTTTTTACGTGTGATTTTAAATGGGGCACTTCTGTAAATAGGCTCGCCAGTGCATAAAATCGTTGCATTCGCTTTTGATCTTTGTCGATTAGAAGGTCCATTGCTAAAGGCTTGTGATATGTTAAGTGATAATTATAGAAGAACAAGGCAAATAAACTGACTAAAAATACAACGACCATCAACTGATAACCGTTTATCATCGAATAAAAAAGTGCCAGTTGAAAGCCAAAACGTAATGCTTGATTTAAAAATCTGATCAATGGTTGTCTCTGGCGCAACATCCACCAGCCGGCTAAGAAATGCCAACCCTTCATAAGAATAAAGATTCCGACCAGTAATGTATAAGAAAGAGAGTAATCCCCTACATCATACAACGGCGCAAGAACACTTGCTAAAATCGCCACTAAATAAAGTTGAATTACAAAGCTATAGATTAATGTATAATTGAAATAAGGTGCTAACGCCTTCTCTTTTGGTAAAAGAAAAATCAGGTCGGGTTCTTTTAATAAGTTTTGCACGGGATTGTGTAGTGCGACTAAACTAAATAAGACACTCACAACAAATGCAATTGGAAAATCTTCTGGTATTTGCGTTAAAAGTTGTTGATAGTAAACAGCACCAGCTGCAATTAAAAAGAGAAGCGCAATCGCAATATGACCATTTAAAATATATTGCAAATAGCGAATCATCTCTTTTACATGCGTTCTAAATCGAGACTTAAACAATGTCCGACTTGAAAACATACCTCACGCCTCCTTTGTCAGTTGAATATATATATCATCCAACGTCGCTTGAGGCATATTAAATTCTTCTTGTAATTCCTTGAGCGT
Organism: Pelagirhabdus alkalitolerans; assembly: GCF_900096905.1. Taxonomy (GTDB): domain Bacteria; phylum Bacillota; class Bacilli; order Bacillales; family Amphibacillaceae; genus Pelagirhabdus; species Pelagirhabdus alkalitolerans. Next base: position 2,499 of record NZ_FMYI01000009.1, on the reverse strand, counting down.
CCCAGAAGCACGAAGTAAACCATCATGCATAATTAAAAAACGATCACAATAACGCTCAGCCGTTGCTAAAATGTGTGTTGACATTAAAATACCTGCACCTTGTTCTTTTTTTTCGACCATATGATCTAAAAAGGCTTGGATCCCTAAAGGATCTAAACCCACAAACGGCTCATCTACAATATAAAGTGAAGGGTCAATTAAAAAGGCACACAAAATCATCACTTTTTGCTTCATCCCTTTAGAGAAATGACTAGGAAACCAATTTAATTGCTTTTCTAAACGAAACGCTTTTAATAGAAAAGGCAAACGCTCATCAAATGTCGCCTCATCTAAATCATACACCATAGCCGTCAGCTTTAAATGTTCATATAAAGTTAACTCATCATAAATAAGTGGCATTTCAGGTATATAAGCGAATTGTTTACGATAATGCTCAGGGTCTTCTCGATATTCTTTCTGGTTGAGTTTAATCATGCCTTCCCTTTCTTGCATTAAGCCAATAATATGTTTAATCGTCGTACTTTTACCAGCACCATTCAAACCAATTAAGGCAACAATCTCATTCGGATAAACATCAAATGATATACCTTTCAACACATTTTTATGTGTATAACCACCCTTTAATCCTTCTACATTTAAAAGCGAGTTCACTACCTATTCCTCCTCATTCTTTCGAGTAACCGTTCATTCATATAACCTATCTGAATTTTACCACCTTTTAGGATGAATGCAAATCAAACTAAAACGCTTATCATTGCTCGTCTTGCTGAAACAATGGTAAAATATAAAACATAAATCATAAAGGAGTGACTTCGATATGGCACGTGATGAAAACTGCATCTTTTGTAAAATTATAAACGGTGACATTCCGTCTGCTAAAGTTTACGAAGATGATGACGTTTTAGCATTTTTGGACATCAGTCAAGTAACAAAAGGGCATACGCTCGTCATCCCTAAAAATCATGTCAAAGATATTTATGAAACAGATGAAGCAACAGCGAGTACACTTTTTGCTCGCATACCGAAAATCGCCAAAGCACTTGAGAAAAGTTTTGAACCAGCTGGGATCAATGTATTAAATAATACAAAAGAAGCAGCTGGTCAATCTGTTTTCCACTTACACATTCATTTAATACCTCGATATGACGAAGATGATGGGTATGATGCTAAATGGATTACGCATAGTGAAGAATACGACCAAGAACAGCTTACAGAAATGGCTGAAACCATTCAACAAAATGTGACGTAAATTTATTTACAATAACCTGTAATATGTTATACTATCTAGAAATTAACGCATTTGACAATCAGTGTACAAATGGTTAATCGAATGAGTTTAGATGAGGAGAGATGAGCATGAGAACAAAAGATTTAGTATTACTGGCATTATTTATGGGGATCGGTGCTGTGTTACACATTATTGCACCACCTATTCTGTTTGGTATGAAGCCTGATATTATGCTTCCGATGATGTTTTTAGGTATTTTATTATTTCCACATGTGAAATATGTTTTAGTACTTAGTTTAGCAACAGGCGTTATTTCAGCATTAACAACCGCAGCACCTGGAGGACAGGTATCTAATTTGATTGAAAAACCAATTACAGCATTCATTTTCTTTGCTTTATTGTTAATTATACCTAAACAAGTTAACCAGAAAGTATTAGCACCTATACTTGTTGCGATTGGAACGTTTGTGAGTGGGACCATTTTTCTAACATTAGCACTTTATGTAATCGGTCTAATGGAAGGTGCATTTACTGTTATGGTAGCTGGTGTTGTCTTACCTGCTGTATTGTTTAATGTGGTGTTTACCATTGTCCTTTATCCGATTATACAGTCAATCTTACAACGCTCGAATTTTAAATTCGCTTAAAAAATCTCCTCCAAAGGGGATTTTTTATATTTATTTTTAAAAAGAGGTTTGACCTCAATGAATAAAGAGAAGATAATAGATAGAGAAGAGAAAGGAGTGGATTATGTGGCTAATGGAAAATCATTACTACTCGGTGTTTTAACAGGAGGCGTCGTTAGCGCTGCAGCTACTTTACTTGTAACACCAAAATCTGGTCAAGAAACGCGGGAAGACATCAAACAGCATGTTGAAGAATCTAAAGCAGCATTAGAACGCGTTAAATTAAATGGTAAAGCATTATCTGAACAAATTGCTAACACATCAAAAGAAGGTGCTGCTTTAATTAAAGAACTATCGGTTGAGATTAAAGATTCGATTGATAGTTGGAAAACAACCATCGAACCGCACCAAAAAAATATCCAACTTTACTTAACACAAATTGAAGAACGTCTAAAAGAACTTGAAGAGGAAACGAATTTAAATGCTGAAAGCTAAAACAAAGAGCTAAGGCCGCTACAAAATGCGGACTTAGCTCTTTGTTATGTTTTATGGTTCTTTGTCAATTGACGTTGGTGAAGAATATGAGTCGATATATTTTATAAGAATCTAAACACGTTTTGTAGGAGCGCTAAGCTGCTATGAAAC
>NZ_FMYI01000018.1:3242-4888 GCF_900096905.1 Pelagirhabdus alkalitolerans | reverse complement strand
GAAGTAAGACAAAAGCTAGTGCTTTTGAACCGAGTTTAGATAAACTTAACTCATTTTAATGAGAGTTTGATCTTGGCTCAGGACGAACGCTGGCGGCGTGCCTAATACATGCAAGTCGAGCGCGTGAAGCTAAACCGATTCCTTCGGGATGACGTTTAGTGGAACGAGCGGCGGACGGGTGAGTAACACGTGGGCAACCTACCTATAAGACTGGGATAACTCGTGGAAACGCGAGCTAATACCGGATAATACAACCGACCTCCTGGCAGGTTGTTGAAAGGTGGCTCTTTTGAGCTATCACTTACAGATGGGCCCGCGGCGCATTAGCTAGTTGGTGAGGTAACGGCTCACCAAGGCAACGATGCGTAGCCGACCTGAGAGGGTGATCGGCCACACTGGGACTGAGACACGGCCCAGACTCCTACGGGAGGCAGCAGTAGGGAATCTTCCGCAATGGACGAAAGTCTGACGGAGCAACGCCGCGTGAACGAAGAAGGTTTTCGGATCGTAAAGTTCTGTTGTTAGGGAAGAACAAGTACCGTTCGAATAGGGCGGTACCTTGACGGTACCTAACGAGGAAGCCCCGGCTAACTACGTGCCAGCAGCCGCGGTAATACGTAGGGGGCAAGCGTTGTCCGGAATTATTGGGCGTAAAGCGCGCGCAGGCGGTTTTTTAAGTCTGATGTGAAATCTTGTGGCTCAACCACAAGCGGTCATTGGAAACTGGAGAACTTGAGGACAGAAGAGGAGAGTGGAATTCCACGTGTAGCGGTGAAATGCGTAGATATGTGGAGGAACACCAGTGGCGAAGGCGACTCTCTGGTCTGTAACTGACGCTGAGGCGCGAAAGCGTGGGGAGCGAACAGGATTAGATACCCTGGTAGTCCACGCCGTAAACGATGAGTGCTAGGTGTTAGGGGGTTTCCGCCCCTTAGTGCTGCAGTTAACGCATTAAGCACTCCGCCTGGGGAGTACGGCCGCAAGGCTGAAACTCAAAAGAATTGACGGGGACCCGCACAAGCGGTGGAGCATGTGGTTTAATTCGAAGCAACGCGAAGAACCTTACCAGGTCTTGACATCCTCTGAACATACGAGAGATCGTGTTTTCCCTTCGGGGACAGAGTGACAGGTGGTGCATGGTTGTCGTCAGCTCGTGTCGTGAGATGTTGGGTTAAGTCCCGCAACGAGCGCAACCCTTAATCTTAGTTGCCAGCATTTAGTTGGGCACTCTAAGGTGACTGCCGGTGACAAACCGGAGGAAGGTGGGGACGACGTCAAATCATCATGCCCCTTATGACCTGGGCTACACACGTGCTACAATGGATGGTACAAAGGGCCGCGAAACCGCGAGGTCAAGCAAATCCCATAAAACCATTCTCAGTTCGGATTGCAGGCTGCAACTCGCCTGCATGAAGCCGGAATCGCTAGTAATCGTGGATCAGCATGCCACGGTGAATACGTTCCCGGGTCTTGTACACACCGCCCGTCACACCACGAGAGTTGGCAACACCCGAAGTCGGTGAGGTAACCTTTTTAGGAGCCAACCGCCGAAGGTGGGGCTAATGATTGGGGTGAAGTCGTAACAAGGTAGCCGTATCGGAAGGTGCGGCTGGATCACCTCCTTTCTAAGGATAAATAGGAACGGA
>NZ_FMYI01000018.1:0-2923 GCF_900096905.1 Pelagirhabdus alkalitolerans | reverse complement strand
TGTTAGTTAAGTAAGAAAGGGCGCACGGTGGATGCCTTGGCACTAGGAGCCGACGAAGGACGGGACGAACACCGATATGTCTCGGGGAGCTGTACGTAAGCATTGATCCGGGAATTTCCGAATGGGTAAACCCCCTGCTCGTAATGGAGTAGGATTTCATGCAGAATCCATATGTATGAAAAGGCAGACCTGGGGAACTGAAACATCTCAGTACCCAGAGGAAGAGAAAGCAAACGCGATTTCCTGAGTAGCGGCGAGCGAAACGGAATCAGCCCAAACCAAAAAGCTTGCTTTTTGGGGTTGTAGGACACATCTTTGGAGTTACAAATGACGATTTTATATGAAGCGACCTGGAAAGGTCCGCCACAGAAGGTAACAGCCCTGTAATAAAAAGAGTCGTCACTCCGATGTGGATCCTGAGTACGGCGGAACACGAGAAATTCCGTCGGAATCCGGGAGGACCATCTCCCAAGGCTAAATACTCCCTAGTGACCGATAGTGAACCAGTACCGTGAGGGAAAGGTGAAAAGCACCCCGGAAGGGGAGTGAAAGAGAACCTGAAACCGTGTGCCTACAAGTAGTCGAAGCCCGTTTATGGGTGACGGCGTACCTTTTGTAGAATGGACCGGCGAGTTACGATTCCCTGCAAGGTTAAATCCGAAAAGATGGAGCCGCAGCGAAAGCGAGTCTGAATAGGGCGCATGTAGTAGTGGATCGTAGACCCGAAACTGTGTGATCTACCCATGTCCAGGGTGAAGGTCAGGTAACACTGACTGGAGGCCCGAACCCACGTATGTTGAAAAATGCGGGGATGAGGTGTGGGTAGCGGTGAAATTCCAATCGAACACAGAGATAGCTGGTTCTCTCCGAAATAGCTTTAGGGCTAGCCTCAAGGCCTGTATCTTGGAGGTAGAGCACTGATTGGACGAGGGGCCCCTACCGGGTTACCGAATTCAGTCAAACTCCGAATGCCAATGATATAACCTTGGGAGTCAGACTATGGGTGATAAGGTTCATAGTCGAGAGGGAAACAACCCAGACCGTCAGCTAAGGTCCCCAAGTATACGTTAAGTGGAAAAGGATGTGGCGTTGCACAGACAACCAGGATGTTAGCTTAGAAGCAGCTATCATTTAAAGAGTGCGTAATAGCTCACTGGTCGAGTGACGCTGCGCCGAAAATGTACCGGGGCTAAACGTATCACCGAAGCTACGGATTGATCTGACGATCAATGGTAGGAGAGCGTTCTAAGTGCTGTAAAGTCAGACCGTGAGGACTGGTGGAGCGCTTAGAAGTGAGAATGCCGGTATGAGTAGCGAAAAAGAAGTGAGAATCTTCTTCACCGAAAGCCTAAGGTTTCCTGAGGAAGGCTCGTCCTCTCAGGGTTAGTCAGGACCTAAGCCGAGGCCGAAAGGCGTAGGCGATGGACAACAGGTTGATATTCCTGTACCACCTCCTTTCCGTTTGAATGACGGGGGGACGCAGTAGGATAAGGAAAGCGCGCAGCTGGTTTAGCGCGTCCAAGCAGTGAGTGTGTCAGATAGGCAAATCCGTCTGGCGAGCACGAGCTGTGATGGGGAAGGAAAACAAGTACTGAAGTTCCGGATTTCACACTGCCAAGAAAAGCCTCTAATGAGGAAAGAGGTGCCTGTACCGCAAACCGACACAGGTAGGCGAGATGAGTATTCTAAGGTGAGCGGGAGAACTCTTGTTAAGGAACTCGGCAAAATGACCCCGTAACTTCGGGAGAAGGGGTGCTTCTTTTGCGAGAAGCCGCAGTGAAAAGGCCCAAGCGACTGTTTAGCAAAAACACAGGTCTCTGCGAAGCCGAAAGGCGAAGTATAGGGGCTGACACCTGCCCGGTGCTGGAAGGTTAAGGGGACATGTTAGCTTTCGAGCGAAGCATTGAACCGAAGCCCCAGTAAACGGCGGCCGTAACTATAACGGTCCTAAGGTAGCGAAATTCCTTGTCGGGTAAGTTCCGACCCGCACGAAAGGTGCAACGACTTGGGCACTGTCTCAACAAGAGACCCGGTGAAATTATACGATGCGTGAAAATGCGCATTACCCGCGACAGGACGGAAAGACCCCGTGGAGCTTTACTGTAGCCTGATATTGAATGTTGGCACGATTTGTACAGGATAGGTGGGAGCCTTAGAAGCGTGAGCGCTAGCTTACGTGGAGGCGCCGGTGGGATACCACCCTGATCGTGTTGACCTTCTAACCCAGAACCGTGATCCGGTTCGGAGACAGTGTCAGGCGGGCAGTTTGACTGGGGCGGTCGCCTCCCAAAGAGTAACGGAGGCGCCCAAAGGTTCCCTCAGAATGGTTGGAAATCATTCGCAGAGTGTAAAGGCACAAGGGAGCTTGACTGCGAGACCTACAAGTCGAGCAGGGACGAAAGTCGGGCTTAGTGATCCGGCGGTACCGAATGGAAGGGCCGTCGCTCAACGGATAAAAGCTACCCCGGGGATAACAGGCTTATCTCCCCCAAGAGTCCACATCGACGGGGAGGTTTGGCACCTCGATGTCGGCTCATCGCATCCTGGGGCTGTAGTCGGTCCCAAGGGTTGGGCTGTTCGCCCATTAAAGCGGTACGCGAGCTGGGTTCAGAACGTCGTGAGACAGTTCGGTCCCTATCCGTCGTGGGCGTTTGGAAGTTTGAGAGGAGCTGTCCTTAGTACGAGAGGACCGGGATGGACATACCGCTGGTGCACCAGTTGTTCCGCCAGGAGCATGGCTGGGTAGCTACGTATGGAAAGGATAAGTGCTGAAAGCATCTAAGCATGAAGCCCCCCTCAAGATGAGACTTCCCATCTTTTAAAGAGTAAGATCCCTCAGAGACGATGAGGTAGATAGGTTCGAGGTATAAGCATGGTGACATGTGCAGCTGACGAATACTAATCGATCGAGGACTTAACTAAA
>NZ_FMYI01000017.1 GCF_900096905.1 Pelagirhabdus alkalitolerans | reverse complement strand
GTTAAGTTTATCTAAACTCGGTTCAAAAGCACTAGCTTTTGTCTTACTTCATTTCTTAACGTACTGGTTGTTTCGTTCAGTTTTCAAAGATCAATTTACGTTGTCTTTTTTCGCGACAACTTCTTTATAGTACCACGGATAACCTATCGAAGTCAATACTTATTCGAAATTTGTTTAAATTCTTTTTCATAAAGATGTTGTTCCTTATTAGGTTGTGGTACGGCATCTGAAAAACAGTGCTTGAATAATATAACACGTGTAGAAAAGAGAACACAAGCATTTTTTTAAAAGAATTTAAAACGCCTCTTTCTATACAAGTTTAACCTTCACACCTAGTTATTATTTTTCCACTCTATCCATTAAATTAAACTTCTTTTTATACGATGAAAAATTGAAAAAGACCTAGAGCAATAATACCTGGAATACCTAATAGACCGACAAAAAGCGAGGTGAATAGATTAATCGGGATATACACGCCTAAGTAACCACTGACTATATTCAGAATAAATAAAGCCATTGCGCCAATAATTAATTTAACAGACACTTTAAACAACCATTCAAATAGCTTCATTTTAAAAACGATAAAACCAATAACTAATGACATGATCAAAGCAATAGATAAAGTGTTCATCTCTTCATCCTCCTCTAAAAAGATAAGGTAATCACCATTACGATATGCTGTCCATCATAAAAAAAGTACACACCAACATTATCGTTGATGTGCATGAATACCTAATCGTCTTGCTTCACCTAGAAGATAAAAATATTTAGCTTGGGCAACCTTTAATTCGTATAACCCTTCATCGCTGGGTTCTACACTTTTTTCAATAATCGTTTTTATGTGCATCCAATCTTTTTGAAGCTTAAAAATATCTGTTAACAGTTGTTGTTCGAGTTCTCGTTTCTTTTTCTTCCTATTAAACAACGTGATCACGTCCTTTAAAGTTCACGTCTTCCTTCCATGGCCTTGGATAGCGTTACTTCATCAGCATATTCTAAATCGCCACCCATAGGTAAGCCACTCGCAATTCGTGATATTTTTATGCCTGACGGTTTAACTAAGCGTGAAATGTACATCGCTGTTGCTTCGCCTTCTACATTTGGATTCGTGGCCAAAATCAGCTCGTTTACCTTTTCGTCTTTTAACCGATCGATCAGTGGTGGTACATTAATATCTTCAGGCCCAATGCCATCCATAGGCGAGATCGTTCCATGAAGAACATGATAGCGACCATTAAACTCTCGCATTTTTTCCATAGCAATGACGTCTTTAGGGTCTTGAACGACACAGATGACGGATTCATCTCTTGTCCCATCACTACAAATTGAACACGGATCCTGATCAGTAATATGACCACATGTGCTACAATGCGTTAACTCTCGTTTAGCATTGACAAGTGCTTTTGCGAAGTCTAACACATCGTCTTCTTTCATATTTAAAACAAAAAAAGCCAGTCGAACCGCTGTTTTCGGTCCGATCCCTGGCAATTTTGTAAAGCTGTCAATCAGCTTTGAAATCGGTTCTGGATAATACACTAACAATCCCCTCCTAGAACATGCCTCCAGGTAAATTCATGCCTTGGGTGAATTTGCCCATTTTTTCATTTGATGTTTCGTCTACTTTAGTTAGTACTTCATTTGTTGCAGCAATAATTAAATCTTGCAACATATCAACATCATCTGGGTCAACAACTTCCTCATTAATCGTTACATCGACAATTTCTTTCTTCCCATTAGCGATGACTTTGACCATACCGCCACCTGCTGTTGCTTCAAAGCTCATTTCTTGAAGTTCTTCTTGAGCTTTCATCATGTCTTTTTGCATTTTTTGCATTTGTTTCATCATTTTATTCATATTACCTTGGTTACCACGCATGGGTATTCCTCCTTGAAAATTCCTTTATTTTATTGTGAATCTTTTATTTCTAATAAATCATCACCGACTAGCTTTCTTGCCTCTGCAATAAGAGGATCTTCTTCTTGAGACGACGTTTCTTCCTGAGATGAATCACTATCTGTCTCTTGACGTTGTTGCTTTGCTAAGAAATCTTGACGTACCTTCTGCCACGCCGGCTCAGGAATCGGAATAAACGTCATCGGTTGTGATGTTAATTCTAATAGCAAGTTTTCGATCTTCTCTTTATGATCTAATGATAGTGAACAATGAATATCATACCTGAACGCAATAATGAGGACATCAGACGCGGCTGCTACAGGTTTAGCTTCTTGTAAAGTCGCAGCTGCTGGTGCACTTTCTTGCTTAAGACGCTGCATAAACGCTGGCCATTGATTATGAACCGTTTTTAGATGCGGCTTTTCAGCTCGTTCTAATGCATCCCTTATTCGCTCATGTGGAATCTTATAGCTGTTTTTAGACACTGGCGCACGTTTTTGCGGTTTTGGTGATGCTGTTTCTTGTTGTTTTGTAGCTGGACTTTCTTTTATTTGTTTTAATTCTTGTTCGAGTTTATCAAGCTTTTTCGTTAACTGCAAAATTTGTTCAGGCTGTTGATCGTTCATTCCTTGATCTGTCTTTGTCTCAGCCAATTTTAAAATAGCGATCTCGATAAATACTTTCGGGCTATTCGTCCACCGCATATCCTGTTGGCATTGATTTAGTTCAGCAATCGCATTTTGAATCCATTCAGGTGATAACTGATCTGAAAGTGTTTTAAAAGCTGGATCAATCATGGATCGTTCTAATAAATCTTCGACATCACCAGCACTTTGATAGACGAGCAAATCACGAAGAAAGTAAATATAATCATGAATAAACCGACCGGGATCTTTACCATTTTGAATAAACTGATCGACCTCACGAAGGGCTTCATAAATCGACTCTTCAACTAATAACTCCGTTAAGCGCGTCAATTGTGTCTGTGCAACAGAACCTGTAATAGCTAACACATCATCTAACGTGACCTGTCCTTCACTATATGAGATCGCCTGGTCAAGAAGACTTAAAGCATCTCGCATCCCGCCTTCAGCAGCGAGTGCAATGGTTTGATAAGCATACTCATCAATTTGAATAGATGAATCGTTCATAACTGTCTTCATCCGGTCAATTAACGTTCGCTGAGTGATTCGTTTGAAGTCGAACCGTTGACACCTTGAGATAATCGTAAGTGGAATCTTATGTGGTTCCGTCGTAGCCAAAATGAAAATAACATGCTTAGGTGGCTCTTCCAACGTTTTTAATAATGCGTTAAAAGCACCGATCGATAGCATATGCACTTCATCAATAATATAAACTTTATAGCGAACAGCGGTCGGTGCATATTTCACTTTATCGCGAATATCACGAATTTGTTCAACACCATTATTCGATGCAGCATCGATTTCCATTACATCCGAAATAGCACCTGTTTGGATGCCTTCACATGATGAACATTCACCACAAGGTTCCTCTACTGGCGCTTTTTCACAATTAATCGCTTTTGCAAAAATCTTAGCCGCGCTTGTTTTTCCTGTTCCTCGTGGACCTGAGAATAAATAAGCATGTGAGAATTGCTCTTTTACAATCGCATTTTTCAGCGTTCTCGTAATATGAGATTGTCCCACAACATCAGCGAAGTTTTGCGGTCGCCACACGCGATAAAGAGCTTGATAACTCATAATTAGCCTAATCCTCTCTGTTGATCATTCTTCCCTATTATAACTGATTTGATTATTAAATGTGAATGATAACGATAAAATTCTCTTTAAACATTAAAAACTCTTACCCGATTAAGGTAAGAGTGTATAGATTATATAACGCCGTGCACCCATCGTCGATGATACAATCCTAAACGTTACACAAGTTCATGGCTCAGTCCAGGCTTCCCTGCGGCACACGAAAGAATACCGCTTACTGCTGCTTCCTTCCGGACCTGACAGGGTTCACGGGTCTTCGTTGCGCAGGACCCAAACGTCAACACCAATTCCTTATGGCAGACTTTATGATTGTATACCTCAGATGGGAATTCAGTCTCGCTATAGCGGATTGCGAGTACAGGGCACCGCTACCTCCCCACCTAGCACGGCAAGATTGATAACAAAATTGTGCGTCCTCTGACGCATTTATTAGTATAAAGTGTTTCAAATGAAAATGCAATGCTTAACTGTTGTTATTTTTTTCCTTATAATCTGCCATTGAAATGACTTCCGCTTCTTTTTCAGGCTGTGATTTCTTTGTTTCGCGTAATTTTTTGAAAAAATCCTTCAACAAATGGCTACATGCCTCTTCTAATACACCAGCTGTAACGTCGACTTGATGATTAAAACGATCATCCGTTAATAAATTCATAATGGAGCCAGCACATCCAGCTTTAGGATCCTTAGCACCATAAACAACACGTGGAATGCGTGATTGTAAAATAGCGCCAGAGCACATCGGACAGGGCTCAAGCGTCACATACAGTGTACAGTCTTCTAATCGCCAGCTTTCTAAGTAATCATTCCCTTTATCAATCACAATCATTTCTGCATGTGAAGCTGTTGTTTGAAGGGCTTCACGTAAATTGAACCCACTTGCTACAACTTCTTCATCATGTACTAAGATGGCTCCAATTGGGACCTCTCCTAATTGAGCAGCTTTGATCGCTTCTGCTAAAGCAAGTTCCATATAATCTTCATCAGTCATTTGTTCCTCAGCCATCTATTTTCCCTCCATTACATTTTAATTGATCTTTTTTTAGTTTAACAAATTTTCAAGTATATAGGTAACGTCACCGAAATGAGCGATCTCGCATAGGCTAACGTGATGATAAATCTAAAGGAGCGATGAATAGATGTTGATTTATGTTGTAAAGCAAGGTGATTCACTTTATCAAATAGCGAATCAATTTAATGTAACAGTTGATTCGATTGCACGTGCCAATGACATGACAGAGAGTGATGCACTGATCATTAATCAAGCGCTTGTTATTCCAACAATGAACACGTATACGGTTGTGGCCGGTGATTCTTTGTACAAAATAGCAAGACAGTTTCATACAACGGTTGAAGCACTCGCAAGCATCAATAACCTCAATATTCAAACACCACTCGAAATTGGCCAAACATTAACTTTACCAGAAGAAACAAAAGACAAAATTGAAGTGAATGCTTATGTTGAACCAAGAGGCGAGGCAGTTAGTGATCAGTTGATCCAAGTGACAGAAAAACGTGCCCCTTATCTGAGCTATTTAGCACCTTTTAGCTATGAAGTAAGACGTGATGGCACATTAAGAAAGCCACCTCTTGATTCCTTGCCACAAATTGCAAGAAATAATCAAGCGGCTTTAATGTTAACAGTGACAAACTTAGAAGATGGCAGTTTCAATGCAGAGTTAGGGCGTTTAATTGTGACCGATCCCACTATTCAAGAGACCCTTTTAAATGAAATTATTGCAGAAGCGAAGCGTATTGGGTACCGTGATGTTCACTTCGATTTAGAGTTTTTGCCACCTGAAGTGAGAGAAGATTACAATCAATTTCTCGTTCTTGCTAGGGACCGACTGCATCAAGAAGGACTTTTAATCTCAACAGCATTGGCTCCAAAAACCAGTGCCGATATGACAGGGCCGTGGTATGAAGCACATGATTACCGAGCACACGGTGAGATTGTTGACTTTGTCGTGCTCATGACTTATGAATGGGGATATAGCGGAAGTGAACCGATGGCCGTTTCTCCGATCAATCAAGTCCGATCCGTCGTCAATTATGCTTTAACCGAGATGAGCCCGAGTAAGATTCTTTTAGGGCAAAATTTATATGGATATGATTGGACTTTGCCTGTTGAACCTGAGGTGAGATTGGCTAGAGCCCTTAGCCCTCAACAAGCGACAAATTTAGCTCGACAAAAACAACAACGCATTGAATTTGATGAAACCGCACAAGCCCCTTATTTTCAATATACAGATGAAGAAGGGAATCGACATGAAGTTTGGTTTGAAGATGCCAGATCTATTCAAGCGAAATTTGATCTCATCAAAGAAAAGAAATTAAGAGGGATTAGCTATTGGAAACTGGGTCTTAATTTCCCTCAAAATTGGGAGCTTCTAAATGATCAATTTCAAATTAAGAAATTTTAAATTGACTTTCCCACCTTTATTAGGTGGGAGCTTGTTTTCATCGTTAAAATCTCACCAAAAAAGGACGCTATTATGTTAAAATAGTCTTTGCTTTAATTTACATGCCGAAAAGTATCTTTATGCTATGGACGCATGTTTAAGGAGGAAACAAGATGACACGGGTACCATTTATTGCAGTTGAAGGCCCGATTGGCGTTGGAAAAACGTCTTTAGCGCGTAAAATTGCTAAACGATTTGATTTTCACTTACTAAAAGAAATTGTCGAAGAGAACCCTTTCTTAGGTAAGTTTTATGACGATATTGAAGCTTGGAGCTTTCAAACGGAGATGTTCTTCTTATGTAATCGATACAAACAATTAGAAGATATCGAAAAAGATTATTTAAAAACGGACAAGCCAGTCATTAGCGACTATCATATTATGAAAAATATGATTTTTGCTAAACGTACACTCGCCCAAAATCAATACGAGAAATATGAGCAAATTTATCATATCTTAACTAAAGACATGCCTAAGCCAAATGTTTTGATTTATTTAGATGCGAGTTTAGACACACTGCTCGATCGCATTGATAAACGTGCGCGCGCTGTTGAAGAAAAGATACAGCCTTCCTATCTCGAACAATTAAAACAAGACTACAAACAGTACATGGATGCATTCGAGAAAAACCACCCAGATGTTCCCGTTATTCGAATTGATGGGGATACAATCGATTTTATTAAACACCAAGATGACTTAGAAGCAATCTTTGATCAAATTAAACCTTATCTTTACGAAGGAGTACAAAATTCATGAATTTACGAGAAAAATATAACATTCCTCACGACAGTGTCATCACGATAGCTGGAACTGTTGGTGTAGGAAAGTCAACCATGACACATGCATTAGCTGAAGCTTTAAACTTTAGAACCTCTCTTGAAAAAGTTGATACTAACCCTTATCTTGATAAATTTTATCATGATTTCAAGCGATGGAGTTTTCATTTACAAGTTTACTTTTTAGCTGAACGTTTTAAAGAACAAAAGCGGATCTTTGAATATGGTGGCGGCTTTATTCAAGATCGATCCATTTATGAAGATACAGGCATTTTTGCAAAGATGCATTATGAAAAAGGGACGATGACAGCAACAGATTACGAAACCTATCGTAACCTGTTCGATGCGATGGTCATGACACCTTATTTCCCTCATCCTCATTTATTGATCTACTTGGAAGGATCTCTCGATGATGTCGTGGGTCGTATTAAAGAAAGAGGACGTCCGATGGAACAACAAACGCCTGTATCTTACTGGGAAGAGATGCACAGCCGTTATGAAAATTGGATTAACAGTTTTAATGCTTGTCCGATTTTACGGATTAATATTTCTGATTATGACCTTGTCAACGACGAATCATCAATCGAATCGATCTTAGAAAAAGTCGGCGTGTTTATTAATCATTCACGTCATTTACAGTAACGAATTAAAAGACGCATGTGCTTGTTTTGCACGTGCGTCTTTCATTTTTTTATTATTGATTACCTAATTCAATCGAACGCTTATGAGCTGCTCTTACCGCTTCTTTAATATGAGTGCTAACATTATACTCATCTAATGTACGTAATCCGGCTTCAGTTGTGCCGTTAGGACTTGTAATTTTTTCTCGCAACGTTTTGGGTGAATCAGATGAGGCTTGTAACATTTTAGCAGCACCTAAGATCGTTTGATAAACAAAAGCCTCTGACACATCTTCATCTAAACCAAGTTCAACGCCTTCAGACATCATCGCTTCAACGACGTAATACATATAAGCAGGTCCACTTCCTGCAATCGCTGTAATCGCATCAATATCGGATTCTTTCACAACATCAACTAACCCGACTGTTTTAAGCAACGATTGAGCCAAGTTTAAATCCGCTTCGGTCGCATATGTACCTTGGCAAATCGCTGTCGCACTTTCCTTTATCATCGCTGAAGTATTCGGCATCACACGAATAACTGGTTGGCTTTTGCCCAGCATCTCTTGAATGGATTGTGTTGAAACACCCGCCATCACTGAAATCACAACCGCCTCATCACCTAAGTACGGCTTAATCTCTTCTAAAGCCGCTTGACTGTCTTTCGGTTTCACCGCGAGTATAACCGCCTCTGCATCTTTCATCGCTTCTTTTGTATCCTCACTTACACGAATGCCGTAAGTATCTTTTAAAGCTTGCAGTTGCTTCGGATCATTCTTATTCGTCGCTAATATTTTCTCACGTTCCAAGAGGCCATCCGAAACAATTCCTGAAATAAGAGCTTCAGCCATCGCACCTGCACCAATAAACGTTAATTTCTCTATCATATAAACACCTGCTTTCGATCGATTTAATTGTTCATTTTATTTTGTTTTAAAACAAATATTAGATTGGGGTCATACACACTTATTTCATTACACATTATAGGCTTTGACTATAACAGAATTCACGTTAAAACAATTGTGTAGCTCTTCTGAGAGTTTACATACTATTAGTCAACCGTGTAGTGACAACGAGACGCCTGCGGAAATAGCACGAGCCGAAAATCCACTTAGGGAAGTGCCATTCTTTCCTAAGTTAGTTGAGGCCGTGCCCGCGGGAAGCGAGTGGTCAATCACACGCAAGCTTTTTATAAAAGTAGCGAGTTGAATTGTATCTTTACCCCTACATATAATTTAGTGATATATTAAGCCTTTTATTTATTATACCATTAAAAAATGCTTAGCTAAATATTAGCTAAGCATTTCATATATCGGTTGTACAATTAATGACGTTGGTGAGATAAAAAACTCACTAACGTCATTTTTCGTTTGAATATAGAAAACAAGTGAGTTTCCCTGTAGAATAAA
>NZ_FMYI01000015.1 GCF_900096905.1 Pelagirhabdus alkalitolerans | reverse complement strand
GCAAGGCATCCTAGAACAAACACCAGCATTAATACAGGAAAAGCGAAAGAGTCCCCCACCTAAGCACTTTGTCGAAAAGTTAAAAGACAGTGCAGTAGAAGCAACACGAGATAATTTAGGCTATCTAAAATCAGGGGTTGGAAAACCGATTACAAACGCACTAAAAGGATTACGAGGCATTTAAAAAAGGCGAAAAAGTTGATGCCCTACCCATGAACAAAACGGTGTAAACGCTATCATTGTGTGGCTTAAAACGATATAAAATAAGGGACTTAAAAAAACTCCCACAAGTACTTGACGCAATCTTTTAAATTATTTGTAGTGACAACACCGCCATAACAGTCTATAATAGACTTAATATTACTAATCTGTAATTGCGTTTAAGCAATTGCAGATTTTAATCAAACTAATTTCCATTTTTTACAATAAAATGATAAGGTGATGGTGAAAGGTGCGTATTAATCAAAATATGAGCGCGTTGTTTGCGCATCGTTTTATGCAAACTCATTTATTAGGGGCGCAAAGGTCGATGATGCGTCTGTCGTCTGGAATGCGAATTAACCGGGCTTCAGATGATGCGGCGGGGTTATCGATTTCTGAGAAAATGCGAGCGCAAATTCGAGGATTAAATCAAGCGAGTCGTAATGCTCAGGACGGGATTTCACTTATTCAAACAGCTGAAGGGGCAATGAGTGAGTCACATTCGATTTTACAACGAATGCGAGAACTTAGTGTACAGGCGAGTAATGGGACTTACACAGATGAAGATCGTGGTCAAATCCAAGCTGAAATTGACCAGCTAACAAATGAGCTTACTCGTATTGGTGAGGATACAGAGTTTAATAAGCGACCTTTATTAGATGGAACGGTGACTGATTTAAAACTTCAAATTGGAGCCAATCAAAGTCAACAATTGTCAGTATCGATCGGTGATTTAACAGCTGAAGGTTTGAATATTGAAGGACTTGACTTAACGACACAAGAAGGAGCCAGCGACGCCATTGAGCGATTTGATTCCGCTATTTCGATTGTTTCTAGAGAACGGTCAACGTTAGGTGCGATTCAAAATCGACTTGAACATACAATTTCAAATTTAGATAATCAAGGGTTGAATTTAACGGCAGCTGAATCACGGATTCGAGATGTCGATATGGCGAAAGAAATGATGAACTTTACACGTCTCACGATTTTGGCCCAAGCGTCTCAAGCGATGCTTGCTCAATCGATGCAACAAAATCAAAGTGTGTTAAGATTGTTGCAATAAATGACTTATTCTTTCCTTTTCTTTCATAATGTGCTATGTTAGTAAGTAAGAGGTGATCATATGGATGTAGCAAAAATGTCGATTGCGATGAGTCAAAACTATACGAAAGAACAAATGTCTGTTGGCTTAATGAAACAAACGATGGAACAAGCAGATGATCAATCGGATCAGTTGATTAAAATGATGGAACAATCGATCCAACCCCATTTAGGGTCACAAATTGATACAAGAGCTTAAGTAGAATTAGTGTATAACTGTTAAAGGGGAGTAGCTCTAGCAGTAGTGTCGTCATTACGAGGATTTAACCTCCGGCATTATTGGCAACGAATGTTGTGAGCAAGACCTTTACCAATGTATTCTCACGTGTATATGTGGGAGTCTATTGGTAAAGGTCTTTTTTTAATGCTGATTAGTAAAAAATGTATTTTATGTTAGTGGAATAATAGTGAGCAGGAGATGAAGGATATGACAATCTATTCAAAATCAAAAGAAGAACTACAAACAGAACTAGATACAACAGATAACGGGTTATCTGAAGAAGAAGTGAAAGTTAGACAAGAGCGTGATGGCTTGAATGAATTAGAGGGAAAGAAACCACGTTCGACTTGGCGATTGTTTTTAGATGCGTTTAAAGATGCGATGGTGATTGTTCTACTCGTTGCGGCGACCGTTCAATTTTTACTAGGGGATTATATTGAAACGATCGTCATTGTACTCGTTCTTTTAATGAATGCTTATATTAGTGTCGTTCAAACGAAAAAAGCACAGAGTTCACTCGATGCGCTAAAGAATATGTCCGCTCCGAAAGCGAATGTGAAAAGAAACGGTGAAAAGATAACCATTCCAGCTAAAGAACTCGTCGTCGGTGATCTTGTTTTCTTAGAATCAGGAGACTATGTGCCGGCTGATGGGCGGGTTATTGATAGTGGCTCTTTACAAGTAAATGAAGGGATGCTGACAGGTGAGTCTCAAGTGGTCACAAAAGAGGATGTGATCATTGACGAGAAAGTTGCGTTGGCCGACCAAATCAATATGGTGTTTAGTGGAACACTCGTGACAGGTGGACGCGCGACGTTTATGGTGACAAGTACGGGCCTTCAAACAGAAATGGGCAAAATCGCGAACTTAATCGATACGGCTGAACAAAAATTAACGCCTTTACAACGCAAACTCGATCAGTTTAGTAAAAAGTTAGGAATCGGCATTTTTGGTCTGTCATTACTAATTTTCATCGTACAAGCGATTCGGATTTGGACAACGCCTGCTGCGGATATCGATGTGACAACAGAAGTCTTACAAGCACTAATGTTTGCGGTGGCTGTGGCGGTTGCGGCGATTCCTGAAGCCCTTCAATCGATTGTGACGATTGTGTTATCAGTTGGGACAAATAAGATGGCAAAGCGACATGCGATTATTCGAAAACTTCCTGCTGTTGAAACGTTAGGCTCAACACGTGTCATTTGTACTGACAAAACGGGTACACTAACGCAAAATAAAATGACGGTGACCGATCATTTTTTAACCGATCCAGATGCCAAAACATTTCTCGTTCAATCGGCATTGTTAGTGAATGATAGTTACATCAATGCAAATGGCGAAAGAATAGGTGATCCGACAGAGATAGCTCTGCTCGACTTTGGACAAAATCAAGGGATGACAGATCAACAGGTGCGTGACGCATCCCCAAGAATCGCTGAATTGCCTTTTGATTCCGATCGAAAGTTGATGTCAACGCTACATGATTTAGAAGATGGGCGCTATATGCTAACAAAAGGTGGACCTGATGTCGTATTTGACCGCGCGAGTCACGTGTTAGTTGATGGAGAAGAAGTTGAATTTACTCAAAGCATGAAACGTGCCTATATTGATCAAAACGAACAGTATGCCAAACAAGCGTTACGCGTTTTAGCATTCGCTTACAAAAAATACAGTGAAAGTAAGCAGTCGATTGAAGCAGATGACGAATCTGGTTTTGTTTTGGTTGGCTTAGTGGCCATGATGGACCCACCACGTGAGGCTGTTTATCAAGCAGTTGAAGAAACCAAAACGGCTGGTATGAAAACAATTATGATAACAGGTGATCATAAAACAACAGCTGAGGCCATTGCGACACAAATCGGTTTAATGGATAAAAATGATATAGCGATCACTGGTCAAGAATTGGATCAAATGAGTGAAGATGAGTTACTCGACCGTTTAGAAACCATTTCAGTTTATGCCCGTGTTTCACCTGAAAATAAAATCCGAATTGTGAAGGCTTGGCAAGCGAAAAATCAAATTACAGCGATGACGGGTGATGGTGTGAATGATGCACCTGCTTTAAAACAAGCAGATATCGGGATTGCGATGGGGAGCGGAACGGATGTGAGTAAAGATGCAGCGGCAATGATTTTAACGGATGATAATTTCGTTTCCATTGTTAATGCTGTAGAAGTCGGTCGAACGGTTTTCGACAATATAAAAAAAGCGATCGCGTATTTATTTAGTGGTAATTTAGGTGCGATTATTGCGATTCTGTTTGCTGTTGTACTCGGTCTCCCGAATCCATTTACTGCATTACAGCTTTTGTTTATTAATTTAGTGAACGATTCTTTACCAGCAATTGCCTTAGGAATGGAACCATCTGAGCCAAACGTGATGAAACGAGAGCCACGATCAATCGATGAAGGAATCTTTTCTGGTGATACGAAACGTAGTGTCATCTCAAGAGGTGTAACGATCGGGATTGCTGTCATCTTGTCACATTTAATTGGTCTCACATCGAGTGTTGAAATCGGAGTTGCGATGGCCTTTACGACATTGATTTTATCGCGTACGTTGCAAACATTTGCGGCACGATCAAATAAAGAAACTATTTTCACAGTCGGGCTTTCGACAAACAAGTACGTATTAGGCGCAGTTGGACTTTGTTTTGCGCTCTATTTATTAACATTAGTACCGGGGTTGCGTGTTATTTTTTCTATTCCATCTAGCTTTCAATGGATTCACTGGGCAATGGCGACAGGTTTAGCGGTAGGTGCTGTTTTAACGATGGAACTGATTAAGGTTATATACCATTTCTTTAAGAGAAACGATGGATAGGGTTAAAAATTCATTTAAAATGATTTGTCACAAGATAACAAATCATTTATATTATATATAGACAGTTATCTATATAAAGAAGGTGATCATGATTAGCGAATATGAAAAGATGGCGAAACTATTAAAAGTACTATCCGATAAAAACCGATTAAAGATTATTGATTTATTATCATGTGGAGAAAGATGTGCTTGTGATTTACTTGAAGCGTTTGAGTTTACACAGCCAACTTTATCTCACCATCTCAAGGTGTTAGCTGATTATCAATTCATAAAGAGTCGAAAAGAAGGTGTCTGGTACCATTATCGCCTGAATCCAGAAATGAATGATCAGATAACAGTATTTTTATCGACGCTACTTACACCGAAAGCGTCATGCATCTGTCATGATCAAACGATCTGCCAGTGCCAAAATGAAAAGGAGCGTGTGTTATAAATGAGTCAAATGGTGATTTTCGAACCTGCTATGTGTTGTGATACGGGTGTGTGTGGTCCATCTGTTGACCAGGAACTATTAAGATTAAGTACAGTATTAAATAATTTAAAAGATCAAGGTGTTTTAGTTGAACGCTATAACTTAACAAACAATCCTCAGATTTTTGTTGATAATCAAACGATTAATACCATTTTGAATGAAGAAGGTGTAGAGGCCTTACCTGTTACGATCGTAGATGGCAAAGTCTTTAAAAAACAGGCGTATCCAACGAATGAAGAAATTAAAGAGCAACTAAATGTTCCAGCTTCTCATTTAACAGCGCAATTTAATGTCATTAACAATGATTGCGGTTGTGACGATGGGTGTTGCTAATGGATAAAAAGCTAAACAATATGCAACCTTTCAATGTTGAGCTCTTACCTTTAACAAAATATATTTTTTTTACTGGTAAAGGCGGAGTTGGTAAGACATCAACAGCTTGTGCAACGGCTATTGCGTTAGCTGATTCAGGTAAAAAAATTATGCTGATTAGTACGGATCCTGCTTCTAATTTACAGGATGTTTTTGAAACAGAGTTAACGAATAAAGGCGTAGAAATTGATGGTGTCAGGAATCTTGTTGTGGCCAACTTTGATCCAGAGCAAGCTGCTTTTGAATATAAAGAATCAGTCGTTGGCCCTTATCGCGGAAAGCTTCCAAATCCAGTTATTCAAAATATGGAAGAACAATTATCTGGCTCCTGTACGGTTGAAATCGCTGCGTTTAATGAGTTCTCCGATTTTATAACAGATGAAGATAAGGCGGACGAATATGATCATATCCTATTTGATACAGCGCCAACAGGTCATACGTTACGCATGTTACAGCTTCCATCTGCATGGCGAGACTTTATGGATGAGAGTACACATGGTGCCTCTTGTTTAGGTCAATTATCAGGTTTGGAAGGGAAGCAACAAGTGTATCAATCCGCTGTTTCTAATCTATCTAATCCAGAACTAACGACACTTGTTCTTGTGACGCGTCCCGAGATGTCACCTTTAAAAGAAGCAGATCGTGCATCTAAAGAGTTAGAACAGATTGGTGTTAAGAATCAAGCATTAATTGTAAATGCCTTATTAACGCAGGCAAACGATACATTATCTCAATCGATATATGACAAACAACAAGTGGCTCTAGGCGATATGTCTAATCGATTACAGAAATTAACGACGTACTATATTCCACTTCGTTCATATAATTTAGGTGGATTATCCCATCTTCGAGCGATGTTGACAGATGATCGAGTGGATCAGCAAAGTCCAGTAGAAAAGGTTGACCTGCCGTCGCTTTCAACGATTACGCATCATTTAAATGAGACGAATAAACGTGTCATTTTCACAATGGGTAAGGGAGGCGTTGGTAAAACGACACTTGCAGCGACGATTGCTTTAGATTTAGCTGATCAAGGTAAAAACGTTCATTTAACCACAACTGATCCAGCTAGTCATCTGCATCATGTATTAGATGATCGATCAAATATTCGAATGAGCTATATTGATGAAGAAAAAGAATTGAAAACATATCGTGAATCTGTGCTAGCTAAAGCGCGTGAGACAATGGGGGAAGATGATCTAGCTTATATTGAAGAAGATCTTAGAAGTCCTTGTACTCAAGAAATAGCTGTTTTTCGAGCGTTTGCTGAACTCGTTGATCATTCCGATGAAGAGGTGGTTGTCATTGATACAGCGCCAACGGGTCATACATTACTTTTATTAGATGCGACTGAAAGTTATCACCGAGAAATTGAGCGAACATCAGGTGATACACCACCGTCTGTTCAGCGATTGTTGCCGAAGCTGAGAGATCCAGATCACACAGCTGTTGTTATTGTCACATACCCTGAACAAACACCTGTATACGAAGCTGGCCGATTAGCAGATGACTTAACGCGTGCTAAGATTGATAACAAATGGTGGGTTGTAAATGCCAGCTTATTAGCATCAGGTACGACAGATCCACTCTTACAAGCAAAAGCGAGCCAAGAACGAAAATGGATTGAAGAAGTTAAACGAAAAAGTGATAATCGCTATGCCGTTGTTAGTTATGATACAACTGAATTAAATGGTGATCACTTAAAAAACCTTCTTACTGTATAAGTTGCTGATAAAATATAAACTGATTATGTATAAAAAAACAACTTATATGAGTCTATAGTTCTCAAAACGAGCTTATGATATTATTTATCATAAGCTTGTTTTAAAAAATATGGTTCTTTTGTATCGATTTCTACATATGATGGAATAAGTTTGTTATAATGTTTAGGAATTTCGATCTAAAGAAGGTGACTCACGTGGAGCTATCAAGTCAAAAAATTATAGATGGAATGACCGACATGGTATTTGTGATGCGTGTTGATCACCAATATGAACGGTTTATTTATGAAGCGATTAACCAAAAAGCAAAAGAGGAACTCCCTTTATTATCTGAAAGTATAGGCTTATCTATAGACGAGGTGAATCCACCTGTTTTAGCTAGTATATTGAATTATCATTACCAAAAAGTCTTAACGACAAACGAACCCATAAAGTATATCGATGATTATTTCGTACGTGAAAATGAAACAAAGGCAAGTGAGACGACGTTAACGCCCGTTTTCAATCATGATGTCATCACACATATAGTCGGTGTCGTCAAAGATATCACATCATTGAAACAAGCAGAGGTACAAAACGAAAGAAGTAAAGCAAGACTTAAGCAATCACGTAAGCGATATAAAGCATTGTTTGATGAGAACACGGATGCCATCGCATATCTAAACTTGTCTGGGGATATTATTCGCATGAACAATGCTTGTCGTGTGTTTGTTCAACAGTTTGATCAAAGCGGAGAAGACAAAAATATTTTTAGCTTATTAAAAGCAGGTGATCTTAAACTTTTATTAGAAAGGTTTAACGAAGCTAAAAATCAAGAAACGGTTTCAGTCGATCTACGTCATAAAACAATGGATCATGTCCCCATTATCATCCAGGTTAAATTTATTCCATATGTATTAGACGATCAAACAGAAGGTATTTATTGTATTATTAAAGATATGACAGCAGAAGTCACGGCGAAAGAAGCTTTGATGCAAAGTGAAGAACGCTTCCGGTTAATCGCAGAACATTCATCTGATTTAATTCAATTAGTCGATCATAAAGAGATCCTTTTATATGCTTCACCTTCACATGAGAGCATTTTGGGTTATGATGATCAATTGCTTGAGCAACGTTCACTTTTAGAACTCGTTTCGGATAAACATCACACTGTTCTAGTTAAACATTTTAATCGTTCAAAAGAAAAAAATGAGACAGAGCGATTTGAAGTTCAGTTAAAAACAAGGGATGATCGTTTGCAATGGTTTGAATTACAAATTGAACCAATTGAAGATCAAAACGGACGATTCAATCATTTTGTTGTTGTTGGGCGCGATGTTGAAGAGCGAAAAGCGTATGAAGAAAAGTTACAATATTTTGCTTATCATGACCCGCTTACGGGTGTAGCGAATCGTCGCTTATTAAGTGACCGCTTAGAACAGGTTGTTGCTTTTTATAAAAGAAATCAAATACCTTTTGCGATGATTATGATTGATATTGATGATTTTAAAGTGATCAATGATGATTATGGTCATGATGCGGGTGATGTTGTTATACAAGAGGTGGCAAAACGCTTGCAAGGTAGTGTGCGAGAAGTTGATACGGTCAGTCGATTTGGAGGGGATGAATTTGCGATTCTTCTACCAGAGATTGATACTAAGGAAAATTTATCAACTGTTTTAGTACGTATAGAAAGTATGTTACAAAAACCGTATTTATTTAGTGAAAATAACCATTTTAATATTGGAATTAGTTTAGGGGTTTATTTACATGAAGATGAACAAGTTGATGCTTTATCGGTTTTGTCACAAGCAGATCATGCTCTCTATGATGCAAAACGCGCTGGTAAAAATCGAACGATTATAAAATCATGAGGCATAAATTCCTAAAACTAAGTGTGAGGATTATGCTATACTAACTAAAAGTAATCTCATCATTTATAAGGAGCAGATTTTACATGCAGACAGAAAAATGGCTATTTATCGGAGATAGTATAACAGAGGCAGGTCGGTTTGAAGATGTTGAAGGGTTAGGCGATAATTATGTTCGGATGATTCGTGATCAATTTGCAATCCGAAAGACTTCACCTGTTCCTACATTTGTGAACAAAGGGATCAGTGGAAATCGCATCACAGACCTTGCGAACCGGTGGCAAGAAGATGTATTAGATGAAAATCCCGATTTACTGTCGATTTCAATTGGTGTCAATGATGTGTGGCGCCAGCTTGATCAGCCGGGTATGGATCAAGTCACCCCCCTTCGTTTTGAATCGATTTACCGGGATTTACTCAATCAAACGGTTGCCTCAACAAATGCTAGGATCGTTCTAATGGAACCTACAGTGATTGAAGAAAAACGAGATTCAGAAGGTAATATTAAATTAGTCGATTATGTAGAGATTGTTCAAAAACTAGCAACCGAATATGACTGTCAATTGGTTCGGACTCATCGGGCTTTTTTAACTTACCTAGAAAACAAGCGATCGCTACCCCTTACAACGGATGGCGTTCATATGACAAGTACAGGCAATGCCTTAATGGCAAACACTTGGTTGGATACAGTTTTTGATTGATTCATCGATGATCATCGCACTATCAAAACACTACGCTTTTCGCGGGCACGGATCGAGCCTCCTCGCCCCAAATACCGGTCGGGTCTCAGGGACACGTGCTATTCCCGCAGAAGTCTACGCATTTTGCTTCCGCTTAGTATAGCGCATTAAATAAAATTATTATGCACTTATATTGGTATAATTGCTTTATTGAATGAATGATGTTCATTTTTATCATTGTTATTCAGAAAAAACGTGACGAACGGTCGGTGGCGACGCCTGTGGGAAAAGCACGAGCTGAAGATCCACTGAGGGAAGCGTATTTCTTTCCTCAGTTAGCTGAAGCCGTGCCCACGGCAAGCGCCCACCGAAAGTGAGTCATAAGAACTATCCTTGTGTTTCAAAGACCATAAAAAAACGCCAAATCGACAACGTTAAGCATGTCAGTTTGGCATTTTTTCTATGAAACATGAGAACCGTACCCTTATTTCACAACATCATTCTTAATATATAAACATTATCGCCCTCTAATTAATCGTGCAATGAATACAAGCAATGCCACGATCAGTAACGCGTGAATCAAACTACCGACATCGAATAATAGTCCGACTAACCAAGCGAGTAGTATGATTCCAATAATGGTCCATAACATAGATCGTTGCCTCCTAATTTAAGTTATACGCCCTTACCTCGTCCGGTGATCATATTAAAGATAAATGCAACGAGTGCAATCACTAGCAATAAGTGAATGAAGCCACCGGCAATCTCTAATATGAGTCCGATTAACCATAAAAAGAATAGAATACTTATTATCGTCCAAATCATGGGTTTTCCTCCCTTATTTTTGAAGTCTAAAGTACAATACCCGTTTGTGCTATTATTAAACAAAAAAATTTAAAAAGTGACTTGAAAACTGATGTGTCGCTTGTTATAATACTTATTAACACTTTATTTAACCTAACGCAGTATTTCGTTGAACGAGCAACGAAGTATTGCGTTTTATTTATATATGAGGAGCGAGGTGACTATTGGTGGCCAATGAAACGTTAAAAGCAGAGATCATAGAATATGCAAAGTCAATCGGCATCGATAAAATTGGTTTTGCGGCTGCTAATCCGTTCGCAGAAATGAAGTCCCGTTTAAAAATGCAACAAGATGATGACTATCAATCAGGTTTTGAAAAAGGAACGATAGAAGAACGAACAGAACCTGAGTTGCACTTAGATGATGCTGAGTCGATTATTGCCATTGCTGTTGCGTATCCTTCACGTATGAAAAGTCGACCTACAAATAAAAAAGGCAATCGACGCGGTAATTTTTGCCGTGCTTCATGGGGACATGATTATCATATCGTTTTAAATGAAAAGTTAGAAAAATTAGAAGCTTATATTGCCTCACGTGTCACAGGCTTTAGATCAAGATCGATGGTTGATACAGGTGAATTATCAGACCGTGCCGTCGCAGAACGTGCTGGTATTGGGTTTAGTGGCAAGAATTGTTCCATTATTACACCGGAGTTTGGTTCCTATGTCTACTTAGGTGAAATGATTACGAATATTCCGTTTCCTTCAGATGAACCGGTTGATGATGGTTGTGGTGATTGTACATTATGTATTGAAGCTTGCCCAACAGGTGCACTTGTCGCACCGGGTCGTTTGAATGCTCAAAATTGTATTGCGTTTGTTACCCAAACAAAAGGGTTTATGCCGGATGAATACCGTGAAAAAGTTGGCAATCAATTGTACGGATTTGATACATGCCAACTTGTCTGCCCGAAGAATAAAGGGATTGATACCCATCACCATCCAGAACTAGAACCTGACCCAGAACTCGTTAAACCCGAATTATTACCGTTATTATCGATATCCAACCGAGAGTTTAAACAATCATTTGGTAAAATGGCCGGTTCATGGCGAGGGAAAAAGCCGATTCAACGAAATGCGATTATCGCACTTGCGCATTATAAAGAGACCTCGGCAGTTGATCGCTTAATTGAACTGATGAAAGAGGACCCACGGCCTGTTATTCGCGGGACAGCTGCTTGGGCGATTGGTAAAATTGGGCGTGAAGACGGGCGTCAGGCAATTCTAGATTGTCAACAGCAAGAAGTGGATGAGGAAGTATTAGAGGAAATGGCAAAAGGCCTCGCGTATTTTAGCCATCGTTAGTATAGTTCTTTTATGCTATAATAACGCTTGTAATGAAAGTAGAGGAGAGAGAATTTTGAGTATCCATGTCGTTTTATATCAACCTGAGATTCCTGCTAATACAGGAAACATTGCAAGAACGTGCTTAGCCACAAATACGACCCTTCATTTAATTCATCCGTTAGGTTTTTCAACGGATGATAAGATGTTAAAGCGAAGCGGATTGGATTATTGGTATGATGTCAATGTCAACTATCATAATTCGATTGAGGATTTATATGCTTCTTACCCGCAGGGTGATTACTATTATATTGAAAACTTTGGAACCCGTTATTATAGTGATTTTGATTTTAGTGATCAATCGCGCGATTTATTTTTCGTGTTTGGACGTGAAACAACTGGCATTCCTAAAGAGTTGTTAGTTGGAAAAGAAGATCAATGTCTACGGATTCAAATGGCGGCAAACGATAAAGTAAGATCATTAAACTTATCGAATACAGCTGCTATCTTAATGTATGATGTTCTAAAACAACAAGGTTTTCCTAATATGCATTAAAAAACGCCAAATCAACATTTTTAATCATGTTGATTTGGCGTTTTTTATGAGATATGAGCACCCCACTGCTTCTAAAAAAATCATAACAAAAATGTGTTTGCGGGGAAACACGGGGACGGTTCTCGTGTTTCAAAAGTGTTTATCGATGATTACCGTTCCACCAAAATGCTTCGCTTTTCGCGGGCGTGGCCTCAACTTCCCATAGCTGACCAATGGTTCGCTATGGGTGATTTTCGGGCTCACGTTATTCCCGCAGAAGTCTACGCATTTTGGTTCCGCTTAGTGTACCTGACATCATGAACGACCTTATAAAACAACAAGCTTTAGAGAGGGGAAACTTGACGAACAATCGGTGGCGACGCCTGCGGGATAAGTGCGAGCTGAAGATCCACTGAGGAAAGAGGCTTTCTTTCCTCAGTTAGCTGAAGCCGTGCCCGCGGCAAGCGCCCACCGAAAGTGAGTCACAAACAAGCAGCTCTATTCCGAACATTATTTACGTTACAACCTAAAAAACGCCCAATCGACATTTTTATCATGTCGATTGGGCGTTTTTAATTGTTTAAGGACTGTGATTAACGCATTATAAATCTTTCTTAATCTCTTCAATTTCTTTTTTAGGTACAATATCAAATATTTTTTGCGACTCAAATAACTCAACGACACGATCGATCCAATCATAATAAGCAACAGAAGCGAGTGAATCATCTTTGTACATCTTTGCTTTTTCGATCACTTCTGGTGTTGCTTCTGGATCGTTCATAATTGACTCGAGTTCTTGCATGATTCGACTTTCAATTTTTCGATTACGCACAACGACATCGCGCCAGTTTGATGTGAATAAAGAAATGAATGTTTGGTAATAATCTTCCTCAACAGTATAGTGGTCTTTTCTCGACCCACGAACAAAAGCTTTTTCCGCAATATCGTAATGGACCATTTCCCTTAACACTTGGCTCATGCGAGTCTTGCTCATACCGGTATGTTCGGCTAACTCATCTAGATCAAGCGCACGTCCTTCATAAAAGATAGCGGCAATGACACGACCAATGGTGCCAGGAAAACCATATGATTTCATATTTTCTGCAATTTGTTCACTCACGCGATGTTTAATTTGTTCTAATCGTTCTTCATGATTCATCCATTATCATCTCTTTTTCTTTTTTATTATACCTTAGCACATCTCATTTTCAGAACCAAATGACAAAATGAGGAGTATTTGAACGAAATATGGCGGAATTATAAGTAAAAAAAGTTTATATAATTCATACACTTTATTTTGTATAAAGTTTGTGCAATTTAAAGTTTATACAACGTTTTGATATTTCATCATTGTTCGCTAGAATAGCGTTAGTACAAAAAAGACCGACGAAAGAAGGGACAATAGTTGATTCAATTAAAGAAAGTAAGCAAAATATACGATGATGGCTTTCAGGCCTTGAAAGAAATCGATCTAACCTTTGAAGAAGGTCAGTTAAATGTATTAATTGGACCAAGTGGTTGTGGAAAGACGACGACCATGAAATTACTAAATCGATTAATTGATTATACAGATGGTGAATTGACAATTAATGATAAGCTGATTTCAGAGATTAATCCAATTGACCTAAGACGTCAAATGGGTTATGTCATTCAAAGTATTGGGCTATTTCCACATATGACGATTTATGACAATGTGGCAGCTGTGCCAAAGTTATTGAAGTGGGATAAAAAGAAAATTGATAAAAAAGTTGATGAGTTGCTTAATATGGTTGATTTGGATCCACAAGTGTACAAAAAACGCTATCCAAATGAATTAAGTGGTGGACAACAACAACGTATTGGTGTGATTCGTGCACTTGCTGCTGAACCAGACATTATCTTGATGGATGAGCCATTTAGTGCACTCGACCCAATTAGTCGTGAACAATTACAAGACGAGTTAGTTAAATTACAACAAGAGATCAATAAGACGATTGTCTTTGTTACACATGATATGGATGAAGCGATTAAGATTGCTGATCAAATCATTCTAATGCGTGATGGAGAAGTCGTTCAAAAAGGCTCGCCTCACGAGCTTTTAACAAATCCAGCGAACGCATTTGTTGAAGACTTTATTGGAAGTGAACGACTCGAACAAGCAAAAGGACTTCCACCGATGACGGCGTTCATTGATCAAAATTATACGTATGGAACACACGATCAATCAGTCGAAGCTGTTATGAAGCTCATGCTTGATCATAAGCAAGATCAATTACCCATTGTTGATGAAAACAATCTTTACTTAGGTGTCGTCAGTTTATATGATGCCATTGGTCAACAAGATAAGACATTAAACGATCTTATTGTAAAAGTGGATGCCTATCAGCGTGATGATGAGACAAAACAATTTGTCGGGAGTCGTGAAACGATCGCACCTGTTATTGAAAAAGATGGTACTTTTATTGGTGTTCTAGATCAAGATCAAGTACTTGATGTACTTTATCAAAAATTCGATTCTAAAAGTGGTGTGAAATCATGAATTTAATCGAAGAATATATTGAATTTTGGGAAATACGTTATGAAAATATTTTCGAATATTTAATTGAACATTTAACGATTTCATTTGTGTCGATCTTATTTGCCATTATTTTGACGATACCTTTAGCAATTTGGATGACAAAAATGAAACATGAGCGAGTGAAGGGCTTGATCTTTAGTGTAGCAAACTTGTTTCAAACAGTGCCTACAATCGCCATGTTTGCTTTATTAATACCCGTTTTTGGTATTGGTTTTACACCGGCTGTCGTCGCCTTGTTCTTATATGCTTTATTGCCGCTACTTAGAAATACGTATGCTGGCATTGAGTCGATTGACCAAGGAATTGTTGAGGCAGCAAAAGGCATGGGATATAACACCGTCCAGCGATTATTCAAAATTGAATTACCGATCGCCGTGCCGTATATTATGTCAGGTATTCGAATTACAACCGTTTATATTATCAGTTGGACAACACTTGCAGCTGTTATTGGTGCTGGGGGACTAGGTGACTTGGTCATGGCGGGTATCGGTGTCAATAACACTTACATGATTTTTACGGGTACGATGTTAGCGATTATTTTAGCATTATTTATTGATTTGTTATTTGGCTTAATTGAGAAGAAACTCTCAAGAGCTTAATATAAATAAAAAAAAACAGAAAAAGGGGATTATTTAAATGAAAAAACTTATTTTAACTAGCTTACTTGCTACAGTACTACTAGTTGTAGCAGCGTGTGGAGACGATACAGAAGGAAGCCAAACATTTGAATTTGGTGCACAATCATATACAGATCCGAAAATTGTTGGTGAGATGGTAAAAATGCTCGTTGAAGACCAAACGGAGCATTCAGTAAACATGACAGAAGATATTCAAGCAAGTCCGCAAGTACTAACGGCAATTGACCGTGAAGAGTTTGATTTTGCATTACTATATTCAGGTGAGGTCTACAATAATCACTTTGATGATGTAGAATTCTCAGCAGATCCACAAGAAACAATTGAAAATGCACAAGAGTTCTTCGGACCAGAGTATGGGATTACTTGGTACGATACAATTGGATTTACAAACGAATATGCGATTGCGATCCAAGGTGGATTTGCAGATGAAGAGAATATTTCAACGATTTCAGACTTAGAACCTTTTGCAGATGATTTAATTCTAGGAACAGATACAACCTGGATTGAGCGTGACAACGATGGTTACCGTGGTTTCCAAGAAGCTTATGGCTTTGAATTCGGTGATGCAAATGGTATGGAAGTATCACTTATGTATGAAGGTATTGCAAGTGATGAAGTAGATGTCGTGACAGCTTATACAGTAGATCCGCAAATCGTTGAATATGATCTACGTATTTTAGAAGATGATCAACAATTCTTCCCACCATATGATGCATCTTTAGTGGCTCGTGATGAAGTACTAGATAACTTCCCAGAAGTAGCTGAAATTATGGAATCATTAGTCGGTTCAATTTCAACAGAACGTATGTCAGAACTTATTAACGAAGTGGACATCCAAGGTCGTTCAACTCAAGAAGTTGCTCAAGAATTCTTGGAAGAAGAAGGATTTTTAAACTAAACAATAAAGTGGGGATCCAAACATGGATTTTTTAATCGAAGTTGGTCGCTATATGGCGAACAATTCGTCAACATTTGTTTCATTAACGATTGAACATATTATTATGGTCGTACAAGCAATTGCTTATGCGCTAATTGCTGGTGTACCACTTGGTATATTGGCGGCAAAATATAAAAAATTAGCACCTGTAATTTTATCACTCGTTAATATATTACAACTGATCCCAAGTATTGCGATGCTAGCGATCCTGTTGATTTATTTCGGGATGGGAACATCAACTGTTGTGATCGGCTTGTTCTTTTATTCTTTATTACCGATTGTACGTAATACGTATGTCGGAATTAAAGAAGTTGATCCAGGGATCACAGAAGCAGGTAAAGGAATCGGCATGACGCCATTACAATTACTTGCTAAAGTACAATTTCCATTATCAATTCCATTTTTAATGGCAGGTTTGCGTGTGGCAGCTGTTATTGCTGTTGCCGTTGCAACGATCGCCCCATATATAGGTGGGGGAGGTCTTGGTCGTGAGATTGTGAGTGGTATAAATCTGCAAAATGAGATTCGTCTTGTTGCAGGGGCTATACCAGCAGCTGTGTTAGCGATTATTGCAGACTTCTTACTAGGAAAAGTTGAAAACAAAACGAAAAGACGCTTTGCAAATTAAATGTATAGAAAAAGATGCCGATTGATTTGTCGGCATCTTTTTTTACAATAAAGGAGCCTGAGTTCATTGAAATCAAAGATTTTTAAATATATTGAAGAGAGTTATCAAGAAATGATTAAGATTCGCCGTCATTTGCATATGTATCCTGAACTTTCTTTTCAAGAAAAAGAGACGGCACAATTCATAGCTGATTACCAACGAGAATTAGGTTTAGACGTTCGAACTGAAGTCGGTGGCAACGGTGTTGTAGCGACGTTAAAAGGTAAGAAACCTGGAAAAACAGTTGCCATTCGAGCAGATTTTGATGCTCTACCAATACAAGAAGAAAATGATGTCCCTTATAAATCTACGGTAGACGGTGTCATGCATGCTTGTGGACATGATGCCCATACAGCCATCGCTTTAGGGCTGTCAAAAAGCTTCAGCCAAATAAAGGATCAATTATCTGGAACGATTGTCTTTATTCATCAACATGCAGAAGAACAAGATCCAGGTGGTGCACAAGCGATGATTGCGGATGGAGCGCTTGAAGGTGTTGATGTCATTTTCGCGACGCATATGGAGAATTATTTAGAAGTCGATCAAATTTGGCACAGCTATGATTATATTTTAGGAGCAAGTGATGATTTCAAAATCACCATTGAAGGTGTAGGAGGACACGGTGCATTTCCTCAAGATACGACCGATGTCATTCAGATTGGCTCTCAATTGGTTAATCAATTGCACCAAATCGTGAGTCGTAAAGTGGATCCACTAAAGTCTGCAGTCCTTACCGTTGGGTCGTTTCATGCGGGTCATACAACGAATGTCATCTCTAATCAAGCCATACTAGAAGGTACTGTGCGAAGTTTTGATGATGATGTACGTATTCAAATGTCCGAATGGGTTAAGCAAGTGGCCGATTATACAGTGAAAGGATTAGGGGCTGATGTGACGGTTCAATATGATTTCGGTTATCCGGCAACCAAAAATGATGCGCGTGTCAACGAAAGGTTAGTTCAAGCAGCGAAAGATGTATTGCCAGAAGCTAATATTCACGAAATGAAACCGAATATGGGTGCAGAGGATTTTGCCTATTTCACACGCAAAATTCCAGGTGTTTATTTCTTTACAGGCTCAGCAAATAAGAATAAGGGTTTGATTTATCCGTATCATCACCCCAAATTTGATATTGATGAAAAAGCTTTGTTGAACGGTGCAAAAGTTATTGGCTCAGCAGTTATTGATTATTTAAATGAATCATGAATGAAAAGAAAGATCGATGAAGAATCGATCTTTTTTTATGTTTTTAATCATATGTTTTAGAATATATAAAAATTGTAACGTGAATAATAGGTTGGACGTCTATCTAAATGTAACAATATTTGTTAAAATAAATTGTTGAGGGGGATTGCTGTATGAAGTTGATGCAAATGATCATCGTGTTTTGTATAGCCATTGTTTTGTTAGTTGGATGCGGAGACGATGAAGAGACGATACCGGAAGGGTACTATACATATGATGAAAGTGAAGTGAATGCAGCATTAGATGAGCTATCCTTTGATCCTCAACTTCCTCGCTACTTACCGATGTCAGTTGAATTTATTATAACTGATACATTTTCTAATGAATCGAGTGACGAAGCATTAGATATTAGTTTTTACTCCAGAGATAATGATTTAATGACGTACCAAGTTTACAAAGGTGAAATAGATGAATCATTTGAAGGCGAACATGTCTTGTTAAATGAAGCGATTGAAGCGACTTACCGTCATAATCGATTTGCTCATGTCATGACTTGGGAGCATGAGGGACTCACTTATCATATAGAATGGAGAGAAAGCTCTCGTCAAGAATCTGGTGAGGATATAACGAAAGAAGATTTAATTGTTATAGCAGAATCGATGTATTCCTCAACTTGAGTTTAAAATACTAAGAAAAAGCGTGTAATGAAAACGAAAGAGGTTATAGGATGACAAAACGAAAACAAATTGTCCTTACAGGTGGTGGGACGGCCGGGCACGTCATGGTTAACTTGGCCATTATCCCGATATTAAAACAAGATGGTTGGAAGATTGATTATATCGGCTCCAAAAAAGGTATTGAACGTGATTTAATTGAAAATTTAGAAGGTATTACGTATCACCCGATTTCAACGGGTAAGTTAAGACGATATGCTTCCATTGAAAATTTTAAAGATCCATTCAAAGTATTAAATGGAATCAGGCAAGCAACGATGATTTTGCATCGTTTAAAACCACAAGTTATTTTTTCTAAAGGTGGATTTGTTTCGGTTCCTGTTTTAATGGCATCACGGTTAAAAGGTGTGCCAGCAATTATCCATGAATCAGACATCACCCCAGGTCTTGCGAATAAATTGGCTATGCCGTTTGCGAAACGTATCTTAGCGACGTTCCCTGAAACGCTAGATCATTTATCTAAAGAGAAAGCGAAGTGGATTGGTGCTGTCATTCGCCCCGAACTATTTGAAGGGGATCAAGGTGCGGGTCTTAAAATGGCAGATTTAGATCGTTCAAAACCGGTCATGATGGTGATGGGTGGAAGTGCTGGTTCAAAGCGATTAAACGAAGCAGTAAGGGAGCAATTAGATACGCTACTTGCCACTTATCAAGTGATCCATATTTGTGGGAAAGACCATTTAGATTCAACAATTCACCGCCGTGGTTATAAACAATTTGAGTATGTAAATAAAGGTTTACCGGATTTGTTAGCGGCAACTGATGTTGTCGTATCACGCGCAGGCGCTAATGCGATCTTTGAATTTTTAGCACTTAAAAAGCCCATGTTACTGATTCCATTATCAAGACAAGCGAGTCGAGGTGACCAAATTTTAAATGCAAAAGCTTTTGAAAAACAGGGCTATGCGCATGTGTTATATGAAGAAGATTTAAACGATCAGTCTTTTATTAAGAAAGTAAATGGTTTAACAAAAAACAAAGATCAAATAAAAAATGCGATGAATCAATATGAACGTCAAGATGCGACGCAACGTGTGATTGATGAGCTGTATCAGTTAGCTAAATCAATCAAATAAAGATAAAAAGGGTTCTAAGTCAAATGTTGGGGTGAGCTAACGCTCACTCCTTATTTTTTTATGCAATTCGGATCTTCACATCTTTATATTGATGATACAATAAAA
>NZ_FMYI01000003.1 GCF_900096905.1 Pelagirhabdus alkalitolerans | reverse complement strand
TGTTGTTGTTGTGACTTAACTATACAAAAGAAGGTCCTCTTTTTCATTAAAAACGCTCGCCTACCGCGCTTCGCTTGCTCGCCTCGTCTTTTGATGTTGAAGTCTATCGACTCCAACATCAAAAGACGAGGTATTTTTTCTCCCACAAACATTTTACTCTAACAACACGTCTTTATGCGATAAATATCGTTCTCTTATGTAATCAAGATCCGCTTTGTCGAGAATATCAAACTCAATTAGATCTTTCTCATCTTCAGGCCTGCTTGAAAATATTTTTGAAAGTATGATATCCTCCCTAGTGGCGAGGAAAACATTGATGTGATTAAATTCCACACCTGCTCCCCTTAAAGGATATTTCCTTCTAATTACATCTTCTTTAAACGGAAACTCCATAACGTTTTCAACGTTGTTACTAATATTATAATCAAAAAGTAGTGATTTGATACTTTCTTTATTTATATCCACTGGTTTTATATAGATAACATCTATATCACTTGTCACCCTTGTTTTTTTATTATACAACAATAGGGCTGTTCCACCCATTATAATAAACTGTAATTTTTCAGTTAATTTACCTGAATCTGCTAAACCCTTCAGATCATAGTCTAAATCTATTAAACGCTCAACTACATCTATTGGTTTTGTTAGAATACAATTTCAGAGCTCATACCCATTACCTCCTAATCTATCTTTCTTTCATTATACGACAAGATAAGATCAAAGTAGTAGTTATTTTTAAAATTTTTGTATATAAAAAGGACTTTATACTTACTTTATCGTATGATAGAATTGGGTATTACTCAAGAGGTATATCTTTTTATATGGAGAAAACATCAATCGGAGAGGAAGTATTATATATGAGTGTTGCCGATTTAACACAAATAATTATAAATAGTCTAATTTTATTCATTTATTTTTTTATGCTATATGAGAATGTGAAAATGAC
Source organism: Pelagirhabdus alkalitolerans (assembly GCF_900096905.1). Taxonomy (GTDB): domain Bacteria; phylum Bacillota; class Bacilli; order Bacillales; family Amphibacillaceae; genus Pelagirhabdus; species Pelagirhabdus alkalitolerans. Next base: position 312,598 of record NZ_FMYI01000003.1, on the reverse strand, counting down.
AAAAGAAACCAAACTCATGACGTTAGAGGCTAAAGAAACGAGGGAGCAGGCTTATAGACCTGAAGTTATTGCGTTTATAAAAGAAGAAAACGAATTATTATATTTTTGCATTAAGAATACAGGAGTACGAACAGCTTTTGATACACATTTATTAATTCCTCAGTTTTTTAATAATACTAGTTTTGATGGGAGAAAAGAAGTACATGAAAAGTTCTTTACCAAAGTACCAAATAGCATTAGGGACGTCGAAAAAAGTATAAGTCTATTAGCGCCAGGTCAAAGTCTTCAAGCTTTTATGGGGGTAAGACAAATAATTTTCGAGAAAAACGCAATTGATCTGAACCGAACTGTCAAGTTAACCTATAGCAATAGCGAAGGGAACTTATATATAGAGGAATATACTATAAGCGTCGGTGATTTTTCTAAGGTTTCTCACTTTAAAGAAAACCATCTTAAAGAAATAGCACACAACACAAGGCTAATTAGCGAAAAAATGCCTAAACAAAATGACTAGTGTGTCAAAACCCCAAAATAGGGGCTTATTTTTATGCTCTACGATTTACTTCTGCTCTGACTTTCTCATACTCTGACTGACTGATACCTAGTGATTCACGTCTATTTTTATGGCCATCACCGTGATCACCTCTAAGAACTTCCGTTGCCATTTGGCTAATTGATTTCTTAGGCGCTGATGCGTTCGCAGTACTGCCAGATAGTATCTGGTTAACCCTAGCTTGAACAACATTGTATTGACTACCAAGTAACTTTCTACGAGCATCACCTGTTCCATGTTTTCCGTCAATAACTTCTTGTGCTAATTGGTCAATTGATTTAACTGCCGGTTTAGGGGCAGGCGTTGATACAGGTTTAGAACCACCTCTCAATGCATTTAATAAGTCTGTGTTCTGTTTGCCGGTTCCAGAAAACTGTGATTCGCTTGATACAATCTTATATTCCACAGCTAACTTTTTACGGTTAGCTAGAGAAGAATCACCAAGGTGACTATTGCTAGAAAGATTCAGATAATCTACTACAGATGCACCAGTGTAGCTAGTGTTGTTCTTATTCGCAGGTACTGGTGATGGATCGGGACTAGAAACAGGTGCTTGACTTGCAGATCCAGACGAATAAATAAGTTTGCCTGTTTGGTCATATACGTTTAATCTTTCACTATCCGCCAACTCTTTTGCATTGTCTAACTCATGGAAAGCACCAACCTGTGAGTTAGAATCGCTTGCAGATTTACGAACGTCTGTATAACACTCTATTATCAAGTTTTTGAGGTGAAGAGGTTTTTCCATCAATCTTTTCACCTAAATATAATTGAATTGCATTAAAGATAGCAGTCGCACACTTCTCAGCATACTCATCCTTCTTGCTACCAAAAATCCACTCAAAATCACTCGGATTTGTCATAAAGCCATTTTCCGTAAGAATTGCTGGAATACCTCTTTGCGATGGAACACGACACATGTGAAAATTAGACCACGTTCCAGGAACAGAGGGTCTTGAGCCACCCCATAAATTAAATCCTTGTTTAGCAATTTCTTAAGCATATAAATCAATGTATTTGGCAATAGGGAATTGCGTTAAACGGCAATTAATTTTGTATGCCACTTACCTTACATTTTAACTCATTTCGAACATATCATTCTTTTACGATACTAATCATCTAATAGAAGGGAGCGAAAAAGCTCTTTGTGATAAATAAAAATAGAATAACTAGACTCTCATAACTTTGAATCGGTTTAATTTATCAATCAATTCATCCCTATCCCATAAAACTATATTATTAGATTCCGCTAATTTTATGGCGGAATCAGTAAAATAATTATTTGTTATTACATAGCCTTTACTTAGCTTATAATATTTAAGACCTGCAACTACTTCTTGAACCGCATTATTATTTACAGGTCTAGAATATAATTTTGTTTGAATTCCTATTGAGTGATTATATTTATTAGCTATAACATCTACCCCTTGATCACCAGAAGATTTTGTAATTTCCACTACATAGTCCATCTTTTCAAATAATTTACCCACAATTCCTTCAAAATCATATCCACTCATCAAGTCTATATCATTAATAGTGATTTCCTTACTCATTTCTTCTTCACTTACTAATAACATCTCTTCATAATCTTTTAATTCTTTAAATTTTCTTATTTCTAAATACTTATTCATTATAATTATAAAGCCATAAATAAAATTATTAGTATCCAAATACTTACTATCCATTGTATAATATGTAAATAAAGACATTGTCTCCATATTATCAAAATTGATTATGTTATGATAAAGACTTTTTTCTATTATTGTTTCTATATTACTCTCTTTATCAAATGCGTGTGAATAATTGTATATAAATTCATTTCCAAATAGCGGAACAGCTATTCGCTTTAAATAATCCCACAAAAATATGTATATTTCCCGTTCTGATAGCTCACTTTTCAAAAAACGATTGTATATCTGAGCAAATGAATTAAAATGTTCATTAATATAATTTGATATGATATTCATATCAACAACATTTTCATATCCTTCATTAACAGAGTTAGATTTATAATAATTCTGAGATGAGATATCAAGAGAAAATAAGCCTATGGGACTATAAAATAATAGAGAGCGTTCTAAAACAATATAGTAATTAAAATCACGAAATATATTTTGGTCAATTTTTGTTATAAATCCTTCTGCTAATTTAACTAATTCTTCATTTGCTATTAATTGTTCGTTTGCAACTTCAACTTTCTTTTTAAACTGAATCATTTTATTTCTATTTTTCACAGTTAAGCTCTTGAAAAATGAATCAATTGCATTCAGTTTCTTTATTTCTTCACTAATAATTACTTCTTTATATTTATCTGTTTGATCAAATATTCGAAGAGTATTGCCTGATACTATTTCCGTTCTATAAAGTTCCGTTCCCAGAATAATACTCTCTATCTTAGAAGGAGTTTTAAAGATAAGTGCATCATCCTCCATTACAAGTGTTGTATTAACAACATCTTCACTATCACTAAATATGTGATAAATATTATGAATTACATTACCTTCTATATCATTATTCATTATTGGTGTAATCTTATTTTCTATATTCACAATTTCTTCATCATTTTTATCATAGAATATTGATAATAAATTTAATAGTACTATACCGATTATTATAACTAAAAATATCCAAATTAACATTTATTTCCCTCCCTTGTTCATACATGTTAATGTTATCATAATTATCATTAAATCTGATAAAAAAATTATGTTTTTTATTGAAATTAATTTGATTTCTAATACAAAATGACATTTTACTAATAAAAGTATATAATATTTCATTTAAATTTAAATGTATCCACATAGAAGATTAAAAGGTGTTTATTAAACAACGATAACATTTTAATATAAAAATGTTAGTTGATTTTTCAATTGACCAATTGGTTTAAGGGATCGTGTGTTAAATTAATTTTAAACTTTACAATTTCTCTTTTCATATTCTAAACAAATAATTCCTCACTCAACGCCATAAGACGTGAGAGAGGAATCATTTATAAAGATTGATATCTAAATAGTCAAAAACAAATGTTAACTCGCTCGATATTCTAATCGTAAATGATCAGCAACCATGGCAATGAATTCGGAATTTGTTGGTTTTGCTTTTGTATTACTAATGGTATAACCGAATAAGTCAGAGATAGAATCAATATTGCCTCTATTCCAAGCGACTTCAATCGCATGTCTGATTGCGCGCTCTACACGAGACGAGGTTGTATTGTATTTTTTAGCAATGTCTGGGTACAACACTTTTGTAATCGAGCCTAATAATTCAATATCATTGAAGATCATCGTGATAGCTTCTCGTAAGTACATATAGCCTTTAATATGTGCTGGTACGCCTACCTCATGTATGATATTCGTGATGCTTGCTTCTAAATCAAATTTCTTTTGATTGTGATCAGCATGCTTGGCTGTTTTACGCTCAGTCATAGGTTGACCATTGACATGTCTAATTTGGTCAATTAAATAATGAAGATCAAACGGTTTTAATATAAAGTATGAGGCCCCTAAATCAGCTGCTTTTTTCATCACATCTTCTTGACCAAAAGCTGTCAGCATAATGATCTTAGGCTGTTTTTTTAACTCTAGTTCATGAATCGATGATAAAACAGCTAAACCATCCATGTGCGGCATAATAATATCGAGCACAACAACATCAGGTTGTGTATCTTCGATAAGTTGAAGACTTTCTTTCCCATTTTGAGCTGTGCCGACAACTTCTATGTCCGCTTGGTCTTCCATACTCTTTGACATCATCGTGATTAATTCTTGATTGTCATCCACTAAACACACTTTGATTTTATTCATCCTTTTTCCTCCTCAAATGACCGCTAGGTACTAACTGTAAATTCGACAACAAGCCGTGCATTCCTTGTTTTAAATTAAGAAAAATACGTAATCGACGAAACTTCTAATTGTTCGCTATTATTTTTGCTAATATATAACATCTCACTCGCTATTATAGCATGAAAGTCCATGTGATTTAATAAAAAAACACCTTCTTTACTAAGAAAGTGTTTTAACTGGCTATTGCCATGTTTTCTGTTGATTGATCATTCAACTCGTGTAACATCCACTCAATGTGGATACCATAACCAGATGAAGGATCATTGACAAAAACGTGTGTAACAGCACCTACAATGTGATCGTTTTGTATAATTGGACTTCCACTCATCCCTTGAACAATGCCACCGGTTTGATCTAAAAGGCGTTCATCCGTTACTTTAATAATCATTCCTTTTGTCGCGGGCTGGTCTTGGTCAATATTGTTAATAATTTCAATATCAAATCGCTCAATGGTTTCATCATCAATAACGGTTAATAGTTCAGCTGGCCCTTCCTTTACTTCATCGGGCTTTGTAATAGGTAATGGCTCTTTAAATAAAGCATTATCTAAAAGCACATCAAGCGTTCCGAATACCCCGTATGAACTATTAATGTCAATATCGCCCATTACATCATCATCACTAAACGATGCCTTCTTTTCTCCTGGTTTTGTTTTTTCTCCTTTTAAGATCGATGTAATCGTTGAAGGCATGATCTGACCTGTTTTAACTTGGATCGATTGATGTGTGTCTGGGTCAGCAATCGAGTGCCCTAACGCTCCATACTGTCGATTTGTTGGGTCAATGAACGTCATCGTTCCAATCCCTGAAGTGGAATCACGAATATACACACCCATTTTATAACTACCCGATTCTTCATCATATTCAGGAGCAATTTCTTTTGAGACAACATTGTCTGATCTCAAAATGTCAACGGATACTTTTCTTTCTGATTCACCTGCTGAATTTAATACAGGCTCAATATCCTCAATGTGATTAATGTCAGTTCCATCAATAGATAAAATATAGTCACCGACTTTTATACCTGCGTCTTTAGCAGGTGATATTGCATCTTCATCCATTAATTGATGATAACCAACAACAAGTACGCCTTCTGTTTTTAAATTAACGCCAATTGAATGGCCACCTGGAATCAAATGTTTTCTGTCTTCTACATTGATTGAAACCTTTTTCATTGGAATTTGGTTGAATGTATAGATAACATCTGCTTCTCCAGTTGCAAGTGGGGCAATGTGATGATCCTTTAATGAAACAACATGATCATGATTTGTAAGGTTTGCCTCTACCGATTCATGTATAGTCGGTAATTCGATATTTTCTTGGTCTGTGTATACCGTGAGTGTCGTGGGAATGGATAAATAATCACGTGTGACAGGCATGAGTGGAAATAATAAAATAAGGGTTAAAAAAATAAGACTACATATATGTTTAAAATTTGAACGGTTCAGCTTTTTCACTCCTTTCTCTCGTCAATCAGTGTACCTTTAGAGTGAGCTCAAAAGCTGATTTTTAAACCCAGTAATGATCTGAAATTTAAGCGATGATTTCCACTTTTATTTTTTAATGTCAAAAAAAAAAGCACTTACTAGATATGATCCAGTAAGTACTAATATTTTGCCTTTAATTGATTAGAATAATGAATAAGTTCACGTGCATGCTCTGTTGACGTTTCTGTTAGTTCCGTGCCCGTCATCATACGCCCAATTTCTTCAACCCGTTCTTTTTCTTTTAATGTCTCTACTGATGTCACCGTTTGATCTGTCGTCGTTTCTTTTTGAATGAGTACGTGTGTATCGGCCATAGACGCGACTTGAGGTAAATGCGTAATACAGAGCACTTGCGACTGAGATGAAATTGAATAAATTTTCTCAGCAATGGCTTGCGCTACACGTCCACTTACACCTGTATCGACTTCATCAAAAATGACACTCGTCACACCTTGATGTTTGGCAAATATTTTTTTTAGCGCTAGCATAATACGGGATAATTCTCCGCCGGATGCTACATGTTTAAGTGGTTTAACGGGTTCGCCTGGATTTGTTGAAAGAAGGAACTGAATGGAATCAAATCCTTTACTTCCTAAATCGACAGGACGTCCATCGAGTTCTGGGTCGCCTTCTTGGCCGACCTTAGTCTGAATGTCTACTTGGAATTGCGCTTTTTCTAAATATAAATCCTTTAACTCAGTTTCCACAACTTTTTCTAAGCTTGTAGCTGTTTTTAAGCGAATATCATGCAAATGTCTCGCTTCTGCCAAAGCATCTTCGGCAAGCTCTTTTGCTTGTTCAAACAAAGCTTGTACGGAATGGTCTCGATTTTCTAATTGTTCAATTTCTTCTTCTGTTTTCACTAAGTAGTCAAGCATCTCATCAACCGAACTGCCATACTTTCTCATCAGTCGTTGAAGTTCGTTTAATCTTGATTCAACTAAATTCAAACGTTCAGGATCATATTCAATTTCATCAAGATAACCGCGTATCCGGTGACTAATATCTTCTAACACGAAGTACTGACTTGAATACTCATCAGATAGTGATTTCACTGAGTCATCAAACTCACTTGCTTTTTCAAGTCCCGTTAATCCAAGCGACAACCAATCCAGTGCTTTCTGTTCACCATTAAGTGCACTATAAGCCTCTTCCATTCCTTGAAAAATTCGTTCGAAATTGGCGAGGCGATCACGCTCTTCTTTCAGCGCTTCATCTTCATTAGGCTCAAGTTCAGCCGCTTGTAGTTCATTTAATTGGAAATTCAATAAATCTAATCGCTGCGCAATTTCTTGTTCATTATCATTCATTTGATGAATACGTTGTTTTGTCTTTTTCAATTGATGATAAATACCCGTATAATCTTTAAAAATCTCTTCTATCTCTTTCTGGCTGTAAAGGTCAAGTAACTGTAAATGTTTATCGACATCCATAAGTGATTGCGTCTCGTGTTGAGTATGGACATCGATCAATACACGACCAAATTCTTTTAATATGGCGAGTGTTACAAGCGATCCGTTAACCCGACAAATATTTTTCCCTTTTTGGCTAATCGTACGGTGCAAAACAATCATACCGTCTGAATTAAGCTCGATTCCAAATTCCTCTGCCAATGCATAAACATCGTGCTTTTTATCATCAACGGTGAACAAACCTTCCAATGTCGCTTTACTTTCACCATGACGTATGTACTCAACCGATCCTCGACCCCCACTTAATAATTGAATCGCATCGATAATGATCGATTTACCCGCTCCTGTCTCACCGGTTAACACTGTTAAACCTTCGTTAAACGATAAAGTCAGTGACTCTATAATAGCAAAATTTCTGATTGATAATTCAGTTAACACAATCACTCACCTCAAATCTTGAGATTTACAACATTTCTAAAAATCGTTCTTTAATGTCAGATGTTGTGGTTTCATCCGTGCATATGATTAAAATCGTATCATCACCACAAATAGTTCCTAATATATCTTCCCAATCTAGATTATCAATTAAAGCACCCAAAGCGTTTGCATTTCCAGGTAATGTTTTTAACACAAGAAAGTGTGTCGCTTGTTCAATGTTAATAAATGCATCTTTCATCAAACGTTTTAATTTTTCGAGTGGATTAAAGCGTTGATCGGCCGGCAAACTGTACTTGTACCTTCCGTCTGTTGTAGGCACTTTCACAAGATGCAACTCTTTAATATCGCGGGATATGGTCGCCTGTGTGACATTTAATCCTTGATTTCTAAGTGTATCAACCAATTCTTCTTGTGTTTCAATGTCATGATTGGTAATGTACTCACGAATTTTGATATGGCGCTGCCCTTTATTCATTTCATCACTCCTTTTTAAACAATTTAAGTTGAAGCATTCAATTCTTTATGAGCTAATCTTACGACGTTTTCTATCTCTTTATGGTCAACAGTTGATCGTTTGTTTTCATCATAGATGAAATGAGCAAGAAACTCAATATTTCCATCTCCTCCTGTAATAGGAGAATGCGTCAATCCTTTTATATGAAAATGTTCACGTTGTGCAAAATCAACAATTCGTTCAATTACATCAATATGAATAGCAGAATCTCTTACGATCCCTTTTTTCCCAACTTGATCACGTCCCGCTTCAAATTGCGGTTTTATTAAGGCGATCACATCACCTTTAGGTTCTAAGATCGTCGATAGAACGGGCAAAATTAACTTTAAAGAAATAAATGATACATCAATTGATGCAATACTCGGTTGCCCTCGGTCAAATAACTCTGGTGTTGCATGACGAAAGTTTGTTCTCTCCATCACTTTGACACGTGGGTCGTTTCTTAACTTCCAAGCCAACTGATTATAACCAACATCCAATGCATAACTTAGCTTGGCACCATTTTGCAATGCACAGTCTGTAAAGCCCCCTGTTGAAGATCCGATATCTAGCAACGTTTGACCTTCCATCGCGATATCAAATACATCAATCGCTTTTTCTAATTTATAACCCCCGCGCCCAACATAAGGCATCATACGACCTTTAATGGATAAATCGATATCTTCTGATACTTTCATACCCGGTTTATCAAGTCGTTCTGTATTAGAAAACACCATACCCGCCATGATCGCACGCTTAGCTTTTTCACGTGTTTCAATTAATTCTCTTTCGACCATTAACACATCAAGTCTTACTTTTTTTACTGTCATATCATCTACCTCTAACTGAATGGATCCATTCAATAATTATTTTTTATTTTTACTAAATACTTTTATTTTTGTATGTCTTTCAATCAACGCAATGGCTTTACCGACGACAATGATGATTGACGTCGTGTGATAGATACCTAAGTACTTGCCCATTGCTTTCCCACCGACAGTAAGAGCGGCGACGATACTTGTCATGATAACATTTACAGTGATTTGAATAAATGACCCATCGCCTGCGCCTAACACTTGAGCAAGTTGCAAGACAACGAGTGCTGAAGCGGTACCACTAATAACACCCGAAATATCCCCTACCACATCATTACAAAAACTCGCAAACCGATCAGCATTACGGACTATTAATACCGCTTCCTTTGCCCCGTAAACTTTCTCAGATGCCATCGCATGAAAAGGTTTTTCAACGGCTGCTGTTGCTGCTACGCCAAGGGTGTCAAAAAACACACCTAAAAAGACAATTAAAAAGACAATAATAATTCCTAAAAACCAATGTACACCGCTCAGAATAGAGGATGAAATAACTGAAAAAATTGCCGCTAACACCAGTGTGATAACGGCAATGCTTATACTAAATTTTAGCGCTTTATTAAATTGCGATCTCGGTTTCGCCATTATGCTACCTCTTTTTTATTATGTAGTCGGAATGGTCACTTAAAAAGTAAAAACTGCGGCTTAGGTCCAGTTGGTTTTCCCAAATGTGTACCGAATGTTGCCATTCTGGCGGTTCCCCTTTAAACACACTTTAGCTTCGTCACCGAAAGCTAGACTGGATTACCACTCAGGCCGCACTGCAATCCTTTTTAAGCGTCAAATAGAACAGTCTAGGAGTTTTCCTCAACAATTCTTAACCACTTCCTAGCCTCTTTTGCAATCCTGATTTCATATAGGTGAAACGTGGTGTTTAGCGGCCAACCAAACACTTGCTATAACTATAATCCCCTCAGAGATCACTCAAGGCAGGCTACGCTGTCAATAGGATCCCCTTTCACCTATTGAGCAGGTTCATACCCCATTCCATCATGACGCTTTGGCTAAAGACATCACAACAGAGATGGGCCTCCGCGGAAGTAGGGTCAACGCCCACATGCCTTTGCGGATCGCCCTACAACCTTAACTCCCAGCACCGACCCAAGGCTGGGCGCCTCAAGCCGACACAAGGAACTTCATCGATATGCCCTTTGGCAGATTTTTAGGCCTGCCTTCAGAAGTGGAGAATTGACTAGAATACTGCACCATTCCTAAAATATTATAACATATTTTCGCATAAATTTCTATTGAATCCACAACGCGTTATTGATCACGGTTGCTTAAGTATTGGATCAATTCAGCAAGCATTGTTTGATCTATACTTGCTTCATTCAATAGCTTGTTAGCACGGGCTTTCTTTTCTTCTTTTTCTTTAATGGCACCGTCTATTCCTAATAATTTAGGATATGTACTCTTATCATTCTCTTCGTCACTGCCAACAGCTTTTCCAATTTTATCTTCATCACCATATATATCCAAAATATCATCTTGGATTTGGAATAAAAGACCGAGCTCTTCTGCACAAGCCGTGATTTTATCTAGCTGTTCTTCTGTTGCGCCTGCAACATATGCAGCAATCTCCATAGCATAAATCAATAATTGACCTGTTTTTAAGTGGTGGATTTGCTTGAGTTCATCTAACTCAACTTGTGTATTTTCAGCTTGCATATCAAGAATTTGCCCAGCGACCATCCCTCTTGAGCCTGCCGCTTCACTTAGTCGCTTAACAGCGAATAATTTTTGATCCGTTGTTAAGTGCTCAGCATTTGTGATCAGTTCAAAGCTCTGAGTTAAAAGGCCATCTCCAGCTAATATTGCCGTGGCTTCATCATATTCTATATGATTTGTTGGCATACCTCGTCTTAAATCATCATCATCCATTGCGGGCAAATCATCATGAATTAATGAGTACGTATGTACAAATTCAAGTGCTAATGCCGCTGGTAAAATGACATTTTTGTCCCCACCAAATGCTTCAATCGTTGCAATCATTAAAATTGGTCGAATACGTTTTCCGCCTGCTTTAATTGAGTAAAGCATCGATGATTTCAACGGTTCAGGAATGTCTTTATCTTCGATTGCATCTTCTAATGCTTGATTCAGATACGTTTGATTCTTTTGAATATATTCATTAAGCTTTGTTTCCATCATTCTCCTCCTCGAGCTTAACGGTCTCTACTGTTCCGTCTTCGCCCACAATGTCAGCCACTTGTTGTTCAACTGTTGATAATTTATCATCACACCATTTTGATAATTCTATCCCTCGTTGATAGTAACTAATCGCTTTTTCCAGTGGCACATCGTCTGCTTCTAGCTTTTGAACAATGGTTTCCAGTTCTTGCATCACATCTTCAAACGAACGTGTTTCTTCACTCATTTGTCTCCTCCTCTACTCCCCATACTTGACAGTCGACTTGACCGTTACTCAATTTTACAGCCAACGATTGACCAGGTTCCACATCTTCTATCCGTTTTACAATCTGTCCGGATTCATTATAAGCGATGGAGTACCCTCTTTTCATTGTGTTAAGAGGACTCAGTACACTAAGCTTGTCCAACTGACGACTAAATTGATTCTTCTTTAGTTGATAAAGGCGATTAAATTGGTTCGTCATGGATTGCTTTAAAAAAGCATTTGATTGTTGATACGCTTTGATGCGTGGTGTTGGGTGATGAAGCGCCAATTGATCACTCGTTTTTGACAAGTTTTGCTTTTTCAATTGCAATAATTGTCTCATATTTGAACGTAATTTTTCATCTAAGCGATCGAGATCCATTTCTTTTTGTTTAATTAAATTTTTCGGGTAATTAAACGCATAGCTGTCAGATAACCTAGATAATTTTTGTCTTGATTGATCAATCCGCTGATACATAGCTTTTTCGATTGATTGACGATTTTGAGCCACTTGTTTAATTAAATCCAACTTAGAAGGCACCGCTACTTCAGCTGCTGCGGTTGGTGTCGGTGCTCTTAGATCACTGACAAAATCACTAATCGTTGTATCTGTCTCATGTCCAACGCCCGTGATGATCGGTATTTTCGATTCAAATATACTGCGTGCTACACTTTCTTCGTTAAAGGGCCATAACTCTTCAATAGAACCGCCACCTCTCGCTAATATTAATGTATCAATTGAAGAGTCACGGTTAGCGATTTCTATATTGTTTACAATATTCTCTTTAGCATGCTCACCTTGAACGAGCGTTGGAAATATTGTCAGTTTAGCTAGTGGATAACGCCTTTTAAGTGTCGTTAGTATATCTTGAATCGCAGCACCAGATCGAGATGTCAAAATACCAATATGTTCAGGTATAGCTTTAATGGGCTTTTTCTTATCTTGCTCAAATAAACCTTGCTTCGCTAAGGATTCCTTTAATTGTTCAAACGCAACGTGCAAATCGCCCACACCAGCAGCATTCATCTCATGCACATACAATTGATACTGACCTTGACGCTCAAATACGCTAACGCTTCCCTTTACAATCACATCCATACCGTTTTCGGGGGTGAATTTTAAAAATTGATTGTAACCTGCAAACATGACAGCTGATATGCGCGCGTGGTCATCTTTTAACGTAAAATACATATGACCTCTACTATGGTGTTTGAAATTTGATATCTCAGCTCGTAACCAAATTGAACTAAGATGTTGATCTGTTTCAAACTTGTGCTTAATATAACGCGTGAGTGCTGTCACGGTTAAGTGCTTTTGATTCGACATATCATCCTCACCTATTTTTTCGAATTGTGACGGATCGCTGCTTTAATGGTGTTTTTCATAAGCATCGTAATCGTCATAGGGCCTACACCTTTAGGAACGGGTGTTAAATAACTCGCTTTTTCTTTTACGGATTCAAAATCAACATCACCTGTTAATTTCCCTTCTTCTGTTCGATTAACACCAACATCTATAACGGTTGCGCCTTCTTTAATATCATCTGCATCAATCATTGATGCACGCCCAATAGCAACAATTAAAATATCAGCCGAACGTGTTATCTCTTTTAAGTTCTTCGTGCGTGAATGGCAATACGTCACCGTTGCATTCTCATTTAAAAGCAGTTGACCAACAGGCTTTCCTACAATGTGACTCCGTCCTAATACAACTGCGTGTTTACCTTCAATTTCAATTGACTTAGACTTTAACATCGTCAGTATACCAAACGGTGTACAAGGTAAAAATGTATCCTGATTGGTTAACATGCGACCGATATTAATAGGGTGGAAACCATCCACATCTTTCTCGGGACTGATTGCTTCAATTACTTTTTGTTCATCAATTTGATCAGGTAATGGTAGTTGGACTAAAATACCGTTAATTGATTCATCTTGATTATATTGGTCAATTCGGTCTAATAAATCTTTTTCCGTCGTATCAGACGGCAATAGAATGAGTTCAGAATCAATACCAATATATTGAGCCGCCTTTTCTTTCCCTGAAACGTAAGACTTAGAAGCCGGATCATCACCGATCAAAACAACCACAAGCTTAGGTACAATCGATTGTTTTTTTAGTTCTGTGACTTCTTCTTTCATCTCATCTCGTAAAGATTGTGCTAACTCGCTCCCATAGATAATTTCAGCTGTCATACGAAACATCCCCTTTTTATTTGATCATTTTTGATAAAACACCATTTATAAATTGACCAGATTTTTCATCACCATAAACGTGAGCCAATTCAATTGCTTCGTTAATAGCGACCCCTTCTGGTGTTTTTAATTCTGAAAAGATTTCATACGCTGCAATCCGAATTAACGTTTTCTCTACAGCACCCACTCGTTTTAATGTCCACTTTTCTAAAGAATTTTCAATCCGCTCATCAATGGATTCTTTTTCTCTTGTCACACCGTATATTAAGTTTTCTAAAAAGTCACTTGATTCTTCATCTTCCATACTTAACTCAAATGCTTCATTGACATCAAAGCTTTCATTGTCAATTGAAAACAAAATTTGAAATGCCTTTTCTCTTGCTAATCGTCGGTTCATCACTATTCTCTCCGTTCATCGATCTAATTTAAATAACCTATCTAAAACTAAGTAGGTAAATCCATTACTATCATAACGAATTTGGCGTTAAAATGCTACAATAACAACAAAAGTAAAAGGCCTCAAGATAGATTAATCTTAAGGCCTTTTCGAATGCTTATTCACTATTCAGCCACTGGGACCTCTTTTTCCATTTGAATCCCAACAACATGAACATTTATTTCTTCGATTTCTAAGGCAGTCATCGTTTTTAACGCCTGTCGAATATTGTCTTGAATTTTTTGAGCCAGTACAGGAATTGTTGTTCCATAATCAAGTACAACAAACACATCAATCCCTACACCTGTTTCAGATAATTCGACTTTTATGCCTTTACCGTGAGTTTTCTTACCAAATCTCTCCGCTACACCAGAAGCAAAATTGCCTCTTGTGGATGACACACCTTTAATTTCTGTCGTTGCAATACCTGCAATAACTTCTATCACATCGGGTGCAATTTCTACTCTTCCTAAATTTGCATCTTCGCTCACATTTAATATCGTTTGTTCACTCATGTAGATCCACTCCTTTAGAGTTAATCGATCTGTTTACTGTCCGGTGATAGATCATCTTTCATTATTGAATGAGTTTCCAGAAATTTAGTATTAAAATCACCTGATAGAAAAACAGGATGGTCTAAAACACGTAAATGAAATGGAATTGTCGTTGACACACCTTCAATGAAGAACTCTTTAAGCGCCCTCTTCATACGGCTAATCGCTTCTTCGCGTGATTCACCATATGTAATCAACTTCGCAATCATAGAGTCATAATAAGGTGGGATTTTATACCCTGGATAAGCAGCAGAGTCAACTCTCACACCTAATCCGCCTGGTGGTAAATACATTTCAATTAGACCGGGTGTCGGCATGAAATCTCGATACGGATTCTCTGCATTAATTCGACACTCAATCGCCCATCCATTCATCGTCACTGATTCTTGACTCAACCGAAGCTTTTCATTGTTAGCTACATTAATTTGTTCTTTAATTAAGTCAACTCCGGTTACCATTTCAGTTACTGGGTGCTCAACTTGAATACGTGTGTTCATTTCCATAAAGTAGAATTTATGCTCTTTTTTATCAAAAATGAATTCTACTGTTCCAGCGCCTGAATAGTCAACAGCTTTAGCTGCTTTTACAGCCGCTTCGCCCATCTCTTTACGAATAGCATCTGTTATGGCAGGTGATGGTGTTTCTTCAATTAATTTTTGCAATCTACGTTGGACAGAACAGTCTCTCTCCCCTAAGTGTATCACATTTCCAAAGTTATCTGCTAGTACTTGTATTTCAACATGAGAAAAATCTTCAATAAATTTCTCAATATAGACACCAGGATTTCCAAATGCTTTTGCTGCCTCTTGTTGGGTAATGGTAATCGCTTGTTCTAATTCATCCGGTCCTCGAACAATACGAATCCCTTTACCTCCACCCCCAGCTGTTGCTTTTATGATGACAGGAAAGCCTAATTCTTCAGCAACTTCCTTACCCTGTTCGATTGAATGAATGACACCGGTCGAACCTGGTACAACAGGCACATTTGCTTCTTTCATCGTCTCTCTTGCAACGTCTTTTGTTCCCATTTTTTGAATGGCTTTTGAACTCGGCCCGATAAAGGTGATATTACATTTTTCACAGATCTCAGCAAAATCAGCATTTTCCGAAAGAAATCCATAGCCTGGATGAATCGCATCTGCTTCGATTAAATTAGCTAAGCTCATAATCGGTGTAAAATTTAAATAACTATCTTGGCTATTACTAGGGCCAATACAATACGCTTCATCTGCCAATTGAACGTGAAGTGCATCGCGATCAGCTTCAGAGTATATGGAAACTGTTTGAATCCCGAGCTCTGAACAAGCACGAATGATTCGAACAGCAATTTCACCTCGATTAGCAATTAATACTTTTTTTATCATTCGTAAGCTCCCCCTACTTTGTCTTCACACCAAATAACGGCTGACCGTATTCAACTAGCTCTCCATGTTCAGCCAATATTTCAACAATTTCTCCATCAACTTCTGCTTCAATTTCATTAAATAACTTCATCGCTTCTATAATGCAGACAACCGACTGCGATGAAACTTTATCACCTTTTTCAACATATGGATCGGCTTCAGGTGATGATGATAAATAAAACGTCCCAACCATTGGTGATGTGATCTCGTAATCATATTCTGGTTGTGCTTCACTTTGTGTACTTTCTTCCTGAATGTGCGTCTCTACTTTAGTCGATTCAGTTACCTTCGGTTCAAGGACTGGACTTACTGCAGGCGCGGATTGCACCTCTTTGTATTGAACCTCTTTCTTTAAAGCGATCTTTTCGTTGTCAAATTCATATGTGAATTCAGTTAAACTTGATTCATCTAATGCTTGTATCAACTCTTTAATTTCATCGATCTTTAACATTGTGTCACTCCTCTTTATTCTATCTTAACGACTTATTATTAATATGAGGTACTAATTATTACTCTTAACATTTTAATAAAGATTTAGAAAAACTTCAACTAATCTTTTTATTTTAGCTCTATAACCGTTTAAAATATAGATTTGATTGATTAAAACAAATATTCTTTGAAAGGCTTATATATGTTAAGGTGGTAACAATGAGAGCCATTGATATTGTAAAAGCTATTTTTTAAAAAAAGCATTGGTTAGAGGTGAATTATGAAAGTCTTATTTATTTGTTTAACTGCATTGCAAGTGCCTTTTCTTCTTATATACACAGCTTATTATGAGCGGAATATTGGTGATATTGAATGGATACAATACGAACACTACTTGAATATATTTTATGTAGGAATCGCATTTGTACTAGGGATAATAGGCAGTCGTATTTCGTTACGATGGTTTATGTCTATTGGTTTATTGAGCATATTATCACAGATCGTATTAGTAAGCCTCTTAATAGATGCGGATTATAACCATTTATTTAAACCATTTCCAAATGGCATTATGTATATAACATTTACAGCAACATTATACTTTCTTATTCAATCAATTGTCCGTTTTATTAAACGAGATGTCTAAAAGGTGAATACGTTCGTTTTAGAAAACAATTGAATAAACACAAATCCTTGCGTCAAGGGTTTTCCTCTTTTTTATAAGTATTAACAATGAATTTTAACCGATCCTTTATGTTGAAAGAACCTGAAGCTAAAATACATGTAGCTTCAGGTTCTAATTAGTTATTTAGTAATTGTCAGCTCAAAATAACTTTCCAATCGATAATGAACGATCTCGTTTATATATTGATGAAGGAGTTGAGCTATTTCTGTCGGAATCGACATGTTCAATTGAAATACTTTTCCATCGAAACTGAACATCTCATTTGAACTTTTACTCCATTTTGAAAACGGCATCTGTTCAATTAATTTAGTTATTTTATTTTTTTCGAATGTAATGAACTTCTTTGTTTTCTTATCATTAAAATCTTTTAACCGACGATAATCTTTACTTGTAAGGTATTCATAGAACGCATACGCAATCTCATCTGCAGAAATGGGTTGAGCCCATAAAGACTCTCCTCGATCGAGCATTAACTTCATGACAACCATCTTATAACTTTTAGACATAACGGTACGTTCTACTTCTTCAAACAGCATTTTGTATTCACGATACATTTCCGCTTCACGTTCAGTTAATTCATCTGCATAAAACAATAAGCCGAGATAAGATTTAAATTCTTGTTTAATTTGTCGAGCATCTTCATAACCCAGTCTATGCATTTCTAGATAGCTTGGTCGTCTTCCCAAATCTTTCTTTAATGAAAAATAACTGGATAAAAGTCGCTCTTTTCTAGGTTGACGCTTTTTGACTAAATGTTTTATTAAATCAATGACCTTAACATCTAAATTTAATTCGCAATTATCCGGAACTTCAGGCACGATAGCATATTTAGATTGACCGCTTTTTGAATGATCAAACAATTGCATTTTGACATCTGCATTTTTGTAATTACCGATCATATCAATGATGTGACAGTGCGATTTACCTTCACTTAAACGAAGCCCACGTCCGACTTGTTGTGTGTATATGGTAAGAGACTCTGTCGGCCTAACAAATAACAATGTATCTACTTCGGGAATATCAACGCCCTCATTAAATAAATCTACAGTAAATATGACCTCTAATTCGAGGGTTTTTATCGATTCAATAGCATCTTCACGTGAAAAGCTAGTCGTTTTTGAATGTAAACTTATAGCGTTAACACCTTGGGATTTAAAATAGTTCCCCAAGTATTCTGCTTGTCTGATAGAGGAACAAAAAACAATCGTTCTTGTTTGTTTATGTTTTAACCACGCATGATATATTTTTTCAACAAGCGTCTCTTTCAATTGCTCTTTTTCCAACTCTTTTGGATCGTACTTTCTTCCAAGCCATGTAATGGATGAATAGTCAGTATCATCATATACACCGTAATATTTGAATGGAGTCAAATAGCCATGTTGTATAGCTTCTATAAAATGCATCTGAAAAGCCACGTTGCCATCACATAATGCATAAACGTCTTTTCCATCTAAACGATCCGGTGTAGCCGTTAGTCCTAGAAGAAATGACGGGTTAAAATAATCTAAAATCCCTTGATAAGATCTTGCAGCTGCATGATGAAATTCATCGACAATAATTAAATCGAAATCGTCTTGATTGAACTTATGAAGATGCTTATTCCGACTCAATGTAAAGACAGACGCAAAAATATGATTTGCTTCACTATCTTTTACTTCTTGATTATACAGACCCGTCGATTCATGAGTTAATACTTGTTCGAAACTCTTTTTCGCTTGAAGTAAAATCTCTTCACGATGCGCGACAAACAAAACTCGCTTAAACTGTTTGGCGAAAAATGCCGCTAAAAATGTTTTACCTAAACCTGTAGCCATCACAACGAGAGCTTTATCATATTGTTCATTCATCGTGTCCTCTAATGCATTCAGAGCTAATGTTTGGTGTGGCCGCGGCTCCAGATCTCCACCTGAATCATATCCAATTGAATGCTCTTTAACATATTCTGGCTCTACATCTGTAAACATTAATGCTTCAGCTTCTCTATGGTGCCAATTATCTATGAATCCGGGAAATTTCTCATGATAATTATTGTATTCAATTCGATATTGATTGATCGTTTCTGGGTTTATAGGAACAGTTTGATCATGATAGAACAGCTTTAAAAAGCTGTCCTCTGCTTGCTCAAATATGTAAGAATCATTCGACTGATGAACACTAATATTCCACTCTACACCTGTCGTTAAAGCAGACTTTGAAAGGTTTGAAGAACCAATTATAAGTTGATTGGCAGAGTTAGATTCAAATAAGTATGCTTTAGGGTGAAATGATTGACCACGACTTAACCATAATCTAATTTCTATATCCCCTTTTAAATCAAGCAATCGATCAAGTGCCTCTGGTTGTGAAATGTATAAATAATCCCCCGTTAAAATTTTAATTTGTGCACCACTGTCTAAAGCTTCCTGTAGTGATGACATGATGAGTTCTAGTCCTGATTTCATCATAAACGATACGAGTATTGCTGTTGATGAACTACATTCTATCCCCGATTTAATGTCATTAACGACATTCTCTTTAATCAGCTTTGTTTTCGTCATCATAAACCTCGACTAAGTATATGCGATCACTAAATCCGCCTCGTGTTTTAGCTTTCTCTTGACGTATTTTTTCAACTTGATCCCATGAACTATCATTGAGTTCAGCAAAAGCTTTTAGTATTTCCATCATATCAGCTAACTCCTCTAGCTTATTATCAGGTAATTCCGCTGAAAGATACTCATTAAATTCTTCTATTAGTTTAGCTTCAAGTTCTAAAGCATATTCTTTTTCATCTAATGTTTTTGTAGTCATTTTTTTATTGGCTTTTTCAATAATAGCTGGAATATTATCTCTCACAAGTTTGTTATGTACGGGCATTTCATAAACCTCCTGTCAATATTCACTTATCATTTAGTCCGTTACTGTACGCCATGCATTAAATTAATTTCCTAATACTTCTAAAGAATATCACACTATTCAGTAAGCAACAACAACGTTAAACGTTGTCTAAAGCAATGAAAATAGAGACAAATTTATTGATTTATGTTTTAAATCATTTGACTCTTCACACAAAAAAATAACCACTCGATGTGAGTGATTGATTACCTCTTATTGAAATTTAACTTCGACTGATTTCTCTCCAAATTCATCATAAATATGTCGCATGATTTGATTGGCTTCTTGGTCTTGCAGTTCATCTGCACGCACTGTGACAACCACCACATCATCCATTGTTCTAACTAAAACATCTTCATAATCATAAAGATCCTTTAACGTTTCTTCTGCAATCAATTCTTTTGTTGATAATTGGTCGATTTCTCGCATTTGTTCGTATGCATCATTTTTTTCTTTCGTCGTTGTTTCAGCTGAAGCCATCACGGTTTCTAGCTGTTCCATCAGCTGTGATCTAGACTGATTTAATTCTAATCGTATAAATGTAAAAAGGTCATCTTCTATCTCTACATCTTCCATTTCAACGTTTGTTTCGTCAACGACATCACTAATGGCTGACGTTTCAAAAATGGGTGATTCATCATCCATAATGACTTTGTCATCATTAAATGGAATGGAATCCTCTTCCGATTGAAAAATCATTGTAAAATCATCTTCAGTTGGTGAATTAATATAAAACACACTCAATACAATCATTAAACTTAATAACGTTAATAGCCAAACGGTTTGTTTTTTTAACATTTTAGTGCTCTCCTTTGTCTTTAGGCATAATTGAAATACGGTGTGGACCAACATCCAATACTTTAGACACGGCATCTAATATAAGTTGACGTTTCTCTATTGTTTCAACCCCATTTGAAACGACCAGCACCCCTCGCACTGTTGGTTTTTTACTTTTTGAAATTAATGGGGTTTCTTTCTCGCCTTGCCTAATGATGACCACTTGATTTTCTTCAGTATGGTCTTCTATATTACGTGTACCTCCCTCTTGATCATTTTCAACAGTTGACTGTGTACCCGTGATAAGATTTTTTTCATAAACTTCTTCACCTGTTGAATCCAAATTGACCATCACCTTCGTGTTGGATACCCCTTCTATCGAATCAATCATACTTTCCAATTGTTTGTTGTACTGATTTTCTAACATATGAATCGTATCATCTGAACGGATTTGATCAACAGAATCTTCTTTGACCTCATCATTTGGTGATACCGAAGGGGGATACATATCTTCAGACTGATCATTTGAAAAAAAGTGACTTCCTAATATGAGTAATATACCTATTGCGCCAAGTATGAGTAATCGACTCATTGTCACCTTTTTTGAATCTGTCCCTTCTTGATGTGTTAAAGACTTAACGATTGATTTTATGATGGCAATCACTGTTTCCCTCCCTCTAGATAAACAATTAATTGATCACGCCCTAACTCAAGCCTATTTTTCAACCACTGATGAACTTTTTCATTTAAGTCTGGTTCTTGTTTATATCTTGTCCTTTGATCCTCTAGGCTAACAGGTTCAATCACCACCTGTCGCGATGATTCTTGTAAATAAACATGTAGTCGGTCATGTAGTTCGTTGTCTATGTCGATTTGATCCCATTTTACTTGATCGATTTTATAACCAAACATATTTGCTAACTCATCATTTAAATCTGATTTAAGCTTGTTCGTCAGGTCATTTAATATATATGCATCGATGTAAGCTTCTATCTCATTTTTTTGACTATTTGATTGAATTGACATATCACGAAGCCCATCTTCATTTAACAAATCTTCAACTATTTGTTCAGCTTCATGCTGGACGGTTAAATCAGTCAATCGGTCGAGTGGTTGTAAAAAATAGATTAGAAAAAGAAGCGATAGACTTAAATGAATATATTTTTTTATATGTCGATTTGGCAACATCATCTGAATCATACTGATCATGATTAATAGTATGATCATTTCGCTCATCCAATCGATTAATCCCCTCAATCGATCACCTCTTATCGAACCATCAACGATATATTACTTGCCATAAGCAAAACAACTAAGCTAACAACAAACATAAAGGTCGCCACTAACAAAAAGGCAAGCATGAAAAAAATATTTTCTGAAATTAGGGTTAAACTATCATTCATTCTTTCTTCTCCAATTGGTTGGAGAATGGCTGCTGCTAGTTTATAGATAAATCCAATCATCGCTACTTTTACAATTGGAATACCGACAATTAATAAAAGGCTTAATAAGCCAAAGAGGCCCAATCCGTTTTTGACAATATGGCCCACAGATAACACCGTTTCCGTCGCCTCAGCAAACATTCTTCCAACAACAGGAACGAAATGACTGGTCATAAATCGCGTCGTTTTCACAACTAGACCGTCTTGAATAGCTACTGATGCACCTTGTGCTGAAAGAATCGTTAAAAATATTGATAAACAGACAACAAGTAAACTCATACACGTTTTTTTGATTAGATCAGCTAACTTTGTTAAACGAAATTGATCATTCATTTGACTAACTAAATACAAGATCAGTGCCATCAAAAGAAGTGGAATAAAGACATGATGAATTAATGTGACTGTTAAATGCAGAAAGAATATGATGATTGGGTGAAAAAAGGCAACGGACAGGATGTTACCAAATAAGGACATTAACATTAATACTAAGGGTAATAATGACACCATAAAATGGTGCATGTGATCAATTGTATAAACAATCAAATCACTGACGACCATAAAGCTGTGAATCGCTTGCCCCATAAGTAAAAGCATCAAGCTGTAATGGACAACCGCTGTTAAAGATTTCGATTGAAAAGCATCCTGAATCGCTTTAATAAATGCGGACAATATGCTGAGCACGATTAATTGCCCTAAAAGTCTAGCACTTAGCTTTAATTCAAAAAAAATGATATTTATTAGCGTTTGAATGATCGCTTTTGGTGATGTTAAATCGCTATTTGAGATCATATCTCGTACACTCATATGTGATAAATCAGGTGCGTAATCTTGATAATCCTGTTGGATCTTTTCCCAATGATCATCAAAGATATCTAGATTTAATTGATCGATCATTTCTTCAGTTGTTAATTCAACAACATTTTCATCACTCGCCGCATTTATTGTGGGTATGTTCATTATGAAAAACGTTATGATCAACATTAGCAACATCACTAAAAGACGTTTGTCCATAATTCCTCCAAACAGTGTTTTAAAAATTAGGTATAAAATAGAGTATCGTTTCGATCACAGTCATTAAAATAGGGATTGAAATAAAAAGTATGAATAATTTACCGACGAGTTCGATCTTATATGCAATGGATTCTAACCCTATGTCTCTTGTTAGATGTGCACCTAGCTCACTCACATAAGCAATGCCAACCATTTGAAAAATCGTATCTAGATAAATAAAATCAAAATCAAAACGCGCAGTTAGTGATCGGAGCAATTGAATCATTTCTTGTATTGGTATTAACATGTAATAAAACAAAAGCGAAGAGGTTAGTAAGATCAAAACAAATGCGATAGTCGGTTGATAGGGTTTAATAAGCAGAATGAGTATACTACCGACGATTGCCATCATCACGATTTGAACGACGATCATTCGATTAGCCTTGAAGTAAAAAAACAGATCTTATATGTTGAAACAGTTCGGCGATTCGGTCAACGACCATCATCAAAACAATAATAAATCCGACAAGTGTAATGAATTGAGCATACTCTTCTTTTCCCATCTGTTTTAATATCGTATGAATCATAGCAACTATGATCCCGATTCCAGCTATTTGAAAGATGATGGATGCATCATTATACACGATTTAACGCCTCCCTATATTAATACAAGTACAATAAACACCCCCGTTAAAAATCCAATGACTTGATAGAGACGGCTCTTATCTGTTCGATTTTGATCAATTTGAGTTAAGGCACGATCTATATGGATGAGTGTCAACTGAATCTGTTTTTTTTGCTGTTCAATATTATAGTGACCGAGTGTTTGACCGAATTGTTTTAAAATATCAACTTCATTCTGCTTTAAGGCTGAGTAATATTTTATGCGTTCTGATTCTTCTGACCACAACGTGGGTAAATCATTTATTTCATTCATCTTTGCGGCGATCTTTTCAAAAAATAATCCAATGGCTCCTTCGATTCTTTTTGACAAATCACAAAAAATAGATTGTAGATCACGCTGGCTATAAACCATTTCTGCTTCCAGCAGTTGAATGGCAGCTTTTAAAGTTGTGATTTGTTTAATTCGTTGTGTAAACTGTACCGATAAATAATAGCCAATTAAGGTCGATGCACTAACGATTAAAAGCGCGCCTATGCCATTCACTATCAACCCTCCGTTCAGCTGAGAACTTCATTCCTGATTGATCGAACACGTTAAATTGATCTCGACGATTCGTGTTTATGACAACATATCGGCTGAACAAATTAGAATCTATTATGGATTGGAAATTTTTACGCTTTTTCAATTGTTCCAAATCGTCACTATGAGCTGAACAAAACACCGTGACCCCTGCTTTCAAACAGTCTTGAATTGCTTCTAAATCCAAAGCTGATCCGATTTCATCTACAATTAAAACATCAGGTGACATCGACCGGATGGCTAACATCATCCCTTCATATTTCGGACAGTGATCTAACACATCTGTTCGCCTTCCTAAGTTAAACTGAGGTGCTCCATCAACGCATCCCGCGATTTCACTTCTTTCATCAATGATGAGGACTTTTTGTGCAGGGTGCTTGTTTGACCCAGAGCCAATATACCGCGCAATATCTCTTAATAAAGTCGTCTTGCCAGATTGAGGAGGTCCGATGAGTAACGTATTAAAATAGCGATTATTATCTCTTAAATGATGAATGATTGATTCTGATATGCCAATGGATTCTTTCGCGATTCGGATGTTGAATGATGAAATATTCTGAAGGTGTTCGATTTGCGAATTGTTAATCACAACTTGTCCAACGATTCCGATGCGATGCCCTCCCTTAACTGTTATATAACCTTGTTTTAGCTCTTCTGCTAAACGATACGTTGAATAACCAGAAATTCGCGTGAAAATATATTGACAGTGAGCAGGTTGAATAGAAGAACCATGCGTGACATAATCTTGATTGTTTAAAACAAATTCAATGGGCTGATTCAAACGGATTCGTATCTCTTCAATTTGATTTGGATAGCGCTTGAACATCATCTCAACTACCGGCTGGTACGTATCTGGAAATAAGTCAACAATCGTTTGGTTGTTCATAGATCACCTCTTATTTGTTACGACGTCTAATTAAAACGTATGATTCTGACAGATAAATATGCTTAATGGAGAACAGATTTAATCGACGAACGTAAATCTCACATGGTAACATGAATATATAATTGTTTAAGTTAATGGATTGTGTGAAGCGTTATTAAAAAATTGAAAAAAGGTTGTGATTTTATGAAAGCTACTATTTTTGACTTTGATGGGACACTAGCAGACACATTACCGCTTTGTTTTTTCGCATTTCAATCTGTTTTTCGTGAATTTGATCATAAGGACTATTCAAATGATGGTATACTCGCAATGTTTGGGCCTTCTGAAACAGACATCATTAAAGAAAATCTAGAAAGCGAACAAACAGACCACGCCATCGAGTGGTATTATGACATCTACAAAAACCATCATGATGCGTTCGTTAAACCCAAGCCTGAACTTATTGCCCTTATTAAAGAACTGAAAGAAAAACAAATTAAGATAGGGATTGTGACCGGAAAAGCAAAAAGAAGTTTGGATATCTCATTAGAGGCGCTTCAAATGAATAATCTTTTTGACGTCGTTATAACAGGAGATGACGTTAACACACCCAAGCCGGATCCAGAAGGTTTACAAAAGGCATTATCTATTTTAGAGGTAGATCCTCATCACGCATTATTTATTGGTGATAGTGATGCCGATATTGAAGCTGGCATAAGAGCGGGTGTTAAAACGGTTGGTGTTTCGTGGTTAGAAAATGTTCAAACTGATCATTTTTCAAAAAAGCCTGACTATACATTTGAAGCTGTACCCGATATAAAAGCGATTTTAGACATTCATAATTCATAAATAATGGGCAAGAAAGGGTATATATGCCCTTATTATGATTTCATACACTGTGTCTATAAAAATTATTATGACTTAATAGAGCAGGCGCTCTTCATTAAATACTTTTGGTTAACACTCACTTTGATTCCTGCACCCTTTTTATCCCATTTCTTCGAAACAAATCAAAACGCTGGATGGTTAACTGTTCCGTTCGAGTTAATCAATTTATTATTAGTAGTCCTACTAGTAATTGTTAGTGTATGATCATTAAATATTAAACTTTTGTATATGGTTGGAGCAAACGCTGTTATGATAACGATATCAGTGCTATTAGGAATAGAGTTTATTACATATCCAGACGCTTCATGGTTTAACCCTTTCACAATGGAAACCGCGATCATATTTACTGATGTTGTTTGGGTCTTGTTACAATTAATCGTTCGAATGATTAGTAAAATCAGTTAAATCAACATGAAACTTCAAATGAATAGATAAAAAAGCTTCGTTCAATCGTTAAGAAGATTGAACGAAGCTTTTTTTATATAGACACGCCTTTACGCTCTTGATACGTATTTGCCGTCTTGTGTACTAACAATTAAACGGTCGCCTTGATTAACAAAAAATGGTACTTGAACCGTTAAGCCCGTTTCCATTTTGGCTGGTTTTGAGCCACCACTTGCTGTATCGCCTTTAATACCAGGCTCTGTTTCTACAACTTCTAATTCAACATTATTAGGAAGCGTAACACCTAATGTTTCGCCTTCATATGAAATAATATTCACTTCCATGTTTTCTAATAAATAATTTAATTCATTTTCGATTTGTTTGGCTGGAATTTCCACTTGATCATATGTTTCCATATCCATAAATGTATGCATTTCACCTGCTGCGTATAGATACTGCATTTTACGGTTTTCAATGTGAGCCTTATTTACTTTTTCACCCGCACGGAATGTTTTATCTTGTATATTCCCGTTTCTTAAATTTCTAAGTTTTGAGCGAACAAATGCTGCCCCTTTACCAGGTTTTACGTGTTGGAATTCAATCACTTGCCAAATGTTATTGTCAACTTCAATCGTTAAACCTGTTTTAAAATCATTTACTGAAATCATTTATAATTCCTCCTCTTTAAATTGTTGCAGTCCCTATAATATAATAAGGTCTTTGGGCGCTTGATTCAAGCTTCTATTTCCTTCTTTAGTGATGACAATGTCATCTTCAATACGACAACCGCCAACATTTGGAATGTAGATCCCCGGTTCAACTGTGACAACCATGTTTTCTTTAAGTGTCGTTTTAGACGTTGGTGATAATCGCGGTCCTTCATGCACTTCGATACCTAATCCGTGACCTGTTCCATGGCCAAAGTATTCTCCGTAACCTTTTTCGTTAATATAGTCTCTTGTTAGAGCATCAGCTTCTTTTCCAGTCATTCCTGCTTTTGTACCTTCTAAACCTCTTAGGTGTGCTTCTAAGACCGTATCATAAATATCACGCAACTGATCCGATATGTCACCAACAGCAAATGTCCGCGTCATATCTGAACAATAGCCATTGTATAAGGCACCGAAATCTAAGGTCACAAGTTCACCTTTTTGAATCGTTTTCTCACTCGCTACCCCGTGTGGTAAGGCTGAGCGTTCACCACTTGCGACAATCATGTCAAAACTTGATGATGTTGCCCCATTTTTACGCATGAAAAATTCTAGCTCAATTGCCACATCAATCTCACGCATACCTGGTTCAACCACGTTTAAAATATGATCATATGCTTTATCTGATATGTCAGCTGCTTCTTCTAAAATAGAAAGTTCTTGATCCGTTTTGATCATACGGATTTCTTCTACAATATTAGAAGTTGGCACAAGTTCAGCTTCGATTGTTTTTTTATACAACGTATACGTTAAGTACGTTAAATCATGTTGTTCAAAACCAACACGCTTCAAGTCTCTTTGTTCAATTTGATTTGCTAATTCCTTAATGATGGACTCTTTATGTTCGATAATGTCAAAACCAACCGCTTGTTTTTGGGCTTGTTCTGTGTAACGAAAATCTGTGATAAATAGTTGTTCCGTTTGTGTGATTAATAATAAACCAGCTGTTCCAGTAAACCGGCTCAAATAACGACGATTGTATGCATTCGTTACAATTAATGCATCTAATTCATTTTTAACTAACGCTTCACGTAATTGAGTTATTTGGTTATTCATCTAATGACCACCCTTCACTTAAATAAATCGTTTTATAATCCGTCTTTAAGTGTATCATAAATTCGAGGCCTTTGACGATGTTTCTACTCATTTACGTAAGATCTGCATCTAAGAAGTCATATCCAATGGTGCAACTAATAAAGATACCGTACAAAATAAAAATACAACCACTTGTTGTGACGTCATTTAACGATAAGTCGCCTGCTAAGAGCCATACATATATAATAAGCCACATGAAAACTCCAAAAATCATACCAAACCACACATTATAGATTTTTTTAAACAACAAGTAATACACGTATGTAATCAGAATCGACACGATACAAATAGAAATAAATGTTAAGCTTTCTCTCGTCCAATTATTAAATTGATACCCTTTAGGAAACCATTCAAAAAATATTGATGACAATGAGGCATCCACAAAGTAAAAAAAGTTTGAAATGGACATCGTCACATATAAAAAAACACCCGCTACAAAACCGGTGATCATCATTCTTAACTTCAATACACGAACTGATTCTTTTTTTAATTTTAAATTTGACATATTTATCACCTCTGTACATACTTTTTCCATGATAGAATAAGAATATACGTCTCAATAATTGATTAAGTAAGGTTGAAATTGGGAATAATGTACTAACACATGTATAGAAATGAGGGATTGTATGAGAAATAGACAATTCATAAGAGGACTCGTTTTCCTTGTTGTCATTTTTGCCGTACTTGGTATTGTTCAAAGTGTTTTTACTGATTTTACATCATTTATTCAAAACATCTTGTCCATAATTGGATTAATCGCCCTTATTTATGTCGGTTTTCGTTTTATTATGAACCGTAATAATCCTCACCAAGATGATCTGAAAAAATATAAAAAGGCAGCTAAGGCCTCTAAAAAACGAAGTAAAGAAAAGAAAAAAGCACCTACAGCTAAGCAAGTGCCTAAAATGAATAAAAAGCGTTCAACCCCACCACCGCATTTACGGGTGATTGATGGTAAGAAAAAGAGTAAAGATGATCGTGCCTCTCTTTAGTTTATAGTTTGTTCAAATAGCTTTCAGTCCGTTTACGCCCCAGTTCGATCAACTGAAGGCGTTCTTTTTTTGAGATTTGAAAATGGATCGTTTTAATGAAATCTGTATTTAAGTAAACCACATGACGCGTTTGGTTAGCTAATAAATAGCGTACATCCTGTGCGTCTTGCATTGTTTTGAGTAATACTTTCGTATAATTTATCCCATTATCTAGCTTCGGTTGATGGAAGTAGTTTTCTTTTGATTGTAGTTGAAATCCTACTAAAGGACGTTTTAACCGGTTGGATTGTTCTTCCTTTAACCACATCGGCAAATTACTAACTAACCCCCCGTCCACGATTAAGTGCGTTTTGCCTTTGGCAGTCTTTAATCGATACGGTTTAAAAAAATAAGGTAAACTCGCACTCATCGTTAATGCTTTGGCTATTGAAAAAAGATCGGGGTTAATACCGTAATAGGTCTCTAAGTCATCTGGAATAACAATCAGCTTGCCTAATGTTAAATCAACAGCTGTAACGCACAGCTTGCCTTTTTCAAGCTGACCAAAGGTATGATAGCCTTTTTTTGCACATAATTCCGTCAAGATGTTTTCTAATGGATCTGTATTATAAAGACCTAGACAATAATATAATTTAAGCCATTTAAACCAAGCTAAAAATGAAGGAGGTTCTTTATCTTTAAGTAACCTCGTGATATCTAATCGAATAAATAAATCATATAATTCCGTTGAAGTATAATCACACGCGATTAACCCTGCCATAATAGCCCCCACCGAACTACCTATTGAACTTTTTATGGTGAAATTTTTTGATTCAATCGCCTGCAAGACACCTATATAGGCAAAACCGCGTGCACCACCGCCTGAAAACACCACATCAATTTGCATACTTCACCTTCTTCATTCTTTTTAAACACTATATGAAAGGTGAATTTAAAACATACTTTTATCACATCTATTCGAAATAAAAAAATCACCTTAATTTAGGTGATTTTAATCCGTTATTCGCCTTCTTCATCTGCAGCTTTAATTAAAAACTTAAGTTCTTTCTTTCGGTTCGGATTTAGATCAAAGTACTGGACAAGATCACCAATACGATCAATTGAATTCCAGCTTAAATGATGTTCAATCCCTTCTACATCCTCATAAATATTCTCAGCATTCACGCCAATTAGCTCAAGAAACTCTTCAAGTAGATCATGTCTATACACTAATCGTTTTCCAATCTTCTTTCCTTGTGGTGTTAGTATTAAACCACGGTATTTCTCGTAGTTTAGATAACCATCTTTATCAAGTTTTTGAACCATCTTCGTGACGGAGGACGGATGGACTTCTAAAGCATCAGCTATATCAGATACACGCGCGTATCCTTTTGATTCAATTAATAAGTAAATCTGTTCTATATAATCTTCCATACTAGGTGTTGGCATATTTATCCCCCAATTTAACACGTACACACATGTATTTATCATAATTTTGTACTATCTAAAGAATACAATAGATTGATTAAACAGACAAGTAGAGTTGATTGGATGTATCCGCTTATTTTTATTTTGAAAAAACAAACTAAACGTCGTATAATAGTAGCAGACTGAAAAAAAGGGGAAAATACTATGCAACTTATTTTAGGACTTACATGGGATTGGATTATTTTACTCATATTGTTAGCTGGATATCTAGGGTATACAGTTTATCGTTATATAAAGACGAGAAAAATCCTAACCACATTAACTGAATCAGAATTTCGTGATGGATACCGGAAGGCACAGCTAATTGACGTGCGTGAACAGAAAGAATATGATGCAGGTCACATATGGGGCGCTAGGAATATTCCAGTGACGCAGCTAAAACAACGGAAACAAGAATTGAGAAAAGACATGCCTATATATCTATATTGCCAAACGGGCTCACGTGCAGCTAGAGCTGCTTGGACACTTCATAAGCAAGGACACGAAGAGCTCTATCAATTAAAAGATGGTTTCAAGAAATGGACAGGCAAAATCAAAAAAACAAAGAAAAGCTCATATTAATTTAGAGCAAACTTTTAAAATAAAAAAAGCGACTCCTTGAAGTTGCTTTTTTTATTGTCCAATATTATTTAATAAGCATATCTCCTCTATTTATTTATAAATTTCTCGTTAATCGGGCAGACTATGACTATCAACGGAAGGTGGTCATGACTACATGCATATCAAAATGATGACAGACGATCATACATTTGATGATTTCACTCATGCTTTAACACAATCCACTAATCTTGCAACTTGGGAACAATTTGCTCTTGCTCATAAAATGGCAGAATTCTCGCTTTGTCCTTCGATTGATTCATTAATTGCTCCCTCATTATTGTCTCACTTAACAATCCTTCCCCACCAACTTACAACTGTAAAAAAAGTGGTTCAAGACATGAATGGTCGCGCTCTACTAGCAGATGAAGTTGGTTTAGGTAAAACGATTGAAGCTGGATTAATTTTGAAAGAATACTTAATTCGAGGTCTTGTTAAGAAAGTTCTAATCTTATGCCCCGCTTCTTTAAATCATCAGTGGGCGGAAGAACTTTACAACAAATTTCATATCCGCACAACGATTGCGAAAAAGAACCCTAACTGGAAACAGTCGAAAATCATGATATCATCAATCGACTTAGCCAAACGTTCACAACATCAAGACATTATTTTATCTCTTCCATATGATTTGGTTATTATAGATGAAGCACATAAATTAAAAAATAATCGAACAAAAAATTATCAATTTGTTAAACAAATCAACAAAAAATACTGTTTGCTTCTAACAGCGACACCCGTACACAACTCATCTCATGACCTTTATCATTTAAGCCAACTCATTAAGCCAGGTTTGATCACGAAAAAAGATGTTGACCATTTAGCCAATGATGCTAATCACATTGAGTTAAGACCAAAACTTGATCAAGTCATGACCCGCTTTATGAGAAAAGAAACCTCGATTCAGTGGAATCAACGCTTCAGTTACTTGATCCCAATTGAATTAAATGAAGACGAATCAACCTTTTATCAAGACCTTCTTCGTTATTTAAGGACGCATTCAGTTTCCTTTTATCATTTGTATTTAAGAGAGTGGTGCTCGTCTCATCAAGCACTCTATTTAAGCATTAAGAAAAACCAATTACCTGATCATCAGTTAATACTCAACAGATTAAATACACTGAACGAGCATCCAAAAGCACTTAAATTAATTGAATTAGTAAAAAATATTAATCACAAGTGTGTTGTTTTCACGGAATTCAGAGGTACACAAGCTTACCTTCAGTGGTTATTACATCAACACGGTATTTCTTCCGTTCTGTATAGTGGTCATTTTAAGAAAGGAAAACGAGAGTGGGTTCAACAATTATTTAAAGATAAAATTCAAGTTATGATTGCAACTGAAGCAGCTGGTGAGGGTATTAACCTTCAGTTTTGCCACCACCTTATTAATTATGATTTACCTTGGAATCCAATGCGCGTCGAGCAAAGGATTGGGCGTATTCACAGGCTCGGCCAACAACAAGACGTGCATATCTACAACTTCTCCATTAAACACACGATTGAAGACACCATAATGGATCAATTATATAAAAAGTTAGCCATCTGTAAATGGGTTGTCGGAGATCTAGATGAAATCCTCCCACAAATCCATTAAATAAAGTGAGGGTACTGAATCTATGATGAACCATCCGAGTTTAAAGCAACTCATCTATGACTATTTTAATCTTAATCATTGTTCGATTCATACAGAAGGAGAAAAAACAACCGTTCATTTAACAAAGGAAATGGATCAACTATTAATGAATCGACCTTTTTATTGGCACTATCAAGATATGATGAAACAAGAAGGCATACCTCTACAACTCGATTTATCTTTTTCTCCCCTTAACCGTACTAACAACAATTCTTTAATTCAACTGGGTTCAGATCTATTTATGAAAATTTATGCCGATGCGATTGAAAAGGGTCGATTCACTAATCTATACCAGATCATTCAAACTGATAAACAAACAGCTCTTTACCCGTGGTTAATTATCACAGTCAAGATCACTTATAAAGGGGACTATCATGAAGAAAATATGCACAGTTTAGCGATCAATTTGATAAAAGGCACCATTATTGATCATGCATTTAATCATTTTTCGAATGATGAGTGGTCGAATCAAATTAGTGATTATTGCTATGTATTGACACCTTTAATTCGTATTGAAAATGGTTACCAGCGTATTATGAAATGTCTGACAGAACAATTAAGCTACAAAAAACATATTTGGGCTAGGTACGCTTATGAAAATCAGCAAAAACATCTCGCCTATTTTGATTCAATGGATAAAAATGATGAAACAGAACTTGAAAATATTAAAGCCAATTATCAACCTTCTATTATATATAAAATCGTAAATTGTGGTATTTTTCACTGTTCTTGATCACAACTCATGTAGATTTAAGGTTTTAACGATTTCATCAACAACTTCTTCAACAGATAATGAATCCACATCAATTGTGTAAGTTGCACTTAGTGTATATTTAGGATCGCGCTGATTTAGAAGTTCTTTTTTATCTTTGGATGAATCATTCCATAATGGACGTGATGCATCCTTTTTTAATCGTTTTTTAACGGTGTCAAATGACACTCTTAAATAAATCGACTGCTTGTTTTTAAGCCACTCCCTATTGTCTTCTCGCTCAATAACGCCACCGCCCGTTGAAATAATCGCATCCTTTGTCGGCATTTGTTTTAGTATCGTCGTTTCGTAATCACGAAAAACAGACTCCCCTTCTTCAGCAAAAATATCCTTAATCTCTTTTTCTGCCTTTAATACAATTTCATTATCCATGTCATATAAAGGGACATTGAGTCGTTTGGATAAAACTTTTCCAATCGTCGATTTCCCGCTTCCCATAAATCCAATTAAATAGAGACTATCCAATTCCTTCACCTCGAATCTTTTTTCATATTATAGCATGTCTTTATCTTTTATAAAACGAGCCGGCAACTCGGCTCATTATTTACTGAATGCTCTTTACATGTAAAAACTTCTCTTTCCATGTATGATAAATTATTATTTCGCCCATTTGCCCAATTCCTTCACTTAGGCTATAGTACATTTTATCAAGAAAGTGAGGTGAGCATAATATATTCAGCATCACAATTTTTAAATCGATTGTTTAAAACGGCTCTATCGATGAATGTTACAGACATTCACTTTTTCCCGGAGAACGATAAAGTTAGCATCTTTTTTCGTATCAATGGTTCACGTGTTTTTCATTATGACCTTACCCTTAATCATTATCAATTTATTATTAACTATCTTAAGTTCACAAGTTCTATGGATATTGGTGAACAAAGAAAACCACAGGACGGAGCTCTTCAATATCCGCTCGATCACACAAACCTCAATTTAAGATTATCTACATTGCCGACTAAGCAAAATGAAAGTTTAGCGATTCGTATTCTTCCCCATCAATCGATTCTCTCCATCAATGAGTTACTCTTATTTAATAGCCAAGCTACTCAATTGAAGAATATGGTCAATCGAACTTCTGGAGTGATCTTATTCACTGGAGCAACTGGATCGGGAAAAACGACCTTACTATACTCTTTGTTAGACCATCTCTTAAAAGAAAAAGCTTACCAAACGATCACTCTCGAAGATCCCGTTGAAAAAGAGATGACGAATTTTCTCCAAATACAAGTGAATGAATCATCTGGATTAAATTACAATACTGGATTAAAGGCAGCTCTCAGACATGACCCTGACATACTAATGGTAGGTGAAATACGGGATCATAAGACGGCTGAATTTGTCTTTCATGCGGCCTATACAGGGCACCTTGTGTTTTCTACATTACATGCTAAAAATGCTTTTGGAACCCTTCACCGACTACAAGAAATGGGGATTGAAAAAGTTGATATTATTCAAAACCTGATGGGAGTTGTTGCCTTAGAACTCATTTCAATTAAGCCACATGAACACACATCAAGACGAGCAGCGATTTTGGAACAGTTAAATGAAAACGATATTCAGGCTTACCTCCATGATCAAACCCTTAATCCTTTGCAAGGAAAATCATTTTATGACTCAAGAAGAAAGGCTTTTGCTTATGGTTTTTCTGATCAAACCGTTTTTGAAACCCAAACCTCCCCTTACATTAACAATTGATCATCAATTAAGGTTTTTAGATCGACTTAGTCACTTATTTGAACAAGGATATGTGATGTTTGATGCTCTTCACCTCCTTAAGTCACAATCATTTTATAGAGAAATTTGTGACTACATTAAAGATGAGTTAAATAAAGGTCAAACATTTGATCATTGTTTAAAAAATCTTGGTTTTAATCCACACATTATCACATACATCCATTTCTCTTTAAAGAATGGTCACCTTCATCAAGCTATACAAGAAGCTACTCAGTATATTAAAAAAAGAAGAGAGCTACAGCATCAATTTTTCAATACAATTCGCTATCCCTTGATTCTAATTACCATGTTTCTCATTATACTATTATTTATTAATTGGTTTGTTTATCCGGCCTTCGAACAATTATATTCAACACATTATAATTCATCTACTATTCTTCATTTAGCCATTGTCACAACCCAATCCCTTTTTAATATTTTATTAACCCTCTCAATCCTATGTTCCATACTTATCACCATCATGATCCAAGTAAATAAGCAAATCAAGCTGGAGAGAATTCACAACATCTTACAGCATTTTCGATTTATCAAAAAATGGATTTCACTTTATGTAAGTTTTCATTTTGCGATTCATCTAAGTTCATTATTAGATGCACATTTTTCATTAAAATCTAGCTTAACTTTTATTTCGCACCATCAAGAAAAAACACTAGTAAACTTCTATGCTACTCGCTTATTAAATGATCTTGAGCGTGGTGAAACAACTAACGAAGCTTTACAACGTATTAATTTTTTTGAAAAAGAATTTATCTCTCTATTTGAAAGACAAAGCGATCATTTACACTTAAAAAAAGATTTGGAAATGTATGCCTCTTTTACCTTAAGTGACCTTCAAGAACGATGCCAATTACTCATTCGACGTATCCAGCCTATTGTATTTTCGATTATAGCATGTTCAATTATTTTAATTTATTTATCCATTTTAATCCCCATGTTACAACTTATTCAAACGATTTAGGAGCTGATCACATGATGAAAAATGAAAAAGGCTTTACGCTTATCGAAATGTTAATTGTACTTGCTGTCATTAGTATTTTGCTTATCTTGCTCGTGCCTAATCTAGCAGACCGTAATAAAGACATACACGCTAAGAGCGAGGAAACCATGGTGCAGATGGCCGAAAATCAAACACAAGCTTATTTTATCGATCATGGACAATACCCAGAGTCTATTCAGGCATTAGTCGCAGCCGATTATTTATCGACAGATTTGGTTGCTAATAAAACAAAGCGTCTTATTTACGAAGACACATTGAATTACCGGGTTACAACCGAAGATGTGGATTAAGCAGCAATCTGGTTTTACACTGATCGAACTACTCCTTGTGCTGTTTATTATTCAATTAACTTTATGGATTGGTTCACAAGTCTCATTATCTTACTATCATCACTATCAATTTAAACAATGGTATACCCAATTCGAACTTGATTTATTAACGATTCAAAAAGAAACCATATTAACGGATAAACAACCGATCATTCAAATCTATCCCAATGACCATAAATACCAAATTAGACATAGTCCAATTGAACCACCTATCACAACAAGAGATACACCATCAAATTGGACCATTACAATGACGTCACTCAACAATCCAATTTATTTTTCGAATCACGGAACGATCAGAGGACCTGGTCGAATGCAAATTAAGACAAAGCGTGCTACGTACACCATCATATTTCCGTTTGGGAAAGGACGGTCATATTATGTTAAAACATGACCAATCTGGATTCTTGTTAATTGAAAGCCTAATAAGCTTGATTATGATTTCTGCCATTTTTACTGTTGGTTTTCCAATTATAGAAAGATTGAGAATGAATAAGGTTATGTTAAGAGAAAGGCTTGAATATCATCATGCCGTATTTAATTACATTGAAACACAAGATGCACAGTCGATTGAAACGACGACTATTCAACTTGATCCCGACCAATCAATTAAACTTTCTACTGAAGAGGATAAGGATCTAATACTCATTAAAGGCGAGTGGCAAAATGTTAAAAGAGATCAAGACTTCGTCACGTTTTATCTTCACAAATAAAAATCAAGACGGGTTTACTCTTGTTGAGGCCTTGATTTCTATTGTTGTTTTATCATTGATAACTCTCTTACTTCCTAGTCTTTATACGCTTGTTGTTCCTGTAAGAGAATACGATCAACACGCTGTGTATCAGTTTTTTCACTTTATAACAGATGAAATATCACAATCTGAGATCTATAGTGTATCTAACGATCAAATGCAGCTGAACAACACTTTAAATGAAACGATTACGATTGAACAATACCAGACAGTTATTAGGAGGCGAGTTAACCAATCAGGCCATGAGATATTATTGAGAGATGTTTTGTCTTTTGAATTAGTTGAGAATGAGCATTTCATTCATATCAAGGTCATGACACAATCAGGAGAACACTATGAAAAAAACATTCATAAAACGATACCGTAATGAATCAGGTTCGATCCTTATCCTTAGCTTATTGATTACATCGATTATGTCTATCTTTTTATTCACCCTTATTCGCACTACGTATAACGAACATTCACTTTCTCAAATGGAAATGATAAATTTGCAGTTAGATAATATACATCGATTAGCAACGGAACAATTCATAGAAGTAACTGTTGTAGATCAATCAGTCACATATGATTATCCACATGGCAGCGCAACAATTCGGGTAACAGATAAGGATGAAGATACACTAACGTTTCAGGTAAGAGCATCCATTTCATCTCACCGAAAAACAAGACATTATACAATACAAAAACCTTAATTTCAGTCATGACAAA
The DNA here is from genome assembly GCF_900096905.1 of Pelagirhabdus alkalitolerans. Lineage (GTDB taxonomy): Bacteria > Bacillota > Bacilli > Bacillales > Amphibacillaceae > Pelagirhabdus > Pelagirhabdus alkalitolerans. Next base: position 274,191 of record NZ_FMYI01000003.1, on the reverse strand, counting down.
TAAAAAATCAACTGCTCTACTTTAATAATAAAGTAAGCAGTCGATTTTTTTGAGATGATCAATCATCACTTCTCACAAATGGATTTGATCGCTTTTCTTTTTCGATCGTTGTCACATCACCATGTCCTGGTAGAACTTGAAAATGATCTGGCAAGGTGTACAACTGATTTTTGATTGACGATTGTAACACTTGATAATCCCCACCTGGTAAATCTGTTCGTCCAATCCCACCATTAAATAAACTGTCCCCGGCGATCACGAAATCTTCTTCATCAAAAACAAATATGACACCGCCTGGTGAGTGTCCAGGTGTATGGCGCACTTCAAATTTAAATCCATCAATCTCCATAATGCCTTCAGATAAACCATAATCAGCTCTTCGGGCAGTAATATCACCTAACGGAAATAGGACTGAACTATTCAACTTAGGATCTTCTAGCCAATCAGATTCATCCTCATGTAAATAAACCGGGATATTATACTTATCACGAATTGCATCAACTGCACCAATATGATCAAAGTGTGCATGTGTCAATAGAATCGCTTTAGGATTGAGTTGATGTTGCTCAACAAAATACTTAATACGCTCTTCATCAGCACCTGGGTCAATGATAAGTGCACTGTTTTCTTGATAAATGATATAGCCGTTTGTTCCAAGTTGTCCTAAAGACATTCTTTCTACATTCATCTTAATCCTCCTATGTATCGGAATAGACCCCTTACAGTATGTGTAAGGGGTCTATTGTGTTTATTCTGTTTCAAAATCGTGGAATCTAAATAAATCACCATAAATTAATTTGTCTGAATAAGACATCTCTTGCTCAACCTGTTCAATCATTGGTCCACAAGGCGTCTCTGTTGAGTCAACTTCATCACCAATTAAACTTGTGCTTTCTGTTCCTTCAACTTCACCACTTTCACGATCATAACAAGTATCTCTTGTGTAAATGTAGTCGTCAGTGATGAAGCTTCCATCACGAAGTGCAATATATTCCTTACGATCAGACCCGAATAAATTGGTACCAAACGAAACATCATGTGAATCGTCAATGCCAAGTAAGTGCATTAATGTTGGCTTCACATCTACTTGACCTGAGATATCAGAAATGACTTCACCTTCATGACCTGGCATATGAATATAGAATGGTACACGTTGCAATTGAATGTGATCATAAGGTGTAATCTCATCTTTTTCTAAATATTGTGCCATGGCACGGTCATGAAAATCACTAATACCATAATGGTCACCCATCATGACAATTAACGAGTCTTCATAGATCCCTTCAGCTTTTAAGTGGTCAAAGAATTCTTCGATCGCTTCATCCATATAACGAACCGTTTGGAAATACTGATTCAATGTACGTGAGTTCGAATCAAATTTATCAATGGTTGCATCTTCTTCATCTAAATCAAACGGATGATGATTTGTCAATGTTATGAACCTAGCATAATACGGTTCAGGTAATGATGTTAGATATTTCATAGATTGTTCAAAGAATTCTTTATCTTTCATCCCCCAACCGACACTATTGTCATCTGTAACCTCGTAAGCATCAATGTCATAGAAATGATCAACGTCTAGATTATCGTACATACTGTTACGATTCCAAAAACTAGCATTGTTAGCATGGAATACTGCCGATGTATAATCTTCTTCAGCTAACATTTGGGGAGTTGATAAGAATTCATTACTACTGTGCGTAAAGTAAGCCGAACCACTCGGTAGTGGATATAAAGAGGTCTCCATTATAAACTCAGAATCAGCCGTTTTTCCTTGTTCAGTTTGATGATAAAAGTTTTCAAAGTAATAACTGTCATCAATCAACTCATTTAAAAACGGTGTAATCTCTTCACCATGTAACTCATTGTTAATCACAAATGATTGGAGTGATTCGAGCGTGACAAATATAACGTTCTTATCTTCTGCAATCCCGTACATATCGGTCTCTTCGTTATCTGTTGTGTGTTCATCAACATAACTTAAAATATCAGATAATTCATTCCCATCAGCGAACACACGTTGTGCGCGCGATCTAGAATGTTGAATGACATCGTACACATGGAAATTAAATAACCCAATATTTTTAACGAGATATTCTCTGTCAAAACCTCTTTGTAACAACTGAGGGCGTTCAATTTCAGCCAACACATAATTCCCTAGTAAAAAGACAAAAGACACACTTAAGACAAGTAACTTTTTCTTTTTCGGAAATGAAACGGTAATAGCTAATTGATCACGTTTTGTGATCCACCAAATCGCAATTAAGTCAGCTAGAACAATTAAATCAAAAGGTTCTACTAACGCTAATATACTCGATCCTAAATCGGCTGCGTTACTACCTTGGAACAAGACAGGAAACGTAAGAAAGTCTCCAAAGTTTCTATAGAACAAAATGTTGAAATATAGAATTAACGTGCCGAAGATCATGGCATATTTAATATATCGAATTTGATGTTTTTCTTTAAACCACACACTAACCCCTAAAATTAAAAATGCTGTGGCAAAAGGATTAATAAAAAGTATAATCTCTTGCATAAAATTCTCAATATCAATATTAAAGAAAAATCGATAAATTATATACGTTTTAGCACCGAATAACAAGCTAGCTAACACATATAAATTTAATTTGTTATTTGTTTGGAACATGAATAGTCCTCCCTTAAAATTAAACACATGTGAACGACTCTATTTATATTCACATCATTAAAGTATTTACCCTTTTTATTAACTTGGCAAACCCACTAATGATTAGACGCTATAATACCTTTTTAAGTTACAAAGGGAAAATAATTTGATTTACAATTGATGTTGCTTAACTAAGTAAGCACCACCAATAATACCCGCGTCATTCCCTAAACTTGCGATAGTAAATGAACTTCCTTCAACGATTCGAGGCAAAGCATAGCGCTTATAAGCCGCTTCAAGTGGAACTAACAGTGCATCTTTTGCTTTAGAGACACCGCCACCGACGACAATTTTAGATGGATTAACGATCGTTGCAATGTTAGAAATCGCAAGCCCTAATACATCGGTGATATGGTTCACAACTTCTGTTGCTAATTCGTCACTTTCTTTATAGGCATCGAAGACATCTTTAGCCGTTACTTTACCTTTTAAAGATCGAATATCACGTAAAATTGAATTAGGGTACTTATCGATCCGCTCATTCGTAATACGAGCAATTCCTGTTGCAGAAGCAATCGTTTCAAGGCATCCATTTCGTCCACAGTTACAAGGCGCACCATTGTATTGCATCGTCATATGACCAATCTCACCAGCCATGCCATTTGTGCCGCTAACAATTTGGCCATTTGCTATAATGCCACCCCCGACACCCGTACCTAAAGTAATTGCCACTAAGTTTTCAGCTAGATCTCCAGACCCTAACCAGTTTTCTCCTAAAGCTGCGATGTTTGCATCATTATCAATATATACAGGTAAACCTGATAAATTTTTAAGCAATTCGCCTAAAGGAAAGTCTATCCATCCTAAATTCACCGCTTGCGCAATAACCCCTGTTTCCGTCATAACAAATCCAGGGGCACCAGCTCCAATACCTAGCACCTGGTTTTTATCAATCTGATGGTCGTTCATTTTCAAGCTGAGTGCTTCCCAAATATCATTTGGAATTTGATCAGACTGATCGCCTTTTTTTGTCGTAATCTCCCATTTATCAATAATATGACCTTCTGTTGAAATAATGCCTAATTTTATTGTTGTTCCACCAATATCTACACCAAATAAATATTTTTTCATTATTAAGTCTCCTTTGTAATTGTTTTTAATGTTAGGTCGCTATGTATTATAAATTCTAATAGTTATACAAATTCTAGATTCTCTAAGTATTATAGCAAACTTTTAATCATAATATGAAATAAAATCAGATTAATTTTAGATGAAAAATCGATTAAAATTTATGACAATTTGGAGTGTTGACTATGTTTAAGTGTTCATTATACTTTTCCTTACTTTTTTTAATGTTTACCTTGTGGATTGTGTTGCACTCAAATCAATCTTCAATTCCTACTAGTTTAACTTATTACCCAATCGATGAAAAAAATCAAATAACTGAAAGTTCTACATCAATCTTGCTTAAAGATAATATTCAAACTCCTTCTATTGAATGGTCTGTTACATCTAGTAGCAATATTCCAGTCTATTTACGTCAAGATGTTGGCCTACTATACAAAAATGGTCGATTAAAAGGTATCATGTCTAAGTGGAAAGAAAATGAACGAGACATCAGTCAAATGAGTGCTTTTGATCATCATCAAGATGCCCTTTATGAAAGTCTATCTTTTCATTACGGAGAGAGGCATACAGATTCTAAAAGTATTAATAGCTTTCACACATTGACTCACGATCAAGCTTTTGTTTATTCAATTAATCAAAAATATCAAAGTTTTAAGGAGCCAAAAAATCAAACAGAAAAACATATACAAACATTAGTAAGACAAGACGCTCTTGAACGTTTGAATAGGGAATGGAAAAACTTAATTCATCACTTTAATATCAATCAAGATGAGTATTGGGCTGTACCTTTAATTGAATTGACTAAACAAGAACACGAGTATTTCAATACATTTTCAGAAGAAACGAAGACGAAAGTGATCGGTCAATTGTTTGAAGGGTTATACAAACACTATATCATTCCTTTTAGTCAAGATACTGACCATACTACTAGTTACATGCCTTTAATCCTCATTTCTAAGCAACTCGATGAATTACTCGTATTATTTACGAATGTTAATCAAGAACCAGAAATGCTAATACAACAGATTCATCAATAAACGACGATTAAGTCTTTTACCGGTATATCATAATCATCAATTGGTAGTTTCTTTACAAGTTGTTGATTTGACAAAAGACTTAATGTATTCACATTTTGCTTAGCTAAATATCGATCGTAGTAACCACCACCATGACCAATACGGTAGCCGTCATCGTCAAATGCAATACCAGGTACAATGATTAGATCAAGATCACCATCAGTTGCTTTAGCCAAATAGTTCGGGTCAGGCTCTAGCAATCCAAATGCTTCTTTTTTTAAATAATCAAAATTGGAGATATAATAAAATATCATTGATTTTGTTTCAGGGACTGTCTTTGGTACGGCTATATATTTTCCTTCTGACCATGCTTTTTCAATAATCGGTATCGTATCCCATTCATAACACGCTGAAATGGTAATACCTATCGATTTGGATTGTGTCCACTTCGGATGCTGAAAAAGTTGTTCTTGTAATTTTTGATTAATACGCTCACGATCTATTTCAGGTATTGTTTTTAATTCATTTAAATAGTGTTTTCTTAACTGCTCTTTCATGACATCACCTTCATTATAATTTTAAAAAAACTCTTACCGAATCAGGTAAGAGTCTTTTATACATTATTTTGTTTCACGATGTAATGTGTGTTTCTTTAAACGTGGGCAATATTTTTTCATTTCAATACGCTCTGGGTTGTTACGTTTATTTTTTGTCGTAATGTAATTACGATCGCCTGTTTCTGTACACGCAAGTGTGATGTTTACACGCATGTTTATCCCTCCAAACTTTTCAACTGTCAAATTTATTAGATCATTTCAGACTTAATTATATTATCAAATTAATGAATGTTTTTCAAGTCTCTAATTCAATATTATAATTGATGATTTTCCTAACCTTTAAAATATGTTATAACTATAAGGAGACTAGACTGGAGGAATATACATGTACATAGCTGGAATTACGATACTTATTGTTGCACTTTTAATTTTTATTATTTCCTTTTTCGCTGAAGATAAATTCAAAAAATTAGAGGATCAAATTGAGCAACTTTCGTTATCAACATTGCAAGATAACTATCAAATGAAGAAAAAAATTAAAGTTCTTGAAGAAGAATTATTGCCCAACGAGGTTGACTTAAAGGATTTCAAAGGTCCCTCATCTTCACGATCTAATCATAAAAAACAAGTTGAACTACTCTATAAACAAGGCTATTCCGTTCAAGATATAAGTAAGAAAACACAATTAAGTGAATATGACATTGAAATGGTTGTTAATCAACTCTAGACTACATTCATAAAGGAGTCCATATGAAACATTATTTGCGAGCATTTGCGCTAGGTCTTATAACAGCAACACTGATTATACTAGTCTATCATTACCAATTTGAAGACATTACACATGAAGTCGAACAAGAAGAATTAACCGATCTTGAGATGATTAACAGGCTTGAAGCAGAAGGCTATTTTATTTCACAAGATGAGCCAACTTTAGATGAAGTTGAGCCAGAAAGTTATACAGAAGATAATGAAGATGAAAATGAGGATGAAAGTGATGATGAAAATAACGTGAGTGAAGCCGATTCTGATTTAGAAAATGATGAGCAAAATGAAGCTGATAATGATCAATTTATTTTGACAATCGAAGAAGGTATGACTGTCTCACAAGTTGCAGATTATTTGATCGTAGCAAGTATCATTGATTCACGAGAAGAATTTACAGATTTTCTTTCGGAGCATGACTATGGGACTAACATCCAAGTCGGTCAATTTGAATTAAGTCGAGATATGAGTTTGGAAGAAGTTGTGGATACAATTGCGAGTCAAAATTAATCTTAAAACACCCCTTACTTTTAATATGAAAGTAAGGGGTGTTTTAGTGAGTTGTTATTCTGCATCTTCTGCCATTTCAGAAATAATCGATTCATCAATTCCATCTTCATTACGCTCTTCTTTCATTTCGAAATACGTGTCAATCAACTGGTTACCTATATTATGGTGAATACCGTTGTGGTCATTACCTGTTCCAGATCTAGGTACAACAATGGCAAATGCAACTTCCGGTTCATCATATGGAGCATAACCGACAAGTGTTAAGTTATTAGTTTCTTGCTGCACACCATCATCAAAGAAATGGTTTTGAGCCGTACCTGTCTTAATCGCGACATCATAAGGACTATCGGCCCAGTGACCACTACCCGTTCCGTCTGTTGCTACTCTTCTAAACCCTTCTTGGACACGCTCTATATAATGATCGTCCATATCGATACGATTTTTCACTTCAGGACTATAATTATCAATCACAGAACCTAATGAATCTTTATCACCGTTTGACTGGCGAATTTCTTTAACAAGTCTTGGACTAATGCGATAACCATCATTTGCAATGGTTGATACATACTGTGCCAGTTGGAGGGTGGTATAGTTGTCATATTGTCCGATTGCAAAGTCAAGAAGTAGACCCGGGTCTTGTATGTTAGTACCGACGAATCCAGTAGATTCATATGGCAAATCAATACCTGTTTCTGCGCCTAACCCAAACTGATTAAAGTATCTACGCATTTCTTGAAAACTATCATTATCAAAATTACGAAGCGGCTCATTTGGTGTATAATTCGCACCGGCAAGGCGCATCGCAATTTCAAACATATAGACGTTTGATGAATCTTCAATTGCAGTTAAATCATCGATACGTCCCATCGTTGTGTGAGATCGTTTGACTGGTGTTCCGGCAATTCGAATCGGTCGATCTTCTATAACAGTACCTGGCGATATAACGCCTGTGTCGTAACCAGTTAGCACGGTTGCACCTTTTATTGAAGAACCAGGAATGTGTGAATCGTAAATTACACGATAAGCTTGATCTTGAAACTGATCTTCATCACGATTATAATGTGCGCCTGACATACCTAGTACATCCCCCGTTTGAGGATCCAAGACTGCGACAAGTGCATCTTCCATATATTGATTCTCACTTGGGTTTTGATTAATGAAATCTTCAAGTTCTTCTTGAACAATGCGGTCTAATTCTTGTTGGAATTCTACATCTAATGAGAGAATTAAATCATTTCCACTCTTGCCTTCTTTCACGGTTTCGGTTCCAACAATATTTCCACTATTATCCGTCGTGTATTCAATAATTTCCTTTTGACCACGTAAAACACTCTCATACTGCTGCTCTAAACCACTCGTTCCTACTCGATCATTTCGACTGTATCCGAGTGACAGATAGCGATCTCGATCTTCACTAGGTATCCCTTCATCAGATGAGGTAATACCACCAATGAAACTAGAGAAAGTAGAGTCATACCGAGTGATACGATCCCAATCAATAATAGCATCGATCCCTGGTAACTCATGAAGATTCTCTGATATGAGTGCGAATTCTTCTTCTGAAACATCATCATTTTTAATCGTATGCGGAGATAGTTCATATGCTTGATCTAATTCTTTCTTGATCGCGACTACATTGAGTAAATACTCATCTGACCAATCATATTCATTGTAATCATCTTCATCAATATGATCCAAAATACGTTGATATTGCTCACCAGTATCAAGTTCTCTTTCTTCATCTGTTAAGCGACTGTTTGCTTCTTCAGTATTTAATAAGTACCAATACTCTTGTTTATCTCGCTCACGAACCATTGTTTCAAGTTCATCAAAATCATTTGTCATGGTCATCACATCAGCAAGATTCTCCGCGATTTCTAAACGTGTTAATGCAGAATCTCCATTTTTAGGTGGAGTATATGTAATAGCACGTTGAGGTTCATTATCTAATAATAGATTCCCATACCGGTCATACATTAGACCTCTAGGAACGGATAGAGAAGCACGTGTATTTTCTGTTTCATTTACTCTCTGTCTTGCTTCTTCCCCATTTAATATTTGAACAACACCAAGTTGTAAAATTAATAATGAAAAGAGTACAAATATAGATAGAAATAAGACGTTTAGTCTTAGTGGCAACTGTGTTCTTTTTTTCTTTTTTTTCGAAGCCAACTGTCTTCACCTCTTCTTGTTTACGTACATGATATTATAACATGATTTCCAACTTATTTCATTTATTATGAAAAAAACCTGAGCCCTATTTTTAGGCTCAGGTTTTAATAGAAATTATTTAGCTTGATTGTAAAGTTCGTTTACTTTATTCCAGTCAACGACATTCCAGAACGCTTCGATGTAATCTGGGCGTTTGTTTTGGTATTTAAGGTAATAAGCATGCTCCCAAACATCTAAGCCTAGGATTGGTGTTTTACCATCCATAACTGGTGTGTCTTGGTTAGGTGTGCTAGTAATTGCGATGTCTCCATTATCAACAATTAACCATGCCCAACCAGATCCGAAACGACCTGTTGCTGCTGTTTTAAATTCATCTTTAAATGCATCAAAGCTACCAAATTTTTGATCAATAGCTTTTGCAATATCGCCTGAAGGTTCACCGCCACCATTTGGTGATAACAATGTCCAAAACAGGCTATGGTTAGCATGACCGCCACCATTATTTCTAACAGCTGTTTGGATGTCTTTTGGTAGAGCATCTAGATCAGACAATAGTTCATCTAATGATTTGTCTTGAAGATCGCTATGCCCTTCTAAAGCAGCATTCAATTTCGTAACATATGTGTTGTGGTGCTTCGTATGGTGAATGTTCATTGTCTCCTTGTCAATATAAGGCTCCAACGCATCGTATGCATAAGGTAGTTCTGGTAATTCAAATTTCGCCATAAGTATTGCCTCCTTAAAATTTTTAATCTTTTTTTGAGAAAGTTCACAAAATGTTCACTTTCTCAACCATCTTTACTTTAACAAATTCATATCTCAGTTTCAAACAATTTGCTCTTTCTATTTGAACCCCTACTTAAAGATACTATTCACTAAAATGAAACATGTTAAACCCATTTATGATAATGAATCACCATTTACTTTTCGCTGATTTTCATTCAGCTTTGTGTTGTGTTCTGATGACCCATATTCTTCAACGGTTTTCCACGTATCTGTATCATCCATTTCTAATGAGCTCATGGATTGTTGATCTTCTGATACTTGATTTTGCTGTTCTTTTGCATGTTCAATGCAATAACGAGTTGTTGGTACGGCCAACATGCGTTCACGATTAATTAATTTAGAGCATTCATCACAATACCCATGTGTACCTTCGGTGATTCGTTTTAACGCAATTTTAATATCCTCTAATTCTTTTTCTTCGTACTCTGATAATACCTGTGATTTATCACGCTCATGTAATTCTGTACCAAGATCACCTGGGTGATTATCATAATCAGATAATTCAGTTGTCGTATCTAAATTTGATTGTTGACTTTTGCTTGCCATTAAGTCTTTTTTTCTTGTCAGTAAAAGCTCTTTAACTTGATCTAAATGAACAGGTTTGTCCATAAAAACACTCCCTATATTAATCTGTTTGTTATAGTTTACCTGTTATTATAAAACATTAAACATAGACAAAAGTAAAAACCATCAGATGCATTGCACCTGATGGTTTTACTTTAGTGGCTTGAGACGGAATCGAACCGCCGACACACGGAGCTTCAATCCGTTGCTCTACCGACTGAGCTACCAAGCCATACCTATGTAGTTGGAAATAAAATGGAGGAGGAAGAGGGATTCGAACCCCCGCGGGCGATGAAGCCCCTGTCGGTTTTCAAGACCGATCCCTTCAGCCAGACTTGGGTATTCCTCCGCATGAAAAAATATAATTTATGAAATGGTGGACCCTGCAGGATTCGAACCTGCGACCGATCGGTTATGAGCCGATAGCTCTAACCAACTGAGCTAAGGGTCCGCGCGCATGGGGCGACCGGTGGGGATCGAACCCACGAATGTCGGAACCACAATCCGATGTGTTAACCACTTCACCACGACCGCCATATTCTTTATGTAAATGGTAGCGGCGGAGGGGATCGAACCCACGACCTCACGGGTATGAACCGTACGCTCTCGCCAGCTGAGCTACGCCGCCACAATATGGCTCCACAGGTAGGATTCGAACCTACGACCGATCGGTTAACAGCCGATAGCTCTACCACTGAGCTACTGTGGAATAATTAACAATGTATCGTGTGTGTGCCGAACTAAGTTCAGCGACGTTTAATAATATACCACGATTTGAAAAGTTCGTCAATACATTTTTTTCACTTCATCAACGCCTTAATTAATATAGCATGTTTATCATAAACAATCAATAGAAAGTAGCAAAATGAATAAACACATTCACTTTGCTACTTAAACCTTGTCCTAATGCACTGTTTCTGGTATTTTCTCTCCTAGCACTTCTTCTGCGATATTTAACGCATGGTCACCAATACGTTCTAAGTTACTTAAAATATCAACATAGACAATACCAGATGAACCAGAACATTTCCCTTCATTCAAACGAATAATATGACTTTTACGATATTTCTTTTCCAATCGATCAATATTATTCTCAAGTTTTACTACTTCCAACGCATCTTCACGATTCATTGTGGATAAAGCTTCCACGGCTTTTTTAACCGTACTGTTTGTTAATTCAATCATATGATTTAAATCTTGTTTCGCATCATCTGTTAATACGATCTTGCTTGAAATTTTAAATTGAATCAGTTCAATTATATTTTCAAAGTGATCGCCAATTCTCTCTATATCACGAACAGCATCCATCATCGCTGTATGTCTCTCGCTGTCTGCATCTGATAATTGAGAAACTGATAAATGAACTAAGTAATCTGTAATTTCTCTATCCAATTTGTTTAATGCATTCTCAAGTTGAAATGCATTATCTGAGTGTTTTGTTTCATGATTGTTTAAAAACAGAGCTGTCTCAGTTAAACCACGATAAGCATAATCGCCCATTCGAATAATCTCTTCTCTAGCTTGATCAAGAGCTACTGCTGGTGATTGTTTTATGAAAATAGGATCTAAATGTGTCGGTTTAAATTCAATAGCAGAATCCTCACCAGGAATTAGCTTCGTAACTAAGTATGCTAATAAACCAATGAATGGGAATGAAATAATCAAGTTTGCCACGTTAAAAATACCGTGGGCAAACGCAACGGTCATTTCCGCATTTAGACCAAGAGATTCTTGAATCATAGCAATAAGTGCTGTATAGGGTCTTAATAATAAAATAATAATAATCGCGCCCGTTAAATTAAAAATTACGTGTGTTAAAGCGGCACGTCTAGCAGCAATACTTGCACCAATTGATGCGATAATAGCTGTAATGGTCGTACCTATGTTGTTACCAAATAAAATCGGCATCGCTTCTTGTAATTCCATAGCTCCTTGGCCATATAAATTTTGCAAAATACCAATGGTACCACTTGAGCTTTGTACAAGGAATGTAAACAAGGCTCCAATCATGACACCTAGTAATGGCTGGTCAGATAATTGAACCATCAAATCTTGAAAGGCTTGTAAATAGCGGAGCGGATAAAGCCCACTACCCATTAGATCCAGGCCTAAGAAAAGGGCACCAAAACCGAATATTGTCTGACCATAATTAAGTAATTTTTGATTCTTAAAGAAAAAGAGCATTAAAGCACCAACAGCGACAATGGGCAAAGCATATTCTTCAATCTTGATACCAATAATGAATGCAGTGAACGTTGTCCCGACGTTAGCACCCATAATAACACCGATTGATTGTCTTAACGTCATAAAGCCAGCATTAACTAAACCGACTGCAAGGACGGTTGTACCAGTACTTGTTTGCAACAAGATTGTGACAATAATCCCCGATAATACACCCATAAAAGGATTACTTGTAAATTTATCTAATAAATCCTTTAGTCTGTCTCCTGCTGTTTTTTGAAGTCCATCCCCCATATATTTTATACCTAATAAAAATATACCGAGGCCTCCAAAGAATTCAAATAACACATTTTGGATCTCAATTTCCATGGATTCTCATCCCTTCACATTTAAAATATATGTCTCTAAAAAACAATCCTTTCTCATTATTAATGATTTACTTGCTAAATGTAAAGAGAATTCGACTAAAATTTACACTAAATTTACACTCTTCTTAATTTCTCCTTTGTTGCTGTCACTCAGCCGGCTCAACAAGGATACGTGTCCCATCTACTTGCTTTACTACAATCGTCGTATCTTTCTTTATCCAATGTCCATTTGAAATAGCGCTGTATTGATTGCCTTTTACTTTTATCGTGCCAATGGGGCGCATATCGGTTATACATACCCCTTCTTCACCAATCAAGCCTTTATAACTAACATTCATTGAGCTATAGCCTAAATCGTCTGTTAATGAATCCACCAAAGTGATCTTCGTCCACATATTTCGCTTAGGTAGCCATTTCAACCAAAGAAATGACAAAGCCCCTCCAATCACTACACCAATAATGGCATACAAACCAACGACCCAATTTGGTGAGCTGAGTCCAACAGAAATAATCATGAGGAGTCCACCAATTCCAGCAAGAAAGCCTTCATTTATAAATTGGCCATCTACAAAAATTAAGATGACACCTAAAAAATAAATAATTGACATCGTTAATACCATAGACGGGTCTAAATAAATCATGAAATATAATGTTATGAATATAAAGCCTAGAACAAAAAATCCGCCTCTTGCTTTAACTAGTAATTCTCCGATCAAAAACAGACTCGCAAGTCCAACCAAGATAAAACTTAATCCATCAAAAGCCAAAACATTCATCATAATGATTCCCCTTTTTGTATAAACTTATATAACTAGAGCATTAAAGCGAGTGATCAACTTTGTTTAAATTTATATTGATACTGTTCATATTCAGTTTATTAATTGACCTATCAAAAGATGTTGAAACTTCTAATATCCAACCTACTTACTCTCATTATGATCAACTCACACAAAGCTTTCAAGTGAAATCTTATCGAATTGAACCTCATGATACGTTTCAAGCGGTTGTGTTTAAAATAAATAATAGAAAAACGATCGATATGGAGCAGGCATTATTAGACTTCTATGCTTTAAATCCAAAAGCCAATCATAACGAATTAAACATAGGGGATCACTATTTATGGCCAAAATATGATGAGCAATAAAATATTAAAAAACTCGCATCTATTATAGATACGAGTTTTCGCTAAAACTTTTTTAATTAATCACTTGTTGCAACATAGTGCTCTTCGGCATTTGTTTGGATAACCTCTGCATATTCACTTCTAGCTGTGCCGTTTTGACTCTTATAGGTCTCCATGCCAGACATCCCGCGATGATAAGCAGTCAATGCTTCATCCCAATTATTATATTCGTCATATAAATAATCGAGATAAACAACAGAGAGTTCCATTGAATAGTAAGGGTCGAACAACAACTCAAAGCTATATGGTAAATTAGCCATATCAGCGATCCACGGCGCTGTGTTTGTCATAAATTGCGCTAAGCCATAAGCATGACCATACTGCGTTTCTGGTCCAACTAAATCTGGGTTGAATGTATGACCTGTTTCAACTTTTAAGAGTTCATAAACTAAAAATGGATCGATATCATAGGCATTTGCTTCATTGATTAAATAAACGGCCCATGATTTTTTAAATTCCCCATTGCTGTCTTCGACCATCTCGTTTGCAGCCTCTTCTACATTATCCCAGTTAAATGGTGTTAGAAGTGTGTCACTCTCTTTGATCGTTTGCTCATCAAACCGGTCAGTCGTTTCTTTATTTTGAGCAATTAATTGTATCTCGTCCTCATCTTGTGCTTGTACAAGTGATGGGTCTTGTATATGAATAGTAAAGAAAATAATAGCTGTTAGGACAATACCCATAATGCTCATAAATTGATTTTGTTGCATGTTCATCATTCCTTTCTTGTAATCATTATGACTACAAGTCGCTATCCTAACTGATATTATTTTCAAATGCAACTATAAACGTTCGAGATTGGTTTTAATTACCATTTATATCTTTATATAGTTATTATATGTATTTTATTGGGTTTTAAAGCGTATTCATTATTGAATAGGAGGAATAGTATGAATTTTATGTTTAAAGAAGTTATTCGATCAAAAATTAAGCAATTAACCGTTTTTGAATTGCTCGAATATGCATCCATGTACTCCATCTCACTCTCACATGAACAAGCACATCAAATTCTTGTATACTTAAAAGATCCTCACTTTGATCCCTTTAATTTAAGTGATTTACAACAATTATTCGAAAAAATTGAAAGACTAACATCACCACAAACAACATTGAAATTACAACAAATACTTCGTGAATACATTGATCTTTATCAGGCTGAAAGTTGGTTTAAATCATAAGCTAAATTTAAAACGCATGATCCTTCGAATATAGAAGGGTCATGCGTTTTTTTAAAAATTTTATTATTGATTCATTATTTTTTCTTTAAGATCCGGATCAAATTTTTGAGCTCTTAACATGTCGATCTCAAATTTATAAGGTGGTTTTTTGTTCTTCTTATCTTCACCTACATATGGTGTTTCAAGGATTTTTGGTAAATGAGCTAACTTTGGATGGTGAACAATATAATTTAACGCATCAAATCCAATGTACCCAAATCCTATATTTTCATGTCGGTCTTTGTGGGCACCCTTTTCGTTCTTACTATCATTCACATGAATGACTTTTAAGCGTTCCAAACCTACAATTGAATCAAATTCATCCAATACGTCATCAAAGTGATTAACAATATCATAACCTGCATCATGAACATGGCATGTATCTAAACATACAGATAATTTATCACTTTGGTCAACACCAGCAATAATTTTTGCCAACTCTTCAAAAGTCCGTCCTATTTCTGTCCCTTTTCCTGCCATTGTTTCTAGAGCAATTTGGACATCATGTTCTTTTTTTAACACTTCATTTAAACCTTCTACAATTTTATTGATCCCTTTATCAGCACCGGCACCAACATGTGCACCGGGATGGAGTACAATTTGCTTTGCACCAAGAGCTGCTGTTCGTTCAATTTCACTTTGCATAAATGATACAGCAAGTTCAAATGTCTCCGGTTTTGTTGTATTACCTAGATTAATAATATAAGGCGCATGAACAATTAAATCTTCAATACCGTGATCTTTCATGTGCTCTTTTCCAGCTTCAATATTCAAGTCTTCTATTGCTTTTCTTCGTGTATTTTGTGGAGCACCCGTGTAAATCATCATGGCTGTTGATCCATATTGTGTTGCCTCTTCACTTGAACCTAAGAGCATTTTTTTTCCACTCATTGAAACGTGAGATCCTAATGTCATTTAAATCACCCCTATTTTTTATTTCTCCTGCTCATTTGTTTTTTAATTTTTTCTTGTTGACGTTTCATTTTCTTTTTATAACCTGGCTTGACTGTTTTAGGCTTACGAACCTTTTTCCACGCTTCTTTATCGACATCATGTCCTTGTTTTTTTCTTTTCGCTCGTTCATTCCATGGTTTTATTTCTTTCCACTGTCCATTGGTAATATCATACGTATCAAATTCAGTACCATTCTGATGTAATTTTTGAATTAATGAAAGATCATCATCATGATACAAGTTAATCGCAGTACCTTTCATACCTGCTCTAGCTGTTCGACCCACTCGATGCAAGTAAAACTCTTCTTCTTTAGGTAGTTGAGCATTAATAACATGACTAACCCCTTTAATATCAATGCCTCTAGCAGCTAAATCTGTTGCTACAATATATTGATACTTTAACGCTTGAATATCTTTTAACACACGTTTTCTCTCACGTGGTTTTAACCCACCGTGCATTAAACCGACTGATAAACCTTGGTCGAGTAGCTTCTGATAAAGTGCATCACTTTCTTTTTTACCGTTAGTAAAAATGATCGCTAGGTACGGGTTAATAACCGTTGCAATTTGTTTGATCACTTCTGAAGGTTCCCGATGTCTAATGGGTATCAAACGATGCTCGATCAGCTCTTTTGGTAATTGATCCTTAATATGAACATGCGTCGGACTCTGCAAATATTTTTTCAAAAATGGCTGTAAACGTTCGGGTATGGTTGCTGAAAACACAAGCACTTGAATATCTTCATGACTTCTCACAAGCATTTGATCCACTTCATCTATTAAACCTAAGTCTAACATTAAGTCTGCCTCATCAATGACAAATGATTTGGCTGTATATAGGTTAATGGCTTCTTCTTTTACTAGGTCTAAAAGTCGACCTGGTGTCGCCACGATAATTTGAGGTTGTGTGGTAAGTTTTGCAACAGACCGCTGCTTGTCCGTTCCTCCTATAAGAAGTTTAGCACTGACCTGATCTTTTTCGTCTTGATAAGCAATCATTTTCTTGACTTCTTCAAAAATTTGAGTCGCTAATTCACGTGTCGGTGATGTAATAACGGCTTGAACTTCATCTTTTGCAGGGTCAATTTGATTAAATAATGGAATTAAAAACGCATGTGTCTTTCCACTACCTGTATGAGATTGGCCAATAACACTTTCATGACGTAGTATAGCTGGAATCACTTTTTGTTGAATCGGTGTAGGATTTTTAAACTCAAGACGTTTGATCACATCGTGTATCCATGGTTGTAAATTGTATTCTTTAAATTGATGGTTTTCCATAATAGACTCCTCATTTGTAAAAGCTTTCGTATCTTTCATTTACTATTATAATCGATGATTTCTTAAATTGCACTGAAATGAATACTTACCATATTAGATGAATCTAAATGGGTCTGTATTCACTTCAGACTTTATTACATTAATATTTAGATTGTTTTCTTCCACTTTTTTCGTTAAATAGTCTTTAACACCTGAAATCATCGTTTTTTCAACATAATGACCCACATCAATAATGGATAAACCGATAGCTTCAGCATCTTGTGCAGGATGGAAGGTCATATCCCCCGTTATATAGACATCTGCCCCTAAACGTTTTGCTTGTGTAAAGAAACCTTCACCACTGCCTCCTAAGATCGCAACTTTAGAAACTTTTTGATCAAGATCTCCTGTTACGCGTAAACCGTTTAAGCCAAATTGTGTCTTAACATATGAACAAAAATCTTTAAGCGATGTTGGTTCGCTCAGTTCACCAATACGTCCTAAACCATACGTCATTGCTTCATTTTCTAATTTGATCAAGTCATAAGCTGGTTCTTCATACGGGTGATTCGTGTGCAAGATTTGAAGTGCGGTTTTTATTTGGTTTTGTTCAACTGCGTATTCAATTTTCACTTCATCGACAAACGAACGTTCCTCTTTTTCACCTATATATGGATTCGATTCGTCCATTGGCGTGAATGTACCTGTACCGTTTATTCGATACGAACAATCTTTATAGTTGCCTAATTGTCCAATTCCTTCTTCAACCAATGCTTGATCTACTGTTTCCAATGCATTTACTGGTACATAAATACACAATTTATATAGTGATTCTTTTCTTTCAGGAATTAAAACAGAAGTGTGTTGTAA
The DNA here is from genome assembly GCF_900096905.1 of Pelagirhabdus alkalitolerans. Classification (GTDB taxonomy): domain Bacteria; phylum Bacillota; class Bacilli; order Bacillales; family Amphibacillaceae; genus Pelagirhabdus; species Pelagirhabdus alkalitolerans. The sequence goes on along the minus strand of NZ_FMYI01000003.1, from coordinate 256,038 downwards.
ATTTAATTGATCGCTGAGCATATCATTCACACCACCCGGCACTATATCTAGGTTTGTATGTGCTGCGTAAACAGTAATATCGTGTGTTAATAATTTTTGAACAATTCGACCTTTAGGTGTGCTTAAATCAATTTGCTTCAATGACTTAAAGAGCAATGGGTGGTGAGCAATAATTAAATCAATTTCTTTTTCAATCGCTTCATCTACGACAGATTCTGTTACGTCCAGAGTTGTCATAACCTTTTGAACCGGCTGAGACAGTTGACCGACTTGCAAGCCAACATTGTCCCAATCATACGCTAAGTATTTTGGAACCCACTGTTCAAATAAATTGATCACTTTACCCGCTGATACGTGTTTAGTCATTTTCGATCACCTCATTAATTAATTGAATATCTTTAATAAATTGGTCTATTTTTAATTGGTTTGGTGATGTTGCTAACTTCATTTGCTCAACAATTCTTTCTTTATTATCTCGTTCACGCTTCCATTTGGAGATGAAAGGTTTCGATTTTTCTTTCATTAAGATAGGCCCTAAGAGGAGTTGTTTATACGACATCTCATTAAAACCAGATTGCCCTCTTTTAGCAACTAAAACTTCATATATATGACCATCTTCTTCAAGAATCTGCTCATCTACCAAAGAAAAAGGACTTGTAACCATCCAATGTCTTAGGTCATAGCTATCTACATTCGGTTGAAGAATGAGTAAGTCAACAGATTTCAAATATTCTTCTCCTGTTTCTAGAATCGAGCGAATCAGACTTCCTCCCATACCAGCAATGGTAACTTGCTTAACAGGATCTTCCTCAATAATAGTCAACCCGTCTCCTCTTCTCACTTCAATTCGATCGTGAAGACCATAGGCACCTACATGTTGCTTTGCAGCTTTAAATGGCCCTTCATTAATTTCTCCTGCCAAAGCCTTTGCAGACAAATCATGCGAACAGACAGTAACCGGTAAATAGGCATGATCACTCCCAATATCAGCAAAATAAGCGCTCTTAGGCAAGTAAGACGCGACGAGTTTTAAGCGCCTTGATAATCGTTTATTTATCACATAAAACAGTCCTTTTTCATCATATAATAACAGCAATTAACATGACTAGAATCCCTATAACACCCATTGCCATTAAAAGTTTTGACGCTCTTTTATAACCTATATATAACCATAACAATAGTTGTCCAAGTACAATAACTAAACTTAGCCAAACATTTGGAATCCATTGCTCGATAATCACAATTGAAATGAGCAATAAATTTAATAACAAAACACCTAAAACATATTCAACACTCATCCCATGGATCCTCGAGCCTATGTAATAAAATCCAATGACAATTATAAGCGTAATGACAATCAGTGTTATAAAAAAACTAATGGTAACATTCAAAAAATAAACTAAAGATACAACACTAGGCACCACAATCAGGTTTAGCATTAAGAATAAAACAGGAAAAACCGAGACGTCTTTTCTAACTTTTTTATCACTCACATCATCTGTCTCATCATCTTCTATTTCACCTTCACTGTACAAAGCTAGTAAAAAATCACAGTAGTGATCTGGCAATAACTGATTGTCTTTCCAATACTTTATTTCACGTATGATCGTATCTTTTCTGTTTTGATCCATGTCTACACCTCAGATCGATAGCATCACTACATATGGGTTTTTAATAAATAAAAAGTCAATCAAGAATCAATTGAAGCTCAACTGAATCTAGATTGACTGAGCCAACCATATGCTCTTAGTTTATTCCATGAAGTCTTTTAATCGCTTACTACGACTTGGGTGTCGTAATTTACGAAGTGCTTTCGCTTCGATTTGACGAATACGCTCTCTTGTAACCCCGAATACTCTACCGACTTCTTCTAAGGTACGTGTTCTGCCATCATCAAGTCCAAAACGTAATCTTAAGACATTTTCTTCTCTGTCTGTTAAAGTATCTAACACATCTTCTAATTGCTCTTTTAATAACTCGTATGCTGCATGATCTGATGGTGAAGTTGCTTCTTGGTCTTCAATGAAATCACCTAAATGAGAATCATCTTCTTCACCAATTGGTGTTTCTAACGATACAGGTTCTTGAGCAATTTTTAGAATTTCTCTTACTTTATCTGGAGACAAGTCCATTTCTTCACCGATTTCTTCCGGTGTCGGTTCGCGTCCGAAATCTTGCAGTAATTGTCTTTGAACACGAATTAACTTATTAATTGTTTCTACCATGTGAACTGGGATACGAATCGTACGAGCCTGGTCAGCTATAGCACGTGTAATCGCTTGTCTAATCCACCATGTCGCATAGGTGCTGAACTTAAATCCTTTTCGATAATCAAATTTTTCAACTGCTTTAATTAGACCCATGTTTCCTTCTTGTATCAAGTCTAAAAACAGCATACCTCGTCCTACATAACGTTTAGCAATACTGACAACTAGCCTCAAGTTTGCTTCTGCTAGTCGTTGTTTTGCTTCTTCGTCACCTTGTTCAATTTTTTCAGCTAGACTAATCTCCTCTGCTGCTGAAAGTAAATCAACACGTCCGATTTCCTTTAGGTACATACGAACAGGATCATTAATTTTAATACCTAATGGGACACTTAAATCATTGAGATCAAATTCTTCTACCTTCTGAATTTGCTGATCACTAGGGCCATCCCCCGCATCAGCTACCACTTCAACTCCTTGCTCGCCTAAATATTCGTAAAACTCATCAATTTGATCTGTTTCTAATTCATATACCGCTAATTTTTCTGCAACATCTTCATGAGCAATGACACCTCGTTTTTTACCAAGTTCAACGATTTGTTCTTTTGCTTGATCCAATGTTAATTCTTGCTGGTTATCTTTAGAATTAGTTGGCTTATTCTCTGCCATGAGAGTCCCCCTCCTTCCGACTGTCTCTATCCTTATCGACTTCTTGATTTAAGTCGTTTTTGCAAATCAACGATTTCCATACCGATCTGCGCAGCTAAAACATAATCTTTATTTAATTCAGCTTGCTTTTGTTTTTGTACTAAATCTCGAATCGTTGCTTTTTCTTCTTTTTCTCCCTTAATGATTCGTATATAATCATCAATTTCTTCATCTGTCATGTCTGTTAGTACCGGCTCCATTGCCATTTGGATGACATCGTTTTTTATCACATCATCTGGAATTCGTTCAATGAATTGACTAACGTTTGCATCGTAACCATCTTCATAAAATGCATATAGATGGGTGACGATCACTTTGTGCATGTCAATATTAAAGTTTGCTCCTAATTGGTGTTTTATCTTTTCAGCAATTGACCGATCATAAAGCATATACGTCAATAGCTTTCTTTCTGCATTATGATAAGCAGGAAGCAATTTATTTTTAGTTTGTTTTTTTACATAGTGGTTAGTATGGCTTTCACTACGTGTTCTATCCTTATGATAGCGATGATTTTGACTTCGTTTTTTATCAATTTCTTCAACTATATTTTCAATTGACAAATTGAATTGATTAGCGAGCTCTCTCGCATAATGTTCACGGTCGATCGCTCTTTCTACTGTTGCTAATTCATTAGTTATTTGATCGATATAAGCCATTTGATCCGCTTCTACTTGCAAGTTGTATTTACCTTTAAAATAAAACATTGTAAACGCTGGATAAGTAGAGCTTGCCTCGATCACTTCATGTTTAAACCTTTTCGCGCCATATTCTTTAATATACGCATCTGGATCTAATTGTGTCGGTAAGATACCAATTCGTACATCACACCCCGCTTTTTTCAGTCGCTGAGCCGCCTGATAAGAAGCTTCCCTGCCTGCATGATCGCCGTCATAACAAATAACAACTGTATCTACATAACGTTTAAGGAGTGACGCTTGCGTATCCGTAATGGATGTACCCAAAGTAGCGACACCATTTTCTATACCGACTTGAAAAGCTGATATGACGTCCATATACCCTTCAAATAAAATCGCTTGTTTCTCTTTTTTTATAGCACTTCTTGCTAAATCAAAGTTGAATAACATCTTTCCTTTTTGGAATAAGGAAGACTCAGAACTGTTTAAATATTTGGGTTCGTCATCACCTAAAGCACGACCGCCGAATCCAACTGTTTTGCCTAAATGATTACGAATAGGGAAAATGATTCTTCCTCTAAATCGATCATATACTTTATTATGGTCGTTCCGCATCAACAAACCTGATTGAACCATCTGTTGCAAATTAAAACCTTTCTTCTCCAGAAACTGCGGTGTTAATTCTTGTACTTCTGGAGAAAATCCAATTTGAAAACGCTCAATCATTTCATCATTCAATCCACGGTTATACAAATAATCCTTTGCGTGCTTAGATTCCTTTGCGTGCTCTAGGATATGATGATAAAACTTTGTTAACCATTGGTACGCCATAAGAGAGTCTTGATCTTGATGATTGACTGAATTTTGTTGACCCTTAACATGCTCTGGCAGTTCATAACCACTTTTTTCAGCTAAATGTTCTACGGCTTGTTGAAATGTAAAACCTTCTATTTCCATTAGAAAGGTAAACGCATTTCCGCCTTTACCACAGCCAAAACAATGATAAATTTGTTTATCCTGTGTCACTGAAAAAGAGGGGGTATTCTCACCATGAAATGGACATAGTCCAAAGTAATTCTTACCTTGTTTCTTTAAAGAAACATAATCACCAACAACATCAACAATGTCATTAGCTTGTCTAACTTCTTCAATCAATTGCTCAGGAATTTGACCTGACATAATTTATCACCAACACTTAATTTCTATAAAGTATCAAAAATTCCTGCATCATTCGACAACAAATTCAAAAATCATTAGAAAACTCGGTGACTATTACCTATTTACCTCAAAGATTAGTAGATTAAACCTTGTAGGGTTTAGCTCACCCTGTCTTACCGAGAGATAGGGTGTTTGTAATTATATGAAAATAGTTATTTTCACAAACAACTATTATAATATAAATCGAATTAAATTACTACACATTTTTATCACCTAAGATTTATCGGGTTGTCATTTGTAACTGCAAAATAATATTAGCTGTTTCCTCCACTGCCTTATACGACACATCAATCACTGGACAGCCAATTCGATCAACGACTGTTTCAAAATAGTCAATCTCTTCATGTATACGCTTAGGTGCTGCATAATTAGCATGTTCTTTTAAACCAAGTGCTTTTAATCGTTCTTTTCTTATATCGTTCAATTTATCCGGGCTAATTTTCAAACCGTAACACTTAGCTGGATCTGTTTCAAACAACTCCTTTGGAGGCTCTACTTCAGGGACAATCGGTACATTTGCTACTTTGAAGCTTTTTAACGCTAGATACTGTGACAGTGGGGTCTTTGAAGTTCTCGAAACACCGACCAATACAATATCAGCTTGTTCTATACCACGAGGGTCTCGTCCATCATCATATTTAACCGCAAATTCAATTGCTTCAACTCGTCTAAAGTACGCTTCATCAAGTTGATGACCTAGTCCTGGTTTCATTCTAGGTTTTTTCTGGAACAATCTTTCCATAGCTTCAAGCATCGGGCCGATAATATCAATTGCTTCTAACTGCATTTCAACAGCTTCACGCATGACAAATTGTCTTAATTCAGGATCCACTAACGTATAGCCAACGATGGCTTGATCCTTTTTTGCATCAGATAAAACTTGGCGAATTCTTGACTTATCTTCGACATAAGGGGTGCGGATCAATTCATATTCTTGTCCATTTATAAATTGTAGTAGCGCAGCTTTAATTACTTTTTCAGCTGTTTCGCCTAATGAGTCTGAAATTAAATACACAACTGGTTTTTGCATCAACTCATCCTTATTCGTTAAAATTGTTGTTTCCATTCAATCAGTGTAAAGTCAGCTAATGGGTTAATCATTTCTGCAATACGATTTAACATAGCGAGACGGTTAGAACGTACGTTAGAATCATCCGCCATAACCATTGTATGATCAAAGAAAGCATTTATATCGTCTGTTAACAACGTTAATTGATTGAGTACGTCTTGATAATCTTCTTTATCATAAGCATCAGAAATGGGTTGCTGAACCGCTTCGATACGATTAAACAAATTGTTTTCATATTCATTTTCAAATTGAGTTTCATCAATTTGAACGGAATCTCCTTTTTTCGCTAAATTCATTACTCGAACAAGTGCTTCTTGAGTCGGTTTAAACGCTTCATCTGTACGTTTATTTTCTAATAAATGTGCTTTAGCAAATAATTGACTGACAACACCTAAATTTCTATGACTAACTGAGCGAATGATATCTTGTGAAATTTTCTCTTCTTTGGCAAGATAACTAATTCTTGATTCAAAGAAGCGTTTAACGGCTAGTGTTATTTCTGAATCATGTGACTCTTTATTGACTTCTGTCAATTGTTCAAGCACAAGGTCGATCAACGCTTCAAACGAAAGTGACCAATTTTCTTCTTTTAGAATCCGAATGACACCCATTGTTTGACGTCTAAGAGCATATGGATCTTGAGATCCAGAAGGGACTAGTCCAACACTTATACATCCCACAATTGTATCTAGCTTATCAGCCACACTAACGATCGATCCAATCGTTGAATTTGGTAATGCATCATTTGTATGTTTAGGCATGTAATGTTCATTAATACCTTTTGCAACGGCTTCTGATTCACCGAATAAACGAGCATATTTTTCACCCATAATTCCTTGTAAATTAGTGAATTCATTAACCATCTGTGTGACGAGATCAAATTTACAAATTTCCGCTGTTCGAACGGCATCATTAATGTCTGTTTCGTTTAATGACAAGCTTTTAGCTATTTGTTCTGTTAAATTCGTAATACGATCCACTTTATCTTTAATCGTTCCTAGATTTTCCTGAAATACCATACGGCTTAATTTCTGATTGTAGTCATCAATAGTTTGTTTTTGGTCTTCTTGATAGAAAAAGACGGCATCTTTAAGACGTGCATTTAGAACTTTCTCATTTCCTTTTGCAACTGTATCTAAATAATCTTCATTTCCATTTCGCACGCCTATAAAGTAGGAAAGTAATCGATTGTTCTGATCACGAACAGGGAAATAGCGCTGATGTTCTTTCATCGATGTAACAAGCGCTTCTTCAGGTACTTCTAAAAAGTCATCACTAAATTGACCGTAAAACGCGGTCGGATACTCAACTAATTGGGTAACCTCTTCCAATAAATCATCATCAACTGGAATAACCCAATTATGACTAGTTTCAAGATGATTTAACTGCTCCATAATTAGTTTTTTTCGTTTGTCACTATTTGCAATGACCCACTCAGTTTCTAGTTTTTCTTCATACTCAGTTGGTGAAGAAAGTGTAAATGTCGATCCTAAAAAGCGATGACCAAACGACTGATTAGAGGTTTGAACGCCCTCTATTTCAAACGGAATCACCTCATCATCTTTTAAAGCAAGCAACCATTTAATTGGACGAATAAATCGGAGTGAACGGTCAGACCAACGCATGTTTTTAGGAAATGTTAAAGACAAAATAACATCTTTAAAGTTTTGTAAGATTTCATCAGCTCTCTGACCTTCAATAAACTTTTCTACATGGACGTAGTCTTCTCCTTTGATTTCCTTAAAATAAATGGCATCAACATCGGCCCCTTGTCCTTTTGCAAAGCCAATTGCAGCCTTTGTCCAATTACCCGACTCATCTAAAGCAATTTTCTTAGCAGGCCCTTTCACTTCTTCATGAAGATCTGGTTGCTTTTCTGATAGGTCTTTAATCAAAACACTGAATCGTCGCGGTGTTATAAAAGACTCAACAGAATGGTAAGTTAATCGTTGTTCATCAAGCCATGTTTTTGTCTTATTCAAAAATTGTGATTCGGTTGATTTTAAAAATCGAGCCGGCATATCCTCAAGTCCTACTTCAAATAGTACATTATGCGTCATCTTGTTCACCTTCTTTTTTTAACATTGGAAATCCTAATTTCTCACGCTCTTTAACATATAATGAAGCAATTGAACGTGCTAATGAACGTACCCGTCCAATATACCCTGTACGTTCAGTCACAGAAATAACACCTTTAGCATCAAGTAAGTTAAACGTATGAGAACATTTTAAAACATAATCATAGGCAGGGAATACGAGCGCTTTTTCCATCAATTGTTTTGCTTCTTGTTCATAATCACTGAACCACTTAAATAAAAGGTCTGTATTCGATTCTTCAAATGTATATCTCGAGTGCTCATACTCAGGTTGATAAAAGATATCGTGCAGTGTCACACCTTCTGTCCACGTTAAATCAAAAACGTTTTCTTTATCTTGAATATATGAGGCTAAACGTTCTAATCCGTAAGTAATCTCTACTGATACAGGGTCAGCCTCAAGACCACCTATTTGCTGGAAATAAGTAAATTGAGTAATTTCCATTCCATCTAGCCAGACTTCCCATCCTAGTCCAGCTGCACCTAAAGTTGGATTTTCCCAATTATCCTCTACAAAACGAATATCATGTTTTAACGGATCAATACCAAGTTGTTTTAAGGAATCTAAATATAACTCCTGGATATTCTCTGGTGAGGGCTTCATAATGACTTGGAATTGATGGTGTTGGTATAACCGATTAGGGTTTTCACCGTAACGCCCATCTGCCGGCCTTCTTGATGGTTCTACATAAGCTACATTCCAAGGCTCCGGCCCTAAACTTCTTAATAATGTCATAGGTGACATCGTTCCAGCCCCTTTTTCCGTATCATATGCCTGCATCAGAATACAACCTTGATTAGACCAATGTTTCTGCAGTGTTAATATCATGTCTTGAATATGCATATCTAAACCTCCTATTTTATGTACACAACTAAAAAGCTAACAGTATTATCAACAGTTTTCGCGCTAATAATTTTTACATCCACGCCATTTTAAAAAACAAGAAAATCCCGTCCCTATGCCTTAATTGAATAAGACATAGGGACGGGATTTCCGCGGTTCCACCCTACTTACTAAAGCAAGTGCTTTAGTCACTTTTGGCTTCTATGTTCCAGAGCGCCGTTCAACCATGCCTTATCCTTGGCTTTCACCATCCCAAGTTCGCTAAACTAATTCATTGGTCTACTCTTCTCTTTCATCACATCGATTAAATAGCTAACCATAATAATATGATAGTTAATGTAACTTGTCAAGAATGAACACTGGTTAATCACTGCAACAAATCCAGTTGTTTTAAGAAATTTTTGGATTTAATTATAAAGCCACCATATTGATCATAATAATCATCTAGTAGTTCTCTAAGTGCGTTCTTATTTTCATCTTTTACTTGAATGTTCTGCACTCTCGATACATCAACATCGTAAAACAATCGTAACAGTTTTAATTGTGTATCGGTTAGTGATCTCATATCTTCTACTTGGTGTGAACAACGCGAACAGATAACGCCACCTTCAATAATAGAAAAACCTTTCAAATCGAGTGATGAACACTTTACACATTGATCGACCACAGGAGCAAACCCGGCAAGTCGATATAATTTCAACTCATACATCATCGCTAAAGTCATCGCATCTTTTTTTTCAGAAATCTCTGATAGTGTAGATTTTAATTGCTGATAGATAAACAAGTTCGCTTGCTTATCTTCCAACATCTTGTCCGATAGTTCTGCTAAATAGCTGGCATACGCTGCTGCTACAATATCTTCTCGAATGTATCGATTCGATTGAATGACTTCACCTTGCTGGAGAACACTCAATCCCGACTTTAGCTGAACTAAATAATCAGCTTCAATAAACAGTTGAGTGACAGAAGCCATTCGACTTTTGGGCTTTTTGGCTCCTCTTGCAATCGCTTGAAACTTGCCAAATTGTTTTGACAATATAGATACAATTTTATGTGTTTCCCCATAATCTTGAGTTCGGATAATAATGCCCTCTACCTTTTCAAACACACTTACTCAACTCCCATTTACTGTTCAGCAGACTGCTCTATAGATGGCTGTGTGTCTGCACTTTCGATGTCGCTTCTACATGCCTGATCCTCTATATCAAGACCTTTCATTAACAGATAAGCCTCTACATCTCCTGTCCGAGTGAAAACATACCATGGTAACTGATTCATTAATCATTCAACCTCTCATGTTTTTTATCACACGTCTATGTACATAGAATAACCGAATTCAATCGATCAATGTTGATTATTTTTTTCCATGAATAATGAATTTTACACCGATCACCAATATGTCTCATTTTAACACTTGATTAATAATCATCTTCATTAAAGCCAAGTTCAGCTAAATGATGATCACGATTTCTCCAATTTTTTTCAACTTTAACCCATAGTTCTAAGTACACTTTAGAACCTAATAAAAGTTCAATATCACGTCTTGCTTGGCTACCAATTTTTCGAAGCATTGTCCCTTGCTTTCCGATGATGATTCCCTTTTGGGACGAACGTTCTACAATAATAGATGCTTGTACCAATATTTTACCTTGAGACTGATCATCAATTTTTTCGATTAAAACCGCAATCGAATGCGGAATTTCCTCACGTGTCATCGTGATCGCTTTTTCTCTGATGAATTCACTTATGATGAATCGTTCTGGGTGATCAGTTACATGATCATCTGGATAATATTGCGGTCCTTCTTCAAGTTGATCTTTCAATACTGTAATTAAATGATCAACATTTTGTCCTTCAAGCGCGGATATTGGAATGATTTCTTTAAAATCGAGTTTTTCTTTATATTCAACAATTAAATCAAACAATTGGTCAGGATGAACCTTGTCAATTTTATTAATGATTAAATAAACAGGTTGATCAACGTTTTTTAAACGCTCAATGATATAATCATCACCTCGACCAAACCCTTCTTCAGCATTCACCATAAATAATATACCATCAACTTCATTTAAAGTGTTCATTGCTACTTTTACCATGAAGTCACCTAATTTATGTTTCGGTTTATGAATACCAGGGGTATCAATAAATACAATTTGAGCATCATCTGATGTGTAAACGCCTTGAATCGTATTTCGAGTCGTTTGTGCTTTATCACTCATAATGGCGATTTTCTCACCAATGACTCGATTTAAAAATGTTGATTTTCCGACATTGGGTCTTCCTATAATGGTTACAAAACCAGACTTAAAAGGTGTATCTGTCATATAAAATTCCTCTTTTCTCCTAAAATAACAACGTTATGATCTTCGGCATAAATATGATGATTCCTACAACCATAGCTAATAAACTCGCCACTAAAACAGCGCCTGCTGCCACATCTTTAATGGTACCAACCGCTGAATGCCATTCCGGTGCTAAGTAATCTAAAATTAATTCAATGGCCGTGTTAAATAGTTCAGCCATCACAACTAAACCAATCGTTAAGATCAATAACACCCATTCAATCGCATTCACATTTAAAAAGATGCCACAACCAATGACTAAAATCATCATCATCAAATGAACTCTCATATTAATTTCATGATGAAGTGCATATTTTAATCCTTTAATTGCATATCCTAATCCGACATGTTTATTTTTAATCTCTTGATAATCCGAACTCATGTAAAATATCCTCTTGTTTTTTAAACATTGCTTTTTCATCTTCTTCGTTCATATGATCATACCCTAAGAGATGGAGAAATCCGTGGAGAGCTAAAAAGCTAAATTCTCTTTCTAAACTATGGTCATATTCGGCAGCTTGTTCTTTTGCTTTTTCAACGGAAATAACGATATCCCCTAAGCTTATGGGCAACTCTTCATTAAAGACAGCCACTTCTCCTTTACCTTCTTCTAGTAGAGGAAATGATAGGACATCTGTTGGTTTATCAAGTTGACGATAATTACGATTCAGTTCTTGAATCATTTCATTGTCAACAAAGTTAATCGACATTTCCATTTCCGATTGGATCGCTTCTTTTTTAGCTGCAAATCGGATTAATTGATCAATTAAATCAATATAATCGTCCTTCACAGTGTTTGTGTCATCATGATAGTCTATTTGCATTTATAACTCCTCCTTAGCATAATCTTCACTTGGATACTTTATCCGTGTATGATAGATGCCATTTAACGTCTCACTAATCGTTAATTTTATTTTATTTAATTCTTTAAATGTTAAAGCACTATCATCAAATTGACCATCAATTAATCGATCATGAATAATCGAGTTAATCAATTCATCAATTTTATCTTTGGATGGTGTATCCATTGACCGTACAGCCGCTTCAACAGAATCACAAATTGAAATAACGGCCGATTCTTTTGTTTGTGGTTTAGGACCTGGATAACGGTAATCATTTTCTTTTACATGCTCATCAATCTCTTTTTGTTTGTAATAAAAGTACTTCACAAGTGTTGTGCCATGATGTTGTTCGGCAATATCAATAATTTCACTTGGTAGTTTGTGTTCGCGTAAAATTCTGGCACCATCATATGGGTGTGACAAAATGATGGTAGCACTTTGTTTTGGTGATAAATAGTCATGCGGATTTTTAATACCCATCTGATTTTCAATAAAATAATGAGGGTGTTTTGTCTTCCCTAAATCATGATAATATGATGCCACACGAGCTAATAAACCATTTGCACCAATTGATTCACAAGCTGCTTCACTTAAATTAGCGACCATCACACTATGGTGATAAGTACCTGGTGCTTCAGTCAAAATCTTTCTAAGTAATGGATGGTTAGGACTAGACAGTGTTAAGAGTTTCGTATCTGATAATATACCCAATACTGACTCAAAAAACGGTAAAACACCGATTGTTAAGATACCAGACACAATGGCGCCAATAAAACCATAACCACTATGAAGAAAAATGTCTCTTAACTGATAACTTTCATATGATAGGAAAATAAAGGTTAAAATGACTAATATATTGACAACCCCGGTTGCTAAGACCGTTTTAAAGATCGTCATTCGATCTTTAATGGCAATCAAAGCAATCATACTACTTAATTGTGCGAATAATAAATAGATACCCGCTTCAAGATTTAATGAACCTGGTATTTCACCATTAAATATAATGGTCGCAATAATACTAAACACAACCGAGAACATTAGCGTCATTTTTTCATTATATAATATCTTTAAAAGCAAGCTACTTGTTGCAATTGGCATTAGAAAATAAAGTTGATTTTCATCTGTTGTAAAATAACTAATAAATTTCATAATTCCTAATGTGACAACAAATATAACTGCGATCGCAAATAAATGTTTACTATCTTTATTTTTTATATCAAAATAGATAGCCATTCCATAAGCTAAAAGGCCTGTTAAGAGTAAACTCATCACAAACAACCCAATTAATGGGAAAACGTTTCGGTCATTGCTCAATAAACCGACTAAAGCTAATTGGTCATAAATCTCATTTGAGATAGTTTGTCCTTCTCTTACAATAACTTCTCCTGCTCGAATCATCGCTGGCTCAACATTTTCAATGGCTTCACGTTCAGCTTCCATTGTATCTTCAAGCGAAAAGAAGGAGTTTTCATCAATTGCAAATTGGCCAACAGAATCAAGCGCTTCTTGAATGGAATCATCTAGATTTGAATACTGTAAACGTTGATTCAGAAGTTCTTGTGCTTCTTCGATGTCATCTCGCCTTATACCTTCATTAAATATTTCTCTTAACGTTGTCGTTAACAGCTCATAACTAATTTCTTTTTCATTTTCACTCATTTGAATGAGGGACAATAAATCATCGTCTGATAGTGCGTCCGTTAGGTGCTCCGATAGAAGCTGCTTTAAGTCGATTAATTTATCTGAACTTGATCGTTCAAATTCAATGTCTTCTGGATCGGTTTCTTCTTCCTCAAACTCATCAATATTTTCTTCATCTATCGATGTTTCATCCACCGTTTCGATCGCATCAAACAACTCACCCACATAGTCGAGTCGCTCCTGTGTAACTTCTTGAGAAATAACATAACGATCATCAACTGATTGAATTGCTTCTCTTTGTCTTCTTTCAGTTTCTCTTGTGTCCTCGATCGTGATTGGTGAACGAATTGTTTCTGATGCATTACTAAATCTTTCAATCTCATATGTCTCAGTATAGACATTTGAAAGTGTAAACAAAAAAATGGACACGCCTAAAATAATAAGCGTCAAAATGAATACTAGGGTCGTATTAAATGTCTTTAATTTTTCGAATAGTTTCTTCATATTTATTGGCTCCTTCGATATGACGAGGATATGGCTTACCAATATCATACAACGATTTTCTATCATTGTATATCCTTTTATCTACAGCAATTACAAAACCACCATAGCTAGCTATGATGGTTTTATTACGCTTTGTTTTCGTCATAAGCCTCAATGATCTTCTGGACAACAGGATGTCTTACAACATCATATTGGTCAAGATAGACAAAATCAATTCCAGAGACACCTTTTAATGTATGCTGTACTGACTTTAATCCAGAAACAGTCCCATTAGGAAGGTCAATTTGAGTAATGTCACCTGTAATAATCATTTTGGATCCAAAGCCTAAACGTGTTAAGAACATTTTCATTTGTTCAGGGGTTGTGTTTTGAGCTTCATCCAAAATGACGTATGCATCATCTAAGGTTCTACCTCTCATATAAGCTAAAGGCGCTACTTCAATGGTACCACGCTCAATTAGTCTGGCAGTATGTTCTGCACCAAATACATCGTGTAATGCATCATATAAAGGACGTAAATACGGATCCACTTTTTCTTTTAAATCACCTGGTAAAAAACCTAAGCTCTCACCTGCTTCAACAGCTGGTCTGGTTAAAATAATCCGCTTAATTTGACCGATTTTTAAAGCTTTGACAGCCATAACAACGGCCAAATAAGTCTTTCCCGTTCCCGCTGGTCCAATGCCAAAGACAAGGTCATGTTGCTTAATTTTTTTTACATAATGCCTTTGACCCAATGTCTTAACACGAATAGGACGTCCTACTGCATTTCTCATAATTTCTTCATCAAATAACGTTTTAAACTGATCAATTTGATCTCGTTTCGCAAGTTCTACCGCATAAATCACATCACGATCTGACACTTTAATACCTTTACGAATCACAAACAGTAAGGCATTTAAAACAGAACTAATCAGTTCAACTTGCTCTTTTGATCCCTTTACACTTACTTTTTCACCACGTGTAATAATGCTAGCATCAACTTTTAACTCGAGTTGCTTTAAATGACTATCTTCTGCTCCGAATAAATTCATCGCTTCAGTTGTATCTTTGATGTATAAATCAATTTCTTGTAAAGCTTCAGACATACACTAATCTCCTTGACGATCATTCACTTTATTCACAATATCTTCTTCTACAGTGAAGTATATGTGTAACTTCACTTTACCATCATCGACTTGTTGATGCAAAATTTTTTCGTTTAAAATTGAACTGGAAGGATCTATTTGATGTTTTAAACTTTCTCTAGCTTGTCTAACTCCAATCTCAACAGCCTCTTCAACTGATCTTTCTTCATCGTGTTGAATCGTTTCTTTATAACGACTCGATGAAAATACAACCGGTAATTTAATGGGGCCTAAACGCCACCTTGTCTCCTTCTTTTCTATATGATAATCGTCAAATGGATCATTGTTTAACCCCCATAATGGTATATTAATGTTATACATCTTAACGTTATGTTTTTGGTATACACGTCCCGTTTCTAAGTCTTGCTTGACAGATAGAGGCACTTCAACAGTCGATCGATACCACGTCTCTGCGATTATTTCAGCATCAACTTCCACCCATGTCAATTTTTCATTTTCAACTTCATCTTCGTTTTCTTCATCATTTTCTTCTGCGTTCGGATTTAATTGCCCGGTCACTAGCAACTGTCCTTTTTTTACATATTCATGTTGACCTACCACAAGTCTTCCTTTTCTCACGTGCGCTCTTTTTATAACACCATCTTTTTGAGCATATAAGTTAAACGGTTTGTCATCTTCTATTTCTTTTTCAATTTGCTTAGGAATAACTTCTAGTTGATAGGTGATTCCGCTTTGTTTTATACCGACCCAAAGAATTTCAGGAAAAGCATCTAATAACCTTGATTGAACTGTAGAGGGGGAATCAATCCACCAAGATAACACCCCTTCTTTAATTCCGTGATCTTTTAAATGTTGTTTAATATGGTAATTTAATTGATCCTGATCACTTTCAATTTCAATCAGCCAAATAGCTTGTGTTAAATAAAGAAAGAAAAGAAAAGCTAACACGCAAACCACAACAAGTGAACTTTTTTTTATTAATGAGTTCTTAAAAAAATGGAATCCTTTCTTATCAATAAAAGTTAATTTAAGTTTGGTTTTATAACGGATTTTTCTTACGCTTTTTAAATCTTCTAATGCTATATACATGATATAGTCATTGTTTGCTATTTCTTTCAACTTAAATAATTTAACCTGATGACGACGACACAGTTCAAAAAATTTTTCCGATTGATCCCCTTTTATTCGAATACCAACCAACGTCCTTGTCAACCTGTTCATCTTTGACTGAATGGATTATCACCTCGATCAGAATCGTTAAGTTTTATTAGATCAATTTCACCTTCAATAATCACTTCATCTTTTTCCAATCGATTGATCATTAACTCTTTACCAAATATATCGATCGATCCATTGGGAACCTCTAGTTTTATCTGTTTGGAGGTGAATGAAATGATACCTTGATGATTTTCAACATAGGTATGAATCGTTCCAACCGTTGTCACTTTTGCAAGTTTTAATTCATTTACAATATCATGATTATCTATATATGATTTCACTTGATTAATAAGCTTTAACACATGCTCCACCTCACCTATTACTAACATATGGTTTTTATTAATGAGACAGAACGAAAAAACTCCAATCATTAATGGATTCATTAATGATTGGAGTTTAGTTTAGCGCTTAGTCGGATGATATGGCTTCTGCGCTCTAGGCGGACCTAAAACCTCTTTCATCACAACACTTTGAACAAATGTTTGTCGATTTATTGGGGCTAGATATGAACGCCTTTTTGTTTTCTTCTTCTTATTCGTAGCAGAAACGAGCGTGCTTCCATTTTTTTGTCTTAACTTTTGCGCTTGTTGATTCTGTTGTTGTGTTTCTTTTTTAGAAGATAAATTAAGACTTTTTCTCAATTCTTCTAACTGTTTATTTTTCTGATTGCCAGTATTAGCAGCGGACATATCCGATTCCAAATTGGAACTAGATTGTTCGTGCGTTTTTTGATCTACTGGTTGATACTCTGGCTTTATTGTCGGCTTAGGACGCTGTCTATTTTGCGTTTTTCCTTGATCAGGCGAAGCTTCTTCATCCCTTTGACCTGAGAGGAACGATTTAAACATACTTCCGCCAACAATTAAAGAAAAGGTTATCAATGGAACAATTATATCTTCCATTATGCCACCTCACTATTTTGACTTTTATTCGTCGTCAGATTCATCTTCTGTCATTTCAGAAATCGAATCTCTCATTCCTGTGTCAGCATTGATGTTTTTATAGTTCATGTAATCCATAACACCCATATTACCTGAACGTAGTGCTTCAGCTAGCGCAAGAGGTACGTCAGCTTCTGCTTCTACAACTTTAGCGCGCATCTCTTGTACTCGTGCCACCATCTCTTGCTCTTGAGCAACTGCCATCGCACGACGTTCTTCAGCTTTTGCTTGTGCGATGTTTTTGTCTGCTTCAGCTTGATCTGTTTGCAAGATCGCACCAATGTTTTTACCAATATCCACATCAGCAATATCAATCGATAGAATTTCAAATGCGGTACCAGCATCTAAGCCTCTATTCAATACATTATGTGAGATTGAATCTGGATTTTCTAACACTTTTTTGTGGTTTTGAGAGCTACCAATTGTGCTAACAACACCTTCACCGACACGCGCGATAACAGTGTCTTCACCAGCACCACCTACTAAACGGTCAATGTTAGCTCGCACGGTAATACGTGCTTTTGCTTTTACTTCGATCCCGTCCATTGCAATACCTGCAATAAATGGTGTTTCGATTACTTTAGGGTTAACACTCATTTGAACGGCTTGTAAAACGTCACGACCAGCTAAATCAATAGCAGCTGCTCGTTCAAAACTTAATTCAATGTTTGCACGCTGAGCGGCAATTAAAGCATTCACAACACGGTCAACATTACCACCAGCCAAGTAGTGGCTTTCGAGTTGATTAATCGTGACATCAACACCCGCTTTGTGCGCCTTAATCAGTGGGTTAATAACACGTTGTGGAACAACACGACGTAACCTCATACCTACAAGTGTGAAAATACTAACTTTAACACCTGCAGCTAAAGCACTAATCCATAAAGCAACGGGTATAAATGTCAGTAGTACCACCAAAGCAATAATAATTAATGCAATGATAATAATTGGCATAAAATCTGATACAGTTTCAAATCCATTATCCATTAGTTATCCTCCTCTTTTCGTTCTCTTACAACAATTCGTGATCCTGCAACTTTTTCTACTGTTATTTGTTGATCCCGAGCAATAAAGTTCCCTTCCGACACAACATCTAATCGCTCTCCATTGATCAATGCTGTACCAGCTGGTCGCAGTGGTGTAAGCGTTGTACCTGTTTGATGTGTTAACTCATGACGATTTTGATTGGATATATAACCTCTTTCTGGTGTTTCAGAATCGTTTAAAATAATATATTTAAACACACCTTTTTCAAGACCTATTCTTTGGAATAAATAGATTGCCACTCCAATTGTAATGATTAGTGCAATTAAAAGACTAATGCTTAATTGGCGTGGATTTGGCGTTGCCATAAAAAGTGAACCTAACACACCAAGGGCACCTAACCCACCTAAAATACCGCCTGGGACAAAAAATTCAGCCACAATCAAACCAATCCCAAGAATTAGCAAGATAAAGGCTTCTTGACCAGCAAAGCCAGCAATAGTGTGTCCATAGAAAAAGAGTAAGATTGATAAAACACCGACTGACCCCGCTACACCAAATCCTGGTGAGTAAAGTTCAAGAATCAAACCAAGACCCGCGAGTGAAAGTAAAATAGATACAACTGCGGAGTTTGTTAAAAAGCGAGCGACTTCTTCTGCAATTGTCACTTCAATCTCCTCAACGGTTGCATTAGCCAAACCTAATTCTTCTAGTAACTCAGTTCGGTGATTTACCGTGCCTTCAGAGTAACCTACCTCAAGAGCAGAAGCAGGCCCTAAAGTTAAGTATGATCCAGAAGGTGCATTATATTCTGGTAAGTCGATATCGGCATTAGCCATCGCTTCAGCATAGAGACGATCTCTCCCTTTAGCCTCAGCAGCACTTCCCATTGCTTCAATCCAATATGACTGTGCCTTATCATCAGCTGCCGTACCATCACCTGTTACAACGCCACTCGCTCCCATTGTTGCTTGAGGATTCATATAAATCTGATCAGAAAAAAGTGCTATATAAGACCCCGCTGAGAGCGCTTGACTTCTTATGTAAGCAGTCATTGGAATATCAACACCTTGCAACAAAGCACCAATGTTATTGGCTGCATCGACTCTTCCGCCAGGTGTATTAATCTCAAAAATAATATGATCGACATTTTCCTCAGCCGCTTCACTAGTTGTTCGTCTTAAAAAAGCCTCTAGCCCTCGCTCAACTTCCTTTTCTATCGGAATAACATGGACGAGTTGACCATCACCTTCATCTTGTGATTCTGCATGAGTAGTAGAATCACTCAATAAAAAACCAGTGGCAATGAAAATGACAGCAATACATACAAATCTTTTAAACAAACGATACATCACATACACCACCTCCTTTACAAGACACGAATTATAAGTAAACAAATCTTGTCATTTCTTATTCTAACATAATTTTAAAAAAATCTCGCACTGACTCCATTAATTTATTCAATAGCATTATCGTTAAATTTATTCATCTTACCAGAGTGATGCGTTTTTTTACCACATTTAATTAAATATAGTAATTTATAGCAAACAATGATCAAAAAATCCTCCATCATACACGATGACAGAGGATTTCTTTTTATGGAGCAATGAAGAGTTGTTAAGATAAATGCTTTTGAACGAGTGTTTTCACTTCTGTTCCGTCTGCTTTACCTTTTACTTTTGGCATGAGCGCACCCATTACCTTACCCATTTCTTGCTTTGAAGTTGCGTTAACTTCTTTAATGGTTTCAAGCACAATTTCTTCAAGCTCTTCAGTTGTTAGCTGTTTTGGCATGTATACTTGTAAAACATCTATTTCAAACCTTAAGTTTTCTACAAGATCTTCACGACCAGCTTCTTCAAATTCACGGAGGGAATCTTTTCGCTGTTTTAGCTCACGTGCTAAAACCGTTAATTCTTCTTCCTCAGATAATTCTTCTTTACCAAGTTTGATCGCTTCATTTTGAAGTGATGCTTTAACCATGCGAATAACACTTAATTTCTGTTTTTCACGATTTCGCATCGCTTGTTTCATATCTTGGTTCAGATGGTCTAATAATGACATCTACTTATACACCCTCTTCATAAGAAACTCTGGGCTTCTCACATTGAAATTACTTACGTTTTCTAGCCGCCTCAGATTTCTTCTTACGACGAACACTAGGTTTTTCATAAAATTCACGCTTACGATATTCAGATATTGTACCTGATTTTGATACACTGCGTTTAAAGCGACGAAGAGCATCTTCAAGAGACTCGTTTTTACGAACGCGAGTTGTGTTTGACATGCTAATTTCCCTCCCTCCGAAGCATTAACAATTAAATTAGACAATATGTATCTACAACTATTGCCTCTTAGTATTATAATATACAGGTTATAATAGGTCAACTTTAAGTTTTAGCCTTAATGTGAGAATTCTAATCATTCTTGTTCTTCTAAATGATACGAAAGAGCAGATAAAAAATAAAGTGCTGCTGTTTCAGTTCGTAAGATTCTTCTGCCCAAGCGAATGGGCTTTACTTTCGCTTCTTGTAACGCTTCTATTTCACCTTCTGATATACCACCTTCTGGGCCGATCACGCACATTATCTTATCATCTGGTTTGAATAATGAAAAATAATAACTTAACCTCTTAGCCTCAATCTGTCTTGTGGTGTCTTCATGTGCAACCAATACATGATCGTAATCATCAAGAATTGCTAAAACATCAGAAAAAGATGTCACCGGTGAAATGGTTGGCAAGTAGGATCGGTGGGATTGTTCAGCTGCTTCTTTTGATATTTTCACGAGGCGATCTTGTTTTTTCTTTTTCTTTTTATAATCCCATTTCACAATCGAACGATCTGCTTCAAAAGGGACAATCCTATCTACACCAAGTTCAGTCGACTTTTGTACAATGGATTCCAATTTTTCACCCTTAGGCAAACCTTGAGCAATCGTCACGTGAACAGGTAGCTCTACAGCCTCGTTTTGATAATTTAAAACCGTTAACGTCACATCATCCTTAATATTAGTAATGCAACATTCAGCTGTGACTTGTGCCTTTACATTTACACAAATGACACTTTCACCTTCTGACATACGCATCACATTCTTAATATGATGTGCATCGTTTCCTGATATAACGACTGTGTCTTCATTCCAACTGGTAGGATCAATAAAATAGCGTTGCATATTAGGAAACCTCTTCAGTTTTTTTGGCAACGATCGCAATCCAGTCTTCCATTTGATTGACTTCCAAAATCTCAAAACCTGCATCAATTAAAGCTTGTTTAACATCATCTTTCTTTTGTTTAATAATACCAGAGCTTATAAACACACCACCTGGTTTTAACAATCGATAAGCATCTTTTTCGAACTTTAAAATAATTTCTGCAAGTATATTAGCAACCATAACATCCGGTTGAATCGTCACATCATTTAATAAGTTGTTTTGCTCAACCTTAACTTGTGATGACACATCATTTAAGTCGACATTCATTTTAGCGGCTGTGACAGCTACATCATCTAAATCATATGCGTAGACTTGGTCAGCTCCGAGTAAGACAGATGCTATACTTAAAACACCAGATCCCGTTCCCACATCGATAACCGTTTGACTTTTTTGCAAGTATTTCTCTAATGCTTGCATACTTAATACCGTTGTCGGATGCGTTCCTGTGCCAAATGCCATACCAGGGTCTAATTCAACAATTACTTCATCAGATGACACTTTTTGATAATCTTCCCAAGTAGGTGTAATGGTAATTTTATTTGATACTTTGACTGGTTTATAATACTTTTTCCATGCTGTTGCCCAGTCTTCTTCATTCACTTCATTCACTGTTAATTGATTGTGTCCAATATTAATACCGTACGTTACTAAATGATTGATCGCTTGTTTTATCTGATCGACTGTATCCTTTAAAGAACTATTTACAGGTAAATATGCCTTTAATATGACGCCTTCTTCTGGATAATCATTCGGATCTAACTCATACATTTCACCAAATGTATCCGGTCGTTCTTTGGCAAAATCGAGGACATCTTCAATCACTACACCACTTGCTCCTGCTTCATGCATTAGATTAGATATCGGTTCAATTGCTTCATTCGTCGTATGAACACACAATTCAGACCATTTCAAGATCATCAACTCATTTCTTTAAAGTTTAAAACTACTCACCTTTGAAGGCTCGTTTCACTCGACTAAAAAACGAATCTTCATGCTCATCAAGTGGTTCATTTCCACCTAAGTCATTGAATTCACGAAGCAACTCTTTTTGACGCTCAGATAAGTTTGTCGGTGTAATGACACGCATACGAACATGCTGATCTCCATGACCATATCCACGTACATTTGGAGCCCCTTTGCTTTTCAGTCTGAACGTTTTGCCTGTTTGGGTTCCGGCTGGAATTTTTAATTTCACTTTTCCGTGAACAGTTGGCACCTCAATTTCATCACCAAGAGCTGCTTGCGTATACGTAAGTGGCATTTCACAAAAAATGTGATCACCATCACGTTGATAAAATTCATGCTGCTTCACTTGAACGACAACATATAAATCACCTGATGGTCCACCATTTATGCCTGGCTCACCTTGTCCAGCCACTCGGATTTGTTGACCGTCATCAATACCTGCTGGAATACTGATATGGATTTTCTTTTGTTTTTTCACTTTTCCGTTACCTTGACATGTCGTACATTTATCTTTTATATCTTTTCCAGTACCATTACAGTGATGACATACACGTTTATTAACCACTCGACCGAATGGTGTGTTTTGCTCAACATTTAGTTGGCCACTACCTTGACAATGTTGACACGTCTCAGGTTGTGTACCTGGTTTTGCTCCTGAACCGCTACATGTTTCACATGTTTCTTCACGCGGGATATGAATATCGGTTTCTTTACCGAATATGGCTTCTTCAAATTCTAAAACCATCGTATATTGTAGGTCATTCCCTTGTCTTGGTGCATTTGGATCGCGACGACCGCCACCACCAAAGAACATATCAAAGATGTCACCAAAGCCTCCGAAGTCTTGGCCACCAAATCCGCCACCACCAAATTGACTTTGTGGGCCATCATGACCGAATTGGTCATATTGGGCACGTTTTTGATCATCGCTTAAGACTTCATATGCTTCTTTTGCTTCTTTAAATTTATCTGATGCATTTTCTTCTTCACTGACATCAGGGTGATATTTTCGTGCCAATTTTCGATAGGCTTTTTTTATTTCGTCTTTTGACGCCCCTTTATCGACACCTAATATATCATAATAATCACGTTTACTCATGACGTCTCACTCCCGTCTCTTTTAGTACATAACGTTAATCATAACATTAATACGTTTTGAACCTCAACATTTCTTTCTAACACCTGGCTTAAACAGGACAAAAGTCAAAGTCAAGGTATACCTGACTTTGACTTTGTATCAACCTAGCAATTTTTATTTATTTGTCCTCTTCATCATCTACTTCTTCATAATCTGCATCGACGACATCATCTTCAGGTTTTGCCTGTTGTTCCTCGCCGCCTTGAGCTTGTTGTGCTTGCTCATACAGTTTCATAGATAATGTTTGAACTTCTTGTTCAAGCGCTTCTTTCTTTGTCTTAATTGCTTCTGTATCGTCGCCTTCTAGCGCTTCTTTTAGCTCGTCTTTAGCTGATTCAGCTTTTTGTTTTTCTTCATCTGTCACTTGTTCGCCTAAATCTTTGATGACTTTATCTGTTTGGAATACAAGTTGATCCGCTTCGTTGCGCAAGTCAATTTCTTCACGACGCTTCTTATCTTCTTCTGCATTTTCTTCTGCATCTTTCACCATTTGTTCAACTTCTTCATCTGAAAGTCCAGAAGAAGACTTGATTGTGATGGATTGTTCTTTATTTGTACCTAAATCTTTAGCACGCACGTTCACAATACCGTTTGAATCAATATCAAATGATACTTCAATTTGAGGTACGCCACGTGGTGCTGGTGGAATATCTGTTAATTGGAAACGTCCGAGTGTTTTATTATCTTGCGCCATTTCACGTTCACCTTGTAAGACATGGATGTCTACTGCTGTTTGATTATCAGCAGCTGTTGAGAATACTTGTGAATGACTTGTTGGAATGGTCGTATTGCGTTCAATTAATTTAGTAGTCACACCACCCATTGTTTCAATACCTAATGATAGAGGCGTAACGTCTAGTAAGACAACATCTTTAACATCACCTTGTAAAACGCCACCTTGAATCGCGGCACCTAGTGCTACAACTTCGTCTGGGTTAACACCTTTAGATGGCTCTTGACCAATTTCTTTCTTGATTGCTTCTTGTACAGCTGGAATACGTGTTGAACCACCTACAAGTAACACTTTATTAATGTCAGATGCTTTAAAACCAGCATCTTTAAGTGCTTGACGCGTTGGCCCCATTGTACGTTCGACTAATTCAGTTGATAATTCATCGAATTTCGCACGGGTTAGTGTCATTTCTAAGTGTAATGGACCTGCATCGCCTGCCGTAATAAATGGTAATGAGATTTGCGTTTGACCCACACCAGATAAATCTTTTTTCGCTTTTTCAGCTGCATCTTTTAGACGCTGAAGAGCCATTTTATCTTGTGATAAATCAATACCGTTTTCTTTCTTGAATTCTTTCACCATATGATCGATGATGACTTGGTCAAAGTCGTCACCACCTAAGCGGTTATCACCTGCTGTTGCAACGACTTCAAATGTACCGTCGCCAATGTCTAGGATCGATACGTCAAATGTACCACCACCAAGGTCATAGACAAGAACTGTTTGGTCTTGGTCACCTTTATCGATACCATAAGCAAGTGCAGCAGCTGTTGGTTCGTTAATAATACGCTCTACTTCTAAGCCAGCGATTTTACCAGCATCTTTTGTTGCTTGACGCTCTGCATCGTTGAAGTATGCCGGTACAGTAATAACAGCCTTTTCAACTGTTTCACCTAGATAGTCTTCAGCGTATGATTTAATATATTGTAAGATAATTGCTGATATTTCTTGAGGTGTATACTCTTTACCTTCTACTTCTACTTTATAATCAGTTCCCATGTGTCTTTTAATTGACTGAATTGTATTTTGGTTTGTAATAGCTTGGCGCTTTGCTACTTCTCCAACTTGACGCTCACCATTTTTAAATGACACAACAGAAGCTGTTGTTCGATTACCTTCAGGGTTTGGGATGACGTTTGCTTCGCCACCTTCCATAACAGATACACATGAATTTGTTGTTCCTAAGTCAATTCCAATAATCTTACTCATTTTAATTTCCTCCTTCGATTTACTTCTCTATTGATTTACTTTTACCATTGCAGGTCTTATGACTCTGTCTTTTAAACGATAGCCTTTTTGCATTTCTTCAACAACTACATTTGAATCATAGTTGTCATCTTCAACTTGTAAAACTGCTTGATGCACATTTGGATCAAACGCTTCCCCAACTGTTTTAATTTCTTCTACACCCTCGGATTCGAGGACTTGTTCAAGTTGGCGATAAATCATTTCCATTCCTTCATAGAATGTAGTTACGGTGTCATCATCTGGTTTTGCTTCTAAAGCACGTTCGAAATTATCAACTACAGGTAATAGTTGTTCAACGACAGATTGGGATTTATATTTTAAATCTGCTGCCTTTTCTCGTTGAGTTCGTTTTCTGAAATTATCGTATTCAGCCTGTAGTCTGACGTACTTATCTTGTAAGTCTTCTTTTTCTTTTTTTACTTGGTCGAGTTCTGAGATCTCTTCTGCTTCTTCTTTTTGCTCATCAGTATCACTAACAAGTTCTTGTTCAGCTTCTTCAACTTCTTCGACCTCTTCAATTACTTCTTCGCGATTTTCTTCACTCATTTAAAGGTCACCCCCTATTATTTAAAACACGCATTATAAATGAAAGTTCATGATCAACATAGGCGAAAGCCATTATCAATTTATAAATTCTACCAATCATTAAATGTTCGTGTCATTTGATTTGATAACACATTAATTAACGAAATAACTCTCGAATACTCCATCCGCTTAGGACCAAGGAGTGCAATCGTCCCTAATTGTTGGCCTGCCAAGGAGTACGTGGCCGTAATTAAACTACAGTCTTGCATTTCATCGATTTTGTTTTCTTGGCCAATAGAAATATGGATACCCTCTCCAGTTGTTCGTAAAACATTCGCAATTAAATCGTTTTTTTCCATTAATGAATATAATGAGTGGACTTTTTCCACATCATTAAATTCAGGTTGCAACATAATGTTGGTCACACCGCCATAATATATATTGTTTGGGTGTTGATCTAACAGCGCACTTTTTAAGTAGTCAAAGGCCGTTTCAACATTATCGACATAACGATCGAGTACACTTGTCAATTCTTTTTGCAGTTGTTTGTGAAGATGAACGATTGGGACACCGATCAGTCTTTCATTCAAAATGTTGACTAATTTCTCTAAATCAGTGGCTTTTATCTTCTCAGGAACAGTAAACGACCGATGTTCAACATGGCCTGTGTTTGTCACAAGAATGGCAAGTGCTGTCGTTTCCGACAAGTGAATAATTTGCAATTGCTTGAGTGTTGTTTCATAAACCTCTGGGCCCAAAATAATCGATGTATAATTTGTTAAATCAGATAAGACATGGGCAGATTTTTGAACAACTTGCTCAAACTCAACTAAGTCTTGATCAAATAAGTTTGATATTGTTCGTTGATCACGATCTGATAAATGAACTGGCAATAGTAAATGATCCACATAAAAACGATACCCTTTTTCTGACGGCACACGGCCAGATGAAGAGTGTGTTTTCTCAATGAAACCCATTTCTTCTAGATCCGCCATATCATTACGGATCGTAGCAGGACTAAATGAGACCGATTGTTTTTTTGATATTGCTCTTGAGCCAATTGGCTGAGCTGTTTCGATGAACTCATCAATTATGACTTGCAATACCAAAAGTTGTCTGTTTGATAGCATCGATGATCACCTCTGTTAGCACTCACTCTTTTCGAGTGCTAATTCTAATAATAAATTATCAAATCCATTATAAGTTGTCAATGCAATTGCTTTATAATTCTTAATTCAAGTTAAAATCATCATCTAACAGAAATTGACTAAAAACATGATTACCAAATAGTTGACCTGATTCAGTCATTCTTATACCATCTGGAGTGTGTTCAAGCCAGCCTTTGTTCATAAGATCCTCGATTGGTTCGGCATAAATATCATTTAAAGACCGATTATATCGTTCAACAAATTGACTAGCGCTCACTCCTTCTCGTTTTCTCAAACCTAAAAAGAGCTCTTCTTCTATTTCTTCTTTTACTGTAATCTTCTCAGTATGAAGTACAGGCATTCCTGTATCGTTCGCTTTTTTTACATAAGACGGATACGGTCTTAGGTTAATGATCCGCTCACCTGGTAAGTAAGCGTGCGCACCTGCACCGAACCCATAATAATAATTATTGTCCCAATACGTCAAGTTATGTTGACTTTCATATCCAGGTTTAGCGAAATTACTAATCTCATACTGCACTTTACCGTGTTTATTCATTTCTTCGATTAATAAATTGAACATGGCCGCTTCCAATTCTTCTGGAGATTTTTGGAGTTGACCTTTTTTATAACGTTGATAAAAAATAGTTTTCGGTTCAATTTGCAATGAATACGATGAATAATGTGGTAAATCATAGGACAATGCTTTCTTGATCGTCTGTCTAAAACCTTCCAATGTTTGTTTTGGTAAGCCGTACATAAGATCAATACTAATATTCGTTAAGCCATGTTTTTTTAATAATTCAATGTTTTGATCCACATCTTCTGTCCTGTGCAAGCGACCTAAATCTGTTAATAATTCATCATCAAAGGTTTGAACCCCCATTGAAATACGATTGACACCATAGTTTTTCAATAATATAATTTTTGATTCCGTTAAATCACCTGGATTTGCTTCAAAGGTGTATTCTAAAACAGTTTCGGTATTGAAGTGACCAGCAATTCGGTCGAGCAACCTTTCAAGTTGTTGGTCATTTAAGGCAGTTGGTGTTCCCCCACCAACATAAATTGTTTTGACGTTTTGTCTTTGAGATGCTAATCGTTGACTCATTTCATTTTCTAGCGCCTCTAAGTAATCATCTGCCATTTTTTCTTCATAAAAAAACTTGACAAAGTCACAATAATAACAAATTTTCTCACAAAATGGGATGTGTATATAAACAGATTCAATCATGAACATAACCCTCCCTTTCTAACAGATGATGTCGCTTTATTAAACAAGTTTAATGCCCTTGTTAAAAGAAATAAACAAGGGCACATACGTCTATTTATTCGTCATCATCCATACGTAAAACAGACATGAAGGCTTCTTGCGGAACTTCAACTGATCCTACCATCTTCATCCGTTTTTTACCTTCTTTTTGTTTTTCTAATAATTTACGCTTTCTTGAAATGTCACCACCGTAGCATTTAGATAAGACATTTTTACGCATTGCTTTAATCGTGGATCTTGCGACGATCTTATTTCCAATCGCTGCTTGAACAGGCACCTCGAATTGTTGTCTAGGAATTAAGTTTTTCAATTTCTCAACAATTTGTTTCCCACGATCAAATGCAAAATCACGGTGAACGATAAATGATAGAGCATCAATCGTCTCGCCATTTAGTAAGATATCCATCTTCACAAGGTTCGATTCTTTATAACCTTCCATGTCATAATCAAACGATGCATACCCTTTGGTTTGAGACTTCAACGTATCAAAGAAATCATAAACAATCTCTGCTAAAGGAATATCATACGTAACATTGACACGATTTTCGTCTAAGTACTCCATATCAACAAAATCGCCACGTTTTTTCTGACATAACTCCATAACAGGACCCACAAAATCATTTGGCACCATCACTGTTGCTTTAACGTAGGGTTCTGAAACCGTATGAATCGATTGATTATCCGGCATAAATGATGGATTATCAATTGTGACAGATTCTCCATCTGTTTTTTCGACTTGATAAATAACACTTGGGGCTGTTGTAATTAAATCAATATTAAATTCACGTTCAATTCGTTCTTGAATAATCTCCATGTGCAACAAGCCTAAAAAACCACAACGGAAACCGAACCCTAATGCTTGTGAGGTCTCTGCTTCATACTGTAATGATGAATCGTTTAACTCTAATCGTTCTAGCGCTTCTCTTAAATCATTATAACGATTGGCATCAATTGGGTATAGACCACAAAACACCATTGGATTTAAACGCTTATAACCAGGTAACGGTTTTGTCGCTGGGTTATTAGCTAAAGTGATCGTATCACCTACACGTGAATCCCCAACATTTTTAATTGATGCTGTTAAGTACCCTACATCACCGACTGTCAGTTCATCAAGCGGTGTTGGCTTAGGTGTGAAAACCCCTATTTCATTAACAACAAACGTTTTCCCTGTGGCCATCATTTGAATTTCATCGCCTACTTTAACCGTTCCTTCTTTCACTCTAATATAGGCAATAACACCACGATATGGGTCATACACTGAATCAAATATCATCGCTTGCAGCGGATTTTTGGAATCTCCTATGGGTGCTGGGATTTGATCGACGATAGCTTCTAAGATCGACTCAATACCTATACCTGATTTCGCACTAACCATAAGCGATTCCTCACCGTCGATACCAATAACATCGGTAATTTCTTGCTTAACACGTTCTGGGTCTGCACTCGGGAGATCAATCTTGTTAATAACGGGAATGATCTCTAAATCGTTATCAAGTGCTAAATACACGTTCGCTAATGTTTGAGCTTCAATTCCTTGTGCAGCATCAACCACTAAGATTGCACCTTCACAAGCTGCAAGGCTTCGAGACACTTCATATGTAAAGTCGACATGCCCCGGTGTATCAATTAAATGAAATAAATACTCTTCATCATCGTGATGTTGGTACTTTAATTGAACAGCATTTAATTTAATGGTAATACCTCGCTCACGTTCTAGGTCCATCCCATCTAAAAACTGTTCTTTCATCTCACGTTGTGTTAGTGCTTTTGTTTTTTCTAATATTCGATCAGCTAGTGTTGATTTTCCGTGATCAATATGAGCGATGATAGAAAAGTTTCGGACACGCTCTTGGTTTCTTTTATTCGTCACAATATTCACTCCTATTTTCTCGAGACAACAATACTAGGTTGATTATAGCAGTGAAAGGTTGTGGATTCAATTATTTTCTTAATATGCAACCTTTTATCGACACGCTTAGTCTGAATTCATCGTATTTAAAATAAATTAGAGTTTGCGATTGCTTTAATTAATGTATCATATACAAATACACCACAACGTTCGACATGTTGAGCCATAACATAAGTCATAGGATCATCATTCTGTATATCAGTTACTTGTTGTTCATTTATATATCCGTTGTATATAAGATCCTCCGTAAATACATCTTCTTGAGGTTCTCCTTCAGCCAAGTTTATCATCATTAGAATCACGCCTGTATAAACGATGCATTTTAAAATGCCTTTTAACATATCCATTCACTCCTCTATTGATTAACTGGTTCAGCATGCCAAAAGTATTCACTAAACACCTCTACAAAAACATCTGCTAAACGATACATCTCTTCTAATGTATTATCAACACCACCAAATTCGATAAGCAAACTATTATCTAACAAATCTTGATTATAAACTCCGTTCCTACCTTGACCGCCCATCTGTACTACACCCCTACTAATACCCGGTGCAAAAGCTTCAAGACGATTGTGTAGTTCCTTTGCTATAGCAATATTCGTCTCATTTCCTTGAAAATCAGATCCAATAACAAAAAATATACGTGCGTGATCCTCACCATCAATCGTGATGGTCGTATCTTCCCGCCTACGGCTATCACGGTGCACGTCAAATACATATTGAATGGCTTCATATTGATTAATGACTTCTTTTACAGCGGGCTGACTAGCATCGTAACTTCTCCAATAATCCCACCCATTTTCTGTTAATACATCTGTGAAGTCTGTCTCATCAACTAAAGTAAGAATTCCATTTTTCTCAAATTTATCTTTCAAGTATTGGCTAATTAATGTGACATTCACATCAACATCAAACGCATGCGACGGATCTGTAATGCCATCTAAATGCGGTAAAAATGATTCCCTTGTATGCGTATTATAAATAAACACATTTGGATCACCTGTTATTTCAGTCTCTGACTCTCTAGGTTTTTCTTCATTATCTACTTTCTTAGATTCAAAGATTTCCATCGGAGGGGTTAGCTCCACAGGTAGGTTACTGTAATTCGTATCACTTTGCGCGACAATAATCTGTTGATTAAAAGATGAAAAGCCTGGTAATTCGTTACCAAACAATGTTCGAGTACCACCGCCATTCATGGTAAAAAGAGACTGAATCGGTCGAGTAGATATGACTTCACTTTCATCAGGCGCAGCTTTAAAGACTGAGCTTGTCCTACTTACCATATGAAGATAGATCGACTGATCAATTTGTTCATTAAACTCTCTTAATAACGGAAATGGTAGTCTCTCAGTAAAAGATTGAAAGACAACCAATCCAACAAGTAAATAAAGAATACAGGTAATCAGTGTCCAAAGAAGCATAGCTTTTACGATTCGTATTGTATATTTTTTAAAATAATGGGTTTGGCGCATGGACAACCTTCTTTCTCTAGTGATTAGTAATGCATATGCTAGAGAATAGATGAATAGAACATGAACATCTAATCACTAGATTGTTCATGCAAGGCTTGATTGATTCCATCAGAAATCACTTTTGATAGTTCGTGAATATAAGCATCCACTTCTTTTGGCGTTACCATTAAGTTATGCCCCAATGGGGTTAATACTTCTTGGATCAATTGACGTTTTTCATCTTCTTCTAAACCACCAATCATACCAAATAGCTCTTTTCGAGTGTGCTCTTCTGGCAAATCACTTTCCGTTAAATTTTTCTCTCCAATCGATATTTGGGCCGGTGCTAATCGACTTTTGGGCTGATCCTTCTCACTAAACTCTCTTCCGAAGTGTTTAAATACAAAATCAATCGTATCACTTGTAATCGTAACCGCATCAACAACTGTTGGTACACCAATTGATATAACAGGAATACCGTAGACATCCTCACTTAATTCTTTTCGTTTATTACCAATCCCTGACCCTGGATTAATACCTGCATCCGATAGTTGTATAGTTGAGTAAACACGTTCAACCGACCTCGAAGCTAACGCATCGATCGCTAATAAAAAGTCAGGTTTCATTTCATTCACTACACCTTTAATGACATCACTTGTTTCAATACCTGTAACACCCATGACACCCGGAGATATAGCTGCAACTGGACGTTGATGATCTTCAATATATTCAGGGTGATACTCAAACAAATGATTCGTAATTAACAGTTTACTAATAACTGAAGGGCCAAGTGCGTCAGGTGTGACATAATTATTCCCTAATCCAACAACTAAACACTGACTGTCTTGTGAAATACCTTTTTCACCTAACAACTGTTGAAGTACCTCTTTTAAAACATGTGATGTATTTTGCTTTTGATCCGGGTCATTTTTTTTAATCGCATTAGTTTCAATCGTAATGTAATGACCTTTACGCTTATTAAGCGTTTCAGCTGCCGCTTCATCTACCCAAACGTGATGAACCTTAAGCCCTGACATCGAAATGGTCTTATCCTTTGTTGAATGGTCGTAGTCAGAAAATAAATCTTTCGCTTCAATCGCTAAATCGGTCCGAATCGTTAATCCTTCGTTATGCTTCATCTAAATTAACCCCTCTCTAAATATAAAATTAGTGTAGCCAACCCATTTACTATCTATACAACCCTTTCTTTCCAATATTTTTATTGAAAACTTGACGAAGCTTTGGTACAATGACCTTTGTCCATAACAAATGAATTATGGTTCGAACAAGTGGAGGTGAAAATAAATGGCTAATCTTAAATCAGCAGTTAAACGTATTCGTGTTAATGAAGATCGCCGAGTACAGAACGTGAAATTTAAGTCAACAATGCGCACCAACATCAAACATGTTGAGAAACTTGTTGCTGAAAATAACGTTGAAGAAGCAAAAGCTGCCCTACCAAAGGCTGTTAAAAGCATTGATAAAGCAGTTCAGAACGGAATTGTTCATCAAAACAACGGTGATCGTCAAAAATCACGCTTAACTAAAAAAGTAAATCAACTTAGTGCATAACAAAACCTGAAATGACCAACATAAAAAACGATCCTCTCTAATCATTAGAGAGGATCGTTTTTTATGGCTTTTGGAGATATGTTGGAGTAAAGATACAATCGGGCGCGTTGCTTTTATAAAAAGCGTGCGTGTGATCGACTACTCGCCTGTTGCGGGGTTAGCCTCAAAAAAGTCATATCATTTTTTATCTGCTATTTCAACTGATGAATCAGTTTGTACAAAAGCATTTCAAAAGCTAAGTTTTTATCCATTTTCCCTTGTTTAATCGCCAAATCTGTTTCTTTTAAAATAGATAACGCCTGGTACAATGCCTCCAAATCAAACCGTCTTTCCCTTTCTAAAGTCATTTTAATCAAATACGAATGAACCTTGAGCTGCTGAGCCATTTGCTTTTGACTATACCCTTTCGTTTTTAAGCGTTTTACTTGATAAATCGTTCTAAGCTGGGAAGCTAATAGAGCAATAAGTGCAATAGGCTCTTCATTCAAATGAAGTAAATCTTTGTACACTTCGATTGCCTTTTTTAAATCTTTATTCATCACAGCATCCACTAAATTCAAACCGCTTGATTGACCATTATTTGATACTAACTGTGATGCAATTTCCTCTGTCACATGAGTATCTTCTGCTACATAAAGAGCCAACTTCTTAATCTCATTTTCCAATATGGCAAGATGTGTCCCAGTTTTATCTACTAATATGTCTTTGGCCTTTGGGTCAATTGATAACTGATGCTCATCAAGTAAGTGATCGACCCATTTATGATAATGCCAAGATTTGACTTCCTCACAATGGATGGTCATCGCTTGATTTTTTAAGGTTTTTACTATTTTCTTTCTTTCGTCCAATTTCTCAAATGGCGCGACTAGTATTAAGGTCGAGAAATCAACAGGATTTTCTACATAGTTTATAAGAGCATCTATTTGATGCTCAATTGTTGACTTTGATTTTTGAGCGGTTAAAAAATAGGCTTGATCAGCAAGTACAATTTTTTCACCACCAAAAAACGGATATGTTTCTGTTTCAAGTACACAATCTTCAATAGGCGTTTCTTCTAGGTCAAAACGTTCGATTTGATCATCATCTGTTTTTAAAACACGTTCACTGATCTGAGACACAATCGATTCAATTAAATAGTCCTCTGTACCGTATATTAAAAAAAGATTAGGTAATGGTTTGTTTTTTAATTCTTTTCGTGCTTCTATGTAATTCAATACGTCCACTCCGTTCACTTCATGACTAATTACTATCCTAATCGCTATTTACTTTTTTGACAAGAAGAAAAGAGAAGGACAAACCTTCCCTTTATCTATATTAACGTTTGCTTATGAGCCCTAGGTAACTCATAAGCAAACGATATTTGATGACGGTTTTGATTTTTTATACCCTTTGATCTTCTATATACTATGGATGAAACGGCATAAACGTTCCTGGTCTGTTTTTATGAAATTTAAATTGCACCGCTCCATTTTGATCCGTTCGATAGATGGTTACATTTCGAGCGATTAAATCTTGAATAACACGATCTGAAGGATGTTGATAGCGATTATATCGTCCTACGGATATTAGCCCAACATCGATAGCAATCGCATCTAAAAATGCAGCACTTGAGGACGTATCACTTCCATGGTGAGAGATAGACAATATATCAACAGGTAGTTGAGTATAGGCGTTTAAAATTTGTTCTTCGACAACACTTGATAAATCTCCCGTTAACAACCAATTCAATTCATTGATTGATGTGAGCACGACGAGAGAATTATCATTTGCATCATGATAATCACGCTCAGGACTGATGACATGAAAAACTTGGCCATTAATATCAAACGTATCGCTCATCCCATATGTCTCAATACTAGAAACGCTTTTCTTTACGCTCGTTAATTCATCTATCCATTCAAAATAAGGAGACGTAATAAATCGTTTAACTTTAAAATCATCCACTAAAAAAGGAACACTCCCCACATGATCAATATGTTCATGAGATAAGATGACAGCATCGATTTTTTGAATGCCTGCTTGGTATAAAAAAGGTTTTATCACATTGTTGTACTCTGCACTTGAAACCTCTTGTTGGTTTATATGATAGGGTGCCCCAAGATCATAAATAATTACACTTTTTCGATGAGGCAATTCCACAATAAGTGCATCAGATTGTCCAAGGTCTAGCATCGTCACAGTACCATAAGGATTTAGATAAGGACGAATTAAAACAAAACCTAATGTCATCATAAGCAGGAAGATAGAAATTTTTAGTTTCTTCCATTGCCGTTTTTCGAGATGAATAAGTACAAGCATCATTACTGAGTAGAAGATGATCATATAAATGGCAGGAAATTCTCCGACTACAATCTTAAAATAAAATGTTTCGTTAATATAAGATAATAAAGTCATACTATAACGATGCGTTAGTTCAAACAAGTAAGCTAGAGGTGTTATTAGAGTGGGCATTATAAACGAAATAAAAAATAAAATGAAGGCAAGTGGCACAACCCAAATCGAAAAATACCAAGTCCACACGACATTGATCACAATGCTAAGTGGATTGAACAAATGAAAATGGTGAATTTGAATAGGAATAACAATAAACGTTGATAACAGAGTCAGGTAAATGGACTGATAAGCGATGTGAGGTAATGATGAGAGCACTTTTTGCGATAAAATAATACTATAAGTAATTAAAAATGAAAATTGAAAACCAAGGTGATAAATCCAATTAGGAGAAATAATGAGGAGCAATATAAAGGTTAAGCTTAAATAATCAATCACTTTCAGATGAATATCAGAAAACCACAGCAAAACAACAATCGCACTAACAACACTTGCTCTAAAAACCGATGGAGCACCACCAGCTATAAAGGGAAATAAAACTAAAACCAACAGAATTAACATGTAAGTCGATGTCTTCGTCATTCGAAAGACAAATAAACCAGTAAATAAAATCAAAGCAATCAATATACTAATATGTAAACCTGATATCGCTAAAAGATGGGTCAAATGCCAATTTTGAAAAATCTGCTCGACCCCATCATCTAAACCGTGACGATCACCTAGCACTAAAGATCGAATCCATCCTGCGTTAAATTCACTATGCGTAGTCGTCATATGCACGAGTAACTCTTCACGAAGTCGTAACAATCGATGCGTTAAACGATTGTTGCCTAAAGCCATTAACTCTGATTCATTCACTTGAAACTGCCAGGATATACCTTGACGACTTAAATAGGAGCGATAATTAAATTGACCAGGATTTGTTGGCCGCTCGATTTCTTGATAAACACCTGTTAGCCTGTAATGATTCCCAACTTCATAATCTGGCGAATGATGATTTGTATCGATCACTTGAAGCAATTCATTTTGACAGGAAGATTTAAAATAAAATGTCGTGAAATCTTCCTGTCGGTTCGTTATCCGCCTTACTTCACCTATAATCATTTCTGTCTGATATGATTTATCCTCATGTATGACCGTATTTGCACTAAAGTGAACAGAGAAAAAAAGAGAAACGATTAACAATACGCCTATTTCTAAAAGTGTTAAACGATTTTTAACCCACCAAATCATTAAACAGATTAAAAAAACGAACAAATAAAGCGTACCGTATCCGTTATCTAAGGCTAAGCTAAACCCAACAATGGTGGCAAATACAAACAGGTGTCCTTTACCTCTCACATCTTCACCCCTACCGTTTACTCAGGTGGTAACAAATTTAAAGTACTTTCTTCTAATGGAATACGCTCAAACTTCACTCCAGCTTCATTGAATAATTCAATGGCATAGGGGTGATTTTTGTAATCCTTGGCATAATACACCGTTTTAATACCTGCTTGAATAATTGATTTACAACATTGCAAGCAAGGAAAGTGCGTAACGTATATTTCAGCTCCTTCTGTTGGGGCACCAAATTTCGCACACTGTAAAATCGCATTCATCTCTGCGTGAATCGTTCTGACGCAGTGACCATCGATTACGTAGCACCCCTCATCTACGCAATGGGCACTTCCCGAAACACTTCCATTGTAGCCACCAGCAATCATGCGTTTATCACGTACAATCGTTGCTCCAACGGTTAGGCGTTCACATGTGCTCCGAAGCGCGATTAAGTGAGATTGTGCCATAAAATATTGATGCCATGAGATTCTTTCCATATGATCACTCCTCAGTCTTTATGGTAATTGAATATAGTCTTCTAATTGCTCGACCGTCTTCGCTCCAATACCAGATATGTTTTCCAAATCAGCAGTTGAATGAAACGGACCATTTTCATCTCGATAAGCTAAGATGGCCTGAGCTTTTGATTCGCCAATGCCTGGTAATCGTTCGAGTTCTGCTTGATCAGCAATATTAATCCTTATTCTATCATGAGTTGGTTCTGCTTGAACAGATTCATTTTCTTCCCCCAACGGATAAACAGTAATCACCATTTCATCATAAACACGTTCTGCTAAGTTGATGCTAAGTGTATCTGCCTCGTCGTTAAATCCACCAGCTTTTTCAATCACATCGATGACTCGATCTGACTGATCAACTTGATACACATCCGGGTTTTGAATTTCACCTTTTACGTCTACATAATAGGTTGAATTCGTTTGATTTTTCTCATGTTCAGGAGGGTGATCATCCATTTCAATTGCAGATTGTTCAGTAGAAGTGTCAATTGGAGCGGTTTCATTTGAAGAGACTTGAAGGCGTTCACTTAAATAAAACTCCCATGTAAGAGCGGTTAAAATGACACATAATATAGCACATATAACAAGATTGTCTTTAATCCAATTCAAAAAGCATCTCCTCAAATCATTAGGTGAATTGCGTAGCACACCACTTTACATTTACGTATATTCGACTGGATTTGACTGAATACCTGCTAATACTTTGAACTTGTTAAACAGCTTTAAAAATGAGGTAAAATTCTTTTTCTAACTAAAAAAATTAGTGAATACTTTGGGAAAAGCATCCACTAATCTGATTTCTCACTTATAGCAAACGAAGAAAAGACGATTGGCATAAGCATAGTCATCTTCATTAATCGGTGTCGTTTCAAAATCTTTGTAAATCTCTATTTTTGAAAACCCAACCTTACTTAACAACTGTACGTATGTCTCAACTGAAAGCGTACGTTGCTGATGGGTTTCATCTATTCGGTCATATTGCTTGTCATTTTGAATGAAAAACGTTAGATCATGAATCATCTCACCTTCACGCTCACCTGCTTGACAGAACCAAATGTAAGCTAAATCATCATAGACCTCACTAAAAACCTCACCTACTAAGTTTGATTGAACATGATTGAGACTATGAACATCAAATAAAAACATACCTCGATCATTCAATGCTTGATAGGCATTTGAAAAAGCACTCTTTACTTTCTCTTCTTCTGTTATATAGTTGATGACATCACAATAACTAATAACGGTATCAAAACCTTTTAAACCTTCAAGTTGCGTCATATCCTGATGAATCCATTGAATTGATTTGCCTTCTTCAATCGATCGATTCGATGCTTCTGTTAACATATCACTCGATAAATCTACACCCGTTACTTGGCTAAATGAATCCGCTAGTTGCACGGTTATTTGCCCTGTACCACAACCAAGGTCTAGTAATTGCTTCGGCTGAGATTCAAAATCTTTATCCAACATGGCTTTCGTAAAAGCAACCCAATCTTCATAAGGGGCATCTTCCATTAGTGCATCATATACTTTCGCCATTTTTTGATACATGATTCAAACTCCTATTTAGTCGATTTCTACCGATACGATCGGTGCATCGCCCCATAATTTTTCTAAATTATAATAATTACGCTCATCTTGATGGAATATATGACAAATAACGTCTCCTAAGTCAACTAAGACCCAACGCGCATGTTCAAATCCTTCTGTACGTTTGACTTCAACACCTTGTTCTTCTGCTCTTTCTTTAACTTCCTTTGCGATCGTTTGGACAAGACGTTCACTTGTCGCATCACAAATAACAAAATAATCAGCCATAACAGATACATCTCTCATGTCTAGCGTTAAAATATCATGTCCTCTTTTATCATCAATAGCATTGACGATTGATTTTACAAATTGATCATTACTCACTATGTGATTCCTCCAATTTTCGTTTTAGATCATTATACATATTTAGCGTTTCCGGGTAAATTAACTGTTCAAGATCTAATAAATGACGAATGCTATTTCGTACTGCCATAAAACACGCAGAGTCAAGTGAACGAAACGCTTCGTTTCTTACATCTTCAATCCCGTCAAATTGACGCCCTGGCTCTATATAATCAGCTAAATAGATAATTTTATCAAGCATTGACATATTAGCTTTGCCCGTCGTGTGGTAATAAATAGCTTCTTTAATACGCGAACTCTCAATCCCTAATTCAGATTCAAGTTTATAAGCGGCAACTGGACCGTGCCATAATTCATGATGAAAGTTTAGTAGATGATTTGAGAGGTCACTATTTATAATAATGGACTTCATCTCACTTACATCACGTTCTTTAAAATAATCATGAAAAATAGCCGCTAATTCTGTTTCTTTTCGGTTCACTTCATAAAACGTCGAAAGTTCTAGTGCCGTATCTAATACCCTCACTGTATGATTATACCGTTTTTCAGACAAATGGGGTCTTAATCTATTCAGTGCTTCTTCTCTATTCATACAATCCTCTCTTTCTTATCACATCGATAACGCCAGAAGGAACCAAGTACCGGACAGATTGATTGTTTAACAAGCGTTCTCTAATTAATGTTGAAGAAATATCAAGTCCCGGAACGTCCAATAGTGTAACAGGATACGCTGTCTCTAATCGGTATTCCGGACGTTTGACACCGACAAATCGGATTAAATGAATCAATTCATTAATGTTATACCATTTCGGTAAGTACTCGACCATATCAGCTCCAATAATAAAGTAAAATGATACATCCGGGTGCATATCTTTAAGTGTTTTAATTGTATCAATTGTATAAGACTTACCTTGGCGCTTAATTTCTATATCGTTTACTTTAAAATGATCCTCATCTTTAATAGCACTTTTGATCATAGCTAATCGATCATCTGTTGACACCGTTGCTTTCTTTTTATGCGGGGGTTCAGCAGAGGGAATGAACCAGATTTCATCTAATGATAATTTTTCATACACTTCATTTGCAATGACTAAATGACCGATATGAGGTGGATCAAATGTTCCGCCTAAAAGACCAATTTTTTTCATAGTGACCCTATGGTAGCTCGATTTCTTTGTGATCTTCTGATTCTTTATATAGGACAATCATATTTCCAATAATTTGAACCTTTTCAGCTCCTGTTCCCTCTATGAGCTGAGCGGCAACATCTTCTTTATCCTCTAAACAGTTTTGTAAAATCGAAATTTTAATTAACTCACGTTTTTCTAACGCTTCATTAATTTGTATAATCATATTTTCATTAACACCATCTTTACCTACTTGAAAAATTGGCTTTAAGTGATGTGCTTTTGAACGCAAAAAGCGTTTTTGTTTCCCTGTTAACATGGTCATCATCCTTCATTTTTTGATTTAATCATTTTTTCAAAATCACCTAAAATACCTTTGGCATCTACCGATTGACCAGTAAAATGCTCAAATGCTAATTTTGCTTGATAAAGTAACATTTCGTGTCCATGATGAACACGTGCTCTTTTTTGATATGCTTGCTTTAATAACTGAGTCCAAAATGGTTTATAGACGATATCACTTACAACGGCACCTTTTTTAATCTTTTCCAAATCAATTACCTGAGCCTTTTCATTCGGCGTCATGCCAACTGAAGTGGTTTGGACAATTAAGTCATAGTGATTTATTTTTTGCTCAGCCTCATCAAACGTCATTGGGCTCGTTATTGTATCACTGTTATTTAAACCGGTGAGCTCAACGGCTTTTTCATATGTTCTATTACTTATATCTACTGTATTAAAACCGGCTTGGAGTAAGCTATAATAAATACCACGACTTGCTCCACCGGCACCCAAGATTAACGCATGCTTGTCTTTATAAAATAAATCATCAAACCGCTCTTCTAATGCAGCCGTCAAACCAAATCCATCTGTATTATAGCCTGTCCACTTTCCATTATGGCAAACAACAGTATTCACAGCACCGATAGCACGCGCACTATCCGATAGCGCATCTAAATAAGGGATAATACGTTGCTTGTATGGAATGGTGACATTAAAACCGTTCAGATTCTTACGTTTAAAATCACTAATCTGTTCTTCAAATTGATCCGGGGCTATTTCATATAATTCATACGAACCCGTCATATTTAACTGATCTAGAAACTGATGGTGGATCCAAGGTGACAATGAGCCTTGTACTGGATATCCAATGAGTCCTAATTCCATCCTATCATCTCCCTATATAATCGCTGATCGTCTAGAAACTGGTACATTGTCAGGTGTTGCGATTGACACCGTCACATCATCACCCGTTAAGGTCACCCAACCGAGTCCAGGTAGAACTATATCCGTTTTATCGCCACTAATTTTAAACGTCTTTTCCTTAAGTGGTGGATACTCATCAACAGACGATGCACTAGGTGGTGATAATAATTCACCAAAATGATCGCTGTAAAGTTGGTCTGCTTTTTCTAATTTAGTACGATGAATTGTAATTTGATTTGAGAAGTAACAAACGAAGGGTTGTCTGTCTCCCTTTATGAAATCAATTCGAGCCATTCCCCCAATAAACAACGTTTGGCCACTGTTTAATTGGAACACTTGGGGTTTAATTTCTTTGGTAGGTGTG
This sequence comes from Pelagirhabdus alkalitolerans, assembly GCF_900096905.1. Classification (GTDB taxonomy): domain Bacteria; phylum Bacillota; class Bacilli; order Bacillales; family Amphibacillaceae; genus Pelagirhabdus; species Pelagirhabdus alkalitolerans. The sequence goes on along the minus strand of NZ_FMYI01000003.1, from coordinate 213,760 downwards.
ATCGTTTTAATGTCTTCATTCGATAAGTAGTGTGTAATTTGTCCTCGGTTAATCACACCTGGTGTATCGTATAATGACGATGTCTCATCCAATGGTATATCAATGAAACCTAGTGTTGTACCAGGGAAATAAGACGTTGTAATCGCTTCTTTCAAACCTGTTGACTCATTAATTAAATAATTAATAAACGTTGATTTCCCTACATTAGTAGACCCTACTACGTATACATCTTCACCGTCACGGTGGTGTTCGATTGCCTCTTTAACACGGTCAAAACCTTGACCAGTCTTAGCAGATGTTAAATAAACATCTTGAACAGTTAAGCCTAAATCAGCCGCTGACTTTTTCAACCATTGAATTAATTTACCACGATTTGTTGACTTAGGCAGTAAATCTACTTTATTCGCTACTAAAATAACTTTATTATTGCCTGTTAATCGGTGGAGACTTTTTATAAAACTACCACTAAAATCAAAAATATCCACAAGTTTAACAATCAAACTATTCGTTTCACCAATTTGACTAATCAATTGTAAAAAGTCATGATCAGTATACGGTACATCTTGAACCTCATTGTAATGCTTTAACCTAAAGCAACGCTGACAAATGACTTCATCATTTGAAAGAGCTGAAGCAGGAACAAAACCTGGTTGATTTTTATCGTTCGATTGAATGGTTACACCACAACCTTGGCATGTTACGTTTTCATTTTTTTCTGATCCCATTTTTCTAACCCTCTTTTTTCTAAATGTTTTAAAATTCTTCGTTCGATTTTTCGGTTAATTCTTGTCGCTTTATCATCTGTTTTAACAATCGGGACGACTAATATACTAATAAGCCCCGCACGATTTCCACCTAATATATCTGTAATGAGTTGGTCTCCGATGACTGCCACTTCGTTTTTTTGATACCCCATTTTTTTAACCGCTCTTAAAAATGCGCGCTTTAATGGCTTTTTAGCACTGAACACATAAGGACGTTCTAATGGTTCCGAAAACCGTTTAACCCTCTTTTGATTATTGTTAGAAATAATCGTCACATCAATTTCATTCTCTTCCATTTGCTTAAACCAAGACACTACCCTTTCAGTAGCATCTGTCTCGTCCCAAGCGACTAATGTATTATCTAAATCGGTTATAATTCCTTTAATGCCTTTATCTTTTAAAAACTCAGGCTCTAACTCGAAAATATTATCTACATATAAATCTGGTATAAAACGTTTTAACACGGTATTTCCACCTCAATTAAGCATATCTTTATTGTTTTTCACTTTACCATCATAAACAATTTAACTCTTACTTTCAAAAATATTTTAACAAAATACAAATAAAATGATAAATTTCTTATCTTCTTTATAAATTCATGACTAAAATCGTCCGACACTTTCACTCAAAATTCGAGTTTGTGGATAACATTATCAACAACCAAATAAGCTTAATAGCAATGTTTTTAGCAATTTTTATACAATTTACTCACAAAGTTATCTACATCCGAGACCAATTTTTAGAACTTGTTCATCGTAACCTTATTTGATACAGTATGAATGTGAAAAACATTTTTTGTAAATAGAAAGCAAGAAGGGACGCTCTATCATGGAAAAATTATCTGATGATCTACTTTTGCAATCGTATGAAAAAGCTCTAGAGTTACAACTAAGTACTGACTTTATTCAATTAATTGAAGCAGAAATAACACGTCGAGCTCTACATTTTAGATGCTTATCTCTTGTGTAAATCACCTCGCTTGAACATTTTTATTTATGGACAGACATCTTACAACTTCCTACTCATAAATTAAACTAAGGTAGCCTAAATGAGATAGGTTACTCACCCAATGAATGACAAAATTAGGAGGCTGTACAGATGTCAATTGTTTTAAGTGCGCTCTTATTTTTAATGAAAGATGCCCTTTTCTTTGTTTCCTATGTAAAAAACCAAACATTTCCGCAACCTCTAACGTATCAAGAAGAACAAGAACAGTTAAAGCGAATGGCAGCTGGTGATCATCATGCGAGGAATAAATTAATCGAACACAATTTACGTCTCGTCGCACACTTAGTGAAAAAGTTTGAAAATGCGCGAGAGGATCAAGAAGACCTTATTTCAATAGGAACGATTGGTTTAATTAAAGGTATTGAGAGTTATTCACCCGCTAAAGGAACGAAATTAGCAACATATGCTGCACGGTGTATTGAAAATGAAATACTTATGCATCTTCGATCGACCAAAAAACAGAGTAAAGACATTTCACTTCAAGATCCGATCGGTCAAGATAAGGAAGGGAATGAGATCAGTTTAATCGACATCTTACAAGCGGAAAATGAAGATATTGTTGAATTTATACAGTTAAATATGGAGATTGAAAAGATCAACCAATATTTTGATGTGCTCGATGATCGTGAAAAATTAATTTTAATTAGACGCTACGGGCTTAATCAAACTGAAGAAAAAACACAAAAAGAAATCGCTGAAGAGCTGAATATATCACGCAGTTATGTGTCTAGAATTGAAAAAAGAGCCTTAATGAAAGTTTTTCATGAATATTATATAAAAGAAAATTAGGATTGCAATTTTGCCTGTTCACTCACAAGAAACTTACCCCCACGACATCACATAAAAAGAAACCAGGTCACACAAAAGAAACCTGGTTAAATCCATTATAATTTACGCAACGTGCTCATAATGAGTACTGCAGCGTTTTTAGCAGCCACTTCTAAAAATTGATCAAATGAAAGTGACGATTTTTTGCCTGCTATATCTGATAGCGCTCGAATAATAACAAACGGCGTTTCGTACTGATGACAAACTTGAGCTATCGCTGCTGCTTCCATTTCTAATGCCAACATATCTGGGAAGTGATCCTTTATAACTTGAACTTGTGCTTCAGTCTCAATAAACGAATCACCCGTACCGATCAGTCCAAGTTTGTACTGAACGTCTTCAATCGATTTAACAGATTCTGAGACTGATTTAATTAAGTTGTCATCTGCTTTAAAGCGTGCAGGCATTTTAGGTACTTGTCCGTAACTATAGTTAAATGCCGTTACATCGACATCATGATGCGTCACTTCGTCGGAAATAACAAGATCTCCAACAGACAATGACTTATCATAACCACCTGCTGATCCTGTATTAATGATACAAGTCGGTTGATAGCGTTCGTGCAATATAGCTGTTGCTAGGGCTGCATTAACCTTTCCTATACCCGACTTTAATAATACGATCTCTTTTTCACCTAGTTGTCCTTTAATAAAATGACAATTTGCAATTGTTTCTTCAGATTTAACGCTCATACTTTCCTTCAGTAAATGAATCTCTTGATCCATCGCACCAATTATTCCAATTACCATACTCACTTATCTCCTTACCCTGTATTGATGACTAGGATTCAAAGCGATCCATTTCATCATGTTCTTGCAACACTTCCACCTTCTCAGGTTTAAAACCTTCCTGTTCAACCCATCTGACATTAACACGATAATGTTCAGTCATGTCCGAATTAGAAAATGTAGCAACCATCTGATTAGGCCCATCTCCTGATACCCATAAATAATAAATTTCATCTACAGGAACGTCTGTGGCTAATTCAAGTGCTTGCATCATTTCTTGCCAATCACTTTCAGACTGATCCCAGCTAAAATTAAATGGTTCTGACTGCTCTGTCGGAATTGGGGCCCAATCTGATGTAAATGCCCTAATAACATTATCGTCATCTGATTCAACAGGTTCTACATCATTATCATTGGGGCTCACTTGATCTTGGTCTTCCTCATCATCCGAGGGGTTTTCTGATTCAGAATCAAATTCATCATCCGGTTCTTCTAATTCTTCATCTACACTATTTTCTTCTTCAGTTTCTGTTGCTGATTCTTCTTCAGTTTCTTCTGTACCAGGCTCAGTAACGGTATCTTCTTGATTATCATTCGTCACTAGAATAATCGTAATAAACAAGACGACTAAACTAATACCAACGATAATAAAAATCGATAACCACTTTGTGTTGTTTCTCTTTTTTTCAAAACGGTTCAAACGGCTATACGATGGCTCTTCATAATCCATTTATACGCCTCCTTATGATCGTTTATTTTGAAAAAGACATATATTTTGCATGAAAACTATAAAAAAGTGACATATATGTCACTTTTTTATTATTTAACTTCAACAATTTTTACGTGCATATCGCCAGCTGGTGTAGGTACTTTCACCTCTTCATCAATTTTGCATCCCATTAAGCTCTTTGCAATCGGTGAATCATTTGAAATTTTCCCTTCAAATGGATCTGCCTCAGCACTACCTACGATTGTATATTCTTCTTCATCACCATCCGGTAATTCTTGGAACACAACTGTTTTACCTAGTGTGACAACACCTTGGTCGCCACCATTGTTTTCAATAATTTCTGCATTGCGAATCATATTCTCAACTTGTGTAATTCTTGATTCAACAAAAGCTTGCTCATCTTTAGCTGCATCATATTCTGAGTTTTCAGACAGATCACCAAAGTCACGTGCAATCTTAATACGTTCTACGACTTCTGGACGTTTAACTGTTTTTAAATGTTCTAACTCTTCTATTAATTTGTCTTTACCTTCTTGTGTCATATAATAGCTTTTCTCGTTCGCCATTTCTTACACTCCTTTAAATATACAAAAATAAGTATGTTACATGACTATTCAAATCGAAACTAAATAACCCAAAAATTGAAAGAGATCTGTAATTTAGTTGCGTATCGGAATATATGTGCCATAAAAACATTCAACTTTTGACTAGTTGGAAGCATTTTATCACTTAAGTTTCAGACCATGCAACCGAATAATAGCGCTTTCTGAGCGATACTAAACAATACTATGGCAGATTTTTGATATAATTTCAATAGTTTCTTCTCATAATCTATGCATGATCAGAGAAAATGCTTAATTTTTCATATTTATATGCTGATCGTTCTCTATTCATCCGTCTTTGATAATATTTTCTCTACTTTAGTTGCCATTAAATCAATAGCAACATGATTCTCGCCACCTTCAGGTATGATGATATCTGCATAACGCTTTGTCGGTTCAATGAATTGTAAGTGCATCGGTCGCACGACATTTAAATATTGATCGATAACAGAATCAATTGTTCGTCCACGTTCATTAATATCTCGTAGTAAACGACGAATAATCCTTAGATCCGCATCTGTATCGACGAACACTTTGATATCCATCAAATCCATGAGCCGATCATCTTCAAGAATCAGAATACCTTCTACAATAATAACATCCTGTGGCTCAACCTGCATGGTTTCATCAGAACGCGTGTGTCTTTTAAAATCATACATCGGTTTCTCGACAGGGTGATGATTCATTAATTGTTTTAAGTGTGCAATTAAAAGATCATTATCAAAGGCGAATGGATGATCATAATTCGTATTCAATCGCTCCTCAAAAGGTAAATGAGATTGATCTTTGTAGTAAAAATCTTGTTCCATAACTAAAATTGATTTATTAGCAAATTTTTCACAGATTGAACGTGTGACGGATGTTTTTCCAGACCCCGATCCACCTGCTACACCTATTACAATCGGTTTTTTATTTTTTTCAACCATGTTAGACTCCTTTATTATCTTTTTGTAGACAAACTAATGCCATCTCCAACTGGTACAATAATTGTTTCAAAATCAGGGTGTGACATTAGCCATTTGTTATAATGATCGATTTTCTGTGCCACCTTACTTAGTCGTTTCGATGCCAACTCAGGATTTTGTACATATCCTTTAAATAATACATTGTCTGTAATAATGACACCATTTGTAGATAACAGTTGTTCTGCCTTTTCGAAAAACTGTTTGTATTTCCCTTTAGCTGCATCAATAAAAATAACATCAAAAGGTCCCATATGATTATAATTCATATTATCTGCTAATGCATCACCTAATTGTAAATCAATCTTATCTTGTAAATCAAATTTAGAGATATAATATCGTGCTCGTTCAAACCGATCTTGATCACGTTCAATCGTTACAATTTGACTATCCGGGGCAGCAAAGTGCATTTGTATAGCAGAATAGCCAATAGCTGCCCCAATTTCTAAAATCGTTTTGGGTTGTTTTATTCTTATCATTTGTTTCAAGAAAGCAATACCATCCTCTTCCATAATTGGCACATGGTCACGCATTGCTTCACTTTCCATTTCCTTTATTTCAGGGATTGATTCTTCAATAAATTGGTCCCAATATGACTCGCTCATTAAAATCCACCTCTACATTAATACATAGAAGATCAGAGGACAACACCTCATCCTCTGATCTCTATCATTTATAAATCACGATCTAAATGTTCATTTGCTAAGTCCCGATGTTCTTCAAAAGTTTCTGAATAGTAAATTTCACCGTCGGGTGCAGCGACAAAGAATAAATATGACGTATCTTCAGGGTTTAGTACAGAACGTAAAGAGCTTTCCCCAAAATTAGAAATCGGCCCTACAGGTAATCCTTCGATATAATACGTATTGTAAGGTGATTCAATTTCTAAATCTTCAAACAAGACGCGGTCTTTATGTTCGCCATGGGCATACAATACCGTTGGGTCAGTCTCAAGACGCATCCCTTCATCTAAGCGGTTATAAAAAACACCAGAAATTAAACGGCGTTCTTCTTCATCTCTTGCTTCTCGTTCAACTAAAGAGGATAACGTGACGACATCGTGAACATTTTTATCTTCAAGTGCTGCAATTTCATCATAATACTCTGATAAAACATCATCCGATTTATCGAGCATCATACGCACTATATCGTCAACACTCGCCTCACTATCATAAATTGGATAAGTTGCTGCAAACAGATAACCTTCGAGTGGATATCTAATGTCTTCATTTAGGATATCATCTGTTAGAAGCTCAGGATAGTCTTCGATAAGTTCTTCAATGTAATCCTCATCTTCCATCTGCTCAATAAAATCACCCGAATCAACATTCGCATGTGTTTCAAATAGCTCAGCAATTTCTTCTAATGTTCGTCCTTCTGGAATGGTCACTGTGTATACAGCTTCTTGTCCAACTGATCCTGTTAACAACACTTCTGAAATTTCTTCTAACGTCATACTAGGTGATAGCTGATAATCTCCAGCTTGGAAACCAGAATAATTGTTAAATCTTAAATAAATCGTATACATAAAGGCATTATCAATAATACCTTCATCTTCTAAGACGTCCGCAATACCAGATGTAGAAGTACCCATCGGAATCTCAATTTCTCTTAATTCTTCATCTTGTTCATCAACTGGTGATAAGCCATCCTGAACATATTGATAGCCTGTATATCCACCAAATCCGACAACAGCAACAAATATTAATATTAACGAAATGACGATTCGTCTAACGAGACGTGAATCTTTAGTTGTTTTTTTCTTTTTCTTAGGTGTATTCTCATCTGCTTCTTGATCGTCTACATTTGAATCAGTATCTTTATTTTCAATAGGATTTTTATCTTCATTGTTTTGTTTTGACATAATATATTTCCTCCTCATCCGCTACATTATACTATAAAAATCCATTTGATTTCTATTATTTTACGTCATTTTTTGCGATAAATAATAAATTCATTACTTAATCACAGGTATTTCACATAGAATAAATAAGTTTAAACGCTCCATACCATTAATCAATACATTTAGCTAAACCATGGCAATACATATCTAGCGCATCAGGATGTTTATTTAACACGTCAATTGTTGTTGGGTAAGGTGGTGTGTAGACCAGTGAATAATCAGTTTCTCCTTTATCTTCTTGGACAGTGAAAGCTAATTATTTTTTATCTCTATACTGCTCATGGGCTCTCATCACTCATAAAACCTGTATCTTTTACAACTAAACCTAATAATTGTGAAAATGCCCTTGCCTGTTCCTCATTAACAATACACCCTTTTAAATCTTCAATTCTTACAGTCATCGCATTAAAAGTCGATCGACTAATATCAATACCTTTTAGAGGTGTATTGGCTAAATTCGCCCCAGTCATTTCACACTTTTCAAAGTAAACTTTCTTCCAATCATTTTCAAAAAACTCTGCTTCTCTCACTATACACGATTCATAACATACAAACTTTTGCTTACTGTAACCAAAACCAGCTAACTGCAAGTTGCAATTAGAAAACGTGACATCACTTAATCGACTGTCAGCCATCATCACACCAGTCATTTGACAGTGGTCAAATAGAACACGCTTCATCGTCAACCTTTCAAACTGAGCATTAGAGAGATCACACTTTTCAAATAAAACGTCCCTTAGATAAGTTAAATTCAGCACAACATCTTCAAATCGAACATTGCGAAAAATAACGTTAATAAATTCAATTCCCTTTGCTTCTAACTTTGAAATCGTACAATCCTCAATCACTACACCTTCAATGTAAAGATCTTCTGGATCATATATTTCTGAGAATTTTACACTTTTTGATTCATCAGATACGTTTGGTTTCATTATTCTTGCACTCATCTTTTTAACCACCTAAATCAAAATTAAATATCGAGCTTCTCCTAAATGCATACGTTCATTTATGTATATTTCTATAAGTTTCTTAGCATTTAATTTATATAAATAAAATGACGCTAGTGAGTTTTTTGACTCACCGACGCCATTTACTTAACAAACTTTTTTATATCTCTTCATCGATTAATGTGTTTAGCATTTCTTCGACCATGTCCCATTCTTGATCCGTTTCGATGGCAAACAAGGCTAAATCATCTTCGTTTTCTTTCTCTTCGAAGCGGAAAGCAAATACTTCTTGTTCTTCCTCTTCTTTTTGGTCTACTGGGACAACCGCGATATAAGATTGGTTATTCTGTTCAACATCAAAAGTGAAAAGAACCTCAAATAAATGCTCTTCACCATTTTCATCCGGAATGATAATACGTTCGTTTTCTGATAGTGCCATGTGATGGCCTCCTTTAATTATTGGGCGTCCAAATACCCTTGTAATATCATGGCCGCAGCCATTTTATCAATTACTTTCTTTCTCTTTTTACGACTGACATCTGCTTCTAATAACACTCGCTCAGCAGCCATCGTCGTTAACCGTTCGTCCCAGAGTTTCGCTGGAATCTGAAATATCTCTTCTAAATGTTGGCCGTACTCTTTTGACAATTCACCGCGTTCACCAATTGACCCATTCATATGCTTAGGTAGACCAATAACAATTTCATCAATTTCATGTTCAGAAATAATCTTAGCTAATGCATCATCAGCCGATGTAATATCTCCTTCATCCCAATGAATCGTCGTTAGCCCTTGAGCCGTCCAACCTAATGCATCACTAATGGCAACACCAATTGTCTTTGAACCAACATCAAGTCCCATTTTCTTCATATTAGCCCTCTTTGTGATGATCGATATAGTATGTGACTAATTCTTCAATTAATTCATCTCGATCAAGTCTTCTAATCATATTACGCGCATCTTTATAACGAGGTATATAAGCAGGATCACCACTTAAAAGGTATCCTACAATTTGATTTGTTGGGTGATACCCTTTTTCTTGAAGTGCGTGATAGACTGTTAACAATACATCATTAACATTTTGTTCATCTGGCATATTGGATACATCAAACTTCATTGTTTTATCCATAGAATCCATCGATAACACCGCCTTTTATTATTTATGGGTCTTTTCCACTTATTTCATCTGTTAGTTACACCCATTATACCTGTTTACTCACCTAAATAACAAGTTAATCAACTGAAGCAATTAATGTTTTTACTTGCTTTAGGGCAGACTCAATCATTTCTGGCTTTTTACCACCGGCTTGTGCCATGTCTGGACGGCCGCCACCGCCACCACCACAAATTGTTGCCGCTTCTTTTATAAGTTTTCCTGCATGATAACCTTGGTCTACTAAGTCTTTTGAGACACCAGCTGCAAACTGTACTTTCCCATCATTAGCAGCCGCTAATAAAATAATTCCTGATTCTAATTTTTGTTTTAAATCATCAACCATCGTTCTTAATTGATTCATATCACTCACATCGACCTTTTCAACAAGTACGGTAACATTATTAATTGTTTCAACTTGATTAATAAGAGATGCTGATTCTGTATTTGACAATTTCTGTTTAAGTTGCTCTTTTTCTTTTTGTAACGCTTTTAAGTCTTTAAATACTGTATTTATTTTTTCAGGTACTTGTTCATTCGAAACCTTTAATAAGGAAGCCGCTTCATTCAATAAAGCTTCTTGTTGTTTCATATGGCGATACGCGCCTTGGCCAGTTGTCGCCTCAATCCGACGTGTTCCAGCCCCAATACCTGATTCTACAGTTATCTTAAACAGGCCAATTTCTGATGTGTTATGAACGTGAGAACCACCGCACAGCTCAAGGCTATAATCATCAATTTCAACAACGCGAACGGTGTCTTTATATTTTTCACCAAATAGTGCCATTGCTCCTTTTGCTTTTGCCTCTTCAAGTGAGTGATAGCCAATTTCAACTTGAATCGAATCCCAAATTCTTTGATTAACCGCTTCTTCAATCGCGATTATATCTTCTTTTGTTAAAGCATTAAAATGTGAGAAGTCAAAACGAAGTCGGTCTGGTTCGACTAATGATCCTGCTTGATTGACATGATCACCTAATTGGTCTTTTAACGCTTGATGAAGTAAATGTGTTGCTGTATGTGCCTTCTGAATCGCTTTTCGTTCTTTTGTATCAATTGATGCTTCAACTTGTTCTCCTACTCGGAAGCTACCGGATTGTACAGCTAATTGGTGTAAGTGGTGACCATCTGGTGTCTTTTTAACACTTACAACTGATGCTTTTGCATCATTAGTTTGAATCATTCCCCCATCAGCTACTTGACCGCCACTTTCTGCATAAAAAGGCGTGTCTTTTAATATAACATAGATTTCTTCTTCGCTTGAGGCATCAACGCGCTGTTTATTTTCAATAATCGCTTCAATTGTCGTTTCAACTTGATGGTGTTCTTCACCGACATATTGACTGTCGACGTTCAATTCACTGAAAACACCATCTTGTACTTGCATAGAATCAGATGATTGACGCGCATTTCTCGCACGTTCACGTTGTGCTTCCATTTCTTTTTTAAAACCATCTAAATCAATTGTGAATCCTTCTTCTTGTACGTATTCTTCCGTTAATTCCTTAGGAAAACCATATGTGTCATATAATTTAAAGACCGCTTCTCCAGGAAATACTGTTGATCCTTTTTGTTTCTCATCCTTTATAATGGATGAAAGAATATGCAGGCCATCATTTAACGTTTCGTGGAATCGTTCTTCCTCTTTCTTAATGACGTCTGAAACAAATGATTCTTTTTTAGCGACTTCTGGATAAAAGTCTTTCATAATTTGCGAAACGGTTGGAACCAGCTTATACATAAATGGGTCATGTATGCCTAAATCCTTACTAAAGCGAATGGCACGGCGAATCAATCGGCGCAACACATAGCCACGTCCTTCATTCGATGGAAGTGCACCGTCACTGATCGCAAAAGCAACGGTTCTAATATGATCACTAATAACACGATAAGCCGTATTGACTTCATCAGTCTTGCCATATGCTGTTTTAGCTGTTTTTTCGATTTCTTTTATAATCGGTAAAAATAAGTCTGTTTCAAAATTTGTCGGTGTGTCTTGAACAATCGACACAATTCGTTCAAGCCCCATACCTGTATCAATATTTTTCTTTGGCAGTGGCGTGTACGTGTCGTCAGGGTTATGATTGAATTGTGAGAACACAAGATTCCATACCTCTAAATAGCGATCATTCTCACCACCTGGATAGAGCTCGGGATCATTAAGATCATTCCCATAGCTTTCTCCTCTGTCATAAAAAATTTCTGTGTTTGGTCCGCTTGGGCCTTCACCTATGTCCCAGAAATTCTCTTCTAGGCGAATAATGCGCTCTTCAGGTAATTTCACTATATCTTTCCAGTAATTGAACGCTTCATCATCTTCAGGGTGCACAGTGACAGATAGTTTGGCAGGATCTAACCCTAACCATTTATCATCAGTTAAAAATTCCCACGCCCACATAATGGCTTCTTCTTTAAAATAATCACCAATTGAAAAATTCCCTAACATTTCAAAAAATGTATGGTGACGTGGTGTGAACCCTACATTTTCGATATCATTTGTTCGAATTGACTTTTGCGCATTAACGATGCGCGGATTATCTGGTTTAACACGACCATCAAAGTATTTCTTTAATGTTGCGACACCACTGTTAATCCATAGAAGTGTCGGATCTTCTTTAGGAATCAGTGATGCACTCGGTTCAATTTGGTGATTTTTTTCTTTGAAAAAATCTAAGTATTTTTTCCTGATCTCTTGTGACGTTAGTGTAGTCATGAATATATTCCCTCCATCATCATTAAAATAGCTATATACTTACTTTAAGCGTATTAAAAAAACTCCCACCTCTGCATGAACTGCAGGGACGAGAGTATTATAATCGCGGTACCACCCTGATTATAGCGCTAGACGCTATCACCTTATACACCATTAACGGCGTGCCACCGGTAAGTTTTCCCTTACACTCCGAACAAGCTTCTGTAATCCTTCATTTAGTTTATTTTTCAGCCAAGAATAAACCTCTCTAGAAATGGACTATTACATACTCGCGTTCATCTATGATTTACATTATAACTTCACCTGGATATTATAGATAAGTTTTCACTATCTGTCAATCCAGATTAACCGTTTAACAAACGGCCATGAACGCTTTATCACAATTAAAATTGGAACAGCAAAAACCATCCCTATAAAGCCAAACCATTCTTGAAAGATAATAAGCGATACAATTATAGCAACCGGATGGATCAATAGGCGCCTCCCAAAAATAATAGGACTAAGAAGTTGACTCTCAATAATTTGAACAATCACAAGCGCAATAATTAAATAAATAACACGTCTACTATCTTGAGCAGCCATCATGAATGCAGCAGGTAACCCTCCCAAAAGTGGACCAATAAAAGGGATTAAGTTCATGATCATCATAAATAGCATCAGCATTAATTTGTGCGGTAGTTGAAATAAAAAATAGACAACACCTGTTAAAACACCAACAATAATGCTTAATAGAATTTGACTTCTCACATACTGAATTAAGTAATGATAAAGATCAGTCATCCATTTATATACCTCTTCACGATAAAGAGGTGACAAGCGTTTTAAACATGTCTTGATAAACACTTCAGAATCAATTAAAAAGTAATGAACTAAAATAGGAATAGCAAACAAACTAATTAAATAATCAATATAAGTAAAGGATAGTGTAAGTCGGTCTTCTATCCAAAGAATCACACGGCTCTCTATAGCCTCAGTAAATTGTTTCCCATCATCTTGCAATGTTTGAGGTAATCGCCTTACCCACATATTGATAGTATCACTATAGTGATTCGATAACGTTTGAACCTCTTTAATTAGAAGTTCGATTTGTTCGACTAAAACCGGATAAATAACCATCACAAACAACGAAAAGATGAGAATGACACTCACATAAATTATAGCTACACTGTAGTACTTAGGAATCGACCATTTGATCAATTGATTCATAATCGGTTTTAATAAACACGCTATTAAAAATGCTAATGCCAATGGAATCATGAGCTTAATAGCCAAGTGACGAATCGGTTCAATCATTCGAAAACTCGTCACCAGGATGACAACTAAGATGCTCATTAATAAAATGATGACATGTTTTTTTCTTAAAAGATTACTCCACACGTCGCTCATCTTCAGTAAATAGATCATTTAATGAAACGAGTGTCCCATCCCGGTCGAGCCCCGCAACGTCATATAAATGACGTTCTTTTTTTATTTCGACATAACAATTCCAACAATAATACTGGCTTGGGCCTATTTCTCCTAAATGATTTGAACCACAATTTAAACATCTCATAAAAAACACCCTTTCTTTCACACTTAATCTAAGTATGGAAAAAAAGGATATTTTTTAAACTTGTAGCTCGTAACTAATTCATAAAATCAAAAGGAGACAGATTTTGCTCGTCTTCTACGATCTCTTCTAATCGATCCGCATATTTAGAATCTGTCACTGTATGAATCAGACGATCTGTCAGTGTCGTAAATCGCTGATTCGTATCTTCCGCTCGCACACCTTGTAAGAAAGCATGCATCGAGCCACAAATAATTAATGACGATTTAGCACGAGTGATCGCTGTATACAATAAGTTTTTCTTTAACATGCGACGGTAACTCATCGTCATGGGCATCACGACAATCGGAAATTCACTACCTTGTGATTTATGAATCGAAATACAGTAGGCGTGCATAATGTTTAAGAGATCTTTCCGGTTATACACAACATCGTTCTCTTCATATGTCACGACAACTTGTTCTTCTTCATCAACATTTTCATTCGCCCTAAAAATAGCTGTAATCTCACCGATATCACCATTAAACACACCATCTTCAGGTTGATTGACGAGCTGAATGACCTTATCACCTTTTCTGAATACAACATCTTTCATATACAATTCGCGCTTGTTTTTTTCTTTCGGATTTGCAATTGATTGAATTTGTCTGTTCAATTGATGTATACCAACGTCTGTTTTATACATAGGAGCTAAAATTTGAACATCTTTTAACTCAAATCCTTTACTAAGTGCTTTCTCAACAATTTGTGTAATCGTGCCTAATAATTCATGTTGTTCTCTATTTAAAAAATTAAAATCTGATGCTTTTAATAACGTTGTTTCGTCGACACGATTGTGTTTAATATCATGTGCCAAATGAATGATTTTAGAACCTTCTTTTTGCCTGTACACTTCATCTAACTGAGTCGCTTGCACTTTTTTACTCTCTAATAAATCTCTTAAGACTTGCCCTGGTCCCACTGAAGGTAATTGATCCTCGTCACCCACAAGTAATACTTGCATCGAATCCGGTATCGCTTTAAATAATTGATTGGCTAAAAATACATCAACCATTGAAAATTCATCGACGACGATGATCGAACCTTCTAACTGATTCGCTTCATTTTTTTCAAAACCTTCATGACCATCCCAACCGAGCAATCGGTGGATGGTTGAAGCAGGTAGTCCTGTTGATTCGGTTATGCGCTTTGCAGCTCTGCCAGTTGGTGCTGTTAAAATAAATGGAAACTTATTTTTACTATCGTAATCAGCTAAATTTAGTGACTGATCCATTAAGACGCTATATGCTTTTAGAATACCTTTAATAACCGTTGTCTTACCTGTACCAGGCCCACCGGTTAAAATCATGACTTTCTCTTCTAACGCTGTTTTGATCGCATCATATTGTTCTTTTCCATAACTTAATGATTCTTCCTCTTCAATATTACCGACGATTTTTAGTAAGTCCGCTTCTGTCACTTTATCTTCTACTGGATGTTGCAATAATCGGTTAACTTGGGTTGATAATCCAGCTTCTGCAAAGAACAAAACAGGTAAATAGACACGCTCTTCTTCTGTAATGACAAATGATTCTTCATTTAATTTAATCACTTCTTCTTCAATCATTTGTCCCGTAATCCCGTGTTTATGACCATCGAGGAGCTGAATTAAACGATTCGCTAGATCATGCATAGGTAAATAAACATGACCTTCTTGCATTGATTCTTGTAAGCTATATAAGATTCCGGCTTGAATGCGTGCTGAACTTTTTAATGATACACCTTGTCCAACGGCTATAAGATCAGCTCTGTGAAAACCAAACCCCTCGATATCAAACACATATTGATAAGGATTGGACTCCAATGTTTCAAGCGCTTGATCTTGATAAACTTTATATATTTTTTGAGCCAACTTTAAACCAATACCATACTTCTGCAAACCAACAACAATATGATCAAATCCTTGGTGCTCATTTAACGTTTGTACAAGTTGCTTTTGCTTTTCTTCAGTAAGGCCTTTAATCGAATCCAGAACAGTCGGATCTTTCATGATTTTAGAAACAGCTGTTTGCCCGAGGGAGTCAACGATCCGAGTAGCGATTCGCTTTCCAATTCCATAAAACAAATCACTGGATAAATAACCGATCAATCCCTCTTCTGTATCTGGTAAATAACGTTTGTAATGTGAGACTTCATATTGAAGGCCAAACTTTTTGTGATGAACAAATTCGCCATGAAATACATACTCTTCACCATCTAATAATTCACCAAAATAACCTTTAATCACAATCTCATCATCTTCATACGTTTCATTTGTTTCAAGAACCCTTACCTTTGCAATGGAGAACTGCTCGGTCTCATTGACATAAATCATATGAATTAATTGAGCTTTTATATAGTTTGATTGTGTCTCAACCGATGTTTCGTCCATTATGCATACCTCACTTTATTCCTCTTCATCTAATAATTGTTCAATATTGAATATCGCATCAAATGCTAATTCGTGCTCTGGGTCTTTTTCTACCGCAGTATAAAGAATCTCTAGTGCTTCATCCACTTCATCTTTAAACAATTTAGCAATACCTAAATTGTAATAAACATCACCATTTTCAGGATCAATCGTTTTCGCTTTTTCAAACCATTCAACGGCCTCATCGACTTGATCGAGTTGGGCTAAAGCTAGACCGTAATGGAAATTAAATTCATAACGATTTGGGTCTTCTTGAACTGCACGTTCAAAATACGGTAAAGACTCTTCAGTTGACTCTAATAAATAAAAACACATGCCAATCATAAAATCATTATCAACTTCTTCTAGACCTGTCTCTCTCGCTTTTAAAAACTGATCAGTAGCTTGATTTAATTGATCTTGATCAAAATAGATGTGACCTAGACCGAAATAAGCAATCGATAAATCCGGATCGAGCTCCAATGCTTTTTTATAAAAGACTTCAGATCGTTTGACATCTTCCATAATCGACAAGAGATTAGCAAATTGGAAATATCCGAGTGGATTGTCTGGTTCCTTTTCAATAAATGTCTCCAAGTACTCAGCAGCTTCTTGATAATCACCCTTCTCCATCTTTGCAACACCTTGATTTAATAAATCCATTTTATTCTCTCCTTTTAAAATACTTAAGTATAGCGTTTGATTCATTATGTATGGCTTGGCTGATCTTTTAAAGAACAGCCAAGTTGTTACTTAGCCGACGTAATCTAGTTTTTCGCCTTCTCTGTATATGTCATCAATCGTTCCGCCACCTAAACAAACATCGCCTTGATAAAGAACGACAGATTGGCCAGGTGTGACGGCTCTTTCTTGGTGATCGAAATCAACTTTAATCCGTCCATCATCGAGTGGTGTCACTTGGACTGGCGTGTCTTTTTGTCGATATCTAAATTTTGCTGTACATGTGATCGGTTCGTTAGGTGCTTTGTCAATCCAATTGACATCAGATGCGAATAATTGATCTGATTTCAAGTACACATTGTCATAACCAGCTTCTACATAGAGAATATTATCCTCTAAGTTTTTACCAACAACAAACCACGGACCACCTGGCCCACCAATTCCTAAACCTTGACGCTGACCAATTGTATAATACATCAAGCCTTCGTGCTGTCCTTTGTCCTCACCGTCCATCGTTTGGATTCGACCTGGTTGAGCAGGGAGGTATTCACTTAAAAATGTCTTAAAGTCTCTTTCACCGATAAAACAGATCCCTGTACTATCTTTCTTAGTTGCCGTGACTAAGCCATGGTCATGTGCAATTTGACGAACATCACTTTTAGGCAAATCACCTAACGGGAACAATACTTTCTCTAGCACATCTTCAGACAATTGATTTAAAAAATACGTTTGGTCTTTATTATGATCGATGCCTTTAAGCATCTCTGTTTTTGATCCTGTCACACGTTTTCTAGCATAGTGGCCTGTTGCAACGTAGTCAGCACCTAAAGATAAAGCGTGGTCTAAGAACGCTTTAAACTTGATTTCTTTATTACACATCACATCTGGATTAGGTGTTCTTCCTTTTTTGTATTCATCTAAGAAATACGTGAACACTTTATCCCAATATTGTTTTTCAAAATTCACTGCAAAATAAGGGATATCTAATTGATTGCACACACGGACGACATCATCATAATCTTCTGTCGCTGTGCAAAACCCCTCATCATCTGTGTCATCCCAGTTTTTCATAAAAATACCGATCACTTCATAGCCTTGCTCTTTTAGAAGCAGCGCTGTGACTGAAGAATCAACACCACCACTCATGCCAACAACCACGCGTGTATCTTTATTTTCTTTCACTGAGAATCACCTCCATTCCTTTTCCTTATTGAAGCCTGCTTATAACGTTAGCGATTCGTTTCGCTGCTTCTTTAATTTGACCTTCATTATTTGCTAAGCCAAAGCTAAAACGGATCGCACTATTTAATCGTTCATCATTTTGTTCATACATCGCACTTAAAACATGCGAGGATTCAATCGAACCTGCTGTACAGGCACTTCCACTAGAAGCAGCAATCCCTTCTAAGTCAAAATTCATCAGTAACGATTCAACATTCATTCCATCAAAACTAAGATTCACAATAGCCGGTGAAGCATTTTCAAGATTGCCATTGATCGAATATTTAACACCTAACGTGTTCAACTGGTCTAAAAATAACGTCCGATATGCTTCATATTCTTTTGCTAAATCATTTTTAAATAATGAGACAGCCTTTTCCATACCTTTTATCAACGGTAGTGCCTCTGTGCCTGGACGCTTTAATCTTTCTTGAGAACCCCCAAATAAATGAGGCTGCACAGAAACAGCTGGCTGGCTGTATAAAAAGCCAACACCTTTAGGCCCATTAATTTTATGAGCAGAGACCGTTAACAGATCGACCATTAAGTCTGTCACATCAATCGGTAACAGCCCATAAGCCTGCACAGCATCTGTATGGAAATATGCTTGGTGTTCGTTTAATAATTGACCGATTTCTCGAATCGGTTGAATAGCTCCTACTTCATTATTGACCATCATAACGGAGACTAAAATGGTATCATCTCTTAAATGAGAAGCCACGGTTGAAACATCCACAATTCCATTTTCATCAACTGGTAAATAGGTCACATCAAAGCCGATCGTCTCTAAATATTCCGCAGCATGAAGAACCGCGTGATGTTCTACTTTTGATGTTATAATATGATTACCTTTATCGCGATTGGCAAGTGCCGTACCGATCACAGCTAAATTGTCCGCTTCTGTTCCGCCACTTGTAAAATAAACATCTTTTTCCTTTGCATGAATGGAATTTGCAAGTGTTCGCCGCGCTTCATCTAATAATCGTCGTGACTGGCGTCCGTACTGGTGAATACTTGATGGGTTACCGAACGTCTCACGCATACAAGTAGACACAGCATCAATCACTTCTTCATGCATAGGTGTTGTTGCTGCATGATCTAAATAGATGGGTTCTTTCACAACCATCATCCTTTCTAAATATAAAACATATAAGGATCGTTATCCTCAGACTCATTATATTCTGATAAGTCTTTTAATGTTGTCGTATCTAAAACATTTTTGACAGCATCACGTACTCTTATCCATAATGCTTGCTTAACAGGTTCTTCATCTTCAATACCTTCAACAGGTGTAATAGGGCCTTCTAATATACGAATGATATCGCCAGCTGTAATCTCTTCAGCGGGTTTAGCTAGCAAATAACCACCATACGCCCCTCGTATACTTTTAACTAATCCAGCATTTCTAAGGGCTGGAACTAATTGTTCTAAATAATGATCACTTAGCTCATAATCTGATGCAATTTTTTTTAAAGACATAGGACCTTCATTATTGTGTTTACTCAGTGCAATCATGATCGTTAATCCGTACCGTCCCTTTGTTGAAATTTTCATTATTTAACACTCCTATATCTATTCGTTGTTATATACTTTGACGTTTCGATTAAGTCCATTTAACATTATAGCATGAATGCTTCTATACTTGCATTTAGAATGCAAGGTTAATTAGATAAAACCTATTCAAATAATGTGTTATTCAGTGAACATTTATGAACAGAACGATTTAAAAAGGAGATGAATAAAATGGTCAACCAACCATTAGCATTCAAAATGCGCCCCACACATATAGATGACATTATCGGACAACTTCACCTCGTTGCACCTGGAAAAATGATTCATAGGATGATTGAAGCCAATCGCTTAATGTCGATGATTTTATACGGCCCACCTGGAACAGGTAAAACATCAATGGCTATTGCACTGGCTAAAACATTAGGTTTACGCTATAAACTCCTTAATGCTGTGACCGATAAGAAAAAAGATATGGAGATCGCGATTGAAGAAGCAAAAATGTCCGGCACACTTGTGATTGTAATGGATGAAGTGCACCGACTTGATAAAGCAAAACAGGACTATTTACTACCTCATGTTGAAAGCAACCTTATTACACTAATCGGATGTACAACGAGTAATCCGTATCATTCCATTAATCCAGCTATTAGAAGTCGTATTCACTTGTTCGAACTCGAAAGTCTAACGATTGATCAAGTAAAAATAGCACTTAAGCGGGCTCTAAATGATGATGAAAAAGGATTAAAGAAAAAATCCATCACACTTTCAAGTGATGCATTAGACCACTTTGCTTTGGCAGCAAATGGTGATTTAAGAGCGGCGTTAAATGGACTGGAATTAGCAGCTTATTCAACCAAACCAAGTTCAGATGAAACCATCCACATTGATTTAGAAGTAGCTGAAGCATGTATGCAAAAGAAAAGTTTCTCACATGATAAAGATGGAGATGCTCATTATGATGTGCTCTCTGCTTTTCAAAAATCAATTCGAGGCAGTGATGTCGATGCTAGCTTACATTACTTAGCTAGACTCATCGAAGCGGGCGATTTAGATAGTATCGCCCGGCGCATGACAGTGATTGCTTATGAAGATATTGGACTTGCCAATCCACAAGCAGGCCCACGAACACTCGCTGCCATTGAAGCGGCAGAACGCGTCGGTTTTCCCGAAGCTAGAATTCCCCTATCAGTTGCAATTGTTGAATTAGCACTATCGCCAAAATCCAATTCAGCATATAAAGCACTTGATTCGGCATTATCAGATATTCGAAGCGGTCAAGTCGGACAAGTACCGATCCATTTGAAGGACAGTCATTATAAGGGAGCAGAGTCACTAGGCCGAGGGATTGACTATAAATACCCTCATAATTATCCCGGTGGTTGGGTTAAACAAACCTATTTACCAGAATCATTGCAACACAAAAACTATTATGAGCCTCTAGATACAGGTAAATTTGAAAGAGCTTTAAAAACAATGTACGAACAAATCAATAATTATGAATAAAATACACATGATTGAGAATACTTATGGTATAACAATACGATTTAGTTAACTAGTAAAACTAGATCACTTGAAAAGGAGCCATAAGTATGACAAAAGAACGCCAAGATGCATGGTCAAGTCAAGATGATAGCCTATTAGCCGAAACAGTATTAAAACACATTCGCGGTGGAAGCACACAACTCAACGCGTTTGAAGAGGTTGGCGATCAATTAAATAGAACGTCAGCAGCTTGTGGGTTTAGGTGGAATGCTGAAGTCAGACAAAACTATGAAAAAGCCGTCGATCAGGCTAAACGTGAAAGAAAAGAGTTAAAACGCGCACAGATTAAAGCACAACGCCTAACGCCCTCACATGATTTAAAACATACATTTGTTGAAGCTGAATCCAAATTAACTGATTCCGTTGATATTGATCAAATCATTCAATCTTTAACTCAATTAAAACAAATGTTGCACGTTGAAGCTAAAGGTAAAGAATCTATTCAATCGTTAACAGAAAAGCACCAATTATTAATTGAAGAAAACGAGAAATTAAAAAAGCAAGTGGATTCGTTAACTGAACAACTAGAAACCGTCCAAGAAGACTATCAAACCTTTATTAAGATCATGGATCGCGCAAGAAAGATGGTTGTCTTTAATGACCCATCAGAACTCCCTTCTTTCTCAATGGATAAAAACGGAAACTTAGAGCCGATTACACCACAATCTTTATAATTTAAAAATAGCGCTTTATTTTAAGCGCTATTTTTATGAGTGAAATGACTATATAGAAGCACTTACTAATTATTCTTTAATGCTCTCATAACGTTGACTAGACATCAAAAACAAACCGTAAGAAAACTAGTGACATTCATTAGTTTTCTTACGGTTTGTTTAATACATTAAACATCTCAATCCCGATCGTGCCGTTGAAATAAAAAGTTTTGAACCCGCTCCTAGGCAGGTGGGTGCTCTGCTTCTTGCTTCTTGCGTCCAAGACATGCAAGGCTTGCATTCCACAAGAAAACATCAAGCTCCCGACTTTATAATGTTCGGTCAAAACATGATAATTTTAACGAACACATCAGGATTGATTTGTTAAATACATATTAGCATAGATTCTAGGCAAAATCAAGTTAATTTGAAAGGGTTTTCACTCTGTTATGACTGTGAATTTTTCTCAATTAATTGAAGATGTAGTTCTTCTAATTGTTTTGTCGAGACTGTTCCCGGTGCATTTGTTAACGGATCACTTGCTGAAGCCGTTTTAGGGAAGAGAATCGTATCTCTTAAGTTTGATTTACCCGCCAGAAGCATGACTAAACGGTCAAAACCAAGCGCAATCCCACCATGAGGAGGTGTTCCGTACTCTAATGCATCAAGTAAAAATTGGAATTGATCTTGAGCTTCTTCTTTTGAAAAGCCTAATACACGGAACATTTTCTCTTGCCAATCTTTTTTATGAATACGTAGTGAACCACCGCCAAGCTCAAAACCATTTAAAACAATATCATAAGCAGATGCTTTAACAGATGCTGGATCAGATTCTAATTTATCAAGATCTTCTTCTTTTGGAAGTGTGAATGGGTGATGTGCTGCGACGTATCGGTTTTCATTGTCATCGTATTCAAGAAGCGGCCAGTCTGTCACCCATAAAAAGTCAAATCGATTATGATCGATTAAGTCGAGCTCTTTTGCTAACTTAAGACGCAAAGCACCCAAACTGTCATAAACGACCTGTGTCTCATCAGCCACAAATAATAATAAATCATCTGCACTCGCATCTAAACGGTCTGTCATAGCAGTCGCTACATCTTCGGTGAAGAATTTTGAAATCGGTCCTTTTAGACCTTCTTCTTCTACTTTCAACCAAGCCAATCCTTTGGCACCATATATTTTCACGAAATCAGTCAAGCGATCAATATCTTTCCTAGAGAAGTTTTGTGCTTGTCCTTTCAAGTTAATTGCATTTACTTTCCCACCTGATGCGACAGCACTTGCAAACACTTTAAAGTCTGATTGCTCGACTATATCTGAAACATCCATTAATTCTAATCCGAATCGCGTGTCAGGTTTATCAGAACCAAATCGACGCATCGCTTCATCATATGAAAGGCGATTGAACGGGATTTCAACATCGATACCTTTAACATCTTTCATGACTTTAGCCAACATACGCTCTGTCATCGACATAATTTCATCACTCGACATGAATGACGTTTCAATATCGACTTGCGTAAACTCTGGTTGCCGGTCTGCTCGTAAGTCTTCATCTCTAAAGCAGCGTGCAAATTGGAAATAACGTTCAAACCCTGACATCATAATCAATTGTTTAAACAACTGTGGAGATTGAGGTAGTGCATAGAAATGGCCCTCATGAACACGGCTTGGAACTAAATAGTCCCTTGCCCCTTCCGGTGTACTCTTTGTTAACATCGGCGTTTCCATCTCTAAGTAATCCTCTTCTGTTAAGAATGAGCGCATACTTTGTGATGCTTTGTGACGTAGCTTGAACGTTTCTTGCATCGATTCACGACGCAGATCAAGATAACGGTATTTTAAGCGCACATCTTCTGAAGTTTCATCTTTTTCAGACAATGAAAAAGGAGGATTCTTCGCTTCATTTAAAATTTCAATTGATGAGATGCTGACTTCAATCGTTCCTGTCTTCATGTTAGGATTGACTGTTTGTGGGTCACGATCAACGACATTTCCTGATACTTCAATAACAAATTCCGTACGTACTTGTTCTGCTACTGCTAATGCCTCTTCTGATACAGTTGGATTAAAAACGATTTGGACAATTCCTGATCGATCTCTTAAGTCAATAAATATAAGACCACCTAAGTCACGACGTTTTTGGACCCAACCTTTCAGTGTCACCTGATTTCCAATATCTTTTTCTGTTAAGTCGCCTGCTAAATAACGCGCCTTTACCATGTTTTTGCCCCCTTAAATACGGTCTTTAATGTATGATACAAGGTCTTTATGATCAACTGTTTCTTGTATACCATCCGTCATATTTTTTACTTGAACAACATTTTGTTGTAATTCTTCATCGCCTATGATTAATACTAATGTTGCCTTTTCACGATCTGCTGTTTTAAATTGAGCTTTCATCTTTTTACCTAAATAATCTTTATCCACTTGGATATTATGTTTTCTAAGCTCGTGAACGAGTTCAACAGCTTTTAAGTTTGCTTCATCATTCATTGAAATCACGTAGCAATCTAATCCTTCATTAACTGGTAACTCCACACCTTCTACCTCTAGAGCCATAAGTAAACGCTCAACACTTAATGCAAAACCGATACCTGGTGTATTTGGACCGCCTAGCTCTTCAACGAGTCCGTTATAGCGACCGCCACCTGATAAAGTTGAAATCGAACCAAACCCATCAGCATCACTCATGATCTCAAATGCTGTGTGATTGTAGTAGTCTAACCCTCGAACGAGATTAGAATCTACCACATAGTCAATTCCCATTGCATCAAGGTATTTTTTGAGTTGGTTAAAATACTCACTTGCTTCATCTGTTAAGTAAGATAAAATTTTAGGTGCATCTTGCATCGCCGGGTGATCTTTATCTTTTTTACAATCCAATACACGTAACGGATTTTTCTCAAGACGTTGCTGACAATCTGAACACAATTCTTCTTCATGCGGTTTGAAATGATTGACTAAAGCTTGACGGTGAGCCTCCCTGCTTTCTTGATCGCCTAAAGAGTTAATCACAAGACGTAGTGATTTTAAACCTAGGCTTTGATATAAGTGCATCGCCAGACCAATCACCTCTGCGTCAATTGAAGGATCTGCACTTCCTAGCGCTTCTATGCCAAATTGGACAAACTGGCGCATTCTACCTTGTTGAGGACGCTCATATCGAAACATGGGGCCGTTGTAAAATAATTTTTGTGGCTGTGTGTTTACGCCATATAATTTATTTTGAACGTAAGACCTTACAACTGAAGCTGTTCCTTCAGGGCGAAGTGTCAGACTTCTGTCACTTCGGTCATTAAACGTATACATTTCTTTTTGAACGATATCTGTTGTGTCTCCAACGCCTCGTTGAAACAATTCAGTATGCTCAAAGATCGGTGTTCGTATTTCTTTATAATTAAATTGATGACAAATTGTTGTAAATACATCTTCAACATACTGCCATTTTTCACTATCACCTGGCAATATATCTTGTGTTCCTCGTGGTAAGTGAATCATTAATAAGCCTCCTTTAGCTTTCTTTAACCTTTTTTAGACACAAAAAAAACGCCTCCCTGTAAAAGGGACGAGCGAATAACCCGTGTTGCCACCCTAGTTGAGTTATGCATGATCGATAACTCCACTTTGAACAATAACGCCTGCTCGCGGCTATGTTTACTATAAATTTCAACATAGCACCTACGGAATGTCTTTCATTAAAATGCTTGATGAACAACCTTTCAGCTAGTGGCTATCCTCTCTTATATCCGCTCTTTTTAATTACTTTTTCCTTCATTGGTGTTGAGGTTCCTTTAATTGACTTGAATTGTTTATAATATTACTGTTTGAACTATGTAATGTCAAGTCTATCCTGTTATTTTTCTTTACTAGACTAAAGAATGTTTTGACTTTTTGTAAGAAGGTTTATTATCATATAAAGAGATCAACAAAGGAGCTTACTATATGAATTTTAAAATCACTACCACTCTACTAGGATTTAGCTTTATTTTTTTCCTATTTGCGACTCATACGACTTATGCACAATCGGTTCAAATTGATTCGGATGATTTATTAATTCGAAGCGGACCTGGCACTGAACATGAACCGATCGGATCTGCCAACTCTGGTGATACATATCCCTATCTTCAATCAGATGCAGAGTGGTTAGAAATTGAATTTAACGAAGCGGCCGGTTGGGTTCACGAAGATTTCGTTTCCATCATTGAACAGTCAAGTGAATCACCATCTTTTGATAATGGAGATATGCCTGAAATGATGATGATTCCTATTGATAAGGTCACATTGCGAGAAGACGCAACGGTTGGATCGAATCGACTTCGAGAACTTACCAAACATCAAACAGTGACGATTCTTGAAAGCGTTGATGGTTGGATTCAAGTTGAAACACGTGATGAAACAGTAGGTTATATTCCGAGTTGGCTTTTAGATGTCGATCAGTCTGATGCAAAGCCAATCAATGACCAAACAATCGTCATTGATCCAGGACATGGTGGTGAAGATATTGGTGCAACAGGCATATCAGGACGTTACGAAAGTGAATACGCGCTTTTCACGTCTTATATTTTACAACGTCAACTAGAGCTTCTAGGAGCAAATGTAGCATTAACCAGAACGGATGATTACTACCATGCGCTCGGACCACGACCTGCACTTAGTAATTATAAACATGCTGATGCCTTTATTAGTATTCACTACAATAGTGAACCAAACTATCCAAGTGCTAACGGGATGGATACTTTTTACCGGGACAAAATAGATGAAGAACTTGCGTTATCTGTTCATGATCAATTGATCGAAACAACCGATGCCAATGACCGTGGAGCCTCAACAGGTAACTATCAAATTCTACGTTTATCTAAAAGACCCAGCATGTTATTAGAATTAGGTTTTTTATCGAATCAAACAGAAGAAGAACGTATTCAATCAACCCCTTATCAATACCTTATTTCAGAAGGGGTTATTAAAGGATTATTAAACCCATGAGACGAACGTCCTTAAATAGGATGCTCATCTTATGGGTTTATTTATTCAAATCGATATTATAGCCTTTAACCATATAGGTGATGCTCTCAGAGATATTGGTTAAATAATCACCAAACCGCTCTAAGAATCGCGCACATAGAGTTGTTTGAATCATCCATTCTCGTTCTTCAATTGAATCTGTAGAATACATGACAACTTCTTCAAGCAACTTAGCATAGAGTTTATCCATTTCATCATCTTTGTCGGCTAATTCTTTAGCTAACGTAATATCTTCTTCTTTATAAGCCACAATCGCTTTTTCTAGCATCTCTGTTGCTAATTCATGCATGGTGATAATGATTGGGTCCACTTCTCTTGACTCGGATTCTTTTAATTTAGTCGTTACTCGAGCAATGTTTTTAGCATGATCAGCCATTCGTTCTAAATCCGTTGTTATTCGAATCGTAGCAATCAAATGCCGTAAATCTGTTGCTACTGGTTGTTGTTTTGCAATTAATCGTACTACCTGTTCATTAATGGACAAGTCTAAATTATCTATCTTAATATCTTCTTCAATAATTTCAAGTGCCAGCTGATTATTATGAAATTTTAGTGAATCCATCGATTTATCCAATTGGTCTAATACATTTTTTGCTAACTGATTGACCTGATTTTTTACATCTAGTAACTCTTCTTCAAATTGTTCACGCACAACTGTAACCTCCCTTTTATTAACCGAAACGTCCTGTAATATAATCTTCTGTTCGTTTATCTGTTGGTGCTTGGAATAGTGTATCGGTTTGACCGAACTCGATGACTTCACCATTTAAGAAAAACGCTGTATGATCAGATACACGTGCTGCTTGCTGCATATTATGTGTCACAATAATAATTGAATAGTTTTGTTTTAATTCTTGAATTAATTCTTCAATAATTAATGTTGATTTAGGGTCAAGTGCCGATGTTGGCTCATCCATCAATATGACGTCTGGTTGGATTGCCAATGTTCTCGCAATACATAAACGTTGTTGTTGACCACCTGAAAGACTAAGCGCTGAATCCCCTAATCGATCTTTTACTTCGTCCCATAAACCTGATCCTTTTAAGCTTTTTTCGACTAACGCATCAATTTCTTTCTTGTTTTTCTTACCGTGAACTCTCGGTCCAAATGCTATATTATCGTAAATCGATTTTGGAAAAGGATTCGGTTTTTGAAAGACCATTCCAATTGATGAACGTAATTCAACTAAATTTATTTTTTCATCAAAGATATTAACCCCTTGATAATTTATTTCACCTTTCGTTTTAACACTTGGGACAAGTTCCACCATTCGATTCAACGTTTTTAAAAATGTCGACTTACCACATCCAGAAGGCCCAATAATTGCTGTGACATTTTGTTTATCAATCGATAAATTTATATTTTTTAAGGCCTGATCTTCTCCGTACCACAAGTTAAGATCCTTTGTTTCAAAAATCGGATCCAGCTGTTTGTTAGGCTCTTGTTTATTCGTTGTCTGTTCATTCGGGACAATCTTTAACATGTTATTTCCTCCTTAATTTTTTACAAATACTCATTTTGACGACGGTAATAATTCCGAATCATAATCGCAAACAAGTTTAAAATAACGACTAATAAAATCAATACAAAGGCTGTACCATAGGCTATCGGGCGTACAGTAGCTGTCTGTGCGTGTTGAGTTGCCAATATATAAAGGTGATAAGGTAACGCCATAAAACTGTCAGATAAACTTGATGGTAAATTTCTTGAAAAATAAGCTGCGCCCGTTAAAATAATGGGTGCCGTCTCTCCAGCCGCTCTCGCTAACCCTAGAATGGCTCCTGTTGCCATCCCTGGTATGGCTGAAGGTAACACTAAGTGGCGAATCATTTGCCATTTCGTTGCACCTAAAGCAAGTCCACCCTCTCTAAATGAGTCTGGAACAGCTTTTAGTGATTCTTCAGATGCGGTAATAACCCACGGGAGTACCATAATGGATAATGTGATAGCCGCTGTTAATAGACCCACACCTATTCTGAGTGTTGAAGCGAAAATCGCTAATCCAAATAAACCATATACAATGGATGGCACACCAGCTAAATTTCGAATGCTTAGTCGAATAATACGTACGATCACACCTTGTTTAGCATATTCATTTAAATAAATCGCTGCCCCTATACCTACAGGTACAGAAATAAATATAGTTAATGATGATACATAAATCGTCCCAACTAAAGCAGGCCAAATGCCCCCTTCAGTCATATTTGATCTTGGTGGTTCTGTAATGAATGACCAGCTAATCACACTGATTCCTTCTCGAATAATTGAGAAAAGGAGAAATCCTAGCGTGATCAATGTTAAAAAGGCAAACAAGCCAGAAAAAGCAAACCAAAATCTCTGAGATATCTTTTTAGTCATTTTTGATCTTTCTCCTTTGTCTCGTTATTAGTAAATCAGCACCCATATTCACAATGAATGTAATCACAAATAATATAAGCGCGATCACAAATAGTGAACTATAGTGCAAGCTTCCCCAAGGGACATCTGAACCTTCAATTGCTATATTAGCTGTTAATGTTCTAACAGACGTTAAATAATTGGGCAAATGAACACCAAAGATTTCAGTTAAAGGGAGATCAATAGCATTACCTGCTGCCATTAGTACGGCCATTGTTTCACCAACAGCACGGCCAAACCCTAACATGATTCCTGCTGTAATACCTGATTTAGCTGCTGGAAAGATTACAATTTTAATGGTTTCCCATTTCGTTGCACCTAAAGCATAAGCAGCCTCACGGTAATCTTTTGGAACACTTTTTAGTGCATCTTCAGAAATACTAATAATCGTTGGTAATGACATCACACCTAAAATGATTGAAGCAGTTAATGCATTGAGCCCGTTCGTTAAACCAAATACATTAGCCACAATGGGTGAAATAACAACTAAGGCAATAAAACCTAATATGACAGAAGGAAAAATTGCTAAAATCTCAACAACAGGTTTTAAAACTTCACGTACTCTTTTAGGGGCTATCTCAGCAATGAATATAGCTGTAAAAACACCCCACGGTACTGAAATGACAAGAGCACCGATTGTAACCATAAACGAACCGAATATGAATGGTAATGCACCATATCCAGCGCCTTGTGGTGATGATGGATACCAGCGTGTACCGGTCAAGAATTCTAAGATCCCCACTTCAACTAACGCATCCCGCGATTCTCTTACTAAAAAATACAAAATTAACATCAAAACAACAACAGCCATCATGCCAAATAAGAAAAACATCTTTTCAATTAAAACATCAACTATATTTGTTTTGAGTGAACGCTGTTTTAAATGATTTGAAACAGACTTGTTCTCAACTGCTTCGTGAGTTTCCCCCTCCATATAAGCACCTCAATTCTTTTTATCTATTTAATGGTTTTAAGAGATGGTCTAATACTCAGACCATCTCTTAATAACTTTTTTACCACTCAATCCCTAAATAATCGAAAGTATTTACGTTTTGGTCTTGATAATCATTTCCGATTTGATAGAAGCCTGTATCATGACGAACATCATCTGCGTCTTCATCTTGTAAGACCCACTTCAAGTAATCGAACATCAAACCATCAGGTTCTCCGTTCACATAGAAGTAAAGGGGTCTTGCGATTGGATAAATCCCTTCATCAACGTTAGACTCTTCAAAAGGTGTCACATAGTCGTGATCTTCATCTATTGCTACATTTAGAGCATTAATACCATCAATATAGCCGATTCCGATATAACCGATCGCATTCGCTTCTTGTTCTACCGCTTCTCGAATAGCTGATGAACCAGGCATAAACATCGCACCGTCAGCAAAATCTTCTCCGTCCATTATATTTTCATTAAAATAAACGTAGGTACCAGAGTTCGATTGTCTTGAATAGACCGTAATCTCTCCACCATCATCCCAGCCTAATTCAGACCAATCTGTAATATCACCAACGAATATAGACTTGATTTCGTCAACTGTTAAGCCTTCAATTGGATTATCATTGTTTGTTGCAACAGCTAATCCATCTTGTCCAATAATAAATTCAAGTGGCTGGGCACCATTGTTTTCTGCATCTTCAATTTCTTCTTCTGTCATGGCTCTTGATGATTGTGCAACATCAATTTCATTATTGATCATTGCGGCAATTCCAGTTCCAGATCCACCACCTGTAACCGATAAATCAGCGTTTGGATTTGTATCCATATAATGCTCAGCTAATGATTGACCTAAGTTAACCATCGTATCTGAACCTCTTATTTCTAAATAACCTTCTGGATCACTTTCGCTCGTTTCATCAGTTGTTTCTTCCTGTGTTTCTTCAGCATCACCTGCACCAGCTTCTTCTACATCATTTGAATCTTGGCAAGCAACTAAAACGCCCATTAATACAAATCCTAACATCAATAAAAAACTCAACTTTAACTGTTTCATGTGAATGTCATCCCCTTATTGCTATATTTTTGGATCGCTATCTCGATCACAATTACATCATAACGTTCAAATATAAAGCCACTATGAATTCACTGTTAAGAGATTGTAAATAATTCACGATAAAAAAAGACAATTGCTTAATATAAGCAATTGTCTTTTTGTTGCAAATAGCATTTATTCAATTGATAGAAGAATTAACTTAGACCTGTTCAAATACGTTACATCATTAAAATAAATTATCTAGCATCATGATAATGACTTTAACTGGATTCTGTTTCCAAAATAGACCTAGGAAAATGAAAAAGAATGATAGTGTTGCGATAGTAAAACCGATCAGTCCATCAAGAAGCAGTATGAGCTGGCTAACTAATAAGACTAATCCAATAGCTAAAAAAATAACGTTTAATTTCAGGCTTTTCATGTTATTACTCCCTTAATTTAGATTGATCAACCACTCTCTCGCTTTCTAAAACCATTTCACAAACATATATAATTAGCGTTCAATCTACTAAATCCAGCAGTTTTTCTTTTTCAAAAATAGATTTTTTAATCTGATACAAAAGAAATAAAGCAGCGATTAATAAGATCCCTTTTAATATTTCTGGGCTATTGTTGACTGATAAAGTATAAACAAACACAGTACCACACAATTGAATAAGAGCAAACTTCCCTTTTGACTTGTACTTTCTTAAAAATAAAAAGATGTAAAACAAACTGAATGTTATAACCAATGTATGATTTCCTTCACTTAATTGAAAATATAAAGCAAATAACATTACAACAGGTCCAATTAAGAGCCAAGCATTGTTAAATTGATCGACTACAGCATTTTTCTTTTCAACTGAGAGTGTCATTTCTTTTATATTTATTTTATTCTCTAATGTCATCATGTGGAAATCAATGATAAAGATAACCAAAATAGATAAATAAAAAGCTATATCATTCATTTTATTTGTTAAAATTGACAGGTTGAATCAGAAAAAGTGCTGTCTTTAAAAGAATTAACCCAACATAAATACTATGATTCTGATCGTTTTTAAATAAACCATAACAAATAAATTGAAATAATAAGAATCCAGGCCAGATAATAAATACGGCTAAAAACGCTTGTATGCCTGCAACTTCTTCTGGACTTGGAGATAACATATAACCATATAGCAATGTCAAAATACTACTCACAACGAGTAGTTTTGATCTTGATTTTAACACAACTAACTCCCTTTCTTTATATTTAGTCTGATGAATAAAAGCATGCCTGTTTCTAAACGATATAAAGCATAATCTATAAGATAACATTTTTTGTAAGTAATTACTTTAGGATCAATTTGATATATATTGTTTCACACTTACAAATATGTAAATTCCAAAATATTCTTTCATTCTATTGTAAATAATTGTATTACACAATCTTATACAATACAAGACCTCCATCTAAACTCCTATCGACTTCTTATCCCTCAATTATCTGCTATATTGATTAGCATGAACAAACCTTTAAATTTATTATAAACATTAAAAAACCTTTATTCATTCGCCCACATAAGAGCGAAGAATAAAGGTTTTTTATTTTGCATGTAAAACTATGAATATAATTACTTCGAATTTCTTTGTTCACTATCAATTGTAATCGTAACAGGTCCATCATTTACGAGTTCAACATCCATCATTTCACCAAACACACCCGTTTCAACCACCACACCAAAAGCTCCAAGCGCATCATTGAACGTTTCATACAACTGTTTGGCTTGATCTGGCTTAGCTGCTTCCATAAAATTAGGACGTCTCCCTTTTCTAGTATCACTGTACAATGTAAATTGAGATATTGATAGAACTTGACCTTGTTGGTCTAGTAATGAGTTATTCATTTTTTGATCTTCATCTTCAAAGATGCGTAAGTTTACAATTTTATTGGCTAAATACTGAGCATCTTCAGATGTATCATCATGTGTCACGCCTAGAAGTACAACCAGTCCAGATTCAATTGAGCCCACAACTTGGTCTGAAACCGTGACCTTCCCTCTTTTGGCACGTTGTATAACTGCTTTCATTCTTTATGACTCCTTTTACCTTCTACTGTACAACACGTTCAACTGTATAAACGTCTTTAATCTGTTTTAAGCGATCGACGATCCGTCTTAGATGACTGACGTTATGAATCAATAATGTTAAATGAATGACAACCATTTTATTACGGTCTGATTTACCGCTCACCGCAATAATATTCGTTCCCATTTCATTCACGTATTGTAAAACATCGTTTAGTAATCCTCGACGATCATAGCCTGAAATTTCTAAGTCAACATGATACTGTTTAGAGCTTGCGCTATTTGATTCCCATTCTACATTAAGGGCACGTTGGTCAAATCCATCCACGTTTAAATTCGGGCAGTCTCTTCTATGCACAGAGACGCCTCGACCTTTCGTAATGAACCCTACAATGTCATCACCCGGCACGGGGTTACAGCATTTAGCTAGACGCACTAATAGATTATCGACACCTTCTACTTTAACACCAGAATCTTTACGCTTCGTTGGTTTTGATTGTGTCTTTTGTTGAACATTCTCAATCGTCTCTTCTAATTCTTGGTTTTCTTCTTTTCTTCTAAGCTTATCAGTTAAGCGTGTTGCAATTTGTGAAGCTGTAATACCTTGATAGCCTACGGCAGCATACATATCATCCACACTAATAAAATTAAACCGGTCTGCTACGCGTTCTAGATTTTCATTTGTTAATGCATCTTTCACTTGGTAACCGTTGTTTCGCAGTTCTTTTTCGACTAATTCTTTACCTTTAATAACATTTTCTTCCCGTTGCTGTTTTTTAAAGAACTGTTTAATTTTATTTTTAGCCTGAGAGGTTTGGGTCATGCTTAACCAATCACGTGATGGCCCGTAAGAGTGTTTCGATGTCATCACTTCAATAATATCGCCATTCTTAAGTTGATAATCAAGAGGTTCCATCTTACCATTCACTTTAGCACCAATTGTGTGATTACCCACTTCAGTGTGTATTTTATACGCAAAGTCTATCGGAACTGAACCTTTAGGTAATTCAATCACATCACCTTTTGGTGTAAATACATAGACTAAATCAGCGAATAATTCCACTTTTAATGATTCCATAAATTCTTCGGCATCATTCGTCTCACTTTGGGATTCTAGGATTTCTCTAAACCATGATAGTTTCTCCTCTGAGTTTTCACTATCTGTTCCGAGTTTTTTTCCTTCTTTGTATGCCCAGTGTGCGGCAATACCATATTCAGCAATTTCATGCATCTCATGGGTACGAATTTGAACTTCAAGTGGTGCGCCTTTAGGTCCTATAACTGTTGTGTGCAACGACTGATACAGGTTCGGTTTGGGCATCGCTATATAGTCTTTAAAACGTCCAGGCATTGGTTTCCAACATGTATGAATGATGCCTAAAACAGCATAGCAATCTTTAATACTATTAACGATAATACGTACGGCTAATAGGTCATAAATTTCATTAAATTGTTTGTTTTGTAAGACCATTTTACGATAAATACTGTATAAGTGCTTCGGTCTACCTGAGAATTCAGCATCAATATCAACATCTTCAAGCTGATTTTTAACTTCATTCATCACTTCTTCAATATAATGTTCGCGTTCTTCACGCTTTTGCTTCATTAAATTCACGATACGATAATACTGCTGTGGATTAAGGTAACGCAAAGATGTATCTTCTAATTCCCACTTGATTGCTGAAATACCGAGTCGATGCGCTAGAGGAGCGAATATTTCTAACGTTTCATTTGCAATTCGTCGTTGCTTTTCAGGTGGTAAATGTTTTAATGTCCGCATATTATGAACACGGTCTGCTAGCTTAATCAAAATGACGCGTATATCTTTTGACATCGCAATGAACATTTTGCGGTGATTTTCCGCTTGCTGAGCTTCTTTTGATTTATAACGGATCTTTCCTAGCTTTGTAACGCCATCGACTAACATGGCCACTTCTTCATTAAATCTTTTCGTTAAATCATCTAATGTATAGTCCGTATCTTCAACGACATCATGTAAAAAGCCGCTAGCGATTGTTTCCTTATCTAATCCGAGATCAGCTAATATACCTGCCACTTGGACAGGGTGAATAATATATGGCTCTCCTGATCGTCTGAATTGATCACTATGCGCTTCTTTTGCGAAGTTATAGGCTTTTTCAATAAAAGCAAGATCTTCTTCTGACATATAGTGTGATGTTTTTTCAATCACGTCCTGAGCCGTCAATAAATTGTCTTTAGCCATGGTTAACCACCTTAATCCTTGTAAACATTCATCTCATTCCCATTACACAATGGGGTTTGTTGCTATTTATCATAACATGTATTCATTATATTCTATAACATTTATTGAAGTAAATTCAACAAATTCCGTCAACAATTGTCGAATGACAGATAAAAAGGAAGGCGCACCTTTAGTATAAGGCGCCCCTTCACTTTGCTTAATACTGCATTAACGTTAACACATCATAGCCTTCTAACTTGTCTTTACCATTCAAGTATGTGAGCTCAATCAAGAATGCACAGCCTACTACAATACCACCCAGTTGTTCTACAAGCTTAATGGTCGCTTCGATTGTACCTCCTGTTGCTAAAAGGTCATCTGTAATTAAGACACGTTGACCTGGTTTAATCGCATCACGGTGAATCGTTAATACGTCTTTTCCATATTCTAAACCATAATCAACTTTAATGACTTCACGTGGTAATTTACCTTCTTTACGTACAGGTGCAAATCCGATTTCAAGTGCGTAAGAAACAGGACAGCCAACAATAAATCCGCGTGCTTCTGGTCCAACGACAAGGTCAACTTCTTGTTCTTTTGCATACTGAACAATTTCATCTACTGCCGCTTTATATGCTGGTCCATTATCCATTAAAGTTGTAATGTCTTTAAATTTGACACCTTCTTTAGGCCAATCTTCTACTACTGTAATATACTTTTTAAAATCCATGTGCGATTTCCTCCTCAGAGGAGCTACTATGCTCCACTTGGCTTTTTAGCCATTTTTTTAATTCATTATAATTAGAATAATACAACACTTCTTGTACTTCACGTTCTTTTAAACGATTTTGATACACATTAGATTCAGTTAAATCTTTTTTAATCACATCTTGATTGGGTTGTACAACTCCATTAAATATTGTAACAAATTTAAGGTCATAAAACACGTTAATTATAAATTCAATCTTTTCTTCTTTCCAGCCTTTATGCTGTTGAATAAGCTTTCGATCTTGATCTTTTGAATAACGTTTTCTCTTCATTAAGAAGCCATAGAACCATTTGAAATCATCTCGAGTCGGAAAACTATTTAGAAAATGATCATCTCCTACTGAGTAACAAGCTAATATATTTTGAGGTTGAATCGTATTTAGTAACGTACTGATCTCTGATAAGTCATTTGGCATATCAACCAATACAACCATCTTTGATTGTATTGGTTGTTCATTTAGTTGATCCGCATCGATAAGTGAAAACAACTCACTTGTCGTAGAGGGTTGGAAACGAACAAATAAAGCATTATCATCATTCAATTCCTTGAATTCAGACTTCCAAAACTTTGAGCCACGAAAATCAAATAATTGAAAATCATCAATCAGAATATCTTTAATCATTAATTGTGATTTCTTCATACCGTTCCATTCATTGATCTCTAAGTTTGCCGATACATCAATAGGTGTTTCTGGTGTCAGGTATTTAACTAAATCACCCATGCCAAATGCAACACTTGAGATTCCTTGTTCTTCTTTAGAAGTGATTAAATCAAACTTCAAATGGTTTTTATTCGCACCAATTTGCTTAACCGATTTTGTTGTTCCTTTAAAGTGAAAAATCGGTTTTGGATTTCCCATCCCAAACGGAGCTAATTTTTGAATCGTCTCTACAATGTTCAGGTCAACAGACGAAATGGAGAGTGTCGCATCAATATCAAGTTGTTCTTTATAATCATCATCTGAGAGTTTCTCTTTTGCTAATTTGTTGAGTGAGTCTCTTACAGCATCAATTTGGTCAATCTCAAGTGACATACCCGCAGCTTGGGCGTGTCCACCAAATTGTAAAAATAAATGTTTAATTTCCATTCCATTCTCGAATAAATCAAATGCCGGTATACTGCGCCCAGACCCTTTAGCTTTTTGGTCTTCCGGTTTAATTGTTAAACAAATAACGGGGCGTTGATAGTGGCGAACAAGTTTCGAAGCAACAATACCTAATACCCCTTCATTCCAACCTTCTTTTGCGACGACTATGACTCGCTTCATCTTTTCGATATTGGCTTCTATGATCGTTTCAGCCTCTTGAGTAATCGCGGTGACAATTTCCTGACGTTCCTGATTTATCAAGTGAATCTCTGAAGCTATTTTTTGTGCTTCTGATGGATCATCTGTTAACAACAATTCAACAGCTGGATAGGCTGCTTGTAATCGACCGACGGCATTTAACCGAGGTCCAATACCAAATCCGATGTCTTGTTCAGTCACATCATCTTTTATGCCGATGACTTCTTTTAATGCTTTTAGACCTTGTCTTTTCGTCGTTTTAAGTCCTTGCAAACCATGATGCACCAACACTCGATTCTCCCCTAATAGTGGGACTAAGTCAGCAACTGTCCCAATCGCAACGAGATCTAAGAACTGATGAGGGAAATACCCAAGTAAGTGATGAGCCAGTTTAAATGCAACCCCGACACCCGCTAATTCGTTAAAAGGATACTCGGGTGATAATTTAGGATGAATAATGGCCAATGCCTCTGGCAGTTCTTCTTGTGGCTCGTGGTGATCAGTAATAATGAGATCCAAACCTAATTCTTTAGCAGTACTCGCCGATTCAACAGCTGCGATGCCTGTATCAACTGTAATAATGAGATCGAACCCTTGTTGTTTCGCTTCTTTAAATGCGTTTGGATTGGGCCCATATCCTTCGGTGAAACGGTTCGGTATGTAATAATCACACATCGCACCCAATTCATTTAATGTTTCGACTAAGAGTGTTGTTGCTGTAACACCATCAGCATCATAATCACCAAAAACTAAAATGCTTTCGCCATTTTCAATTGCCTCTTCAATACGCACCTTTGCTATATTCATTCCATCCATCATTTCTGGATTGTTTAAGTGATCCAGTGATGGGTTTAAAAATTGTTCTTTATCTATTGAATCATTAATCTGTCGATTTTCTAAAAGTTGATCAATGATTGGCAGATCACGATCGTGATTTAAAAAATTCCACTTCATTCGGTTTTTTAACATAAATTCACCCCTGACTCACCCATTATACAAGAGTGGCACAGGGGGTTCAAATAAA
The DNA here is from genome assembly GCF_900096905.1 of Pelagirhabdus alkalitolerans. GTDB lineage: Bacteria > Bacillota > Bacilli > Bacillales > Amphibacillaceae > Pelagirhabdus > Pelagirhabdus alkalitolerans. The sequence goes on along the minus strand of NZ_FMYI01000003.1, from coordinate 175,087 downwards.
GTTATTCGTTAAACGGATTGCTCGCCATCCAGAACCTCAACTTCTTGAGCGTCCTCTTCTTCAGTTGACTCTTCAAGTGATTGGTTCATTCGTAAATTTAAATTCTCTTCCTCTAATCGTCTTACTTTCTTTCGAATCCCGATTAAGTGGTAAATACCGAAACCACCCGTAATCAAACCACCTAAAAGTGCCGATACAAGAATCACGAGTATTAAAGGAGATTCACTTTGTGTAAACAAATAGTTCACTTCAACAGCGTCAACATTAATGACAGCAAAAATAGCAATAATTAATGCAAAAGTTAGTGCGGAAATAATATAAACTTGTCCCTTCATCCTATCACCTCATTAATTCAATTATAGTTCTATTTACCACTTAATCAACATATTCAAACAAAAATAGACGACTGACTCATATTAAGCCAGCCGTCTATGATTAACATTAAACTTGTGGACCATCATTTCGCTTTTTCTCTTGATAAACGATTGGTTTCTCAGCAATGGTTCTCCCTCTCCACACAAGCCAGACTTGTGCAGCAATGAAAAGCGAAGAATACATGCCGGCGAATAATCCAATCACAAGTGCGAATGAAAAGCTAGTAATTGCATGTGCGCCAAATATATAGAGACATAGCGCTGCAAATATAACCGTTATTACTGTATTGATACTTCTTGCTAAAGTTTGCATTAAACTATCATTAACAACTTCTTTTAACTGCTCAAATGAGCGAACACGTTGCTTGATCTTTAAATTCTCTCGTATTCGATCAAAGGTAACAATCGTGTCATTGATTGAATACCCGACAATCGTTAATATGGCCGCGATAATCGTCACATTAAATTCAACTTGTGTGAGGCTAAATATTGCAAGAATAAAGAATGCATCATGCAAGAGAGCCCCAATCGCCGTTAACGCAAAATAGAATTCAAATCTTATTGTCACATATATGACAATAAAGATCGAAGCATAGATCACAGAAAGAATGGCATTTCGTGCTAATTCCTGTCCGACAATTGGACTCACTGTATTAATACTTGCCTCAGTGTCATATAGATCATTAAAATGAGAACGTACTTCTGCCACTCGTTCTTGACTGAGTTGTTCATCAATTCTAGCAATCGCAATTTCATTTTCGCTTCCCGCAAATGACAAATTGGATACTTCCAGATCAACTTCTTCAAATTGATCGATTAAAACATCTTCATCGATTTCTTCTTGTGTGTCAATTTCAATTCTTGAACCACTTGTAAAGTCAATACTTAAGTTTAAGCCAATCGTACTTAAGAAAATCATACCTAATACAATAAGTGATAAAGATGCTGTAAAGAACTTCTTGCGGTGTTGAACGAAATCAAAACGTCGACCGAACACTTTTGGTTCAATAGGTGTTGAATCAGCAATGTCTTGTACTTTGTTCGGATTCAATCCAAACCAACGATATTTATTATTAAGGAATCGACTCTTAATCCATAGACCGAGCAAGAACCTAGAAATAAAGACAGCTGTAATAAAGCTGAGGACAATACTAACAATTAGTAATGTTGCAAACCCTTGTACTGAACTTGTACCAAAGATAAATAAAACCGTTGCAGCAATCAATGTTGTCACATTAGCATCAATAATCGTCGATAATGAGTTTGTATTTGACGCTTTATATGCAGCAATCATCGTCTTGCCAGTTCTGAGCTCTTCTTTCATTCGTTCATAAGTGATGATATTGGCGTCAACAGCCATCCCAACACCTAAAATAAGTGCCGCTATACCAGGGAGCGTTAGCACACCATTCATCCATCCAAAGACAACAATGACTAAATAGATATATAGACTTAATGTGACAACAGATATAAAACCAGGGAACCGATAATAAGCGATCATAAATATAAAGATAAATAAAATACCGATCGCGCCTGCAAATACTGTTTCGTTTAAAGCATCTAGCCCAAACTGTGCACTAACAGATTGAGAATATTCTTCATTTAAATCAACAGGTAAAGATCCTGCATTTAAAATATCAGCTAATTGCTGTGCTGATTGAACGGTGAAACCACCATCAATTTGAACATTTTGAGTTTCTAATACGTCTCTAATTTGAGGTGCCGAGATGAACTTCGGATCCTCTTCCTGTACTTCTTCTTGGAATGAATCCCCTTCTTCATAATCTAACCAAATGACGAGTTGGTTTGATAATGATTCATCTTCAAGTATCTCTCGCGTCACATCACCAAACTGCTGACCATCTTGAAGTTGAATGGAAACAATCGGTTGGTTTGTATTCGGATCAAAGTCTTGACGGGCTCCACCTTCAACTAAGTCTGAACCATCAAGATATTTGTTATCTTCAACATCACGAAACGTTAACTCAGCTGAAGTTTGTAACATTTCACGTGCTTCATCCTCGTTTTCAATCCCAGCTAGTTGAACACGAATCCGATTCGGCTCTTCAATTGTGAAGTTCGGTTCACTTACCCCTAAAACATCCACACGCTCTCTTAGTGATTGAACGGTTGCTTCTAATACATTCGTTGTGATTTCTTGGTCATCAGATGCAGGTTCGACTTCATAGAGGATTTCTACCCCACCTTGTAAATCTAAACCTAATCTTAATTCTTCAGCGCGGTCGAGTGATGTCGTAGCCAGCACTGTTCCTAATGTCAATAAAATAATAAAAAAGGCAATGAGCCTATTTTTTTTCACCATATGTACACGTTCCTCCTCGCCCTACTCTTGTAGAGCTATCTTTTTAAAAAATCGTCTTTAATTAATTGTATCTTGTGAGTGCGTAACGCCCAGTATAGAAGCCATTAAGTCATCATTGTCTTGATAATTTTGATTCGACAAGTAACTCATAAATACATGACCATCTAAATGAAGGATATCTTCAACGACTTGATAAAGCCTTAACTCACGTTGATCTTTCCAAACTTTAGCGAGAAGACATTCCCAAACCATTTTAGGGCTTGCTTCATCATACCCATATGTCTGTAATTCTTCAGCCTTACTTACGATAACACGATCAACAGATGTTTTCCAATCCTGAACATGTCTAGTTTCCATCATCTTTCCTCCTCATAATCAAATTAAATTTATGTAATAAGTCATCTAAATCACAATTGTCCACATATAATCATTGTATCCGAATTTTAAATCTTTGAGAAGGCAGGATTTATAAATTATGACAAAACAATCTTTTTTAAAAGGTACGATCATCTTAATCGTAGCCGGACTCATCACTCGACTACTTGGGTTTGTTAACCGGATTATACTCGTTCGGTTAATTGAAGAGGAAGGTATCGGACTTTTCAATATGGTATTACCGACATTATTTTTAGTGTATACAGTCTCTCAATTTGGCATACCACTTGCTATTTCAAAGCGAGTGTCAGAAGCTCATGCCCTCAATCAAACATCATTGATTAAAAAAACACTATACTTAGCACTCATTATCACAATTGGATTCAGTCTAGTCACAATTGTGACGTTATTATTTTGCGCAGAATTCATAGCGACTGTTTTACTTAGAGATGAAAGAAGCTATTTGCTTATCATTACCATGTTACCGATTATACCAATCACGGCAGTATCCGCTGTATTAAAAGGATACTTTCAAGGTTTGCAAAATATGAAACCTCAAGCCTATGCTCAAGTTTTAGAGCAAGTAATTCGTATTGGTACTGTCAGCTTTTGTGTTCATTTATTACTTCCATACGGGATCGAGTTTGCTGCAATGGGCGCTATTTTGTCTACAATTCTAGGAGAGATAAGTGCATTACTCTTCTTATTAACGTCACTTCATAAACAACAAAAGTTAGACCATCACGCAACAACACATAAAAAATTTGAACACGATTCTCTGACTCTTATTAAAAAGTTATTTAACGTTGCGCTTCCTAGTACAGGCAGTCGGTTCATTAGTAGTATTTCACACTTTCTTGAGCCCATCCTTGTTACTCACAGTCTAAAATGGGCAGGCATTTCCTCTGTACAAGCTATTAAACAATACGGAATTTTGACAGGATATGCTCTGCCTCTATTACTCTTTCCGACATTTATGACCCACGCATTAGCCATGGCACTTCTTCCCAGCATTAGTGAGGCGCACGCTAAACAAAATATAAAAGCGATCCATCATCGCATTGAACAATCGATCCGTTTTACTTTTGGAACAAGCGCTTATGTAGCCGTTCTTTTATTTATATTTGCAGAACCCTTATTAAATATCATGTACCAAAATACCGATGCGACGTTTTTTATTAAAACGATGGTGCCCTTTTCTCTATTTATTTATATTCAATTTCCTTTAAATGCAACCTTACAAGCACTTGATTATGCGCATGTCGCCATGTACAACACCTTAATCGCTACTTGTGTTAAGTACGTGGTACTCATTATTCTAGCCTCACAACCAACAATGGGTATTGCAGGTGTTAGTATCGCCATTTGCTTAAGCGCAACATTAACAACAGTTCTTCATTATGCTAGCATAAAAAAATTAACACAGTTTAAATTAAAGTTTTCATATATTGTGAAGATGATCCTGACAGTTGTCTTTATTTTCAGTTTAACCTCTTTTTTAAATCAATCCCTGTCATTAATCGTTTCTCCAATCTTATCAACGATTATAACCGTTCTTTTTAGCTCTTCAGTCTATCTGATACTGCTGCTTAGTTTTAGAATCATGTCATTTCAAGAGTTGACAATGTTGTATCGTGATTAATTTGTCTGTTTTAGATGAACAAACCATTGCCCGCCTTGGTCATACGTGCAATAAGTAATGCTATTTAAATCATCGTAACCGAGTTGACTTAATTCGTCTCTCAACCAATCCACCGTCTTTTGTAACCTTTTTAATTCATCATTTTGAAGGTCGCCATCTGTGATTAGTAAATAGACATAACCAATCGAGATGGGCGACTCTTTGGCAAACACAGACAATTTACCTGACGGCTCTAAAATGGCATATTCAACATCTTGAATCGCCTTTACTCCTTTTTCGTGCAATTGTTGCATTAAATCATCATAATTATAACGTTGTTTTTTCATCTCTACATCATCAATTCGATCATTATAAATAATTAAAGATGACTTCCCTTCAAATGCATCTCTAAATTTTTTACTTTTTAATGAGAAAAAAGCCATTAATCGTTGAATCATAACGAGCAAAAACATGGGTAGAACTGAATGAAACATAGGCTTATCAGCATTTTCTAAACTAAGTGCCGCAATCTCAGCCATCATCATAAAAATCACAATATCAAATAAACTAATTTCACCAATTTCGCGCTTTCCCATCATTCTAAAAAACAAAACAACAAATCCATAGATAATAAATGTTCGTAAAACAATCACACCCATGTACATAAGTCCCTTCTCTCTTTTTATCACTATAACCACTTATCTCTCAGTTCAGACGTCTAAATGGACAACCTGAATCATACATATAAGGACAAATGAATGAAAAGAGGGATGATATGAAACGAAGTATCAACGCAATTTTATTAAGTATGGGTGCTATTCTCATCACTCATCTGATTATGAGTGCTTTTTTGGCAGGATTACTTCAATTTGTTGACCTGAAAGAGAGCAATGTAGACATCATCATACGATATATGAATTATGTTATATTTTTAGGTGCTGGTGGCATCGCTGGATATATTGGACAAAAAAGAGGATGGTTGTTAGGGTGCCTTTTGACCATTGCTTATAGCTTTATCCTTTTTATTTATCAACATCAGGTCAGTGACTTCCCTTTAAGCTGGGAGTATGTGTATCACTATCTGATCTTAACACTATTTTCAACAACAGGCGGTATTATAGGTGTACAAATCACCATAAGAAAAGCAGCTCATTCATCGTGAGCTGCTTTTTTAAACTTATAGGAAAAGAAGTGAAGAAAGAATACCAATCAAACCGACTATGGCTAAAACATAAACTGGCGTTTTAGGCATCTCTTCGTTATTCTCCATCGCCTTACCAAACATATAAAATACAAATGGGTGAACAAGGAATGTCATAGAGAATGTGAAGGTAATTAACCCAGCAGCCTCAGCACCAAACATTCCCTCTTGTACACCAGCAAAAAGACCAAAGTGACTAATCGCTGATGCTTTTGCCATAGCAGCAAAATCAACTGCCATCCCACTTAAATCAAGTACGGCTAATCCACCGAATATAGCAATAAGTTGCCAACCAAAACCAAACTGAAGAAGGGATTTCATCTCAGCGCGGTCATCATTACCAGGTACTTTCATATTTCTAAGACCCATAACGAGTAAAGCAAAGCCAATTGCGACCATAATGACAGCAGGAATCATTAATAATGAACCTCTCTCATAACTAACCGCTAATGTAGAGAAAACAAAGATATGCATAGCAAATGGGATATTAACAAGCATCGGAGCTCTGTTAGCTGCTCGCTTACCTAAATCCCCTGCTGTACATGCACCAGTTAAACCCGTATGACTTAACGCACCTGCCATACCTGGTGCAAGGTTTCTAACTGCAGCTGTTTTCCCGAAGTAAATCATAAGCGCCATACCACCGAACATCCAAAACGCTTGGCCAAAGAACCCATAACCTAATACAGCAGCTGAACCGTCCATTTCAAATACTTCAATGATTCTCGAACCACCTACCATAAAGTTACCAGCTAAGACGACCGGAATACCAGCGAATAATAACGCTTTTATCGTTGGTCCAAATACATAGCTATAAGCATATACACCCAGTAACGTTGAGATCACCATTCCGAAAAAGATAGAAGGAAGCGCAACGATATTATGTACAAGTTCTGAAAGATGAAAGGCAATAATTGAAATACCGATAAGAACAATAATTTCTAACATACCTTTTCGGATATATAGCGGCTTTTCTAAAATTTTTGCTTTGCTATCAATTAAGATAATCGAGGCTACAATACCTAAATAAGCCATAATTGGGTAATAATTTGATAAAGGACCTCCATCTAATCCTAAAATTAAGCGACTCATTGCTTCAACACCGATAAGTAGGAAGAATGAACGCACAATTAATACCATTTGAGTACGTGTCGTACCTAAAACAGCCTCTTCTTCATTGTGGATAAGCAAATCTTTCGTTGCGCCCACTTTGTTCCCGAAGATCTTCCGAATTTCTTGTCCACCTACAAAGAATGTGACAAGAAGGGCAACGCTTGTCGTTTTTGAAATTAAATCAATGACAGGAAACGCTTGTAACCCTGGTTCTGCTAAGTCACTCACTACGAGTATAAACCCCATAGCTAGACCAAAAATAACAATGATTAATATAGGTGAATAACGCGTCCCCGCTACAACAGTTCTTGCAATTAATACCATTGGAACCAATAGAAATAATGATAGTAAGACATGATTTAATAATTGTAAACTTTCAACTTGCTGGACTAACTGATCCATATAAAAACTCCTCTCTTAAACAAATACAAATTTACACACTTACTAATCATACTAACATTATGTGAAATAGTAAACATATGAGAGGGTTCGTTCACAGATTGTTCAAATCTGTCCGTTCACAAATTAAAAAAATGAACCTTCTGAAGTATTCTTTAACTCCAAAAGGTTCGTTTCCATTTGTTTTATGATTCATTCACAACTTGCTTAATCGATGAACGATCATATGTAAGTTTTTGACCATCATGAACTTCAATAATGACCGTATCCTCATCAATCGCATCGACGTGACCGTGCATACCACCTATTGTTATAATGTGATCGCCTTTTTGTAAATTGGCTTGCATTTCATTAACAGCTTTTTGTCTCTTTTGTTGAGGACGAATAAGCAAGAAGTAAAATACCAATGCCATTACAATAAACGGAAATAATCCGACTAGTAGTTCCACTTAGAATCTCTCCTTTCTAAAAGTTTTTTGCGTTAGGTTTATTGAAACCATATTGTTCAAAGAATGCTTCTCTGAAATCACCAAGTCGATCAGCTTTAATCGCTTCACGAACCTGCTTCATTAAGTTTACCAAAAAATATAGATTATGATAAGTGGTAAGTCTTAATCCGAACGTTTCGTCTGTTTTTATTAAGTGTCTGATATATGCTCGTGAATAATTTCGACACGTATGACACTCACAATTTGGATCAAGCGGTGAAAAATCACGAGCAAACTTAGCATTTCTCACAACTAAACGCCCTTGTGATGTCATGCAAGTACCATTTCTTGCAATTCTTGTTGGTAATACACAATCAAACATGTCCACACCACGGATCGCACCATCAATTAAGGAATCAGGGGATCCAACGCCCATTAAGTAACGCGGTTTTTGAGTCGGTAATAACGGTGTTGTAAATTCAAGCACACGATTCATCACATCTTTGGGTTCACCAACTGATAAACCACCAATCGCGTATCCTGGAAAATCAAGTGATGTTAAATCTTTAGCACTTTGTTTTCTTAAATCTTCATACTCGCCACCTTGTACAATACCAAACAAACCTTGATCATTAGGACGCTTATGTCCATTCAAACAACGTTCAGCCCAGCGGCTTGTTCTTTCAACCGAATCCTTCATATATTTATGTTCAGCTGGATATGGCGGACATTCATCAAATGCCATCATAATATCAGGGCCTAAATCATTTTGGATTTGCATTGCTTTTTCTGGTGATAAAAATAGCTTTTCACCACTAATGTGATTTCTAAAATGAACCCCTTCTTCTTCAATATCACGCAAGTCACTTAAGCTAAACACTTGAAAACCGCCTGAATCGGTTAATATTGACCCGTCCCAATTCATAAATTTATGGAGTCCACCCGCTTCTTTAACAATATCTTCACCTGGTCGTAACCATAAATGATACGTATTGGATAATATAATATCCGCACCGATTTCTTTTAATTCTTCTGGACTCATTGTTTTCACTGTTGCCAACGTGCCAACAGGCATAAAGACGGGTGTCTCAAACGATCCGTGTGGCGTATGAACACGCCCTAATCGTGCACCCGTTTGTTTACACGTTTTAATTAATTCATATGTTACACTAGCCATTCTCAACCCTCTTCCTACTAAATATAGTTAAATAATAAACATCGCATCTCCAAAACTGAAAAATCGATACTTTTCGTCAATAGCCGCTTGGTAAGCTTCCATAATAAAATCACGCGACGCAAATGCACTAACAAGCATCATTAATGTTGATTTAGGCAAATGGAAATTTGTAATTAGCCCATCAACAACCTTAAATGTGTAGGGTGGGTAAATAAAGATTGATGTCCATCCACTTGATGGTACAACTTTTCCTTCATTTAGTGAAGCAACCGTTTCTAACGTTCGGATCGACGTTGTACCGACTGATATAATACGTCCGCCACTTTTCTTTGTCTCTTCAATCTGCTCTGCCGCTTCTTCTGATACATGATAAAACTCAGCGTGCATATCATGCTTTTCAATATCATCGACACTCACGGGTCTAAACGTTCCTAAGCCGACATGTAAGGTAACAAACGCAATATCTACACCTTTATATTTCAGTCGGTCTAACAATTCCTCCGTGAAGTGCAGCCCAGCCGTTGGAGCGGCTGCTGATCCTTCTTCTTCAGCATAAACAGTTTGATAGCGATCTTGGTCGTCCAATTGCTCTTTAATGTAAGGAGGAAGTGGCATTTCACCTAGTTCATTTAAAACCTCTAGAAAAATACCTTTATAATCAAATGTTACAACACGACCACCATGGGCTTGTATCTCTGTACAAGTGGCACGTAAACGACCATCCCCAAATTCGATCACAGTACCTTCTTTCACTTTTTTCGCAGGCTTAACGAGCACTTCCCACTCATCATTTTCTCTTTGGTGTAACAATAACAATTCAACCTTACCACCTGTATCTTGTTTAACACCGTACAAACGAGCTGGAAGAACTTTTGTATTATTTAAAACAAGACAATCGCCCCGTTTTAAGTAACTTTCTATTTGTGCAAATCGTTGATGTTCAATTGATTGCTCTTGTCGATTCATCACTAAAAGACGTGAGGATGATCGATCTTTTAAGGGAGTTTGTGCAATTAAATCTTCTGGTAATTCAAAATCAAAATCTTCTATTTTCATCGTAAACGCCTTTCTTTTCTAATCCTTAACTGGATTCATCATTTTTAGAGCGACCGAAGTGATTAAATGCTTTATCTGTCGCTATTCTTCCTCTAGGTGTCCGTTGGATAAACCCTTCTTGTAATAAAAACGGCTCGTACACATCTTCGATCGTTTGTGATTCTTCTCCTATTGTTGCAGATAATGTATCAAGTCCAACAGGTCCTCCTTGAAATGAATCAATAATTGATAATAGCAATTTATGATCAATATGGTCAAGTCCGGTCTGATCAACTTGTAACATTTCTAACGCTTTTTGGGTTGTCCTCATACTGATGGCCTTTTCCCTTTGCACTTGCGAGATATCTCGTACACGCTTTAATAAACGGTTGGCAATACGTGGTGTACCTCTCGATCTTCTAGCGACTTCTACGGCCGCTTCTTGGTCAATTTCAACATCGAATATCGTCGCTGTACGCTCCACAATTTCAGTTAATGAGGCAACATCATAATATTCCAAACGACTTAACACGCCAAACCGGTCACGAAGCGGTGCCGATAGAAGACCCGCTCTAGTCGTCGCTCCTACTAGTGTAAAAGGAGGTAAATCTAAGCGAACGGATCGAGCTGTTGATCCTGTTCCAATGACAATATCTAAACAAAAATCTTCCATAGCTGGATACAAAACCTCTTCTACTGCTCTTGGTAATCGGTGAATCTCATCAATAAATAATACATCACCTGCTTCAAGTGACGATAAAATAGCCGCCAAATCACCCGACCGTTCAATGGCAGGGCCAGAGGTTGTCCTGAATTGAACGCCCATCTCATTTGCAATAATGGATGCCAATGTCGTCTTCCCTAAACCAGGAGGGCCATATAGTAAAACATGATCTAACGGTTCATCTCTCAATTTAGCTGCTTCGATAAAGATGGATAAGTTTTCTTTGGCGGTGTTTTGGCCGATGTATTGAGCTAACTTATCCGGTCTTAAACTTAATTCGATTATCTCTTCTTGTTCTGTTTGCTCACCTGAGATCATACGATCTTCCATTAAACTCACCTCTTATCCCTTCATCAATAGTGCCAATGCTTCTTTTATTAAACGATCTGTATCGGTTGAATCACTCTTTTTAAGTTGTGGAAGAACCGTGCGGATTTCTCGATCTTTATACCCCAATGTCTCCAATGCCTCAACGGTTTCAGACAGTACCGTTTCTTTTGTAAAATCGGCTCCACTCGTCTTAACTGGTAATGCTTCTTCTGTTGCGACCGTTTGAAATGGTAATTTTCCTTTTAGATCTAAAATCATTTGTCTTGCGGTCTTTTTTCCAACTCCAGGAAATTTCGTCAAAAACGCTTCATCTTCATTTTCGATCGCATTCACAAAATGATCAACCGTTACATGCGAAATAATGGATAAAGCGCCTTTGGGACCAATCCCTGAGACATTTAAAACATGACTAAACAATTCTTTTTGCTTACTATCTTTAAATCCGTAAAGTATATGGGCATCTTCACGGACGTGATAATATGTATAAATAAAAACCGATTCATTCAAGTGACTTTGAAAGTCATATGGATTGGCACACGCAATTTCGTACCCCACACCATTGACGTCTACAATGGCAACTGTATCGGTTATCTCGATTAATTGACCTCGAATAAATGCTATCACGTTCTAATCTCTCCTTATTCATCAATACGCTAACTTTCTAGTCACAGTTTATCATACAATCGTATGTTCGCCTAGTTTTTATAGCGTTTGGCTTTTTAACTTTTCTCCGTTTGCAGCACACAAAAAATATACCGACCTTACTTAGTCGGTATAGACAATAAAATCATATTCATTTTTATCTTTTTGATAGACTTCAATAATTTCATCACGCATTAATTGAATGGACTGTTTTTGTTCATAATACATACCATGACAAATCCATTCACTATGCATTGAGATGAGATAACCTTCATCAGATAAAGGCATAACTCGATTAAAAGCCATCTCTTTCGTTATTGGGTTATTTTTTGTTTTAAATATAATCACATAGACATCTTTTGCTTCTGTAAACGCATCTAGAATCTGAATCGCTCTCAATTGATTTTGTGTTTCTTTAGAGTGTTCATGGGACTCATCATTCATCAAAGCCATTGAACAAATCTCCTTATTCAGTTATTCACTATCTAACTCTGCATTGTGATAAACTTCTTGAACATCTTCTAAATCTTCTAGTCGGTCAATCAACTTTTCCATCTTGTCTTTGTCATCTTCTTCCAGTTGAGAATACGTTGTTGGAATTTGGGTTACCTCTGCTGTATCAAGTGTATACCCTGCTTCTTCTAGTGCTTCTTTAACGTCTTTAAACACTTCAGGCTCAGTAAAGATTTCAAATGCGTCTTCGGTTGTTTCCATTTCTTCTGCGCCTGCCTCAAGCACATCAAGCATAACAGAATCTTCATCAGCATCTGTCGTTGATCGATCTATAACTAAATAACCTTTACGATTAAACATAAATGATACACAGCCATTTTCCCCTAAGTTTCCACCACTTTTAGTGAAAGCATGACGTACATCTGATGCTGCACGATTCTTATTATCTGTTAATATTTCAACCATAACAGCAGAACCCGCCGGTCCGTATCCTTCGTATACAACTTCATCATAACTAACTCCATCTAAATTACCTGTGGCCTTTTTAATCGCACGATCAATATTCTCATTAGGCATATTACTAGCTTTCGCTTTATCAACTGCCAGTCTAAGAGCAGGATTCATTTCAGGATCAGGTCCACCCTCTTTTGCTGCTACATAAATATCTTTAGCTGCTTTCATAAAAATTTTTCCGCGTTTTGCATCTTGAGCATTTTTTCTACGTTGAATATTCTTCCATTTAGAATGTCCTGCCATAAGTGTTTCTCCTTTCCACAATAACTGCGTCAGTTTTTACTGCGTTTATCTTACCATAAACAGCTAAAAAATTGAAACGCTTCCTTACATTTTATTTAGGCGGTATCGTAATACCATTACGTTTATGGGCAGATCGCTTATGCATTCGTTCAATAATTTCTTGGTCTTTTTCAGGGACGGACTCCCCTTTTAAATACTTATCAATATAATGATACGTTGTGCCCATCTCATTTTCATCTGTTTGGTCTTCCCATAACCCTGCACTTGGTTTCTTCTCGATGATTGAATTTGGTACACCTAAATGTTGAGCCATTTCTCTCACTTCACCTTTTGTTAAATGAATAAGCGGCGCAATATCAACACCACCATCTCCATATTTCGTGAAGTACCCTGTATACCATTCTGCTTGATTATCTGTCCCTACAACTAGATACTGATGATTTGTTGCAATCGTATAAAGTGTACTCATTCTTAATCTCGCTCTTAAGTTAGCATCTGCTAATTGATCTTGTTCTTCATGGTGAATGGACTCACTAGTCAATACACCTGTAATTGTATTAAATAACGTATCATGTGTCTTTGTTAGATCAACAGTTACATGATCAATCTCAGCACTTTCCACAACTTTTTTAGCATCTTCTAAATCTGATGGATTACTTTTACATGGCATCATAACACCTAAGCTATGTTCTGGCATTGCACGCTTAATCAGATGTGTGACAACAGCTGAATCAATACCACCACTTATTCCAACAACTAAGCCTTTGACATTAGCCTCTTTTACTTGATTTTGCAACCATTCAACAAGTTTGTCTATTTTTTTCTGCATGATCGAAATTCCCTCCGTCATTATAAGGTTTATAATTTATTATCACGTATCTGACAAAGAGATGCAAATCATTTCCCTATTCAATCCTTATATGCTTATTCGATCAACTTATTCATTAAACGCTATTAATAAATGTGTGACTGCATGTAATACGGCATATCATATGGTCGATAAGGATACGACCTATATGGATATTGATGCTTCGGACGAGGATGATATAATTGATTCTGTTGTGTGTGAGTTGGTGAAAATTGAGTCATTTCTTCTCTATTTTCTTGTTGAAATGTAATAGCTGGTAAGGCAGGTAAAGACACTAGAGGGGGAAAATTGATTTCTTTTGGATCGTCTTGAATGATTCTTTCCTGTCCTAAGTTTTCATCTTCTTCAATCACGTAATGAATAGCTCGTTTATTATGATCATCACGTACGTTTTTCTTCTGGTTGACGGTTGCTTCTGTTTGTTTTGTCTTTTTTTCAACAGGTATATACAATTTCATGCCTGGTATTAGAATGTCAAAGTGACTAAGATGTTGATTCATCTCTTTCAATTGATTTAATTCCACATTATACTTTTTCTTTAACTTCCACAACGTATCTCCTTTTTGCACGATATGAATCTTCACATATATACTCCTTTCTATAAAAAACTTTACTATAAACCTGTTTATAGCCTATGAAACAAAAAAGAAAAAGTTGATTAATTCATAGAGCGAATTGAAAGATTAAACAACTAAAATTGATTTTTACCATAATTCTTTATACACTAGAGCTATGATTAATAATTGAGGTGTAACCGATGGCAAATAAATTAATTGGTAAAGAAAGAAGAGAAGCGATATCAAACTGGCTTAAAAATGAGGGGCAACCAATTAAAGGTAGTGAATTAGCTAAACGTGCTGGGGTCAGCAGGCAAGTAATCGTCCAAGACATATCCTTATTAAAAGCACAAAATTATGCAATTATGGCAACGAGTCAAGGTTATATGTTGCTAAATACCAACGAGCAAGAATCAAAAGCTAAACGCATTGTGGCATGTAAACATAATCCTGAGGATACACAGGCAGAATTAGAAGCCATTGTTGACCAGGGTGTAACCGTTAAAAACGTCATGGTTGAGCATCCGATATACGGTGAAATTGAAGCATCCGTTATGGTGAGTGACCGTCATGATGTTCATAACTTTATTCAAAATGTTGAATCAAAAAATGCACCTTATTTACTTGAATTAACAGAAGGCACACATCTTCATACGCTAGAAGCTGAAAACGAAGATAAGTTAGATGCAGCAGAAGCTGCTTTAAAGGAACTTGGCTTTTTGCTTAATTAAACACAACAAGACCTTGACTTTCCAATTAGGAATCAAGGTCTTGTTCTGTTAAGGCGTCAAGTGAATACTGAGGATAGCTACCTAGTATTTCAACTTGACAACCAATTGCTTCAATTTCAGCAACTGTATTCGGTATTAAAATGTCATCCATCTTTTGCTGGACATCAATTAAAAAATAATAGTGTCCAAGACCTGTTTTCATCGGCCTTGATTCAATTTTAGATAAATTGATGCGACGCCAGGCAAAGGCTGAAAGGACTTGGTGCAATGCCCCCGCATGATCAGTTGGAAGTGCAATCATAAACGTTGTCTTAAAGCCTTGAATAGGCATGCTTTTCACTCTTAATGCCGTATCATTTTTATGTATGACGACAAATCGCGTATGGTTATTGGTAACATCTTCAACATTACGCCGAATAATCTCTAAACCATATTCTTTAGCCGCTAAATCATTTGCAATCGCACCTATTGAACGTTCCGGATAATCACTCACATGTTTAGCAGCAGCCGCTGTAGATGTAAATGGTTCAACACTGACATTTTTCATCTCATTACTTAAAAACGTATGGCATTGTGCCAATGCATGAGGATGAGAATAAATGGTGTCCGTCTCTTTCCAACGATCACGATTGTTCGGATCAACCATAAAATGCTGTTCAACTGGAACAACTATTTCACTGACTACTTTCAATGTCTTAGATGCAATTAAATAATCTAATGTCATATTAACCGTGCCTTCAAGCGTATTTTCAATCGGAACGACACCATATTTAACATGTCCAAATTTAACGGCATCCATACATAAAGGAATAGTCTGATAGCTCTTCACTTGTTCATCTGGAAAGAGTGCATCCACCGCTTTTTGTGTAAATGTACCTTTAGGCCCTAAGTAGCCAACGGAATAATTCATTATTTAAGTCCCTCCTTCACTTAAATACCTGAGCTCAAAATCTCAACTTTTTCAATAAAATCTTGCTTTTTTAATTCAATAATTAACGTGTCCAAATCGACCGATAATTGACTGACATCTAGTGATAGGGTCACATTTGCTTTCCCTTGAATTGGAATGGTTTGGTGAATCGTTAAAATGTTTCCACCTACATTTGCAACTGTATCTAGTAACTGTGATAAGGTACCTGATTGGTCTTCTAAATGAAAAAATAACGTGACAATACGTGTCTTTTGAACGGCTTGGAAAGGGAAAACGGCATCACGATATTTATAAAAAGCACTTCGAGACAGCCCCGCTTCTTTCACAGCGTCAAATACAGATGATACTTGTCCTCTTTCAATTTTTGCCTTAGCCTTCAATGTTTTTTGCATTGCTTCAGGCAGTAGGTCGCCTCTTACTAAGAAAAATCGCTCTTCATCTTTGTGCATGATACCACCCCTTCATTCTACCGTATCCACTCTTTATTCAATAAATTCAAATTCGTAGTCCAGCAATCGAACCGTATCTCCATCTTTTGCGCCACGCTCTCTTAACGCATCATCAATACCCATTCCCCGCATTTGTCTAGAGAATCGACGGACACTCTCATCACGATTTAGATCTGTCATCTTGAATAATTTCTCAATCTTATCTCCATAAATGACATACGCACCATCAGGATCTCTCGTGATATGGAACGGATCTTTCTCAGGTTCATGTTTGTAAATAACGCGTTCATTTATTTCCTCAACTGGCGCTTGATGTTTTGGTATTTGATCCAGTTGATCAGCTATAGCAAATAATAAATCACGTAAACCTTCTCTTGTGATCGCAGATATTGGATAAATTGGATACGCATCCTCTATCTGCTCTTTAAAGGCATTCAAATTATCTTCAGCATGAGGCATCTCCATCTTATTAGCCACAATGATTTGTGGGCGATCTGAAACAGATTGTTCATAAGCTTTTAATTCTTCATTAATTGTTAAGAAATCTTGATAGGGATCTCTTCCTTCTGTACTTGCCATATCAATCACATGAACAATCAGTCGTGTTCGTTCAATATGACGTAAAAATTGATAACCTAAACCTACACCTTCATGCGCACCTTCAATTAAACCTGGTAGATCTGCCATCACAAAACTACGATGGTCATCAGTTTCAACAACACCTAAATTAGGTGCTAATGTCGTAAAATGATAATCTGCTATTTTAGGTCGCGCAGCACTTATAACGGATAGTAGAGTACTTTTACCGACACTTGGAAAACCAACAAGACCAACATCGGCAAGTAATTTTAATTCAATAACCAAGTTACGCTCTATTCCAGGCTCACCATTTTCAGCATGTTCTGGAGCCGGGTTTTTAGCCGTTTTAAATCGAACATTCCCTCGGCCACCACGGCCACCTTTTGCAATAACAGCTCTTTGACCATGTTCTGTTAAATCAGCTAACGTATCACCCGTCTCTTCATCTTTAATTGTCGTACCTGGAGGAACAGGTAAAACAAGTGGATCTGAATTTTTTCCGTGCTGATTCTTACTCATTCCATTTTCTCCACGTTTTGCTTTAAAATGACGTTGGTAACGAAAATCCATCAACGTATTGAGACCTTCATCAACCTCAAACACAACATCAGCACCATTACCACCATCGCCACCGGATGGCCCTCCGAATGGGACATATTTTTCTCTTCTAAAGCTGGCTAAACCATTTCCGCCATCACCGGCTTTAACATACACTTTGACCTGATCGACAAACATATCTTCACCCCTTACTTATCTTTTTTTATATATCGTATAGAGTAGCCTTTTTCTAATTCTTCAATCATACATTCACGAAATAAGCTATTCAATTTATATCCTATATCTGCACACAATTGATCGACATACACATTAAGCTCAAACGGCTCATTAGTATATTGTTTAAATATGAATAATGCATCTGTTATCCCAACTGATTCACTCATGTTATTGAGTAAATCAATTAAAGTTGTCATATCATTTTGTAATCGATGATCTTCTATGGTAGGTGTTTGATCAATAACAGCCTCAAACTTGATATTTAGACTTGATAAATGAGCTGATTTAAGTGAAGCCACAATTGTTTTTGGAAGTGGCATTGATAAAAAAGCTTGTTGATTAATAAGATTTCGATTAAGCTTTGAACTGTACTGTTTAGCAGTCTGTAAATCTTCAAGTTGTAAATATCCACTGATTAATTGGACCTCGTTGGCTAAATCATGTCTAAAATGCCTAAGTAACTGAATCACTTCAACTTCTTCCACGAAAGCACCACCTCATCATTGATTAGAAAAATCGCATTCGCTCACATGTATAGCGAATGCGCCATTTAATCATTTTTAACACGTATAAAAAGTATAGCAAATATTTGACCATTCGTAAAAGTGAATCATCATGATATGAACGAATGAAAAGAGCGTATTTCAAAAGAAATGATCTTCTGAAATACGCTCTTGTTATCATTATGCTTCTTGTGCAACAGGATATACACTTACGCGTTTACGGTTGCGTCCGACGCGCTCAAAACGAACGATACCATCTGTTTTAGCAAATAAAGTATCATCGCCACCACGACCGACGTTTGTTCCAGGATAAACTTTTGTACCGCGTTGGCGATATAAAATTGATCCACCTGTAACTTCTTGACCATCAGCGCGCTTAGTTCCAAGTCGCTTCGATTCTGAATCACGACCGTTCTTTGAACTACTCACACCTTTTTTCGTTGCGAAAAATTGTAAGTCTAAACGTAACATGGGCTTGCACCTCCTTATTTTTCAGAGATGGATATATGTTGACTGTAGTCACGTTCGATGGTTTCTAAAGAAGTTAGCATTCCTTCTAGTAAAAGCGCGGCTTTTTGAGCTTGTGCTTCTGTTAACTGTTCGGGCAATTCAACTTTTAGATAACCACCTTCGCCACCTTGGTCAACGATAGGTTCAATCTCACTGTGCTTAATCACTGCGTTTGTCATACCAAAGGCAACTGCTGAAACAGCTGCACAGACTAAGTCATACCCATATGGGCCACTACCGGCATGTCCACTCAGTTCAAAAGCGATTATGTTATTATCTTGATTACGTGTTATCGTCACATAGATCATAACGAATCAGCCTTTATGCATTGATTTTATCAATCGTTACTTTTGTATATGGCTGACGATGACCTTGTTTACGACTATAGTTCTTTTTAGGCTTAAATTTGTAAACAGTTACTTTCTTTTGACGACCTTGTTTTTCAACTTTAGCCGTAACAGAAGCACCATCTACGAATGGAGAACCGACTTTTACATCATCTCCACCTACGAACAATACTTTATCAAAAGTAACAGCATCTCCAGCTTCGCCATTTACTTTCTCAACATAAATTTCTTGTCCTTCTTCTACCTTGATCTGCTTACCACCAGTTTCAATAATTGCGTACATCCTTGTTGCACCTCCTTAATAGACTCAGACTCGCCATCACAGGTGTGATTAAATAAACCACTTATAAAAGACCTGATCTGCGCGGTTGTAGCAACGGGTGCTACCATATTGCATAACGTTAGAATCATACCATGTCTGGATTCAATTTGTCAATCAATTGCGGATCCTTTTTTCTTAAATAATCATTCACTAATGTATCTGAACCGACACGTCTGATCGCATAACTTTCAACACCTTTTGATTCGATGAAATACACCGTTGGCTGTGATAAATCGTAGAAGCTTTCCGAATGAATCACCTGATTCCACGTTTGTTTAAATCGTTTTGAAACTTCGACTACTACCGCTTCTGCATTTTGATTGTGAATTTCACGCTCCAATTGAAAGCTAAGAGTATGTAGTGACGGCTTTTTCTCAAGTGTTGCTGGTTTTAAAATAAATTCATGCACAGGAGCTTCACGTTTGCGCGTCAACTCAAATAACCCGAGTGCTGTAAAACCAAACAGATCAATTCTTGTTAAGTCTTCTTTTGCCCACTTTCTAAGTTCATGGAGCAAGTTCGACTGATCTTTTTTATTTTTCATACGTATGAAATCAATCACGACCATGCCTGAAATATTACGCAGTCTAAGTTCTCTCATGATCTGCCTTGCAGCAATTCGGTTGACGTCATAAGCTATTCGGTTACTTCTTTTCTTGCCAGTAAAGCCTGAAGAGTTCACATCGATTGCTGTTAAGGCTTCAGTACTTTCAATTTGAATCGAGACGCCATTTTCTAATTCAACAACCGGTTTTAAGATATGACTATACACTTGATCAATTGATTGAGGCAAATGTGCTTCACAATCGGGTAACCACTTCATCTCAGCTTGTAATTGTGGATATTTTTTCTTAATAGAGGCGATTGCGGTCGCATCATCACAATAAATTTTCTCAATTCCTTCTGAGGTAAAACGTCGAATGAAACGATTGTAAATAGGGTCATCATAATACAAAGTTTGACCGATCCTTCCATTTTTAAATGCGTGTTCAATACTTTTCCATTCGTCACGTAATGCTTCAATTTGAATGCGTAACTCATCATTTGTGTAGTGTTCAGCCTTTGTTCGAATAATTGCGCCCTCTTCATTTTCAAGTAAACTTTGAATATTTGCTTTAAGTTCATCTTTTTTCTCGGCATCAATTTTTTTAGATATCGCGACATAACCGGCTCTAGGCATATAGACAATACCTGAATCCCCTAACGTTATATTATGTGTCAGTCTAGCCCCTTTTTCTTTATAAGCATCTTTTGTGACCTGAACGATAATCGATTGACCCTCTGTGATCAAAGACTCGATCGGTTTATCTTGACTTACATCAGTCGTGGGAATCTCTCGTTTTTCTAGATAAGCTAACTTGTCCCCACCAATATCAACAAAAGCTGCTTGAAGTCCTTTGTCGACCGTTTCAACTTTCCCTATAAAAATAGAACCCACGCGATCTGGATGATCTGAGCGATCAATCGATAGCTCAACAATTTTTTGCTTTTCGACTGCAACACCGATCCGTTCACTTAGAGATGTGAGTAAATAGAGTTCGATAGGATAACCTCATTTCTTTATTTAATGCATTGATTGACTGTCGTGTACGTTGGATGATTAAAATACACTGTTAAAATATCATGCTCTGTCACATATTGATCTTGATCATATATATGAATTACATGCGTAAAAGCAGACTGGAATTTTTCAACCAGTTCCTTAATCGGTGTTGTACTGTGCA
This sequence comes from Pelagirhabdus alkalitolerans, assembly GCF_900096905.1. Taxonomy (GTDB): domain Bacteria; phylum Bacillota; class Bacilli; order Bacillales; family Amphibacillaceae; genus Pelagirhabdus; species Pelagirhabdus alkalitolerans. The sequence continues at coordinate 153,841 of NZ_FMYI01000003.1, read as the reverse complement.
CCAATAATTCCTGTTTTTTCAGGTGAGTCATATCTATTTGATAACGTCCGATTAGAAATCGTCTAAATAAATAAGGGCTTTGTTTATAATCTAAATAGTTTTGCCAGCTAAGAAAGCTTGCTAATATTAATCGATTAACTGAAAAATAACTCATGTACGTTGTGAAAATCATGAGTGTACTGATTAAAACAAATGATGTCACCAGTGTCAGTTTATATGCTTTTACAAAAGGCAGCCATCTATTCAAGACTAAATGATACATTTTACCACCATCTAGTGGCCAAATAGGAACTAGATTAAACAATAAAATCAATTGATTATAGTTTCTGGCAAACGACAGTAAAGAGCCTTCTATAAGTCTTAAATAGGAACAAATCAAAAGTAATAAATAGATAAATACATGCTGAAGTGGACCTGCTATTGTTACAAGAAATTGTTCATAGCTAGACCGATTATGATAATCATCTGTTTTCATTATACCACCAAACAGCCAAATCGTAACCGATTGAACCTGCCACCCTAAATGTTTTGCCATGAAGACATGTCCATATTCATGGAAGAGTACAATGCTATAAAGTATCAAAACTTCATAAAATAAACCGGCACTCACACCCCCAATAAGACCTATTATGAGTGATGGGTGCCATTTGATTTTAAACTTTTTATTACTTCCAAACATCGATAACCTCAGTTGGATCTAAAAACTGATCTTCTTTTTGCATACTTAGATACAAACGATTAATCGTAGCATCAACCTTTGCGATCTTTTCACCGGCTTCAACAAATTGAAAAGGTAGGACATCCACTTCATCAAGTAGACCATAAGTCGTTTGACTTCGATCTGCATGTTGAATAATCACAGTCTGTTCAAATGGCGTTTGCTTGCCAACAAATAATACCGTTCCTGCTTTAACAGAGTAAATATCAAGATCGCGATCATTTGTCTCAATGATTAGACCTTCTCCACTTGCTATAAGTCCTTTGTTTTGATAAGTCGACACAGGCAGTGATACAGCTAAAGAATCATGTTCTATATTTTTTTGATCAGATATAGAAAATGGAAGCCCAACCGTTTCGGTGTACCAAAGATGAACTGTTGCAAAGGGAAAGGCTTCAGTCATTTGTCTATTTAACCATTGTTTAGGGACTGATAACGATGCGTGCGAGGATTGAATGAGAAATACAGACACGATTAAAAACAAACTCGCTACAAATACTTGGATATAACCATTTAACTTCGATCGCTTATCAGGATCTGTACTTTGAGCACGTATAGGTTCAGTATTTTTAACTGTAGGCTGTTTTCGTCTCTTGATCTGACGCATTATTTTTTTAGTTTGTTTGTCCAATGTCTTCACATCCTTTATTTATTCATATGATAAAATAAATAAAGATATGAACAGATGATGCGTCTTATTCGTTACAAGACAAAAAGCCCGAACATTAACTGTATAATGATTCGGGCTCCTCGGTTCTTGTTTGATTTTGATTCACTAATGTTTTCGCATACCTAAAAATCGTTTAACTTTAGCCATCATGCCTTCTTCTTCTTCAAATGATTGAAGCGGAACGGATTCGCCTAGTATACGCCTTGCTATATTGCGGTATGAGATGGATGCTTTTGTATTCGGTTGAAAGGCAACTGGCTCACCATGATTGGATGCTTTTATAACTTCATCATCATCAGCAACGATGCCTAATAAATCAATCGATAAAACTTGGATGATCTCATCAATCGTTAACATGTCGCCCGTTTCCATCATATGATTTCTGATTCGATTAATCACCAATTTAGGTGGCTCAATTTCTTCTTGCTCTAATAAACCAATGATACGATCCGCATCACGTACACTTGACTTCTCTGGTGTTGTCACAACAATTGCATGATCAGCTCCAGCTACAGCATTCTTGTATCCTTGTTCAATACCAGCTGGACAATCAATAATGATATAATCAAACTCTTTCTTTAATTCAGTTATCATTTCAACCATTGCTTCCTCAGTTAGATCATGTTTATCACTCGTTTGAGCAGCAGGAAGCAAGAATAAATAATCAAATCGTTTATCTTTAATAAGTGCTTGTTTTAAGTTACAACGTTCTTGTGCGACATCTACAATATCATAGATAATACGGTTTTCTAATCCCATTACAACATCTAAATTTCTCAGACCAATATCTGTATCAAGAAGACACACCTTTTGATTCATCAGTGCCAGCGCTGTTCCTAAATTAGCAGTGGTTGTTGTTTTACCAACCCCACCTTTACCTGAGGTAATAACAATAGCTTCAGCCATTTAAAACACTCCTTTCAAACCCACTTAAGTCCGGTCGTTTTTTCGCCACAACATGAAGTCGATCAATCATTATTTTCCCCGAATCTTCAACATACGCACCTTCCATATAAACACCATCTGATTCATAATCTGGAGAACGACTAAAAAAGTCTGCAATCCTTAACTGCATAGGGTTCATATAAGAGGCCATGATCACAGCATTCTTGTCACCCGTATGCCCTGCGTGAGCAGTTCCTCGTAGGTGTCCTAGTACGAATATATTACCGGTCGCTTTGAGCGTACCTCCCGGATTGATATCACCAATCAACAATACATCACCAACAATATCAATGACTTGTCCCGAACGGATCGTCTTTGAAAATGTTCGAATTTCACTTTCTTCTTTCCAACGAATCGCATCTTCTTTTAAAACCACATCGGATTCAATTGATTGGATGACGAAATGCGATCGTTTACTTATAATCGATTCAAGTTTTTCTCTTTCCCCAGTATGTAAATAACGTTTCCCTAATTGAACGGTAATCGTCACTAGAGATTCCTCGTGATCAAAATGCTCACTCATCAGCATATGATCCAGTTCTTCTAGTAATCTATCTACATCACACGTATCATTCAGGTACAATGTTAAACCATCACGCGTTCCTTTAATCGTTACAAATTGATTTTTTGCTAGCAAATTCACACCTCCCGATGTCTCATGCACGTCCAACTAAAGTTTTTTCTCGAAACGATCGTTTGACCATTTAACTAATCGTCGTTTGAATAGTAGATAAAGCAAAATGAAAATAAAACTGTTTAATATAACAGTTGGAATAAGTCTTTGATAAAAATAGTTAGCCATATCTAATTGGGCTACACCGATAAACTGGTAAATCGTAAATAACATAAAATCTACAAAACCTGTAGCAAAAATGGCTATTAATAAAGCAACGTAAAAGTTAGCATGTAAGATTTTACGTAAGCCATGGACAAAGTAAGTGGTTAATCCGTAACTAAACATATACACACCGAGTATGTTTGTATAGATCATATCAATGACTAAACCAAACAAAATAGCAAAGAAAAGACCATAATATGTATCGTTCTGATCATAAAATAAGGAAAATAAAATCAAAAATAAAAAGACAGAATGACTAGCTAATATCCATCCATTCTCTTCAACAAAAGCAGGAATAAACTGAAGGACAGCTCCTTGAAAAACAACTAATAAAATTAAAATTGAGGGAAGATAAAGCCTGTACATTAGTTATCTTCCTCCTCATTTTCAATGTCTCGATTCGTTGCCATCTCACGGTCAACAACAATAACATGGTTTAAATCTTCTAAATCAGCAGATGGTTCGACATATGCAATTTGAGTTAATCCATATTGGTCAGTCGTTACTTCTTCTATTCCCCCTATTTCTAATCCAGCTGGGAAAACGCCGCCTAAACCAGAAGAAAAGACCGTCTCGCCTTCTGATATTTCATCATGATATTCAGTAAATTCTAAAATCAGTTGATCATTATCTTCATTATAGCCTAATATAAAACCTCTTGCATCCCCACCGTCATCTGGTAACTGAACATTGACAGCGATTCGATTAGAGCGATCAAATCCATTTAAAAGTAACACTGTCGATGTAAACTGTGACGATGATTGAACTTTCCCTATCATACCTTCGGCCGTTATAACAGCCATATCTCGTTCAACCCCGTGCTGCTTGCCTTTATTTATCGTAATTTGATTAAACCACTGTTCAGGACTCCTTGCAATAACAGCAGCTTGAATCGGTGTGTAATCCGTAATGCTTTCTGTCTTATCCAGTAAACTCATCAATTCTTCATTTTCACTTCTTAACTCTTGAACTTCATATAAAGTCCGTTGATATTGTGATAAATTTTCTTTTAATACTTGATTTTCATGGTGCAGATTCGAGATGTTATTAAGATTTGTCACAACCTGAGATGTATAATTGATCGGCATTAATACTATTTGTTGCATCCAACCAAAAGCATCTTGGACAAATTGTTCAGTAGAAGATAATTCATCACGATCTGTAATCGAAAAGCCAATTAAACCTACTAATAAAATTAAACCGAGCAGGATTGTAAACAGGCGTTTCCGTCGAAAAAAAGACATACGTTAGCCTCCAATTAATACATACTTGAGCGAGTTGAAATATTAGGGTGTGATTTAAAATGATCAATATACTCTAAAGCTTTCCCCGTTCCTATTGCAACACTGTCTAAAGGAGCATCAGCAACAAATACTGGCATCTTCGTTTCTTCAGATAATACATCATCTAAATGCTTTAATAAAGCACCACCACCAGAAAGAACAATCCCTCTATCCATTACGTCTGCTGATAGTTCAGGTGGTGTTTTTTCTAATGTGTTTTTTACCGACTCAATAATCGATGCTACTGTATCACTTAATGCGCCCGCAATTTCTTTTGACGAAATCGTGATTGTTTTAGGTAAACCTGTTAACAAATCACGTCCTCTAATATCCATTTCTTCATCTTCAACAGAAGGACTTGCAGAACCGATATCCATTTTAATCGATTCTGCAGAACGCTCACCGATCATCAGGCTGTATTTTTTTCGAATGTATTGAATAATCGAATCATCCATGTCATCACCCGCTGTACGGATCGATTGACTCGTCACAATACCACCTAAAGAAATAACGGCTACTTCTGTTGTTCCACCACCAATATCAACAATCATACTACCCGTCGGTTCCCATACAGGAAGCCCTGCCCCTATAGCAGCGGCGAATGGTTCAGCAATGGGAAATGCCTCTTTTGCACCGGCTTGTTTTGTCGCATCGATCACGGCACGTTCTTCGACCATCGTAATGCCTGATGGAACACATACCATAACGTTAGGTTTTTTCGCAAATGCTGAACGGTTTTTTTGAGCCAATCGAATATAATACTTCATCATTGAAGCTGTTGTATCATAATCTGCAATCACACCATCACGCATCGGTCGAACAACGGAAATATTACCTGGTGTACGGCCAATCATATTTCGAGCATCGCTACCGACTGCTTCAATTTCACCCGTTGAATTGTTTTTTGCCACGACAGAAGGTTCACGTACAATAACACCTTTTCCTTTTGTATAAACTAATGTGTTTGCTGTTCCTAAATCGATACCTAAATCTTGTGTAAAACTAAATTTCCCCACTTTAATCGTCCTCTCTATACCTGCATCTGTTTTTATATCAATATGTGAGTTTTTTTATTAACATTAAGAAACGCCTAACGCAAGAATATAGATCCTGACCGTAGGGCGTCTCTTAGATTACTCGCTTATTTAATTATACGAAAGTTTAAGAAAAATAGATAGTGTTATACGTACCCTTTTTCTTTTAATGAGACAAATTTATTATCTCCTATAACCAAATGATCCAAAAGATCGATTCCGATCATGCTTCCACATTCTTTTAAACGTTTTGTGACATGAATATCTTCTTGTGATGGTGATGGGTCGTAGGGTAGACGTTGTGCGCCTTAATGACATAGGTTTCATAACGCCTCCCTCAGAACCGTACGTACGCCTTTAAGCGTATACGGCTCGCCAATTGACTTCTTTATTCGAACCTCTAAAAACTGTTTGTTGAGCGGTAATTTATTTTTTAGTATCGTAACATACGTCTTTAAGTTTAATAAATGACTTAGTTTTTTTAGAACCATCTGAAGCAGGTACAACAAGTGACAATCTGCCTTGAGCATGCCTTCTCATCGATAAAGCAACTTGTTTAACTGTGCGCTTTCTTTTAGCGGCCATTGTTTTCAAAAAGCTTCCTTCTGCTAAATAAAATAATTTACTTAAATGATGTTGGTTACTCGCTAATTGATACTTGTAAGCAATTTGGCTCAATTCATGATTATAATGGCTTAAAATATCACATTCACTCATTGAGAGGAGATTGGGTCTTGCTGCTGGTTTAAACGGATCAAATTGACCATATCGATAATGAGAGGCTAGTTTAGATAATTCTGCACGCGGAATACGCAGATCAATTTTTCGTTTGTTTCTATCATTTAATTGAATCGCATAGCCTAAGAATTGATTTGGTTTTTTCAAGTGTTGAAGGTGTATATTGGACGTTACACCTATTAAATGATTGTCTTTTAAGAAATGAACGATCGTGTCTCTAAAACACATAGCACCTTTTTTATCACCTTTGATGCCAATAAAAATGGATCGATTATAACGAACGTAGTTCATTCTCACATTCTGCTTGGTTTCTAATATATATCGGTCAACTTTCTGCAATAAGATGTGGGTGAGCAAATGATGAAAATCAGATGATGGGGTTGAATTACTGCATGCGTCCTCTTGTATAGAACCAGTATTTAATCCATTGTGCAATAGAAGTAAAAATCGGTGATCGCTTATTTTTTCGGAAATTTGCTTTAATAAAAATGTACCGTGTCGCTTTGAATCAAATGGAGGCAAATCCATGCAAATACACCAATTTATCGGTATAGATGACTCTTTTAATTGACTTAATCCGTCCGTATAGTGTAATTCTAGAGAGCATCCATAGACATGTTGCGAATCCATAGGGTAATAGATGTGATACAAGATGATGCGCATCACTTCCAACACTAAGTCTTCAGCTTTTGTGACATCCGATATAGAATGAACCGATCGACCTGTTCTCTCTTTTTTCTGAGTAAACCGAAATGACTGCTCTTTTAATTGATCGGTTATATCCGTTATCAAGTGCTGTTTAGATTGTAATTTTTGAAGATTATCTAGTGGATAAAGATTTGCGTATGCCTGATACCATATACTTTCTTTGTACATTAACCGGTAACAGTCTTTAATAAGATGACCTTTTTTCGAGGCTCGATTTATAGCGTCTAATTGCTGAAATGGATCAACTGCCATATTCATGACTCCTTTCGCTTTAGAGCTATCGTCAATCTGTCTTGCTTCCCCTTGCTAAACTCATTACAAGCAAACGTTGAGTACTATCAAGACTCCGTTACCTTATATCGTTAATCCGTTTTGTTGGCAATAGGACTAGATGATACTTAGGCAATCCCTACATGATTTAACATTTTAGATGCGTGATGGTTAGGTACCCCTTTTAACGGTTTCCTAATTATTTTAGGATTGAAGGACAAACCTTACGATAGTTTTTTTAACATTCCGACGATCTGTTCCCACTTTGTCCTCGTTGCCTTTTAACGATCATAAACAACGGCGCATCCATCGCTCATTCGTTTAGGGTTCAAGCAGTTTAGCTTTTACCATGCATCACTTGGTCTGAAGATTCGACTCGACAATGATCATTTTGTCGTCTTATCCCCTTTTCACATCATGCTTTGTTCCCGTTAATTTGAGTTTCCTCTCACGGTAAGATGCTGACCATAGAATGTTGTAAGGTATTCTAGATATAAAATCACTAAAATGTTAAACCTTATAGGCGCACGCCGGATGGATGATTGTGAATACAAATTAAAGAAGCAGCTGAACGTTTAACAGCTTCGCGGAAAACCTCCCTTGGGTGCACGATGCTGGCGCTTAGACTGCCAATAAAAATAGTTTGTCGGTGGATAATTTGATTCTTAGTGTTGAGGAATAAACAAACGAAGTGTTCCTGTTTTAAAAGCCGCATTTCTTCCATGACGAATTCAGCTCCATCTTGGGGGCTTCGAATGACTAAACGCTCAGGCATTACTTTTTTAAAGGCGCGTTTTCCTAATTCAAGAGAAGCCAAGATGTTAACCGCTTTTGCGAGTCCAATGCCTTTGATCGACGTTAATTCTTCAATCGAGGCCTCCCTTAACGACTCGTCTCCTTGAAAAAAAGCGTAAAGCCGTTTAGCCAAGTCTTGTACACTCTCTGTCTTCGTACCACTACCAATGATGATCGCTAATAATTCTTGGGAAGATAAATTGGATGCACCTAACTCTACTAATCGTTCTCTAGGGCGGTCTTGCTTGGGGATTTGTTTCATCTTTAACTTTTGTGTCATATGTCACCTCCTTTCTTACGTTCTAGTTTAAATCAACTTGAGGTGCTTTCAACTTTCTGAAAGTGTTAAATAACACTTTTGAATAGATTTTTTTTGAGAATATATAGAGGATTATTCATATTCGTTCCGGATAATGAATGAATTTTATAATGAATCATCTAATAGAAATTGATGATAAGCATGCATGATATTTAAGCGAATAATTCCTTCGTCATCATATTCACTTAAAATGGATAACACTTGATCATAAAAACGTTGTAGCTTTTCATCTTCAAATTGGTGAGTTGGTTGAAATAAATTTGAGTCAGGTAGATCACTCAGTGAATGTTGAAATGGCCATTGATCCAGAAAACTCGTTATCCATTCCTCATCTTGACTTGAGAGTTGTTTCAATCCTGACGAAGATTCCCAATTTCTAACGTAAGTAGATGAATCGAAGTCAATTAAAGCTTCTTGAGCGTTTTTTGCCTCTTCTTTTGATGAATAAGCACTTAAAAACAATCGAAAACCTTCATCTGTTTCCCATTTAAGAGGATGATACCCTTTAGTTTGCCAATCGCTGACTCCTTCACTTGCAGATTCTTCTGTTTCAAATAAGCCAAGCTGAATAACGTATGCCGTTAACTTTGGAAGTGGCATTTCTTCCATTTGCTCATCCGGCTTTGGTTGATTTGCTGTTGCATCAGACTCAAAGGCTAAAGGGTCTTCTATCTCACGATTTAAAAAAATAAACATCGTCAAAAAGCCAAAAGCAAGTCCAATGACAATGGACATTGATATGACGACAATGATCCTTTTCGCTATAGATCGGCTTAACATGTGTGTACTCTTGCTTTCTTCTAAACTAGCAGCTTCAAAATTTTGAGTTGACTCATTTAACGTTTGATCAGGGCCAACATGATACGTTATTGTATATTTCCGCTCCATTTTTTCACCTCGTTATCGATCCGTCAGTTCACTTTATCATGAACAAGTGCAAAAAAAAGACGACCTTTGTCATCAAAGGCCGTTAAATTTCACCGAAAACTCAGCAATATATTACTCAATAAGTCTATTTTCATTGTAAAAAGCAAGTATCTAACATTGTTCCATCATTTATCTCGCAAATAAATAACAGAAGGAATATCAATCTCGCTTCCCTCATCTAAAATTTCGTTCTCATCGTATGCGTTCAATTCTCTTAAGAAAATGCCGTAATCTGGTTTTCCGTAATAGAGTAATGATAAATCCTCAAATGTTTCTCCTTCTTCAGCAACATGAACAACACTTTCGGAATGATCTGAACTTGTTTGATTACTTGACGGTGAAATTTTGCCTGCGTTGGTGGTATTATTATCTTCTGTCCCTGTAAAATCTTGAGATGATGATGTAGGCTGTGATGTGTTGTCTTCTAGTTGCTCTTCTGAATTTATATGCGCCCATAGTTCTCGATCTCTGTGAAAAATGTTTTGATTAATGACTCTCTCGTCATCCGGTTCCAGGATTTCTACAGGCCACTCATAGTCAAATTCTCTAGGTACACTGTAGAATTCAAGAGCGATGGTTCCAGAATATTGTTGATCCACAGACTCTTCTGTCATAATAAGACTTGTAATCTTAACCTTTTCTTCTTTTTTTTCTAATAAAGAAATTAAATCTTTAATAGAGTCATAATCTGAAACATAGTCAAACGTTATTTCTGTTCTATATAGCCCTTCTGAATATTCTTCTGCTATAGATGTTTCTGAAAAGTTTATTGATGGAACGGATAAATTAGTTTCATTAAAGGCAATGTCTTCTAATGTATTGATGAAAAACTCCTGTTTATTCGAAGGATAAAAAGACTCCTCCTGCTCTTCTAATTCGTTTTTCAGGCCATCATAATTTTCTTCTAATTGAGGAAGTTGATTTGCTGTCATACGCATTTGATCTAATTCTTCAGTTAACATTGTTGATTCTGATTGTTTATCATTAATTTCAGCAGAAAGCGGGAAGATTAAGAGCTCTAAATATATATACAACAGAGCAATAAGTAGTAAACTCCCTATTAAAATAATCTCTCTGAGGTTAAATTTTTCTTGCCACTTATTATTCCGAAAGTTCATTTCCTTCAGGTTCTTCAAGCTCTTCATGCTCTTCCCCTCCTTTAATCGTAAACTCTAAAGAAAATTCATAGTCCTCATCATCGTATGTAATAGATGGAACAAATAAATCTTCATACCTATCAAATCCACGTATGTTGTACTCTAAATTTGCGATAGCAACCCTTGATGCTCCAAATCCATTAATAGTAATGGTTCTGTTATTAACGCTAATCTGTTCAAATAGAATGTCATCACTTTTAGCTTGTGCTAAATCTGTCAGTAATTGTTCAGTCACAGCTTCACTTTCTCCCAACATACTAATGGCGTAATCTAGTTGCTCCGTCTCTGTTCTTAAGTCACTTAATTCCGATTGAAGTACACGAACATGATCAATATCTTCTTGGAGTGATGGATCGTTAACCTCTGTATTTAATTGTTCTACTTCGTCATTTAGCGATCGCAATTCATTTGACATATACCAAGGTATTGCAATAATAAAAACTAAAATTATAAAGAAACCGAGTGCGACCCATTCACCTTTACCACTCTTTTTTATCCTTGACGTTATAAACGGTCGAAAAAAATTAAAATCTCTCATCTTGCGTTACCTCCTCACAAGGGTAGAAATCGCATTTAAAAAATGATAAACATTATCTGTGTAGCTGTTGACACAATCAACTAAATCTATTTGCTTAACTGTTGTAACGTTTTCGTTAAGTTGCTCTGCTAAATCCTCAACAAATGACTGGTTTTCTGCTCCTCCACCATAAACCAGTACATAGTTAATAGCATTATGAGATGACCGACTTGTATAAAATTTAAAAATTCTTTCGATGTTACTGAGCGTATTTGCTCGTGATCGATCAAATTCTATTGCTTCAAGATCACTTTCATCAATATGCTTACTCATCAAATTATCGATGCTACGATTTAATTGCATCTTTCCTTTATCAAACAAACTAACATCTATATACTTTGCGCCTAAATCAATACATGCTACAGTTGATTTCAATGTTTCAATTGCTTCACCATTTATAACATTCATATAGGGCATCAATTTACTCAATCCATTAAACTGCGCGTCTAGAATCAAAGCGGAAAAACCAGCATCTTCTAAATAATCGTAATAATATTTTGCTTCATTTTTTTCTAATGCTGCAACCAACACTTTATACTTAGTGATGCTCTCCTCTTCAAATTCTTCCTGAATCGTATAATCAATGACGTATTGGTCTACAGAAACTGGTAAATATTCTTCTATTTCAAACGTAAGCATATCTAAAATTTTATCTTCAGTGACTTTCGGGATCACTATATCCCTTGTTATATAACGATCTCCACCTAAAACAAGCGCTATATTTTTTGTTTTTATACCATAATCATTTAAAACACTTTTTAATTCAATCATTAATTGTTTTCCATCAAAATATGGAGTGAATTCCTGACGATCTGTCACATCATCAGATTTAGGTGTTTCAAATTTAATCATCTCTTTTATTGTTACCTCTTTTTTAGTTTGCTCAGGTTTTAAATAATGTAATGAGCCAACCACTACTTTCGTGTATGCACTACCAATGTCTAAGACAATTACATCTTTATTTCGTTTAAACATAAATTAAAACACCTCTTAGCTTAAATTTGTATACCAATTAATAATATGTTCACCATAGATCAACATCACGAACGCAGCCAAACAAATAAATGGACCAAATGGAATAACATCTTTTCTGCTTTTAACTTTTAAAGCAACGAGTGCGATCGATAATACACCACCAATAGTAAATGAGAAGAAGATTAAACCAAGCGTATGAGTTAAACCAAAGTAATAGCCTAAAGCTCCCATTAATTTGATGTCACCTCCACCCATTGCTCCCTTTGTTATAATCGCAATAATTAAAAATAAACCTCCACCTAATAAGAGTCCATAAAAGCGGTCGAGCATGATTGTAATACTTATCTGATTAGACGCTAACTGAACAACACTTTCTGTTACAACCCAAATTAAAATCGTTGATGTGATTTTATTTGGGATAAGCAAATGGTCTAAATCGATAAACGTAACAACAATTAAAAGACTTGCTAATCCCAAGGCAAAAAAAGTTTCTAATTGAATCCCATAGACGCTTAAAATCAGTATATATATCAATCCATTTAACAACTCAATCAAAGAGTAACGAGGGGAAATTCTCACCCCGCACCCTTTGCAACGTCCCCTTAGAAATAGATAACTAAATAAGGGAATTAACTCTATGGGCGTAAGCTCTTTATGACACGTTTGACAATGGGATGGTGGATAAGCAATCGATTTATTTTTAGGCAAACGTAAAATCACAACGTTTAGAAACGAACCAATTATCAAACCAAACATCAACACAATACTATATACGAATATATTTTCCATTTTTTCTCCTTTACTTGTTTACCACTCATTAATCCACAATTAAAATATTACCACTATTAACCCTTAACACGTCCATACTATCAACTTTAATCACATCATAATCACCAAGGATTGAGTAGCTTGATAAATTATCTCTTCCATTCTCTCTAAAGACTATATAAACTGGGTATGAATTATCATTTATACCATTGATATCAATACCTTCTGCGTTATCATTAAATTCGATAGGAATATCAAATATGACAAGATCGTTAATTTCAATATTTAAATAGTGATTATTTCCAAGTGTTAATAGATTCATATTAGGAGAAAATAAAAATGAATTCGCTCTAATCGTTTCTCTGTTTCCATTCAAACTGGAATTACTTCTGTTCATTTCTATATCAAGTAATGGTCTTGAGCTACCTGTTATGTTACTAGAATTGCCTGCATAAAAACCATTATCACCGCCATCGATCCAATCATCTGGAAGATCTGGAACAACTTCTTCAAATGTTGCATTAAACAAGCTTGAAGAAAAATTACGGTCATACTTTCCAACAATTTCGCTGCTGAAGTCGGGTAAGTAATCTTCACTACTGTACGATTTAAAGCCTACATATTGCGGATCACTTATTGAGTTATGATCGACTTCATATGAATCACTGACTAAAGTAGTACCATCTGTCCTTTCGCCATTAATATTAATTGTGACATCTTGGTCTGAAAAAATAATAGTGGCGCCTGTTATAGACTCCCAGTCTATCTGTTCTTGATTTGGTTCACTATCGACAAAGTCTGAAAATCGACTATCTGACAACATATTCACTTCACTTACGGTTTCTGCATAATTACCATTAGATGTATTATCTAACCTGAGCGTATTGTTGGAAACATCCATTGTTAGCATCAAGCCTGAATTATTATCATCACTTATTGATATACCTATACCATGTTGCTCTAAGTCATTTTCTAGAGCCGATTCATCTAGTGAGAAATCAACTGATACTTTGAAAGAATTATTTTGATAGTCATCTGGAATAGGTATGCCGATCAATGCACCTTGTGGATCAACATTGTCTTCCCAATCGACATTTAAAGTGGGATGATCCGCATGTAATAAAATATCTTGATAGACACCATTTCTAAATATTTTAACATTATCAAAGTAAATATCTTCTATAAAATCTTGCCAATACTCACTTCCTGCTCTTCTGAGGATCGGAATCCGATCGTCGTGTGTAAATTGCCCCAACCTTCCAGCGAGCGTATAGGCTTCAGTTTGGAATTGATAGAAATAGTTCTCATTTAAATCATCACTTTTTAGTGAGTGTTCATATAATCCACTTGGTTCCTCTGTTGTTATTTCATCAATAATTTGAAAACCGCTTGAAAAATAAGGATTCGGATTGTCCTCATTCGATTGATACCATTTCGATGTGTTTGAAAAAACGGGCGGATTAGTAAATATATGATAATCTGCACGTAAATGGATACTATCATCAATCCATGGGAATACTTCTTTTGTTCTATCAGAATTTGAGTAAATGCCAACATCTAAATCAACATTAGGGGGATCTGGTTTTCCAAAGTCAACATTTGAAACAAATGTCTGAAATGATCGATTCCCTCGTATATTCTCGTTTAATGAGATAACAGGCACCTCTGCTTCGTAGTTAGAACCTTGAAATGCAGTGATTTCAACATCACTTGACTCAATATCACCTTCAACAAATTGATTTTTGGTATCGACAATTCTTTTCTCCATTTCTTCCTGATGAATAAACGTTTCTTCTGTTAGGTTTCGTCCTTCGCCGATTAGTGTGTAACCGTGACTGAATGCACTTGTGAATCCGATGATAACGATGCTTAAAATCGCGAGTGAAATAATAACTTCTACTAATGTAAATCCTTTTTGATTTTCCATGCTCTCACTCACATCCTTTAAGGTTCTAGTCTCGGACCACTGACTTGCCATAAATCTTCTACTATATATCCACTAATATCTTTAAAAACACCTTCCAAATCATTTGCATCCCTTGCAATAAATACACGATCATTATCTTTAAAATCGTTATTGATATCTGATTCATCAGAGCTAACCGCTATCCCAACAGATTGAGCTATATCTTTCACACTTCCCAAATCTTTTTCAATATCAGAAAAGCCAATGACAAACACATTATTATCTAACTCTAAATCTTGTGCACCTCCGGGTAAATTGTTTGCTTGTATTAAACGTTCACCTACAAGATCCACATATTCAGTTCCTTCTGGGTCTAGCTCATTGCCTTTCCCTATAGTATATCTTCCTAAATACGTACCAGGCAGTGTTTGTCTGCTTTCAGCATTCGATATCCAATTATTTTCAATATCATTAGAATCTAAAATAAAGTCTTGTTGGTAAAAATAACTGTATCCTGAAAACCATCCATATGTTCTTGAGACACGTGCACTTGCCATAGTAGTCTCACCATCAACTAAAATCACCATGTAATTACTTAATTCTTGATCCTCCTCTAGTCCATAAACATTTAAGTTATTATTAAAATCAAGGAGTTGATAGTATCCTCTTCTAATACCATCACCTGTATTGGTTCCGTCATTAGCTGAGATCTGGTTGACTAAGTTTTCCCACTCACTCTTATTCTCGTTCGTAAGAATTGAGAAACCTTCCAAATTTTCAGGGCTTGCTTTTGATAAATTATCGTGCGGAATATTAGCATTTCTATGAAAAGGGACTAAAGAAACATATGCATTTTCTTCTTCACTTAAGTCATCAATCATAAGGCTTAAGCTCTCTCTTAATATTCTAATTCTACTATGTTCTGATGGGTCACTACTCGCATCATCACCATCAATAGGGTTTCCATGTTCATCACCACTAACTTGCCAATTCATACTACCAGACGTATCTAAAACCATTGACATTGCCGCAACGGGACGTTTATCAATTTCAGGTGTTTCGTCTGTTCGGTATGCCAGTGCAACGGCTGATCCGTCTTGAGTACCATCTCCCCAATCAATTAATTGAAGTGCATTGATCGCGTCAATTGTTGTTTTGATATTAAAGGTTTGCTGAGTATTTTCATAACCATTTAAAAATAGTGTGAGTAAGTTATCTTCTTGCGGACCTGATTCTTTTTGAAAACGAAGATCCAAGTCTAAATCTTCTACAGGTAAAGTTAAATCAGTAGTCACATAGCCATCATCTTGATATTCATAATGGACTAAATGCGTTTTGTCAGGACTTAAACCAATATAGTTCCACGGTGCAACAACGCCATTAAGCTCACCTGATGGACTATATTCTGGCTGGAAATGTTCCTCAGTAACAGCAAAACCGACTGTAAAAAAACGCATGCGGTTGTTGATCGTTTCAATTGCATAGCGCATATTTGCTTGTTTTTCATATTCATTTGCTGAAAATGATTGTGAGCGAACCCCTAACCCAAGTATACTCCATATGATTGCAATCAACATGAAGCCAATTGCCATAGCCAATATAACTTCTAATAACGTATAGCCTTTTTGATCTTTCATGGGGGCACCTTCTTTCATATGCAATTACTGATTGCTCCAACGTGTATCATTATAATTGCTGGTATTAATAAATAGAGCTAAGTCTTGCTTTGCACCATTCGAACGTAGAGTGGACGTTGCATAAATTTTCACTTCACTATCTACGACTGAAACCTCTATTTCAATATCTGACATAGGATCATCTTCTGGTAAAGACAGTTCATCAGTTAATGATCCATCACTTGATTCATCAATAAAACGGTCAATCTGAAGATGATAACTTGGATCACTATCTTCTGTCATCAAAGCAGCATGCGCAATTTCTATACCTGAGCGCGCCATATAATAACCTCGTAAGTTATTTTCTTGCACAACCACTTGATTTGTGTTTGCTTCTGTTAATGTAAACATCGACACAAATAATACAGATAACACAACCATAACTAGTAAGACTAATGGTAAAACAAAGCCTCTTTCATTTTTTAAATATTCTTTCATTAGCATAGGTCACACCTACTTTTTTTAATATTAAAGCCTATTAACTTAAAACTAACACGATTTAATATTAAAAGGGTATCCCCCCCTAATGCAGGGGGAGATTGTTTCATCACTTAGTAAATACGATGTAAAAGAATGTCATCTTGTTTATTAATCCCAATCAGTAAACCCGGTTTCATCAGACCATTCTTTTGTTTCTCCATCGAAGGTTACAGTAATCGTAATACCATCACTTCCATCAACATTATATGACGGATCTTCATCTGTATCTTCATTATATTCACCATCAGAAATTAAATCATTAGTCTCTAAATCTGCAATATTTTCAGGCCAACTACCAGTATTTGCGAAATGCAACTGAGACACACTTACCAATGTCCGGTGGTTAGCTTCCGCTGCACTTTTTTCAGCTGCATCCGTTGTCGATGCAAAACGTGGTATCGCGATAGCGATTAGAATACCCAAAATAGCAATAACGACAATTAATTCAACTAACGTAAAACCTTTTTCATTTCTTTTGTTGTTTAAATGTTTACTAATAAATTTTAACATTTTAACTCCTCCTTATTTTTTCACTTAAGTAAAATGGCTCTATATTTATATGTTTTCATAATCTTCTAAAGCATCACCCCTTTCAAGGCAGTGTGTTTATATTGTTTGAATCATATCAAACATTGGCAGTAACATAGCTATGACAATAAAACCAATCAAGACAGCCATGACTAAGATAAGTAAAGGCTCAAGTAACTTCAATAATTGGTCAATAGCATCTTCTAGTTCACGGTCATAAAAATCGGCGCTTTTATCTAACATTTCTTCTAAGCTCCCTGATTCCTCACCAATTTCGGTCATGGAAACAATCATTGGCGGAAACAGTGGATAACGGCGCATTGCTTTGCCTAGTGATTCACCTTTTTCAACGTCCTGAGCCATGTTCATGACCTTTTCTTCTACAATGACATTCCCCGATACTTTTGCAGACATCTTCAGTGACTCAATTAGAGGAAGCCCACTTGCAATTAAAGACCCTAGTGTTCTGGTAAAGCGAGAGGTCACAATTTTAACCATTGAACTTTTGATTAAAGGTAGTCTAAATTTCATTTGATCGAAAGCGCGTCGCCCTTCTTTACTGTTTAAAACAGATCTCAAAACGAAAAATACTGCAATAGAGAAAAACAGAACGATGTACCAGTAATCGATTAGGCCATCACTTATTGTTAGTAAAAAGCGTGTCGGAAGTGGCAATGGTACGTCAGAACCTTCAAACATAGTTAAAAACGTCGGCATGACAACAATTAACATAAAGGTGACAACAACAATAGCAACAGCTGATAATACAATTGGATAAACCATTGCGCCTTTAATTTTTGACTCTATCTTACTTTCTTTTTCGTAGTGCGTTGAAAGTCTAGCCATCACATTTTCAAGATTACCACTCATCTCACCGGATTCTGTCATATCAACTAAAAGATTAGGGAAAATTCTAGGGTATTGTTTCATCGCTTGTGAAACGAGTGACCCTTTTTGCACCTCAGTTGATATACCTTTAAGAGCGATCCGTAATTTTTTATTTTCAGTTTGTTGATGCAGTATATCTAAAGATGAAGCAACAGCAACGCCTGCTTTAATCAACGTTGAAAACTGGTTACAAAAAATGGCTAAATCTTTAGGTTTAATATTTCCACCCAGTACCTTAATACTTTCAGTTGCCGTTTTCTTTACAACAGCTTCTTCAATCGATACTGGTTTATAACCTTTTTCTCTAAGTATTCTGACAGCATCTGCATGTTCGTTAGCTGTCAACACATCTTCGATTTCTGTGCCATCATTTGTGAACGCATGATAGTGAAATGTAGGCATATAACCCATCCTTTACAGGTTAAAATTTAAATTACATTTGTTTTTTTACATATTGCAAATCGTTTGCAAAACGATACAAGCTTTTATCTGAAATTTCGCCTTCTTGATAAAGTGAAATAAGCGACTTGTCCATTGTAACCATTCCATGTTGTGCGCCTGTTTGAAGAACAGATAAAATTTGATGCGTTTTACCTTCGCGAATTAAATTTCTTATCGCAGGTGTTGCGACCATCACTTCAAAAGCTGCACGTCTTCCTTTTGAGAACGCTCTTGGAATTAATTGCTGAGAAATAATACTTTCCAGTACACCAGCTAATTGAACCCTGATTTGCTGCTGTTGATAGGGTGGAAAGACATCAATAATTCGATCAATTGTTTTCGGTGCTCCCGTCGTGTGTAAAGTAGCCAGTACAAGATGTCCAGTTTCTGCTGCTGTAAGTGCTGTAGAAATGGTTTCTAAGTCACGCATCTCGCCAACTAAAATAACATCGGGGTCTTGTCTAAGGGAAGCTCTTAAGCTATTTCCGAAGCTTTGTGAATCCATTCCAATTTCTCTTTGATTGACTATACTATGATTGTGACTGTGTAAATATTCAATAGGATCTTCTAAAGTGATAATATGCTCTGTTCTTGTTTCATTTATATAATTGATTAGTGAAGCAAGCGTAGTACTTTTTCCACTTCCTGTTGGTCCCGTCACTAATATAAGACCACGCCTCTTATTGACTAATTGATGCATCACATCGGGTAGATGCAATTCATCCATCGATGGTATATGTATCGGGATGGTCCTTAATGCCATTGCATAGCTTCCGCGTTGTCTATAAGCATTTACTCGATAACGACTTACTCCAGGCACAGCATAGGAAAAGTCAATTTCACCATTAGCATTTAGAGTTTTAAATTGTTCTTCACTTAATAAGCTTTTGACAAGTTTCTCTGTATCTTCTGGTTTGAGTTTAGTTTCATTTAGTGGTGTCAAATCACCATCTTTTCTAATAATCGGGGGGGAACCTACTGTTAAGTGCAAATCAGATGCATCATTCTGCATAGCCGTCTTTAATAATTTTTCTACATCCATAGTAACCTCCTAGACATCTAAACTATAAGTAATCTTCATCATCTCTGTTATTGGTATTTTCCCTTCAAGTACTAGTTCTCGACAAGTCTCATATAATGTTTTCATACCTTCCGTAACAGACTGGTCTTTAATAACATCTATACTTGTTTGATTATTAATCATATCTCTAATCGACCTTGTAACAGGCATGACCTCGTGCACCGCTGTTCGTCCTAACGTGCCACTATAATCACACTTATTACAGCCCTTACCTTCATATATCTTTGTAGATAATTCAACATTTAATAATTTAGCATCAACATGACTAACTTCAGCTTCATTTTTACAGTACGGGCATACTTTTTTTACTAATCGCTGTGCAACAATGCCAACAACCGATGATGCAATAAGATAACGATCAATCCCCATGTTTAATAATCTATTAATCGTACTAGTCGTATCATTTGTATGTAATGTACTAAGTACGAGGTGACCCGTTATTGCAGCTCTTACAGCTATATTCACTGTCTCCACATCTCTGATTTCACCGATCATTATAATATCTGGGTCTTGCCTGAGTATGGATCTTAGTCCAGAAGCAAAAGTTAAATCAGCTTTCGGGTTAACTTGTACTTGAGTCACACCTTCTAAAGAATATTCAACAGGGTCTTCAACCGTAACAATATTTTTTTCTTCTTGATTTAAGTCATTTAGCACCGTGTAAAGTGTCGTTGATTTACCACTTCCAGTTGGTCCGGTGATCAACATGATCCCATTAGGATTCTTAGCAATCTCATTAAATAGATTTAAGTTATTCTCAGTGAAACCTAAGTCTTCTTTACTCATCATAAAACTGTTTCGATCAAGTAAACGAATAACGACTTTTTCACCAAAAACTGTAGGCAAAACAGAAATACGCATATCGACATCTCGATTGTTAATTGTTCGTTCAACCCGGCCATCTTGAGGTTTACGTCGTTCGGAAATATCCATCTTACCCATAATCTTAATTCTTGTCACAATAGCTGAGTGGGCATTTTTAGATGGTCGCATAATTTCTCTCAAATCGCCATCTATCCGAAAACGTATACGGATATAGCTCTCAAATGGTTCTATGTGAATATCACTCGCTTTACTTCTTACGGCTTGCGAAACAACAGAATCAATTAACCTTACAACGGGAGCATTATTAATATCGGCTAACGCTTCATCATCCAACTGGTCAAGATCTTCACTAGAAAACTCATCTTTAAAATCTTCAATTGCTTTTTTAGCATCGACAGCCCCATAATATTGATCTAGCGAATCAGAAATATCTTTTCTCGTCACAATAACAGGCTCAACAGATAAACCAGTTGCAATTTCAACATCCTCAATAGCATAAAGGTTTAAAGGATCGCTCATCGCTAATGTAATGGTATCTTCTTTACGTTTTATAGGTAATACTTGATGACGCTTAGCCAATGTCTCAGATATGAGCATTGGGATTTCCGGATCTATGAAATAGCGCTCAAGTTCTACATGTGGGATACTTAATTGAAATTCAAGTACTTCAATCAATTCTGACTCTGTAATAAAACGTTGCTCGATCAAAATTTCACCAAGTTTTTTACCTGAATCCTTCTGAATTTCTAATGCTCTACTTAATTGATCAGATGTGATCGCTCCTACTTCAATTAATAAATCGCCAAGCCTCTTTTTTAAACTCATATCAACCATCCCTTCATTAGATGTGCATTCATTTGTCAGAGAAACTATAATTATATAAAAAAAAAGCCAACTCAGATGGTTGGCCGGTTGCACTAATGGCTCATAATACCCCAAGTGCCCAAATAAAGGGTATTAATCATAGACTCCTAAAAATTAAATTCAAAACAAACAATGTTAATAGTAAAATAGTATGATCCACTTCTTATTTTTAAATTTATAACTTAAAAATCAAGTAATCGTATAGTGAATTTTTCTTAAGTACATTATATGATGATGTGATTAAAATGGCAACACTATATGTCCAAATTTATTTGAACTTTTCCAATAAAATCAAGTGACCCGACAACAAATGTGACATTTTGCATATCTTGATGTCGCATCACGTCATCAATCAATGCTTTCCAATCGTTATGTTTTTCCTTATTTACATGCTCTGAAAGGTTATATAGAACCTCCTCAGACGCCGCCCGTGGATGATCAAATGTCGTAAAGGTGATCGAATCCGCAAACGTATCGAGCTGCTGAACCATTTTCTTAATTGGCTTATCGGAAAAAGCAGCCATGATTACACTTTTAGTTGCATTTGGATACAAATGCTTCGCTGTTTCAATAAATGTTTGAATACTTGCTGCATTGTGTGCACCATCTAAAATAACTAAAGGCTTTCGACTTACCATGTCAAAGCGGCCAGCCAACCGTGCTTTAGCTAATCCTGCTTTTATGGCTTCTTTTTGAATATTTATAACACCAAGTTGCTTGGCGATCAAACAAGCTCGAATAGCTAAACTGGCATTATGAAGCTGAAACGAGCCTTTCATCCCTAATTCAAATTGAATATCTCGTGATTCATCTTGGTAACGATGCATCATTTCGTCACTTTCCACTTGGAAATCTTTATTAATTATATGCATGGAAGACTGTCGATCATGTGCGACCTGTGTAATAGTCTTGAGCGCTTCTTCTCCTACATTACCTACAATGACCGAGGTTCGCTTTTTAATAATGCCTGCTTTATGGGATGCAATCGATGTTAAATCATTACCTAAAAAGGCCGTGTGATCATAATCGATCGTCGTGATCACGGATAAAAATGGCTCAACACAGTTGGTTGCATCTTCTGTTCCGCCCATCCCGGTTTCAATAATAGACACGTCAGCTGATTCAGCCAAATATTGATAACTGATTGCTACAATGATTTCAAACGGACTCGGGGCGTTCTTTTCATGGTCAAGCTGATGAATTTCATCGATGATGTTATTGGCATATTGTAAATAGTCCGCATCTAGAACCGGTTTATCATTTACTCGCATCATCACTTGCCGATTAGTAAAACTCGGCGACATAAATGTACCGACTTGATAACCGGACTCTTGTAACATTTCTTTTATAAACGTTACTGTGGAGCCTTTTCCATTCGTGCCAGCCACATGAATCGCACGCATTCTTTTTTCCGGTGATCCGCATGCTTTTAACAAACGCTTCATCCGTGATAGGCCCGGTTTAATGCCGCCTAATTCACGATTATCTAAAAATAACTCAAATTGTTCTACATCTGTAAACATCTTGATCGTCTCCTTATGAACACTCTGCTTAAATTGTAGCTAAGTTGTCACGTAATGAAAAGCTTAAATATGACTTTCGACAATCAAATATAAAAAACTGCCTCATTCACCAAAAGAAATGAGGCAGTTTTACGATTAATTTTTTAGTTCTTCAATACGTGCTGCAACTTTATCACGTTTATCAATATAATCTTTTTGCTTTTGTTTCTCTTCTTCAACGACATGTTCAGGTGCTTTTTTGACAAACCCTTCGTTGCCCAACTTCTTATCCACACGCTCTACTTCTTTTGTTAATTTGGTTAGTTCTTGTTCCAACCTAGCAATTTCTTGGTCAATGTCGATTAATCCAGCTAAAGGCAAGTACAATTCTGCACCTGTCACAACTGATGACATTGATTTATCTGGTGCTTTCATATCTGTATCGATCACAAGCTCACTCGTATTACAGAAGCGTTCAATGTAATGCTTATTCGTACGCAATTGATCCTTGATCTCTGAATCGTTTGCCTGAATGTATAACACAATTTGTTTAGACATTGGTGTGTCCACCTCTGCACGAATATTACGCACAGATCGAATAATCGCTACGAGTTGTTTCATTTCAGATGATGCTTGTTGGTTCGTATACGACGCCTCTACTTTAGGCCACGCAGCTTGGGTAATTGATTCGCCCTCATGCGGGATAAATTGCCAAATTTCTTCTGTCACAAATGGCATCATTGGATGTAACATGCGAAGGATTTGATCCAGTACATGTACAAGTACAGAGCGTGTCGTCTGTTTTGCTTTTTCATCTTCTCCGTAGAGTGGTAATTTAGCCATCTCGATATACCAATCACAGAAATCATCCCAGATGAAATTGTAAAGATGGCGGCCCGCTTCACCGAAGTCGTACCTGTCTGTATGACGCGTCACTTGTTCAACCGTTTCATTTAAACGCGTTAAAATCCATTGATCAGCGACATTTTTCTCAGCTGATAAGTCAATATCCTCGACAGTCATGCCTTCAACATTCATTAGCACAAAACGGGATGCATTCCAAATTTTATTAATGAAGTTCCAAGTGGATTCGACCTTTTCCCATTGGAAACGCAAGTCTTGTCCAGGTGTTGAACCCGTTGCTAAGAAATAACGCAGGGAGTCTGCACCATATTTATCAATCACATCCATTGGATCGACACCATTACCTAACGATTTACTCATTTTCCGACCATCCGCATCTCTAACTAATCCGTGAATTAAGACGTCTTTAAATGGGCGTTCATCTGTAAACTGCTTCGATTGGAAGATCATACGTGCTACCCAGAAGAAGATAATATCATACCCAGTCACAAGTGCATCTGTTGGGAAATAACGTTTGAAATCTTCATCTTCCGTATTCGGCCAATTTAGCGTTGAAAATGGCCATAACGCAGATGAGAACCACGTATCTAACACATCTTCATCCTGAACCCAATTTTCAATATCTTCAGGCGCTTCTTTACCCACATACAATTCATTCGTCTCTTTATGATACCAAGCTGGAATACGGTGTCCCCACCACAATTGACGTGAAATACACCAATCACGAATGTTTTCCATCCAGCGTAAATACGTCCCTTCAAATCGTTCTGGAACAAAATTGACTTTGTCCTCATCTGATTGCTGCATGCCAAGTGCTTGATCAGCTAATGGCTGCATGTTTACAAACCATTGTGTTGATAAGTATGGTTCAACAACCGCACCACTTCGCTCTGAATGGCCAACAGAGTGTTCGTGTTCTTCAATTTTAAATAAGACACCTGAAGCTTGTAAGTCTTCAACAATGGCTTTTCGACATTCAAATCGATCCATTCCCGCATATTTACCTGCACGTTCGTTCATCGTTCCATCTTCATGCATCACTAAAACACGTTCTAAATCATGACGATTTCCTATTTCAAAGTCATTCGGGTCATGTGCAGGCGTAATCTTAACAGCACCTGAACCAAATTCCATATCGACATAGTCATCGGCTACGATTTCGATTTCGCGTCCAATAATCGGTAAGACCACTGTTTCACCGATCAAGTCTTGATAACGTTCATCTTTAGGGTTAACCGCTACAGCCGTATCCCCGAGCATCGTCTCTGGTCGTGTTGTCGCAATTTCAATTGATGTATCTTTCCCTTTAATCGGGTACTTCATATGATAAAAGTGACCTGTTACATCTTCATGAATCACTTCAATATCCGATAATGCCGTTTGAGTTGCTGGATCCCAGTTAATAATATACTCGCCTCGATAAATCAAACCATCTTCATATAGTTTGACGAAGACCTCATTAACAGCTTCAGACAAGCCATCATCCAATGTGAATCGCTCACGTGAATAATCAAGTCCGAGCCCCATCTTTTCCCACTGCTCTCGAATCGTTTCCGCATAAGATTCTTTCCAATCCCATGCCTTTTCTAAGAATTGCTCGCGCCCTAAATCATAACGACTTTGACCTTCTTCTTTTAATTTCGCTTCGACTTTCGCCTGTGTAGCAATCCCAGCATGATCCATGCCTGGTAAATATAAAACATCATACCCTTGCATCCGTTTCATACGTGTAATAATGTCTTGTAGAGTCGTATCCCATGCATGACCAATGTGTAACTTACCCGTTACGTTAGGAGGTGGAATCACCACTGTAAAGGGATCTTTGTCTGATTGATTTTGTGCTTCAAAAAATTGACCATCGACCCAATATTGATAACGACCTTTTTCAACGGCTGTCGAATCATATTTTGGGGGTAAATTATGTGTGTTCTCTGTCATTGTTTAGTTCCTCCTTTATGGTGATAAATGCTTCATCTATCATAAGTTGATTTTTTAACCAATAAAAAAACCCTATTAATCCTTTAATTATAAAGGACGAATAGAGTAACCATTCCGTGGTACCACCTTTGTTTATAGCAAATGCTATACACTTTATCAATGTGATAACGACATTAACCGATTTAACCTACTAAACGATTCTGGTTCAGTTAAATGACATCCTAGGCTACGTTCTGTCATGAGGGACTTAGAAACTTCTCAGCTACCGTTTCCTCTCTAAAAGTATCATGAACATACTCTTCCTATTCAACGTCATACGATATTCATACTCTTAACAGTTATTTTATCGAAAGTGGTACATAAAAGTCAACAAAGATTTCGATTCCTCACCCATCATACTGAACCATCCTTGCATAAACTATAAAAAAAGAGTCATTTTGGAGGTGAGTTTATGAGTCGTTGTTATCGGTATCGATTACCCCCATGGTGTTTAAAATGCCTTTGTGTACTCGAAACGTGTTTGTTACCCATTTGTATCTTTCAACTTATTCGCACGCTAATCTTCCCAACATCGCTTGATGTGCTTTTATTATTTTTATTGGTGTCGGTCTATGTTTCATTTTATATGAAATGGATTTAATTAATAGGGATATAAATCATCTGTCCTTCATAAATAGATGGGGTTTCAAGTTGGTTTAAGCGTTGTAGTTTAGATAAACTGACTTGATATTTTTCAGCAATCCCTTCAAGTGACTGTTCAGCCTGCACTTTATACACTTTAATTTTGCTCTTAGGATGTCGGTCTTCTTCATCATCACTAAATAAATAATCTACAATCGAAAGCTCACCTTTAAGCTCATCACGTTCATTACCTGATGATGGTTCTATTTCTTCTACAACCTCTTCATCATCAGTTCGATCAGAAATGGGGTCTTCGATCACTTCTTGTTTTTCTTCATTTACCGGCTCTTGACGATACGTGTCTTGTTTTTGGTCTGCCTCTTTCAATCCGTTTATATGAATCGATGCCTCTAAATCAAAACGATAAGGATCATAGATGCGATAATCAAAATGCTCAATATTGACTGATAACTCATCGACACACTGAACATCGTCATGAGATAATTGAATGTCTACAGGAAAGGTGTGTAAAAATTCGCAAATCCCATCTTGATCTTTTGTTACTTTTTGCACAGACCGACCATATTGCCGCTTCATCTGTTTTCCATCTGGATTCAACTCTTCATAGGGCAAATATTCACCTGTCAGATCAATCATACCTGACACTTGAATGTAGTCCGGTAAATTTTCGATATTTACATTAGGGTCGATCCCAATCCCTAGTACGTCACCTATCCCCTCATACTCATAAAAAATTAATGATTCCTTCAGTTGAATTTGATATGTCGGTTGACTATCATTTGACATGCTAGATTCTCCTTTCAAACAATTAATCGTTTACTATTAGTTATATGTTTAAAAGGATTGAGTATGTTTATTATGAAATTCAGATAAGGTTTGATACAATAAACATTAGTTTTATTGATACGAGGGAGTGACACAATGCGTAAACAAAACCAATTAAGCGCTTATGTATTAATTGCAATTGGCGTTTATTTTTTATTAGAACAATGGCAATTACCTATTATTAATCAGTTTGCAACGTGGCAAGGCTTATTAACAGTCATTGGCATTAGCTTACTCATCCACGCATATATTAACCGTGATTTTGATAAATTGTTTCCAGGCGTCATTTTAGTCGGACTTGGTATTCATTTTTTACTGCTCTCTACTTATCCTAATTGGATCGAGCATTGGAGTGTTTACATTGCCATTATTGGCATTGCTTTTTTAGTGCGTTATCAAAAAACAAAATCAGGGCTTTATTTAGGCTTAATCTTTACATTCTTCGGTTTATTCATGATCTTATCCATGACACACTCACCATTTGCGGAATGGATCAATCAATTAAGCCACTATGTAGAAGATTATTGGCCGTTTGGCTTCATTATATTTGGCGTATACTTATTAGTAAAAAAGAAATAGCTCAAGTTGAGCTATTTCTTTTTTGAATTATAAATATTAGAATCAATAACGTACGCCGCTGTTAAGATACTGTAATGTGTGATCGACCACTCGCTTGCCGCGGGCACGACTTCAGCTCGCGGTCTTCCAGCAGGCGTCTCGCTGTCATCACACGCATTTTTAAAACTGCTGTGATCTATAAAGATTAAGTGTAGTTTACCTCAAACATTTGTCTAAGAAGCTGATTTTTCCCCCGTCTATTTTATAAGTCTAAATAGGATTCAATAAGATGCCAAGCCTCTTCTTTACCTTGACTTGTTTCACTTGAGAACGGAATAATCGTATCACTCATCTCAATGTTTAACGTCTCAGTGATCAATTTTAACTGTTTCGGCACTTCATTTTTTTTCAACTTATCGAGCTTCGTCGCAATAACAATAACCGGTATTTCGTGATGTTTTAAGAAGTTATACATCAACACATCATCTTTAGAAGGTTTATGGCGACTATCGATGATTAAAATAGCAGCTTTTAAATTTTCACGTTCAGTAAAGTACGTCTCAATCATACGCCCCCAAGCTTCGCGTTCTGATTTTGATACTTTAGCATAACCGTAACCAGGTACATCGACAAAATGAAATAACTGATTGATTTTATAAAAATTTAACGTTTGTGTCTTTCCAGGTTTCTGAGACGTACGTGCTAAATTTTTTCGATTAATTAGTCGATTAATAAACGATGATTTACCAACGTTAGATCTTCCTGCTAAAGCTATTTCAGGCAAACCTTCCGCTGGATATTGTTTAGGTGCAACTGCACTGATTGTAATATCTGACTCTGTTACCTTCATGATTTCTCCTCCTTTACAAGCGCCCAATCTAATACCTCATCAAGATGACTGACTGGTATAAATTGAATCGACTCCTTTATACTCTCAGGAATATCTTCAAGATCCTTTTTGTTCTCTTCAGGCATGATAACCGTTGTTAAACCTGCTCGGTGCGCACTTAAACTTTTCTCTTTTAATCCACCAATAGGTAAGACACGACCACGCAACGTGATTTCTCCTGTCATCCCAACTTCTTTTTTAACAGCGCGATTTGTTAAGTGCGACACAAGAGCTGTCGCGATTGTAATCCCTGCAGATGGACCGTCTTTTGGCGTTGCGCCTTCAGGAACGTGGATATGAATATCGTTTTTCTGATGAAACATGGGATCGATATCTAATTCATCTACACGTGTTCTGATATAACTTAGAGCAGCTTGAGCTGATTCTTTCATTACATCTCCCAGTTTACCCGTTAAAGACAATTTACCTTTACCTGGAACCACACTGACTTCAATAGACAATGTATCCCCGCCAGCTGATGTGTATGCTAGTCCTGTTGCTGTCGCGATTTGATCTTCTTTTTCCATCATGCCGTAACGATATAGCGGCTTACCAAGTACTTCTTCCAATCTTTTCACCGTCACAACTAAACGCTTTTTCTCATTCGATACATAAAGCTTAGCTGCTTTTCGGCATAACGATGCTAATTGGCGTTCTAATTGACGAACACCTGCCTCTTTTGTATATCGACGAATAAGTTTTAAGAGCGCTTCATCTCTTAGTTGGATTTGTGATTTCTTCAACCCATGATCGTCTAATTGCTTTGGTAGTAAGTGTTCTTTTGCTATATGTTGTTTTTCTAGTTCTGTATAGCCTGGAATTTGAATCAATTCCATCCGGTCGAGCAATGGACGTGGAATGGTCTGTAATTGATTCGCTGTAGCGATAAACATCACTTGACTTAAATCATAAGGTTCTTCAATAAAGTGATCACTAAACTGATGATTTTGTTCAGGGTCTAACACTTCTAACATCGCAGAAGCAGGATCTCCCCTGAAGTCATTTGCCATTTTGTCAAGCTCATCTAGCAGCATAACAGGATTCATCGTTTCAGCTTTTTTCATTCCTTGCATAATTCGACCTGGCATCGCACCTACATATGTGCGGCGGTGTCCTCTTATTTCTGCTTCATCACGCACGCCACCTAGAGACATACGTACATAGCGTCTATTAACGGCTCTAGCTATTGACTTAGCTAAAGATGTCTTACCCACTCCTGGAGGACCCACAAGACATAGGATGGGACTTTTTGAGCTATTCGTTAGCTTTTGAACAGCTAAGTGTTCCAAAATACGTGTCTTAACTTTCTCTAGACCATAATGATCGGCGTTTAAAATCGCTTCTGCATGCTCTATATCTAAAATATCTTCTGTTTGATTCGACCACGGCAAGGCAACTAACCACTCTAAATAATTTCGAATGATCGAGCTTTCTGCTGCTGTTTGAGGAATCTTCTCAAAGCGGTTTAGTTCCTTGTAGCTAACAGCAAGCATGTGTTCTGGCATATCACTATTTTCAATTTTTTCTTGAAGGTCTGAGACGTCTTTTGTTTTCCCTTCTTTGTCTCCTAATTCTTTTTGAATCGCCTTCATTTGTTCTCTTAAATAATATTCCTTTTGTGATTGTTCAATCGATTGTTTAACACGTTTGCCAATCTTCTGTTCCAACTTTAACACTTCTTGTTCATTGGAAATCAGCTCAATTAATTGCTCAGCTCTCTCTTCCACTTGATCCATTTCTAAAAGAGATTGCTTTATTGATAACTTAACGGGCAAGTGTGAACTAATCACATCACTCAAGTGCGATAGATCCTGAATATCAAGAACACTTTCATATGTTTCTTTTGATAATTTGTTCGATAAATCAACATACTTCTTAAATTGACGTAACAATGTACGGATCAATGCAGCTTGTTTTGTCTCGTCCTCGATATCTGTTTCTTCAAACAATTGAACACGAACTGATAAATAATCTGTTTCCTCTTCTTGTTGAATGATTTCAGCTCTCTTTTGACCTTCAATTAACACACGAAATGTTCCGTTTGGTAATTTTAACATTTGTTTAACATACGCAATGGTTCCTGTTTGATAAAGGTCATCAAATGACGGTTCTTTTTCACTACTCTTTTTCTGTGCTGCCAACATAATATGTCTGTCTTGAATCATTGCTTTTTCTAATGCTTCTACTGACTGTTTACGTCCAACATCAAGATGCATAACGACTGTCGGATAAACAACGAGGCCTCTTAAAGGAAGAAGCGGTAATGTTTGTTCTTTTTTTAATTCGCCCATAAATGGATCCTCCTAATCATAAACGCATGTCTCTATTTATCGAATAGAAAATCCCTTGCTGTGACAACAAGGGATTTTCTCAAAAATCTTAATTAAGCACTTTCTTTCGGTTCTTCATTTTCATCAATAACAGAACCATCTTCAAGTAACAGTTTCGGGCGACTCTTATCGCTTTCTACTGTTTCTTTTGTAATGATGCATTTATGAATATCCTCTCGCGATGGTAATTCATACATAACATCTAACATGATCCCTTCTAAAATTGAACGAAGACCACGTGCACCTGTGTTACGCTCCATTGCTTTTTGAGCAATCGCTTCAAGAGAACCTTCTTCAAATTCCAATTCAACATTGTCAATTTGGAATAAGCGTTTGTATTGTTTGACGAGCGCATTTTTTGGTTGTGTTAAAATCTCAACTAATGCATCTTCATCGAGTGGCGCCAAGCTACCGATAATCGGTAGACGACCGATAAACTCAGGGATTAAACCAAATTTCAATAGATCTTCTGGTAAGACTTTTTGCATGAGTTGTGCTTTATCTAAATTATCTGATTCAGACTCTGCCCCAAATCCAATGATATTCTTACCTAGACGACTCTTAACAATTTGGTCAATACCATCAAATGCTCCACCTACAATAAATAAGATATTTGTCGTGTCGATTTGAATGAATTCTTGGTGCGGATGCTTACGCCCACCTTGTGGGGGAACACTTGCTGTTGTTCCTTCTAAGATCTTAAGCAACGCTTGTTGAACACCTTCACCAGAAACATCACGTGTGATCGACGTGTTTTCTGATTTTCGAGCGACCTTATCAATTTCATCAATGTAGATAATACCTTTTTCAGCTTTTTCTACATCGTAATCTGAAGCTTGTAACAATTTAAGCAAAATGTTTTCAACATCTTCCCCTACATAGCCTGCTTCAGTTAGTGAGGTTGCATCTGCAATAGCAAATGGAACTTGTAAAATTCTTGCCATTGTTTGAGCAAGTAATGTTTTACCGCTACCTGTTGGACCGATCATCGCGATATTACTTTTCGCTAATTCAACATCGTCTGATCCTTTAGGTGCGTTAATTCTCTTATAATGATTGTAAACAGCAACGGATAAGTTTTTCTTAGCCTGTTCTTGACCAATCACATAATCATCTAAAATATGACGGATTTCCTGTGGTTTTGGTACATCTTTAAATTCAACTTCCTCTTCTGTACCTAGTTCTTCTTCTACGATTTCTGCACATAGCTCAATACATTCATCACATATATATACGCCAGGCCCAGCAACTAATTTACGAACCTGTTCTTGATCTTTTCCACAAAATGAACATTTAAGTTGCCCTTTTTCTTCGTTAAACTTATGCATGATATTCACCTCTCTGTAACTAATATAACCCTTTCGAACTCAACACTTTTTAAAAAATAACACATTAAAACGCTTAAACGCAATGAATACCTCTTACTACTTACTCATCATATCAAATAATGTACTGGATTTAAAATAAAAGCTCTTTATATGACTGTTAGTCTGTCCAAAGGGCAACAAAGTTAAACGAGTTTTAATTTATGTATGTATACCGGTTGTATGTTAGAAAACAAGGCGAGTCAAACCCGCCTTGTTTTTAACTCTTGATTTATTTTGTTTTGCTGTTTTCTGCTAAGAAATCAATCGCTTTTTTGAATTTAAGATCATCTTTGATCGCATCCGTGTTGCCACCTAGCATTTGCTTCAATTGATCAACTTCTAATTGATACATTTCTGCCATTGATGACAGTTCTTGATTAACATCTTCATCTGTTACTTCTAATTCTTCAGCTTCTGAGATCGCTTCAAGAACAAGGTTTGTACGAACACGCTTTCCAGCATCTTCTTTCATTTGTTCTTTCAATTGATCTTTATCTTGTCCAGAGAACTGGAAGTACATATCAAGTGTCATACCTTGTTGTTGCAAGCGTTGTTCAAATTCTTGTAGCATACGATCAAGCTCTGTATCAATCATTGCTTCAGGCACATCGATTTCAGCGTTGTCAGCAGCTTGCGTGATAAGTGCTTCACGTTTTGTGTTCTCAGCATCTGATTGTTTTTGGTCTTCTAGACGCTTTTTCGTTTTCTCTTTCAATTCGTCTAAAGTCTCAACTTCTTCATCAACATCTTTAGCAAACTCATCGTCCATCTCAGGAAGTTCTTTGCCTTTGATTTCATGAATGGTTACTTTAAACGTTGCTTCTTTACCTGCAAGGTTTTCAGCGTGATATTCTTCTGGGAATGTAACGGTTACTTCTGTGTTGTCCCCAGCTGTTTTACCAATTAATTGTTCTTCAAATCCTGGAATGAATGAGCCAGAACCAATTTCTAATGAATGATTTTCAGCAGCGCCGCCTTCAAATGCTTCGCCATCAACGAAACCTTCAAAGTCCATCACAACTGTGTCACCATCTTCAACAGTTCCTTCTTCTTTTACCACAAGTTCAGCTAGATTTTGACGTTGATTCTCAAGCTCTTTCTCAACATCTTCATCTGTCACGGTTACATCTTCTTCTTCTACTTCTAATCCTTTATAGTCACCTAGTTTAACTTCAGGCTTAACCGTTACGTTAGCTGTGAATATAAATGGCTGGTTCTTTTCGATTTGTGTCACATCAATTTCTGGTTGATCAACTGGTGAAATACCTGCTTCATCAACAGCATTTGCATATGCTTCTGGTAAAATGATGTCCACTGCATCTTGATAAAGTGATTCAACACCAAAACGTTGTTCGAACATTCCACGTGGAATACGTCCTTTACGGAAACCTGGTAATTGAACATCTTTCACTACTTTTTTAAATGCTTGGTCAAGCGCTTCATTAAACTGTTCCGCTGAGACTTCTACAGTTAATGTCCCTTGATTGCCTTCTTTCTTTTCCCATGTTGCTGTCATTTATTTTCCCTCCATCAATTTAAATAGTAATCTCGATTTGTCGTTCTTTCATGATCAATAACCTATAATACAATTCCGAACGCAAATTACAACCATTACATTATAACACAAACATGTATGCTTTCAACATGTACAATTAGAAACTAAAAATTTCAGTTATTCTTCCAAAATTGAAAAATAGATGTGTTCTGCTTCTAAAATCATCTCCATTTTTTCAATGACTTCTTCTGAATTTTCGACATCAAATTTAGACAGGTCTGTACCCAATGATTGAGAAACAATTGCAAGAACAGCATCTCGCATTGATTTTAGCTCGTCTTCAGGTGGCACAATGGGGTAATTGACATAAAAATACCGATCGATCAATTGATTACTAAATCGGTACAATGTCGGGTCTTCTTGCTCAAGGGCTTCCAACATTTTCTTAAGTTGATGTCTAAACGGATGATCGTTCATAAACGGATGTGAAACAGGATTAATAACGATCGTTTGATTAAATTTAGACACTTCAACATCTCGGTCTATGGATTCTGCTTGAAAAAGACCGACGATCACTGTCTTAACAACTGGATGCACGCGACCGTCAACTAACATGCTTTCTAACAAGGATGCATGTGGTGATAAATCTGCACGTTGCAAATGATTGACTAAATGCCACTGAGCCATTGTATCTTCATTATTTACAGCTTCCTTAATCTTTTCGTGTGTCATGACTGTTTCTTGTTCAACTTGCTCGTTAACTAAAGACTCATTCACTTCTTTTAATTTCAACAATTGATTATGTAAAGATTTTGGAATGTCTTGGTGTGACAAAGCTTCTTCTAGTAAGTCCTTTACTTCTTTATGTTTATGAAATTGAAATAATAGCGTCGCATAAATATTTATGTATGTATAATAATCTGAATCTTCTCGGTCAATTAGATCTTCACACATCGCCATCGCATCACGTTCTCGTCCAAGCTCGACATAGCAAGTTAATTTCCCAACCACGATATCTTGATCATGAATACCGTAATCCATTAGTTGATCAAAATAGCCAAGCGCCTCTTTATATCGTTTGTTTTGTAAAGCTGAAAAGGCTTGGTATTCCAATTTTTCTTTTTGCTTTGGGAATAAAACAATTTTGTCTTGTTTTTTGTCCATTCTTTAACCTCCTTTCATTCTTTTGTTGTGATGTCTTTTTATCATTTATTCCCCACCTTTATTCGTCTTAAACAACTCGAATTCCTGTTTGCTCGATACAACTATTTATTTACATTCTTTGAAATTATCACAGCAGTTCATATTTTTCTAAAAATGAGATGGAATTTTCTTGTTATCTATAATAAGGTAATGATTAAAGACATCTATATACATGGTTAATTGCACTCAGAAAACAACTTTGACACATTTTTAATAAATTCATTCATAGAAAGAAGGGACAAAATGAACAAAAAGCGGCGAAAATCAATTATAGAGCTATCTAGAATGTCAGTTATGTTTATTGCACTATACTTTGTATTAACGAATGGCGCCAACATATATGCCATAATTGTTATACTCATCATCCCTAATCTACTCGCGCAAATAGCCCATTCAATGTTCGATCAAAAACAAACTAAACGTTCGAATAAAAAGAAAAGAAAAAAATCCACAAATAAAGCGAATGTAGCAGTGCCTACAACTAGACTATCATCCGATTATGAGATTATGAAAATGCCCTTGGATAAAATGTCAGGAGCAGAATTTGAACGCTTATGTTATTTATATTATAAAGCAAAAGGCTATAAACCTAAAGAAACAGGAAAAGGTGCTGATGGCGGCGTGGATCTTCTGATTTACCAACGCTATCATAACGATTATGAAGCTGTACAAGTTAAACACTATCAGAATTCTGGTAATAACATTACCGTAAAAGAAATTAGAGAGCTAAACTCCTCGAAACAAAACCATGGCTGTGTCTTAGCTAGATTTATTACCACTTCTACATACTCTAAAGATGCCTTAAAGCAAGCCGATCAATGGCGCATCAAAACACACGACAGAGAATGGGTCAAAAACAAAATTGAAACTTGGAGAGAAAAAGAGTTGCAGAAAACCAAATATGCATAATGCTCAATATCTTTAATTTCAGAGAAAGTGATGCTGATCGATAAAATGATCATCATCACTTTTCTTTTATGAATTAGTTTGATTAAATAATTAACATATTATTATCATCAAAGGCCCAATCTGATCCATATGCGACTTCCCAGTAATAACCGTCCGGGTCAAGGAAATATCCACCATAACCTCCCCATGATGTCGTTTTAGGCTCCTTCACAACTGTAGCGCCTATTGTTTTTACTGATTCAAATATATGATCGACTTCTGATTCAGACTTGGCATTATAAGCAAGTGTAACGCCTGAAAAGCCACCTGTAGACAAGACGGGAGGATTTTCTTCATCGATATCTTTTGCTAGTTCGTCAATTGGAAACAATTCAAGTTTTGAGCCCTCGTTTTTAAAGAATACAATGACTGGCTTTTCCTCATCTCCTATTACAGAAGCTTCAAATCCAATATCACGATAAAATTGAAGTGATTTTCCAATGTCTTTCACACCTAACGTAATCAAATTAATTCGATTGATCATGACGATTCATTCCTCCTTTAACTTTTCTATTAAATACATTCGACAATTATACGTTAGATCCTGTTTTATTCTTCTATGAATAAGGATCAAAGAATTCAATGAATTTTACTGTTATCCATTCATTCAATATCCAATAAATGGTACAATTGACTTAAGAGGAGGTGTCTGGTTTGAGAAATGATAGACCTGGAGCAAATAACCCCGATTACTTTGATCGAACTTTTGTTGGTAAACCAGGATGTATGATCACGATCGCATTAATCATTATCATTGCCAACTTACTTTATCAATATTTTAACTAATAAAATAAAAAAAGCTAGAAACCTTGTATTGTAAAGGAATCTAGTCATTAAAACCAACTTATATGAACTAAGAAGCGTCCCAGGCAGGATTCGAACCTGCGACCTACGGCTTAGAAGGCCGTTGCTCTATCCAGCTGAGCTACTGGGACAAAATGGAGCGGGTGAAGGGAATCGAACCCTCGTCATCAGCTTGGAAGGCTGAGGTTTTACCACTAAACTACACCCGCAATGTCGTGTGATTTGAAATTACTTATGTAACAGACAAGGATCATTATATCGAGTTGGGGAATCTTTGTCAATACTTTTTCAACATATTGATACATGCACAGCATTTAAGGAATTAAGGTAAAAAAGTGTGTCACTTTTTTACCTTAATTTCAAGTCTCTAGCTAAGTCTTTAACTTCATCTCCATTCAAACGATAAAAGCGTACGGTTGCGTTTTTATCATCATCCCATTCTAAAATAGCATATGTTTCTTCGCGTCTTCCTCTTGGCATACGGATACTACCAGGATTAATCACCAGTTGATCACCTATTTCTGTAGCTTGCGCAAAATGAGAGTGACCATGGCAAACTATTTGAGCATTATCCTCACTTGCCCGGTATGTAATGGGATCGAGTGTCATTTTCACGTGATGCATATGTCCATGCGCCACGAAGAAGCGTAAATCATTAACATCAACGGTTAAGTCGTCTGGATAGTCTGGGTCATAATCACAATTGCCAGCGACCCGACTGAAACCTTGAATTGGTTCATCCGCGTAAGGCAATTCTGAATCGCCGCAATGAATCATGTGATCAACCTGGTCAGTGTGTTCCGTTTTTATCATTTCTAATTCTTTTGTCATTCCATGACTGTCACTTACGATGAGAACGCGTGGCATTTTAACCCTACTTTCTATTAAAGTTCTAATGTTTCAGCTAAATGTTGTAATGCTTGCCTTCGATGACTGATCTTGTTTTTTTCTTCAATCGGTAATTCACCCATGGTTTTTGTGTAGCCTTTAGGTTTAAAGATTGGATCATAACCAAATCCTTGATCACCTTGTGGAACTTTTGTGATCTCACCTTCACAATAGCCATACTCGATAATCGTTTCTTCATTAGGCTTTGCTAAAGCAAGTGCACAGACAAATCGTGCTGTTCGATTAGGATCTGAAACGCCTTTTAAATTATCAAGCACTTTTTCTAAGTTTTTTTGGTCATTTTTTTCTGTTCCCGCATAACGTGCTGAATAAACACCGGGTTCTTTGTTTAGTGCATCGACTTCTAATCCAGAATCATCCGCTAATACTGGCATGTTTAATCGATTAGCAATCGTTTCAGCTTTTAGCGTCGCATTTTCTGCAAATGTTGTGCCCGTTTCTTCAACATCTTCAATGTCGTCTATATCAAGTAGCGACCAGACAGCAATTTGTTTCGGTTCAAAAAGTGTTTTAAAATCATTTACTTTACCCCTGTTTTGAGTAGCAATGAGTATTTTTTTCATACTTAAGCCTCCGAACTTTCAAAATATTGATTGAATTCTCCGATCGCTTCTTTTTGACATTCTAAAATGTCTTGTAATCCTTTTGTAGCTAAACTAAGCATTTCTTGAAGTTGTGCAGGTGTAAATGTTGCTTCTTCACCCGTTCCTTGAATTTCAACAAATTCACCAGAACCCGTCATGACGACATTCATATCCACATTCGCTTCAGCATCTTCTACATACTCCAGATCTAGTGCAGCCGTTCCATCAGGCATGATGCCAACTGATATAGCATTTAAAAAATCTGTAATCGGGAATGTGTCAATCTCACCATCTTTTACTAATTTCCCAACAGCTAACGTCACCGCAACAAATGCACCAGTAATCGATGCTGTTCTCGTACCACCATCTGCTTGGATCACATCGCAATCCACCCATATGGTTCGCTCACCTAAATGATCTAAATTAACAACCGATCTTAAGGCTCTACCAATCAAGCGTTGGATTTCCATCGTTCGACCTGATACTTTACCTTTAGATGATTCTCTAATATTCCTTGATTCAGTTGCACGTGGTAGCATTGAATATTCTGCTGTGATCCACCCTTTACCTTGATTTCTCATAAAGGGTGGGACTCTATTTTCAATACTTGCATTACAGATAACTTTTGTATCACCGACTGTGATTAAAACAGAACCTTCTGGGTGTTTAGTAAACTCCGTATCAATTGTAATGGATCTCAGTTGATCCAGTTCTCGTTCACTTGCTCTCATTATTTGTTCCTCCTTCATTCTACATACCTTTTTATCCTAACATATTTTGACCCCTATACATGGATCTATTCGATTTCTTTGTAAATTCAAAACAAATCCGCCTCAAAAAAAAGAAGCTGAAGAATCAGCTTAAGATGCATTCTTATCATTTAAAGCAGAGCGCGTCACAGGTTGGTCATACGGTACGCCGTGTCGATTGAAGACTTGATCGACACCATCCACCACAATGGAAACAGACGATATATGGGGTTGTTCAGTGAGAGATAATACAAGGGTTTCCATCACTTCATCACCAATCAAGTTCATCTCATAATCCGATAGAATCGCATCATTAAATGTTAGAGCGATGTCGCCATCTGTTAAAAAATCAACATCTAGTAATTCTACATTTGGATTAAACACATGAAGCAGTGGAATATCATAAGCAGGCCCTTCCAATAAAGATTCAACTAACGCCTCATCTAAAGATTTTTCACTCATATTAACTCGCTTCGTAACGGGAACATGAACAATTTGTGAATGGATGTCTGTTGGATAATAGACCGTCATCGATTCACTCTCTAACAAGTCAATACCATCTGTTTGAACAAGGTTAATTCCACGATCTCTTGAATAGCCACCTACAAGTGACGTTTGATTAATCGGCATTTCTGTTAACTCTTGTGAATTCACCCATAATTTAATGCGTTCAACATTATCGAATTGTGTAAGGCTATATGTTAAAGCTTGTAAAAGCTGTTCTTCTTTATCACCATCATATTCAATAAAGTGTTCATTCAAATCAATGACAAGCGTTCCGTCTTCCTCTAAATTTAACCCCAAAACCTCAGTTCCTGCTGGTAAAACCGCTTCAAACCCATTTGGTAGTTGCTCGGTAACTGGTCCATCTTTAATCAAATAATGGAGCGTTTGTAAGGCTACCTCATTCGATTGTGCTTGAGGCATGTCAATCACTTGCGGGACAACCAATCCACTTTCACTTAATAAATAAATTTCTCTTGAGGTTGTCTCTTCTTGTTCATCATTTGTTTCGTATGATTCATCATTAACTTTCGAATCATCTTCACTATTTGTTGATTGAGAGCGTGTACAGCCTATTACTAAAAAACTAACCAAGATAATCATGATAAAACCAATCGTACGTTTAGTCCTTTTCTCGCAATACATGTCACATCCTCCTCAGATGAGTTTGTACTACCATGTATACGAGCTATTCGTTTAAAATAGACCTAAAATAGACGGATGTCTTGATACCTTTTTTAAGTTTGATCAATAACAATCTGTTCAACAGTATTTACAGGATAGTCCATCCACCTGTTCGCAATTTGTTCAAATAAAATCGGCGAGCCTGTCGTGTAGAATTGATGATCAGGTATTCTTTTGCCGTCACAAGCGATTTTTTGATAACTCATAATCGCACTCACTTCGCGTGCTGTTTCTTCACCTGAAGAAATGATTGACACATGTTCTCCCATCGCTTTTTGAATCCAATCCGTTAATAATGGATAATGTGTACAACCTAAAATTAACGTATCTAGTTCTTTATGTCGTTTTAGTGGTTCTAATGACGTTTCGACGACTTGTTCAGCCGCTTCACTCGAAAAGTGACCACTTTCAACAAGTGGAACAAATTGAGGACAAGCTAAATCGTAAATATTAAGTCCTGCTGATATTTGTTTTAAAGCTTCCGGGTATGCTTGTGACTTAATCGTTCCTTCTGTGCCTATAACACCAATCGCTTTCGTTTCTGTCACTTTTATAGCCGCTCTTGCGCCTGGGTCGATCACGCCAATAACAGGAATTGTCAGCTTTTCTCTTAAATAATCAAGTGTAAAAGCTGTGGCGGTATTACATGCAATCACGAGCATTTTTATTTGTTTTTCCATTAAAAAGGTGACCATCTCAGTTGTAAAACGGACGACCTCTTCTTTCGGTCTTGGTCCATATGGACAACGAACGGTATCACCTAAATAGATCAGTTGTTCTTTTGGCAATTGTCGCATCAGTTCACGAGCAACGGTCAGCCCCCCAACACCTGAATCAATTACGCCAATGGGTCGATCCAATTTAATCCCTCATTTTCTCTTCTTTCTTATTTTGGTCGTGGTCAATTTTCATTTTATCTAGTAAAGTAGTTAACACGTCATTAAGCGTATCCACTTCACTTGAAGGTACGTCTTCTAAAATACCTTGCAAGTAGCGTTGTCTTTTTTCAATAACTTCATTTATAATTTCAGTTCCTTTATCTAATAAA
Source organism: Pelagirhabdus alkalitolerans (assembly GCF_900096905.1). Classification (GTDB taxonomy): domain Bacteria; phylum Bacillota; class Bacilli; order Bacillales; family Amphibacillaceae; genus Pelagirhabdus; species Pelagirhabdus alkalitolerans. The sequence goes on along the minus strand of NZ_FMYI01000003.1, from coordinate 112,587 downwards.
TGAATGCGTACTACACGTCTATCTTTCGTATCACGCCTGCGTTCTACTAAATCATTATTCTCCATTCGATCAACGAGGTCAGTCGTTGTACTAAAAGCTAAATTAATTTTATTTGACAGTTCACCAATTGTTAAATCACCATCTTCAAGTAGCCACTGCAACGCAATAAATTGCGGTGTCGTGATGCAGTAATCTTTTAATAACTCACGACCTTTATATTTTATAATGCCATTGATATAACGCATATGTTTTTCGATTTGAGCAATGGGGCGGTCAAGTTGATCTTCTTCCACCAGATAAGCTCCTTTCCATCTCTTATTCTTCTTTGTATCATAACATTTTTTAGTGTATTTGTGTAAATAGGATTTATGGTTACACCTCGGTGTAGCGTTTTCATTTTTTGTTTTTCAATCGACATGTTAAACTAACAATATGACAAAGGAGGCAAAAATCATGAAAACATTAAATTTAGGTTCAAGCTCATTAAACGTAAGTGAAATTGGGCTTGGTTGTATGCGTATGAGTGGGTTATCAAAAAAAGAGGCGCAATATACAATTGAAAATGCATTAGATCTTGGCATCAACTTTTTCGATCATGCAGACATTTATGGTAAGGGTGCCTCAGAAGAACGATTTGCTGAGGCAATCGAGATGAATCCAAGCAAAAGAGAAAACATGTACTTACAATCTAAATGTGGAATTCGAAGTGGCTTTTTTGATTTTTCTAAGGCACATATTATTCAATCTGTCGATCAAATCTTAAAACGCTTAAATACGGATTATTTAGACACATTATTGTTACATAGACCCGATGCACTCGTTGAGCCGGATGAAGTTGCATCAGCATTCAACACATTAAAAGAGACAGGAAAAGTAAAGCATTTCGGTGTTAGTAATCAAAATCCTATGCAAATTGAATTGCTTCAAAAGTCACTAAACGATCCATTAATCATCAATCAGATGCAATTAAGTTTGATGCACACACCGATGATTGATGCTGGACTCAACGTTAACATGAGACATGACCGTGCCATAAATTATGACCATAGTGTACTCGATTACAGTCGACTACATGATATGACGATCCAAGCTTGGTCACCTTTTCAATACGGCATGATTGAAGGTACATTTATGGATAACCCTGATTTTCCAGAGTTGAACGCCAAACTTAATGAACTAGCCGAGAAAAAGGGTGTAACCAATTCAGCCATCGCGATTGCTTGGATCTTAAGACATCCCGCAAAGATTCAACCAATTGTTGGCACAATGAATCCTGACCGACTAAAAGCGATCGCACGCGCGAGTGAAGTGGAATTAACCCGTGAAGAATGGTACGAACTTTATTTAAGTGCTGGAAACACATTGCCATAAACGCGTTAAACCGACTTTCGTTTTGAAAGTCGGTTTAATTATAGTTCGAGTTCACCTAGTCGAATTAAATGAACAACAGCCTGTGAACGCCCCTTGACACCTAGTTTAAGAATGACATTTGAAATGTGGTTTCTTACTGTTTTTTGTGAAATAAAAAGTGCTTCAGCAATTTCTTTCGTTGATTTGCCTTGTACTAATCGTTCAAATACCTCTCGTTCCCGTTTTGTCAATAATTGTTGATGATGTGTCTGTTCATCTGCCAAGCCAATCCTCCCCTTTTGGTTCTACTTCATGTCTTATGGATTATTCAGGGAGTCTATTTATTTTATGTAACAGTCACTTTTTATGATACAAAAATAATTGCATTATCACGTGATTGAGGTGATAATAAAGATAAGTTTTTTAAGGGGGAGCTACATATGCACCAAAATATGAATAAAATTGAGACAATTACAAGTCAACTAGAGACAACAGGAACAGGTCACGACCTTTTACGATATGTTGCATTACCTGAACTCCTAGGAGAAGATGCTCCGAGCATTCTCTATGTATTAGGAAAAAACATAGCAAGGCAAATGACCTTCACCTCTATCGATGAAATTATCCAATTTTTCCACCAAACTGGTTGGGGATCTCTAGAATTAATAAAAGAAAAAAAGCATGATCATATTTTTAAGTTACAAACGCGCATCATTTCAAAACGTCATGAAGAAGGTATACAGACAGATTATCGACTTGAAGCTGGTTTTTTAGCCGCCTCCATGGAACAGCTTTTTCCTGAGTCGTGTGAATGTATAGAAGAAGAAAAGCCTAAGAAAAATTATGTAGAACTGCGCATCCAACGTTTTTAGCGCTCGTTTTAAATAAAAAAAGAAAGCCGAATTGCCCATCGTTAGCAACCACTTGCTAATTATGGGTGTTCGGCTTTTTGTCCGTTAAGTGTTCTTTAATCGCCTCAGCTGTTGAGGTAGGAATACCTAAACGGATTAACATCTCGAGCGGAGCTTCTTTAATCTCTTGAAGTGTTTTAAAGTGTGTTAGCAACAATTTACGTCGTTTCTCACCTACACCTGGGATGTCATCGAGTTCAGATTTAAAAGCACTTTTCCCTCGCAACTGACGATGAAATGTAATCGCGAATCGGTGCACTTCATCTTGAATTCTTTGAATTAAATAAAACACTTGTGATTGTCGTTCGAGTTGAACAATTTCTGGTGGTTGACCATACAGTAGTTCACTTGTTTTATGCTTATCATCTTTTGCCAGACCAGCTAATGGAATATCTAATCCTAATTCATTTTCCAAAACATCAATCGCTGCTGACATCTGACCTTTACTCCCGTCGACCAATATTAAATCAGGTAATGGCAACTCATCTTTTAGAACACGCGTATACCGGCGCCTCACGACTTCTCTCATCGTTTCATAATCATCGGGTTTATCGACTGTTTTTATTTTATATTTACGGTATTCTTTTTTGCTCGGTTTTCCATCAATGAATACAACCATCGCTGACACTGGGTCTGTCCCTTGTATATTTGAGTTATCAAAGGCCTCGATACGATGAGGGGTTTCAATTGATAGATATTCTCCCAACTTTTCCACTGCTTTAATCGTCCGTTCTTCATTGCGCTCAATTAACGTGAACTTTTCATCTAATGCGATTTGCGCGTTTTTACCAGCTAATTCTAACAACTCTCGTTTACGTCCTCGGTAAGGAATCGAAACATTAACTTCTAGTAATTCGCTTAACAATTCATAATCAATGGGTGCGGGCACCAAAATTTGTTTCGGTTTCGGATGATTATGGTGTAAATAAAAACGTCCAATGAACGTTGTAAACGTCTCTTCCGGATCATCAAAGAAAGGAAAGATCGATACATCACGTTCTATTAATTTACCTTGTCGAATGAAGAACACTTGAACACACATCCACCCTTTTGTGTATGCATAATGAAATACATCACGATTCACTTGATCATTCAAGGTCATTTTCTGTTGTTCCATCACAGAATCAATGTGATGCATTTGATCACGTAATTCTTTTGCCCGTTCGAAATTCAATTCCTCACTTGCAGCTTCCATCTTTTCTTTCAATGATTGCTTGATCGATTGGTGGCCACCGTTTAAGAACGAGACAATCTCTTGGGTCATCTCTTTATATTCTTCTTTTGAAGGTGGATTTTTTGCACATGCTAAACACTGTCCTAGATGATAATATAAACAATAATCGCCGGGATTGTTTTTACACTTTCTGAGTGGGTACATTCGATCTAATAACTTTTTTGTCTCACGTGCTGCAATGACGTTTGGGTACGGACCGAAGTATTTCCCCTTATCTTTATATACTTTTCTTGTAATGATCAATCTCGGATGACGCTCATTCGTGATTTTTAAGTATGGGTAACTTTTATCATCTTTCAATAAAACATTGTATTTAGGATCATATTTTTTAATTAAATTCATCTCTAAGATTAAAGCTTCAATTTCGGTAGAAGTCACAATATATTCAAAATCAACAATCTCTTGAACTAAGCGTTGCGTCTTTTGATCATTTGCTCCAGTGAAATAAGACCTGACTCGATTTTTTAATTTCTTTGATTTTCCAACGTAAATGACTGTTCCATGTTTATCTTTCATTAAATAACAGCCTGGTTGCTGTGGTAAAACGGTTAACTTTTCTTGAATTGAACTTGACATAAATGACACTCCACAACCTTCGTATTCTTCACCACTACTAGTATAACAAACAAATCCGTTAAACAGCGAAAAAAAAGCAACCACTCTAGGTGATTGCTTTTTTATCTTTATGATGCATGTTTGTTAATGCGCTCTTCTAAAGCTTCTTTTGGTTGGAAACCAACAACTTGGTCAACGATTTCACCATCTTTAAAGAATAACAACGTTGGGATACTCATAACACCGTGCTGACCAGCTGTTTCTTGGTTTTCATCAACGTTAAGCTTAACGATTTTAACTTTATCGCTCATTTCAGCGTCTAATTCCTCTAATACGGGTCCAATCATTTTACAAGGTCCACACCATGGTGCCCAGAAGTCCACCAATACTAAGTCAGATCCTGTTTCTTGTTTAAAAGTTGCATCAGTTGCGTGTACAATTGCCATTTAAAATTCCTCCTAAATTTATATTAATAATGGATTCAAATGATAGTATACCACCTAGGGGCATTTTTAAGCTAGTAACTTGCTCACTTCATTAAATCATCAACATAACCATTGATAACATATGGATTAGCTCAATTCAAATATTGTGACTCCACTGCCACCTTCGTTCATATTGCCTGAAGCTGCTGATTTAATCTTACGATGTTTTTTGGCGAATTCTTGAACACCTTTTCTAAGTGCACCTGTTCCTTTTCCGTGTATAATCGATACGTTATTATAACCTGCTAGTAAAGCCTCATCAATATATTTATCAAGCTGTTGCATCGCATCCTCATAGCGCTCACCACGTAAATCTAATTCCGGTTTAACATGAGACGTGGAACCTTTGACCATTGTACGCGGCTGTTCTTCAACTGGTTGTTTTCTCTTAAGACGCTGTAAATCATTCTTTTTTACTTTCATCTTCATCATACCAACCTGTACTTGAAAGGTATTTTTATTAACGACTTCAACGATCGTCCCGTTTTGGTCTAGTGTTAATAATTTAACTTCATCACCAACGGCTAAATCCTCATCTGTTTTTGTTTTTTTAACTTCTTCTGATTTCGTTTGTGTTGTTTGTAAGTTCGGCTTAGCTTCGTCAAACAATTTACGCGCTTCAATCCACTCATGTTCTTTTAGTGAGGCATCCTGCTTCATACTTCTTAATGTGCTAACAATCTCTTCTGCTTCTTGCTTCGATTTTTCAACAGCTTGTTTTGCTTTTTCTTCTGCTTTTTTGTATAGGTCTTCTTTTTTATTTTCAAGCTGGTTCCATGCCTTTTCTAGATCGGCTTTTAGTTGGTTAGCCTCTTCTAATGTTACTTGTGCCGCTTCATAGTCTTTCTCTGCTTCACGACGTGCATAATCTAATGATTCAATCATGTTCTCAACATCAGTTGTTTCCGTTCCGATCAATTGCTTCGCTGAATCAATGACATCCTCACTTAACCCTAATCGTCTTGAAATATCAAAAGCATTACTTCGTCCTGGTACACCGATCAATAAACGGTAAGTCGGTTTTAACGTTTCGACATCAAATTCTACCGATGCATTAATTACCTCTTCACGATTGTAGCCATAAGCTTTCAATTCAGGATAGTGCGTTGTCGCAATCACACGCGCTCTTTTGTTGACAACATTGTCTAGAATAGCCATCGCAAGCGCAGCCCCTTCTTGCGGGTCCGTTCCTGCACCTAATTCATCAAATAAAACGAGTGTTTTATCAGTAATTTTGTCTAGAATATCGACAATGTTTGTCATATGTGAAGAGAATGTACTTAAGCTTTGTTCAATCGACTGTTCATCACCGATGTCTGCAAACACATCTTCAAAGACCGCTAACCGACATCCATCAAATGCAGGAACTTGCAGACCTGATTGAGCCATTAATGTTAATAGACCGACAAGCTTAAGGGTCACTGTTTTACCACCCGTATTGGGCCCTGTAATAACAATGGCATGAAAATCTTCTCCTAACGCAATATCATTACTGACGACTTCATCATCTGATAGTAACGGGTGTCTTGCTTGTTTGACATCAATAATGCCCTCATCATTCATCTCAGGCATTGCTGCTTTCATTGACATAGCAAGATTCGCACGTGCAAAAATAAAATCTAATTCAGCTAAGACTTTAACGTTTTCACTAAGAGGTTCTACATCAGCTGCGATTAACATGGATAGTTCACGTAAGATGCGATCCACTTCAATTTTTTCATCCGCTTTAGCTTCAGACAATGTGTTATTCGCTTCAACCACAGCTTGTGGTTCCATAAACAACGTTTGACCCGAAGAGGATTGATCATGAACAATTCCACCAATCGCACCCCTATATTCTTGTTTAACAGGGAGTACATATCGATCATTTCGAATCGTCACGATTGCATCCGAAAGCATATGACTGCTTGATTTTGTAAAGCCAGCTAAGCGATCTCTTATCCGATTCTCGTTTGTGCGAATTTTAGTACGAATGGAACGTAATTTGTCAGATGCTGAGTCCATAACAGTTCCATCTTCATCTATGCAATTTTTAATTTCTCTTTCTAACTCTGTAAGAGGCACAATGCTCGCTGCTTTTTCTCTTATTAAAGGCGATTCTGGTTCTTCTAATTGGTTAATCGCACGTTTGAGGGTTTTTGCACCGTACAATAAGTTCCCAACTTGCAAACATTCTGAAGCGTTTAAAAAGCCACCAATGTTTACGCGTTTTAAACTGGGTCTAATATCAGTAATACTGCCAAATGGCATATTTCCATGCAAGCGAATAATTTGCAAAGCTTGATCTGTTTCCGCCTGCTTATTTTGTACAGATTCTAACTCAGTATACGGTTTAAGTTGCTGTGTTTTTTCTTTTCCTAAAGAAGTGGACGCTTGATCTGTTAATTGACTAATAATACGATCAAATTCCAACACACTATATATGCGCTCATTCATTCTTATATCACCTATTCTTCTTTTCTTTCAAAACGGATTTTAATTGATCAACTGAATACGTGTTGATGACTGAATCAGGATTAAGCCACCCTTTTCTTGCCATTTTCACACCTTCATTGATAAAATCAAGATTGCTTTTTCTATGAGCATCTGTGTTAATGGCAATCTTAACCCCTTTTTCTTGGGCTTTTTTCAACCATACACTATTTAAGTCAAGACGCTTTGGATTGGCGTTTAATTCTAAAATTGTCTTTGTTTCTTTTGCTTTAGTGATAAGTTTATCGACATCAACGGCGTATCCTTCTCGTTTTCCAATGATTCGTCCCGTCGGGTGAGCAATCATATGAACATAAGGGTTTTCCATTGCTTGATTGAGTCGATACATAATTTGATCTTCTGTCTGATTAAAGCTAGAGTGAATCGAAGCAATAACAAAGTCTAATTCAGCTAGTACCGTATCGTCAAAATCGAGCGTGCCATCTGGCAAGATATCCATCTCTATGCCTGAGAATATCGTTAGATCCGGATAGAGTTGACGGACACGTTCTATTTCTTTTATTTGGTCTCTTAAACGTTTCTCATTTAACCCATGCGCCACACGTAAAAACTTTGAATGATCGGTAACAGCCATATAATGATAGCCTTTATCCGTCACAAACTGTGCCATGTCCTCTAATGACTCCGCTCCATCACTCCAAGTCGTGTGCATATGCAAATCACCTTTAATCATTGAACTCTCAACTAAATCAACCGCTTCTTCAAACCTGTCGAGCTCACCGTCTGCTTCCCTTCTTTCGGGTGGGATATAGGTAAGACCAAAAGATTGAAAGAAGTCCTCTTCTGATTCAAAAGTTTCAATGTCTCCAGTCTCAATATCTAAAACACCATACTCACTGATCTTTTTTCCTTGTGCCTTCGCTCGTTGTCTCATGGCGACGTTATGATCTTTAGAACCTGTGAAGTGATGCAAGGTTGTTGCAAATTGATGATCTTCTACTAAACGAAAATCAATTGAAACATCGTAATCCCAAGTAATTATAATAGATATTTTGGTTTGTCCGTTGGCTATAATCTCTTTAATATTTGGCATTTCAATTAAAGCTTTTCTTACCGTATCAAAATCCTTTGTCGAAATAATAAAATCTAAATCTTTCACTGTTTCTCTGAGGCGTCTCATACTGCCAGCTATTGAATAACGATCGATTGCTTCAATTGAATCTAAATAGCTTTCAACTTGTTTAGATACTTTTAACATATCATCAACAGGCAGTCTTTCTGGTTGTTTTTTATAATCTTGGATCGCTTTTAAAATATTTTCTTCCGTTTTCTTACCAAAACCTTTTAATGCCGAAACTTTTTCATTTTGACAGGCCTCCTCAAGTGAGGTGATATCAATGACATCTAATTCATGATAAAGTTTTGACAGCTTCTTGCCTCCAAGACCCGGTAAATCGAGTAATGGAATTAAACCTTCTGGCACTTGTTTCTGTAATGCTTGTAACGTTTCAGAATAACCATTTTCAATATAATCTTGAATTGTAGCAGCTGTTTTTGCACCGATTCCGTTTATTTTGGTTAGGTCATCAAACTCTCTTAAAGAGCGCTGATCCGTCTCTAAAATTTGAGCCGCTTTTCGATAAGCTTGTATTTTAAATGGGTTTTCAGCTTTTAGCTCTAATAAAACCGCTATATCTTCAAGTAATTTAATAACATCTTTCTTATTAATATCCGCCATCTGCCTACCTCCTCATTATGATAGAAAAACCCTTGTAATAGAATAACAAGGGTTTAATCGTTAATTATGTGTTCAAACCACAATGTCATCACTCGCTCAGATAACACGGGTGTTTGTTCAATCATGAATCCGGCAAGGCTTGAATTGTTTAATATTGATTGTATTTGTGAAACAGGCAATAATGAAGCAATATAAATGACAAGGAATAGAACTAAATATTGTTCAACAAATCCAAATACTGCACCTAATACGCCATTAATTGCACTAAGGAATGGCAATTCAGCAATAAAGTCAAGCATTGATGCGATAATACTTAATGCAATTTTCACACCGAAAAATATAAGTGCGAATGCAATCATATTATAATACGCATTTTCTAACTGAAACGAATCACTAAAAAATGCCCACTCATCTCCTGTGATTCTAGGATACGGGATAAACATTTCAATGTGACTAGCTAATCGATCATAAAATTGTGTAGCAACGATAAATGCTATAACAAAACTAACGAGATGAAAAATTTGTAAAATAAAACCTCTTTTAAGTCCCCTGAAAACACCAAGAACTAAAAGGGCTAACAAGATGATGTCTAACATAAGTATATTAATCCTCTTTCTGTTCTAATTTTTTGAGTAACGCATCGTAATCTTCTTTTAGTTTCACATAGTCATTAACAGCATTAACCGCTGTTAGAACTGATAATCGAGTTGTGTCTAAGCTTTTGTTGGATTGATAGATTTCTCTCATCTTTTCATCCACCATGCTGGCTACCATTCTCATATGATGAACATTTTCTTCACCGATTAATGTGTAGTTCTTACCATATATATCAACTGTTGTCCGTGTTTTTTTTGATTGGGACACGCAGATTCCCCCTTTTATCAAATCCTCGTACTTATCTTAACATGAACAGTGCCATTTAGGAAACGTTTCTAGTCATCGTTTCACTTCTATACTATAATATGGTTAATTCACGTTTTAGTAAAGGAGCGCTTATGAGCCAATCTGTTTTAAATCTTTCTAAAGACACCATCGAAAAAATGAAACATCATTATTCATCCCAAATGGTTAAAACACCTCCTTCTGCCATTTTTTCTGCCAAATTGCCTCACTGCAAAATCACGGCTTATCAATCTGGCAAAGTATTATTTCAAGGGAGTGACCCAGATGGTGAAGCGAATAAATGGGGCGAAGTGACATCAAAACCTAATAAAACAAAAGCAGTTAACAAACATGCGTATCATCCACCTGCTGATCTTTTTACCCAATCAATAATCGGATCCGATGAAGCCGGAACAGGCGATTATTTTGGGCCGATCACCGTGTGCGCATGTTTCGTAAAGTCCGATCAAATCGAATTATTAAAAGAACTTGGTGTAAAAGATTCTAAAAACCTAACAGATCGATCCATCGCATCGATCGCTAAACGGATTATTCAAATGGAGATCCCTTATTCTCTAGTTATTTTACACAACTCTAAATACAATCAATTAAATCAAAAAGGCTGGACACAGGGGAAGATGAAAACAATGCTTCATCATACAGCCATTACAAACACCATAAAAAAAATGGAACCGATTCAGCCAGACGGCATTTTAATTGATCAATTTTCAGAGCCTCATGTTTATGAAAAACACTTAAAATCCGAACAAAAATCGATGCCTGAAAACACCTACTTTATGACTAAAGCTGAAAGTCATGCGATTAGTGTGGCGACAGCGTCTATTATCGCCAGAGCAAGTTTTGTTAAAGAAATGGATAAACTGAGTAAACAAGTTGGGTTCACTTTACCTAAAGGGGCTTCTAAACAAGTCGACTTAGCCGCTTCAAAAGTTATAAAATCAAGAGGAAAGAGTTATTTAAATCAAGTAGCCAAAACACACTTTAAAAACACTGAAAAAGCAGCAACTTATTTATAATAAGTGCTGCTTTTGTCTGTGTTTTAGCTTCTTAGTGATGCTTGATGTTCCTTGGCTACTGCTTCTGTAATCGCCTGATATGAAGCTTCAACTTCATCATCTGTTAATGTTCGATCTGGATCTAGATAAAGCAAGTTAAAGGCTAGAGATTTCTTCCCATCCTCTAAGTTATCACCTTGATATTGATCGAAGACATGAACAGATTTTAATAAATGACCAGCATGTTGTTCAATCGTTTCAATTAAATCATGGGCTGTCACGGATTCATCCACAACTAAAGCAACATCACGTGAAATTGAAGGATAACGCGCTATCTTTTCAAATCTTGGTACATCATCATACACTGTCGCCAAATGATCAAAATCGATGTCAAAAACATACGTTTCTTTCAAGTTATACGCTTTTTGTGTGAGTGGATGAATTTGTCCAACAAATCCAACCGGAACAGAATCAATGTAGATCTGAGCTGTTCTTCCTGGATGCATACCATCCATTTGCACCGGTTTGTAAGTTGCTTTAACCCCAAGTCGCTCAAATAGACCTTCAAGAACACCTTTAATTAAGAAGAAATCTACTTTTTTCACTTCCTGTTGCCAAGCATGAGTTAACCATTGTCCTGTTAAAGCAGCTGCTAGACGCGTCTGTTCTTCCGGTTGTTTCGTCACATTTAATTCCTTAGAAACAAATACACTACCCAGTTCATAAAATCCTAAATCTTGTTGTTTACGGGCACTATTATAAGATAATGTCGCTAACATCTCAGGTAGTGCACTTAAGCGAAGTGTACTATGTTCCTCACTCATCGGCATCGACAAACGAACAGGTGTTGGATGTACGGATGCGACTTCTGGTGAAACTAATTGCTGACTACGTGCTTCACTCGTTAATGAATAGGTGATAGCCTCCATTAAACCGGCACCTTCCATATAGCTTTTCACGTATCGTTTAAGCGATTGTTTCTGTGTTAACCCCCCTGCTTGTTGCGCTCCCTGTGGTAACGTGTAGTCTAATTGATCGTAGCCATAGATTCTAGCCACTTCTTCCAACATATCTTCAAAACGGACAATATCCTGTCTTCTTGTTGGAATCGTTGCAACAAAATTTTCACCATCTTGTTGGTACGTAAAACCTAATTTATCTAAAATAATACCGATCTGATCATCAGAAATTGACGTCCCTAAACGAGCATTCACTCGAGCACTTGTAAATTCAACCTGTTTATGCGAACGATCGAGTTGGTCAAATTCACTAACTCCCTCTAGCACCTGTCCATTTGCATACGTTTGAAGTAGGCTTGCTGCTCTTTGTCCTGCTTCTTTAACACGGTTAGGATCGACACCTTTTTCAAAACGTGCACTGGATTCACTTCTTAGTTGATGATCCTTCACAGCTCTACGAACACGTTTAGGTTCAAAGTACGCCGCTTCTAGTAAAACAGTCGTCGTTGATTCATCAACTTCAGAATCACTTCCCCCCATAACACCTGCAATCGCAGTCGGTTTCTCACCATTAGTAATGACGAGGTGCTCTTCATTTAACACACGCTCTTGGTCGTCCAATGTATTTATCGTTTCATCTTTTGTGGCACGTCTTACAAGAACTTGTTTTGCATTGAATTTATCATAGTCAAACGCATGTAACGGTTGACCATATTCAAGTAGAACAAAATTGGTAATGTCCACTACATTATTGATCGGGCGAATCCCAGCTGCCATTAAATAGTTACGCATCCATAATGGAGAAGGTTTCACCGTTATATTTTTCACCATAAAAGCACCATAGTATGGGTTATCCTCTTTTGCCTGTACGTCTACATCTATATAGTCAGTTGCTTTTTCATTTGATTCATCGAGTTCAATAAGTGGGAGTTTAACTTCCTCATCTAATATAGCTGCGACTTCATAAGCAACGCCTAACATACTTAATGCATCTGATCGGTTCGGCGTTAAGTCAAATTCTAAAATGACATCATCTAAGTTTAAGTATTGTGTGATGGATTGACCGACTTCTACATCATCTGGGAAAACAAAAATCCCATCTTCACTTCCTTTAGGAAGGTACGCTTCCTCAATTCCTAATTCATTAAGAGAACAGATCATACCGTTTGATTCAACGCCTCTTAATTTGGTTTTCTTAATTTTAAAATTGCCTGGTAAGACAGCACCTGGTAAGGCAACGGCAACTTTTTGGCCTTTTGCAACATTGGGTGCTCCACAAACAATTTGTAACGACTCTTCCCCGACATTTACGTCACATACATTTAATTTATCTGCATTAGGATGCCCGTAACAGTCTTCAACATATCCAACGACGACCCCTTCACTCTTTTGTGCAACATGATGGATCGCATCGACTTCAATTCCTGTTTTTGTTATTTTTTCAGCTAATGCTTCTGGTGTATCATTTCCTAAATTAACATATTGTTCTAACCAATTCAGTGAGACTAGCATAAATTATCCTCCTTCTATTTAGGCTTGGTGATATTGTTTTAAGAACCTGCGATCATTTGTATAGAAGTGACGAATATCATCAATACCATACTTCAACATCGCAATTCGTTCTGGCCCCATTCCAAATGCGAAACCACTGTAGATTTCAGGATCGTATCCAGCCATTTCTAATACTCGTGGGTGAACCATTCCGCCACCAAGTATCTCAATCCAACCGGTCTTTTTACATACAGAACATCCTTCGCCTTGGCATACCTTACATGAAATATCCATTTCAACAGAAGGTTCAGTGAATGGGAAGAAACTAGGTCGTAATCTAATCTCACGCTCTTCGCCAAAGAACTGTTTGGCAAACTGATTTAAAACACCTTTTAAATCACTCATTCGTACATTTTTATCCACATATAACCCTTCCACTTGCATGAATTGGTGGGAGTGGGTCGCATCATCTGTATCACGTCGATACACTTTACCCGGGCAAATCATCTTCACAGGCTTGTTCCCTTTATACGCATTCATCGTACGCGCCTGAACAGGTGATGTATGCGTACGCATGAGCAATTCTTCTGTAATATAGAATGAATCTTGCATATCGCGTGCTGGGTGATCTTTCGGTAGATTAAGGGCTTCAAAATTATAATAATCGGTCTCAACTTCTGGACCCTCTCTTACTTCAAATCCCATACCAATGAATAAGTCCTCAATTTCTGAAATCATGCGCGTTAATAAATGAGGACCCCCAACATGAACAGGACGGGCTGGTAGCGTCACGTCAATTGATTCTTTTTCTAATTGCTCATTAATTGCTTTCTCTTCAATGATAGCTTTTTTCTCATCAATCGCTTCAGCAATCACTTGTCTAACTTTATTGGCAAGCTCACCTACAACAGGACGCTCCTCGGCTGGTAATTTACCCATACCTCTTAATACTTCTGTAATCGGGCCTTTTTTTCCTAAATAAGATACGCGTACGCTTTGTAAATCATCGGCTGTTTGGGCTTGATCAATTTGTTCTAAAGCTTCTTGTTTTAATGATTCTAACTTTTCCTTCATTCGATTACCTCCTTATTCTTATGTGCGCCTATAAAAAAGCATATAAAAAAAGCCTTATCCCTAAAAAAAGGGACGAGGCTTATTGTTCGCGGTACCACCCTTGTTAGTAACGACAGCGTCAGTTACTCACTTCATTCATTCATAACGGATTAACAATCCGGTACGCCTTTACTTGTTAATCCAAGGTCCAAGCGCCAGCTCCAGAGTGAAATTTCAGCTTTTTTTGATGTGCATGCTTTCAGTCGTGGCAGTGCATCCCTTTTTTTCATCAAATTTAAAAAGCTTACTAGCTCTTTCATTGCTTTTAACTATTCATCTTTGTTTTATTATAGGAAAGTAAGTTTAAATATGCAACTTTTTTTCTGTTTTAATTAAATTTATATCATTTCATTTGTAAGGCATACATCATAATGCCTGCAGCTACACTCACATTTAACGATTCTGCTTGACCGTATATTGGGATATGAATCCGCTCATCAGCCAATTCTAAAATGGCATCACTCACACCATTTCCTTCATTCCCTACAACTAAGCCCATTTTATCAGTTGGATTAACTTGATCTATCGTTTTTGCTCGTTCTAACGTTGATACTAAAATATTAACACCTTCTGCTTTTAAGCGTGGTATTTCTTCTAACAGATCAACAGGAAGAATCGGCAAATGAAACAACGACCCTTGTGTTGAACGAATAGTTTTATCATTATAGACATCTACTGTTCCACGCCCTAATAAAACCGCATCAAATCCAGCAGCGTCTGCTGTTCGAATCATCGTTCCTAAATTACCTGGATCTTGAATTTCATCCAGTAATAATAATCGCTTTTGCGTTGTTATATTAAAAGCCTTCATCTTGACAATTGCTAAAATCCCTTGTGGGCTCTTCGTTTCAGAAAGATGAAGCATCACTGGTTCCGTAACACGCACAACCTTCAAACTGTTATCAGAATGATCAAATGTTTTATTCTCTACTGCAACAATCGCATCAATTTCCCAACCACTTGAGATCGCTTCTTCAATTAAATGATCTCCTTCAATAATAAATTGTTGCATTTTTTCTCGATATTTTTTCTTTTTTAGCTTTGACCAATTTTTAATTGTTTCATTCTTCACAGACGTAATCACTTGTGCACATCCTTTTATTCAACTTTTATTAGCTTTATCATACATATTGTTGATCGATTAGGTCAAACTATTTTTATAAATCTAAATTGAGGTGATCGAGTATGGACTTGAATTTACGAGAAGCAATTCTTAAAAATGTATCAGATAACAAAAAAGATGATTTAGAAGAAACAATTGTTGATGCGATTACAAGCGGTGAAGAGAAAATGTTGCCAGGTTTAGGTGTTTTGTTTGAACAGATATGGCAAAGTTCTTCCCCTGTTGAGAAAGAATCTTTACTTGAAAAGCTTGAAGGCGCCGTCCAAGTGAGTTAATTTACCTTGTCAAATCGTTTCCTTTCGCTTAAACTAATGATAATGGTTTAATATGAAAGGAAATGACACGATGGATATTAATCAATTACAATCAATGATGCAAACACAAGCGATCAGAGGATTACGTTCAGACCAAAGTCAATCGCAGATGCAATCATCGTTCAATCCCATGTTGGAAATGTTGATGCAAAAAGCTTCATCAGCACAAACATCAAATGAGATGAGTATTCGAGATATTGTTGAAGGTCGCCCTTCTGGATTTGAGCAAGTTGAGGCCTATGCCTCACCTTTGAAAATGAATATGTCATCTGATATTGATTCGATCGTCAATATGGCAAGCGAAGAATATAACGTCGATCCTTCATTAATTCGTTCAGTTATTGAAACCGAATCAAACTTTGACCCCAATGCCGTTAGTCATGCTGGTGCCGAAGGATTGATGCAACTTATGCCCGAAACTGCTCGAGGATTAGGTGTCACTAATTCTTTTGATCCTCAAGAAAATATCTTTGGTGGTACAAGATATTTAAAACAAATGTTAGATCGTTACGATCAAGACACGACGCTTGCCTTAGCTGCTTATAATGCTGGACCTGGCAATGTCGATCGACACGGTGGCATTCCACCTTTTAATGAGACACAAAACTATGTTAAGAAAGTGTTATCTTCTTATCAGGCATAAAAGCTAAGATCTTATCGGGATCTTGGCTTTTTTGTCGTTTATACAATTGAATATAGACCATGAAGCTAGTATAATTTAGAAGACAAAAATAATAGAAAAAGGTTGATTACATGGATAAACAAACACGTGAAGAATTAGAATCTCAACGAAGGCTTGAGAAAAAACTAAAAAAGGCAGAAGCAGAAGCACGTAAAAGAGCGATCAAAAATCGCAAGCCATTTAAAGGGTTACAGATCATCCCGACTGTTTCACTTTTTGATGAAGAAGGTAAAGAAGAGGTTGGAGAGAATAATTGGCAAGGATTTGGCTTTGATATTCATCCTCAAGTTACGATTATTTCATCTGTAATTTTAATTGCTTTTATATCACTTACTCTACTATTCCCAAGCCAAGCAGAGACATTATTTGAAAATACATTGGAATACATAACAACCCAAACAGGTTGGTTTATGATCTTTGTTGCCAATATCTTTATAGTAGCCGGAATTTATTTTGCATTTGGCCGTTACGGTAAGATTGTGATTGGTGGTAAAGGAGCTATTCCTGAGTTTTCAACTTTTGCATGGTATGCCATGCTTTTAAGTGCTGGTATGGGGATTGGGCTTTTATTCTGGAGTGTTGCTGAGCCTATTATGCACCTTGATTCTCCATCACCGATGTTTGGAAGTGAACCGTATTCAGCTCATGCAGCTCAGGCCGCTATGGCTAATACATTTTTCCATTGGGGTATTCATCCTTGGGCGATTTACGCAATAGTCGGTTTAGGTCTAGCCTTTTTCTCATACAACAAAGGCTTACCACTCACGATTCGATCGTTGTTCTATCCACTCATCGGTAATAAAATTTATGGATTTTGGGGAAACCTGATCGATATTCTATCTGTCTTAGCAACCTTGACAGGACTCGCGACATCACTTGGGCTCGGAGTTTCTCAAGTGAATGCAGGACTTAACCATTTATTCGATATCGATATTAGTGTCGGTGTTCAAGTGACACTTATTGCAATTATTACTGGTTTTGCAACGATTTCTGTCATTATGGGGCTTGATGGTGGTGTTAAACGATTAAGTGAAATTAACATGATCTTGGCAGGAGTCTTTTTAGTTTTTGTGATGATCGCTGGACCTACCGTTTACGTTTTAAGCGGTTTCACACAAAACATTGGTTTTTACATTGCAAATTTCATGGAAATGAGTTTATGGGCCGAAACGTTCCGAGCTACCGATTGGCAAGGTGGATGGACCGTGTTCTACTGGGCATGGTGGATTTCTTGGTCTCCATTCGTTGGTATGTTTATTGCGCGTGTGTCTAAAGGACGTACTGTAAGAGAATTTATTTTTGGTGTTGTACTTATTCCTACAATTATTTCATTTTTATGGATGTCAGTATTCGGAGGCACAGCCATTTTCCAAGAAGTAAATGGCATTGGAGATATTGCTGGGTTTGTCGCACAAGATGAGTCTCTTGCCTTATTTGCGATGGTGGATAATCTACCAATATCAAGTGTCTTATCATTCATTGCCATTATTCTTGTAACGATCTTTTTCGTTACCTCGTCAGACTCTGGTTCACTCGTTGTCGATCACTTAACGTCTGGTGGTAAACTTGATTCACCTGTACCTCAGCGGATTTTCTGGGCTGTTATGGAAGGTGTTGTCGCTGCAACATTACTTGTAGGTGGTGGACTAACCGCTTTACAAACAGCTTCAATCATTACAGGGCTTCCGTTTGCGATCATTCTATTGATTATGATCTATTCGTTAAATATGGGACTAAAACAAGAGTATGAAATCGAGCAAAGTGTTAGTCAGGAACTTAAAAAAGTAGCGGATGACCACGTCATCACAGAAGTCATTTCATCTGCTGTCCATGATGATGCATTAGTCGATGCTGTTTCTGAAGTTCTAACAGAAGAACAAGAAGAAATGAATTCAACTAAAGATAAAAAACCAAAGAAAAAGGCAAATAAGAAAGACAAGAAAAAAGATGAAAAATAACTAAAAAGATGTTCACTCAAAATTTGAGTGAACATCTTTTTTAAATCAGTTAATCAAACGTAATCTGCTTTACTTGTTCTTGGTCTAATCCTTTAATGATTTCTACCATAAGTTTTACTGTATGATCAAAATCATCACGATGAATAATACCAGCGTGTGAATGAATGTAACGCGTCGCAATACCGATTGAAAGGGTTGGAACGCCATTAGATGTTAAATGAATTGAACCACTATCCGTTCCACCGGCAGCAAGTGTCGCAAATTGATAAGGTATATCATTGTCTTCAGCTGTCTTAATGACAAAATCTCTTAAGCCTTTGTGCGAAATCATAGAGGCATCATAAATGATGATTTGAGGACCCTCACCAATTTTACTATCCGCTTCATTCGCAGTAATACCCGGTGTATCACCTGCTATACCTGTATCAACCGCAAAACCAATATCTGGATTTATTGAATTAGCAGCTGTTTTAGCACCTCTTAAACCAACTTCTTCTTGAACAGTTCCCACACCATAAACCGTGTTAGGATGCTCAACATCTTGTAATTGTTTTAGAACTTCTACTGCAATCGCACAACCGATTCGGTTATCCCATGCTTTAGCTAATAATAACTTCTCATTTTTCATCGACTGAAATTCAAAATATGGAACGACGGAATCACCTGGTTTAACACCGAAAGATTCTGCCTCTTCTTTAGACGTTGCACCGATATCGATAAACATATCTTTGATTTCGTAAGGTTTTTTACGTGCCTCTGCTGTCATAATATGAGGTGGTTTAGATCCGATAATTCCTACTAAGTTTTCTTCACTCGTCATCACGGTTACACGTTGAGCTAGCATTACTTGATTCCACCAGCCCCCAATAGTTTGGAAGTATAAAAAGCCATTGTCATCAATTCGAGTTACCATTAAACCAATTTCATCTAAATGACCCGCAACCATAACTTTAGGCCCTTCTTTTTGTCCAACTTTCTCAGCGATTAAACTGCCTAAATGATCTGTATAAACAGATGTTGCATAGGGTTCGATATGCTTTTTCATCACTGCTCGTGCTTCTCGTTCATTACCTGAAATACCATTTGCTTCTGTTAAATCTTTAAATAATTTAAGTGTATCACTCATTATGTAATCGCCTTCCTTTCTTTATCAATTATATCTTTTTCTAAGTAACGAAACAAATGAATTGTTCTAATAATTTTCGTCTTGACGCTTGTAATTCACTTCATTTTTATCAATATAAGCTTGTTGTATAGATTGGTCTGAAAATCCTAACTGATCGCCTAGTGTTAAATAAAGCCCGAATACAGTCAAATAGCTTGCGATTGACCGGTCATCTCGGTAGTAATCGATCGCTCGATACAACTGATTGAATAAACCCGTTAAATCACCTTCATATGGCATATGATCAATCGATGCTGGCTTATGTCCATCGTCTAAACCTAGAGACAAAAGAAAATGAATGTTATCTACAAACTCTTCTAACAAAACAGATTTAGAAGAAGCTTCTTTCACACTCCAAAATTTAAACGTTCGCGTTTCGTTAGCTAGTTCTCCTAACTCCACAAACAATGCCAATATTTTGTGATCAAATATTTCTTCACTTGAAACGTTATGATTAGACTGAATGTACTGATCTAATTTTTGTTGCATATCGAATAGCTTTTCCCATTGCATATATATTCTCCTTTTATCTCGTGAACTCACGGACAGTGATTTGATTGTTCTTTTTACCAAAAACAAAGAACAATGGAATCAGCCCGATCACTAGCCCAAATGTTAAAATCGGCGAAAAATTTGTAATTGACTGCCCGATCGCAGTATAGACAATAGCACTTGGTATTGCCGAATAAAATGACGATTCTATATACGTTTTAAAATCAGGAGAAGATTCATAGATTAAAAACGATAACAAATGATAATGAATAAAGGGGATTAATCTTAAAATTGCAATTTGACCTGTTTGCATATGAGCATCTTTACCGAACATTTTGCTTTTCATACGCAATAATCGATTTGTAAAACCCGGTAACATACGCGTTAATTGGTAAAAGGTCGCACTTGATAAAACAACACCTATAATCGACAACACAATGCCAGGTACAATGCCAAAAATCAAACCACCCGCAATAAAGATAAGAACTACAGGAATAAATAAAATGGGACGAATGACGTGTAATAAAACAAACAAAAGTGGTGCTATTAAAATATGTGATTCACGTACTAACTGGATATAACCTTCAATTTCTTCCATGCCAATTCGCCTCCTTTCTGAGTCCTTTTAATTTATGAAATTAGAGAATGGAATATGATTATAGAAACCCACCCATTTTAGTTAACAATACGAGTTGTAGAATGATTAATGCTGGTATCCCGAAACGAAAAGTGGCATGTTTCGTTTTGTGGCGAAAAAGTTTCATGCCACAAAATACACCAAAAGCCCCTCCAACCAAACTAATAGACCAAATGCTTTTCTCAGATAGTCTCCATTGTCTTTTTGCTGCTCTTTTTTTGTCTGTCTTCATTATCCATAAACCGATAACGTTAACGACAATGAGATAGGTCACCAACTGAAGCGACATATTTACAACCCCTCTTATTTCTACTGTGCCATTGTAACAAACAATACAATAAGTGCCTACTTTAAAGGGGTTGTTTCTAGATAAGAAACAACCCCTTTTTAACTTATTATTCTAGATTATTTATTCAATGCAGCTTTAGCTTGGTCTGCTATTTGTGCAAATGCTTTTTCATCTGAAATAGCAAGTTCTGCTAGCATTTTACGGTTAACTTCAATACCCGCTAATTTTAGACCGTGCATTAAACGGCTATATGATAAATCATTTAAACGCGCTGCTGCGTTAATACGAGAAATCCATAATTTACGGAAGTCACGTTTTTTCTGTTTACGGTCACGGTATGCATACTGACCTGATTTCCATACTTGTTGTTTCGCTACTTTAAATAACGAATGTTTTGAACCATAATAACCTTTTGCTAATTTTAATATGCGTTTACGACGCTTGCGTGTAACTGTTCCACCTTTAACACGTGCCATAATAATTCCCTCCTATATGTGTAACCGAAAATATCTTTAGTTTAATTATCTTGGTATCATTTGATCGATACGTTTTTGATCGCCTGCAGAAACAACTGCACTTTTACGTAGTTTACGTTTTTGCTTTTGTGATTTATTAGCGAACATGTGGCTTGTGTACGCGTGAGAGCGTTTAAGCTTTCCTGTTGCTGTTCTCTTGAAACGTTTTTGTGTGCCTTTATGTGTCTTCATTTTTGGCATAAGTGGTTCCTCCTTAAAGCATTAAATGCTAACTAGTTTTTTTCATTAACAGGTGCAAGCATTAAGAACATGCTGCGACCTTCCATTTTAGGTTTTTGCTCAACAGTTGATACATCTTTACATGCATCAGCCATTTGCTCTAAAACTTTACGACCGAGGTCTTTGTGTGTAATAGCACGTCCGCGGAAACGGATCGATACTTTCACTTTGTCACCTTTGTCTAAGAACTTACGGGCATTACGCAATTTTGTATTAAAGTCATGCTCTTCAATTCCTGGGCTTAGACGCACTTCTTTAACATTAATTGTTTTTTGCTTTTTACGCGCTTCTTTTTCTTTCTTTTGTTGTTCAAAGCGGTATTTTCCGTAATCCATAATACGACATACAGGCGGTTTTGCATTCGGTGCAACTAAAACTAAATCTAAGTTTCGTGTTGCGGCAATATCCAAAGCTTCCTGACGAGATTTAACACCTAATTGGTCTCCGTTCGAATCAATTAGTCGTACTTCACGTGCACGAATCTTCTCATTGACATTCATATCTTTGCTAATAATCATCCACCTCCGTGTTTTATAAAAGCGCATGAATCATGACCTGCTGCTTAAGAGTTGAAAAAAGCAGCAACTAAACCATTACGGTCAATTGACAAGTCTACTTATAAGTGTGAATATCAACCTTTAAATCATAACCTTATAAATAAAAAAGTGTGAGTGCACACTGCACCCACACATATCCTGTTTAATTCAGAATCGTTTGAACCTGGCAACTACATTTAAATGTGTCATACAGGCGAGAAGCGGGTGCCTCTACTTGTCAATAGATCATATTCAATTTCACTTAAACTATAATACCATGAGGACTTTAGGTTGTCAAATCAAATTAAAATCTTTATCTAGTTGTGATTATCTCATCACACGTTGATTGATTTCATTTTTAATGAGATCAATGTAAGCGTCAAGTTCCACTGTTTCTGAATTTTGCTCACTGTAGCGACGTATGTTAACTGAGTTTGTTTCCATCTCTTTATCGCCCACAACAATTGCAAATGGTATCTTTTCTGTTTGCGCTTCACGAATTTTATAACCGATCTTTTCATCTCTGTGATCAAGTTCCACTCGAACACCGTTCAAGCGCAACTGGTCTTCTACTTTTTTCGCATAATCTAAATGAACATCAGTAGAAACAGGAATGATTCGGGCTTGAACAGGCGCTAACCATGTCGGGAAAGCTCCTTTATACTCTTCGATAAGAAATGCCACAAATCGTTCCATAGTTGAAACAACACCACGGTGAATAACAACTGGACGATGATCTTGACCATCTTCTCCTACATAACTTAAATCAAACCGTTCCGGTAAATGGAAGTCAAGTTGGACCGTTGATAATGTTTCGTCTTTTCCTAGCGCTGTTTTAACTTGCACATCTAGTTTAGGGCCGTAAAATGCTGCTTCGCCTGTTGCTTCAACATAATCAAGTTCCATATCTTCCATTGTTTCTTTTAACATGGCTTGCGCTTTTTCCCACATCTCATCATTATCAACATATTTTGATTTATCTTCAGGATCGCGATAAGAGAGTCGGAAGTAATAATCATCTATACCGAAATCTTGATAAACATTTTGAACCATCTCAACAACGCGGATAAATTCTTCTTTCAGTTGATCGGGTCTAGCAAAAATGTGTGCGTCATTTAGCGTCATTGCTCGAACACGTTGCAAACCGGCAAGCGCACCTGACATTTCATGTCGATGCATCGTTCCAAGTTCGGCAAGCCGAACAGGGAGGTGACGATAGCTATATTTTTGGTTTTTATATACCATCATATGATGCGGGCAATTCATTGGACGTAAAACGAGATCTTCATTATCCATCTCTAACGTTGGAAACATATCATCTTTATAATGATCCCAGTGTCCACTTGTCTTATATAACTCAACATTTCCAAGTACAGGTGTATAAACATGGTCATAACCTAGGCGTTCCTCTAAATCAACAATATAACGTTCAATTGTTCGACGAATCGTTGCACCTTTAGGAAGCCACAACGGCAATCCTTGACCTACTTTTTGAGAAACGGTGAAAATACCAAGTTCTTTACCTAATTTTCGATGATCACGTTCTTTTGCTTCTTCTCTTAATCTAAGGTATTCATCAAGTTCTGATTGCTTTGCAAAAGCTGTTCCATAAATACGTTGAAGCATTTTGTTATTGCTATCACCGCGCCAGTAAGCACCTGATATATTAAGTAGCTTGAATACTTTTACTTTGCTCGTCGATGGAATGTGAACACCACGGCATAAATCGAAGAATTCACCTTGTTCATAAATCGTTACCGTTTCATCTTCTGGAATGGCTTCGAGTAATTCAAGTTTTAAGTCATCACCAATCGCTTGATAACGTTCCTTAGCTTCATCACGTGTGACTTCTATACGTTTAAACTCTAAATTTTCATCTACGATTTGTTTCATTTCTTTTTCAATCTTAGGTAGGTCTTCTGGCGTTAATGTCTCATCCATATCGATATCATAATAAAACCCATCTTCAATCGTCGGACCAACACCTAGATTAACACCCTCACCATATAACCTTTTGATTGCCTGAGCCATAATGTGGGCTGTTGAGTGTCGCAAGATCTCTAAACCTTCTTGTTGTTTTGTTGTAATGATCGCAATTGAACCACCCTGTTTTAACGGCGTGCGCAAATCATAATAAACATCGTCCAACGTAATTGCTAAAGCTTGCTTTTTTAACCCCGGTGAAATTGATTGGGCAATTTCTTCACCTGTTACACCTTCAGGAAACGGTTTACTCGCTCCATCCGGAAATGTAATCATCACTTCATTTGACACATTCATCCACTCCTTCATTAATCTTATTGACAACCATATAAAAACGCTCATCCTTCTGCATTTTCGCAAAAGGACAAGCGTTAGCTCGTGGTTCCACCTTAGATTCCCAAACACTCTACATGTTTGGCTCATTTTCTGTAACGTAGAAAGACGCTATATCTTATCTGAATATCAGTTCAGATATAGAGTTCAGAGGTGGTAATCATTAGACAATTGAACGGAAAGATTTCACCAACACTTTCCTCTCTTTTGAACATTGATCTAAGATCGTGTCCTCATCAACACTTTTAATATTGAATATGGATAGCATTATATCTTAAGCAAAGCAAAAAATCAAGATCTATTTATACGGCCGATATACAAATACGATTGCCATACAAGCGTTTTAAAAAACGAATAAAATTCTTGTTTTCAATTGAGACGGGAAATGAAATAAAAGCTGGGTTTTTATGAATCAAAAATGCTAATACTGGAAAATCATACGCAATGCATTGTAGATTTATTGGTAGCGCCAATAAATCTTCTTTTTTCACATAAGAAACAGATGTTAGACCGCCCATTTGATAACAAATCGTTTTGCCGTTCACGGCCTGAATCGTTACTGAAGGGCCTTTTTCTTTATGTTTTAAAAATTTTTGACTCGATAGCAAAAATTCCGCATATGTCTCATCTAATTTAATTTCATCTATTGCCCGGGCAATAATATCATCTATTAACCATTCAAATCGATAGAAAAACGCATCACACGTCTGAGCATACATAATCATGTTGTTTATTTTGGAGGAACAAAAGTGCTTTATAATTAGCCTTCTATAATCATAAAGGGATGGACTTTTTATAAAGTTATCGGTCAATAACAATCTAGAAATAAAACGCATAATTTGATTGACCATACGCAAATCTTTTTCTACATCATAATGATAGTTCGAAGTGAGTCGATCAACCATTAAAGGCATTAAACAATCTAAATAAAAAAGTTCAACACATGCATCGTATAAAGGTTGCTCATATTCATTTGGAATAGTCAATTTAGGTAACTTCACAGATGAAATGGTAAGCATTCGTTTTGTTAATAGCTGATACATGCGGTGAGATGAGTCTTTCGTTTCAAATTGAAGTTCAACCATTATCCCGCCCCCTTACCAAACCTTTTTAATACATTGTATGGCAGAGGGTCATACTTAATGGTCAAAATTGTGTAAAACTTTTATCGTCGATTAGCCGCGTTAATTTCAATTGGCTCACTTACTTGTTGAATTCGTTCGATAATACGTCCAGCCTTCAACTGCTCAACATCGCCTTTCGTTGTTGTTGATAAGTGATGCTCAAGTTGATCTAAAGAATAATTAGAAGTAAAGAAAGTAGGTAAGCCTTCCATCATACGATATTGTAAAATTGAGCCTAACACTTCATCTCTAAACCAAGAAGACA
Organism: Pelagirhabdus alkalitolerans; assembly: GCF_900096905.1. Taxonomy (GTDB): domain Bacteria; phylum Bacillota; class Bacilli; order Bacillales; family Amphibacillaceae; genus Pelagirhabdus; species Pelagirhabdus alkalitolerans. Next base: position 86,764 of record NZ_FMYI01000003.1, on the reverse strand, counting down.
GTGATTCCGCTCCTATATCATCAATCATCAAGGCTTGTACTTTTTTAAAACGATCGATTTTCTCACCAACTGAATCATCTTTGAATGATCCTTTTATTTCCCGAACAAGTTCAGGCATGTAAATAAGCATGGATTCAATGTTTTTATCTGCGAACTCATTAGCAATCGCACCTAAAAAATAAGTTTTACCGACACCAAATGGCCCATGGATATAAAAACCCTTTTTGGGTATTTCATCATGAATCGATTTTAAATAGTTAACAATCGTTTTAATAGCGTTATGTCGGTCAGGATCTGCAGCATCAATTGTTGATATAGACGCCTCCAATATTTCCTTAGGCATATACAAACTCTTTATTAAATTTGTACGCTTCATCTGTTGTTCCTTAATTTCTGTATACTTACATTTCACGTAGCTTAAATGGATTGTTGTTCCTTCAACCTCGAGGACAGGCTTATAACCTGGAAGAATATTCTCAGCACAACCCCCACCACGTTCTGAACAATTCGAACAATCTTTATTTTGTGAGTAGTATTCATATAATTTAATCAATTGACGGTCAACAGCCTTTTGATCAAGTTTAGGGTGCGCTTGAATAACTGATTGAATATCAGGGTCATTTAATAGTTCTTCTCTCATCTGTTGATAAGCTTCTTGGAATGATTGTCGTTCATTCATCCATTTCTTCAAAGATGCTCGTATGGATTCCATTGTCATTCTCCTTTATTTTTGCGTCTTTTGCTCTTCAAAGGATTTTAATAAATCAGTGACATCTTGACTCGAGTCGTCTGTTTGTTTTGATTGTTTTGCTGAGTTCGTTTTTTGATTTTTAAACCATTCAGGAACCACTTCTTTTTTGGCTTTAGAGTTGTAATATGACTTTTTCGGTTGATGCGTCCATTGTTGATACTTTTTATGCTCAGACTTCGCAAGCGTCATCGCCTGGTGGACTGTTTTCACATTCTTTCTAGACCAATGACTTGCAATCTTTTCTAAATAAGATTTCGTTAACTTCATATCTGTTTTTAACATTACATAATGGATCAAAACATTCATAACACCGGGCGTTAAGCCTTGTTGCTCCATAATAGAAGCAATCATCTTTAAATCTTGTGTTGAGGCTTGAGAACCATTTGATAGATCTTCAAGTAATTCTTTGGGCGTGATCGTTTCCATCTGATCGATAAAACGCTCTTGTTTTGTCTTTTCTTTACTAGATGAACGATCTTTGATCTTTTCTCTTTTGTTTACTTCTTTAGGACTCTCTTCAGACATCGTCGTTAGATCTAGACAAGCCGTTTTAAATTCCGTTCTGTTAAGAGAATGATTTTCATCAATTGCCCATTGTAGTGCTTTTTCAAGCTGGTTTGTATCTAAACGATATAAAGCCGTCATTTGTTTAATTAACGTATTATTTTCTTGACTAAAAATGATATCAGAAGGAAGCATGCGATCTTCTAAAACTTTCTTCAGCCAGTCCCAATCAATTGAGACATCGATATCAATTGAGGATGTTGATTCATTTGAGTCTGCACTAGGTTTTGGAACAGAAATAGGATCAACAACGGAAAATATATCAGTGAATGGTTTTGTAATATCGTCTTTTTGATCCAATGATAAATTTTTAGTTTGCTCAATTCTTTCTAATAGTTCCTGATATTTCGGCTGTCCAACGTGATGATAGAGCATTTGACTTAACAAATCATCTTGAAGAAATTCAAATGCTGTAGACGGTTTAAGCAGACGATAATAATATAGATCAACATCAGCATTCTTTTCTTTATAAGTTTGGATCAAGCCAATCGCTTCGCATTTAATACGTGCATCATACCATTCATCAAGCGAAAGGTTCATCGTTTGCATGAGGTGATGATGCGTTCTTGTTTTTGTATGAAGTACTTGTGTATTTAATGTCATGTAAACCGCAACACTTTTAGCACCTATAATGGGTTGATAAAGCTGATAAAGCGCTTGATAATGCTCATATGTTAAAGGGGGGCTCTCTTGAACTAAGAAGCCATCAGAAGGTAATATTTTACCAATCGATTGATGCATAGTGATCTCCTTTCGCACGAAAATTCCAAATGAAATAGTTAAAGAATGAGTCACATATGACTCATTCTTCTGATTTATCGGATTGCTGAATTAAATCTTTTAACTCATCTAAAAATACATTTATATCTTTAAATTGTCTATACACAGAAGCAAAACGGACATATGCTACATCATCAATTTTTGCTAATCCATCCATGACAAGCTCACCAACATCTTCACTTTTAACTTCAGATGCAGCTTGATCTCTTAATTTACTTTCTACGTCCACTGCTAATTGTTCAAGTTGTTCTAAAGCAACCGGTCTTTTTTCACAAGCTTTTATTAATCCTCGGATCAATTTTTCTCGACTAAATGCTTCTCTAATGCCTTCTTTTTTAACCACAATGAGTGGCATTTCTTCAACACGCTCAAAAGTTGTGAATCGGTATTGACAGGATTCACATTCTCTTCGCCTGCGAATAGCCTCACCTTCTTCAATGGGACGTGAGTCGAGTACTCGTGTATGTTTGGCATGACAATTTGGACAACGCATATCTATTCATTCCCATCTATAAACTATTAATTTACTCATTTGGTCGGTCAATTGGTGTCAGGTCTTGTTCCAAACTCTTAAATAACTTCGGAATTGTGTTATGACTAAATCCTAAATCAAACAAACTTCCCTCTGTCGTTACGGAAAAATCTACAGCTGTTCTAAATGGTTTAACCATAATAACTGTCACCACGACAAAAGCTTTACGTTTTCCTTTATACATTAAACTAATTTCACCATGTTCAATAGAATTTGCTTTCACTTCACAATCTTTTCGTCGATTGAAGTGTTCAAGAATACTATCAAAACCTTTATCTTTCGTTGTCTTAAAATAGCGTGTTCTTAAATTTGGATCCCAATGGTTTTCTGTTGATTCTGAATGATTATTAAAAAACTTATTCCACGTTTGTTTAAACCCCATAATTACACCTCATTATTTTTATGAATACTTTTTTACCTTCTATTAGTCTAACATTATTTTAACATGATTCACATGAGAAAACGATCTCAAGGGTAATCCTATTCATTTCCCTTACCATTTAGCCATTGATTCAATAAACGATCAAATTGATGTTTAGTTTGCTCCAGTGATGCTGAATTATCGATGACGACATCTGCTTTTTGAGCTTTTTTGTCAATAGAGATTTGGCTATCAATTCGCTTTTGTGCCTCTTCTTTTGAGAAGTGATCTCGATCTATCAATCGTTTCAACTGTTTCGATTTCTCAGTATACACCACCAATACGATATCAACTAAGTCATCTAGTTTTTTTTCAAACAAAAGTGGTATATCTAATACGATCAGAGGAACATTTTCTTTGATCAAAGCATCTCGCTCTTTTTTTAATTGATCGATGATTTCAGGATGTACAATGCTCTCCAGTTCCTGCCGTTTATTCGGATCATGAAAAATAACGTTCGCTAATTTGGGTCGATCAATTGTCAAATCATCATCGAGTATATTCTCACCAAAGGCACGGACAACTTTTTTATATGCAGGTTGATTCGGTTCAACAACACGTCGCGCAATCACATCAGCATCGATGACTGGAATGGAGTGTTGGTTGAATAATTTTGATATCGTGCTTTTCCCTGTTGCGATACTTCCAGTTAAACCGATTACTAATGTCATGATTACACCTTCTCTTATTTAAAATAATCCTCTACTTAATCCTAATAAAATAAGTAATATTCCTGGAATAAAAGCTAAAACGCTCATTTGTTTTTTAAATGCATACTTACGCCCTAAATTTAGACCTAACCACAGGCATATTAGTGTCATCAAACCAATAACGAAAATAACAGCTAAAGATATATCTGTTAATGCCGATGCTAAACCTGCTGCACTCGCATCAATGGAAAGGGCAAAACCTAAAATATACACTTCTAACCCCGATACATCTCCAGATTTGTCACGATCAATGAAATTCGGATCACTCACGATTATTTGATGAGGGATCCACGTATTCTCATGCTTTTTAGGTTTGTTATTTTTAGGATTTTTTATACAGTCCACTAAGTGAAAACAACCGAGTCCTATTAGAATAATGGCACCGATTTGTTTAGGTAATTCATTTGGCATCATGACCGTTAAAACATTTCCTAACAACATTGATACCCCAAATAAAACACCGGAACTAATCGCAATCACACACATCGCTTGAAAAGAGATATGCAATTTCTTCAAACCGTAACCAAATGCGACCATAAAACTATCAACACTAACAGCAATCGCCAGTATAAGCATCGAAAACCCATCGAGTAACATACCTTACACCTTCTTCTTTATAACTGTGTAAGGTAGTATATGTGATGAAGTCTATGACGTGTTTATACGATTAGCTCGATAATTTTTGGCAAGTCGGACAGAAATGTGTACCTCGGTTTGATACCTTAGTTTTTTCAATTTCATCGCCACATCTCTTGCAAGGTTGGCCTTCTTGACTGTATGCATATAACTGCTGTTGAAACATACCCATCTCACCTTGTGAGTTAACATAACTTCGAATGGTTGAGCCACCTTTTAAAACCGCTTCTTCTAGTGTTAACTTTGCTTGAGCTAAAACTGTTTTTATTTCGTCATCTGATAAAGAATCACCTGTACGCATCGGGTGAATCGATGCATGATACAATGTTTCATCAACATAAATATTGCCCAATCCTGCAATAACCGTTTGGTCAAGTAAAATGTTTTTAATAACCCGCTGGCTTTTTTTAATCAGCGGGGCAATGTGAGTCAATTGATACGCCTCTTCAAATGGATCAGGTCCTACTTTTAAAAGTGGGACTTGATTATATTCTTCACCTTTTCTAAATAGATGCATCGTGCCAAACTTCCTCACATCGCGGTAATGAAGCGTACGGTTGCTCTCAAAATGAAATAAGACGTGGGTATGTTTATCATAGCGCTCATCACTTGAGTAGACGGCGTACTTTCCTTCCATTCTTAAATGAGAGACAAGCGTATAATGTTCAAATTCAAACAAAAGAAATTTACCTTTACGTTTAATATCCACTAACTCTTCACCTTTTAAACTTAATCCGAATTGTGTGGCATCATCCGGACGTTTAATTAATTGTGGATAACGAATTTCTACTTCTTTTATTCTCTCTCCGATGATTAATTCTTTTAATGTTTTTCGAATCGTTTCGACTTCTGGTAGTTCTGGCATCACTGTCAACCTTTCTATTTCGCATCAAACCACGTATGACCATATGCATAATCAACATCAAGTGGCACAGATAATTCCACTGTGTTCGACATAATTTCTGGCACCACTTCTTTCAATTGTTCCAGCTCTTCTTGCGGTGCTTCTAAAATGAGCTCATCGTGTACCTGTAATAAGAGACGTGCTTTAAATTGATGTTCTTTTAAATAATGATCTAAATCAATCATTGCTTTTTTAATAATATCAGCCGCGCTTCCTTGAATAGGTGTATTCATCGCCGTTCGTTCGGCAAAACTTCTTTGATTAAAATTTCGACTCGTAATTTCAGGAAGATAGCGACGTCTTTGCATTAATGTAGTGACATAACCATCCTGTTTTGCTTGATGAACAATATCATCCATATACTCTTTAACACCTGGATAACTATCAAAATACCGATCAATAAATGCCTTTGCTTCTTTTCTTGAAATATTTAAGTTTTGAGATAGACCGTAATCACTAATTCCATATACGATACCAAAGTTAACCGCTTTTGCTTGCCTGCGCATCAGGTCATTTACTTCTTCTGCATCAACATGGAATACATCCATCGCTGTTTGTGTGTGAATATCTCGCTGATCTTTAAAAGCTGCTAAAAGTTTTTCATCTTTGGCTATATGTGCTAAAACACGTAATTCAATTTGAGAATAGTCAGCAGCAAAAATCACCCAATCTTCTTCAGAGGGGATAAATGCTTTGCGAATTTTTTTGCCTTCTTCTAATCGAATCGGAATATTTTGTAGGTTTGGTTCTGTTGAACTTAAACGTCCTGTTTGTGTTAATGCTTGATTAAACATGGTATGGATTTTACCGTCATCATGGATGACTTTTAATAAACCTTCTATATAGGTTGATTGTAATTTTCCGAGCTGACGATACGTCAAAATTTCTGGAATAATTGGGTGTTTATCTTTTAACTTCTCTAAAATATCAGCGGACGTCGAATAGCCTGTTTTTGTTTTTTTAATAACAGGTAATTCTAACTTTTCAAAAAGAATGGGCCCTAACTGTTTCGGAGAATTGAGGTTAAATTCTTCACCTGCCAAGTCATAAATCTTCGCTTCAATTTCTTCTAATCGAACTTTTAGATCTTTTTTCATCTTTTCTAACTGATCTTGATCAACAGAAACACCTGTTGCTTCCATTTCACCCAAAATAACAGACAGCGGTAGTTCTAATTCATATAACAATTCACCTTGCTCATTATCATTTAGCTCCACTTCAATCTGATCTTTTAATGTGTAGAGTGCTTTGGATTTTCGAACGATATGTTCAGCTAATTGATCAACCTCTGGAATTTGACGTTTCTTTCCTTTACCGTAAACTTCTTCATCAAATAAGACGTTAGAATAACCTAATCGTTGACTCATCGCAGGAATATCGTGGTTTGTCTCAGATGGGTTCGTTAAATATGAAGCTAGTAAGGCATCAAACCCTATACCTTTGATGCGTATACCATGTCTTAAAAGAGCAACAGTCAATTTTTTGGCATCAAATGTCCACTTTATTTGTTTCGGGTCTTGAAGCCAATTTTTAAAAACATCAGAAGCTAATGCAATATCCTCTGGAATAAAATAATGCGTTGATTGATCAACCGTAATACCAAATCCGAGTATAGGCGCTGTATGATAGTTTTCTTCAATCATTTCGACCACTAATGAACATGGTGAATTTAAGGTTATATCTCGAACATCTTTAACGTGGTGCACCTCGATCGACTCTAACTCCTCTTTTGGGTCTTGGTCGTCTCCTTCTTCGCCCACTTGATCAAGTAAGGACTTAAAGCCAACTTTTTTGAAAAATTGTTGCAGGGATTGTGGCTCATAGCCGTTGTAAGCTAAATCATCGAGCGTCACTTCAACAGGTGATGTTTGATTAATCGTTACTAATTGTTGAGACATATAGGCCAGCTCTTTATTATCTTTTAGTTTTTCTTTTAGCTTTTTCCCACTAACGTCATCAAGCTGTTCGTAAATGCCATCTAGTGATTTAAATTGATTTAATAATTTAATAGCCGTCTTCTCACCAACACCAGCGACACCTGGAATGTTATCTGAGTTATCTCCCATTAACGCCTTCATGTCAATGATTTGATCCGGATCTAATGTGAACGTTTCACGTAAGAACTCAGGTGTATACACATCAATTTCACTAAGACCTTTCTTCGTAATTTGAACATTCACATTATCTGACACTAATTGCAACATATCTTTATCGCCTGTAATCACTTGAACATCTATATTCTGCTGGGATGCTTTATTCGCTAATGTTCCAATAATATCATCCGCTTCATACTGATCAAGTTCATAATGTTTTACTGAACTTTCATCTAATAGTTCACGAACTAAATTAAATTGTTCTGATAATTCTGGTGGCGTTTTCTGACGTCCACCTTTATATTCTTTGTATGTCTTATGTCTGAATGTTGTTTTACCTGCATCAAACGCAACGAGCACGTGTGTTGGATTTTCATCTTCAAGTACTTTAAGTAACATTTTTGTAAAACCAAAGACGGCATTCGTATAAACTCCTTTATCATTACTTAACAAAGGAAGAGCAAAAAAAGCACGATACAAAATACTATTGCCATCAATTAAAACTAATTTTTGTTTAGATTCCATCTTAATTCTCCTTTTCATCATTACCTAAACACATCTTACCATGTTTTGCAGCGATTTAAAAAAAATAAAACGAGTGTTGAACACTCGTTTTATTAATCAGGAATCGATACCGTAAAGGTGGATCCTTTATTCAATTCACTTTCAACTTCAATAAAGCCACCATGTGCTTCGACAATATGCTTAACAATTGCTAAACCAAGTCCTGTTCCACCTGTCTCTCGGCTTCTCGCCTTATCAACACGATAAAAACGCTCAAAAATTCGATTTTTTAAATCATTTGGAATACCAATACCATTATCTTGTATACTAAGGTTAAACCAGTGATCTTGATTCGTCACATCAATAACAATCTCACCATTTTCTGGAGTGTAGCTAACAGCATTAAACAATAAATTTAAAATAACTTGTTTTAATCGATCGTGATCAACATGAATGGTCACCTTTTTGTCCAATCGACTGATCACCTTAATTTGTTTTTTCTCCGCTATTGGTTCAATTATGGTTAAACAACTATTAATCAATGCGTGTATATCAACAGGCAATCGCGTTAATTGAAAACCTTCCTTTTCTATCTTAGATAACTCTAGTAAATCATCAATTAACGTTTGTAGTCTTGTACTCTCATTATAAATAATTGACAAGAAGTGATGACGTACCGATTGATCTAATTGATCATCTTCTATTAATGTTTCCGCAAAACCTTTGATCGATGTCATTGGTGTTTTTAGCTCATGAGACACATTGGCTACAAAATCTTTTCGCATCTCTTCTACTTTTTTTAAATCAGTAATATCATGAAAAACAAGCACAACGCCTCTAATATCATCACTTTCATTAAAGAATGGTGCACCAACAATTTCAATATAATTCTTATATCCATCTTTTGATACAATGATGGAATCTTTGACAGTTTGTTCATATAAAAACGCTTCTTGCACAACTTGATATACATTCTTTTGCTTCATCACATCATAATAAATTTGATTATGATAACTTGATTCCGTTTTGCCAAATAGATCAACAAATTTTCGATTTACTAAATCAACATAACCTTTAAAATCAATTAACATGATACCACTTTCCATGTTATCAATGACGGTTCTTAACTGACGGGAATGCATTTTTTCCTGCCGATTTAAGCTTTGTAGATGTCTGGCTAAACGGTTAACTGAATAAGCAAGGTGACCCGTATCTTGGTGAAAAGATTCATTTGCATTCACTCGATAATTGCCTTTGACCAGTTCATCGATAATACGATTTGTCATCTGAACAGGTCGTATATAATTTAAGTAGACTTGATAATACAAAACAAGGTGAACAGCAAATGCTCCTAATAAAACAAGCGTCGCAATGACTTGGTCACCAGCCGTTGTCAGTGGCACGATCATAAGGGTCATGATTATAAATAGAATAAAAGTCACGACGCCATATAGAATAAACATTCGATTTGGATGTCGCATCATTTATATGGATCCTCCATTTTATACCCTAAACCTCTTACCGTTTTAATGTAAATCGGCTGTTTCGTGTCGGGTTCGATTTTTTCACGTAAATGACTAACATGTACGTCTACAATACGTGTATCACCGGTAAAATCATAATTCCACACAGAACTTAAAAGCTGATCTCTTGATAATACTTTTCCTTCATGACGTGCTAGATATAGCAAAAGTTCAAATTCTTTTCTCGTAAAACTAAGTTGTTCATCATTAATCGTCGCTTCATACTGCTCTGGATAAATCACAAGCGACCCAACCGTCAACACAACATCTGTTGATTCTTCTTGCTTTCTCGCTCGTCTCATAATGGCTTTAATTCTTGCGACCACTTCTTTAGGACTGAACGGTTTTGTTAAATAATCGTCAGCTCCAAGTTCTAAGCCTAATATTTTATCAATTTCTTCATCTTTAGCTGTTAACATTAAAATGGGCGTATCAACTTTATGCTGTCTAAGTCGTTTGCAAACTTCTGTACCTTCAACACCCGGAAGCATTAAGTCTAATACTATAAAGTCATAGCTCTCTGTTGTCGCCTTTCGGATCGCTTCAATGCCATCGTAGGCCACTTCTGTCTGAAAACCTGCTTTTTGAATCGTGTATTCTAGTAATGTCACAATTGATTCTTCATCATCTACTATTAAAATTTTCTCTGCCATAAATACACGTCCCCCTCTCATCTCTCGTACTTTCATCATACACGTTTGAAAATTGAAAGTGAATTGATCTTATACAATTAATAAGTAAAATTTTGTTTACAATATTAATATTATGTAAATAATCGATAAGATTATGTATACAAAGTCGTTTTGATTAAACATATAAAACCCACCTTTTATAAAAGTAATGGTAATTACATTACATATAAAAGGTGGGTTTTGGTGAATCTATTTTGTTTAAGCGTCCATATTTTCAATTAATGCATCAGCAAATTCGCTTGTCTTAACTTCAGTCGCACCATCCATTAATCGTGCAAAGTCATACGTTACAACTTTAGAACCAATCGTTTTATCCATTGACTTCGTAATGAGATCCGCTGCTTCGTTCCATCCTAAGTGTTCAAGCATTAGAACACCAGAAAGGATAACTGATGAAGGGTTCACTTTATCTAACCCTGCGTATTTTGGAGCTGTACCATGCGTTGCTTCAAAAATGGCATGACCTGTTTCATAGTTGATGTTTGCACCTGGTGCAATTCCAATACCGCCTACTTGTGCTGCAAGGGCATCTGAAACATAGTCACCGTTAAGGTTCATCGTAGCGACAACATCAAACTCTTTCGGGCGCGTTAATATTTGTTGTAAGAAGATATCAGCAATCGCATCTTTTACAATAATTCTACCCGCTTTTTCAGCTTCATCTTGTGCTTTATTCGCCGCGTCACGTCCTTCTTTTTCTACGATCTCATCATACTCTTTCCAAGTAAAGACTTTATCACCATATTCTTTTTCAGCAAGCTCATAGCCCCAATTTTTAAATGCACCTTCAGTAAACTTCATAATATTACCCTTATGGACTAACGTGACACTTTTACGACCTTCTTTGATCGCATAGTCGATCGCTGCTTTTACAATACGTTTAGTTCCTTCTTCAGAAATTGGCTTAACACCAATACCTGACGTTTCAGGGAAGCGAATATTTTTTACATCCATTTCTTTTTCTAAGAAATCAATGACTTTCTTTACCTCGTCTGATCCTTTTTCCCACTCAATTCCTGCATAAATGTCCTCAGTATTTTCTCTAAAGATCACCATATCTGTATCCTCTGGTCGTTTAACAGGAGAAGGAACACCATCAAAATAACGAACAGGTCTGAGGCAAGTAAATAAATCAAGCTTTTGACGTAAGGCAACGTTTAACGAGCGAATACCGCCACCAATTGGTGTTGTTAAAGGCCCCTTAATTGCGATTTTATATTCACGAATAGCTTCCAACGTTTCTTCAGGTAACCACTCACCTGTTTGGTTATAGGCTTTCTCACCAGCCAATACTTCTTTCCAGACAATGCCTTTTTCTCCGCTATAGGCTTTTTTGACAGCCCCTTCTAAAACACGCTTAGCTGCTGCCCAAATATCTGCACCAGTTCCATCACCTTCGATGAACGGTATAATTGCTTCGTTTGGTGTTTGAACAACACCATTTTCAACTGTAATTTTTTGTCCTTTTGACATGTTTATTCCTCCTAAATAATAGTATATATTAAACGCTAACGATTAGCGTTCATGAATGGGTTTGTAAGATTGATCAGTCGGACCTACATATTCAGCTCTCGGTCGGATTAAACGATTATTTCTGTATTGCTCAAGCATATGGGCCACCCATCCTGAGGTTCTGCTCATTGCAAAAATAGGGGTGAAAAGATCATGTTTAATCCCCATACTATGATAAACTGATGCAGAATAAAAATCGACATTTGCTGGTAAACCTTTATGCTCTTTAATATAAGATTCTATTTTTTCACTCATTTGATACCATTTTTCTTGGCCAACTTTACTTGTTAGCTTTTTGGACATGTCCTTTAAATGCTTGGCTCTTGGATCGCCAGATTTATAAACACGATGACCCATGCCCATAATCTTTTCTTTATTGGCTATCTTCTCTTTAATATACGGAATTGCCTGGTCGACTTCTTGAATTTCCATCAACATGTTTATCACTTGTTCATTCGCGCCACCATGTAGAGGGCCTTTTAATGCGCCTATTGCCGATGTCATACCTGAATATAGATCGGATAATGTAGCCACACATACTCTAGATGTGAATGTTGATGCATTTAATTCATGATCAGCATGCAAGACTAAAGCTTTATTAAATGCCTCAGATTCAAGTGGCGTAATATCCGTTCCATTAAGCATATGAAGAAAATTCTCAGCATACGTGTATGTTTTTTTCGGCGTCACGAGTTCTTGGTTCTCTCTTAACCTCGAATACGTTGTTATAATGGCTGCCATTTGACCTTGAAGATAAATTGCACGCTCAAAATTGATCGTTTCGTCTGTATAATTATTTTGTGTATCATATACCCCTAATAATGAAACAGCCGTTCTTAAGACATCCATAGGCGTTGCTTCATTTTTAACCATCATTTCTAGATGGTTAAAAATATCATCTGAAATCGTCATAGCAGAAAACAATTTTTCACTAAATTCAGTTAATTCATCTTGCTTTGGGAGCCGTTTGTGCCACAATAGAAAAACGACCTCTTCAAATAATGCATTCTCTGCTAGATCATCGATTGTGTACCCAACATATGTAAGTTGATCGCCAACAATAGACGAAATATCTGTTTCTGCAACAATCACACCTTCTAAACCTTTCGATGTTGTCATAAAATCTCTCCTTTACCACAAAAATCAAGCAATAAAAAAATCAACGATTTGCATAATCATATATGCAATCCCTGCTCCAATTAACGGTCCAACGGCAACACCTTGGAATAGGACAACCGCTATGATTGTTCCCATTATAAGTGCTGTTGTTAAGTGTGGATCGTTTGCTAATAGATCAAGACCACCTCTTGCAACAATCGCAACAAACATCCCAGATCCTAATGCAATCCAACCATAATAATTTCGAACACTGTCTATAAGTTCTTTAAAACCGATCTCACCTGTTGCAATAGGAATGAGAACAGATAATGTAATGATGGTCACACCAACGGTCATTCCTCGATCTTGTAGAATAGGGAACACTTTATGATCCATGCGTAAAAGTTGAATACCAAACAAAATGTATACCGCTATAATAATCGGCTGATTACGTCCTATTAACCCTAAAATAAATAGAATCAATAAGAACAAACTAGATTGATTAAACATGGGTGTTCTCCTTAATTTAACTTTTCATTGACTGAATCTTATTTTATCATAAATTGTCACGAATAGAAAACTTTGAAACATTTATTTGCACTTTATGTTTAACATGGGATCAACGGAGGCGCTTTTTTAATGCTATCTTCTAAACAACGTATCATAGCTCGTTTACTTTTAAGCATTATCATATGTTTTGGCATCTATTATGGGTTTTTATTTACTTATCATTACCTCATGCCGTTTGTTTTTGTTATTTTATTAAGTTCTTTATTACAAAAGCCAATTACGATCATCATGCGTATGACACAGCTCAATCGTCTGTGGGCAAGTTTACTAAGCATAGTAGGCTCTCTTCTATGCGCTGGCATTTTGCTTAGACAAGTCGGTTTTTTTATTCTCTCTCAATTACATCAATTAGTAGAGATTTCACCACAATCCATTAACCAAACCTTTAAAGTAACCTTTCAACACATAAAATCACTCACAAGTAGATTAGAACAAGGCCTCAATGTGTCTTTAGACAAATTACAGTTAACCCATTATTTTAGTGATGACATCACACAAAACATTTCTAATACAATTCAAAACGGCATTAAAGATATATTTTCAACATTATTTTTAACTTTAGCAGACGGGATCATTTCGATTTTACAATTAACATCGACAACGCTCATTGTTATAATTTTGACTTTTTTACTATGTAAAGATTGGCACTTTGTCATGCGTTCTATAAATAAACCTAGTCTAAGCCCATTAATTCAAACGATAGAATCATTGGTGTTACCATTCAAACAAACCTTGTTTGCATATATAAAAACACAATGTCTGATTTCTTGTGTTACGACCTGCATCCTACTCGTTGGATTTCTATTTATAACAGCCGAATATGCATTTGTTCTCGCTATTATACTGGGGTTTTTTGATTGGATTCCCTTTATTGGGGTCGGGATTTTAATATGGCCTTGGATTGTCTACGCAGCACTTAGTGGACACTATCAAGTTGTGATAATTCTTGCCTGCATGTATACGACAGTTTTACTTAGTCACCACATTCTTGAACCACATTTAATGGCGAAATCAATGAATTTAAAACCTCTATTTCTTATTTCAATCGGTTTTTTTTCCTACCGATTATTTGATGTTTGGGGCATCTTATTAACACCACTATTTATTATTCTAATTCAAACCATTCGTTTATCACAAATTGATAAACAAATCGTTAATTATGTTAAGTACGGCTATAACCCTAAAAATTAAAATCGTCTATAGATCATAACACTTTGATTGGCAATCATTTGTTGAATAAGTGTTTTTAGTGCATTTTTTAATGGGGTACGCGTGAAAGGAATTAACAATAAAAAACCGATCGCATCTGTAATAAACCCAGGAGTTAAAAGAACAATCCCCCCTATTAATATACATATACCGTCAAATATAGCCTCTTTAGGTAGTTGTTGATATTGCATATCAGATTGAGCCTTTCTAAGTGTTTGAACCCCTTGTTGTTTAGCTAATGTAGCACCTACGAATCCCGTCAAAACAATAAAACCGATAACAGACCAAGCACCAATACGACCGCCTGCCCAAATAAACACGCCAATCTCCAAAGCTGGCATGATAATTAGTAATAGAAAAATCCATTTAAACATGTAAGCACGTCCTTTAAAATTTTGCTTTCATAAACCTTTCTTTTTCCATAAAAAAAGAAGGAGTTTTGAACTCCTTCTTTATTATAACAAATAGAACTTATATTGTCTTTTTATAAGATGCTCGCACGACCTGCGTAGATATCACCTTTTTTAGCATCCATTGTTACTTCTTTACCTTCTTCCATAACATTCATGGCATCACTAACGCCTACAATAACAGGAATCGAAAGGTCAAGTCCTACAACAGCAGCATGTGATGTAAGTCCACCTTCAATCGTTACAACACCGCTTACTTTTTCAAGTGCAGGCATCATATCTTTATCGGTTCCTTGTGTAACAAGAACATCACCAGTTTTAACTTTTTCATTCGCTTCATCAGCATTGTTAGCAAATACAACGCGTCCAATTGTACTTCCTTTACCTACGCCTTGACCACTTGTTAAAACATCGCCAATAATGTGAACTTTCATCATATTCGTTGTACCTCTTTCACCAACAGGTACACCAGCAGTGATAATTACACGATCGCCTCTTTGGAAGCAGTTTGTTGCAAGTCCACGATCAATAGCCAAGTCAAGCACTTCATCTGTTGTGTAAGCAAACTCACCAACTATCGCATGTACACCCCATACTAATGCAAGGCGACGGCTTACTTTTTCTTCAAACGTAACCGCAATAATAGGGGCTTTAGGGCGATACTTAGAAATCATACGTGCTGTATGTCCACTTACTGTCGGCGTTAAAATGGCATCGACATCTAAGTTCATCGCTGTATGATTGACTGACTGACTAATTGCATCGGTCATTGTCATTTCACTTGTTTTTGTACGTAGATTCAAGATTGATTTATGATCTAACACACTCTCAGCTTTAAGTGCGATATTGCTCATCGTTTGTACAGATTCAATTGGGTAATCACCTGCAGCTGTTTCACCTGAAAGCATAATCGCATCTGTACCATCAAAGATAGCATTGGCAACGTCAGAAGCTTCAGCACGTGTTGGACGAGGATTACGTTGCATAGAATCTAACATTTGAGTTGCTGTAATAACAGGCTTACCTGCTGTATTACATTTTTTAATCATTTCTTTTTGAACGACTGGTACATCTTCAGGTGGAATTTCTACACCTAAGTCACCACGTGCAACCATTAAGCCATCTGCAACTTGCAGAATAGCATCTAAATTATCGACACCTTCTTGGTTTTCGATTTTAGGTATAATGTTAATGTCTTTACCACCATTATCGTCTAAATGTTCACGAATTGATAGAACGTCTGCTGCACGACGAATAAATGAAGCAGCAACAAAATCGACACCCTGTTCGATACCAAATAGAATATCTTTAGCATCTTTATCTGTCATACCTGGCAAGTTAACACTTACGTTAGGTACGTTTACACCTTTTTTATTCTTAAGAATTCCAGAGTTTAATGCTTTTGTTTTTAATTCTTTTTCACTTTCTAAAATCTCAACAACTTCTAGCTCAATTAAGCCATCATCTAATAAGATTTTAGAACCTACATGAACATCTTCAATTAATTGCGGATAGGTAACAGCAAATTTTTCAGTTGTTCCAAGTACCGTTTCATCCATTGTGACATTGATATGTTGACCTTTTACAATGTCGACTTGACCATCTTTCATCGTACCTGTACGGATTTCAGGCCCTTTCGTATCTAATAAAATCGCAACTGTTTTACCTGCTTTTTTAGCAGCTTCACGAATATTTTTAATACGTTGGCCATGTTCTTCAAAGTCACCGTGTGAGAAATTTAGACGTGCAACATTCATACCCGCCTCAATCAATCCTGTTAGTTTTTCTGTTGATTCTGATGCAGGACCAATCGTAGAAACAATCTTAGTTCTTCTCATTTGTTCATTTCCTCCTTCATAATTAAACACCTTCATACAAAATTATATTTGTATTTATATAGATAACTCACTCATCAGCTGATATAACTTCATGTCTAATTCATGTGGTTTGTTTAATATATCAACAATATCATGGTGGACGAGTTCGTTATTTTGAATACCTACCATTTTACCAGCTTCACCTTTTCGTAATAAATCGACAGCTTTGCCAGCTAGACGACTTGCTAATACGCGGTCAAATCCCGTTGGACGACCTCCACGCTGAATGTGACCTAGAACAGTAACGCGTGTTTCTAAACTGGTTTCTTCTTCAATACGTTTACCATAATCAATACCACTACCTACACCTTCAGCTAGCATAATAATACTATGCTTTTTGCCGCGGTTATGACCTCGCTTTAATCGTTCGACTACACTGTCAAACGGCTCGTCTCTTTCGGGAATAATGACACTTTCAGCACCATTTGCAAGACCTGCCCAAAGCGCTAAGTCCCCAGCGTCACGCCCCATCACTTCAATGACGTATGTACGTTCATGAGAAGTTGCTGTATCTCTGATTTTGTCTACTGATTCTATGATCGTATTCAATGCTGTATCAAAACCAATTGTGAAATCTGTTCCTGGAATATCGTTATCAATCGTTCCTGGAACGCCAATACATGGATAACCTTTAGCAGTTAATTTAGATGCACCTTGGAAAGACCCATCGCCACCTATAACGATTAATCCTTCAATACCAAACTTTTTAAGTTGTTCAATACCTTGGTTTTGACCGGCATCTGTTTTAAACTCTTCACAACGTGCTGAGTAAAGCATGGTTCCACCTCGTTGGATCATGTCTCCAACCGTACCAAGCTCCATCTTCTCAATTTTGCCATCCATTAAGCCTTGAAATCCATTATAGATACCATAAACTTCAATATCGTGATAAATACCTTTTCTCACAACAGCTCGAATGGCTGCGTTCATACCTGGGGCATCGCCACCACTTGTTAATACACCTATTTTCTTCATTTCATTCACCTCAATCAAAATGTTTCCTAACCAAATCATTATAACACAAATACACCCGAAATGAATTTCAATTAAGATTATACATGAAAGCGCACAAAATCTCACCCCTAAATCGATAATTTTAGGGGTGAAATTCTAAAGTTATAGTGTTTTTTATGCGAGATTAAGTACAATCACCAATTCGTTTGTATTTTTCCCATTTCCCGTCAATAATCTCTTCTTTAGATAATTCGTTAAGACGATCTAAAGACTTTTCAATATAGACATCTAGGTGTGCGGCTTGCATTTTCAAATCATGATGTGCGCCACCTCTTGGTTCAGGTATAATGCCATCAATAATACCGAGTTTTTCTAAATCTTTAGACGTTATCTTTAAGGATTTAGCTGCATCTTTAGCTTTAGCTGAATCTTTCCATAAAATGCTTGCAGCACCCTCTGGTGAGATGACAGAATAAGTTGAATTCTCTAGCATTAATATATGATTGGTTAAGCCGATACCAAGTGCACCACCACTTCCACCTTCACCAATTACGATTGATACAGATGGAACACTTAGACGCGCCATTTCTTTTAAATTACGTGCAATAGCCTCTCCTTGCCCTCGCTCTTCTGCACCTTTACCAGGGTGTGCGCCTTTTGTATCGATAAACGTTATAATAGGACGATTAAATTTTTCTGCTAATTGCATCTGACGCAAAGCTTTTCGATACCCTTCAGGATGCGGGCTTGCAAAATTACGATATAAGTTATCTTTTGTATTTTTACCACGTTGTTGAGCCACTATTGTCACAGGAGTATTTTTATATAAAGCAATTCCTGAAACAATCGCTGGATCATCTCTGAATTGACGATCACCATGCAGTTCAATGAAATCCTCAAACAAATAATCAATATAATCAAGCGCTGTTGGACGTTCTGGGTGTCTTGCAATTTGCACACGATCCCACGTCTTAAGTTGACCATATATGTCATCTTCTAGTTTTTTTAACCGTGTTTCTAACTTTTGAATATCGGATGATAAATCAATGTCACTTGCGTTAGCCATTTCTTTTAGTTCATCAATCTTAGCTTTCAAATCATAGACAGGCTTTTCAAACTCAAGGATATGCTTCATGACTCATCACTCCTTACACGGTGCATTTTTAATACTTTTGTTAATAATTCTTTTAATTCTAATCGATGTACAACTCGATCAACTTGCCCGTGTTCTAATTGAAATTCCGCTGTTTGAAAGGATTGAGGTAATTTTTCACGAATTGTCTGTTCAATAATGCGACGTCCAGCAAAACCGATAAGTGCTTGAGGCTCTGCAAAATGATAATCACCTATGGATGCAAAACTTGCCGTTACACCGCCAGTCGTTGGGTTCGTCATGACATTAATTAAACAACCGCCACTTCGATCAAATCGTTCAATTGCAATCGATGTTTTAGCCATTTGCATTAAACTGATCATGCCTTCTTGCATTCTAGCACCACCTGAGGCAGTGAAAATAATCACGGGCAGTTTCTTTTTTCTAGCGATTTCTAACGTTCGTGCTATTTTTTCTCCTACAACTGCTCCCATACTTGCCATTCTAAATCGCGGATCCATAACCACAATAGCAACTGGTAATTCTTCGATTGCAGCCTCACCTATAACAACAGCATCTTTTAAACCTGTCTTTTCTTGATCTTTCTTCAGCTTCTCATCATAATCTGGGAAATCTAATGGGTTTGTCGTTTCAACATCTTGATCCCACTCTTTAAAACTACCTTCATCTACAAGGCTCTCAATACGTTCAAAAGCTGTCATTTTGTGATGGAGCTCACAGGACGGACAAACATTTAAATGTTTTTTCCATTCTTTTTCATAATATATTTTAGCGCACCCTTCACACTTGATGACGAGCCCTTCTGGAATGTCTTGTTTTGCTTTTTCTGTCGGTATCGCTGCATATTTTTTCTTTTTAGTAAAAATCTTTTTCAATTGCATCGACTTTCCCCCTCTTTGACTCCAATCCTACTACCCTACATGTGAAATATGCTGATTCACTTATCTTGTCCGAGCTACTCCTGTTTTAACCGCCATATCAGAAACAGCTTGTGCAACAGCTTCACTAACTCGCTTATCAAAAGGATTTGGAATGACATAATCAGATGTAAGTTCAGAGCGGCTAATTAAATTAGCAATCGCATGTACAGCGGCTGTTTTCATTTCTTCATTAATTTCAGAAGCAAACACCGATAATGCACCTTTGAATATACCTGGAAATGCCAAGACATTATTTACTTGATTAGGATAATCTGAACGACCTGTCCCTATGACTTTAGCGCCTGCTTGAATAGCTTTTTCTGGTCGAATTTCTGGATCAGGATTTGCCATCGCAAAAATAATTGGATCTGTTGCCATCGATTTAACCATTTCTTCATCAACTAAATCAGCCAAAGAAACACCTATAAACACATCAGAATCTTTTATGACAGATCGCAAGTCACCTTTTAACCTATCTTTATTCGTATACGAAGCAATCTCGTCTTTAATCTTATTCATACCTTCATTTCGGCCTTCATAAATAGCACCTTTTGAATCACATAAAATCATGTCAGACACACCAAATGCTCTTAAAAGTTTGACAATTGCAACACCTGCTGCCCCAGCCCCATTAATTACAACACGAATCGAGCTAAACTCTTTTTCAGTTAGCTTTAATGCATTGACTAATCCAGCCAATGTCACAATAGCCGTTCCATGTTGATCATCGTGAAAGATTGGAATATCTAATGTTTTTTTTAATTCCTCTTCAATATAAAAGCAATGAGGTGCTTTTATGTCTTCTAAATTAATACCACCAAAAGTAGGCGCCATTTGTGTAACTGCTTGAATAACTTCATCTGGGTCTTGTGTATTTAAACAAATTGGGAATGCATCAACGTCTGCAAAGTTTTTAAACAAAACTGCTTTTCCTTCCATAACTGGAAGTGCTGCTTGCGCACCAATATTGCCTAAACCTAATACAGCCGATCCATCCGTTACAACACCTACCATAGAACTTTTCATTGTATATTTATAAGCGAGATCTTCATTCTTTTCTATCTCTCGGCATGGTTCTGCTACTCCTGGAGAATAAACTAAACTTAAATCTTCTTCATTCTCAACCGCCATTTTGGCTTTAACTGTTAATTTTCCTTGATGCTGTTCATGTAATAATAAAGCATTTTCTTTAAGATTTGACACAACCATCATACCCTTCTATCAGTCTTATATCAGAAACCATACACATAATTAACTTCTCTATTATATCAAATTAGCACCTGGTGTAAATATCTCCATTTTATTTTTTTAATTGACTGTCTATTCAGATAAATTATACTAATTAAAAAAATCAAATAACCATTTCTTAAAAAAGACATGATTATTTGATAATGCTTCATGAATATTTAATTGTTTTTCGCTTTTTTTAATACAACATTGCGATCGTTAAAAATCGCCTTTAATGACTGAATGGCTTTATAATGTGGGTCTATAAAGTATGATTCAGACAACTTATAAGTTCTCTGGTTATCTTCTTTGTAAAGGTAAATAGGAATCGAACCCGGGAACCTGTCAACAATATGTTGTATTTTTAGTAATGCTTCATCCATATCATAGCCATTCTGCATTTTAATGAACAACCGCTCTTTCTCTTCTTCTTGAACAGACAATTGTTCCATATCGATTGGCTCAATCGCACGTACAATAATCTGATCTTTATTTTGTCGCGTTTCTTTTGTTCCTTCTATTTTGACAAATTGCTCTTCTTTTAACCATGCTCTGCAATCACGATAAACATCAGGGAATAAAACAGAGTCAAATTCATCTGTTTCGTCAGTTAATAGAACAAAAGCCATTGATTCGCCTCGTTTCGTTCTGATCTGTCGAATGGATTGGACGCCTGCCAAGAGATGAACCTTTGATTTATCAGGCTGATCTTTCAAATGATAAAGGTCAATAAACCCTTTTGAACGAATGATGTGACGATTAACACCTAATGGATGATGCGAAACGTACATGCCTAACAATTCTTTTTCATTTAATAATTTTTGCATTTGCGAAAATGGTTCAACATCCTGATAACGAACATCCAATTGGAGGACGTCACTCAATAAGCTTCCTTCGCCATGATCATCACCAAATAATTCACCTTGTTCCATCGCATGATCAATTGTTGCTAATAAGCTTGCACGTTCAACGTTAAATAAATCAAATGCACCAGATAGCACTAATAGTTCAATCGACTGTCGATTAACAATGTTAAGTGAAACCCTTAAGCAAAAATCGAATAAACTTTGGTAAGGACCATCAGATCTTTTTTTCAACACTTCTTGTATAACCGGATAACTTAAACCTTTGATCGATAACAACCCGAGTCTTATATTGCCTTTTTCGGGTTGATCTTTTGCAAAGCTACGATTGATATCCGGTTTTAAAAGCTCAATTCCTTTTCTTTTCGCTTCTTTTATCAATTGATTCCGTTTCCCCGCTTGACCAACAGTTGTGTTTAAAAGTTCTGTATAAAAGTAAACAGGGTAGTTCGCTTTAAAATAGGCGAGCTGGAAACTAATCATACTATAAGCAACGGCATGAGAACGGTTAAACCCATAATCTGCGAAACGTTCAATCCAAGCAAATAGTTCATTTGCTAACGTCTCTTGATAACCATTTTCCAAACATCCTTCAACAAATTGGAGTTTGGCATGGTCGATATCTTCTTTTTTCTTCTTACTAATCGCTCGCCTTAAAAGATCTGCTTGTGCATAGCTAAACCCGGCAAACAGATTGGCCAACTGCATAATCTGTTCTTGATAAATCAATACACCGTATGTTTTTGAAATAATAGGCTTTAAGTCATCATGTAAATACTCGGTTGTCTCTTCATTATGTTTACGCTTAATATAAGTATCAATAAATGCCATAGGTCCCGGTCTATATAATGCGTTGACAGCCACGACATCCTCAAACTGACTCGGTTTTAACTGTTTCAGTACATTTTGCATACCCTCTGACTCTAATTGAAACACCCCGACCGTATCTCCGAGGGCTAAAGCTTTTAATGTTAATGGATCGGATAAGGAAATCGAATTTAAATCAATTTTTTTTGGCTCGAATCGATTGATCATTTTCATAATGTTCTCAATCGTTGTCAAATTACGCAAACCTAAAAAGTCCATTTTCAATAGACCTAATTGTTCTAAGTCCTCCATCGGATACTGTGTTAAGTAGGCATCACTTGAATCGAGCGTCAATGGAACATGATCAACGAGTGGTTCATCGTGCATGACGATACCGGCTGCATGAGTTGATAAGTTTCTAGGTAACCCCTCTAAAAGACGTGCAATTTTAAAAAAGCGCTGTAAATTTTGATTGTTTTTTATATAGTCTAGTAAAGATGTCGAGCGTTTAACGCCTTCCACAATAGAAGTGCTTGAATCAGATGGCATCTCTTTTAAAATAAACTGTAAATCTCCATCATTTAAATCAAATGCTTTGGCTAACTCTCGTATAATCGAACGCGCTTTGAAAGTTGAAAACGTACCAATTTGTGCGACGTAGTCCTCACCATATTTATCTTTTACATACTCAATCACTTCATGACGTCTATAATCAAGAAAGTCAATATCGATATCTGGCATTGACACACGTTCCGGATTCAAAAATCGTTCAAACAACAAATCGTACTCAATCGGATCGACCTCTGTTATATTGAGCAAATAGGCAACTAACGAACCAGCAGCAGAACCTCGACCTGGTCCTACTAATATATTCTGTTCTTTTGCATAACGTACAAAATCCCAAACGATTAAGAAATAATCGCTGAAGCCCATATTATGAATGATTGACAGTTCATGGTCTAAACGTTTTTTAGCGATCGAATAATTTTGATTTGAGTAATAATCCTCCAAAGACAGGTAAGTTAACTCCTTCAAATAGTCAATCGCTGATTGATTAGAATCAATTGGAAAACGTGGAAGCATCTGTTGATCAAAATCAAACGTCACTTTACATTCATCTGCTAATTCCTTTGAACGTTCAATTAATTCAGGGTAATTATGAAAAAACGTTTCAGCTTCTCCTTGTGTAAATAAATAATGTCTCTTTTCATCTATTTCAGTTTGTTCACTTTCCATTTTCAAAAGATAACGATAAGCATCATAATCATCATTATCTAGCATGACAACACGTCCAATTGCTACTAAGTGATCACGATAATTAGAAAGAGCATCTATATGATCTAAATCGAATCTTGAAACCCCAATCTTCGTATGATCTGGCCATTGTTCTATAAAAGATACTAAACCTTGATCATCGCTTGCGTGCACAAATTGAGAAATTTGAGTTGAATGAAAAGGCAATATTATCACACAGTTATTAGCATGTGATAAAAGAAAATCCAATGGAATAAGCTCTTTTTGATTTTTTGTACTTAGCTTAAGTAGATTTTGGTATCCTTCGTTATTCTTAGCTAACATTATAATTCTTTGCTCGCGATCAAATCCGTCTACTGTTAGTTCAATACCAATAATGGGTTTAATCGATGCCTGTTTACACGCTTTATAAAATTGAATTGCTCCATGTAAATTTTTAGCGTCTGTGATGGCAAGAGATTCCATCCCGTCTTCTTTTGCCTTCTTAATTAACTCTGGTATTTTGATCGTACTTTTCATAAATGAATAACCAGTCTTTATATCTAAATGAACAAATGCCATATTCAACCCTCATTTCTATTAAGAAAACTTTGATAAATGGAGACTTTTTTTACTATTTATAATTAAACATAGTTAGTGTTAGTTTAACATAGCTTAGTAGTAGTCGAGGTTTATTAAAGGAGATTGTCTAATGGATGAACGTTTTTTTGCTACCATTATGCAATGTTTTTTTATTGCATTAGGTGTTGTCTTGGGCGGAGCATTTATTGGAAGTATTGGGGCTTTCGCAAGTGGTGAACCGCCATTTTCACTTATGAACCGCATTGCAAGAAGTCTACGCATTTGGGCAATTGTTGCTTCTATCGGAGGAACATTTGATGTTATTTCAAATTTTGAACGTGGAATTATTGAAGGAGAAACAATCGATATTGTTAAACAGATTCTCATTATTATAACAGCAATGGCCGGTGTACAAGTTGCACTCATGATGATTGAATGGTTATCACCAGAGGAAATCGCTTAATGCGTATGCCTAGTTATTCAATCTATTCAAAGTGGCGAACATTTATAAGCGGTTTGTTTTTCGGAACTTTCATTGCCTATTTTGTGTTTTTGTACATGCATGGTGTCA
Organism: Pelagirhabdus alkalitolerans; assembly: GCF_900096905.1. Taxonomy (GTDB): domain Bacteria; phylum Bacillota; class Bacilli; order Bacillales; family Amphibacillaceae; genus Pelagirhabdus; species Pelagirhabdus alkalitolerans. Next base: position 61,707 of record NZ_FMYI01000003.1, on the reverse strand, counting down.
TGATTGAAAAAAGAATCGAGGATCAGATTACGATGTACCAAACCTACCAAGAACTAAAACGAGATCACGAAACCCTTCAAACCAAATTATCTGATTTAACTGAGCGGTATGAGCAAAAAACACGTATTCAAACCATTGAATTAATTATTGTTAACGAAGAACAATTAAAGCTAGATCGCTTTATGCTGCTTGAAATGAAAGAGTTGATTAAAGAGGATGTTCACAATCTTTTAGGTAAAGAGGTAAACACCTTTAATCAACACTATTCATTACTTATTAGCACATTAGAAAACAAAACGTACACGATCGATCATGAAACATATAATGTGGAAGTGCTTCACTTATTTATGAGCGAAACAAGTGAAATTTACCTTGAAATCTCATCGACATAATTGTTGTAACTCAGTAATCAATTGATCCGCTTCTTGCCAACTGTAAACAGTTGCACCTGCTGCTAGCGCATGTCCTCCACCGTTGAACCTTGCAGCGAGTTCATTAATAGCATTTTGTTTTGATCGCAGTCTAACTCGAATAATATCTTCTTCTTCAACAAATATAGCCCAAGCAGAAACACCTTTAATATCACCGTAAGTACCTACTAATTTACTTGTGTCATCAGGGCTTACCTTGTATTCATTTAAAATTTCTTTTGTTAATTTAACGCTTGTAACATTTGATTCAACATCAACTTGTTGTAATAAATAGCCCTTTAGTTTCGCTAAAGATTGATCGACTTCATACATCTTGTTATAGAGTGTTGAGCGGTCAAAATTATACGCAACTAAGTTTGAAGCAACTTCAAATGTTTGAGTGGATGTACTAGGAAAAAGAAAGCGCCCTGTATCGCCTACTATACCTGCATACAACAGCCTTGCTACATCATCTGTAATTTCTAATCGGTTTTTTAAAGTATTATCAGTTAGCTGATAAATCATTTCAGAAGTTGAACTCGCGGTTGGATCCACCCAACTAATATCTCCATAAGGATCCACTTCTGGATGATGATCGATCTTTATAATAGCCTCACCTTCAGAAAAGCGTTCATCATCAACTCTTGGTCGATTAGCTGTATCATTAACAATCACAAGCGCACTTTTATAATAATCAGATTGAACTTGATCCATCGTAGCTAAATACGTAAGTGAAGGATCATTCTCGCCTACACTAAACACTCGTTTTTCTGGATACGTCGCTTTTATCGCTTTTAATAAACCTACTTGTGAACCAATCGCATCAGGGTCTGGTCGAACATGACGATGAATGATAATCGTATCGTACGTTTTAATCTTATTAAGTATTTCTTGTTTAATTGTCATTTTTAATGCTCCCATCTTTCTGTCATTACCGATCGATCAGTTGACCGATTAATACAGCTTTGCCGACAATATCTTTTTCATGGTGGATCTCAATGTCTATTTTAACCGATTTGCGTCCGATTTCTAATATTTTAGGGATAATTGTAATTTCACTCTCAAGTTGGACTGGTTTAATAAAATACACCGAAATGTTCTCAACAACAAGATCACCTTTTTTCATATAGGTCATAATCCGACTACTCACTTCAGAAATAAAAGAAACAAAAACACCATTTGATAATGTTCCTAATGCATTCGTCATTTGGGGTGTTACTTTAGAATGGAATTTAAACGTCGACCCTTCATCTTCCATTAGTAAACCACTCGTCACAATATCATCGATGGTTTCCCCCACTTGAGGTTGCCTTTGAACATGTTGTAATGCTTTTAAAACATCTTGTCTTGAAATCAGCCCTTCTAACTTATGGTTTTGATTAACGACAGGGACAATTTCAATCCCTTCCCAAACCATCATATGTGCTGCATAGGCGAGAGAAGTTTGTTTAAAGACGGTCATAGGATTCTTCGTCATGACCTTTTCAACCTGCGTTCGCTCTGGTTTCCCGATAATATCTTTAGACGTAACAATACCGACAACACGCATTTGATCATCAACAACGGGATATCTTGAATGGGTTGTTTGATGATTCAACTCATACCATCTACTTATGGGTTCTGAGCGATTCAAATAATGTGTTTGCGCGAAATCAGTATAAATATCGCCAACAAGAACAATTTCTTTCTTAATGAGCTGATCATAAATAGCACGATTGATCATAGCAGCAACTGTAAACGTATCATAACTTGTCGAAATAATCGGTAATTGTTTTTCATCCGCTAAACGTTTAATCTGATCATCTGTATCAAAGCCACCGGTGATTAAAACAGCCGCCCCTTCTTCTAATGCTAAGCGATGCGCTTCAGATCGGTTACCAATAATGAGTAAAGAGTCTTTTTCTAAATAACGCATCATCGCATCAGTCTTCATGGCACCGATGACAAACTTATGTAATGTCTTATAAAGGCCTTCTCGCCCACCTAACACTTGGCCGTCTACAATACCGATGATCTCAGCAAACGTTAAATGCTCAAAGTTTTCTTTTCTTTTTTGTTCAATTCGAATCGTACCCACACGTTCAATGGTACTTACTAAACCTTGATTCTCAGCTTCTTTTATCGCTCTATAAGCTGTACCTTCACTTACATTTAAATCTTTTGCTGTTTGTCTAACCGATATTTTATTTCCAACTTTTAATGATTCAATATGCTTTAAAATTTGTTCATGTTTAGTTGCCAAGGTCAAGCCCACCTTACTTTTTAATCTGTACTAATCGTCTATCCGCAAGTGTTATTATACAGTTATTTTTTCAAAGTATCAATTTATCCATATAGATTTTTCAAGTTCATTTTATATGTTTGCACTTATTTAATTAGTGGTATAGTATCATATAAATTAGTTAGGGAGTGATGAGCATGCCAAGAGAACAATATAAGAAAATAGTCGTAGCCGTTGATGGTTCTCATGCATCATTAAAAGCTTTTAAAAAGGCAATTGAAGTAGCTAAGCGAAATGCAGGTGATCTAGTCATCGCACACGTTGTTGATACGAAAACAATCTCAACAGCTGAAACATATGATCAATCCATGATCAATCGTTCAGAAAGTTACGCTAGCAAATTGTTAAGTGATTACAAAGATGAAGCACTTCATGCAGGTGTTAAAAATGTTGAAACCCACATTGATTACGGTTCACCGAAAGTTCGCATTCCTAAATATGTGGCAAAAATGTTCCATGCAGATTTAATCATGTGTGGCGCGACAGGTTTAAACGCCGTTGAACGTTTCTTAATTGGTAGTGTTTCTGAAAACATCGTACGTTACGCACCTTGTGATGTATTGGTCGTTCGCTCTCATGAAGATGAAAAAGAAGAAAAAGAAAGTTAAAAATTATGGTTCTAAGTCAAATGTTGGGGTGAGCTAACGCTCACTCCTTATTTTTTATGCAATTCGAATCTTCACATCTTTATATTGATGATGTAATAAAACTTTTAATCGAAACCGATCAAATCGCCCAAAACCAAAGGCATTACGCTTAATAACCTTGGTTTGGTTGTTAATGCCTTCAACATAGCCATTATGCAAGTCAAAAGCGAAGCTATTTAAAATCTCTTTTTGCCAATTTTGAAAGGTTGAAATAGCTCTTTCAAATTCAACAACCCCTGACGCTTTGACAAGATCGTAAAACCTATATAATGTGTCTTTGATCTCCCCTAAACCTTCTTGGCCACAGGCCTTCGCTATTTCAAACCATTTTCTATAACCCTCTTTCAACTGATAAGCTCTTTCAAGATAATCTGATTTATGAAGGTAGTGCTCTAAATACCAGTGTTGTTTATCCGTTAGTTTTTCTTGATGTTTATAAAAAACATGACGCATTCGTTTACACTTTTTTCGATCATACGCATCAAATGAATGTTGAACATGCCTTCTTACCTGTTCTAAAGCCCAGTAAATATAGCGACAAAAATGAAATCGATCTGCCACGATAATAGGGCGTCCTAGCGATTGATCAACAGCTGCTTTAAAAGATGGACTCATGTCCATCACGACCACTTCAACACCTTGGCCATGTTGACGAAGATAATCTTTTAGCGTTTCCTTCTTTCGATCCTTTAGAATCTCAATCGGTTTTCGGCGAATCGGATCCGCAATGATCGTTTGATACTTCTCGCCACCTGCATCCCCTTTGTACTCATCGATGGCAATAACCTTAGGGAGTTCTTTTGTCTCGTTTAATTTAGAAGCACAAATCGTGTCAAAGCGACGCATAACCGTTGTAGGAGATGTCCCAAAGCGATCCGCCACATCTTTAAAATTCTTGGCATGAATCAGTTCGATTGATAACGCTTGATTAAACTCAACAGATTGTCGCTGATAACGCGCGACGAGCGTATTATCTTCATAAAATCGTTTTTGACACGTTGCCTCTTCACAAATATAACGGCGCTTTCGATAAAACAAGTGTGTATCTCTTCCGAAAGCTTGCGTGTGTTGAATCTTTTGCATGCGATAATCATGCACTTTCTGGGTCATTTGATGGCAATCAGGACAGCTGTGAGGCTGTCTTTCCAGCTCCACATGGAGGTGATAGACACCCTCTTTTTGATAAGACTTTGTCACGATGACCCCTTCTAATCCTGGTAAAGTGATGTTAGAATACATAGTACACGCAACTCCTTTTTGTTGGTTTTTGTTCGTCTAAACAAATCATAACAAATAAGGAGCTTGCGTGCTTTTTTATGTTAACGTGTGATGACTACGAGACGCCTGCGGGAACAGCACGAGCCGAAAATCCACTTAGGAAAGTGCCTTTCTTTCCTAAGTTAGTTGAGGCCGTGCCCGCGGCAAGCGAGTGGTCGATCACACGAACGCTTTTTATAAAAGCAGCGTGTTGAATTGTATCTTTACCCCAACATATATTTTAGAGCCAAAATTATTAATTAAATGTAAAAACCCTAGCTGTTTAAACAGCTAGGGTTTTCTAATCCGTTCTATTCGTTAAAAGCTAAACGCTGAACATCACGAGCAATCATAACTTCTTCATTTGTCGGTACGATTAAAACTTTCACAGGTGAATGTGGATAATTGATAAATGTTTCTTTACCACGAACATCGTTGTTTTGTGGATCCCAATAAACACCCATAAATTCTAACCCTTCTAACACACGCTCACGGACAGCTTTACTGTTCTCACCGATACCTGCTGTGAAGATAATAGCATCTACACCATGCATTTTAGATGCATAAGAACCGATATATTGATGGATACGTCCAGCGAAGATCTTAAGTGCTAATTCAGCACGCTCATTTCCTTGAGCCGCTTTATCTTCGATATCTCTTAAGTCACTAGAGAAACCAGATAGAGCTAGCATACCACTTTCTTTGTTTAATACATGAAGCACTTCGTTAACATCTTTTCCAGTCTTGTCCATAATATATGGTACTAAAGCCGGGTCAAGACTACCTGAACGTGTTCCCATTGTAACACCTTCAAGTGGCGTGAAGCCCATTGTTGTATCAATCGATTGACCATTTTTAACAGCAGCAACACTTGCACCATTACCGATATGGCAAGTGATCAGTCTTAGATTATCTAATGGCTCATCTAAAAGTTCAGCCGCGCGCTCTGATACATATTTATGGCTTGTACCATGGAAACCATACTTACGAATACCATAATCTTCATAATACTCATATGGCAAACTATATAAATATGATTCAGGTGGCATTGACTGATGGAACGCTGTGTCAAATACAGCCACGGCCGGTACATCTGGTAGAATCTCTTGGAAAGCACGAATGCCTGTTAAGTTTGCTGGGTTATGAAGTGGTGCTAAGTCAGATACTTTTTCAATTTCTTCAATAACCTCATCTGTTACAAGTACTGAGTCACTAAAACGTTCACCACCATGTACAACACGGTGACCAACACCTTCAATCTCATCTAGTGATTGAATAACACCAGAGTCCTGAAGTTTCTCTAATAATAATTGAACAGCTTTTTCGTGATTTTGAATATCAGTTGTTAGTTTTTCTTCTTCTTCACCATATTCAATTTTAAAAACAGCATCCTCTATACCAATTCGTTCGACAATACCTTTAGCTAATTCAGTTTCCTCTGGCATTTCAATCAATTGAAATTTAAGTGATGAACTGCCTGCATTAATAGAAATTACTTTACTCAAAATAATCCAATCCTTTCGGTTCCCTATTTTATCTATATATTAATCATTACCATTTTAACGAATGTTGAATGTAAATTGCAACTTAAATTAACTGATGAGAGCGTTGTCTGTTTAAATTCATACAATTCAAACAGATTTATACCCTTCTTCTTTAAACCATGCATTCATTTTCAGAACCATATTTTCAGTTGCTTTCATATTTTTAAACGATGGCAATTGAGCCATTAAGGCTTCCTTAGGTGCTTTTGTATGGTCACCTTTTTTCTGTAAGACAAATAAACTTTTCGCTTCTTCATTTGATCTAAATAATGAAGTCGGTAATTGTAATAGTGCAATAACGTGTGCTGATTCTTGAATCAATTGGTGTAAATAAGTTGATTGATCACTATTAAATAACGTATTTGGAATCACAAACATCGCATAACCACCTGGTGTCGTATACATTAGGCTTTGCTCAATTAGTAAATGATGTGCATACGTATGCTCGTGTTCACTATGCACTTTAAAAGCTTTTGCTCGCTCATCATCTGGATAAAAGCCAATTGGTAAATCTGCGATGACTAAATCAACTGGATCTAATAAGAGCGGTTGAATACTATCTTGGTGGAAAAATTCAATATCATGCTTTTGAATCGTCGCATTCAAAAGTCCTAATTCAGTAAATGTTGGATCAATCTCGCTTCCATATCCTTGTACCGTATGATTTTTCAATTGGTTGATGACGGATGTCAGTAAATTTGCCGATCCTGAAACAGGATCAAACAATCTGATTGTCTTTTTATCATACAATAGTTTTTCTGCTAAATAGCTGACATAACTACTAACTGAGTCCGGTGTAATAAGATGCTGTTGTTGTGTAGCGCCTTTCATAGCTTTTAATGTCAACAATTCAACTATTTTTCTTTTCGATTCATTATCTAAAGCGTCGAAAGAAGTTAATGGTAGACGCTCTTGTAATAATTGTTCTTTTTCTGAATTCACTTCTTCTTTATCCATAACAACTAAATTTAAAATATCAAGTAACCCTTCTAAATACGCATCATTCGTTTGTTTAATGCTTTCTTCTACAAGTTGATCAAATTGATTAAATAGTTGCTCGATTTGTTCCATCTTAAAACCTCCCTTAATCCAATGAACAAGTATAACACAGACACGCATTTTCGTCTCTCATTTTACTAAAGTGATTTAATCACCTTATGCACCATGGAGTTTGACCTATTCACGTTTAGGTTATATATAAGTGGGATCACCATATAAAGAAGGGGGCGTTTTAAATGAATAAAGTATACATACATGAAAAAGAAAACGAAAACAAATCAATTTTGATGAATCAATTGATCCAATCCGCCGAACAAAACCAAGTCAAATTAATTAATCAGCCTAGAAAAGCAGATGCTATTGTCATTTTAGGAAATGATGGTGATTTTCTGCACGGCGTTAGAAAAACGAACTTTTCCTCAAATGCTGTTTACATAGGCGTTTCAGAAAATGAAAGCGTCGGCTTATATAGTTCTGTCCCATTCTCAAGAAAAGACGATATTTGGAAAAACATATCTAACACAGCTTACACACAAAAACATGATGTTCTTCATTTATCAATTGATGATCGAGAGGATCGTTTTTATGCTTGTTTAAATGAATTCAGTATACGTTCTGGTATTATTAAAAGTATCGTTATCGATGTTCAAATCGATGACTCGCACCTTGAACAATTTCACGGTGATGGTTTAATTGTATCTACACCTTCAGGAAGCTCAGGTTATAATAAATCAATTGGGGGTGCTGTTGTTGACCCGAAATTAACATCTTTACAAATAAGTAAAATCGCACCTTTAACGAATAGCCGTTATAATGTTTTTCATTCACCTCTTGTGCTCGATCACTCAAGAAAAATAAGATTTGATATTATTCAAGATGGTAATGACCATCCTATTATTGGCCTTGATAATGAGGCTTTTCCCATTTCCCATATTCGATCAGTCGAGTTAAGCCTTGTTCCTCGAGCCTTGACGCATTTTAATTTACCAGAAGCTAATTATATTGATCAGTTAAAAGATCAATTTCTAAATAAGAAGTGAAAATACGCTAAAACATGCACAATGGGAATATGTGCATGTTTTTTAATTGATATATCTACTTAATTCAAGACAAACTAACGAGAGAAAACAATTCGTTCATTTATAATCGTTTGATTAACAGGAATTTGTTCAATTTCACTTGGCTCTACATCAAAAGGATTGTTATTTAAAACGGTGAAGTCTGCGGTATAGCCTGGTAAAATGTAACCTCTTTCTTTCTCTTTACCGATTGCATAGGCACTACCATTTGTATACAATGAGATAGCCTGAAATACATTAATCCGTTCATCCTTTGTATATGCCACTCCATCTATAGTCGACCGTCTCTCAACAAAGGCTTGAATGCCACTTAGTGGATTCACCGTTTCGATCGGTGCATCAGAACCAGCAGCACAAGCAATACCTTCCTCCAAGAAACGTTTCCATACATAAGCATTGTTCACTCGATCTTCTCCTAACCGATCAATCACCCAAGGGAAATCAGAAGATACAAATGTAGGTTGTATATCTAACGTCACATCAATCGACTTTAACTTTTGAACAATTGACTCATTGACTAAAACAGCATGAATTAACCGATCACGACCACCTGTAGCTAAAGGATATTGCTTCAATAAATCAATAACGGTTTCAATCGCACGATCACCTATTGTATGAACCGCTACTGGTAAATTGTGTTTTCGTGCTTTCATTATCAATTGTTTTAAATCTTCATGTGTATGCATGTTTAGTCCCGTATTACCGGAATCATCGCTATATGGTTGATAAAGCCAAGCTGTTCGACCACCAAGAGCACCGTCAGAAAATATTTTCATCGCACCATATTCAACATATTCTGAAGCTACTATAGTCTTTTGATCAAACGCAGCTAGGTAATCATCAACAACGTCATGATGAACAAGCAAATGCGCGCGAAATAAACGATTGTGTTCATTTAATGTTTCAGCGTATGCTTGTGAGACATTTTGAAAGCTGTTTTTCCCGTAATAAGCTAAATCTTCGCTATGTCCACCGACTAATCCTAGACTAAGCATGTGATCAACTGCATAACGAATTAATTGTTTTAACTCACTTACTGTCCGATCAGGTACTGCTTGTTTTATCATGTCCTGAGCGCTATCTAAAAAGTAACCCGTCATACGTTTTTTATGGTCCCTTACGATTTTTCCACCTTGTGGGTCTTTTGTTTGGGCATCAATGCCTGACATCGAAATAGCTTTACTATTAGCCACTATAGCATGTCTACATATTCTTGTTAATATAATAGGATGTTCTGCAGTCAATTGATCCAGTTCATCACGATCAATAACACGTTGATCCTCCCATTGATTATCATTCCAACCTTCTCCAAACAACCACTGCCCTGGTTTCAATTCATCCACTTTCAATTTGATCCGTCGTAACACCTCTTCTCGGCTTGTACAATCTGATAAATCGAGATGATCCAGTTTTTCACCTTGACCAATAATATGTAAATGGCTATCAACAAATCCAGGAAATACAGTGTCACCGTTCATATTCATTTCAGTTTTAACCCTTTTTCCATAACGATCTTTTAATGATTTATAGTTTCCAATATCAACTACAACACCTGATTCAGTAAAAATGGCCTCTGTAGTCTCATTTTCATCTCTCATCGTATAAAATACCCCATTATACCATAAAGTCCCCATCTGCTTATTCGCCCCCTTATTTTCTTTATCAACTATTATCACCTAAATTAAAACGAAATTCAAAACTTATATTTATGAAGGTACTTTACATTTAGCTATGTTTTAAAATGTGACAAATGAAAAGAGCAGTGTCAACTTCACACTACTCTCTTCGATTCATTATGATTGATTTGACTGATTTCCTAATTGTTGTTCGGCCATTTGAACTAAACGTTTTGTGATTTCGCCACCAACAGATCCATTGGCACGAGATGTTGTATCAGCACCTAAATTGACACCGAACTCTTGTGCAATTTCATATTTCATTTGATCAAGAGCTTGTGAAACACCAGGAACAACCAATTGATTACTACTATTATTATTTGCAACCATTTCAGTATTCACCTCCTCTTTATTACACAATTAGATTGCGCAAAAGAAAGAAGTTCATACCCTTTTTAAACTGGTAGTTGTTGTTAGATTTTGAACAAATTAAAAGAGTGAATCCATTTCATTCTCATCAGAATCAAACGGAGATAGTGATACCGTTTCAATATTATCTAATAAATCATTTAACTCCTGCTCTAAATCTAATTCACCTTCGAAAAATTCAACCTTTTCTTTCTTAGGTTTAGTTTTGGGGGCATTAGGTACGAAAACTGTACAACAATCATCATAAGGACGAATCGAAATAGGATACGTATCAATTGTTTTAGCAATTGATATAATTTCACTTTTATCCATCGTAACTAATGGCCTGATAATTGGATAATTTGTGATCGCGTTAATAGCATGCATACTTTCCATCGTTTGACTCGCTACCTGACCTAAACTTTCACCTGTTGTAATGGATTTGATGTCTTGTTTCTCAGCAATGATCTCACTAATTTTCAACATCATTCGCCTCATCACTGTCATCGAATAGCCAAATGGTATATCACGATGAATTTTCTGCTGCATGGCAGTAAAAGGTACGACATGAATTTTAATCGCATGTCCATACTTGGACAATTGTTTGGCTAGATCATATACCTTTTGCTTCGCGCCCTCACTTGTGTATGGCGGTGAATGAAAATGAATGGCTTCAATTTTTATACCTCTTCTCATTGCTAAATAACCTGCAACTGGACTGTCGATACCTCCGGATAACAATAATAAGGTTTTACCAGACGAACCAACCGGAAGTCCTCCCATACCTTGATAACGTTCTGAGGTTACATAAGTTGCATCATTTCGAATATCTATATGAATTTCTAGGTCTGGTTGATGCACATCAACTTTAATATTTTCCGTATTTTTTAATAAATGTGAACCGATAATATAATTAAAATCTTGAGAGCCAATAGGAAAGCTTTTATTTGCTCTTTTCGTTGTCACTTTAAATGTTTGAACTGAGTCAGCTTCATTCAATGCAAAAAGAGCGGCACGTTTAATAGCCATTTCCTCACTATCTGATTTAATTGCTAAACTAAAGGTTTGAATACCAAATATATATTGACAACGCTCTATAATCGGTGATGGGGCGACCCCATTCAACTCAATCATCATCCGATCACGATTGCTTTTAACTTTAGCATCTGGGAAGTCTTTTAATTGATGTCTCACATTTTCATGTAGCTGATTTATGAATTTTTTTCGGTTTTTATCTTTTAAAGCTAATTCACCGTACCGAATTAGCAAGTGGTCATATAACATACTATTACCCCATTACTTTATTTAATTCCTGAATCACTTTTTTCAAAGCTCTTGTGAACAATTCGACTTCTCCTTCAGTGTTTTGATAAGAAAAGCTCACTCTAATAGAAGATGTTGTTCGATTTCTCGGAAGTCCTATTGCTTTTAATACTGGACTTTCTTCTTCTTTTTTGGATGCGCACGCTGATTTGGTTGAAACGAAAATATTACGCTTTTCTAAAGCATGCAAAACTACTTCTGGTTTAAAGTGTGGTATAGAGAAGTTCAAAATGTGATCAGCTTGGTCATTCATCGTATTTATAATAACATGATCCATACTTTCTAATTCGATTCTCATTAAATGGTTCAAGTTTCTAAAATGATCCGGATGGTGCATTTTTTGTTCAGTCATCACACGCATTGCTTTTACAAGTGATACGATACCACCAAGATTTTCCGTTCCTGAACGTCTATCATTTTGTTGACCGCCACCGTGAAATAATGGAAAAAGGCGTATACCTTTTCTTGCAAAAAGTAGACCAGTTCCTTTGATTCCATGGATTTTATGGCCTGAAATTGTTGCTAGATCAACTGAGCAGTCATTAAGAGAAAGGTCAATTTTACCAAAACTTTGAACCATATCAACATGAAAAAAAGTATGCGCACGGTTCTTTAAGAGTTGACCAATCGCTTTGATAGGTTGAATCGTCCCTAGTTCATTGTTGACATGCATGACACTAACTAAAATCGTATCCTCTCTTAACGCATCAGAAACCGCATCAACATCTAAAACACCCGACTCACCAACAGGGAGTACGGTCACTTCAAAACCTAACGCTTCAAGAGAACGAACAGATTCTAATACAGATGGATGTTCAATCGCTGTTGTAATCACATGTTTACCTCTATTTTGATAGGCTAACGCAACACCTTTAATGGCTAAATTATTACCTTCTGTTCCCCCAGAAGTGAATATGATTTCATCTTCACCCACACCTAATAGTTGACCCGCTTGTTGTGAAGACTTTCGCAGCAATTTCTCTGCATCTAATCCAAACTGATGAGCAGATGACGTATTTCCGTAATATTGTTCTGAGACCGTTTGAAAACTCTCCGCAACTTCTTGTAGTGGTTTAGTCGTTGAACTATTATCAAAGTAAATCATTTATTTGCTCCTTCACCGTCATATTGCATTCCTTCATTCTAACACACCCCTGTTACAATTAAAATATGCAAACAACCTAGATATGCGCACACAAAAACCCCAAGCTTAAGCCTGGGATTTTTGCACACTACTCAATATCCAATGCTGATAATAATTCGTCAATTGAAACAGGATTTGATCGTTCAAAGTCGTACAATATGTCATTATAAGGACTACTTGCACGTTCTTCAACCGAAAGTGACACCTCTTCATCCACTACCGGTTCATCTTCTTCTATTTCCTCATCACTATTTTCTGAAACAGCCTCACTTACGTCGTTATCATCACTGTTTTCTTCATCTAAAACAACCGGTTGGTAGTCATTAGCATCACGTTCTCTCTCTGCCATTCTATCTTCATCCAATCCGGCATTAACTTCATATTCTGATGGTGATTGATCAACAATCGTTATAGCGAAGAAAAGTCCCCAGACGCTTAACGTTAAAGCAACCATGCTAATAATTGATACAATTTTCATCTCTTTTCACCTCACTAACTCGAAATTTCAACCCGAGTCTTCAACCTTTGAAGGGCTCCTGGTTCTACTTCTTCTAACCCTTCAGAAGCTGTTTCCAATGCTTCTTTATAATAATAATCTCTAAACATTTTTTCTGCTTCAGACAACTTTGCAGATAAAACGGGATATTGCGTACGATAGCGATTCGCATATTGAATGACACGCTCTACTAAATAAGCTTGTTCCATCATAAACTCTGTCTGTTCAATTAGATCTTCAACTGATTGATTCGTTTTTTCTAATTGGCGGGAAACTTGACCCATATCAAGAGGTTGTTCTTCTAACTTTTCGACAACATTTTGAGTATGGTCTTTTGCTTCATCAAGACGATTCCATATACTCGATGGAACACCAGGTAAATTACTTTTTCTAATCCGACGCTCAATGTCTAATAAGGTTTTTTTCGTTTCTTTCACCTTATCACGCGCAGCTAGTTCGTCTTTACGAATTGTTCTTACTTGATCTTTAAATTCTTGGTGTGATTCTTTAAACTTTTCTAGGTCTTGATAACTTGACTTTAACTGATCTTGAATGGCCACATAAGTCCAATCTCCATTTGATAAATCTTGTATCATTTGTTCAGCTTGTCGCTCAAGTTGATGAATCCATTTATCAAGATTATTATATAGCTCTAAATCGCTTCCTTCTAAGTAATACGTCTGTTGAAGGTCTTTCACCTCTAAATCAGTGTCATTAAAATCAGCCAATACATCTTCAATTAATGTTTTGAACGATTCGAGATGTTTATCGACATACTTTTTAGCGTGCACTTCTTGTTCCAAAATAGTATAAATCTCTTGAATCCGTTCTTCCATTGATTCGATCGCTTCGTATATAGAAGCATCGTCTGTTTCAATTAAACGATCAACAAAGTCTTTTAGTTGTTGATCAAATTGATCCAATTCAGATAAATATTGATCTTCATCGATTGGGTAACCATTTTGCGTCATTTCCCGTATACCATTTCGTAATTGATTAACTTGGTCAGGAAGTTCACGGTTACACTTCTTATACAAAACTGGAAAGGCTTCTATTCGTTCAGACAAATCACTCAATTGATCGTTTAATGTTTGGACAATCTGTCTAGCCTCATAATAGTTACCTTCATCTGAGGCTTGATAAAACTGATCTAATAGATTCTGTTGTTCATTGATCTCCTTCTCAAAACGCACCTCTGCTTTTCCAAATAGATGTCGATCTTGTAGCATGAGATGTCTCAATTCTTTAATCTTTGGAACAACTTTTTCAACTTCTTTTCGACTCTGTTTCTCAGAATCAAGCAAGTCATCTAGTTCTTGATACATCGATTCAATTGTCTCTTCTATTTCATTTAACGTTTGTTCAACTTTATTTAAACTGCGTTTAGCTGTTTGTACTTTAAACCGATCAGCAGACTCTTCTGCATCAAATAAATATTCTTCAATATCTGGTAATTCACGCGTTAAGATTCGATCCCACGTCTCTTTCCATGCTTCAAATTTTTCTTGTGTCTCCCCTGACAACTTCAGGGATTTTACACGTTGTAACTCTGCAGATACATTACGATGCATGATATCCATTTTCCAAGCCTCTAATTGATCAACGCGATCATAAATTCGTTTTCTAAGTATTAACCCTATGATAATAAGTGTAATAATAATGAGAATAAACCCTATAATATAGGTTACCATGTAAATCCTCCTCAACCTCAGTCAAAATATGTATATTTATGTAAATAGAAATTTTTCATCATATAATTTATTCTTTATTATTTTTATCATACCATGAACATCTTACTTTTGGCTAAAAAAAAACAAATAATTTCAAATTACAACATCATTTTCAAACTTATGCTTTTTTCGATACCTTAATATTGCATATCGCATCATTCATCTGTATAATCTTTTACCAACTATTTCATTTCATCAAGGGGGATTATTTATGTTTGAAAAGGAATCATATGATGGAACGCGCGAACGAAATTACGAACGTTTATTAAAGCAGTTAGAGGCTTTAATTGAAGATGAACCAAACACTGTAGCAAATCTATCAAATAGTTCAGCTTTACTTAATCAGTTTCTTGATCGAGTCAATTGGGTTGGATTTTATTTAATGGATGGAGAAGACGAGCTGATTTTGGGACCCTTTCAAGGGCTACCTGCTTGCTTACGTATCAAAGTGGGAAGCGGTGTTTGTGGCACAGCCGTTTCAGAAAAAACAACGCAACGAGTTGAGAACGTACATGAATTTCCTGGTCATATAGCTTGTGATGCTGATACCAATTCAGAAATTGTTGTTCCATTAGTTAAAAACGATCGCGTTATAGGTGTTCTTGACATCGACAGTCCAGAGCTTGATCGATTTGACTCACTCGATGAATCCTATCTTGAAGCATTTGCTGAAATTTTAACAAAATACCTTTAAAAAACCGCCCCGCATTCACTATGAATGTTGGGGCGGTTTTGCTAATTGTAATTGATTTTTGCCATTTCTCTTCGCTTTATACAGTGCTTGATCCGCTTGGTCAAAAAGGTCAGATAATGAGGAGACATAGCTTTCCTTCCAGTGTGTGATCCCCACTGAAGCTGTAATCTTTGGTGTGGTTTCATTTTCTATCGTCCTCAATATATCTCTTACAATCTGCTTACCTCTTGCGATAGATGCATTAACAAGGTAAACAACAAGCTCTTCACCACCCCATCTAGCAACAAATCCTATTTTTTCAGTTTTCTTTCTCAATATATTAGCGACTTGAACAAGTATTGTATCACCGACATCATGACCGTACTGATCATTTATTTGTTTAAAATCATCTAAATCAAATAAAACAAATACTCCTTCTCGATCATTCTTCAAATGATAGGCACATTTCTCATCCAAATATTGTCTAGAATACAATTTTGTCAAATAGTCCGTAATTACAGTTCGTTCCAATTTTTCTCTTAATATCATGTTATAAAATGCTAATGTCGCATGTTCAATTAACGAACGCAACAATTTAAATTGTTCAAATGTGAAGTGATAAGGATCTTTGTGTGTAACGACAACAACACCTAGTAATTGATCCATTTGAACCATCGGTAAAAGAATCACTGATCGATCTGTCATTGTGTGTAATATATCTTTTTCTAAACGGTCTCCAATAAATACCGGTGCTTGTTTATCTTTCACTAAATTCAGAATCGGCGCAATGTAACTTTCAGAATTGTCATGCATAAAACTTTTGCTCGATGCCTTATCAAAGACAAATTGATCTGTTTTATTTAAAAGTAAAAAGCCAATCTCTTTAGCCGAAACACAATTTAAAAATTGTTGTTTGATAAATGACGTTATTTCTTCTTTAGTTTCTAATTTATTTAAACCATGAACAAATGTGTTAATAAGTTGCAGGTCACTGACAAGGTGATTTGATTGCTGATACAGTTGAGCATTTTCTAGTGCATTCCCAGCTGTATTCGCTAAAAGCCGGATAAACTCGATGTCTTGTGGTAATAAAACATTAGCACTTGGAATCATTAATTGCATTACACCATAAATCCCTTGCTTACCATTTAACGGTGCATACACTGTACGTTTGTGCGGTTTTTGAATTTGCTTAATTTCACCTGATAGAAACGCTTGAACACTTGCCTTATCAGCATATTCATCATTATATATAAGTTCTTTAATCGGTAAATCGGTGTCGTGCTGGTGCGTCTTAGATAAAAATAAGCTACATTCATAATGAGGATAAACCGATTTTATCGTCTTTATGACTTCTGACAATACTTCACTCGTTTGCATCGTTGAATGAAATTTTTGTGTCACATTAAACATCAACTCATACTTTTTAGATTGTGTCAGCATGTCATGACTTTTTGTTAAACCAATTATTGTTGATTTTAACTTCTCTACAAAGCTTATCGCCTCACTCTGATTTAGCGATTGATTCGGTTGTGTGAAGAAAAGTAGTTGACCAGTTATCCGTTCATTATGCTCCATATTGCTTACATAGACTTGAGTATAACTGTCATCTTTTAAAAACAAATTTGCAGGCATCTTTTTAAATGCATGCCCTTCATTCTTATTTAGGTACGCATGATCTTCGAGCTGTTCTATTAGATTTATTGATTTATCAGATGCGACATCAAACAGTTCAAATGTATCACGCCACACATTGTAATTGTAAAACGCAACAGATTCCACTTCACTAACTTGTTTAATAAGCGTTAAGACATTATGTAACGAACTTTCAATTTGACTTGAAAACGTCTCATCATGGAGGAACGTGGCATATTTTTCTGTTAGTGTATTAGACTTCATCAATTACCCTCCATCTTTCTTATAATGATCATTATCAATCGAACTCATTTACTTTACAGTATAACGCAAATATTTCTAATTGCCTACCAAAAACATAGTAAATTATCCTTATTAAGTTTAAGGAAAGGGTTACCATTTTTGTTAAATGTCGAAATTCTTTTGAAAAATAATGTATTTTGTCATCTTGACATTTAATCCTTTAGAAACAGTTGACTTTAATGCTCAAAAAGCATATAATGTACTTTGTGTAAAAAAGGTAGCCTTTGTGAACCACCGGTTGTTCATTTTGTTCCTTATATAATAAATTAAGGTGTATCGTGTAACTCTCTGCTGCTGGAGCGATGGTACATGAAAACAAAATGCCAAGCGACAATGGAACACTATATCTTCTTTTATGCAAAATCTAATACTAGAAGGAGAGATTATTTTATGTCTCGTTATACAGGTCCTGTATGGAAAAGATCTCGTCGATTAGGTATCTCATTAACAGGTACAGGTAAGGAGTTAGACAAACGCCCTTACGCACCAGGACAACATGGTCCTAATCAACGTAAAAAGCTATCTGAATATGGCTTACAGCTTCAAGAAAAACAAAAACTACGTTTCATGTACGGCTTGAATGAGCGTCAATTCCTAAACTTATTCAACAAAGCTGGTAAAATGAAAGGTGTTCATGGTGAAAACTTCATGATCCTTCTTGAATCACGCTTAGATAATATGGTTTATCGTTTAGGCCTTGCTCGTACACGTCGTCAAGCTCGTCAGCTAGTAAACCATGGCCATATTACTGTGGATGGTGCTCGTGTAGATATCCCATCTTACAGCATTCAACCTAACCAAGTAATTGGCGTACGTGAAAAATCACAAAAACTTGACATCATTGCAGAAGCAATCGAAGCGAACACATTTGTTCCTGAATATGTTTCATTCGATGCAGACAAGCTAGAAGGTTCTCTAACACGCTTCCCAGAGCGTTCAGAGTTACCAGCTGAGATTAATGAAGCACTTATCGTTGAGTGGTACTCACGTTAAAAAATTGAGTATGCACATACTAAGATTAAAAACCCTAGAAACCTTGTTAAATCAAGTGTTTCAGGGTTTTTTATTTGGATTAATATATGCAGAATAACGCAGAAACTGATGTGGAATTTCCGTTTCTAGAGCACATTAAGCTATATGTGAAATTCACATCTGCACGTTTTTCGGGTATAGAGTAACGATTCGTTCACAGTTTTAATCTTTAGTGATGAACTCACCTCCACAAATCTACATTAAACAGCCGCTAAGCATACAAAAAAGTAATTGAGCACACCTTACATTAGGTAGTTACGCTCTCAATTACTTTTTTAGTGAATTCATTCAATGTTAGTTTAGAAACACATATCCAACGTGTTGTTTAAGTTTAATTGTTCGTTCTTACTCAATGACAAGAGAATTAGAACTGTTCCAATTTTTTCTTCAGACATGTAAGAATTAACT
Organism: Pelagirhabdus alkalitolerans; assembly: GCF_900096905.1. Lineage (GTDB taxonomy): Bacteria > Bacillota > Bacilli > Bacillales > Amphibacillaceae > Pelagirhabdus > Pelagirhabdus alkalitolerans. Next base: position 42,722 of record NZ_FMYI01000003.1, on the reverse strand, counting down.
AATTTGCTTTTTTCTTTCAGCAAAAGCAGACAATGTTTCTTTTATGACCTATCCCGATCAAGAGAATCATATTTTAAAAAGAAAAAGGGATGAAGAAAATCTTTAGAACTATAACAATTGAACTCTACATATGATCAATTCACTCTACTCAGGTTGTTTCAAACGTTTTACCAACATAGCTAAACCATTAACAGATTCATAGTCTTCTAGCTCAATAAATCCATGGTCACGGTAAAATGAAATAAGCTTTTGATCATGTTGACATTCAAGATAAACAATTCTCCCCCCCACTATTTTGTGAGCTTCCAATATTTTATTTTGTGCAAAAGCCATCAAATCTCTGCCAGTAGCCCCGTTAGAATTTCTTGACTTTTCACTAAAGTTTCTACCTATCTGTCCGATCAAAAAACCTTTAATTTCGTATGAATTTTGTTCAGTTCTATGACCAACACCCATTAAACGCTTTTTCATTGAATTAGTCAGCTTTGTAAAATTTTTTTTGCTAATGGCTAATGGCCTATTAGATATTGAAAAATATCCACTCAAAATACGCTTTTCTTTATATGTACTAAAAACTAAGTATGTTCTGGATATATCCAATTTCTCAAACTCAATCGCTTTATAGTGAAAAAAATACTCCACGTCAGCAGCACCACTTACTCCATCACTTTGTATCGTTTCAAAAGTAAAGAGAAGGTCTTTGACCTCCTCTTCACTGATGTCCGAATTCAAAATATCTGTTAATGAAACAACATCTAAAGCCATTAATTATCCCTAGTCGACTGGATAATATTTTTAATCGCTTCTGGATCACTTACCTCATTAACTCGTTGTGATGGTTTATATTGCGTGTCTTTACTATTCTCTATTGCGTTTATAAGTTTTTGTGCTTGTTTCTGATTAAATTTGAAGTCAGTTGTAAAACTTTTGGTTGCCATTATAGACACCTCAATTTCCTATTTTAAAAATCTTTAATCAAATTATATATATATTCTTATTAAAAAACAATATGATGCATGTTAAATAATTTAATTATATTATACAATATTCTTTCCTTATAAGATAATTATATGCATTGAAAGCAAGAAAAGTTCTGTGTATAAATACAAGCGTTTAAGGAAAACATAATTAAAATGAAATATAAAGTAGCCCCCAAAAAATAAATTTAAGGAGATGTTTTCCAGACTACATAACATGTAAAGGATGCTGCATCACTATTAGGAATATATAACCTGTAATTTGAACTTTTAAACTAACTTTTAATCTTATTAAATTGTGCAATAGTAACTAATACTTTAAGCTACTCTTTGTTAGTTTGACTGCTTAAACTCCTTCGATGCCTAGTCAAAGTTTTTTAATCGCTTATATTCTATTCATCAATCGATCTTTCTTTATGGTTTTCTACTAACTCATTCAAATAATCTTCAAGTTCAGATGAAAATTATTCTTTTTATATGAAGATCTTTTAAAGTATCGAAATACATTCACTTTTAAATTCATAATTTATTAATAATATTTTTACGTATCTTCTAAAAAAACCCAAAAACCTATCTCAGGTTTTTGGGTTTTTTTTAGGTTAATATACTTTCAATTTGGGTAATAGACGTATAGATTGAAAAAAGAGGAGTGATTGGATGGACAAGCACCTCGGTTTCATCTGTGCACCAGAGCTTCCTGAATATATGACAAATCGATTAATTGATGAACTCGCAACCTATTGCGAAGAACAAGTTGATTCTGATTATAATTGGAAATTAGATCTTATTACAGATCCATTAACAGGTGCAGCTGAAACAGCTGATGAAATTATTGATGAGGCGAATCATATATCAAATAAACAAAATTGGGACTATACCATTTGTGTGACCGATCTTCCTTTGTTTGATAATGATGATGTTGTTTTAGCTGATGTAAATATAAAAAAAGGCATTGCCCAACTGTCCATCCCTGCACTTGGAGCACCTCCAATGCAAAAACGGACAAAACAATTAATTCAGAAATTAATTCATGAATTACACGAGCAAGAAAATAAACATAAAGAAGTTAAAAAAACAGCAACTCATCGATACAAGAGAAAGTTCAACCTATCTCCCATTCGCCGTATCGAAAAAACATTATCCAATGACTTATCGATTATTCGATACTTAGTCATTCCTAAAATAAACGGACGTTTACGTACACTACTAGGTATGACTTATGCAAACAGGCCATGGGCCGTCATCGCCTCATTTAAGCCCATTATTGCTGTAGCATTTGCAACAGGGGCTTATTCGTTAATTTTCCCAACTTTATGGGAATTGAGTTTGAGTTATAATCTCTTTCGATTGATCGGTATGACTTTTGCCTCCATTGCCAGTATGGTCATCTGGATGATTGTTTCACATCAACTTTGGGAAAAACGAACCCAAAAAGGCGGAAAACGATTTAAACGATTATACAATGCAACAACCTTATCAACACTTTCAATTGCTGTTATTGCCTATTACCTTGTTTTATTTGTTATTTTCTCGACTGCCATTATCCTCTTTGTACCACCGGATTTATTTGAATCACTAACCGATGTTGATAAAGAAATAGACTTTGCTGCTTTTTTAAGACTTAGCTGGCTAGCAACATCAGTTGCAACACTTGCTGGTTCGGTTGGGGCAAGTTCTGAAAGCGATGAGCTCGTTCGCAACATCGCATATGGTTACAGGCAAAATAGACGCTATCAAGAAATTGAACAACAGGATGTGGAAAGTGAATAACGAGCATTTTATGACATTTTATGCTAAACTATCTATTGGATTAATTAGATAGGAGCAGATAATATGTATGAAAATATGAAACGAGAGCACACTGTACTCAAGTTATCGGTCTACGGTGCTCTTGTTTTTTCGGTTTCAGGTATTGTGATAGGATTAATAGTAGGCGCTCAGATGATTTTATTCGATGGGCTTTATTCGCTTGTTAGTTTAGGGCTATCTTTATTATCTTTAACTGCATCTCGTTTTATGAACAAAAGTGATATGGAGAACTATCCTTTTGGAAAAGATAAGATTGAACCTCTTGTTGTGTTGATTAAATACTTTGTTATTTTGATTTTAGTCATCGGTTCACTTGCGTCTGCCATTATGGCTTTATTTACAGGTGGTCGTGAGATTGAAGTAGGGTTTGCTCTCTTATACTCAGCTATTGCAACCGTGTTATGTGTATTGATTACATGGTACTTGATTAAAATAGGTAAAAACGTGAGGTCAGCTCTTATACAAGCTGAAGGAAATCAATGGTATATGGATTCTTTAGTCAGTGTAGGTGTATTAATAGGTTTTGTTATATCGTTTGTACTTTTGCAATTTGATAACTTACAATGGCTAGTTCCTTACATCGATCCATTGATGGTCGTTCTTGTCTCGATTTATTTCATTAAAGTGCCCATTCAAGAAATGGGTACAGCATTAAGAGAAATTTTAGATATGCCACCACGAGGAACCGTATCTGAAGAGATTAAGCATTTCGTGAATGAGCTCGTTATTGATTATCAATTCGATGAAAGCTTTACGCGCGTCTCTAAAGTAGGTAAAACACTTTGGGTTGAAGTCGACTTTATTACTTCAAAGGAATTAACCATTAAAGAACAAGATCAAATCAGAGAAACGCTGAAATCTCATCTAGATCAATATCCACACGATCAATGGTTAACCGTTCTATTTACTCAAGATCGTAAATGGTCAATTTAAATCGAAAAAGGAGGGTAACATGCGCACATGTTACCCTCCTTTTTGAATGGGAATAATAAAGTTAATCTTGTCATAAACAAGAAAACTGAAACGACTTAATTGATATTATTGTTCGATTAACAATATATCCAAAATCTATTTAATATGTTCTCCCCATCATTATAATCATTATCCATTTCCCCACCATTTTTTAAGATAATTTTTTTAGATGCTGTATTCGTTGAATGACAAACTAAAAGAACTTTATCTAAATTAAGGTCACGAGCCTTTTCTAAAGCTAGGGAAAGAATTTGTGTAGCATAGCCATTATTCCTTTTTGAAGGTCTAATACCATAACCAATGTGACCACCAGCATTAAATAATGGTTTTGTTAGATAATGACGAATATTCACAACACCAATCACTTCTTGATTGTCTATTAACCAGTAAGTTGAATTTTCTGGAATCCAATTTTCTGGTGGCTCTATGCCTTTTTCACAATCTAATAGGTAATCCAACATTGATTGAAAATTAATGGGTTCTTTTTTTATTACAAAGGGAACCATTTCTTCCTCGCTGGATTTCCAATCGTTATAGAAATCCATATATTGATTTTCATAGTGCGTAGATGGCTTTACTAGAAACAAATTTTCAACCACCTTTCCTTTAATCCACAATAAAGATTGTGATCACGTACCAGCTAGATGTGTTAGTCAAAAAATTGAACCTTATTAAGTGAATTTGGATAATTTAATGGCAGCGTTGATAGTCATTAACTAAAATCAAGCAGGAAGTATTTCTTTTTACCTCTTCTAATAATTGTATATTGTTCTTCAATTTTGTCATTTGAGGTTAATTGATAATCTAGTTCCTGTGTTCTTTCTCCATTAATATAGATAGCGCCATTTTTTATGTCTTCACGCGCTTGTCGCTTAGATGAAGCAATTGATGCTTCAACCAGAAGATCTACTAATGTTTGTTCTGAAGATTCTAATTTTACAGTTGGCACATCTTTAAATCCTTGACGTATTTCAGAGGCATTTAGTCCCTTAAGATCGCCACTAAATAGTGCTTCTGTAATATGTTGAGCTTGCTGTAGAGCCTTTTCATCGTGTACGATTTTAGTCATTTCTTCTGCTAAACGTTTATGTGGTACACGTTTTTCTGGCGCTTGGTTCAACTCTTCTTCCAAGGCTTGAATCTCTTCCATTGATAAGAAAGTGAAGTATTTTAAGAACTTAATGACATCTCGATCATCTGTATTAATCCAAAATTGATAAAATTCATATGGTGATGTTTTTTCGGGATCTAACCAAATCGCGCCGCCTGCTGTTTTTCCAAATTTAGTACCGTCTGCTTTTGTAATAAGCGGTACAGTTAAACCAAATACTTTAACAGCTTCATCTTCTCGCGTTCTACGAATTAATTCCATACCAGCAGTAATGTTCCCCCACTGGTCACTTCCACCAATTTGGAGTGTGCAATTTTCTTTTTCGAATAAGTTCATAAAGTCATACGACTGCAAGATCATATACGTAAATTCAGTAAAACTAATACCATGTTCTAGTCTTGTTTGAACAGAATCTTTGGCTAACATATAATTGACACCGAAGTGCTTCCCTGTATCTCGTAAGAATTCAATGAGTGTAAGTGACGACAACCATTCAGCATTATTTCTAGCAACAGCCGAATTCTCACCTTGTTCAAAATCTAAAATGCGAGCAAGTTGAGTTTTAATGCGATCACTAAAATATTGGACTGTTTTTTCATCGTTTAACTGACGTTCACTCGTTCGTCCACTAGGGTCACCGATCATACCAGTCCCGCCTCCAATTAAAGCGATTGGACGGTGCCCAGCTTCTTGGAAACGTTTGAGCATTAGAGCGGGTACTAAATGACCAATATGCAAACTATCTGCTGTCGGATCAAATCCACAGTATAGTGTTACAACCTCATTTGTTAAATGATCTTTTAAAGCATCATCATCTGTTGTTTGTTGAATTAAACCTCTGTTACTTAAATCTTGAATAATATCCATTTCTCTTAACTCCCTTCACATTTTTCTTCCATTTTTGACACAAAAAAAGAACAGACATCTCCCAAATCAGGGACGAATCTGCTCGCGGTACCACCCTAGTTGCAATTCATTGATTGCCACTTCATTTAGATAACGGCATCTAAATACCGGTTCTACTAATTAGAACAGCTCAAGGAACGTAATTCACTTTATTAGTATGTACTGATTCGCAGCAACCATCAGCTCTCTTTTAACAGTGACCAATAAAATTACTTCATTCTTTCATCGCTTTTAAAATGACTATTGTGTTACATTAATATCATAATTTGATGACAAACACAAGTTTTTTTAGGTATTTCTTTCAAAAACCTTTTCCCACTTATCAAATGTGATATAATATAGATTGCATTTTTAGGAGGTATTATAAATGAATTTTCAAGATAGACTAAAGAATTTTTGGCTTAAAATTAAAGAAATAATTGATAAAGGTATCATACAAAGAATAGCTCGAATTAGTTATGATATTGTATGGAATGTCATATTATTCTTTTTATTCATTGGTATTATCGGTATCTTTTTAATTGGTGGTTTAGGCGCTGGCTATTTTGCCTCTCTCGTTCAGGACGAACCACTACGCTCAGCTGATTCGATGATTGATGATATCTATAATTACGAAGAGACATCTGAAATTTACTTTGCAGATGATGTTTACATGGGAGAAGTAAGATCCGACCTGTACAGAGAAGAAATAGAATTAGACGATGTCTCTAGCCAAGCCATTGATGCGATCATTGCAACTGAGGATGAGTATTTTGAAACTCACAATGGTATTGTACCGAAGGCCATCCTAAGAGCAACCTTCCAAGAGTTTACTGGATCTGCTACTCAAACCGGCGGAAGTACGTTAACTCAACAAATTATTAAAAATCAAATTTTAACAAGTGAGGTTTCTTTTGATCGAAAAGCTCAAGAAATTATTTTGGCCATGCGTCTTGAACATTTCATGGAAAAAGATGAAATACTTGAAGCATACTTAAACATCGTTCCATTTGGACGGAATGCTAATGGCCGAAATATTGCAGGTATAAAGGCTGCTGCTGAAGGTATTTTTGGCGTTGAAGCTGACGAACTAAACTTAGCTCAATCAGCTTTTATTGCTGGATTGCCTCAAAGTCCAATTGCTTATACGCCATTTACAACGAATGGTGCACTAAAAGATGAAGAAGGTCTTCAACCAGGGTTAAATCGTATGCAAACTGTCTTAAATCGTATGGTTTCAGCTGATTATATTACGGAAGAAGAACGCGATGAAGCGTTGGAATATGACCTACTCGATTCATTTACGACACGTTCTCCTTCAACCTATGAAGAGTATCCTTATTTGACTGAGGAAATCAGAGGGCGAGCTGAAGACATTATGATGGAACAACTCGCTACCGAAGATGGATACACAATGGAAGAGATTGAAGATAGTGAAGAATTAACGGAACAATATCAAACGTATGCATCACGTGAATTGTCTCAAGGTGGTTATGAAATTCACACGACCATTGATAAAGACATTTATGATGCCTTTCAAGAAGTTGCAGCTGACTATGATAATTATGGGCCTGATAAAACAGCAACAAATAATAATGGGGATGCTATTATGACTCAAGACCCCGAAACTGGTGAGGATATACCATTAGTCACACCCGTTCAAGCAAGTAGTGTGTTGCGTGATAATGAATCAGGTGCGATTATTGCCTTTGTTGGAGGTCGTGATTACGACATTCAAAATCGTAATTTTGCGACAAACGCTAATCGACAATTAGGAAGTACCGCTAAGCCATTATTAGTATATGGACCTGGCATGGAAGAGGGTGCTGTGCAACCAGGATCGATTATTGCTGATGTTAACTTAGATTATGGATACGGATTAGGATACCCTACTAACTTCGTGAGCGATCGTTACTATGGACTCGTTAGCGCAAGAGATGCACTAGTAAATTCATATAATGTGTCTGCTATGTCTGCTTATGTTGATATACTTGAAGATAATGATCCAGTTCCTGACTATCTCGTTCCGATGGGATTTGATTCCATTCCCGAACAAAATTATCGATATGAATCAAACGCACTCGGTTCTTTTGAAGCAACTGTATCAGAAAATATAGATGGCTATTCAACATTCGGGAATAATGGCCAATATACAGAAGGCTACATGATTGAAAAAATTGAATCACCTGATGGCGAAGAAATTTATGAACATGAATCTGAATCTGAGGATATATTTAGTCCTCAAACAAGCTATCTAATGATCGACATGTTACGGGATGTTCTAACCAGTGGAACTGGTACAACAGCTCGCAACAACTTATCCAATCCAGGTGTTGATTGGGCTGGTAAGACAGGTACATCAAACGAAGTTGCAGATAGTTGGTTTATCGCAACAAACCCTAATGTCACGATGGGGACTTGGATGGGTTATGAATACAGACAACAGCTTGAAACAGGATACAGCGGACGTACTCAAGCATTCTGGGCTGCACTTGTAAACGCAGCAACTGAAGTCGATCCAGATTTAATGGCACCATCAAATTCATTTGATCAACCTAACAATATTGTCACCGATTCCTACTCTATGGTCTCTGGTATGCAACCAAGTGAATTAACTGAATCACTCGGATTGGTCGGCAGTGATATCTTTAATGCTGAATTTGTTCCTACCGATGAAGATGAAAGTTTAATGGAGGGGCAATACGTGATGATCGACGGTGAAGCCGTTATTGCAGGAAGTGACACACCCGAAGAATTTACTGAAGAAGATGGTGTCATTTTTGATCCAGATTGGTTAAGCGATATGGGGTATGATGAACTTGAAGATATGTCACAACTTATCCCTAGTGGAAACTCTGCATGGAACGATGTTGAAATTCCAGATATGGATGAAATTGAAGATGATGGATCAGCCCCTAGCTCACCTAGCTCTGTTTCTAAATCTGGCAATGTTCTGACTTGGAACGCCTCATCTAGTAATGATGTTGTTGGCTATCGTATTTATCGTGCCGATGATCCAGATAGTAATTTTGAACAATACGACTCAACGACCGACACAGATCTTAATGTTGGCAGTGGACCCGCAGTATACGAAATCGTCGCTGTCGATTACTTCGGTCGAGAATCTAGTCCGACTTCTCCATTTGTAGATGGTGACTTTAGTGACGATGATGACAATGATGATGATGATGATCAAGAAGACTCTGATGACAATGGAGACTCTGATGATCAAGACGAAGAAGACGAAAATGATAACGGCGATGAGAACGGTAATGGTAATGGTAATGATAATGACGACGGTAATGACAATGGTAATGACAATGATAATGACAATGATAATAGTAATAACGATGATGACAATAGTGGTGACGATGAAGAGGATTAATCACTTTATCAAAAAAGAGGATGAAATAATTTCATCCTCTTTTTTTTGCTATCTAAACAAAATTCACTCACGATGCTAATGATCCAGCATTCTTTGTAATGCCATTTTTGCGTATTCTTTCGTTTGATTAGGAACAGATATAACATTCAACAATTCACTCTCATAAACACAATCTAGTGCATAAGCTAAGTGTGGTAAGTCAATACGATTCATCGTCACACATGGACACATAAATGGATTGAGTGATTGAATATGTTTATCCGGATAGGTATCGATCAAACGATTGACAAGATTCATTTCAGTCCCTACCGCAAATTTAGAACCCGGTGGTGCTTGATCGATTTTATCAATGATATAACGTGTAGATCCACTTAAGTCACTTTTTTCAAGAACCTCAAATGGACACTCGGGGTGCACAATCACTTGTATTTGATCATCATTTTGTTTTATAGATTCTATTTGAGCTGCCGTAAACAGTTGGTGTACTGAACAGTGTCCTTTCCACAAGATGACTTTCACATCATCATATAGACCATCGTATTCTAAGCATTCATTAATTGGATCATACACAGCCATTTCATTCAATTTTATACCTAATTCAAAGGCTGTATTTCTACCTAGATGTTGATCCGGTAAAAACAACAATCTTTCTTTTTGTTTAAAAGCCCATTTAATCATTTCTTTCGCATTTGAGGAAGTGACCGTAGCTCCTCCGTTTTTACCAACAAATGCTTTAATGTCCGCTGTTGAATTCACATAGGTCAATGGCATGATCGTATCATCAAAGATCTCCTGTAAATATGTCCATGCTTTTTCTGTTTGTTTTATTGAAGCCATATCAGCCATTGAACAACCTGCCCTTAAATCTGGTAAAATAACCGCCTGATCATTTGATGACAAAATATCAGCTGTTTCTGCCATGAAATGGACACCACAAAATACAATATACTTCGCTGTCTTCGTCGCTGATTGTTTAGCCAATTCTAAAGAATCCCCCATTTCGTCAGCGAATTGCACAACTTCATCTTTTTGATAATGATGACCAGGAATGAACAAATCATCTTTCATCTCATTCTTAATCATTTTTATTCTTTTCTCCAAAACAGAAGAATCTGTCGTTAAATAATAATCTGGTAGTATATTTGACTCGACTAAGTTATCTAAAAAATTCATTTATTTATCTCCTCAATCTGTAAACTAATGTCTAAAGCTTTTGATGAGTGTGTTAATGCACCTAACGAAATAAAATCAATGCCACAATGTTTGTATGTATGGATCGATTCAAGTGTAATATTACCTGATGCTTCTGTTGCTATTGAATCAGGCACTACACTTAACCATTCTTTTATTTTTTGGGGTGGCAAATTATCAAACATAATCACATCAACATTGGATTCAATCGCTTCAATCAATTGCTCGTAAGTCTCAATCTCTACTTCTATTTTTGTCATATGTGAAATGTGTGATCTAATAGTAGCTACTGCTTTCTTAATCGATGAGAAAAATGCTAAATGATTGTCTTTTAACATAACCGCATCTGCTAGATGATACCGATGATTATGTCCACCACCTGCTTTTACAGCTAATTTTTCTAGCATGCGAAGACCAGGTGTTGTTTTTCGTGTATCAACTATTTTTACCGAATGATCATCTAATCGTACAACCGCTTCAGCTGTTGTAGTTGCAACACCACTTAAATGTTGAATGAGATTAAGTAACACCCGTTCTGTCTCTAATAAATGCCGATAACAACCTTCAATCCTACAAATAATATCACCTTGTTTAATTTTTTCTCCGTCTTTAATATAAAATTCTATATCAGTCATCGGCGCATATAAACGATAAATGGATCGAATGACTTCACATCCGTAAAAAACACCTTGTGCTTTAGAGCTTAGCTGACCTCTTCCTTTTGCATCTTCAGGAATACATTGTGACGAAAGATCCCCATGACCTATGTCTTCATTTAAAAACTGTTTAAGTTGTTCATCAAGTATTAAATGGTTCAACAGCTTAACACCCCTTTTAGATTTTGTGATCGATCTTGATATTTATTAATAACATGGGCGCCAAGCGATTCTTTTCGTCTTATACAATGATTAAGGACTAAATGACTTACAATTAGAATATGTTCTTTTTCGATCTGTTTTCGAGAAACATTTCGCGCCGATAAATTTACTAGATTATCAAGTTCATACTGATCTAACCACTGCTTATAATTTAATAAGGAAGTTTGATTTCGTAAGACTCCAAGTATTAGACGGTTTTTTTCTTTTATGCAGCCTAATGAAGGATAGTCGCTTATCTTCTTTCTATCACTTAATGGAGCAGCAACACTGTCTTTTTTTAAACGTATAACGTTATCTAAATATAAAGCTAAACGCTTTGGAAATACTAACGTTTCAAGCAATGAATTACTCGCTAATCGATTGGCACCGTGCAGTCGATGTGCACTCACCTCACCAACCGCATATAAATCTTTAATACTTGTCATTCCATTTTCATCAACACGTACGCCACCCATTGAAAAGTGCGCACCTGGTTCAACAGATACTGGTTTATGAATTGAATAACCTTCTTGTATTAATGACTCATAAATACTTGGAAACCGTTCTTTGAAATTTGGAATCTTTGTTATATCTAGGTAAACTTGTGAACCTTTCTCTAAAACACTGGTGATTTCTTGGCTTACGATATCACGCGGTGCTAAGTCTTTCATCGGGTGCTCTGCTAAGATTTTTGTACCCCTTTCATCGATCAAACAGGCTCCCTCTCCTCTTACCGCTTCAGAAATTAAGTGATAACGGTTTTTACCTTTAAATAAAGTCGGATGAAATTGAACAAATTCTAAGTCTAAAACTTCAGCCCCTGCTCGGTACGCTAAACTGATACCATCACCTGTAGTGGTCTCGTCATTTGAATGACGATCATATATTCCTCCATAACCACCAGTAGCAAGGATCACAACATCAGCATTAAAAACATGATACTGATCATATTGATCAATCGTTATGACACCCTTCACTTCACCATTTTTAGCTATTAAGTCTACTGCTAAATGATTTTCAATCAATGAAATGTGATCTTCAATCAATGATTGATAGAATTCAATTAAATATTTACCCGTTTGATCCCCACCTGCGCGAAAAATTCTCTTTTTTTGGTGAGCTCCTTCGAAACCAGAGGATAACGCACCACTTGAATTTTTATCAAACTGAAAACCTTCTAACACAAGTGTATCCATAATATCTTTAGCACCTTTTACTAGTGTATTCACTTGATTGACATCATTATAATAACTCCCTGCTTTTAACGTATCGTTTAAATGTAAATCGGGGTGATCATTAGAATGAATAGCTGCTGCAATTCCACCTTGAGCTCTCATGGAATTACATTGACTGGCACTTCCTTTCGTAACAATCGTGACATCAAACGCATCATAACTGTACTTCGCTAATTGATATGCAGATAAGCCCGCTCCTATTATTAACATTTTTCTTTTGTCCATATTAACCCTTCTTTACATTTGTCTTTACACCTATCTTTACATATAATAATAAAAGAAAGACTTTTTTGCAAGGAGGAATGACTATTGATTTATTTAGACTATGCTGCTACTTATCCTACACCTAAGGAAATAAACGAACTGTATAGGTATCTCGAATCAACTTATCCATATAACCCTCATAGCCTACATGATTTAGGACAGCACGCGAATCAAATTGTGTTATCCGCACGCCAAGTCATTAAAAATCGGTTTAATTTAAGTGATGAAGGCATTATTTTCACATCAAGTGGGTCAGATAGTAATCAACTCGCAATTGATTTATATTTGTCTCAAATTGAAGAACAAGAAAAAAGCCATGTGATCTCATCATCTGTTGAACATAGCTCTATCTATTATTATTTAAAGTTGTTAGAAAGAAGAGGCATCATTGAAGTTACCTATTTACCTGTTAACAAAACAGGGCAAATTTCTCTTAATGACCTACAATCAGCAATAAGACCCAATACTAGGCTTGTCACAATTCAACACGTTAATAGTGAAACAGGCTGTATTCAGCCAATTAAAGCAATTGGAAAAATGTTAAAAGACAAATCAATTCCTTTTCATAGTGATGTTGCTCAATCATTTGGGAAGCACCACTTAAATAACTTATTTACTTACGTAGATGCGATATCCATCTCTGGACACAAAATTAAAGGACCAAAAGGAATAGGACTACTTTTAATCAAACACGCTGATATCCTTACTCCTTTATATGAAAATACGCAACAATATGGTTTTAAACAAGGTACCCTTAACCCAGCATTAATCGGAAGCTTAGCTCAGGCTTTTTCAAACACAATGGATGAAGAAGAGTTGTTTTTCACACATACTAGCGATTTACGACAATACTTTACTGAACAAGTTCAAAAACATCATTTGCCACTGTCCATCATTGAAAGCAATGATCAACATTCAAGTATTATTGGATGTGTTTCTCATGCGTTTAATGGTGAATACATTGCGCAAGAATTAAATAGACACAAAATATACATATCAACACGAAGCGCCTGCCAAGGAACGGTTCATTCAAATCGTAATTTAAGCAGTTTATTAGATGATGAATCTAGCCATCAACGCTTTTTTAGAATTAGCACAAGCTTAAGTACTACGAAAGACGAGATTGATCATTTAATTTCACAATTGAGAGTCACACTTTTCACATAAACCAATCATAAAAAATTGAAAATCTATTTGTTAACTTAGAAATAAAACTGTTGGCTGTTATTTAATCTTAATCTCTTTTCTTGTGGGAATAAATATTTTTATATAAAAGTAATAGCCATATCGTAATCTAAAATCACACTTTCCTTTTTCACAAAGTGTACCGTTACCCTAGCACATATTTCAGAGACTATTTTAGAAGTAACAAAAAACCTCTTATGCATGTTTTCATACATAAGAGGTTTTTTGTTAGTTAATCTGTAGATTCTGAAAGTGATAATATAACAACTTCTACACGTCTATTTCTTTGCCAGTTTTCTGGAGAGTCATTCGGAACGATTGGACGGGTATCACCATATCCAACTGCCATAAATCGGTCTTCTTCAAAATCATTTGCATCGATAATATGACGAATAACACTACTTGCTCTTGCTCCTGATAATTCCCAGTTTGATGGGAATTCCGGTGTCGAAATAGGTCTATCATCTGTATGACCCTCAACTCGAACATAGTTCGGTATATTTGATAATAAAAGTGCAATTTTATCTAGAAAAGGCTCACCTTCTGACTTAATCACAGCCTCCCCTGTATCAAATAAGATCCGCTCTTGCAAAATGAGGACAACGCCTTGATCTGTCCGATTTGCTGAAATCACTTCTTCTAATTGATTATCTTCAAGAAACATTTCAACTTCTTGAAGTAATTCATCAAGTGAATCTTCATCTTCTTCTAATTCATCTTCGTCAAAATCAGTTTCGTCATCCTCTTCATCTTCAAAAAAATCGGGATCAAATTGTTCCATTCCATCTAGCTGATCTCTCATATCAGAGCTATCTGATGGTTGATCCATTTCCACCGGTGAAGGGAATCCATCAAAAACCATTCGATTTCTAAATGATTCAGCAACCGCCTCAAATCTAGCAGCGTCAATCTGTGACATTGAAAAAAGTAGTATAAAAAACACAAGAATAAGTGTCATCATGTCAGCAAAGGTCGTCATCCATTTTGGACTTCCTTTTGATTGCTTCTTTTTACGAAGCTTCATCAGCTACACCTTCTTCTACCTCATCACTATCTTCAGAGCGACGTTTACGCATATCATCAGAAAGAAACGCACTTAATTTTTCTTTAAGTATACGAGGGTTTTGACCGGATTGAACGCCGATCACCCCTTCAATAACAATTTGTTTCATAAATACTTCTTCATCTGTTTTCGTCTCTAATTTACCAGACATCGGCAAGAAGACTAAGTTAGCCATTACAGACCCATAAAATGTGGTCAACAAAGCGACGGCCATTTGTGGCCCTAGTGTAGCTGGATCGTTTAAATCATTCAACATTAAAATAAGACCAATTAACGTACCAATCATTCCCCATGATGGTGCGAACTCTCCAGCCTTTTCAATAATCATACGACCTCTTGTATGACGGTCTTCCATCGCTGTTATCTCAGCTGACATGATATCTTGAATGACTTCTGGTTCAATACCATCAATGGCTAATAAGACACCTTTTTTAATAAAAGGGTCTTCAACCTCTTCCAGTTCATTTTCTAGTGCTAATAATCCTTCACGTCTTGCCCGCTCAGACAGACGCTCAAATAAGCTAATTAGATCTTCTAAATCATGCTCATTCTTATTAAATGACTCTTTTACAACGCTCCCCATCGATTTTACTTGATCTACATTAAAATTGATTAATAATGCAGCAGTCAAACCACCGAGTACGATCACAACTGACGATACCTGAACAAATGCAACAAAACCGTCAACACCTGTATTTGATATAATACCGAAAGAAATCATCACAATACCTAGTGTGATACCGATTGGGGTTAAAATATCTCTTTTTTTCATATGCCCTCTCCTTAACTACGTAAAATCTACAATCTACTTTCGAAAATGCCAAGGATTTGCACGATCGATATCTACTATATCGGCAATAAAATTATTTTGTTGAGTTTCTTTCAATAATTTGATGTGGCAAAATAACATTTGAATCTGTCACTTCTTCTTTATTCATATATTTCGTTAATAATCGCATCGCAACAGCACCAATGTCATACATCGGTTGAACAACTGTAGATAATGTTGGACGTACCATCGTCGCTAATCTTGTGTTATCAAAACCTACAACTTCAATATCTTCTGGTACACGCAAGCCTTTATCTTGAATACCGTGGATCACACCAAGCGCCATCTCATCTGATGCAACAAATATAGCGGTTGGGTGCTCTTTATGTTGAAGTAATTGTTCAACAGCTTCAATACCTGAAGTGTATGTTAAATCACCTCTAATAACAACTTCATCATTGACAGTCTGTTGGTTGGATTCTAGAGCTCGTTTATAGCCTTGATATTTTAATTCATTCGCTGGCGTCTCTTCTACACCAGTTACGAAAGCTGGATGTTTATGACCATTTTCAATTAAAAGCTCTGTCGCTTCATATCCTGCTTTTTCATAGTCAA
The DNA here is from genome assembly GCF_900096905.1 of Pelagirhabdus alkalitolerans. Lineage (GTDB taxonomy): Bacteria > Bacillota > Bacilli > Bacillales > Amphibacillaceae > Pelagirhabdus > Pelagirhabdus alkalitolerans. Next base: position 26,404 of record NZ_FMYI01000003.1, on the reverse strand, counting down.
TATTGACAGATGGCGTTGTTTCTTTCGGGTCAACTGTAGCCGCTAATGCAATAGGAACGGGCGATGTTTTAAATTGTTGAATATGTTCATCTGTAATACGTCCACCCATAAATACAATACCGTCTACTTGCTTTTCTAGCATTGTATTAATCAAATTAATCTCTTTATCAACATTTTGGTCAGAGTTACTCAAAATAATATTGTACTTATACATATTCGCAATATCATCAATCCCACGCGCTAGCTCTGAGAAGAAGATACTTGAAATGTCAGGGATAATAACGCCGACAGTTGTCGTCTTCTTACTCGCAAGCCCTCTTGCTACAGCATTCGGACGATAGCCTAATTCCTCAATTGTATTTAACACTTTCTTTCTTGTTGCTGGTTTAACATTTGGATTTCCGTTTACCACTCGTGATACAGTCGCCATCGATACGTTGGCTTCTCTAGCAACATCATAAATCGTTACATTCATTTTATACCCTCCACTGATTACATAGTTATTGTGCTATTATGTACAAGTATAGCATAGAAGAGCATCTTCCATACTAATCTCCTTTTTATCAACATAAAGCTAATCTATACCATAGTATAACAAATTTTTCAGTTAACGTCTTTTATTTATAGTAAATAGTCTAAGCATAAATGTGCCCTTTCGTTTTAAACAAATTAAAAAGAAAGGGCACATAATTTTTCTTATTTAGTTACGACTTCTTTTAAAAACTGATCAAATTGATCAAAGTCCATTTGTTGTTGAGCATCTGAGAGCGCAACAGCGGGATCTGGATGTACTTCAGCCATAATACCGTCTGCACCAATTGCAAGAGCAGCTTTAGCAGCTGGAATTAATAAATCACGACGTCCAGTAGAGTGTGTAACATCGACCATAACTGGTAAGTGCGTTTCTTGTTTTAGGATAGGAACTGACGTGATATCTAGCGTATTACGCGTCGACGTTTCATACGTGCGAATGCCTCGTTCACACAAAATAATTTGACCATTTCCTCTTGAATTAATATATTCAGCAGCGTTGATAAAGTCAGAAACAGTAGCTGACATACCTCGTTTAAGGATGATTGGCTTATTCACTTCACCAGCCGCTTTTAGTAATTCAAAGTTTTGCATATTACGTGCACCAATTTGGATCACATCTAAATACTTAGCTGCTTCTTCCATATCTGCAGGATTAACGATTTCACTAACCACCGCTAAATCATATTCATCTGCAACACGTTTTAAAATGTCTAAACCTTCAAAGCCTAAACCTTGAAAATCGTAAGGTGATGTTCTAGGTTTAAATGCACCACCACGAATAATTTTCATACCTTTATTTTTAAGTTGTTCAGCAACTTGAGCAACTTGTGAATATGTCTCAACAGCACATGGACCAAATATATATTGTGGTTCATCCCCACCAAATTTAGCACCATTGATATCAACAATTGTATTCTCCGCCTTGCGCTTACGAGATACGAGTAATTCTTTGCTGTAATCTTTTTCTTGTAATTCTAATCCAGCTTTAAAGATTTCTTTAAACAAATGAATAATCGTTGCATCTTGGAAAGGACCACTATTATGCTTTTTAATCAGTTCAAGCATGTCTCGTTCACGAACAGGATCATACTTCTTGTCAGCACCTTGGTTTTCTTTCGCTTGTGCGGTTTCTGTCACTAATTCAGCGCGTTTGTTGATCAAGTTTAATATTTCTAAATTCACTTGATCAAGTTCATCTCTTAATTGATCTAATCGTTCATTACTCACTTTAATTCCCCCTATTGTTAATTTACTGCTTATCTATTGCATTAGACGATTCAAAGAATCGTAGCACTTCCGTATTATTTAAATAGATAAAGAATGATTAGGGCTTATTATAGCTAATATTCTTACAATTGTCACTACATTGTTTAAATATTTAGTATTTTCTTTATATAGTTAAGCGGTTTAATTTTCTTTTGAATCGTTTTTTTAAAATTCATTATATAAAATGATTAAAATCTGTTAAACTTTATGGTAATAGTATGTTGGTAGAAAGGATACGAATTATGACGAATTTAATCTTTGCACTCGACATTGGAACACGTTCTGTGATCGGTCTTTTACTTGAAGCAGATGGAAGCGAGTATAAACTTTATGACTATTGTATACACGAACATGATAAAAGATCCATGTTGGACGGTCAAATTCATGATGTTGTCCTCGTGTCTAATGTCATCAAGGAAGTAAAACAAGAGCTAGAAGATCGACATGACCTCACACTTAATAAAGTCTGCGTTGCAGCTGCTGGACGTGCACTTAAAACGAAACGCACACGTATTGAAAAGGACATTCATCAACACCCTTTAATGGAAAAAGAAGATATATTGTTTTTAGAGTTAAGCGCTGTTCAAAATGCACAATATGAATTGGCCTTGGAAGAAGAGAATGAAAATAGTCAAACACATTACTATTGTGTTGGCTATTCTGTCTTGCAATACAAATTAGACCATGACATTATCGGATCATTAATCGATCAACAAGGTCATAAAGCAGAAGTAGAAATTATTGCAACATTCTTACCTAAAGTAGTGGTTGAATCACTCCTTGCTGCACTTCAGCGTGCTAACTTGGAAATGGAAGCCTTAACTCTTGAACCGATTGCCGCTATTAATGTTTTAATCCCTGAATCTATGAGGCGCTTAAACATTTCGCTAGTTGATATTGGAGCGGGCACAAGTGACATTGCGCTCACAGATGAAGGTACAATTACAGCGTACGGCATGGTATCAAAAGCCGGAGATGAGATTACAGAAGCGATCAGCGATCAATACTTGCTTGACTTTAATGAAGCTGAACGTGTAAAACGAGAAATTACATCTCATGGTGAAGCGAACATAACAGATATTCTAGGATTTAGTGAGGTCATCACATTTGAAGACCTAGCTAAGACAATTAAAGAATCGATTGAAGATTTAGCTAGTGCGATTGCTGATAAAATTCTTGAATTAAACAGTAAATCTCCCAAAGCTGTCATGTTAGTAGGAGGTGGGAGTTTAACACCACGTTTAAGTACTGTTTTAGCAAAGAAATTAAATCTACCTGAAAATCGAGTAGCTGCAAGAGGTACAGATGCTATACCAAACCTTAAAACAATGATCGATATACCGACAGGACCTGCCTTCATAACGCCAATTGGTATAGCGATCGCTGCAAAACAGAATCCTGTCCATTATATTAGTGTAACCGTTAATGGTCGAGCTGTAAGATTGTTTGATATGAAACATTTAACAGTTGGTGATTGTTTACTTGCAGCAGGAATTTATATAGACAAAATGTACGGAAAACCTGGTATGGCCTATATTGTGACGTTTAACAACCAAAACATAACACTACCTGGTACACATGGTGAACCACCTAAACTGTTATTAAATGATGAACCGATTGAAGTTGATCAACCCATTAAACACGGAGACCATCTAATCGTTGAAAAAGGACAGGATGGATTGGAACCTAATGTCACTCTAGCCGAGGTTATCGATGATTACCAAGCATTTACCATTGAATTTAATGATCAAACCTTTACCATTAAACCAAAACTTAAAGTTAATAACCAATTTGTACAAGGCACGTATCAACTAAAAGATCATGACCAAATATCAGTTAAAGAGTCATTAACATTAAGAGAATGGCTTCATGAAGTAGGTAAAGCTTCACTTATTGACCAATTAAATCAAATGACAATTTATTTAAACGACGAAAAAATAAACCTAACAAACTTCTCAGCGAAGTTAACAGTAAATAATCGAAAGGCTGTTCTTGACCAGCCTTTGAAACCAAATGATAAAATCATTTATCATCCTGCTAAAAGAGTGACAGTTGAAGATTTATTCGTACATTTAGACATGCCAAGTTCTCAATCCATTAATGTCTACTTTAATGGTAAACCGGTTACACTTGAAAAAGAAACACAATCACTATTACAAGATAATCAAGTTTTAACTAAAGAAACTGTTATTGAACCTGAATCTCGCTTAACGACACAAAAGTCTGAAGAAACACCTTTTATCTTTCAAGACATTTTCAAAGTCGTGTCGATTGACTTAACAGAAGTGAAAGGCAATGTGTCACTCATGATTAATAAACAACCCGCCACTTTCTTAGATCCGTTAAATGAAAATGATCAGGTTGAATTAAAGTTTTGATCTGAAATGTATTTTTTCATAGTAAAAGGCTTGGAATTTTAAATTCCAAGCCTTAAGTTATGGACTATTTTTCTTTTACGTCTTCAGCAGCTTCTTCTACAGCTTCTGCTACATCTTTAGCTGCAGCATTTGTTGCTTTAGCCTTTTTCTTTGCAGTTTTTTTAACCTCATCAACTTTTTCTTCAAGATCCTCTTTAGCATCTTCAGCATCTGCATGTGCTTGATCAACTTTTTCTTGAATTGTTTGTTTTGTTTCATTAAATTTCTCTTGTAATTCTTGTGATTTTTCAGTTACAACTTCTTTCAAGCTATCTTTTTGATCTTTAGCATACTCTTTAAATTCGTCTGTCTTCTCATAAGCAACATCTTTCCATTCATCTGCTTTATCTTTTAGTTCGTGAGCACCTTTGTTAATGTCACCACGTAATTCCTTTCCTGATTTAGGCGCAAATAATAAAGCAACTGAAGCCCCTACTAATGTTCCGACCAATGAGCCGATTAAAAAATCCTTTGCATTGATATTTTCGTTTGTTTGGTTATCATGATTTGTCATACTAGAAAAACCTCCTAAAGTTTTTGTAATTAATTTATTGTGAAACAAACATTATTTATGTTTGTTTCTCTTGAATAATTCCATAACAACTGATCCCCACTTAATCGCTTGCGCTGTTTCTTCTTGATTGTCCACAGCTACTTTTGAGACAGAGTCAGATACTTGCTTTATGGAATCATTGAAACCTGAAATCGTTGTACCTAAACCGCCAATACTTTCAATAAGTACATTTAATCGTTTAGACTTATCATTAATATCTTCTGCTAAAGCATTCGTCCGATTCAACAGTAACGTTGTCTCAGTCGTGATCCCTTCCATTTGACTTTCTAAGCCTTCTAGAGTGTTTGCAACATTTGTCATTGTTCTTTCTGTTTCTTTTAAAACTTTAATGACATAAACAACTAATGCTGCAAATGCAACAGCAAAAATGAGTGCTGCAATATAAAGAAGATCAACCATTCGAGAACCACACTCCTTTTCTATGTATTGAAAACATTAAACTGACATATTGTTGTTTACCCGTTTCATGGAGTTGTAAACATAACATGCAAATAAACCCAAAACTTTATTACTTTCTTTTTTCTATATAAAAACTCTACGCCTGTTTACTATTCGACGTAGAGTTTTATTATCCTTCTAATGTTCAGAATTAATTACGTTCTCAAAAGCAACTTGATACTTTTCAATATCTCCTGCTCCCATAAAAACTAAAACATTGTCTTGACTATGATTTAATTGGTCTGTTCCATCCAACGTTAATCGTTTACTATTAGGAATTAAGCGTTGTAGATCTTTTATCGATAACTTCTCAACCTGTTCTCGTGCCGAACCAAAAATATCACATAAGAATACTTCATCCGCTTCATTTAATGTTTCAGCAAATTCATTTAGAAACATTTTTGTTCGAGTATAAGTGTGTGGTTGAAAAATAGCTGTTATTTTTTTGTTTGGGTATTTCTTTCTTACAGAATCGATTGTTGCTGCAATTTCTTTTGGATGGTGCGCATAATCATCAATTATAACTTGTTGATTAACGATTTTTTCTGAAAAACGTCTTTTAACACCAGTAAAGGAGCTTAAATGTTTCATCTCGTGACTTGACATACCTTCATAATGGCAAACCGCAATGACACTTAAAGCATTTAACACATTATGCGTTCCATACATCGGGATCATAAACTGATCATAATAATTATGACGCACATAAACATCAAATACAGTACCTTCTTCTGTCTCAACGACTTGTTTAGCTTGAAAATCATTACCGTCATTTAAACCGTAGTAAACAACAGGTACTTTCGCTTGGATTTGTTGAAGATACTCATCATCTCCACACGCGATAATCCCTTTTTTCACTTGATTAGCCATTTGTTCGAAAGCATTAAAAACATCATCAACACTTGAGAAATAATCCGGATGATCAAAATCAATATTTGTCATGATTGCATAGTCCGGATGATAAGCCAAGAAATGTCGACGATACTCACACGCTTCAAATACAAAGTATTCACTATCAGAATGGCCTAATCCTGTACCATCACCAATCAAGTACGATATAGGGTGGTTTTTTTCTAAAACATGTGCTAAAAGTCCTGTCGTAGACGTCTTACCGTGTGCACCGGTAACAGCAATACTCGTATATTGGCTTAACCAATCACTTAAAAATTCATGATACCGATAAATGGTTAATCCTAATTTCGCCGCAGCTTTAATTTCTTGATGATCATCACTAAATGCATTACCTGCTATAATCGTCAAACCTTGCTTTATATTGTCTTTATTAAATGGATATATAGGTATATTTTTTTGTCTTAATGCCTCTTCAGTAAAGAAATGTTTCTCAACATCAGATCCTTGTACATCTTCACCAGCATCAAATAGAATCTGAGCTAATGCACTCATTCCAGTTCCTTTGATCCCAACAAAATGATAAGTTGTCATAATTCTTACCTCCAAAAGAGTGGTAAACACTCCCTAACTCATATATTTTAAACACAATGCGTTATTATATCACATTCTACTCTTAAAATCAGTTAAAATAAAGCATTAAGGAGCATTGACTCTTTCTAATCTAGGATTGGGTCGGTACTGGCGACCGAATTTCGACTCTGGTTTACCATTTAATACCACACTATCACCCGTAAAGCCGATATTAATTTCTAACAAGCTTCGCCCCACACCGTACATGTCTACAGGTGCATTACATTTTTCAAAGCGACGAATTTTTTCTTCAGTGAAACCACCACTTGCAACAATCTTAATATGGTTAAAACCTTCTTCATCTAAAGCTTGACGTAATGCAAAAATGAGCTCTGGATTGACGCCTCTAGGATCAAATGATCCCATTAAATGTTGATTTCTTAAGAAATATTTATCTACCATATTATTTGAAGTATCTAAACGTACAGCCTTCAATTCATCTTTAAACTCACGAGCCGCTTTTAGAGAATCATTAATAACATCATTATTATAATCAACTAAAACCATCAAATCATCATCCGGATAAACATCGCGATATGCTCTAGCTGCCTCTACAATATCACCTTCAAACAGCTGAATAAGGGCATGTGGCATCGTTCCCATTCCTTTTTTTCCCCACCATTCGTTCATGGCGTGTGTAGCTTGAGCGGTTGATCCACCAATAAAGGCCGCGTAACCATCTCCAGCCTGTTGTGTATAATGATCATCACGATCTCCCATAAATATGACGGGCTTTTGCTTTCCTGAACTCCGACCAGCCTTAACGACGTTATACACGTTTGTAGCGACTGAGGTGCGACGTGCCAAAATACCATCAATAATGCCCTCCAAATAACCGAACGACTGGTAAGGGCCTTTTACGGTTAATACGGTTTCAAACGGGCTAATCTTATCGCCATCTTTTAATGAATAAATTTCTAAAGACTCCGGATGATCAGCAAATTCATGAATTAAAGCAATTGCCTCGTCCGTCCCGCATAATACAGCATTATCTTTTTGAAAGAATTGCATAACCACTTCGTTATTAGGCTTTTTTTCTTTAGCAATTTCTTTTGTTTTTAAAAAATATACAGCTGAAAACCAACCTTCTTTTATTCGCTCATCAAATTTAAATGTTTTATTTGTTAAACGATCAATCTTACCATTTAGCTTCATTGAAATTTCTTTTTCCATAAATCTAAACTCCTCGTTAACTTATTACTATAAGTTTAGTATCGTTTTAACCATCATATAAGATTATAAATATTTCCACAAGTTAATCTATTCTTAATTCGTTGTTTTCGATGTGACTAATACTTGTCTTGGTTTACTTCCGTTTTGTCCAGAGATCATACCTTCTGATTCTAAAGCATCAATCATTCTAGCTGCTCTATTATAACCTATTTTGAAACGGCGTTGTAGTAATGAGGTACTAATACTCTCATTTTCTATGGCAAATTGTAATGCATCATCGTATAGAGAATCTTCTATTTCTTCTTTCTCCGTTTGTTCGAGTAATTGATCTTGTTCAAATAAATAATGCGTTTCTTCCGAATGACGAACAGCCTGAGTAATACGTTCAATCTCCTCATCTGATACGTAAGCACCTTGAATTCTAACAGGGGTTCTTGCTCCATTTTCTACAAACAACATATCCCCTTTACCTAGTAATCTTTCAGCACCATTCGTATCTATCATTGTTCTTGAATCAACTTGAGATGCGACACTAAAGGCAATTCGTGTCGGTATGTTAGCCTTTATTAAACCAGTAATCACATCAACGGATGGACGCTGTGTCGCTAATAGTAAATGAATACCTGCCGCTCGAGCTTTTTGAGCAATACGGCAAATGGCATCTTCTACATCTTGAGGGGAGGCCATCATTAAATCAGATAATTCATCAATGACAATCACCAAATGAGGTAGCTTCTCAGCATTGCGATCATCTTTTTTTACTTTTTCATTGTAGCGATCAATATCACGAACGCCCATCTCAACAAATCGCATGTACCGCTCTTCCATTTCTTTCACGGCCCACTTTAGTGACTGTGTTGCTGCTTTAACATCTGTGATAACAGGTGATATGAGATGTGGAATATCGTTATAAGGCGCAAGCTCTACCATCTTAGGATCGATCAATAGGAGTCGAACTTCCTCAGGACTTGCACGAAAAAGTAATGATAATAAAATCGCATTTATACATACACTCTTACCTGATCCTGTAGCACCAGCAATTAGACCGTGTGGCATCTTTTTAATGTCGGATACTATTGCTCTACCCGAAATATCCAGTCCTAATCCGATCGTTAACGGGGACTGAGCATTTTTAAAAGAATCTGAATTAAATAAGTGCATCAAATTAACTGCGGACGGTTGATCATTCGGAACTTCTATACCAATTGCATTTTTACCGGGTATGGGAGCCTCAATTCGAATATCTTTTGCTGCCATATTTAGTTTTATATCATCACTTAAGTTTTTAACTTTGCTTACTTTTACACCCGTTTCTGGCTGTATTTCAAATCGTGTGACAGAAGGTCCTTGCATCACGTTTGCTATTTTTGCTTTCACGTTAAATTCTTCTAGCGTTTGGATTAACAGCTCGCTCTTTTTAGTCAACCACGTTTTATCCTCTTGACTTTGATCATTGACTTCATTCAATAAGTTAACGTTTAAATGATCAAGCTGTTTATCTTCAGTTTGAGCTCGTTTTTGTTTTCTTGATTCAGCATATCGTTTTTTATCACTCGGTCTCATCCGCACATTAAAAGGTTCCCTCTTCTTGTGGGTGGGTTGGGTTGTTTTGTTACTTGCAACGACAGAAGGTTCTTCTTGCTCAGTTGGTTTCGAATTGGTACGATCCATCATTATGTTTTCTTTCTCACTTTGGGTGTCAGCATCCATGTTGTGGTACTGTTTTTTCTCTTCTTGTTTTATTGGTTGATCTCTTCTACTTTCCCAATTGGGATCAATTATTGACGCTTCTTCTTTTTCATCCTCAAAAGATGTGTGTTTTAAAAGCTTATCTACTGGTTGCCTTTGTTTAAAACCATAAACGGGTGAAGGAACGTCTGACACTTTAAATGGCTTACGTTTTACTGACGTTGTCTGTTTTTGCGATTCATCCTTAGTATGTATAACCGGTTTTGATCTTTCAATTTTTTCACTTTTCTTAAGCTGTCTATTTTTGGGTTTTTCTTCCACTCTTTTAGGTGTTTGATCGACGCTCATAGGAAAATTATAAGACGTTTTTTTAGGATAATTAAAGGCTACCTTTGCCTCAATGGATTTCTCTCGGTCTTGACTATTCAATGATGTGTAGTCTTTTTGATCATTTTTATCTGGATTCGATTCAAATAATTGATTCAATCGATTTTTAAGTTGTTTCCACATGATTTTCCACTCTTCCATTTTTGCCATTTTATCATTATTTTAACAGCTTTTAAAAATGCGTAAAAGAGTCGATACTCCCTTACGCATTTATTCATTAAAATTCAAATACTTCTCCAGCTTTTCTATTTTCATCTAAAACGTAAATACCTTTTTCTTCTGGAGCATTTGGTAGCCCTAATTCTTTTTGAGAACAAATCATACCAAATGAATCAACACCTCGTAAATTAGTTGCTTTTATCTCCATACCACTTGGCATAATCGCTCCGACCTTAGCTACAACGACATGTTGACCTTCAGCTATATTAGGAGCACCACAAACAATTTGAGTCACTTCATCCCCTAAATCGACCTGCGTACATTTTAATTTATCAGCATTTTCATGTTGCTCAACGCTCTGTACGTAGCCCACAACAAATTTCGGTGACAAGTCAAGATCAAGTGAATGATCTACACCATTCGATTTAAATACATCATTAATTTTTTCAAGAAATGATTCTGTTATTTGGTGTTTACCATCTGAAAGATCAAGGTAAGTCGATGCCTTGAATAAATTATACCCTAAAACTTCCTCTGATTCCGTATCACGAATAACTGTCACATCACCAAATTGGTCTGATTTAATGTCGTCTCGATTGCCTGTTTTGATCGGAATAACGAGTACATCGCCGATTCCATTTCGATTATAAAATACATCCATATTGTACACCATCCTAGTCTTGTTTATCTGTTGGCTTTTTCTTTGCTAATATAAAAATAGGCTTGAGCTCATCATCTTCATACACAAATGATAGAGATGTAATGGGAACTCGACCTTCAGCAAAAAATTGCATAGCCATCTGTGCTATAATATCATAACCAGCATCATTTACAATATCGGCCACAATTAACGTATCTTGATGCGGAACTGAAAGTACGACCTCACCTTTTGCCTCTTCTTTAAACGTCTTTAACCAACTCTTATTGAGAATACGACTTGCATCATAACCATCATTCGCATTTACAAAATAAAACGCATTATCTGCCACCATATCTTCATTAAATGTTACCGGTAATGTTTTTAGATTAAATTGACTAATTTCTTTTAAGTGGTCTTCAGTCCATTTCACTTCTTCTAACATTGGTTGATCAATGAGTTGGTACGTCTCACCTAAGTCCAGAGCATAATAAATTCTTGTTTCTGCTGTATGCTCATGGTAAATCAACTGTGTTTTTGCATTTGTTTCTGTTGCAAAAGATGTACTTCGAATAACAGGAAAAATACTTTTTTCACGATCCTTTAATGATTGCTTTTGGGCCATCATATCTAACGATGACGTCACATGATAAACAAGCTCATCAATCGCTTGATCGCCTCTTTTTTCGTATTTTGCAATAACAGCGGGTAGCGTAATGGAAACGCCTTGTTTGGAATCTTTCAACTCGACGCGGTATTTATCTTCTTCTCTATTGTAACGTGTTATCCACTTTTCATCGCTAAATTTATCATCTAACCGTTTCTTTAATTGTATACTTGTTAAAGCCATTTATATTCCTCCTTTTGAGGATAGATTATCTAATAACGTATTGTATCATGACTCTTCTTGACATGAAAATAAAAGCACCTAAAACGGTACTTTTATCCTCAAACACTATTTGTTTTATTTTAAGTTAAGCCGCTATGACTTGATCAAGAAATTGTTCAATTTCTTCTTTCGTTTTTCGATCTTTACTAACGAAGCGATTAACTTCTTCACCATCTTTAAATGCTAAAAAGCTTGGAATTCCAAATATATCATGGTTAATGCATATATCGATGAATTCATCGCGATCTACATAAACAAGGTTAAGTTGATCATATTTTTCTTCCAATTCTGGTATTAATGGATCAATCAAACGACAATCTGGGCACCAGTTTGCCGAAAATAAAAAGACCGTTCGTCCTTCTTGTTTTAATGTATGGAATTGTTCTTCTGTTTGTATTTTCTCCACCTTAATTACCCCCTAATGTTTAATCATAATGAATGGTTAAATCGCCGTATTGGATCCATCCCCTTTTACGCATCCATTCAGATGTTATAAAGCTTATAGCAGCAGGACCTATAATATGCACCACAAAAAGCATGCCGAAAACGGATAATGAAAAGCCCATTGTTTGAAAGGTCATAATTTGACCTACTAAGCCAGAGGTTCCCATACCTGCACCTGACGGGTTATTAGCCATCTCGAACACAACTGTACCTACAGGTGCCATCACAATGGCCGCAATGGAAGGTGGAATGATTAGAAGTGGTTTTTTTATAATGTTCGCAATTTGTAACATCGAAGTACCAATTCCTTGAGCAATTAAGCCTCCCACTCCGTTTTCACGATAACTGCTGACCGCAAATCCTACCATTTGTGCAGAACAACCAATAACCGCTGCACCAGCGGCTAATCCGTCAAGAGAGAGCATGAGTGCAATCGCCACACTCGATATCGGAGCTGTAAGAGCCCATCCCATTAGAAGTGCCACGATGATCCCCATAATAAACGGCTGCTGAGCTGTTGACCAGTTTATAATTTCGCCTAGTCCTGTCATAAATGCATCAATTGGAGGTCCAATAAAACGACCTACAACATATCCTATCATAACAGTTAGAAAAGGTGTTAATATTATATCTACTTTTGTTTCTTTATAAATTAATTTACCAGCTTCTGTAGCAAATAATGCACTAATATAAGCGCCGACGGGACCACCTAATTGATAACCGAACGCACCCGCAAAAAGAGCTGAAAACAACACAAGCGGTGGTGCTTGCAAACTGTAAGCAATCGCAACACCGATCGCTCCCCCAATCACCGTCGGATCCATTGCAAATTCGCCCATTTCAATTAATGCTAAATTAAACTCATTTTCACCAAAGAAAGAGACAAGTTGTTCACCTAATGTGCTAACAATTAAACCAATAATTAATGATGAGAATAAACCTAAAGCCATATAGCTTAATGCTTTTATTAAATAAGTTTGAACGGATATTTCAATATTTTTTCTTTCTAAAAATGCAAGCATGATGTTTCCCCCTTTTTTCGTCTACCTCATCTTACATTATGTTTTTACATATGACAAGACACATGAAGTAAAAAAACGTTACTTTTCTTTTGAATAGAAAAGTAACGTAGAATATCGCTAATTAAATTCAATGGAATTAATGATTTGACTCATCTTTTCTAACTGTTGTTCAGCATCGTCAAGTGAGCTGTGTGTGGTCATTCTTATACCACCAATGCCTATTTGAATTTCATAATCATCTTCCAGTTCGCTCAATTGAAGATAGCCAAAACGTTCATCATCTTCGTATGATTCCAACAACAGATGGTGATCCATCGTTTCCGCCTGTGAATAAAATGAATCGCTCATAGGATCTTCAAGATTATTAGAAAATAAGATATATGTTTGATTTTGATCTTCAATCACTAAGTAATTCTCAGCCTCTTCTGTAATCTCTGCGGTTTCAGGAATATAAATATCAAATAAAGCAAATTCATGTGTCACTGCTGGAGAATCAACGTCAAAATACTCATCGGTTTTTTCCGTAATTGAATCAACAACCTCTTCTTCTGATACACCACATGCACTTAAACCTATAACAACCGCCAATAAAATCATCATTATGTAAAAACGTTTCACCTAAAGTCCTCCTAAACCTTTGAATGTCAAGTTATATCATACTTGATCAAAAGTAAAGAACGCAATAGATGAAACGCTATATTACAATAATTTAACGAATTGACAATACTTTTTTAATATTTTTGTATTTATTTACCTAGACTTATTAACTATTAGCACGTATCTGATCGACAGTCTTTTGATCAGTATGTTTGACGAGTTTAACAATCAACTCTTTAGCTGCCTCATAATCATCAACATGAATAATAGAGCCATGTGTATGAATATAGCGAGACGCAATACCAACTACAGCAGATGGAATACCTTCATTCGCTAGATGTACTCTTCCAGCATCTGTCCCTCCTTGTGAAATGAAATATTGATAAGGAATTTCGTTTGACTCCGCTGTATCAAGTACAAAGTCTCTCATGCCTCGGTGCGTAATCATGGAGCGATCAAAAATACGTAATAAGGCACCTTTACCTATTTGACCAAATTCTTTGTCATCTCCTGACATGTCATTTGCTGGCGATGCGTCAAGTGCATAAAAAATATCCGGTTTGATCATATTAGCCGCTACTTGAGCACCTCTTAGCCCAACCTCTTCTTGAACGGTCGCGCCTGAATATAATTGATTGGGTAAAGTTTCCCCTTGTAAATTTTTAAGCAAATCAATGGATAGCCCACAACCATAACGATTGTCCCAAGCTTTAGCTAATAACTTCTTTTCATTCGTCATTTTCGTAAAAGGCATCACAGGGACAATGGATTGACCTGGTTGAATTCCAATAGCTTTTGCATCTTCTTCATCATCTGCACCGATATCAATTAACATATTTTTTAGTTCCATCGGTTGCTTACGTTGTGCATCTGTTAAATTATGAGGTGGAATCGACCCAATCACGCCTATAACCGGACCATGATCTGTCATGATTTGAACACGTTGTGCAAGTAGGACTTGTGACCACCAGCCACCTAAAGGTTGAAACTTAATCATACCGTTTTTAGTGATTTTGGTCACCATAAATCCGACTTCATCCATATGACCTGCTACCATTACACGTGGGCCTTCTCCTTCTTTTACACCAAATACGCCACCAAGGTTATCTTGGACTAAATGATCGGAATATTTATTTAGTTCTTGCTTCATATACTGACGGACGAGATGTTCGTTGCCAGGTGCGCCTTGTAGTTCAGTTAATGTTTTAAACATTGTTTCTGTTTCTTGATTCATTATGTACGGCCTCCCTAATCAAAGTCTTAACTGTCATTGTAGCGAAATCTAGAGTTTTTTTCCACTCATTTTATCGAAGTCCGGAAAATCAATTTTCTAAATCAGCTCAAATCATGTATACTAACCTTAACGACTAAATTAGGGGTGAAATGAATGAACTGGAAAAAAACACTCAGCACGATTGGAGTAGGCATCGCAATTGGCTATTTACTTAACGATCAATTGCAAAAAATGCCCATTCGACCTGAAGATGCCTTGAAAATGGCAAAAGAAAAATTCAGAGTGTATGGATCTGTAAGTGGATCATGGATTTATATGAAGACAGAACCTCTTACGATACACGGTCTTGATTATATCGTTTATCGTGGTGGTATTACACGCACGATAAATGAAGAAAGCATTCAGTATGAGTTCTTTATCGATGCTCATACAGGTACGATCATTCATGCTGAAGAATCCAATCATTCGATTTAATACGCTATAATGAATAAGGCTCATCCTTTAATGGATGAGCCTTTGTGTTTATTTCTTATTGGAATCTAGCTTGGACACGATAAATCGGCTGCCCTCTAGAAGAAAATTTCTCTTCATATTCTGTCATAACATTGGTAGGATCTTCTAACTCATGTAAATCCAATGTCACTTCATCTAATACCATACCAAACTGCGAAAAACTCGTTAAACTATATTCAAAAAGGTGACGATTATCTGTTTTTAGTATAACGTCTCCGCCTTCTTTTAGTACTTCTTTATACTGCTCCAAAAACGTGTGATACGTTAAGCGTCTTTTCTCATGCTTATTCTTCGGCCACGGATCAGAGAAATTTAAATAAATTCGATCAACTTCTCCTTCTCCAAAAAAAGACCGCAAGTCCTTAGCATCTGTATTAATCAGTTGTACATTATCTGGCTTTGATTCAACGACTTTATCTAAAGCACTAACAATAATACTTTTAACCAATTCAATCGCAACAAAATTGATCGACGGGAATTGATCGGCCATCCCGGTAATAAACTGTCCTTTACCAGCACCTATTTCCAAATAAATCGGTTGATGCTGTGAAAACCTAGACTGCCAATTACCTTTTAAACTTTCTGGTTCTAATACAACATATTCTGTATGTTTTTTTAAATAATCATCAGCCCAAGGCTTGTGTCTAGCACGCACGTTGATGTCTCCTCACATGAAAAATTAACGCAATAATTGATGCGTACGCTGCAAAATCAATTCCAGCTCTTCTGCGCTCTCTTGCAATGTATGATGATCTTGCAATTGATACATATCCGAAATCAATTGATAAATCATATACCAATAAATTCTTATATACAGGGATTGGCTACTTTTCACACCATAATCAGTCAACCAAT
Organism: Pelagirhabdus alkalitolerans; assembly: GCF_900096905.1. Taxonomy (GTDB): domain Bacteria; phylum Bacillota; class Bacilli; order Bacillales; family Amphibacillaceae; genus Pelagirhabdus; species Pelagirhabdus alkalitolerans. The sequence continues at coordinate 10,094 of NZ_FMYI01000003.1, read as the reverse complement.
TTTCCCACTCATCAAACGGGATATATCGACTAAATAACATACTAAGGTCAATGGCTGGATCGCCAATTTCAGCATTATCCCAGTCGATTAAATAAAGTTGATCACGATTCGAATACAACCAATTGTTATGATTAAGATCACAATGACAAACAACTGGCTTCACGTCTAGTGCCACATCCAAATGTGTTTCCATATATTTTAACCCTTGATAAATTAAGGTTGCATACTGATGACTTGATTGCCATTTAATCCGATTTCTTAACTCTTGGATGAGATAAGAAGCATCCATAGGTTTTTTACCCATTCGTGTTAGCATATCTAATAATTCTGTCGAATGGTGTATTTGACCTAATAGCGAGGCTACTCTTGGGTGTTTAATCGTTTCAGCATTTAACTCTTCGCCTTCTAACCACTCTTGTGCTGTAATGACATCCCCATTTTCAAGCCTCTTTGTCCATACCAACTTAGGAACAATACCCTGTGCGGATAATACGGCTAAGAATGGTGAAGAATTACGCTTTAAAAATAATTGCTTTTGATCAGATTTAGCATAGTAAGCTTCGCCTGTTGACCCTCCAGCAGATTGAATTGTCCACCCATCTCCTAACATATCCTGCACAAAGCATCCTCCTCTCGAATTCGTTCATCAAATAAAATGGTGAGAACACGCCACCATATTTATAATCACTAATATTAGATTAACGTATAACATCATGTAGAATCAAGTAAAATTTTTAATTATGTTGTAAAATCATCAGATTCATCACGATCCCACTCTGGTCGATAAACTGAAACAGTGTCTGTAAAGTTTAATAACGTTTCCGCTACTTTTAACTGGTGGTGCTTGAGTGGACTTAATTCATTTCGTTGAGCTTGCAACCAATCTTCGTGAAGATCACGTCCAATATAATGGGTTTGATAGGGCTCAGAAATGTAACCAATTGGATTTGTTCGAGATAAGACTAATTTCTTAATAGGCATTTCCAACCCCTGTTGAGTTAAAATGCTTTTAATAATCTTATCAGAACGTTGCAAGGACACCATAGGGCTCATAAATTTTGTCTGAACATTATTTTCTTCAGTAAACCACGTTCTTTCGTCTCCAACGATGATTGATTGTGTTGATGGTCTTTCAACAAGCTTAATAAGATTAATTTCTGTTGGTTTGATTAAAATAATATCTAAATCAACGGTTGCCTTTTTCAACTTAAAAATTGGGTTGTACATAAAGAGAAATGTATCTGGAAATCGCTGCATAAAGTATTTGAGCGTTAAATCATCTTGATATAAGCGATCCAGAAATGACATTTCATTGATCGTTGACGATGCCCAATTTAGTTGAAATGAATACAATGAATCCAAAAAATAATGCTTTAACTGTTCTTCTGTTTGCGGCAATACTTCTTGAGGTTCGTCATATGCCTCATCAATTGACTCCCGCTTGTTAAAGTAACTTTTCCACTTTGATAAAATACTTTGATCTTGGTCGCTTTCAAGTGGATCCTCTAGTTCAAGAGGTTGTTTTTGTAGTTCCCAAGCATTTAGCACACTTTGCCAGTTCGCTTGTTTTAATCGAATATATTGCCCAGGATAATGAAAAATATCACGTTGATAACGAGATATATAATTTTCAAGTTTAATCAATTGTGCCATCTATCGTACACCTCACTTTAATTCGATGCTTCTTACAATATGATAATTAGGCGTTGTATGTTGGACGCTATATAATGATATGGACTTTAGTTTACTACTTATTTTTTGAGCTGGTGCTTGATCAAAAAAGGCAACGTGTTGATCAAGCATATATTTTTCATTCACCTTTTTAGCCAATGTAACATGTGGTGAGTAGGAGCGTTTATCAACTGGGAGATCAGTAGTTGATGCATAACACTTCACAAATTGAATAAGCTCATTCATATATTCTGTTAATTGCACATCTAACACAACGACTCTTGGGTGTGGAAGCGTTCCAAAATAACCGCCGCTACTTAAATAGGTTTCAATTTTATTAAAGTCCGCTAATTTATTCATTAGCTCTTTAATCCGATCTAATTGATCTTGAGATAAAGCACCAAAAAATTGAATTGTAATATGAAAATCTTCCTTATGAACCCAACTTTTATAAGCCGAGTAACCAATTTCCTTTGCCAATTTTTCTTGTTGTTTTTGAGCCCAGTCTTTAGACGTTGAGTCTAAATCAAATGCTAAGAAATAGTGTGTCTGAAATACATTCACTCTTAATCACTGTCCTCTTTAGTTATTATATCGACAAATTTTCTGATAAATAAACGAGTTGTTGAACTATGAAACTATACAATTTTAAAAAAAGGGTGTAAAATAGCTTTTAAAGAGATTCAGCAACACCACAGTACTAATGTTGACCATTAAGGAGTGGTTTTTTTGAGTCATCAGACAACGAGAATGTTAACCCGAATAAAAGCCGTTTATTTATTCATTGATCAGAACGGACCTGTCACAACGTCTGAAATTGCTGACGAATTCGACATTACTGATCGAACTGTTCAACGTGATCTTAATGTCTTACAGTATAATGATCTCGTTAAGAGCACAAGTCGTGGTTATTGGGATGTCACTGAAAAAAAAGTGAAAAACCGGTAACAAACATTTTTGTATGCTGACAACTTATAGTCAGCTTTATTTTTTGTCTATGACCGCAAGCTTTTTAAATAATCAATCTCCTCTTGAGTGAGTCTTCTATACGAACCCTTCTCTAATTTGGGATCTAGGATCCAATCCCCCATCGCATATCGTTTCAAATAAACGACGTTTTTACCGATCGCTTTAAACATACGCTTCACTTGATGAAACTTACCCTCAGTAATCATTAATTCAATTTCTGATCGAGTACCGCTTGAGAGAATCGTTAACTCAGATGGTTTCGTTAAATAGCCGTCATCAAGTTCAATACCTTCTTTAAATTGTTCTACTAAAGATGTATCCAATGCACCGCCTACTTCAGCATAATAATATTTACCGACATCTTTTTTTGGAGAAAGTAATTGGTGCGCTAATTTTCCGTCATTCGTTAACAATAGTAACCCTTCTGTGTCTTTATCCAAGCGTCCAACTGGGAAAGGTGCTTTCACCTTATCCACTGAATCTAACAAATCGATAACCGTTTTATCTCTTGTATCTTCAGTCGCTGAAACAACACCACTCGGTTTATTTAACATAAAATAAACGAATTCTTCATAGACAACCTTTTCGCCTTTAACTTCCACCTCATCCCTCTCTAAATCAATGTGCACTTTCCCCTGTTTAACCGTTTTTTCATTCACTCGGACGTGACTTTGTTTTAATAAATCTTTCACTTCTTTTCGACTACCAAAACCAGAATTCGCTAATAATTTATCGAGTCTCATTTTTCCACCTTACTTTCTTTTAAATCGATCTAAAAATGAAATCTTTTGTCCGATCACACGTTCAATTAATGTTGATTGATAGCCAAACCATAAATAGACCCCTGCACCAACTGGAACAGTCATCATTAAGATCATAATATTAGCTAAACGACCTTCTTCATACGTTAAACCTAAACCGACGATTTGACGCATCACAAGTACAGCTATCGTCATAAACAGTGTGAAAATCATCATCAAGACAGTTCGTTTAATAAATGCTTTTAACGGGAAACCGACCGATCGTCTAATGCGCCACAAATTAATGGCTACGGTAGAGAAGGAAGCAAGTCCCGTTGCTAAAACAGCCCCAACTGGACCAAATAGATTTAGAAAAGGAATCGTTAAGATACTTTTCAGTAATAATCCAACCGCTAAGCTATAAATAGCAAACCGTTGCTGACTAATCCCTTGTAAGATAGATGATGTCACCGTAAATAAAGCAAAGAACAACGCCACCGGTGCATACCACCCTAAAATATATCCGTTTAATTCAATATGTTGGTTGACACCATAAAATGCTCCCCATACCTCATGCGACAACAACGACATACCAACAACTGCTGGCAAGATCAACAAGACAATTATTTGTAACGATTGATTAATTTGTTGAAAAAGCAATGATCGGTTTCGATCGACAAATGATTTTGTTAATGTTGGTAATGTCGCTAAAGACATGCCTGTTGATAACGTGATAGGAATCAATATCAGTTTATGACCATATAGATTAATATTTGAAAAGGTATTTGTTATAACGGATTGATCATAATCCAATTGCACAAGTGTTCTTGTAAAAGTGATCGCATCAATCTGTTGATAAAGCGGAATCGCGAGTCCTACAAATACAAAGGGGCCTGCATAACTAAACAACTCTTGGAATAGTTGCTTTGTCGATACATTCGATTCCACTGATCTTTGATTCTTTATATATCGATTGATATGGCGTTTTCTTTTTTTCCAGTACCAAAAAAGTACAATAGCTGATGCAATAGCTCCAACAAAGGCAGCAAACGTCGCAAAACCTACAGCCAATGTCACTGTGCCATCAAATATGTAAAGGACAACATAAACAGATAACAGTAAAAAAGTAATGCGAACAATCTGCTCAATCACTTGTGAAATAGCGGTAGGTCCCATTGATTGATAACCTTGAAAGAAACCACGTGTAATGCTCATTGATGGAATAATTAATAAGGCAAAGCTAACCATTCGAATAACCATTGTCACATCTTCAACCGAAATATTATTTGCATCATCTGGGATATAAATACGAGCTAAAACACTCGCCCCTCCAAATAGTATAATAAATGTCACAAAACCTGTGATCATCATCAATCGAAGTGCTAACCGATACATTCGATAACTTGTTTTATAGTCACCAAGTGAGTTATATTTAGCTACAAATTTAGAAACAGCTAACGGGATACCGATCGTTGATAAACTAATGAAAATACTATACGGTCCATACGCTAAACCATATAACGTTCCGCCTGTCGCACCAACTAAGCTTTCAAATGGAATCGTATAAAGCATTCCTAATAATTTTGATAGAAATGTAGCACCAGTTAACAATACTGTGCCACGAACAATTGTATTTTTAGACATTTTATTCACCTTTATTCTTAAAATCGATCTTTATTCAATACGTCATATTTTATCACAGATTAAGCAAGTTGTAAGATCGCTTAAGCAATCACCTTCGAATTATAGTATACTCTTATTAGATAAAATTGTCTGCTCAAACCTATTTTGAGCAAAATGAAAGGATGTCAAGTTTGAATTATGATGTGGTCGTAATAGGTGGAGGCCCTTCTGGGTTGATGGCAGCTATTGCCTCAGCAGAACAAGGAGCTAACACTTTATTAATTGAAAAAGGAAAAAAGCTAGGAAAAAAACTCGAAATATCAGGTGGTGGACGCTGTAATGTAACAAGTCGCCTTCCTAAAGATGAAATTATTAAACACATCCCAGGAAATGGACGCTTTCTATATAGTGCTTTTTCTGTTTTTGATAATGAAGATATTATAGATTTTTTTGAAGACCTTGGCGTTAAATTAAAAGAAGAAGATCATGGACGCATGTTCCCTGTCAGTGATTCTGCCAAAGATGTCGTAAAAGCCTTAATCAATCAACTAGACAATTTAAATGTTACCGTTAAGATGCAAACGAAAGTCGAAGCAATCGATTTTCGTCAAGATCACCATACCGTGATATTAGATAACGATGAAAAGATTCAGGTAAAAAATATTGTTGTCGCAGTCGGTGGGAAAGCTGTTCCTTACACAGGTTCAACCGGAGACGGTTATAGCTGGGCAAAAAAAGCGGGTCATACGATCACGACACTTTTCCCTACCGAGGTTCCTTTGAAATCGAATCAAGCTTTTATTAAAAACAAAGCCTTACAAGGACTCTCTTTAAGAGATGTCGCTTTAACGGTTAAAGACTCAAATGATAAGTCTCTCGTTACACACACAATGGATATGATCTTTACACACTTCGGCATATCGGGTCCTGCCGTTTTAAGATGTTCACAATATGTCGTCAAGCAATGGTTAACTTCAAATGAACCCGTCAAATTATTGATTGATGCCTTGCCTAATACGAATGAAGAAACGCTATTTCAAACGTTTAATCAATTAATGGAACAAAATCCTAAAAAATCAATAAAAAATAATCTAAAAGGTTGGGTGCCTGAGCGTTATTTTCTATTCTTACTTAAAGAAACGAACATCGACCCAGATATAAATAGCGCAAATATTTCCCGGGAAAAGATTCGAGCACTAGTCGAGCATTTAAAGCGATTTGAGGTATACGTTCATGATAGCTTACCGATCGAGAAAGCATTCGTCACAGGCGGTGGTGTATCGATTAAGGAGGTCATTCCTACAACCCTTGCCTCTAAATTAATGGAAGGGCTCTTTTTCTGCGGTGAAATCCTTGATATTCATGGTTATACAGGTGGATACAACATTACCTCAGCACTTGTTACCGGTCGATTAGCTGGTCAAAACGCAGCTTGGAACTCTTTTTAGAATCGTCATTAGGCGATTCTTTTTTTTAGGAAATTTTACTATTTGCTATTGCATTATCTCAACTTATGTTATATGGTTAATTACATAAGTAACTAACCAAACAGGTGGTGATAATTTGAATCACAAACTACAAGAAGATCAACCCATCTTCCTTCAAATTGCTGATGTAATTGAAAAGAGTATTGTAGATGGAAATATAAAAGCACATGAACAAATCCCATCAACAAATGTATTTTCTAAACAGTACCAAATCAACCCAGCTACAGCTGCTAAAGGGATAAACTTACTCGTTGATCAACAAATTTTATACAAAAAACGAGGTGTTGGTATGTTTGTGACGGAAAAAGCATTTCACGTCATTTTAGAAAAGAGAAAAAATCGTTTCTATGATTCATTAATGGTTCCTTTGTTAATTGAAGCAAAACGATTAAATTTAAGTAAAGATCAATTAAAACAATGGATTGAGGAGGGTTTAGATGACAGTTATTAAAGCGGATCAACTAACTAAAAGTTACAAAGGTGAGCAAGCATTAGATGCTTTAACTGTTCAATTTGAAGGAGATAAAATCATCGGTCTTTTGGGGAAAAATGGCGCTGGAAAAACAACTCTAATGCGTTTATTGGCCGGTCATTTCAAGCAAACAAGTGGAAACATTACAATCAATGACCAGGAACCATTTAATAATTATTTTTTAACACGTGATATTTGTTTTATCCAAGAAAATAACAACTTCTTTGAAAAGTTTAAAGTCAATGAAGTCATACAACTTGCTTCACAATTCTATCCTAATTGGGATGAAGAAGAAGCAAATCAATTGTTAAAAACATTCCAGTTAAATCGAAAACAAAAAATTAACGCTCTTTCTAAAGGGATGCTGTCAGCTTTAGGTATTATTGTCGGTATTGCAAGCCACGCACCTATAACTATTTTTGATGAGCCATATATTGGACTCGATGCATCTTATCGCTCTGTATTTTACGATAAGTTACTCGAAAGCTATCAGTCCAATAAAAGAATGATTATTCTCTCTACACATTTAATTGATGAAGTCAGTCGATTGTTCGAAGAGGTTGCCATTTTGCATGAAGGGAAACTCCATTTACATGAAATAAGTGAGCAATTAAAAGATAACCATTGGTTACTACGAGGAAAAAAAGAAACCATTGACCAAGAAACAAATCATTTGAACGTCATTCATTCATCAGAGTTCTTAGGTAAAAAAACGGTTGTCGTATACGACACAATTAATGAGCAACACGAAACGATTGAATACGATAAATTATCACTGCAACAATTATTTGTCTATTTAACAAAAGAGGAGGTTGCCCAAGATGGACAGTGAATTAAAAAGCACACTTTATTATTTTTATAAATATTCTTACAAAACCGTCATGATTTTCTGGCTTGTTTATTTTGGTTTTATCGCCCTATTTATGACACTTGCATTAACAACACAAGGAACTGTCGAATTCCAAGGTGTAAACACATTACCAAGTACAATTTTTATGATTATTTTTGGAATGCTTTGTATAAAAGACGTCTTCCCATTTGTCATAAAATTTGGTGTATCGAGACAAAAATTCACCCTAGCAACCCTTGTTTATGCACTTATGTTATCAACTTTTATGTTAGTTGCTAATCATGGTTTCTTCATAGTCACTGACAATCTTATTGATGTTTTGAACATTAACAATTTTAATTTTGTTAGTTTTAATGCAGACCAATACGCACCTTTAATTAATGGAAATGAATACTTGTTTGAATGGCTCATGTATTTAACGTTCTTCTTATTCTTCAGCTTAATTAGCGCTCTTTTCTATCGCCTTGGTATGAAATGGGGACTCGTTGTATTATCCATACTGCCTTTATCAATGCTTATTCAACCGGTTGGTACACAAATACTTGAATACCTATCATACTTAAGCCTTTTTCATGCTAATTATCAACCTATTTACTTTTTAATTCCTATTTCTTTAATCGTTGCATTGTTAGGATTGGTCATTCAAAAAATGAGCGTCATTGATCAAGTATCTTATAAAGGATGAACTAAGTAATAGATAACATCATCCCCCTATACAACCCAACATGAGTTGTATAGGGGGGATTTTTTTATTATTTTACTCTAACATACAATTTTGAGGGGTACGCCATTCAACACACTAATTTTTACAATTAAATTATATGTACTATGTGTCCATCAAACTACACTTGCACCAGACCATGTTATGACTTTGATTGTATTAGATAAAGTCAGTAGACTTCACGTTATTATATACGCTATCACAACAGTATTTAACAAATAATTATATCTATTTATTCCCGTATATAAATAGAATGATAGATAATACAAACAAATAAAATAGCCCAATTTGTAAGTTAACTACATTCACTATGTAATTAATATAATAATTGGTTGTTAACATTACGCCATTACCAGAATGCATAAAAAAAGAAACGATTTCCGGTGTTAATATGGATAGTATTGCAATTCCGATTATAGAAAAAATCAACTTTTGTTTATTAGACAATTTAACGACATCCTTTACTGATATATGATATTAAGAGTAAGATGCCCTTATTGATTGGTAAGGACTATCTATACCATTTTTTCATATTCAATACCCATCTCATTTAACACTGAAAGTAAAGAATATTTTCCATTATTCTACTCTCTTTTACATTAACATTTTATATATATTACAACAATATATTAATTAACAGCAAAACAGATAACATACGCAATGTTGCTTGATCGGAAGCATTTGTCGTATCACTATTATCTTGTGAGCTAATACACTTAACACCTTTTCCTTAAAATTTATCAACTCTTATTATAAAGCGTATAGAATTTAAAATTATCATATAGCTTTTCTTATGATAAGATTTTTATATAATAACTTTTGGGAGGTATTTTTATGTGGAAGTATATTATTATTTTAGGGCAATTATTAATGAGCCTATCAATTATTTTGATAGGAATTTATAGAGATGATCTTCATATATCAGCTATTACATTTCTTTTAGGTTTTTTTTATTTTCAACCTCAAGTTATATTGAAAAAAATCGAAAATAACTATACATATGAGCGACTTCTTTATTTGAAACTGTTTGATCAAAGTCATTATATATTAATACTTAAAAAACCACTCATTCATTAGAATGAGTGGTTCACTTTTTGCTTAGCGACGTCCTACTCTTGCAGGGGTAAACCCAACTACCATCGGCGCTGAAGAGCTTAACTTCTGTGTTCGGCATGGGAACAGGTGTGACCTCTTCGCGATTGTCACTAAACAAAGTCAATATGAAGGGTGCACCTTCAAAACTAGATAAGAATGTAGACAAGGTCATATCGGGTGTTGCTTGGTTGAATCCAGCTTTCGTTGTCAAACGGTCACTCAAGCCTTTTGGTTTAATCTAGCTCCGGTGCCCAACAACGCGATGACTTCACAAAGTTCCCTACGATAAGTCATCTGCGATTCGTGATTCCTTTATCTCAGTCACTTTGCTCCAGTCATGTCGTTGTTAAACGGGCACCTGCACTTTTTATTTTAGTTAAGTCCTCGATCGATTAGTATTCGTCAGCTGCACATGTCACCATGCTTATACCTCGAACCTATCTACCTCATCGTCTCTGAGGGATCT
>NZ_FMYI01000014.1 GCF_900096905.1 Pelagirhabdus alkalitolerans | reverse complement strand
GTGCCCGCGGCAAGCGAGTAGTCGATCACACATCACTTTATTATAAAAGCAACATGTTGAATTGTATCTTTACCCCAACATATATTTTAGAGCCATAAAAAGAAGCGAATGCTCCGTGGAAAGCATTCGCTTCTATTATTTAATAGCCATTTTGAACTAAATCAAGTTTACCGGTGCGCGGGTCGATCACAAGACCGTGAACAGGTACTTTGTTCGGTAAAAGGGGATGATTTTCAATTAAATCAACCGAACTTTTCACAGAATCTTCAATTTCCTCAAACCCTTTAAACCAATCATGCGCATCGACTTCGAGATTGTCAAACGCTTCTTGTTTCACACCATTTTCTTTCATTGTATCAAATAATTTCTCTGTATCGAGGTTACTCATACCACAATGATGGTGACCCACAACATAGACTTCATCAGCTTGAAGGGCATGGACGGCAACTAATATACTGCGCATCACACTTCCGTATGGATTTTTTATAATGGCGCCAGCTGTCTTTAAGATTTTGACATCGCCGTTTTTAAAGTTCATTGCTTTAGGTAATAGTTCTGTGAGACGCGTATCCATACATGTTAAAATAACAGCATGCTTATCCGGAATTCCGTCCGTTTCATAATCTTTGTATGCCTTTGTTTCAACAAATTTTTCATTATGTTTTAAAACATCATCTAATAACATGTTCATTCCTCCCTATAGTACTATATAATATAGGAAAAGAAGGTAAGCAATCAAGTATTTTTCTTATTTTTCTGAAAAAAATAGCGAGCATTGTCATTATTTCCTGGGAAATGATGCATTAGTCGAGTGCGATCAACGGGGTGATCAAATGAGTTCATCAAAAAAAGACGATATGATTGATAAAGATCTATATGAAGACTTAGAGCCAGAAGAGATAAAAGCTATTTTGGATGAAGAAAGACGTTCTAAAACAAAAGAAAAAGAAACACCAGATCAAAAGAAAGATCCAACGTTTCCGAGATGGGTATTTGGTTTAATTGTGTTTGCTGTCTTATTAAATGGTGTTGCGATTTTCCCGAGAACATTTTCCATTCCTGCGATTGATTTTTTGGTTACATCGCACCAATTAAGTCAAGATGAAACAATCCAGTCTCATAAAGAATCAGTTGTAGGTGTTGATACGTCTGAAGGTCGAGGTACTGGATTTGGTATATCGGAATCTGGTTATGTGGTGACCAATTATCACGTGATTGAAGATGAAACGTCCGTTACGGTTCATTATCCCGAAGAGGGATTGTTTAATGGTGATATCGTCAAAATAAAGCCTGAGCATGATTTAGCCCTTATTAAAGTGGATGGAGATGATTTGCCATACTTACCATTAGCTGAGCATATATCTGATTATTCAAGTCCACAGTCCATTACCTTTATTGGGAATCCACTGAACTTTACAGGTATTGCGAACCAAGGGAAATGGATTGCAAGCTCAACTGCAACAAGCTTAGAAACAGACGTTATGCTTTTAGATGCCCCTGTTTATCGAGGGAACAGCGGTAGCCCTGTAATCAATGAAGAGGGCCAAGTTATAGGTGTAATTTATGCAACGCGACGCGATGAGGAATGGGGAAGAGTTGGTTTAGCGATCCCGGTTGATCATGTCCACACATTAAGGGAAAGTCAGTAACTTAATGCACAGCAGTCAATTCATGTTTTTGTGCATGATACAAATAATCCAGTAAGGCTTCATGCTTATTAATCACATTTTTTTTATTGCGTTCAAACGTAAAGGCATGAAAAAAATCCTTTATTTTTTTTGATAATATATCATCTTCCGTCCGAACCATTAAAACAAACAAATCATCCCATTTTTGATGCAACACGTCATGGAGAGCTTGATCATAACAAGTGTCTTTCAATGTATTTACCTCCTTTATAGATGTAGTTTGACCACACGTCAAAACAATACCCGCGGTTAAGTTTTGGAAAAAAATCGACCATTTACCTTGTATGAATTCATCAATACCGCACATATTATGAATGATTTCATAAAAAGGAGGTAATAACATGAACAAAACAGCACTCGTTAGTTTAGCATGTGTTTGTTTGGTGGCATCAGGGTGTGGCTTTATGAATACTGAAGAATCAAGAAATGAAAACGAATGGGATCAAATTGAACCGATTCGTCATGATCAAAACCAAATGGATCAAGGTGGCCCTGCATATGATGGTCAGTATGAAAGTGATCAAGGATTTGGGGATCAAAGAGGTCAAACGGGAGATCCGATGTATCCAAGCACACCTAATCAAGAGCCACAAAATGGTGAGGGCATGAATGATGGTTACCAAGTTTCTGATGAGATTTCAGAAGCCATTAACCAAGAAGTGGATGAAATTGATCAAGCTAACGCCCTTAAAATGGGAAACACCGCATATGTTGCTTGTCGGTTAAGTGGAGATTCAGGCGATGGATCTGATGATTTATCAGATGAAATTGAAGAAAAAGTGACACGAGCAGCAAAAGAAGCCGATCAAGATTTAGATGAAGTTTTTGTCTCGACTAACCCAGATTTTATGAATTTGTCAGACAATTACATGCGTGATATAGAGCGCGGGGAACCAATTGAAGGATTTTTTGATCAGTTTGGAGAAATGTTTGAACGATTGTTCCCAACCCGTGATCGCAATAATCGCTAACTGTAAAAACCATTTATCTAATCATTAGGTGAATGGTTTTTATTTATACATAGGTAAAGGTCGACTAAAGATTTGTGTATGAATTGGCAATACTCGGTATTTGTGATATTTTAATAGTACTTGAAATAACAATTTATGAACAAAAGATTAATCTAAATAAAAGGGGAGAATTGAAATGAACAAAATGAATGTGGAGAGCTTTAATTTAGATCATCGAAAAGTCGTTGCACCGTATATTCGTTTAGCGGGTGTTACTGAAGGTGCAAATGGTGATTCAGTTTATAAATACGATTTAAGATTTTGCCAACCGAATGAGAACCATATGGATATGCCAGGTTTACATTCTCTAGAGCATTTAATGGCAGAAAACATCCGAAATCACTTAGACAATGTATTAGACCTTAGTCCAATGGGCTGTCAAACGGGCTTTTATTTAGCTGTATTTAATAATGATTCATTTGAAGATATTCAAAAGGCAGTCGAAGCAACATTAATCGATGTGACAAACGCAACTGAGGTTCCGGCATGTAATGAAGTTCAATGTGGATGGGCAGCAAGTCATAGTTTAGAAAGTGCTCAGCGCATTGCAGAAAAGATGTTACAAGGAAAAGAAAGCTGGCCTAATGTCTTCTCAGCATAATAAATGAAACTTTTATAAAGGACGTGTGATTTTGACTAAACGTGTCATTGACTATTTAAAGCAAAATCGATCTGAAACATATGATCGCTTGCATCAATTTTTGAAAATACCAAGTATTAGTACCGATCCAAATCATCAATCAGATATTAAAGAAGCTGCTCAATTTGTTCAATCGTATTTAACTGACATTGGTTTGGATCAGGTTGAGATACAAGAGACAGGTGGTCACCCTCTCGTTTATGCAGAGCATTTAAAAGCAGAAGGTGCCCCAACCGTACTGATTTACGGGCATTACGATGTACAGCCTGTTGATCCGTTAGAATTATGGGAGACACCTCCATTTGAACCAACTGAAAAACAAGGTCGACTCTATGCAAGAGGGGCGAGTGATGATAAAGGGCAAGTCTTTATGCACTTAGCTGTGTTAGAAGCGTTTATGAAAACCGAAGGCAGCCTTCCAATCAATGTAAAAGTTTGTATTGAGGGAGAAGAAGAGATCGGTAGTGAGCACCTTTATGATGTACTTGAAGAGAAAAAAGAACAGTTCGATGCTGACTTTGCGATTATTTCAGATTCGGGGATGGTTGCCAATGATCAACCGACGATTCTTTATGGTTTAAAAGGATTTACAGGACTTGAAGTGACGCTTGAAGGGCCAGAAAATGATCTTCATTCCGGTCTTTATGGCGGTGCGATTAAAAATCCATTAATGGCCATGTCGCAACTTTTAGCTTCGATGAAATCAGAGGATGAAGTCGTGCTAGTTGATCATTTCTATGATGAGGTTGAACCGTTAACGCCTGAAGAACTTAAATTGATCGAACAAGCGCCAAGTGAAGATTATCAAACAACAACTGGAGTAAAAGAAACCGTATCTGAAGCGGGCTTTTCAGCAAGTGAACATACAATGGGACGACCAACTCTTGAAGTTAATGGATTGTTTGGTGGGTATCAAGGAGAAGGGACAAAAACGATTATCCCTTCAACGGCGACGGCTAAATTAACGTGTCGTTTAGTGCCCGGGCAAGATCCTGAGACGATTCAAAATTTGCTTGTCGATCATATTGAAAAACATACACCAGTTGGTGTGACACCTGTTATTAAACGTGAACCGCTATCAGCGAAAGCTTATAAGGTAGATCCAAATCATGAGCTTATTCAAAAAGCAAAAGACAGTTACACCAAAGCCTTTAATAAAGAGGCTGTATTTGTTCGAATGGGAGGATCGATTCCAGTCGTTGAATGGATTGATTCGATTTTTGATATACCTGTTATTCTTTTTGGTTTTGGAACCCCCGATGATCGCCTACATTCACCAAATGAGAGCTTTCCACTTGCAAACTTCGACCGAGGTGTCGTTGCACTGGTTGATTATTACGCTTCTTTAGCTTCAAATAGCTAATCGTTATTCGTTGACCTTATACGGATTAGGGTATAAAATATAATGGAGACTTTATATAGTGGGAGGTTTAAAAATGTGGGTAGCCTCGCTCATTTTTGTGGCGCTTGTTAGTTATGTAATCTATACACGTTATGTACCCGTTAGAGGGGTTCGGTGTATAAGTAAAGATAAATTAGATGAATCATTAACGATTGTCGATTTAAGAGATTACAATGATTCAGCAAAAGAAGCGATTGTTGGTTCAGTTGCCCTTCCAATCGCTTATATAAAACGTCATCATCACGGGATATCGAATCAGTCAGTTTATGTGATCGCTTCTGATTGTGTGGAGAAGAATATTGGGATCCGTTTATTGATGCGTTATGGTCATCAAGTATCGGGTTATACAATTATCAATGATGATGTTTGTCAGTGTAAAAATTGGTTAACCAAAATGGCTTAACTCAGCTAAGATTAAATCATATTAAAGGATGATGATCATGGAATATTCACAACAAGCAAAAAATAGAGTGAAACGTGTAGAAGGCCAAATTCGTGGTATTTTACGTATGATGGAAGAAGGAAAAGAATGTAAAGACGTCATTACACAGATGTCAGCTGCAAGAACAGCAATTGATCGAACAATGGGTCTTGTTGTTAGCTCAAACCTTGTCGAGTGCGTGATGAACGCAGAGGAAAGAGGAGAAGAAGATCCAAAAGAATATATCGAAAACGCAGTCGATTTATTAGTGAAAAGTCGATAGAAATTAACTAACCATTTAAACCTTAACGATTAGACAACGTGTCTTTTCGTTAAGGTTTTTTTATGTCTCTACATATTCCAACTTTGATTGGGCATGCTATACCTATTATCAAAATAAAAGGGGTGAGAGAATGCGTACTCAAAGCGATAAAAAGACTCAATCTATTGTTCATGACCAACTATCATCTTGTCTAAAAACAAATCTAACATATATAAAAGAACAATTAGGCCATAGTACAGACTTAGTCGTTCGTCATTTACATATCGGATCAAAGAAGAATGGCATGGCGATCTGCTATTTAGATGGTCTAGTTGAGAAAGAGACGATTCGTGATCAATTCATGTCGCAAGTCAAACGACAAGCATTCTCGGCTAAAGACCCCCAAAAGTTAAAAGAAGAAGTTGAAAATCTCATAACAGCGGTTAGTGCTGTTGAACATGTGAGGCTTTTTAATGATTTATTTAAGCACTTAATGGCTGGAGATAGTATTCTTCTCATTGATCAAGTTAAAAGTGGCTTAATCATTGATACAAAAGGTGGCAATAGCCGAGAAATTGATATGGTCACAACACAAGAGGTTGTACGTGGTCCAAAAGAAGGGTTTGTTGAACGATTAGAGTCTAATATAGCCTTAGTTAGACGACGTCTAAAAGACCGAAATTTTTGGCTTAAGTCATACTCTATTGGAACGAAAACACAGACAACGGTTGTGATCGGTTATTTAAATGGGATCGTCAATCCGGATATCGTCAAAGAAGTAGAAGAACGATTGTCGAGAATTAAGATCGATGCCATTTTAGAGAGTGGTAATATTGAAGAATTTATTCAAGATGATATGTATTCACCGTTTCCGACAGTTTATAACAGTGAACGTCCCGATGCGATTGCAGCCGGTATATTAGAGGGGAAAGTGGCGATTTTTGTTGATGGTACTCCATTTGTCCTTTTAGTTCCGACACTATTTGTCGATTTTTTAAAATCGAGTGAGGATTATTATCAGCGAAGTGATATTTCTACAATGATTCGATGCTTGCGTGTTTTAGCATTTTTCATCGCTTTATTAACCCCTTCTTTTTACATTGCTGTTACATTATTTCATCAAGAGATGTTACCGACAACTCTATTGACAAGTTTAGCTGCTCAACGAGAAGGGATCCCCTTTCCTGCGTTTATTGAAGCTTTAATCATGGAAGTGACATTTGAATTGTTACGGGAGGCAGGAGTTCGCCTGCCTAGTTCGGTCGGTTCAGCTATTTCAATTGTAGGTGCGTTAGTACTTGGACAAGCGGCAGTAGAAGCAGGGATCGTCTCACCGATGATGGTGATCGTTGTATCCTTTACAGCTATTAGTAGCTTTGTTTTTCCTTCCTATAATTTAGCGATATCTATCCGTATGCTACGATTTGTGTTTATGATGCTCGCTGCATCGTTTGGGTTGTACGGTATTTTTACAGGTTTTCTTCTCATGGTCTTTCATTTAGCTAGCTTGCGTTCATTTGGCATTCCTTATCTATTCCCTTTAGCTCCATTTAGTTTTTCTGGCCAAAGAGATGTTTTTTGGCGTGCTCCATTAGCACAAAGTAAAGAAAGGCCTCATTTATTAAGTCAGATTAACACAACGAAAAACCAAACGGAACCCTCTTCTAAAAAGGAGATAGACTTATGAAGCGGCTATTAGGTTGTATTTTGATCGGGCTTACTCTATTAGCAGGTTGCTATAGTGCCGTTGAATTAAATGACATGATGATCGCTACAGGCATCGGAGTGGATTGGGTAGATAATCAATTTGAATTGACTTTGCAAGTGTTGAATCCTGGTGAGATTGCTGGTGGAGAAGAAAAAACATCACGAACGCCTGTTACAAATTACCATGCAAAAGGAGATACAATGTTTGAAGCAATGCGTCGATTAACAACTACAACACCACGAAAGATTTTTGTTGGACATATTCAAGTTTTAATTTTCGGTGAAAAATTAGCTCGTGAAAAAGGCGTCGCAGAAACATTAGACTTTATCATTCGTGATCATGAATTTAGATCGGATTTTATTATCGCTGTTGCGAAAGAAAATAAAGCAAAAAATGTATTATCTATTCTGACACCGATGGAACAAATATCAGCACAAAAAATACAAAGTAATTTAGAGGCATCAGAAGATTTTTGGGGGGCAACGCGTTCTGTAAAGTTAAATGAATTTGTTCAGTCTCTCGTTTCACAGACAAAGGACCCGATCCTATCTAATGTAAAATTAGAAGGTAATTTAGAGGAAGGAAGACAGCAAGATAATGTAGAAAAATTAGACCCTGCTGCCATTTTACAAGTTGATAAAGTCGGTATTTTTAACGGCGATCGATTAGTTAAGTGGTTTGATGAAGAAGAAAGTAAAGGATTCAACTATTTAACAGGTCATGTGCATAATACGGTTGAGACGATTGAATACAATGG
This sequence comes from Pelagirhabdus alkalitolerans, assembly GCF_900096905.1. Lineage (GTDB taxonomy): Bacteria > Bacillota > Bacilli > Bacillales > Amphibacillaceae > Pelagirhabdus > Pelagirhabdus alkalitolerans. The sequence goes on along the minus strand of NZ_FMYI01000014.1, from coordinate 28,527 downwards.
GGGAACAATCACGTTTGAGATTGTGGATTATGATGCTAACTTTAATAGTCGATATAACGATGATGAACTTATAATTGATGTTGAAGCAGAAACAATTGTTAATATTGGTGATGTTGAAACAGAAGTTTCTCTAGATGACCAAGCTGTATTAAAAGAAATAGAAGATAAATTGGCAGAACGAATTGAAGATTTAATGAGTAAATGTGTAGAAGAAGCAAAGATATATCAAGCGGATATTTTTGGTTTTGGCATACAAACAAGACGTGATTTACCTCATTTATATGAAGAACGTTTTAAAGAGGAATGGTATGAGTATTTTTTAACATGTGATGTTCAGTATGATGTTGATGTGATGATTCGTCATGGTGGGATGATCACAGATTCTCTCTATGACCAAATGAAAGACTAGCGGAGGTTTGTGGGATGAGAATTTTAATTATTATTGCCATTGTCATTTTAGCCATCAGATTAGACTATAAGCGATTTAGTGGACGAGATCGAAAAGCTTTTTTAATTGCCTTATCATTGGCAACATTATATATCATTCGAGCACATAATGATACAGTTTGGTTCAACTATGTGGAATGGATGGACAGGTTGATTGATCCCATTAGTTCTCATATCGATCGTTGGCTTATGAGGTATCGATCATAAGAAAGGTTGAATGTTGTGAAATCAAAGTTAAGTCCCCATCAATTATCCTTACTTGTATTTATGAACATATTAGGTACGGCTATTGTCTTTATTCCAACGATTGCGACAACCTATGGTAAAGAGAATGGCTGGGTTAGTGTTGTGGTCGCTGTTTTAGTTGGGCTTATCTTATTAATGCTTTATCCGAGTTTAATTATGAATGGAAAGGGTAACTTTTTTGATCGAATTGAATATCAAATTGGATCAATCGGTGCTAAAGCGCTTATTGTATTATTGGTATTGTTCGGATTCTTTATGACAATCGGTAATATATGGTCTCTGTCTCAATTTATTAGTGTGCAAATCTTAATGGGCACTCCCCCTGAAGTGATTGCTTATACGATTACATTTGTTTCGTTATACGCAATTAGATCAGGCCTTGAAGTGATTGCGAGAAGTGTTGAAGTATTTTTCTTATTTACGATGATGAGTCTTTTGTTATTGGCTATATTTGTTTGGCCGGAAACATCTTTTGACCATTTGCTTCCCATCATGCAATTGAATCAGACAAACGCATTTGTCGGTGCGATCCCGGTCTTAGCGATTACGTATGTTGAAGTTGTTATTTTGATTGCACTTATTCCTCATGTCAATGATGAAACAAAAGTACGGAAAAGTTTTTTGATTGGTGGTGCTTTAGCAGGGATCTGTATGATTGTTGTGACTGTGGCGACAATTGCTGTAATTGGGGTTGAAGCGACAACGCATTATACATATTCTATTTATCGACTAGGTCAAAATATTCAAATTGCAGAATTTTTCGATCGAATCGAAGGGATTGTTGCGTTCATATGGTTTTTTACGATCTTTTTTAAAATCAGTACGACATTTTATATTTTAATGATTTCGACCCAATATTTGTTCAAAGTGAATCATCAAAAAGTGTTCAGTGCACCTTTAGCTTTACTACTAATCGCCGCTAGTAAATCGAGTTTACCGAATATATTCTATGACTTTGAACTGATGCGATCCACGTATTTAACGCTATCTTATCTTGTGATGATCATAGTTGTTCTTTCAATAGGTTTGAGTCGACTCAAACGTTCCAATTATTAATATTCCTTGATGTCTATCGATTCACACTTGCACTTTATCTGAATGTTGCGGTAAAGTGGTACTAAAGAAAGTGAGGGGATGACGATGGAGAAAGATTTTAAAACAAAGGCTGTTCATTTCAAGAAGAAAAAGTCTGAATCGATCGATAGTAAAGTCACGCCGATTTATCAGACGAGTGCATTTTCATTTAAAAATTTAGATGATATAGAAGCTTTTTTTGCGGGGGAAAAACCTTATCTTTATTCACGTGTTGGGAACCCAAATAGCGATGAGTTTGCAGAAGCAGTGGCTAGTCTCGAGTCAGCGCCTGCAGGTGTGTCTGCATCATCTGGTTTAGCAGCGATTTTATTAGGGGTTTTAGCGGTCGCCTCAACAGGGGATGAAGTAATCGCAACGGATGATTTATATGGTGGTACTTATGAATTGTTTGCTACTGAATTAAAACACTTCGGTATTAAAGTACATTTTGTTGATTTTTCAAATCTGTCAGAGGTTGAAGCGTTGATTAACGACAAAACGCGTCTTCTTTATTCAGAATCGATCACGAATCCATTGCTCAGGACGGAGGCTATACCGGAGTTAGTAGAACTTGCAGGTCGCTATCAGCTTAAGACGATGATTGATAATACATTTGCGACTCCTTTTCTAATGCAACCTTACCTCCTAGGTGTTGATTTGGTCGTTCATAGTGCAACGAAATATTTGGGAGGCCATAGTGATGTAACCGCAGGTGTTGTTGTCGGGGAATCTGATTTGATCCAACAGGCGAAAACACGTGCCATAAATTTAGGGACAACATTAAGTCCGTTTGAAGCGTGGCTTGCTTGCAGAGGTTTAAAAACATTAGATGTTCGAATGGAAAGACAGGTCGCGAATGCACAAAAATTGGCGGATTATTTAGTAGACCAATCTGAAGTTAAGTCGGTGTATTATCCTAAACAAGCAAGTGACAAAGGAAATGGTGCGATTGTATCGATTGATTTATCTGATGCGGTTGATATTAATGCCTTCTTTGAAAACTTAGATTGGATAAAAATTGTCCCTACTTTAGCAGGTGTTGAGACAACTGTTTCGTATCCACGCACAACGTCGCACAGAGCGTTATCACAAGAAAAACAAGAAGCACTCAACATTACGAAAGGCTTGGTGCGTATTTCAGTTGGAATCGAATCAAGTGATGATATTATCGCAGCCTTTAATCACGCGCTAAAACAAGCTTCAGTTTAATACAAACACTAAAGAGCGATTAACCTTTGCATTAATCGTTTTTTAGTGTATATTTTTAAATCACACAAAAATCGTCTATAATGAAAGGAGAACCAATCATTTATATGGAGGTTTTTTAAAATGGAATATGCGATTATTACAGGTACATCAAAAGGTTTAGGAGAGGCGATTAGTGAAGCATTTTTAAGATTAGGTGTTTCGGTAATTGGCATTGCAAGACAGACGAATAAACGACTACAAACATTAGCGAATGATTTAGAAGCAGATTACCAACATGTTAACTGTAACTTAGCCGACAGTGACCAAATTGATCGCACATTTGATAAAATTATCGATCAAGTGTTTAAATCTGACACCGAGCGTGTTTATTTAATTAATAATGCTGCAACTGTTAGCCCAACAGATGTGGCACATCAACATACGATCGAGGCGATTGAAGCCCATATGCAGGTAAACTTGATCGCTCCAATGATTACAACATCGCTCGTATTAAAAGCGGGTTACAAAAAAGGTATCCCAGTGAGGGTTTCAAACGTCACATCAGGTGCAGCGAATAGATCCACATATGGTTGGAGTGCTTATGGTGCATCAAAAGCTGGTTTAGATCGCTACACTGAAACCGTAGCGTTTGAAGCAAGTGAGCTAGAGGCTGATCATAAAATCACGTTATTTGATCCAAGTGTCATGGATACGAATATGCAGTCTGTAATTCGATCAAAATCGAAAGATGCCTTTAAAGATGTGGAACAATTTAAAGCATTAAAAGAAACAGAACAATTAAGAGATACTAAAACCGTTGCTGGAGTATGTGTGTCTGTGTTGATGGATGACAATATAGAGAACGGTAAAACCTATTCAATAAAAGATTACGTGTAATGGGTTAATCGCCCTCTCAATAGACGATGCGTGGCATAATGTATGAGTAACGCATAGTCAAAGGAGGGATGAAAAATGAGTGGTTGCTATAAACAGCCGAATGCTGGATTTGCACTCGTTGTCGTATTGTTCATTCTATTAATTATTATTGGTGCTTCTTGGGGTTACGGTGGTTTCTAGAACGTGAGGGTCCTATGCAATAGGGCCCTTTTTTAATAAAAGGAAATTCAGATCACATTTTGTATCGTCGGTTTATGTATTCTGAAGGACTCATTCCAGTTTGTTTTTTGAATACACGGCTAAAATAATAGGGGTTAGCAAAATGTAATTGATCACTTACTTCACTAACATTCGCATTTGTTTCATTAAATAACTGAATCGCTTGTTCAATTCGACAAGCATTTTGATAGTGTTTGATCGTTTGATGGGTTATTTGTTTAAAAAGTGTTGATAAATACGCATAGTTTAAGTTGAAATACTCACTTAAGGCATCACTCGTTACATGATGAGGATTTTGTTTAATCCATTGTTGAACAGAGATGATTAAATCATCGTATTTATTTGTTTGCTTGTTTTGTTGATATAAGTCGATAAAAAAATCATACAGATAAAGCGACTGTTTCAGAGGGTGAGCGTTTTTCGTTTTAAATAAAGATGTAAACTTTAAGCGATCAACATCTTCTAAATCGCCTTGTTTTGGTAAGGTTAATGCCTTTTGAAAATCAGATTTTGGCATAATGGATTTGTCTTGATGAAATTGATATTCTTCTAAGTTTTCTGTCGGTTCTTTGAAAAAATGGACATAAAACCAAGTCGTTCCCTCTTGATACCTCTTTTTCCCCTCGTGCTTGATACCTGCTTTTAAAAATAAATAGTTGCCTTGCTTAAGGTTATAAGTTACCTCGTCTTCGATCACTTCAATTTCGCCTGATTCAACAAATAAAAAGACATGCATGTGTTCCATTAATCGTTTTGGATGTGTGAATCGTCCGGATGGATCCGTCATTTTGTTCATTTCACTAATTAAAATCATTTTATCTGTCGGTATTTTCACTTCATTCAAAGTTATCACCCCCATATTTTTTTAGTTTACCACAAGTTTCTAAAAAAAAGATATGTATGTGCGAAAAAGAGATATGTTACTTAAAGGTACTATGATAGATAATGAGAGTGAGATCATAAACGGGAGGATGAGTTTGTATGGAACGTGTTCAATTAAATCGGGGATTATTTAAACAATCTCAAGAAATCGGTAAACGTTATTTACTTGAAATGGATGTCGATCGGTTAATGGCACCATGTTATGAAGCGGCTGGTTTAAAGCCGAGGAAAAAGCGCTATGGAGGATGGGAGGAAATGGAGATTGCTGGACACTCTCTTGGTCACTGGCTCTCAGCAGCTTCAGAAATGTACGAGGCCACGGGTGATGTTGAACTCAAACACAATGTTGAATATGCTGTGGACGAACTAGCATACATCCAATCTTATGACGCAGAGGGTTATGTAAGTGGATTTAAGCGGGATTGTTTTGATGAGGTTTTTACCGGTGATTTTAGGGTGGATCCATTCGGTTTAGGTGGGTCATGGGTGCCTTGGTATAGTATTGAAAAAATATTTTCTGGTCTCGTTAGCGCTTACCGTTTAGCTCATTCAAATCATGCTAAAAAAGTTGTTTATAAGCTTGCTGATTGGGCAGAAAAAGGGCTCAAACATCTTACAGACGATCAGTTTCAACAGATGCTTATCTGTGAGCATGGAAGTATGTGTGAAGTGATGGGTTCAATTTATGAAATCACAAATGAGAAACGTTTTTTAAACTTAGCAGAACGGTTTTATCACCATAAGATTATGGACCCACTAAAAGAAGGCCAGGATCAACTCGAAGGAAAGCATGCCAATACTCAAATTCCTAAAGTCATCGGTGCACTTAAACTATATAAGCTCACACAAAGAGAAGACTATTTGAAGATAGCTGAATTTTTCTGGGATCAAGTCGTTTATAAACGGTCATATGTGATTGGAGGTAATAGTAACCGAGAACATTTTGATCCAATAGGTACAGAAAATTTAGGCATCCTAACCAATGAAACGTGCAATACGTATAACATGCTTAAGCTAACGAGCGACCTATTTGAAGTGACACAGGATAGTCGTTATTTTGATTATTATGAACGTGCGCTTTACAATCATATTCTAGCGTCACAAGAACCAACGAGTGGTCATAAGACATACTTTGTTTCAACCGAACCTGGACATTTTAAAGTATATGGGACGAAGGATGAATCTTTTTGGTGTTGTACAGGAACAGGAATGGAAAACCCAGCCCGTTACACAAGGGACATTTACTACAAAACAGACAGTGATTTCTATGTTAATTTATTTATTAAATCAACGATCTATTTAGAAGATAAGCAAATGAAATGGATACAAGAAACCGAATTTCCTTATGAAAATAAAACGAAAATCGTAGCTAAAGAAGCAACAGGAGATAGGTTGTCCCTACGCGTTCGTAAACCGGATTGGATAAAGGGCACGTGTTCGGTAACCTTAAATGGTAAGTCGATTGATCCACCTGTAGAAAAAGGTTATTTTGTTATTGATCGTTATTGGTTTAATGATGATACATTAACACTTTCCTTGCCGATGGAAGTAATGCGTTATGTAAAAAGAGATGATACGACTAAACAAGCATTCTTGTATGGACCGATTGTACTTGCTGGTCTACTTGGAAAAGAACAATTCCCTGAAACAGATATTGTACCTGATCACCTACAATTTAATCATCATCCACTGATTGAAGTCCCTAATATAGTAACCGATCAATCGTTATCAGACTGGCTTCATTTAGTCGATCCAGATACGCTAACATTCCAAACGGATGCTGTTGGTGAACCGGGAAGTCAAATCTTAACAATGATACCATTTTTCGCACTTCACCATGAACGGTATACGCTTTATTGGTCAGTGTATGATCGCGATACGTACCGTAAGCTCGTTGCGAATAAAGCAGGTCTAAACAATCAAGAGAACGATCATTATTTAGATACTGTGCAACTCGGAGAACAACAATCAGAAGTTAATCATCAAGTTGAAAGTGATCAATCAACGATTGGGTATCACGACAAATTGAACCGTCATTATCGTCAAGCTGAAGGTGGAGGCTATTTTCGCTATACGCTAATAGGTGAAGCGAATCAAGATCATGAACTGATCGTCACCTATTTTAAAGAGGAGGAGAAAGTTTCATTTGACATGTTTATTAACAATCATTTGGTGAAAGAAATGGTGTTAAATGATCAGTCTCTTGATCAATTAGTTAAAGAGACGATTCAAATCGATTCATCGCTACTAAAAGAAAATGGTAAACTAACCGTTGAATTCCGGACAAAGGAAAACGAGAGTACGGGTCATATAAGCGAACTTCAACTGTTGAAGACAAAATAAGTTATGAAGTTTTCGTACAAAAATAAATCAATGTAATAGCCTAGTACTTATAGCCTCCTACCTATTGGTGCTAGGCTATTTGTGTATCACGTCATGTTACCACCAGAAACAAACGAGACTCCTGCGGAAAAGCATGTGTCCGAAGATCCACTTTAGAAGTGTTTTTTGCTTCTAAAGTTAGCTGAGGCCATGCCCGCGGAAAGCGAGTTTGTTTCAGGTGGTGACGACATTCTCGTTCACCTTTTGAACATCTGTTTTTTATTGTCTTCGTTGCTTTTAACATTCAAAAATAGACAGATTCCTATCAAGACAGCGACTATGAAATATGATATAGTATGTGTTGGATAGAAAGGAGTTAGGTCGATGATTCAACGAAAAAGCAAAAGAGAAATTGATATGATGAAAGAAGCGGGCGATTTGCTCGTGGCGATTCACAAAGAAATACGTAAAATGATAAAACCTGGTGTCACAACAAAAGAAATTGATGACTTTGTCGAACGTTATTTAGCTGAGCACGGTGCAACCCCTGAACAAAAAGGCTATAGTGGTTATCCTTATGCAACATGTGCCTCTATTAATGATGAGATTTGCCACGGATTTCCTCGAGAAGAGGCATTAGTAAATGGTGACCTTGTGACGATTGATATGGTTGTGAATTTAAATGGTGGGCTGGCAGATTCAGCTTGGACATATGTTGTGGGTGAGCCAGATGAGAAGACACAACACTTATTAGACGTTACGAAAACGTCTTTGTATAAAGGGATTGAACAAGCTAAAGTAGGCAATCGAATTGGTGATATTGGCCATGCGATTCAGCAATATGCAGAAGCTGAAGGGCTTTCAGTTGTGAGAGACTTTACGGGTCATGGTATTGGTCCAACGATCCATGAACAACCTCATATTCCGCACTTCGGTTTACCTGGTAAAGGTACACGTCTAAAAGAGGGCATGGCGATTACAATTGAGCCAATGTTAAATGAAGGATCTTGGCACTCTAAAATGGATGATAATAATTGGACAGCTCGTACAATTGATGGCGGACGATCCGCTCAATTTGAACATACCATCATTGTCACAAAAGACGGTCCGCTTATTTTAACTGAGCAAGACGATGAATAGAATGAAGAATAGATAAACAGGTGCATGCGCTAACATTAGTGCATGCACCTGTTTGTATAATGGTCAGGAGGATAGCTTTTTATGATAAAAGAAGACATACAAAAAGGGATGAAGCAAGGGATGCCGATCATGCTTGGCTATTTTCCGATTGCTCTAACATTTGGGGTCGTCAGTCAACAGGCGGGGTTAAGTTTGGTTGAATTAACCAGTATGAGTATTTTGGTGTATGCTGGTGCTGCTCAGTTTATGGCTGTTAACTTGCTAATGGTATCGGCAGGTTTATTGGAAATAACGATTGCAACATTCGTCCTTAATTTTCGCCATTTCGTCATGAGTCTATCCTTCGTACACAAACTGGAACATATCAATGTTCGGTGGAAGACTGCATTGACATCTCTTTTAACGGATGAATCATTTGCGCTTGCTTCAATGGATTCTAAAAAAGAGAAAAAGAGTCATTATTATTATTTAGGATTGTTTAGTGTTGCGTATTTATCTTGGATTATGGGTTCGTTTTTAGGTGGTGTGATGGGTGATATTTTTCCTGAACGACTATCCGTTAGTTTAGGCATTGCACTTTATGCGATGTTCATTGCATTATTAATTCCTTCGATACAGAAAAATCGACGCCATGGTTGGATTGCGCTTATAGCGATGGCGATTAATTATACTTTATCATTCTATGTTGATAGCGGTTGGTCGATTGTCCTATCGACTATCTTTGCTAGTGGAATTGGAACGATGTTTATTAGGAGGGAAGCATGATGCGTGTTTTCATTATAATAGTAGCAATGAGTGTTGTGACCATGCTTCCGCGTTTGTTACCAGTGTGGATTGTTGATAAATGGCGCTTCCCTGAATGGATAGGACGATTTTTAGAAGCGGTACCCTATGCTGCATTAGGTGCGCTAATTTTTCCAGGTATTATAACGGTGGTTGAAAATCGCCCGGAAATGGGTCTGATTGGAGGTTTCGTAGCTGTCTTCCTCGCTTTAAAAAGTCGCTATACAATTGTTGTGATTTTAGGAGCTGTTCTCGTTGTGTACTGGCTCATTTGGATCAACAGTTGCAGGCTCGACATGGATGTGAGCGTGCGGAATATTGTATTGAACATTTAATATGAGCTCAATTCGATCGGTGATTTCATGTCCTTTTTGAACAGTAATCGTGGGATCGACTAAAATAATAATATCTAAAAATGTTTGATTACCGTGGCGTCTTCCTTTGATGTCACGGACTTTTATAACATCCGGATCTTTTTCAATAAAGTCCCGGATCGTACTAACAGATTCTTCATCATACCCGTCAGTCAAAGTATGGCTCGCGTTTTTAAAAATTTCCCAAGCCGTATACACGATGACAAAGCCGACAAAAATTCCTGCAATCGGATCAAGCCAATACCAGCCGAATTGCGCCCCTAATATACCGACAAATGCACCTAGACTCACTAATGCATCTGATTTATTATCTTGAGCAGCCGCGTATAGTGAGCTACTATTAATTTTTTTAGATAATTTCAAGTTAAATACGTAAATGAGAAGCATAAACAAAGCAGATCCTAGAGCGGTATACGCAGCTAACATTGAGATCGTCCCAGTGTCTGTTGTGAACAGTCGCTGAAATGAATTTAATATGACTTGAAATCCGACCGTAACCATAATAAATGAGGCGATGAGTGAAGCAATCAATTCTGCTCTAAAATGACCGTAATGATGATCATCATCTGGTGGTTTTCGTGAAATTCTTAATCCAACGAGAACAGCTACTGCTGCTACAACATCAGTCGCATTGTTGAGGCCATCTGCCTGTAAAGCTTGGGAATTTGTTATATGTGCAGTTAATAATTTAACAATGGCTAATAATAGGTAAGCAAAAATACTTACCCAAGCCCCTCTTTCTCCTTTTTTTAGTTGATCGTAACGGCTCATCATGTTTTCATCCTACTTTCGTTTCGTTATCAAGGTATAAGTCTACCATGTCCATATTCAGTGAGTCTAGAGAAAAAAGGTGTCCTAAACGCACCATCACTGACACGATTCAATTAAGTTTCGTGTGCGCAACTTCCTTTTAATTTTTCCCAAAATGAATGAAAAAATCATAAAAGATTGTTTACATAGCATATGGTAGGGTATATATAACTAACAATTTACAAGTAATCCAATTTTAATTGGTTAAAAAGGGGCTGGGTTTCATGAGAAAACAAAAAACGCATTATCGATTAAGACGTCTATCGAACGGTTTTACGAATTATATGGTAGCAAAACGTGATTTGTCGTTTGAAATCAAGCTGACTGCTCAATTGATGTTGGATGAACTTGTAGCCGATTACAATAAAGCACAGTTTGATCAACGAATTGATGAATCAATTGCAGCGAATAATCGAGAACAGTTTGAGGAAATAAGCAAAGAAAATCATCACTATACGTGGGAATACTAATAATGAGCACTTTAACCCAAACTAAGCATCATCCAAACGCTTTGTTTGGGTTATTTTTACGGTTGTTTTCAGCCTGCAATATGGTATAGTTGGGGGCAACAATGTTATGAGGTGATTCACCATGAAGGTTTTATGGATCGGTTTGATTGCTTTGATTAGTTTGATCGGTTGTGAGGTGCTTGAAGAAACCGATATAACGAGAGAGGCTGATTTTATGGAAGAAAAAAGAGGCACTGTTTTCCATGAAAAAACACCACTATCTTTATCAAGTGATGAAGATGTCGATAAAAATGTAGCCGAATATGATGAGGAAAATGAATTATATGTGGTTAGTAATCCTGATGAAGTGGATGTTTATGTGAATAAAAAACGTCGATTACCTGAAGGATATGAACCAGATGATCTAGTCGCCCCGGATGTTGAACATCTTTCGCCAGAAGGGGATAATCGACGGTTACTTAGAGAAGAAGCAGCAGACGCTTTGGAAGATTTGTTTTCAGAGGCGCTTGATGCAGGTCATAATTTAATTGCTGTATCAGGTTACCGATCTGAAGACAGACAAAGAACCTTATACAATAGCTATGTGGAGCAGCATGGACAAGAAGAAGCAGATCGGTTCTCAGCTAGACCGGGAACAAGTGAACACCAGACGGGACTCGCGATGGATATTAGTGCAGCGTCAGTTTCATTTGGTTTAGAGGAGGCTTTTTCTGGTACAAATGAAGGTGAATGGGTTAAGGATAATGCCCATCATTTTGGGTATGTTATCCGTTATCCAGAGGGTAAAACAGATATTACGGGCTATGTCTATGAACCTTGGCACTTACGTTATGTAGGAGAAGAGCTAGCCACACATCTTTACACGGAATCGTTAACCTTAGAAGAATATTTTGGTTATCACTATTAAATAGTGAATTAAGATTAAACGAATGATCTAATTATTTTAGATTATTCGTTTTTTTACGTTCATCTCTAATTTTTTGAATTCATGATTATGCTATACTAGTTAGAAATACAAACCTAGGAGGAAATGAAGTGGATAAACGAATCGAACGTGACACAATGGGGGAAGTAAAAGTTGAAGAAGACAAGTTATGGGGCGCCCAAACGCAAAGAAGTGTTGAAAATTTTCCGATCGGTAATGAAAAGATGCCTAAGCCATTGATTGAATCGTTTATTTTACTAAAAAGAAGTGCGGCCGTTGCTAATTATAAACTTAATCAATTGTCTAGAGAAAAGAAAGAAGCGATTTTACAGGCTTGTGATGAGCTTTTAAATCAACCTGATTTACTGAAGCACTTTCCCCTTTCGGTTTGGCAAACGGGTAGTGGCACTCAAACAAATATGAATACAAATGAAGTGTTAACACGCTTAGGCAATCAATACTTAAAAGAAGGCCAATTACATCCCAACGATGATTTAAACAAATCTCAAAGTTCTAATGATACCTTTCCAACGGCTATGCATATGGCGAGTGTACGCGTGATTGAAAATGATCTAATGCCAGCTTTGCAGGTGATTAAGCAGACATTATTAGAAAAGATGAGAAGTTACCAAGAGGTTGTAAAAATTGGTCGCACGCATTTACAAGATGCAACACCATTAACATTAGCACAAGAGATAAGTGCGTGGGTACATATGATTGAAAAAGTTGAGAGCATGTTAGCTAATGATTTACTTTATTTACGTGAAGTACCTATTGGTGGAACAGCTGTCGGAACGGGTATTAATGCACCAGATGACTTTGATCGGGTGATAACAGCTGAGCTAACTGATCAATTAGGAACAGAATTTATTCCAACTCCAAATAAGTTTCACGGTTTAACAAGTCACGATCAAATTGTACGCGCTCATGGCACATTAAAGGCCTTAGCGGGCGATTTAATGAAAATGGCTAATGATATTCGTTATTTATCAAGTGGCCCTAGGGCAGGTTATGGAGAAATGTCGATTCCAGCTAACGAGCCTGGTAGTTCTGTTATGCCTGGAAAAGTGAATCCAACCCAAGCAGAAGCACTGACAATGATTTCCGTTCAGGTGATGGGGAATGATACAGCGATTGGTGTAGCAGCAAGCCAAGGGCAATTCCAACTTAATGTTTATAAGCCGGTTATTATCCATAACTTCTTGCAGTCTGTTCGCTTATTGACTGACGGGATTCATTCATTTAATGAAAGGTGTTTAATGGGATTAGCGCCTGTGGAGTCAAAAATACAAGAAAATTTAGAGCGATCACTCATGTTAGTAACGGCATTAAATCCTTATATTGGTTATGAGAATGCCGCAAAAATTGCTAAAAAAGCTTATGAAGATAACCTTTCACTAAAACAAGCGGCTGTGAAATTGGAATTGGTATCGGAAGAACAATTTGATCAGTGGGTGAACCCGCAAAATATGATCTAGCTCAAAAGAATGACAGAAAAAGACACCCATCATTGGGTGTCTTTTTCTGTATATATAAAGGGGGGTATACCTTATTTAATACGTTGCTCTGAATCAACATCGAAGAAGTGACACTTGTTCATATCGAATGCTAATCTTAGTGTTTCGCCACCACTTACATCTGTACGTGAATCAACACGTGCGATGAATTCTTGGTCCGCTAAACGAGAATATAGGTACGATTCAGAACCCATAAGCTCAGCAACTTCAATTTGCGCGTCAATGGTAGAACCAGGGTTTGCATCAACGAATACTGGCTCATCGTGAATATCTTCAGGACGTACACCGAGTACAACTTCTTTACCGATGTAGTTTTGCTCACGAAGTACTTTCATTTTACCTTCAGGTACATCAATTGTACCGTTGTCATCTAATTGGAACCCATCTTCAGTTAACTTACCGCTAAAGAAGTTCATTGCAGGTGATCCAATGAAACCACCAACGAATATGTTGTTAGGCTTGTCATATACTTCTTTAGGTGCACCAACTTGTTGAATAACACCATCTTTTAGAACGACTAAACGTGTAGCCATTGTCATCGCTTCTGTTTGGTCGTGTGTAACGTAAATTGTTGTTGTTTGTAGGCGTTGGTGAAGTTTTTGAATTTCAGCACGCATCTGAACACGTAATTTTGCATCTAAGTTTGATAATGGCTCATCCATTAAGAATACTTTAGCATCACGTACAATCGCACGACCTAGCGCAACACGCTGACGCTGACCACCTGATAATGCTTTTGGTTTACGATCTAAGTATGCTTCAAGACCAAGAATTTTCGCAGCGTTTTGAACACGCTTTTCAATTTCGTCTTTTTTGAACTTACGTAGTTTTAAACCAAATGCCATGTTGTCATAAACGTTCATGTGTGGATAAAGTGCGTAGTTCTGGAATACCATCGCGATATCACGGTCTTTAGGTGCAACGTCGTTCATCATTTTATCATCAATATAAAATTCACCAGCAGTGATCTCTTCAAGACCCGCAATCATACGTAGTGTTGTTGATTTACCGCAACCAGATGGCCCAACAAATACAACAAATTCTTTATCTCCGATTTCAAGGTTGAAGTCATCAACCGCTTTTACGCCATCTTTTTCATATACCTTGTCAATTCCTTTTAATGTTAACTCAGCCATAATTAAAATCCTCCTTGAAATGTGTAAGCGTTTTATTTCATGTCCTTACTATACATAATATTTTAAATTGGGTAAATGGCAATAGTGCACAAAAGTACGTCAGCTTTTTGTGCACGTTAACAAAAGCGCTTACAAAAAGGGGGAGAAAAGAAAAAACGAATGATTAAAAAATAAATAATCCTCCATAGAAACAAAGTGAATCTAATCATCACCTGAAATAAACTCACTTTCCGCGGGCATGGCCTCAGCTAAATTGGATCTTCGGTTTCATGCTTTCCCGCAGGAGTTTCGTTCATTTCAGGTTGCTATGAGCTATGTAATAAATAGCCAGACAAAAAATAGAAAAATACTTTTTTGGATATACCATTGGTTTATTTATTTTTTTCCTAAGTTAGCTGAAGTCGATCCCGTGGCAAGCGAGTCGTCAATCACCACGCGATTTTTATAAAAGCAAAGTGCCCGATTGTATCTTACCTCAACATATATTTTAGAGCCTATTTTTTATGTTTGTGCCATAGACTATCTAATCAAGCTGGTGTTTCATTATAAGAATAAGATAAACAGATAGAGCACCTTCGAATTGTTTAACATCGATTTCTGTGCGTTCAATAAATTTATCAATTCTGTATTGTAAGCTATTCCGGTGCATAAACATCTCTTTTGCCGTTAGACTAATATTCGAATTGGATTCAATGAATAATTGAATCGTTCGTAGTAATTCTTCGTCTTCAAGTGTGTCTTTTAAAATGGCTTCAACTAAAAATTGACGATCTGATGAATCGTGTAAATGCGTCAATAAATAAGGGACAGCAGAAACATACGTAATAACAGGCTTTGTACTCATGTTTTGTAATTTGTTGAAGTTGTCGCGCATCCAATAATAATAGCGCTGTGCTTTATTTAAATCATTAAAAGTCGGTCCGATGAAAAATTTAACATCAATGAAAAAGTCACTCGTAAACACCTCAACCATTTCATAAAATGAAATAGCCTCTTCATCATCTAACACGCCTTCTTGAATAATAATTCCAGATTGCTGGTCAGTAAAAATGATTGGTGGTGTTTGTAAGTACATGCCTTTAATTGCTTCTCTAAAATCAGTTGGATCTTCTATAGCCTCCGATAAAGAAAAGAAAATGAATTGGTAATGTTCATTATTAAGATTATTAGGGCTGTCTTGACTAAATAATAATTTAAACCATTCTTTTTCTTTTTTAGTGATCGGGGGATGAGCGTCCTGATAAGGTGTTAGTAATAATGAAAGAAGATCGAGATCGTTGTCTTTTAAATCTTGTTCATCGATCCCAACAATTTCATGTGACGTTGTATGGAACCATTTATAGTTTGTATGAGGGTCTGGATCTGTTTCGTCACTTTTAATTAAACTCGGGTAGATTTTTTTAAGTTCTTTTAACATGATTAATTTATCCTCGCTTTACTTTCGGTTGCTCCTATTATAACAAAAACAAATACGAATGAAGAAAAGGAAAGAAAATTTAATAAAATAGCTGTTTTGATTTGGCGAACGCTATGAAGTTTGTTATAGTTGATGAGTAAACTTACCGGTCAGATTTTGGCCATTATAATTTAGGAGGATTTAATTTTATGTCAGCAATTCAAGAAAGTGCGCAGGCACTAGAGCAAGCAATTCGTAACAGTGAAGAATTCAACGGGTTAAAAGACGCGTATGATACGGTAATGAATGATGAAATCGCAAAGAAAATGTTTGATGATTTCCGTAATACTCAACTAGAACTTCAACAAAAACAAATGCAAGGTGAAGAAATCACTGAAGAAGAAGTAGAAAAAGCACGAAAAGTGGTTGAAACTGTTCAACAACATGAGCAAATTTCTAAACTTATGGAAGAAGAACAACGTGTTAACGATCTTATTAATGAAATTAGCCGCACGATTACTAAGCCATTAGAAGAACTTTACGGTTCACAAGAAGGTTAATATGAAAAAATCCACTATCTCAGTTGAGATAGTGGATTTTTTTGAGTCATTCTTAAAAATTATTTTTTTTCCATCACGCGATCGATTAGACCATATTCTTTTGCAGCAGTTGCTGACATGAAGTTATCACGGTCAGTATCGCGTTCAATCACTTCGATTGGTTGACCTGTACGTTCAGCCAAGATCGTGTTGAGTTTTTCGCGCATTTGCATAATGCGTTTTGCATGGATTTGGATATCTGATGCTTGACCTTGTGTACCACCTAGTGGTTGGTGAATCATCACTTCACTATTTGGTAAGGCGTAACGTTTACCTTCAGCACCAGCAGCTAAAAGGAATGCTCCCATTGATGCGGCCATACCGACACAAATCGTCGATACATCTGGTTTGATAAATTGCATGGTATCGTAGATCGCCATACCAGCTGTGATTGAGCCACCTGGTGAATTGATATAGATTGAAATATCTTTATCTGGACTCTCTGCTTCTAAGAATAGCAGTTGAGATACAATACTATTAGCTACATTATCGTCAATACCGCTACCTAACATAATGATTCGATCTTTGAGTAAACGTGAATAAATATCATAAGCACGTTCCCCGCGATTGGTTTGTTCAATAACTGTAGGAATTAAATTCATACTTAACATCCTCCTTATAATCAGCGAATTAAATATTAGCTCATCACTTATAGTAACGAAATGGTCAATGAAGGTCAAATGAAACGAAAGAGAATGAGTCGATGATTACATCTTCCCCGCTCTTACAATCTGTTAAACCTCTTACTTCATTATAACAGACACATTTAATGTTATGTTATGAAAATGAATTAGTAATTGAAAATAAACCAAACATCATTTATAATAAATTTTGTCTGTTAACGAATATACGCCTGTAGCTCAGGGGATAGAGCGTCGGTTTCCGGTGCCGTGTGTCGGGGGTTCGAATCCCTCCAGGCGTGCTAAAAAACAAGTCACTTCAATGTTTTATTGAAGTGACTTGTTTTTTATTGTGATCTAGACATTCTCATGTTTTTGATGCGTGAATAAATATTCATCTTTTCTAAAACACCAAACCAGACAATGGAAATGGAAATAGCAGCGATCACATCCGTTAAATAATGGGCATCTAAGTATAGACGACTTAAGCCAACAATAACTATTGGAACCGTTGCTAGACTCATTAATACGCCTTTAGAAAAGGCCTGGACTTGGAAGTGTTTGATTACATAAATCAAGAATAGGCAGAGAATCGTGATTCGCATTGTATGACCACTTGGGAAACTGTAGGATGCTAATTCAAATTCAATATTAAAAAATGAAATCAGCCTCTCAGTACCCGGTCGTTGGCGTTGGAAGATCACTTTTAATAAGTAATTCAGTATGATACCACCAACTGAAATAACAAAGAAAAAGAAAGCCCACGCTTTATATCGCTTATACATTAAATAAAGTATGATAAAAGCTGAAGCAGTAAAAATAAATTCAACTGATCCTAGCCAAGATAAACGTTGGATCCCAGAAACAATTGTGATTTCCTGACTTAAATCAGTTAATGCACTCCCCAAGTTATCAATTAAATTGGTTTCCGTTAGTGTCGAAGCTAGTGACGTGTATAGGAATAATAGAAATGTAAGTATAATTGTAAATTTAGACATACGTTAATCCTCTCAAGACAAAATATATAGCTCATCTTAACACGGTGTTAAAAAATATGCTAGATTCATTCTATTCGTGTTGACAGACGGGTTTCATCTGTTTTATGATGAGTTTGAACATATTGATTCCTCGTTAGGTGAGGCTCCTGTGTAGGAGATATGCTGCTGCCCAAAAACGTCCAAAGACGCCAATGGGTCAACAGAAACTATCGACTTAAGGTAGTTTTTAATGTAGCTGGTTTATCCTATGCCGCACAGTGCTAAAGCTCTACGAATGGAGGCGGTTGTTGTATTTAAGATGCCCTTAAATAGACACACTCACCTGCATTTGGAGCGGTGAGTTTTTTTAATGTCAAAATCAAGGGTATTAAAATGTTCGATTTTAATCATAAAAAGGGGGGATACGGCATGGGAAGTTGCCCGGATCCAGATTCGAGTTTTAGGAATAAATTAGTTCAAGAGCCCATTCGTATCCCGAGTGCAGCGGCTCTTTCATAAAAGGAGGAGTAGTGATGGTTAAATTAGATGAAGTAAACCAAACAGATTATGCAACAGATGTATTGCATGCTCTAAAAGAACAGAACAAAGATAAGTTTAGAAATTTGTTTTTGGATCTACATCCACAAAACCAAGTTGATATCTTTGTTCAATTAAATAGACAGTTAAGAGATCAGTTATACAATATGATCGGTGGTGAAGAATTTGCCTCTGTTTTTGAAGGGTTAGAACTAGAAAAACAAAAGCAAGTAATATCAGAATTAAGTGATAAGTACGTTGCTCATATTTTTAATACAATCCCTACAGATGAAGTAGCAGACTTTTTAGCTGAGCTTGAAACCGTTCATGCAAATAAGATTTTAAATTCTATGAATAAAGATCGTTCAATGATTGTTCGTGAATTGTTAAGCTACCCAATAGAGACTGCTGGGGGGATCATGGCGAAGGAATTCGTCACGATTAAAACAACAGATAAAGTGAGTGATGTCATTGATAACTTACGGTTTACAGCCCCAGACGCAGAAACAATCTACTATTTATATGTATTAGACCCAAAAGGCAAGTTAAGCGGTGTTCTTTCACTACGTGATTTAATTATAGCACCGGCGTTTGAAACAGTTGGAAACATCATGGGAACAGATATTGTGACGGTTACAACAGATATGGACCAGGAAGATGTTGCAAAGTTAATGAAGAGATACGACTTTTTAGCGGTCCCTGTTGTAACAAAAGAAGGATTACTAACAGGTATTGTTACAGTTGATGACGTGATTGATGTCATGGATGAAGAAGTAAGTGAAGACTTTGACGAGTTCATCGCTGCAAAAGGTGGTATGGACGTTAATATTAGTTCAATTGAAGCCGCTAAAAAAAGAGCGCCATGGATTGTAATGTTAATTTTCTTTGGTTTCATTACAGGTGGTGTCATTGGCCAGTTTGAGGAATCGTTAGAGCAAGTTGTTGTACTAGCTGCTTTTATTCCGTTGATTATGGACTCAGCGGGTAATGCAGGGACACAATCACTAGCTGTTGTTGTTCGTGCAATTGCGACAGATTCACTTGAGAAAAAGGGACTGCTTCATGCAGTTCGGCGTGAATTTGGTACAGGTTTAACTTTGGGATTAATTACAGGTATAGTTTTATTAATCGTAGTTCCTATTGTATATGGAAGCTTTTCTTTAGCGTTAATCGTTGCAAGTTCACTTTTTATTACGTTAAGTATCTCAACAATTACCGGTGCTGTGGTTCCTGTTTTAATTAACAAATCAAAATTAGACCCTGCGATTGCATCAGGTCCATTTATTACAACCTTTAATGATATTGTAGGTTTGATCGTGTACTTTACAATTGCGACAACCTTTATTCATTATCTATAAGCAATAAAAGAGGCATTCCGATTGGGATGTCTTTTTATTTATTTCCATTTTCAAAAAAATGTCTTATAATAGCTGAAGTACAATGGAAAAATGAGGTGGAAGAAATGAAATATGTTTATTGGGGTTTGATTTCAATCATAGTCGCGTGGGAACTTCATGCGTTAAAAGATATTTTTAATTATTCAGTGGGACTACAATTAACCTTAAATATAGTGTTAGTTATCTACTTTGGCTATTTACTTGATATACCGTATTCACGATTTCTAACGATTCTGTATAACAAGAAATCACAATAAATATCAGTATATGATACATACTTATCCTAAATTTCGGGTAAGGTAGAATAGGTCTTATTCTAGTTAAGGAGTGTT
This sequence comes from Pelagirhabdus alkalitolerans, assembly GCF_900096905.1. Lineage (GTDB taxonomy): Bacteria > Bacillota > Bacilli > Bacillales > Amphibacillaceae > Pelagirhabdus > Pelagirhabdus alkalitolerans. The sequence continues at coordinate 8,239 of NZ_FMYI01000014.1, read as the reverse complement.
TGTATGGTTGTTAGTAGTTCAAAAACAAGAAAAGTTGTTATTGTCGGAGCAGGTTTTGTTGGTTCAAGTTATGCTTATGCTTTATTAAACCAAGGGACGGTCCATCAATTAGTTCTAGTGGATTTAGATAAAGAACGTGCAGAGGGTGAAGCGAGAGATTTGAATCATGGGATGCCATTTGCATCACAAATGAAGATCCGTGCTGGAGATTATAACGAATGTAGGAACGCTGATTTGGTTGTGATCACAGCAGGAGCCAACCAAAAACCAGGCGAGACGCGATTGGATTTAGCATCTAAAAATGCAAATATTATGAAGGGTATTGTCGAAAACATTATGGAGACAGGTTTTGACGGTATTTTACTCGTTGCGACAAATCCCGTTGATGTTTTAACGCAAGTTGCCTATGATGTGTCTGGGTTACCAAAAGAACGCGTAATCGGATCCGGTACAATCCTTGATACAGCAAGGTTCAAATATCTTTTAAGTGACTATTTCGAGGTGGATTCGCGTAACGTTCATGCCTATATTGTAGGGGAACATGGTGACACTGAATTGCCGATTTGGAGCCACGTTCAAATTGGTGGGTTGCCACTTAATGTTTATGGACAAATTGAAAATTATCACGAAGATCTAGATATGCAAAATATCTTTGAAAATGTCCGTGATGCAGCATATCACATTATCGAACGAAAAGGTGCCACATACTATGGTATTGGCTTAGGACTAGCTCGTTTAACAAAAGCGATCCTTTATAATGAAAACTCTATTTTAACCGTATCGACCGCCTTTAATGGTGAGTACGGATTAAATGATGTGTTTTTAGGTATCCCTGCTGTTGTTAATGAACAAGGTGTTCGGGAGATCTTAAGATTAAACTTATCTGAGAGTGAACAAGAAAAGCTTGAACATTCAGCGCAAGTTTTAAAAGATATGTATGCAGGGATTTCCTATTCGTGATCCCAAAGAGTGACCCCTTTATTGGAATAAGGGGTTACTTTTTTAAATAATAAAAACTTGAGTAAAACGACAGGTTCTGCTAAAATGAAATTTGTTCGAAGTTTTTATCGTTTGTGGGACAAAATATACAATACCGGGATAAAAAATATCCCTATTGTACAGAGAGAGGTTTTTTATGCGCACACTAATTGATCTGCAAAAGTTAGTTTGCCCAGAAGCGTTAGATCTAATGCAAAAGCGTCACCAAATCCTACATACGATACATTTATTAGAACCGATTGGTCGACGTAATTTAGCCAACCAAGTGGCATTAAAAGAACGTGTCATTCGAACAGAGCTCGATTTTCTAACTGAAAGACATTTGTTAGAAGTGACAACGAAAGGTGTTCGATTAACACGTGCTGGTATTGATGCACTTAATCATTTAAAAGATTATGTTGAAGAAATAAATGGTTTCCGTGTATTAGAAACAGAAATTAAACAGACATTAAACTTGGATCGTGTTATAATTACTCCAGGGGATAGTGATGTACAAGAATGGGTTAAATATGATTTAGGTCGTCGAGCAGTACAAAGTTTACATGATGAGTTAACATCTCATGAAACGGTTGCCTTAACAGGTGGGACAACGATGGCAGCAGTTGCTGAAATGATGCAACCTACAAGTTCTGCTATCAGGCCACTATTTGTCCCAGCAAGAGGTGGACTAGGTGAACGCATGGAGAACCAAGCGAACACGATCGCTGCTGAAATGGCTAAACGGATCAATGGTGATTACCGCATGTTGTATGTTCCCGATCCCTTGAGTGAAGAGACGTATCATTCGATCATTCGTGAGCCTGGCGTGAAAGAAGTCTTACATATGATTAAACAGGCAGATGTTGTCATGCATGGTATTGGTGATGCATTAACGATGGCGAACCGTAGAAAAGCTTCTAAAGATGTTTTAGAAGAACTAAATACGGGAAGAGCAGTCAGTGAGGCTTTTGGCTATTATTTTGATCAATCTGGTCAAGTTGTGCACAAAGTCCGAACAGTAGGTATTCAATTAGAAGACTTGTCTACAATAAAAACGGTCATAGCTGTAGCAGGAGGTAAATCCAAGGCGAAAGCAATTGACTCGTATCTTAGACAAGGAAAAAGCAATGTCCTCATAACAGATGAGGCTGCTGCCAAAGCTTTAATAAAGGGTTTTTCCCTTTAAATAAATTAAGACAATCTAAGGAGGAAATAAGAATGACAGTAAAAGTAGGTATTAATGGTTTTGGACGTATTGGACGTCTAGCGTTACGTCGTATTTTAGAAGCAGATACAGATTTAGAAGTAGTAGGTATCAATGATTTAACAGGTATCGAAGACTTAGCTTATCTGTTAAAGTATGATACAGCACAAGGTCGTTTCCCGTATGATGTTGAAGCGAAAAGTGACGCACTTGTTGTAAATGGTAAAGAAATCAAAGCATATGCAGAAAAAGATGCTAACAACTTACCATGGGGCGACTTAGGTGTCGACATCGTATTAGAATGTACTGGTTTCTATGTAACAAGAGACGCATCACAAGCACACATTAATGCTGGTGCAAAACGTGTTGTTATTTCAGCTCCTGCTAAAGATGCTGATATCAAGACAATCGTATTTGGTGTTAACCATGATACATTAAATAGCGATGATACAATCATCTCAGCAGCTTCTTGTACAACAAACTGCCTAGCACCAATGGTTAACGTATTAAATAGCGAATTTGGTATGAACCGTGGTCTAATGAGCACAATCCACGCTTATACATCAACTCAAGCTATGCAAGATGCTCCAGGTGGACGTAAAAACCGTGCGGGTGCGCAAAACGCAATCCCAGCTTCTACAGGTGCTGCTAAAGCAGTTGGTAAAGTTATCCCAGAAGTTAACGGTAAAATTGACGGTACAGCAGTTCGTATCCCAACAATTACAGGGTCAATGACTGAACTTTATACTGTATTAAACAAAGACGTTACAGCTGAAGAAGTAAACGAAGCAATGAAGAAATATGCTACAGATGCATTCCTATATAACGAAGATGAAATTGTATCTTCTGACATTATTGGTGTTCCTGCTGGTTCAATCTTTGATGCTTCTCAAACAAAAGTAATCGAAGGTGAAGAAGGTCAACTTGTTAAAACTGTTTCTTGGTATGATAACGAGTATGGCTTCACTGGAAACATGGTAAGAACTCTAGATTATTTCGCTAAACTATAATAGAGAAATGTAAAGCGGGAAGCCATCGCGCTTCCCGTTTTCTATTTTAATAATTCGATTAGATGGAGGATTTCTAAATGGCTAAAAAAGTTGTAACTGATTTAGATGTGGCAGGCAAAAAAGTTCTTGTTCGTGCAGACTTTAACGTGCCAATGAAAGACGAAACGATCACAAATGATGACAGAATTGTTCAAGCATTACCAACGATTAAACATTTGGTTGAGAACAATGCAAAAGTCATTTTATTTTCTCACTTAGGCCGTGTGAAAGAAGAGGCTGATAAAGAAGGTAAATCATTAAAACCAGTATCACAACGATTAGGTGAATTACTAGGTCAAGATGTTACCTTTGTAGGTGAAACACGCGGTGAAAAATTAGAAAACGCGATTAGCGAATTGGCTGATGGCGGTGTTTTAATGTTTGAAAACACACGTTTTGAAGACATTGATGGTAAAAAAGAAAGCAAAAACGATCCTGAGCTCGGTAAATACTGGGCTAGTCTAGGTGACTTGTTCGTCAATGACGCATTTGGTACAGCGCACCGTTCGCACGCATCAAACGTAGGTGTTGCTTCTCATCTTGAATCAGCTGCTGGTTTCTTAATGGAAAAAGAAATTAAGTTTATTGGTGAGTCAGTTGACCAACCAATCCGTCCATTTGTCGCTATTTTAGGTGGCGCGAAAGTAAGCGATAAGATCGGTGTGATTGAAAACTTACTAACTAAAGCAGATAAGATTTTAATCGGTGGTGGAATGGCTTATACATTCTATAAAGCCAAAGGTTATGACATCGGATCATCATTGCTCGAAGAAGATAAATTAGAACTCGCTAAAGATTTACTTGACCGTGCAGATGGTAAAATTATTTTACCAAATGATACGATGGTAAACACAGGATTCTCTGAAGAGGGCGATGTAAAAGCTGTTGATGCAGATGTAATTCCAGATGGTTACATGGGTCTTGACATTGGTCCTAAGACGGTAGAACAGTTCGAAAAAGAAATCGAAGGTGCCAAAACAGTTGTATGGAATGGCCCTATGGGTGTATTTGAAATGGAAGCATTCGCACAAGGGACAATCGGTGTATGTAAATCGATTGCTAGCTTAAATGATGCAAGAACAATCATCGGTGGTGGAGATTCTGCTGCTGCAGCTATGAAACTTGGCTTTGCAGATGACTTCTCTCATATCTCAACTGGTGGTGGCGCATCATTAGAATATCTAGAAGGTAAAGAACTGCCAGGACTAGCTGCTATTAGTGATAAGTAAGGTAGCTAGAATACAGCACTGAAAGGGAAGAGATTATGCGTAAACCAATTATTGCAGGAAACTGGAAAATGAATAAAGTATTAGACGAAGCGAAGAGCTTTGTAGCAGATGCGAAATCAAACGTACCTGCTGAAGCGAAAGTCGATTCAATTGTATGTGCACCATTTCCTTATTTACATGCATTAGTCGAGGAAACAAAAGGCACTGACTTAGCGGTTGCAGCTCAAAATATGCACTTTGAAGATAGCGGTGCATTCACAGGCGAAGTAAGCCCAGTTATGCTTAAAGATTTAGGTGTTGAGTATGTTGTACTCGGTCACTCTGAGCGTCGTGAACTTTTCGCTGAAACTGATGAAACAGTTAACAAAAAAGCTCATGCAGCTTTCAATCATGACATAACGCCAATCATTTGTGTCGGTGAAACGTTAGAACAACGTGAAGCGAACCAAACGATGGATCTTGTTAGTGACCAAGTAGAAAAAGCATTAGCAGGCCTAACAGAAGAGCAAGTAAAACAAACTGTCATTGCATATGAGCCGATTTGGGCGATTGGTACTGGTAAGACTGCAACTTCTGACCAAGCGAATGAAGTATGTACACAAGTTCGTAAAACAGTTGAAAAAGTTGTCTCATCAGATGCAGCAGAAGCTGTTCGTATTCAGTATGGTGGCAGTGTAAAACCAGCGAATATTGATGAATTATTAGCTAAATCAGATATCGATGGCGCTCTAGTTGGTGGTGCAAGTCTAGAAGCTGATTCATTCTTGAAATTAGTGGAGGCTGGTGCTAAATGAGTCAAGACCGCTTATCAGCACTCATCATTCTAGACGGATATGCTATGCGTGATGAAGAGATGGGTAACGCTGTTAAACAAGCAAATACCCCTAACTTCGATCGTTACTGGAATCAGTACCCACATAGTGAATTAACTGCTTCAGGTGAAGCAGTTGGCCTACCTGAAGGTCAAATGGGGAACTCAGAGGTTGGTCATTTAAATATTGGTGCCGGTCGTATTGTCTATCAGAGTTTAACGCGTGTTAATTTATCAATTCGAGAAGGCGACTTCTTTGAAAATGAAAAGCTTGTTCAAGCTGTTGACCATGCTTTAAATAATGGTAAAGCACTACACGTATTCGGTTTATTATCAGATGGGGGCGTCCATAGCCATATTGAACATTTGTATGCTGTTCTTCAATTAGCAAAAGATAAAGGACTAACAGATGTTTACGTACATGGCTTTTTAGATGGACGTGACGTTGGTCAAAAATCAGCGAAACAGTATATAGAAGCTGCACAAGCTAAAATGAAAGAAATCGGTGTTGGCGAATTTGCAACAATCTCAGGTCGTTATTATGCGATGGATCGTGACAAGCGTTGGGATCGTGTTCAAAAAGCATATGATGCAATTGCATATGGTAAAGGCCCAACATCTAAAGACCCGTTAGCCGTTGTAGATGCAGCTTATGCAGAAGATGTATATGATGAGTTTGTTATTCCAACTGTCATTGTTGATGAAGACGAAAAGCCTGTTGGTACGGTAGAATCAGAAGATGCGATCATCTTCCACAATTTCCGTCCAGACCGTGCGATTCAAATCTCACAAACATTTGCAAATAACGATTTCTCTGAGTTTAATCGCGGCGAAGTTGCACCTAAAGACATCTTTTTCGTTTGCTTAATGAAGTATAGTGACACGGTATCAGGTCACATTGCTTTCCCACCGGCTGAACTTAAAAATACAATCGGTGAAGTATTAGAAAAAGAAGGTTTAAATCAAGTACGAATTGCAGAGACTGAGAAGTATCCGCACGTCACGTTCTTTATGAGCGGTGGTCGTGAACAGGAATATGAAGGCGAGAAACGTATTTTAATTGATTCGCCTAAGGTCGCAACGTACGATTTAAAACCAGAAATGAGCGCATATGAAGTAACAGATGCGCTACTAAAAGAAATTGATGAAGGGGATCCAAATGCGATTATTTTAAACTTCGCTAACCCTGACATGGTTGGACACTCTGGAATGTTAGAACCAACGATTAAAGCTGTTGAAGCAGTGGATGAATGCCTCGGTAAAGTTGTCGACAAAATTATCGAAAAAGGTGGAAATGCGATTATTACCGCTGATCACGGTAATTCTGATGAAGTTATTTCAACTGATGGTAAACCTATGACTGCTCATACGACAAATCCAGTTCCAGTCATTGTAACAAAAGAAGGAATTGAACTACGTGATGGTGGAATCCTAGGTGACTTAGCTCCAACCCTTCTTGATTTATTAGATGTTAATCAACCTGAAGATATGACAGGAAAATCATTAATTAAATAAACTTTAAAATAAAAGGAGACGATAAATATGCCATATATTACAGACGTATACGCACGCGAAGTGATTGACTCTCGCGGTAACCCAACAGTTGAGGTAGAAATTTATACAGAATCAGGAGCTTTCGGTCGCGCTTTAGTACCAAGTGGTGCTTCTACAGGTGAACACGAAGCAGTAGAACTACGTGATGGTGACAAAGGTCGTTACTTAGGAAAAGGCGTTCTTAAAGCAGTTGAGAACGTAAACGAAGTTATTGCACCAGAATTATTAGGCTTTGACGTAACTCGTCAAGTTGTGATTGATAAATTATTAATCGAATTAGACGGTACACACAACAAAGGTAAATTAGGTGCTAACGCTATCTTAGGTGTATCAATGGCTGTTGCACACGCAGCAAGCGATCATTTAGGTATGCCACTATACACTTACCTAGGTGGATTCAATGCGACAACACTTCCAACACCAATGATGAACATCTTAAACGGTGGTGAGCATGCTGATAACAACGTTGATATTCAAGAATTCATGATCATGCCTGTAGGTGCTAAGACATTTAAAGAAGCTCTACGTATGGGTGCTGAAATCTTCCATAACCTTAAGAAAGTTCTTTCTTCTAAAGGTTACAACACTGCAGTAGGTGATGAAGGTGGTTTCGCTCCTAACTTGAAATCAAATGAAGAAGCTCTTGCAACAATTATCGAAGCAATTGAAGCTGCTGGTTATAAGCCAGAAGAAGAAGTTCAACTTGCGATGGACGTTGCTGCTTCTGAAATTTATGAAGATGGCAAGTATAATCTTAAAGGTGAAGGCGTTGTTCGTAGCGCAGCTGAAATGGTTGATTGGTATGAGGAAATGGTTTCTAAATACCCAATCGTATCAATTGAAGATGGTCTAGACGAAAATGACTGGGAAGGTTTCAAACTTCTTACAGATCGCCTAGGTGACAAAGTACAATTAGTAGGTGACGATCTATTCGTTACAAACACAGAAAAACTTGCACGTGGTATTGAAGAAGGAATCGGTAACTCAATTCTTGTAAAAGTGAACCAAATCGGTACACTTACTGAAACATTTGAAGCAATTGAAATGGCTAAGCGTGCTAACTACACTGCTGTTATTTCACACCGTTCTGGTGAGACTGAAGATGCAACAATTGCTGATATCGCTGTTGCAACAAATGCTGGTCAAATCAAAACAGGTGCTCCTTCACGTACAGACCGTGTTGCTAAATACAACCAATTGTTACGTATTGAAGATGAGCTTGTTGAAACATCAAAATATGCTGCAAAAACAGCATTCTATAACTTAAACAAATAATTAAATATTTGTTTAGAGCCAGTCACAATTAAGTGACTGGCTTTTTCTGGCTCTAAAATATATGTTGGGGTAAAGATACAATTCAACATGTTGCTTTTATAATAAAGTGATGTGTGATCGACTACTCGCTTGCCGCGGG
>NZ_FMYI01000005.1 GCF_900096905.1 Pelagirhabdus alkalitolerans | reverse complement strand
TCACACCTGTTCCCATGCCGAACACAGAAGTTAAGCTCTTCAGCGCCGATGGTAGTTGGGTTTACCCCTGCAAGAGTAGGACGTCGCTAAGCAAAGCCATACATAGCTTTGTGAAGTAAGTAATGGTTTTAACTATTATTGTTCCACAGTAGCTCAGTGGTAGAGCAATCGGCTGTTAACCGATCGGTCGTAGGTTCGAATCCTACCTGTGGAGCCATTTTGCTTCCATAGCTCAGCGGTAGAGCACTTCCATGGTAAGGAAGGGGTCGCCGGTTCAAGTCCGGCTGGAAGCTCTCGTTTATTTTTTTGTACTGGCCCGTTGGTCAAGTGGTTAAGACACCGCCCTTTCACGGCGGTAACACGGGTTCGAATCCCGTACGGGTCACCATTATTTTGGAGGATTAGCTCAGCTGGGAGAGCACCTGCCTTACAAGCAGGGGGTCGCAGGTTCGAGCCCTGCATCCTCCACCATTTGCCGGTCTAGCTCAATTGGTAGAGCAACTGACTTGTAATCAGTAGGTTGGGGGTTCAAGTCCTCTGGCCGGCACCAGTACACTATTACGTTGGAGGGATAGCGAAGTTGGCCAAACGCGGCGGACTGTAAATCCGCTCCCATCGGGTTCGTAGGTTCGAGTCCTACTCCCTCCACCATTTTTTATAGTATTTATGACTAACAGTGTATTAAATTCACTGTTATTTTATTGGGCTATAGCCAAGCGGTAAGGCAACGGTTTTTGGTACCGTCATGCGCTGGTTCGAATCCAGCTAGCCCAGCCATTTCGAGCCATTAGCTCAGTTGGTAGAGCATCTGACTTTTAATCAGAGGGTCGAAGGTTCGAATCCTTCATGGCTCACTTTGATTAACATTATACATTGGGGCCTTAGCTCAGCTGGGAGAGCGCCTGCTTTGCACGCAGGAGGTCAGCGGTTCGATCCCGCTAGGCTCCACCATACATATTAGACAAAAGGGTTGAACGTTAATATTAATGTTTAATCCTTTTTTTATTTTTGATAAAAACTGGATGTTAACTGTTAGATTTCATTATAATCTTGTTTGAGTATATGCTATAATGGAAATGGCGATTACTTTTGAAATGGGTTGGTTATTTATGGAGAGAAGGATGTGTTGTCATGCTCGGTGAGGGATTATCTTTTTTTAATATACTTCGGATAACTGTAGACATTGCCCTCGTCTGGTATGTTTTTTATAAACTCATCATGCTACTTAGAGGGACAAAAGCAATACAGTTATTAAAAGGTATTTTTGTTGTTTTTATTATTTATTTAGTAAGTTATTTTTTAAATTTACAAACGGTACAAGTTATGATCGAACAAATCATTGTTTGGGGTCCTTTAGCTGTTATTATACTCTTTCAACCTGAATTGAGACGAGCGCTAGAACAAATAGGACGGGGGAGTTTCTTTAGTCGAAATAGACGATCTGAAGAAGAAATTTTCAATCAAACAATTGAAGCGATTGTCAAATCGTGTAAATACATGGGTAAAAGACGGATTGGTGCACTTATCACAATTGAACGCGAGACGAATATGGGGGATTATGTTCAAACAGGTATCCCTATTAATGGTCAGCTAACGAACCAATTGTTAACAAATATTTTTGTTCCGAATACGCCACTACATGATGGTGCTGTTATTATAAATCAGAATGAAATTGTTGCAGCAGCTTGTTATTTGCCGTTATCAGAAAGTCCATTCATATCTAAAGAGCTTGGAACACGCCACCGCGCAGCGATGGGAATTAGTGAAGTGAGTGATGCGATTACCATTATCGTTTCTGAAGAAACAGGAAATATATCATTGACCAGAAACGCTGAGCTATATAGAGATATAGATGAAGAGAAGTTAAGAGATATTTTAGTAAAAGAATTGGAACCTAATTTTGTTAAAGCCCCGACACTTAAGTCATGGAATTGGAGGGGAAAGAAAAAATGAATGATTGGTTAAATAAGCCTTGGGTAATTCGAATAGTATCATTATTTCTTGCTGTTTTGACCTTTTTTGTGATTTCTTTTGACAATCAAGATATGCGAACAGCAGATATAGGTGGTCTGGATTCTATTTTCAATAATTCTCAAGAAACTGAAATTCTAGAGGATGTACCGGTCAATATCATGATTGATGAAGAAGAATATGTCGTTAGTGGTGTTCCTGAGTTTGTCACGATGACCTTAGAAGGGACTGTTAGTGTTGTTCAATCAACAGCTACGCAACGTAATTTCGATGTGTTTGTTGATTTAGAAGGTTTAGAACCTGGGACACATGTTGTTCCAATTGAATATGATGGTATTTCTAATAGACTTAATGTAGGAATTGAGCCATCACAAGTCGAAATCTCTATTGAGGAACGAGCAACAGAAACGTTCGATGTACAAGTGGATTACACAAATGAAGAACAGATTGAGCCTGGTTTTGAAATTGTTTCCGAAAATGTTTCGCCAGGAACTGTTCAAGTCACAAGTTCTGAAAGTGTTATCGATCGAATATCAGTCGTTAAAGTTTATGTCGATGTTGAGGGAATCGGGGAATCGTTAGAAATTACAGACGTACCGGTTCGAGTTTATGATAATGAAGGAAACCAACTCAATGCACGCATTGAACCTGAAACAGTTTCAATTGATTTAGAGGTAGCGAGTCCTCATGAATCGGTTCCTATCAATATTGATACTACAGGCGAATTGCCTGATAATTTGCAACTTACTTCAATCGAGTCAGATATTGATGAAGTTGACGTGTATGCTTCAGAAGACGATTTAGAAACGATTACAGAAATAGACACCGAGCCAATTGATCTGTCCGAGATAACAGAAAGTACAACGATTGATGTTGATCTTGTTATGCCGGACAATGCTAGAATGCTTTCACAAAATTCGATTACGTTAAATGTCGAAGTAGAAGAAACGACAGATGTGACAATTGAAAATGTGGAAATTGATGTAGATAATTTATCAGATGATTTGACGGCAACTATTCTGGATCCTGATACAGGGGTAATTGATGTTAGCATCAATGGTTTCCCCTCTGAAATCAGTGATCTAGATGCCGCTTCTTTTGAACTTGTTGTTGATTTAGACGGTTTTAATGTTGGCGAATATGAAGTGCCAATAGAAATTGAAGAACCAGAAGATGTGGATGCTTCCCTTGAACAAGAAGAAGCTGTTGTCGAAATTGAATAATGAGATGGTGTCGTTCATTTTCTGTAATAGGAAATAAAGGAGAGATACAAGATGGGTAAATATTTTGGAACTGATGGTGTAAGAGGTATTGCCAATAAAGAGTTAACACCAGAATTAGCATTTAAATTAGGGCGCTTTGGTGGCTATGTTTTAACAAATCAAGCAGACAAACCAAAAGTTTTGATTGGTAAAGATACACGAATTTCTGGTGAAATGCTAGAGAGTGCATTGATTGCGGGTTTATTATCAACAGGTGCCGAAGTCATGCGTTTAGGTGTTATTACGACCCCAGGTGTAGCTTATTTAACGAAGGCGATGAGTGCACAAGCAGGTGCGATGATCTCAGCATCACACAACCCTGTGGAGGATAATGGAATAAAGTTCTTCGGTTCTGATGGCTTTAAACTAACAGACGCACAAGAGGAAGAAATTGAAGCATTGATTGATGCAAAAGAAGATACATTACCTCGTCCAGCCGGATCTGGCATTGGTCAGATAACAGATTATTTTGAAGGTGGACAAAAGTATATTCAATACCTTAAACAATCAGTTGATAACGATTTTGAAGATTTACATATTGCACTGGATTGTGCAAATGGATCCGCATCACCGCTTGCTACACATTTATTTGCGGATTTAGAGGCTGACATTTCAACAATTGGCACATCACCAGATGGATTGAACATTAACGATGGTGTTGGGTCGACACATCCAGAGAAGCTCCAAGCTTACGTGATTGAAAAAGAAGCAAATATTGGTTTAGCGTTTGATGGTGATGGTGACCGTTTAATTGCAGTTGACGAGTTAGGTCGTATTGTTGATGGTGATCAAATTATGTATATCTGTGCGAAGCACTTTAACGATCGAGGGCTTTTGCGTCATTCGACAGTTGTATCAACGGTAATGAGCAACTTAGGTTTTTATAAAGCCATCGAAGAGAACGGGATGAAGAGTGATAAGACAGATGTTGGTGACCGTTACGTGATGGAAGAAATGCGTAGAGGTGGCTATAACCTTGGTGGTGAGCAGTCTGGTCACATTATATTCCTTGATTATAATACAACTGGGGATGGTATGTTGACTGCGTTACAGTTAATTAACGTGATGAAAGAAACCGGTCGTAAATTATCTGACTTAGCTGATGAAATGGTAAAATTCCCTCAAGTGTTGAAAAACGTAAGAGTTGTTGATAAATATAAAGCTCTAGTGGATGAGCGCATCCAAGAAATCATCACAAAAGTGGAAAATGAAATGGGTGATGAGGGGCGCGTACTTGTTCGACCATCGGGAACAGAGTCACTTGTCCGTGTAATGGTTGAAGCGCCAACTGTTGATCGTTGTAATGAAGCAGCCGATCAGGTTGTAAATGTAATCGATGAATTATTAGGGATGAAATAAAAAAATTAAAAAAGGTTGTTGAATCGTCAGTTGACGGTTTAACAACCTTTTTTGTTTGTAAAGAAGGCCATTAAATATAATAAAATGCTTGACAGTAACTAATAAAGAATGGTAAGTTATAAAACGTAATAATTACGATTTAAAAATAATTAGGGGGAACATAGATGACTAAACAAAAAATAGTAATCGCCATGTTGGCTATGTTTGTGAGTGGTATTTTACTATCTGCTTGTAATCAAGAAGATATAGGAGAGACTGACGCTGGTGATGATGCCGAGATTGATGTTGTCACATCATTTTATCCGATGTATGAGTTTACTCAGCAAATAGCAGGTGAGCGTGCGAATGTGTCATTAATGGTTTCGGGAGGTGATGATGCCCATCATTATGAACCGAGCGCACAAGATGTTGCCGAGGTCAATGATGCAGATGTATTTGTGTACAGTAGTGAAGAGATGGAATTTTGGGCTGAGAGTTTATTAGATACAGTTGAAAATGATGATCTAATTGTAGCTAGAGCAGCGGATGGTATGGATGTATTTGATTCGGATCATTATGATGAAGAAGATGAACATGACCACGAATATGAAAGTGAAGATTCTGTGATCATATCAGGTGAAAATCATCATTATCATACAGGTGAAATGATAGAGTTAACAGCTGATTTAGAATCTGATGTCGAATATGACGATTGGCATTGGTATACAAGAGATGATTCAGATAGTGAATGGGAAATGGTTTCTGGTCAAGGCTCAAATACGTTTTCTTATGAAGCTGGGAATCACGATTTTGAAGTGAAAGCTGCTCTTTACGATGATGATCATGATGTCTACGCTGAATCAGAACCTTTTGAGATTGATATAGATAATCACGATGATGATCATGATCATGACGATGATGGACACGATCGCGAAGACGAAGATGATCACAGTCATGAAGATAACGGGCATGATCATGAATCGGATACAATTGAATTATCAGGTCTGTCTGAGCATTATCATTCAGGAGATGTCGTATCACTTGAAGCGATATTACATTCTGATGTTGAGTATGATGACTGGCATTGGTACAAGCGATATGACCACAATGATGAATGGGAAATGATCTCTGGTCAAGACAGTCATTATTTTGATTATGAAACATCAAGAGAAAGCTTTGAAGTGAAAGCTGTTCTTTACGATGATGATCACGAGGCATATGCTGAGTCTGAAGCAGTTCAAGTGGAAATAGATGATCATGATGATACAGATCCTCATATTTGGCTAGATCCGATATATGCTCAAGAACAGGTTAACACAATTCGTGATGCGTTAATCGAAGCAGATCCAGATGGAGAAGACATTTATACAGAAAATGCTGAAGAATTTAACACAGAACTTCAAGAATTACATGAAGAATATGAAGCAGCTTTTGAAGGTGCAGAAAATAGAACATTTGTTGTTCAACACCAAGCATTTGGTTATATTGAGAACCGCTATGACTTGGAGCAGATTTCAATTGGTGGGCTGTCAACTGAAGTAGAACCAAGTCCTTCTCGTATTGCTGAGATTGGTGATCTCGTTGAAGAGACAGGTGCTCCTGTTATTTATTATCAATCGGGTGCAAATTCAGATATTGCTCAAACGGTCGCAACTGAAACTGGAACAGAGACGGCTGTTCTCCATGATTTAGAATCATTACCTGAAGAATTAGCAGAAGGTGATTTAGGTTATATAGATGTGATGCGAGACAATTTAGAAGCACTACAATTAAGCATCCAATAAGATGAAAACTTTAAGAACTCTATCAATCATATGAAAACTGATAGAGTTCTTATTTCGTTTGTAAATCGTAATGCATTCGATTTACAAAAATGTGTGGTGTGTGTATAATGAAATGGAACTTATAAATTATTTAAAAAGAAAGGTCGCAAAAGGTATGCAATATATAAGAGTGAATGATCTTGCCTTTCATTATGAAAATGAACCTGTACTGGAAAATATCTCGTTTGAAGTGAATCCGGGTGATTTTGTGATGTTAACAGGCGAAAATGGAGCGGCTAAAACAACGTTACTACGTAATATATTAGGACTTTTGAAGCCGACAAAAGGAACGGTTAGCCTTTCAAGTAAAAATCGAAAAGGTAAAAAGCTAGTTGTCGGCTATGTACCCCAACAAGTCGCGTCATTCAATGCTGGTTTTCCAAGTACAGTCCTTGAACTGGTGCAATCGGGTCGTTTTCAAAGAGGGAAATGGTTTAAAAAATTAGATAAGCATGACAAAGAACATGTTCGTCGTTCATTAGAATCTGTTGGCATGTGGGACATGCGCCATAAGAAAATTGGTGAATTATCAGGTGGTCAAAAACAGCGGATTTCCATTGCACGTGTTTTTGCGACAGATCCTAATTTATTTGTATTGGATGAACCAACGACAGGAATGGATGTTCATTCGCGTGAACAATTTTATCAATTACTAAAACACAACAGTGAAGCGCATGGTAAAGGCATTCTAATGGTGACCCATGACCATGAAGAGCTCCGCCGTTATGCAGATAAACATATTGAACTTGTGCGGAAGGAGGGGTCACCATGGAGATGTTTTTCTATGGATTCATGCAAAGAGCTTTCCAAGCATCATTCTTCATTTCATTAATTGCGCCGATGCTCGGATTGTTCTTAATTTTACGTAGGCAGTCGTTAATGGCAGATACCTTGTCACACGTCTCTTTAGCGGGTGTTGCTTTAGGCATGCTCATTGGAACAGATCCGACCATTACCAATATCTTTGTTGTTGTTTTGATTGCCGTCGCGTTGGAGTATTTACGTATGTTGTATAGGTCTTACTCAGAAATATCAATTGCTATCTTAATGTCGACGGGTATGGCAGTAGCGCTTGTTTTAATGGGTCTGAATGATGGTGGTGCGACCTTGAGTATGAATCAATTCTTGTTCGGTTCAATTGTGACGATCAATCAACAACAAGTTTTGATGCTCGCTATTTTAACAGTCATAATCGGATCGTTATATGTACTATTCCGTAAGCCGATGTATGTTTTGACATTTGATGAGGATACAGCATTCACAGCTGGTTTACCCATTAAATGGATGTCTATTTTATTTAATATTCTAACCGGTGTGACGATTGCTGTTGTTATGCCGATCGTAGGTGCTCTATTAGTCTCAGCGATCCTAATCTTACCAGCTGCTATTTCGATGCGATTGAGTAAAAGTTTTAATGGTGTTATTTTTATTGGTATGATCATTGCATTGACTGGAATGCTGAGTGGACTTGTTGCATCATATGAATACGGCACACCACCAGGTGCATCGATTACGCTGATTTTTATTTTTATTTTTGCATTAACGGTTATTGGTAAAAAAATCACATTACGATTTAAGCAAAATCAATTTTCGAAAAGTTAATAAATATTCCAAAAACACCTTACTTTCTGGCCTTTGAGAGTAAGGTGTTTTAATTTGGTAAATAGATTCAAGTTGTGAGTAAAGATAAAATCATTTATATTGAAAAAGGTAGATAAATATATAGAAAAGGGAGTTTTTTTTATGAGTCAGACTGAAGGAGGCGCGATGCAGGGTGTGATGTCAATGCTTGATTGGTTTGTTAAGCTCGCCTACATTAACATTCTGTGGATTTTGTTTTCAATCATTGGTTTAGGTGTGTTTGGTATGGGGCCTGCGACAGTCGCTGTGTTTAATGTTATTCGCCAGCAATTAAAAGCGCCAGACAACAAAAAAGTGTTTAGTGTATTTTATAAGACGTACCGACGAGAATTTATAAAGGGTAATCAATTATTTTATATTTTGTTATCGGTTCACTTGTTTGTGGTAGTCGATTTTGCTGTTATTCGCGCACTTCCATTTAATTGGATTGTCGATTATGTGGTCGTACCCGCATTAATTATTTTATTTTTGTTGTGGACGTTAATGACAAGTTTTTCTTTATCAATTTTCACACATTATGATCAAAAAATTCGAACAGTGTTGAAAGATGCTTTTTGGGTTTCCGGTATCTTTCCTTTATCTTCAATCGGAATTTTACTTGGACTATTTGTATTTGGTATCATCGTCGCGTTTGTACCCGCAGTTATTCCGTTCTATATGATAAGTGCACCGGCATTACTAATCCAAAGCATTTCCCAACAAACTTTCAAAACTCTAGAAGCAAAAAAACAAAATCAAAAACATATTAATTCATAAGAAAGCATTGACTTTTAGTAGGGAACATAATATATTATAGTGGAAAGCGCTTTCCTAAGGAGTTCGACATGACAACTATTTATGATATTGCAGAGTTATCAGGTTATTCTATTACAACTGTATCTAAAGTACTTAATGATTATCCAAACGTCAGTCAAAAAGCGAAGAAAAAAGTAATGCAAGCTGTTGATGAGCTGGGTTATACACCGAATTCATCAGCAAGAACACTTGTAACAAACAAGTCTTGGTTGATTGGAGTCGTTTTCTCGGAAAATTTAGGAGTTGGGATTGCCCACCCGTTTTTCAGTGAAGTTATTGAGTCATTTAAGAAACATGTGGAGTTATATAATTTTGACCTTTTATTTCTATCTAGAAATAGAGGGTTGGAGCAAGAAACATTTAATCACTTAAAGCACAGAGGTGTGGATGGTGTCGTCGTTGTTCAAGCGTTTGGTGATAACATGGTTAACATCGATGAGTCGCCTTTTCCAATCGTTTTTATTGATTTGCCAGTTGACAGACCCAGTTCAGTCCATAGTGATAACCGCCATGGCAGTAAGTTAGCTGTTGATCATTTGGTGGATTTAGGTCACAAAAAAATTGCTCACATAATGGGTGAGCAAACTGTTTTTGCAGCGGACGAACGAATCAAAGGCTTCAAAAAGGCGATGGAATCGCATAACTTGGCTATACCAGAAACTTATATGGTAAGTGGAGGTTACTTCTCTTATGAAGGTGGGCGCGAAGCGATGATTAAATTGCTTGCGAACCAAGATAAGCCTACTGCCGTTGTTGTATCAGGTGATATGATGGCGATTGGTGCTATGAAAGTCATTGAAGAAGCGGGTCTAAAAGTACCTGATGATATATCCATTATTGGCTTTGATGATATTGCCATTGCTAAACATACGAATCCGCCACTTACAACGATCAAGCAAGATAAAGAGTTGATTGGCAGGCAAGCGGCTATCATGCTGTTAGATAAGATGAATGGCGAGACGAAGCAATACACAAAGGTCGTCCCAGTTCAATTAATTAAAAGAGGATCGTGCAGAGCCCTATAAGTGGGTTTTGTTTACCTAATAGTAAAGCGCTTTACCTTAAATTATTAGTCGTTTTTTCAAAATAAAATGAAATATATCGAAATATAGACTCTTAATCGAGGTATTTTTTTATAAAATTAAATGTAAAGCGCTTTACTCTATCAATTTAGTAACAATGAAAGATCAATATATATTTATATTATGGGAGGGAACGATTTTGAAAAAAAGTCTATTTTTAGTGATGATGGTAAGTTTGTTAGGTTTTCTTGCGGCGTGTGGAGATGATGAGCCAGATTTAGTGGTCACATCATTTACGGATGAATTACAAGAACCCATTGAGTATTTTGAAGAATTACACGATGTAAATGTTGATCTTCAAATTATTCCGACAGAAAACTATGTTAATACATTAAGACCTGCTTTAGAAAGTGGTAGTGGGGCACCGGATGTTTTCACTGGTGAAATTGTTTATTTAAAAGATTGGGTTAATCAAGATTACTGGGAAGACTTATCACAAGATCCATACAATGTCGATGAGTGGAGCGACGATTACATGGAGTATGTTTGGGACTTAGGTCGAGACGAAGAAGGTTCTATGAGAGCGTTGTCTTGGCAAACAACTCCAGGTGGTATCTATTATCGTCGTAGTATTGCAGAAGAAGTACTTGGTACAGATGATCCAGATGAAATAGGTGAGATGTTTGATACTGTAGAAGGGTTGTTAGAAGTAGGGGAGATGATGAAAGAGCATGATTACCGTCTTTTCCCTGATGAAGGTTCAATTGCCCCTTATACAAATGGTGCAAATCCTCAGCCATGGGTAAATGAAAATGATGAACTCATTATGACAGATGAGCGTATGACGTATTTTGATTATGCAAAAACATTACGTGATGAGCAATATACAGCTCTAGCACCAGCGTGGTCACCAGCATGGTTTGCTTCATTTACAGGCCCGATCAGCTATAACGTTGGCTGGGATGAACTAGATGAAGATGAAGAACAAACAGATGAAACAGAAGTATTTGCCGTATCACTTCCGACGTGGGGGCTACACTCAGTACTAGAGGTGGAAGCTCAAGAAACAGCAGGTGACTGGGCGGTTACAAATGGTCCGACACCATACTTTGAAGGTGGTACTTGGATTGGGATGTATAAGGATTCAGAAAACCATGAATTAGCATTTGAGTTCATTCAAATGTTAGTAAATGATGAAGAATTCCTAACAGAATGGGTATCTGAAACAGGCGATGTATTGTCTTATTATCCAGTGATGGATGAAATTGGAGAAGATTATTCAAATGATTTCTTAGGTGGACAAAACCATTATGACTTCTTCATGGAGCGTGCTGAAGAGATTGATGCTAGTCATGTTACAGCCTATGACCAAACAATTGAAGAATTATTTGGTACTCAAGTAGGTGCTTATGTAGAAGGGGACGCAACACAAGAAGAAGCCCTTGCAGAATTTTATAGCCGAGTGACGAATGCGTATCCTGATTTAGTCATTCCAGATGAGTTAGAAGAAGAAGTGGCTGATGAATTAGAAGAGTTTGAAGAATCGGGCGATTTAGAAGAGGAACCGGTAGAATAAATGCAGAAGGGGGGAGATTTCCTCCCTTCTATATCATCATTAAGGCTAAACTGAAAAACGTTTAGGCTGAAGGAGGAACGTATCATGAAAAATAATGATCGAAAAGCCTATTTGTTTATAGCGCCATTTGTCATTGTCTTTTTAGTTTTTAATTTATATCCAATCTTTTTAACGTTCTACTATAGTTTAACCAATTATTCAGGAATGGGCGGAATCGACAATGCCGATTTTATCGGAATCGATAACTATGTTCGCCTAGTAACAGATCGTTACTTCTATCAAGCGTTCTTTAATACGATCCGAATTTGGGGATTTAACTTCTTAGTTCAGATGTTTATAGCATTAGGTTTAGCACTATTATTCTCTGATATTCGTCTAAAGCTAAAAGGTGTGAGTCTTTTCAGAGCCTTATTTTACTTACCGAACATTATAACGATTGCTTCAGTGGCACTATTATTCAGTATTTTGCTGGACTGGAATCATGGTGGACTGAATCAAATGTTATTAAGTCTCGGTGTGATTAATCAACCGATTAACTGGTTGAATGACCCACTGTATGCTCAAGGAGCGGTAGCATTAATTGGTGCATGGATGTGGTTTGGTAACTCATTTATTGTATTAATGGCAGGTATTTCTGGTATATCAAGGGATTACTATGAAGCTGCGTTAATTGATGGCGCGAATTGGTTCCAATCCTTCAAATACATTACACTTCCACAGTTGAAGCCAATCCTATTATATGTGTTGATTACCTCTATTATTGGTGGCCTTCAGCTATTTGACTTACCGATGTTGTTAACGGATGGCCAAGGTTCCCCGCAAGGTGCTTTGAACACGATGGTATTGTATTTATACAATCAAGCCTTTAGGTATAACAACTTTGGTTATGGCGCAACGCTTGCTTATGGATTGTTCTTCATTACAGTTATTTTCTCTGCTGTGACATTTAGAACGATGTACAGAAAAGAATCTTAGGGAGGTTTGGGATAAATGGATAAAATGAAGTTATCAAGAATCGGTATTTATACAGGCTTAGTCATTTTAGTCATCATTTGCTTTATTCCTTTCTATATGATGATTATTAATGCAACAAGACCCAATTCTGAAATTTTAAGAGGGTTTACGTTAATTCCAGGTGATTCTTTAATGGATAACTACGACGTCTTGATTAGTTATATGGATGTTTGGAGAGGGTTTAGAAACAGTTTATTTGTTGCTATTTCTGTCACTGTTCTAAATGCTTATTTCTCAGCACTAACTGCGTTTGCGTTAGTTGTGTATGAGTTCAAGTTTAAAAATGCAATCTTTGTGACATTTATCGTCATGATGATGGTACCAGGTCAACTCGGTTTGATTGGTTTGTATGATCTAAGTGAGACTTTAGGTATTTTAGATACGTACTGGCCATTAATTATTCCAGCCGTTGCCGCACCATTTACCGTCTTTTTCTTCAGACAATTCTTAATCACGACGATGCACATCTCGATCTTAGAAGCAGGCCGAATTGATGGAGCGTCAGAGGTGCACATGTTCCACCGAATTATTTTACCGATTTTAATGCCAGCGATTGCAACGATGGGGATCTTTACATTTATCGGCTCATGGAACAACTACATTGTACCGCTCGTTATTATTCGTTCACCAGACCTTTACACATTACCTGTTATGATGGGTGCATTAAGTGGTTCGCCAGTTGCGAGTAACCTAGGAGCGATGTATTTAGGTATTGCTATATCTGTTGTACCTATTATGGTTGCCTTCTTATTCCTATCTAAATACATTATTAGCAGTATTACAGCGGGTTCTGTAAAAGGTTAATACGGGAGGTTTGTCATGAAATTTGATTCTGGTTTTACATTTGGAACATCAACTTCTTCTTATCAAATTGAGGGTGCGGTCAGTCAAGACGGTCGCACACCTTCAATTTGGGATACCTTTTCTCGTATTCCTGGAAAAGTGATGAATGCAGATAATGGTGATGTTGCCTGTGATCATTACAATCGCTATAAAGAAGATGTGCAATATATTAAAGAATTAGGCGTTGAAAAGTATCGCTTTTCAATTGCTTGGCCAAGGATCTTCCCTCGTGAAGGTGAATACAATCCTTTAGGTATGGATTTTTATAAACGATTAATCAAAGAATTGATTGAAAATGATATAAAACCGGTAGTGACGCTGTATCACTGGGATATGCCACAATGGGCTTATGATAAAGGTGGTTGGCTTAACCGTGAGTCGATTCAGTGGTTTTTAGATTATGCACAAGTTGTGATTGATGAGCTTGATGCGGATGTGGATAGCTGGATTACACATAATGAACCGTGGTGTGCTGCCTTTTTAGGTTATCAAACAGGTGTGCATGCACCTGGACATGCGGATGTGGAAGAATCGCTAATTGCGGCACACCATATGCTCGTCTCACACGGTGAAGTTGTCCGTTATTTAAAAAATAAAAAGCAATCTGATACTCCGATTGGGATCACATTAAATCTAAGCCCGATTGAAACGGTCAGTAACGATTATAATGATTTAATTGCTTTAACGAATGCAGATGGTTATCAAAATCGATGGTTTCTAGACCCGATTTTTAAAGGCGATTATCCATCTGATGTGATCAATCTGTTTTCAACGTTTGTTAACGATTTTTCATTTATTCAACAAGGAGATTTGGATATCGCATCAACACCAACGGATTTTTTAGGCATCAATTATTACAGTCGCGGACTAGTAGAATTCAGTTCAAAGGATCCGTTTTTGTATAAAGCGGGTTTTTCAGATTATGAAAAAACAGGAATGGGATGGGATATCTCTCCTGAAGCATTTAAGGATTTGATTTATAGACTTAGAGAAGATTATACAACACTTCCGATTGTTATTACTGAAAATGGTGCAGCATACCCTGATGAATTTGAACATGGCGAGATTCATGATGTAAAACGTGTTGATTACATCAAAAAGCATTTGAAAGCAGTAGCCGAGCTAAATACCAAAGGGATGAATATCTCGGGTTATTTCGTGTGGTCACTCTTTGATAATTTTGAATGGGCATTCGGCTATGATAAGCGATTCGGTATCATTCATGTTGATTTTAAAACACAAAAACGAACATTAAAAGAGAGTGCTAAGTTTTATAAAGATGTGGTTAAAAGTAGATCGATTGAGGAAGGGTGAAGCTGATGTCGAAAAATGTAAAGGTTGTTCAATCAATACAAGAGAAAAATAAGTTTTGGGAAACAAACGTTGTACGTATGAACCAACACGAAAACAACAAAGAGCGTTCAGATTTAGCTATTTATATCGATTCGACAAAAGAGTACCAAGAATGGAAAGGGTTTGGCGGAGCGATCACAGAAGCCGCTGCCTATAACCTATCTAAGCTTTCAAAAGAAAAACGCGAGTCAATCTTACAAGCGTACTATGGCAAAAATGGACTCGGTTATACACACGGGCGTGTTCATATTAATAGCAGTGATTTTGGTTTAGGAAACTATGATTATATTGATGAGAATGATGAATCCTTATCAACTTTTAGTATAGAACGTGAAGAACAATACGTCTTACCGATCATTCGAGAGATTAACCAGTTAACAGGTGATGATTTAACCTTGTTAGCATCGCCTTGGAGTCCACCCGCCTGGATGAAGACGAACGGAGAGATGAACAATGGCGGTAAATTAAAAAAAGAATATTATCCGCTATGGGCTAAATATTTTGTGAAATATATTAAAGAAATGCGTAACAAAGGTATCGATATATGGGCTGTCACTGTTCAAAACGAACCGGCGGCAAAGCAAGTTTGGGACTCGTGTGAATATACGGGTGAAGAAGAAAAAGAGTTTGTCAAACAATTAGGTGAAGAGTTCGCTAAAGAAAACTTAGAAGATATTAAAATTATTATTTGGGATCATAACCGAGATATTATTGTTGAGCGCGCAGATGCTGTTCTTAATGATCCAGAAGCGAGACAATATGTATGGGGAGTCGGTAACCATTGGTATGTCTCAGAAGAATTTGAAAACCTCTCTAAAGTTCACGAGAAGTATCCTGAACAACATATGATTTTCACAGAAGGATGTATTGAAGGTGGCGTTCAATTAGGTGCATGGCATACAGGTGAACGTTACGCACGCAATATTATTGGGGATATGAATAATTGGTTAGAAGCCTTTATTGATTGGAATATTGTTCTTGATATGCAAGGGGGACCGAATCATGTTGGTAACTATTGTGACGCACCGATCATCGTAGATCCTGATCAAGACGTCGCACACTACAATAGTTCTTACTACTTCATTGGCCACTTTAGTCAGTATATTAAAGCGGGTGCTAAACGCACTGATTTACAATTAGAAGATCAAACGTTAAGTGCAACTGCATTTAAAAATGTTGACGGATCGATCGTTGTTGTCATCTTGAATGAAACCAATGAGCAAGTGACCCCGTCGATTCATATTGACGAATCGACTTTAACGATGCCGATTCCGGCACATTCAATTACAACATGTATCATAAATGAACAAGTAACAGAAGGGTAGGGAAGAAAGTATGTATTCATTACAGAATAATCAAAACATGCGTATAGAGCAGTACCAAACATCAAGTCCATTCGCAAGCTTTCTTCCTGGCTTAGCAGGTCCAAAAGGTATTCCGATGTGGGCGTTTTATGTAAATAGAGGTCAAGGTCTTGCAAGTTTTGGTGTGAAAGATAAATCATCCGTCATGACGGAATTTTTCCCTGCGGATAAGTCTTATCAAATGGTTCCTTATCAAGGGTTTAGGTCATTTTTAAAAGTAAAAAAAGAAAACGATGTCTTTTCATATGAACCCTTTTTCGAATCAAACGAAAAGCATGAAGAAGCGATGACGATAGCCCCGAATCGATTAACACTTGAGCATAAACATCAAGCGTCTCAAGTGGCGATTGAAGTGGATTATTTAACCCTTCCAAACGAATCGATTCCAGGCTTAATTCGTGAAGTGACGATACGTAATGAAAATGATCAACCGGTTCAATTAGAGATGGCGGATGGCTTAGCGACGATGTTTCCGGCAGGTGTTGAGAATTCAGCCTATCAAGCAATCGGAAACACAATGAAAAGTTGGTTTGATGCGACAACTGTGGATGATCAATTTAATTTTTATTTCATGCGTGGGAGTACAGCGGATGAAGCAAATGTCAGTGAAGTGCATAATGGTAATGTCTATGCGTCATTACTGAAGACAAGTGACGGTGAGACTGTCTTAAAACCAATCTATGATCGCGAGTTAATCTTCGGCGATGAGTTAGCACTCCATTCACCTCGCGCCTTTAATCAACATCAAGCGTCAAGCCTACTCGAAAAAGAACAAGTATCAACCAACAAAGTATCATGTGCTTTTTCTGTTATTGACCAAACGATTGAAGCGAATGGTGAGATTAAGCTATATTCTGTTTTTGTTCAAGTTGATCACTTAGACCAAGCGAAACAGTTTGTGAATGAGAAAATGAACCAAGCTCAATTTGATGCATATAAGACACAAGCTGAGACGATTACGGCAGAGTTAATGAATCAAGTGGAAACGAAAACAGCAAATCCGTTATTTGATGCCTATGTATCACAAAACTATTTAGATAATGGCCTTCGAGGTGGCTTCTCATATATCTTTGAAAATGAAGCTAACAAGAAAGTTTTCTATTTATACTCTAGAAAACATGGTGATTTAGAACGTGATTACAATGATTTTTCGATTAGTCCTTCGTTCTACTCGCAAGGTAACGGGAACTATCGTGATATGAACCAA
Source organism: Pelagirhabdus alkalitolerans (assembly GCF_900096905.1). Taxonomy (GTDB): domain Bacteria; phylum Bacillota; class Bacilli; order Bacillales; family Amphibacillaceae; genus Pelagirhabdus; species Pelagirhabdus alkalitolerans. Next base: position 185,229 of record NZ_FMYI01000005.1, on the reverse strand, counting down.
AATCGACGTTTAGATGTTTTGTTTGAACCACGGATTGAAGACTACAACATTAAGCAGTTTATCAATTTAATTCAACTAGATGGGCACAATCCTTTAGCAATTAAAGCAGTCATTTATCAATTAAATAACGAAGCGTTTCCGTTCGAATCTTATGGATTCACAAAAGACGAAGCGACGCTGTTTAAGCAACAGATTGCAGAGGGCTATACACCGGGCAGTGCATTGAAATTTATCAAAGACAAAAACGTGAAACTGAATGTGGATTTTGAAGCGTTCTTAACCGATCTACTTGCTGTCAGTGAGGAAGTATTAGAGGCAAGTCACGGGGAAGGGTTCTGGATTGACCACTGGACGTACAATTTAGACTTGATTGATAGTTATTTATCGGTGTTTCCGGATCGATTACAATCGCTATTCTTCAGTGAAGACTATACGTATTACGATAGCCCAGCCTCAATTCGTCCTCAACAGGCGAAGATTTCAAAACAAGATGAAAAAGTTAGACAATATGATGCTGTGGAAGAAGATGAAGAAAAGACACATGAGAATGGTCAATGGGTTCGCAAGCAGTACGGTCAAGGTGACGTTGTTAAAACGAATTTGCTATCTAAACTCTTTTTACTATCGGCTAATAAAGTGAGTACGATTGCACCATTTGGCTTAGGTGTGGAGATGGAAGCAGGTAAACCAGGATGGAATGATGCGCTTAACGGCTTACCAGGTATGTTTGGCGCCGGAGTATCAGAATTGTACGAATTGAAACGATTACTACAGTACTTTGAAAAAGTGAATCAGAACGATCAGGGTACCGTTAAGCTCCCAATTGAAACTGAACATTTTATCAGTCAATTAACTGATACTTTAGCGAATTTACCGCGTGTGATGAAAGAGGATCAATTGACATTGTGGAAACAGTTAACATCGATTCGAGATGATTATAGACAACGCATTGCATCAGGTGTAGAAGGTAAGTATGTGACATTTAATATGGAAGACGTTCATAAAATGGTCGCTGTGTTTAATGACTATGTTGATTTCGCGGTTAATGCGGTCGAACAATTTGATCAAAACTTAGTGCCAACGTACTTTTATTTCACGATGTCTCTTGCAGATGATGGAGAAGAGATTCTCGATATGATACCTCATGCTGTTTCGCCATTCTTAGAAGGTATTGTTAAGAAAATGAAGTTGGCAGACTCTTATGAAGAAGCGAAAGAACTTTATGAGAAGGTCAAAGTCTCACCGATCTATGATCAAAAACTAGGGATGTACAAGACGAGTGGCCCCATCTCGAATGATCCTGTTGAATTAGGGCGTGCGAAGTTCTTCACACCCGGTTGGTTAGAAAATGAATCGGTTTTCTTACACATGACGTATAAGTACCTGTTGGAGCTGTTGAAATCAGGGCTGTATGATGAATTCTTCCAAGATTGCGAAACGGGTCTCGTTGCTTACTTAGATCCTAAAATGTATGGACGGAGCATCTTAGAAAATTCTTCATTCATCGCAAGCAGTGCCAATCCAGATCCATCGACTCATGGAAAAGGCTATGTGGCTAGATTAAGTGGTTCGACCATTGAATTTTTGAATATGTGGATGGAAATGTTCATTGGGAAAGAGCCGTTTAAGTATGATGAGGCTAGAAATGAACTGATCTTTGCTTTAAAACCAGTGCTGCCGAAAGATTTCTTCACAGAGTCGAATCAAGCACAGTTTAAACTATTCAAGCAAATTGATGTGATTTATCACAACAAGCAAAACAAGGATACGTACGGTGATGACGGTGTTCAACCGGTTCATTATACACTCACTTTATCAAATGGTCAGCATGTCCAAGCAGAAGGGCCTGAAGTAACAGGTTCACTAGCTGAACAGATTAGAAGCATGGATGTTAGGCAAATTGATGTTGAGTTAGGTTAATCTTGATAAGAGCGCTTAATAGATGGTTAGATCTATTAGGCGCTTTTTCATTTGTGTTATTTGAATGAATGTGTAAGTAATTTCACATGTGCGGTAACCGTTTTTGTTGAATATCTCTTTAATAAGAATAGGTGTATTTTAATGTTGTCAACAAACCATATGACAAATATGCCTTTATAAAAGATTGATTATCTTGTTGTAATCGCTTTATTATAAAAGTGTAGTTATTATACATTTTATTAATTATTGAAAGGGGAATGTATTATGTCAGAACAAGGTTTTCGTTCAAAAGTACAACAGTTTGGTAGCTATTTAAGTGGAATGGTGATGCCTAATATCGCTGCATTTATTGCATGGGGACTTATAACAGCTTTATTTATCCCTGATGGTTGGATACCAAATGAAACATTAGCTGAGTTAGTTGGTCCAACTATTACCTATTTACTGCCGCTATTAATCGGTTATACAGGTGGTAAAATGGTTTATGATGTACGTGGTGGCGTTATTGGTGCGATTGCCACAATGGGTGTAATTGTTGGTGCACCGGATACACCAATGTTCCTAGGCGCAATGATTATGGGTCCATTAGCAGCTTATTTGATAAAAAGTCTTGATAAACCATTTTTACCTAAAATTCGCTCAGGTTTTGAAATGTTATACAACAATTTTTCAGCGGGTATTTTAGGTGCAGTACTTGCCGGTTTTGGTGTCATTTCAATGGGACCAGTAGTCAGTGGTTTGAATAGTGCGTTAGGCACAGGAGTTCAAACTATTGTGAATGCTGGGTTATTACCTTTAGCTAGTTTATTAGTAGAACCAGCAAAAATTTTATTTTTAAATAATGTCATTAACCATGGTGTATTCACACCGTTAGGCACAGAAGAAGCTTTAGAAGCAGGGAAGTCAATTTTATTCTTAATCGAGACAAACCCAGGTCCAGGCTTTGGTATTCTTTTAGCTTTTATGGTATTTGGTAAAGGGGCATCAAGAGCTTCAGCTTCTGGTGCATCAATTATTCACTTCTTTGGTGGGATTCATGAAATCTACTTCCCTTATGTATTAATGAAACCGATGTTAATTTTAGCAGCCATCGCTGGTGGTGCAAGTGGTGTTTTGACGTTCTCATTATTTGATGCAGGTTTAACATCTTCACCGTCACCAGGTAGTATTATTGCATTATTAACCATGACACCAAGAGGTAATTATGTAGGTGTTATTGCAGGTGTCGTTGTTGCAACTATTGTTTCATTCCTTGTTGCTTCCGTTATTTTAAAAGCAGATAAAAAAGGAGAAGATGATGATATTAGTGCAGCAGCAGGAAAGATGGAAGAAATGAAAGGAAAACAAAGTTCTGTTTCAGGTTCATTTAACCAGCAAGAAGCTAAATCAGTTACAGAAATGACCGTTAATAAAGTCGTGTTTGCATGTGATGCAGGTATGGGGTCTAGTGCGATGGGTGCTTCACTATTAAGAGATAAATTTAGTAAGGCAGATGTAAATATTGAAGTTACTAATAAAGCAATCAATGATATTCCGGATGATGCCGATATTATTATTACTCATAAAGACTTAACGGATCGTGCTAAGGCTAAAAGACCTGATGCTTACCACATATCAGTGGAGAATTTCTTGAACAGCCCGAAATATGATGAACTTGTTAAAGACTTAAGTGAATCTTAACCAAATAACCTTACCCTCAGATAACCTGAGGGTAAGGTTAATTTTATAAATAGTAGAGAATAATAGGCGTGACAGGGTATACAGTAATGTACAGAAAAAAGGATTATAGTAAGACTTATTAAATAATGTCAACATTAAGAAAGACGAAACTAGTTGTTTATTATATTGTGAATGTTATTTATGATGGCTTATCATTATAGTATAAGGTCAAAATTAATAGACAGTGTCAGCAAGTAAAATTTATTTACATGTAGAAGCGGGTGGTGAATGTGTATATATCGGGTCGTGAGCGAAAGATAATAGAAGAACTATTAAACAATAGGAGCGGCATGACGATTGAGGAGCTAGCATCTATTTTAGATGTGAGCAGTCGAACCATTCATAGAGACTTAAAAATCGTAAAAGATATCGTAGCTGAACATAGATTAACACTAAATAAAAAAGCAGGTGTTGGTGTTAAGTTGGAAGGAAGCTTAGATAATAAGAAAGCGTTAGCTCTTTCTTTAGATCAAGTTGAATATACAGATTATACACCGGAAGAGCGCCATGCCATAATTTTAACGACATTATTAGAAACAAGCGAACCCATTAAGTTGTTCACTTTAGCAAACGAATTGAATGTCACAGTTGCAACTGTTAGTCATGATTTGGATAAGATAGAAGAAAGTTTAAAGGAATATAAGTTAGTGTTAATTCGCAAGCGTGGGTATGGTGTGGAAGTTGAAGGGAAAGAATCTAATAAGCGAGCGGCGCTTAGTCATTTAATATCTAAATACGTAGATGAGTTAGATTTTATGCTTTTTATCAAAAAGAATCTTGATACAAGTACCAAATCTCCATTAGATTCTATTTCTGACCGTTTATTAGGACTAGTAGATCAGTCAAAACTTAAGACGATTGAAAAAAGTATTGACTATATAAAGCAAGATCTCCCTTACGAACTGGCGGATCGTTCTTATATTGGTTTAGTTGTTCACCTTGCTTTAGCCATAGAGCGCATACAAAAAGGAGAGCGCATTCATTTTGACTTAGATTATTTAAAAGAGTTAACGGGGACAAAGGAATATATGATCGCTGAAAAAATCATTACCGAGTTACAAAATGAGTTTCAGTTGTCGATTCCAGTGGATGAAATAGGTTATATTACGATGCACTTATTGGGTGCTAAGTTAAGATCAGATCAAGATTACTTGCTAGAGGACTCTTCTATAAATATAATCCATTATACGAAAGCCTTAATTATTGAAGTTGAGAAAAGAATAGGCATCCCGTTAACGAATCAAAAGAACCTTTTTCATGATTTGGTTAGTCACCTAAAACCCACGATTTATAGAATACAGACGGACATGCATATTAATAATCCACTTACAGAAGAAATAAAAAGAGATTATAAAGAATTGTTCCAAACAATCAGAGACGCATGTGCGATTGTCTTTGATAATATTACATTTCCTGAGGAAGAGATCGCTTATTTAGTACTACATTTTGCATCGGCTTCTATCCCAAAGAAGAGCCAACCTAAGTTATCAGCGTTAGTGATTTGTTCAAGTGGAATTGGTACATCAAAAATGTTAGGATCTAGAATAAATCAGGAAATAACTGAAATTGATCAAATTGATCATTGCTCGTTATTTGAGTTAGATTCTATTGAATCTAATAATTATGACTTGATTGTTTCAACTATTCCATTAAAAGAACAGATTCAAGACTACGAACTTGTATCACCAATCCTAACCGAAAATGAGATTATGAAATTAAAATCAATTATTAAAAGCAAGACATTTATAGCTCAATCAGGCCCATCTGATAAAGATGATGGGGAAACATTGACCGAGCTAGATATACAAAAAAGATTAGAGCGAATGCAGAATTATTCACGTGTTACATTAGAGTTACTTTTATCTTTTGAGATTTATAAGGTAGAGGAGAATTGTTCAAAAGAAGAAATCATTAAGCTAGCTTGTGATCGATTAGCTGATAGCCAGTATATAATAGATGTACCGGAAGTTTATCAAGCATTATTGAAAAGAGAAAAATTAGGCGGTCTAGGAATCCCTGGAACAAAACTTACTCTATTTCATGCGAGACAAGAGCAAATAAAAAAACCAACCTTTGTTATATATCATTTAAGTAACCCAATATCTGTAAAGGGTATGGATGATAATCATATGATAACTGATACATTATTGCTTATGTTATCTCCTCTTGAAGCAGAAAGTGAATGTTTAGAAGTCCTTAGTTTTATAAGTGGATTGATTATTAGTGAGCAAGAAACCATTGCTCTGTTTGAATCAAGCAACAAAGACAATATAAAACAATATTTATCTAAAAAGTTAAACGAATTTATCAATGAAAAATTATGAATGGAGTGTTTAATATGGCAAAAGAAATTTTAACAAAAGAGAATGTGATTCTAGGTGCAACATTATCAGATAAAGAAAAGGCAATCCGATACACGGGACAAATATTAGTAGATAATGGATATGTAGATGAATTATATGTCGATAAAATGGTTGAAAGAGAACAAGTAGCAACAACATACATGGGTAACAATGTAGCGATTCCGCATGGCACAGAAGATGCTAAAAAAGCAGTTAAGGAAACGGGTTTATCTGTTGTCATTTGCCCTCAAGGTGTTGATTTTAATGGCAATACGGTCAATATATTAATAGGGATTGCTGGAAAAGGCGATGAACATTTAGAAGTTTTATCTAAAATTGCTTTGGTATGTGCTGATGAGGATAACATTCAAACGTTAATTAAAGCTTCTTCCAAAGAAGAAATCATCGAGATTTTTAGTGGGGTGAATTAGATGAAAGCAGTTCATTTTGGTGCAGGTAATATTGGTAGAGGGTTTATTGGTCTTTTGTTGGATAAGGCAGGTTATCACACAACCTTTGTAGATGTTAATGAGCAAGTGATTGATGAAATTAATCTTAAAAAATCGTACAACGTTATTTTGGCTGATGAAGCTCAAAAGCAGGAACGTGTAACTCACATCACTGGTATCAATAGTACTAAAAATCCAGAAGCAGTCGTTGATGCTATTGTTCATGCAGATATTATTACAACTGCTGTAGGTGCTACGATCTTACCTATTATTGCTAAATTGATTGGAAAAGGTTTAAAAGAGCGCTTAAAAGAAAATAAAGATTCGATTAATGTGATTGCTTGTGAAAATATGATTGGTGGAAGTACATTATTGAAAAAACATGTACTTGAGAACATGACTGATGACGAGCAAAAGCGGATTAATAATCAAATTGGATTTCCTGACGCAGCAGTTGATCGAATCGTTCCTAATCAATCACATGAAGAATTATTGACTGTATCGGTTGAACCTTATTATGAGTGGGTCGTTGATCAAGAAGCAATTAAAGGTACAAAGCCGGATATAGAAGGTATTACTTACGTATCTGACCTTGCTCCGTTTATAGAACGTAAATTATTCACTGTTAATACAGGTCATGCAGTTGCTGCATATTTAGGATATAGTATGTCATTTGATACGATAAAGGAAGTGATGGATTCGTCTCAGGTTTGTCCTCTAGTTAGAGGGGCCCTAGAAGAAACGGGACGTGTCATTGTTAAACAATATGGTTTTGATGAAAAAGAACATGCTAACTATATTGAGAAAATTATTTCGCGCTTTCAAAACCCTTATATATCCGACCATATTACGCGTGTAGCGAGAGGGCCGTTGCGAAAACTTGGTAAGAACGATCGACTAATCCGCCCTGCTACGTTGTACTATGACTTATTTAAAGAAAAACCAATTTATTTAGCAAAGGCTATTGCAGCAGCGTTGAATTATGATTACCATGAAGATCAAGAAGCGATTGAACTTCAAAAAAACATCAGTGCTAATGGTTATAAAAGTGCACTGGCTGACATTGCTGAGATAGACGAAAAGCATCCATTAATTGAGGCAGTTATACAACAAGTAAATACTCTTTAATAAGTAATTGTAAATTAAGAGATGCTCTTAACACATATTGAATAAGTATTAAGGTATACCTGAAAGGAGAGAGTGAACAAATTTGTTCGCTCTTTCCTTTGTTAAAAGATAATAGAAATATGACACAAATGTGAAATGTATAACATAAATTGATGTATATATGGATTTTCATATGAATCATATTGCTAGATAGTGGATTTTCAGTTAAAATGAGAAAGTCCATGTATATGACATGTGGCTATTTCAAGAAGGAAAGGTGGATAGGAGATTTATTTTAAATAAGCGCCTGAACTATTTCTCGTGCGCTTGAGAGATAGTTGACGAGGAGGAGGAGTATCGAGTTAAATCGGCGGATACCTCCCGGTTGCACAACCTCCAACCGTTATATGTTATTCGAAAACAAAGAGGCGACTCTTTGCACAAAGAAGACATGTAAGAGGTTAAATAATAAAACGAGAAAGGGGGCAAACAAACGCCCCTCTATTCTTAGTAGGTTCGTTCTAGTTTGCCCCTAGTCTCAACTAGGAGGAAACAGAATTATGTGTGGAATTGTAGGTTATATTGGAACTAATGATACGAAAGATGTCTTGTTGAATGGTTTAGAAAAGTTAGAATACCGTGGCTATGACTCAGCGGGGATCGCAACTTTAAATGGAGAAGGACTTCATTTGTCTAAAGTGAAAGGCCGGATCGCGACTTTACGTGAGAAAGTTGATAAAGGTATTGAAACGAAGCTGGGTATTGGTCATACTCGATGGGCTACTCATGGCGAGCCAAGTGAAGACAATGCCCACCCGCATCAAAGTGTTTCGGGTCGTTTCACTTTAGTGCATAATGGTGTGATTGAAAACTATTATGAATTGCGTGACCAATATTTAACAGAAGTCAACCTCGTGAGTGAGACTGATACTGAAATTGTTGTACAGTTAATGGATTTGTTTTATAAGGAAACAAATAACGTATTAACGGCGTTCCGAAAAACAATGAGCCTTCTAAAGGGTTCATACGCAATTGCTTTAATAGATGCTGAAGATCAAGATGTGATCTATGTTGCTAAAAGTAAAAGTCCATTATTGGTTGGTCTGGGTGAAGGATTTAACCTTGTGGCAAGTGATGCAATGGCGACATTGAAAGAAACAGACACTTATCTAGAAATTGAAGATAAAGAAGTTGTTTTGGTTAAGCGTCAAGAGGTGCAAATTCAAAAATTTGATGGTACAGAAGTAGTGCGTGCCCCATATAAAGCTGAGATTGATGCGTCAGACACTGAAAAAGGAACGTATGATCATTTCATGTTAAAAGAAATTGATGAACAGCCGTTTGTTATTCGTAAGATCATTCAAGAATATCAAGATGAACAAGATAATATTAAAGTAGATGGCAATATAAGAGCAGCCATGCTGGATGCAGATCGTATTTACATCATTGCAGCTGGAACGAGTTATAATGCTGGTTTAGTTGGCAAACAAGTAATTGAAAATATTGCAGGTACACCAGTAGAAGTGCATATTGCAAGTGAGTTTTCTTACAACATGCCACTACTCTCTAAAAAACCATTGTTTATTTTTATTTCACAAAGTGGAGAGACAGCTGATAGCCGTGCTGTTTTAGTGAAGACTAAATCATTAGGTCATCCATCAATAACCGTAACAAATGTTCCAGGCTCAACCCTTTCACGTGAAGCGGATTATACATTGCATTTGTATGCAGGACCAGAAATTGCTGTTGCATCAACTAAAGCTTATACAGCACAGATTGCTGTGTTAACCATTTTAGCAGTTGATACAGCAACTGAAAAAGGAATTAAATTAAACTTTGATCCGTTACAAGAGCTTGGTATTGTTGCAAGCGTAATGGAATCCTTAACAGATCAAAAAGAGCGATTTGCTAAGTTGGCAAAAGAATTCTTTACAGGTATGCGAAATGCATTCTTTATTGGTAGAAGTACTGATTATTTCGTTGTCCAAGAAGCATCCTTGAAACTAAAGGAAATTTCATATATTCAAGCAGAAGGTTTTGCTGGTGGTGAATTAAAACATGGAACAATTGCACTCATTGAAGATGGGACACCAGTCATCGCAATTTCGACACAAGAGAACGTTAACTATTCAATTCGAGGCAATGTTCAAGAAGTTTCGGCTCGAGGAGCTAACACCTGTGTTGTTAGTATGGAAGGTCTAGAACAAGAAAGTGATAACATTGTGTTACCACGTGTTCATCCATTACTAACACCTTTAGTAAGTGTTGTACCTATGCAGTTACTCGCTTATTATGCAGCCTTGCACCGTGATTGTGATGTCGATAAACCGCGTAACTTAGCCAAAAGTGTTACAGTGGAATAGTTTTAAAATGATTTATATGAAGATTGAAGTTTGATAAAAAACAACCTCTTCGGATACTATGTCCGTAAGAGGTTGTTTTTTGTGGTTCTTTGTCAAACAACGTTGGTGAAGAATATGAGTCGATATATTTGATAAGGATCTAAGCACGTTTTGTAGGAGCGTTAAGCTGCTATGAAACGTGTTTTCTTTTGTTTAGGTACTGCAGGTGAAACAGGTTTGAGCTTAAAGTATAAAAGGATACGGTTCTTATAGTTCGTGAAATTACGGTAACCATATGCGACGCGATTCAATACTTTGATTTTATTGTTCATGCCTTCAATACGCCCGTTACTATACGTGTAATCAAAGCTATGTTGAATGTAAGGCAAGTGCTTTCTGAGTGTTTTCATGCTTGTTCGTAAATGTGTTGATATCGCTTGTGGGCACGGTTGAGTCAATAATTGTTCTAGGGCTTGGTGATCCTGCTGATCCATGGCGCGTAATAGATTTTGATAAAGCACATAATTGACACGTAACGTGTCATCGTAGCTCAAGAGTTCATCGATAATGGCGCTTTCCAAGCGTTGACCAAACAAGGGATAATACTTATAGGTGGTAATCGACACATCAGATGCTTTTTTGAGTAAAAGCTTCCAATACGCTTTCAGTCGACGGTACTTCTTCATATCTTCATTGTTCGAGGTTTTGAATCGGTTCATCACTTGGATGCGTGTTTTGTTCATCGCTCGGCTGATCAATTGAACTAAATGGAAGCGATCAATAATGATCTTCGCATTCGGGAATAAATCATATGCAAGCGTATACTGGTCTTTTATCGCTATTTGGAGATTATATCCGGCTTTCAATCGGCCATTTCTAATGTAATCATCTTTCACTTATTTCTGTATAGAATCATTTTCATTTCTACTTTTAGATTTTTTAATTTGCTGATAGAAAGTTATTAATAAAAATACGAAAAATAAAGTTAATAAAAAGTAAGGTGGGTTTTCTAAAGTAGTGGTAGACACTGTTAGTAAAATTATTCCCGATATTGCACCAGCAATTACGCTACTTACTTCTTTAGATAAATTAAATACATTTTCAAGCAAAAAGAAACCTGCATAAAAAAGGAGTATGAGAAATGCTATCGCAGGAATCAATATAATTAAGCGCTCCATAATACTTCGCCTCCCCTCTCATTATTTTTAAAATCCATCAAGTTATACACTACCAAACATGTATACATTTAATTGAGAACACTTTAGTAAATATTAAGCTATCGCTTATTACAAAAAATTAAGATGTAGTTTTGAATCACGTCTAATAAAATACAATTTATGGATTTGGTTAAATTTTTAAGCTCTTCTTAATCAAGAGTGCTTGACATTGAAAAAAGCAGATACTTCCTCTAATGTTTAAAGTAACCAAACCAAAACACAAAGAGAGGGAGTTATGCTTGTATCAACAGTTTACTACAGATATTCTGCACTTACCAAACTTTCAGCTAAATAGCAAGGGAGAACATACAGAGAATGGATGGATTCTAAATTTGAAACCATTTGATCATAGTCGCAATTTTTAAGTTACATGATGCTACCAAGTTGTTCTTAACAACCTTCCAAAGAATCATTAAACTAAAGGTGAGGTGATACTTACGGCGTTCCATGAAAAACTAAAAGAGGAAAGAGTAAAAAGAAATTTATCACAAGAGGAAGTGGCTAATAAGTTAAATGTAAGTCGTCAATCTATTTCAAAATGGGAAAGTGAAGAGGAATATCCAAGTATTGAAACGCTTATTGATTTAAGCTACGCCTTTGAGATTTCTCTTGATGAATTGCTTAAGAGTGATCAAGATCTTACAGAGAAAATCATAATAGATAGTAAAAAAACTTTAATATCCAAGGCTTAAAATGATTTTCGATATAGTATATATTAGCGGAGAAGTTATACAATTCAGTCGTCATTCCTGGTATGTTATGAGCATTTATTTCTTGTTTAGTGTCTTTGTTGTTTTGCAAACGGCGATGGATTCACAAGAAGTCGCATTCGCAAAAGAAGTTATTTCTTTGTCAGATAGTGAGTATGGTTTTCTTGTAAGCATTGCCGGGGCGGGTATTTTAATTGGATCTTTGATAAATGTATTGTGTGCGAGGAAGTTTACACTCTCTTTCATCATGGGGATCGGCTCTATTATGGTGTCAGTCGGTTACCTTATGTTTGCATTTTCTAATCACTTTGTGATGGCCTCTTTAGGCGTGTTTACGCTAGCGTTCTCACTCGCCTTTGCGAATACTGGGTTTTACACCTTTTATCAAAATAACATTCCAGTTAACGTAATGGGAAGAGTTGGGAGCCTTTATGGTTTTATTGAAGCCTTATTGGTTATCATCACAACGTCAGTATTTGCAGTAATCGCTCATTTTATATCGATTCAATTTACAGTTGTCTTGGGTGCGATTGTTATGTTGATATTAACGTGTTCCTTATTGTTATTTAGTTTGTCACCTTCAAAAACTGAATATTATCAAACCGATCTAGTAGAAGCAAAAGAAGTCGTTCTATAAATCCTAAGTTTATGTTTAAATTAAATATAATAGACATATTTGTTAATTTTATAAGTTTACAACAAAAAGAATCATTTTCTGGCGAAGAACAACGGGGATCTAAGTTTTTAAAACATAAATGAGAGAGGAAGCCATGATGAAAGTAGAATTGGAACAATTACAGGAAGCGGATGCTAGAAGCTTATATGAATTTGAATGCAAAAATAGAAGTTACTTTGAAACGATGGTGCCAAGTCGGGGAGATGATTATTACGGTTTTGAAAGCTTCAAAAAAAGACATAGCACGTTGTTAGATGAACAGGCCAAAGGGGAAGGCTTATATTATTTAATTAAAAATGCTGAAGGGTTAATCTTAGGCAGAATGAACTTAGTGGACATTGATGATGACGTTCAATTAGCTTATATTGGTTATCGGGTTGGTGAAGAATATACGGGGAAAGGGATCGCGAACGAAGCATTGAAGTTATTGCTAGGCGCTGTTGGCGAAATAGGTATTAAGCAGATTTCAGCTAAGACTACAACCCATAACATAGGTTCACAAAAAGTATTAGAAAAGAATGGATTTGAATACGTCTCAACTAGTGATGCAGAATTTATGATGAATGGATTAAATTTAAAGTTTATCTATTATATGTGGTCAAGTTAAGTCTTTTAAATATGAGTCGCTTTCAATAATAGAATACTAATAATAATCAAGCCACAACTTACTTAATGAGCACCTATAAAATGACGAAATACAATAAGAAACGGAGGTTTAAGGTGAAAATGTCAAAGATATTTATAATTGAAGATGATCAATCGCTTTTTAAGGAGATTAAAGAGAGGTTAGAAGAGTGGGATTACAGTGTGCATGGCGTTACTGATTTTGCCAACATTTTAAATGATTTTATTCGTATTGAACCAGATTTGGTTGTTATTGATATAACGCTACCTAAATATGACGGGTTTTATTGGTGCCGGAGAATTCGAGATATTTCAAACCTCCCAATCATCTTTTTATCCTCTAGGAATCACCCCTCTGATATGGTCATGAGTATGCAGCTTGGTAGTGATGATTATGTACAGAAGCCGTTTAATTTTGATGTGTTGGTGGCAAAGGTTCAGGCCTTGTTGCGGCGCGCCTATCAGTATCAGAATCAAGAAATTAATGTAACTAAATTTAGAGATGCTGTGATCGACTTTAAAAAACTGACTGTGGTTAGAGGTGACCAAGAGATTCACATGACTAAAAATGAATCTTTCATATTATCTGTTTTGGTGAATGAGGTTAATCAAGCTGTATCAAGAGAGACACTTATTGAAAAGCTGTGGGATGACTCTAGATTTATAAATGACAATACCTTAACTGTGAATGTTAATCGAATTAGGAAGAAACTCGATGACATAGGGCTAGATGATGCGATTATCACTAAAACAGGCCTCGGCTATATGCTTAAGGAGTGAGAGTCATGTATTTCAAACAGGTGTTACCATGGTTAATTCTCTTTAGTGTGTTCAATCTATCGATCTTGTCAATTGGGTTTTTAGATACGGATATTCCAAATTTTTCAGTTATCTATATCGTCATCATTAATACAGTCATCTTAGGTGTCTTTATTTTGTGGGACTTTTCAAAAGGAAGAAGTTACTGGAGAGAGTTAATGAAGATGGAGAAAATTGAAGAAGTAGATAGCCTTCCAGTACCCGAAACGCCTTATCAGAAGCGAATTAATGAGCGACTGTCAGTCATGAAAAGAACTCATAATAAAATGTTAGAGAATGAGTCTAAGAAGACGGCTGAAAATCTAGATGGATTAACTAGATGGATCCATGATATGAAGATGCCAATGACGACGATGAAGTTGTTGATTGATGATTTAGATACATCGAAAAAGATACGCTTGGAAGAAGAATGGGTGAGACTTGATACGACTTTAAATGAAATGTTATTTGAGAGAAGACTTGTAAACATTAGTAATGATTTATATATTGAAACGGTTGATATTGAAACGACCCTATCTAATACCATTCGAAAATTACGGACACTTTGTATTGAAAAGGGTATTGGATTTGATTTTGAATTGAATATTACACATGTTGAAACAGATTTGAAGTGGTTCTCCTTTATGCTCGATCAAATGATCGGTAATAGTGTTAAGTATTCTCGAGATAGTGACATTATGATCTCTAGTTATTTAAACGAAGGCTGGCCAAAAATTGAAATAACAGATTATGGACGAGGGATTAAGTCGGAGGATCTCCCCCGAGTATTTGAAGCAAACTTTACCTCTACTAGCGACCATGGAGATATGAGGGCAACAGGTATGGGGATGTACCTAACGAAAGAAGCGGCGAATGCGATGGACATCTCAATAGATATTAAATCTGTATATGGTGAAGGAACGACCATAACGCTTACTTTCCCAAAAAAGAATCAATTTCACCGAGTGAAGACCATGTGACGATAATGTCACATGGCTTTGTGTATTCGTCACAAGAATCAAACGAAGTATACAAAACAATAGAGTAAAATGAAGTTATCAAATTAATGGAGGTACCGTTATGATTCTTGAAGCGAAAGGGATTAAAAAATCATATGGAAAGAGACAAAACCGAACAGAAGTATTAAAAGGAATTGATCTTAATATTGAAAAAGGTGAATTTGTTTCTATAATGGGCGCATCAGGTTCAGGTAAAACAACATTGTTAAATGTTTTGAGTTCGATCGATCGCGTTACAAGTGGTCATATCTTTATAGAAGACGAAGATATGACGATTTTAAAGGATAAACAACTTGCAGAATTCAGAAAGAACGACCTTGGTTTTATGTTCCAAGAATATAATTTACTGAACACACTGACGGTTAAAGAAAATATCTTGCTGCCACTTTCGATTAGAAATAAAAAGAAAGCAGAGGTTGAAGAACAATTCAAACTTGTTGCTAAGGAACTTGAGATCTATGAGCTAAAGGATAAATATCCAAGTGAAATTTCTGGAGGTCAGCAGCAACGAACGAGTGCTGCAAGAGCTTATATTCACCAGCCCAAAATCATATTTGCTGATGAACCGACAGGGGCACTTGATTCTAAGGCAGCTAACAATCTTTTGAGAAAACTCCAACAATTGAATGACAAAAGTAACTCTACAATTATGATGGTCACGCATGATGCTACTGCTGCAAGTTATTCAACACGTGTGATATTTCTAAAGGATGGCCTGATTTATTCCACGCTTAGAAAAGGCGAACGTTCTCAGGAAGACTATTATAAGGAAATAATGAATACGCAAAGTGTGCTTGGTGGTGTCGGCGTTGAGTCTTAATTCGATCATTCTGAAGAACTTTTTTAAGAACCTTAAGAATTATACATTGTACATGTTTGCGCTAGTATTTAGTGTGGCTCTTTATTTTTCATTTGTATTAATGTCCCAAGATGATAGTGTAGCCGATGAATTGTTGTCTAGCGATTTAATGTCCACAGGTTTTATTGTTGGTTCAGTGTTTTTAATTGTCATCATTGTCACATTTGTTATGTTCGCGAACTCTATTTTCTTAAGAAGGCGAAATAGAGAGCTTGCCCTGTTTCAGCTGATTGGCATGACACGTGATAAAGTGCTTCGATTGCTCGTTGTAGAAAATGCAGTCATTTATTTTGGAAGCCTCATGATAGGTATTGCATTTGGTTTTTTAGTTTACCGGATGCTACTGATGATGTTACTTCGTATGATGCAGATCGATCTAGCTGTTGGCATGACCTTTTCAATAGAAGCAGTTGTCCAGACCGCTTTACTCTTTCTATTTATTTTTGCTCTCTTGATGGCGCAGAACTATATTTTCTTGAAAAAAACAACCCTTATTAACATGCTTAAACTAGAACAATCTAGTGAGGCCACTTATAGAGGAATGGGAAAAGGAACGGTTATATTTGGTGTGCTTGGTCTTTCTATGATTATGTCTGGTTACTGGCTCTCAGCGAATATGATGAATTTTGGTAATCTACTCATATTTTTAATGTTCGGCATATTGTTTCTAACCATTGCTGGAACTTATATTACCTTTAAGTTTTCTGTTGCATTTATTTTAAATATGATCAGAAAGTCTAAAAATGGTCATGTTAATGTAAATGATGTGCTGTCGCTCACGAGTATTATGTTTAAAATGAAGTCCAATGCTTTCTTGCTCACCTTGATCAGTGTAGTCAGTGCAACAAGTATGGGTTTGATGTCGCTGTCATATATCGCCTATTACTCAGTGGAACAGACAATTGAGGCGTCAGTCCCCAATGATTACACATTTTATGAGGAGTCTGACATGGAGTTTTATAGTGATTTGCTGAATGAAAATGCTATTGACCACGAAACAGTCCATATTCCGACCATCTCTTATAATGGTGAAGGAGATGCGATTACGATCGATCCAGAAGCACCAGGAGGATTTGATACAGCTCTCTCATTAAGTATTGTGAGTGATGAGCATGTAGATAACTTTGAGGCGAAAGACGATGAAATCATGATTACAGGTGTTGCCTACTTTATTGATTCGTATATTGACTTTAACCTCAATCAAACAATTACATTATCAAGTAATGATTATAAGCGTGAGGTTGAATTGAAATCGATTGGTGAACAAGCTGTTTTACCTTCTTTTGTTACTTATGGCTCTCCTCAAGCGATTGTTTCAGAAGAAGTATATAACGAACTTGAAAAAAATCATAATGATGATGAAGAGACAAACCAACCTCGTGAAGGTTTTGGGATTGATATTGCCGGTGAAGACAGTCAAGGTATTTATCAATTTATGAGTGAATATGATTATCCGCCATTTGAATCAAAAATTGGTCAATATAATATGCAAATGCAAGGTAGTGGATTAACGATGTTTATTATTGGATTTGTTGGTCTAGCCTTTCTTCTGACTTCGGGGTGTATTCTTTACTTCAAACAAATTGGTGAAAGTGAGGATGAGAAAGGAAGCTACAATATCCTAAGAAAGCTTGGATTTACTGAAAATGAGATTATTAAGGGTCTTACGATCAAGATGGCTGTGACGTTTGGAGTTCCCCTACTTATTGGTGTCCTGCACACTTATTTTGCGGTTAATGCAGGTTGGTTCTTGTTCGGTAATGAGATTTGGGTGCCGATGTTAACGGTAGTAGGCGCCTATATTATTTTATATTCCGTATTCGCGCTCATTTCCTTGTTATATTATAAGAAAGTGGTTAAACAAAGTATATAGTTTCCTTTCCAGTCCAGAGTAATGTTTCACGATTTGATTTTAAGTCATTTTAAGGAGGACAACCATGAAGAAGCTAGGTTTATACATTCTAGGGTTGCTATTGTTCGTGGGAATTATTTTGTGGATTTATTCTACTTTACCAGCCGTGACCCAAGTTAATGTCAATCCATTCATTGAAGAAGAATATTGGTATACTCAAGTAGATGAAGATGGAATCATCGGGGGAGAAAACGAATCCGTCATTTACCAACTTCCTGCTGTAAATAAAGACGGAGAACAAAAAGAAATCGAATTCACGGCTCTTAGTCAGCTAAGTGAAGGGGCTTATATTCAACTCACCTTAAAAAATGAAATAGTCATGACATATGAAGAGGTTGATGAAGATGATGTACCGAGATGAAAATAACTATTTTGCAATGTCTTTTAAATAATTTTGGAAGGTCTGTGACACGTTTCATAGGAGCACTAAGCTGCTATGAAACGTGTTTTTTAAAAACTATTTAATATATTGCACTAACCCAAAATTGTTGCACGTTGTAGATTCATTTGCCTCTTGGTTACATTGGTTCTTTTCCGCAAAAAGGTTGCTGTAGACCCACACAGAGCGGATTTGATAAAATGAAGAAGTGCATTTAACAATGGTTTCACATAAAAGTTAGGGTGCTTATTGGGGGGATGGGAGATGAATCAGATTCAACGTAGCCGAAAAGCACAATTTGCTTCTTGGATCGGTATTATTGGTAATTTGTTATTAGCTGTGATGAAAGGCGTTGTTGGATGGCTATCGGGTAGTCATGCGTTGGTTGCTGATGCGGCACATTCTGCTTCGGATGTCATTAGCTCAATCACTGTACTGGCAGGAGTGCGCGCGGCCAATAAGCCGCCAGATAAAGAACATCCATATGGTCATGGTAAAGCAGAGAGCATTTCAGCTATTATTGTATCTATATTATTGATTATAGTTGGATTTGAGATTGCTTGGTCATCTTTACAGGTCTTTTGGGGTGAGGCCATTATAGCGCCAAGAGGTATGGCACTCATCGCGATCACGATTTCGATTGTGTCTAAAGAACTGATGTACCAATATAAGAATCGGTTAGGGAAACGTATAAACAGTCCGGCATTGATGGCAGACGCCTGGCATCATCGATCAGATGTGTTCTCGTCAATGGGCGTTTTGATTGGTGTAGGTGGAGCGATTATAGGAGATCAACTTGGGTATGCATTTTTGGTTTATTTAGACCCGTTAGCCGGAATGATTGTAGCATTATTTATCATCCGAATTGGCTATCAAATGATTCGAAAGTCGATTCATATGGTGTTGGAAAACATATTGGATGAAGAAGAAAGTGCGCGTTTTATCACAACAACAAAGAGCATAACGGGTGTTTTACAAGTCGATGAATTACGTGCGCGTAGTCACGGTCAGTATGTAGTGCTTGACCTTAAAATCGGTGTTGATCCTGCGCTGAACGTGGAAAAAGCGCACCAGATATCAAAACGGGTCAAGCAAGCATTAATGAATGAGCATCATGATGTGTCCGATGTGTTAGTGCACGTCAATCCGTATTCCGGCTCATGAGGTTGTGAAGCGGATTAATATACTGAATAAAATGATAATCTAGCTAAGTGATATGATTTCAAATAACAAAAGTATCTATTGGATTCTAATTTCCATAGATACTTTTTTATTCTTGATCCCCTTCTTCTTTTCGTTTATCAACCATGCCTTGATAGGTTTTGGCACGCAGAACAAGTCCCCAAAGCATTGAAGCACCTAATAGGATAATTAAAACAAGCCATAATGGATTCATTTTGTTCATCTCCTTTTGTGATGTTCTGATTACATTGTAACATCTGTAATTATTGAACGACAGCTTAAACAGTTTACTAAAGTCTCTTTTAGCATAGGTATTAAAAAACGTCTCATTATGTCATACTTATAGTGATCTTAAGAGTGGAGGCATGGTGTATGAAAGCAGTACAAGTAATGGGTTATGGAGATGTTGATCAGCTAAAAACGGTTGAAAAAGAAATCCCAGAACCAAAAGAAAATGAAGTTTTAATTAAAGTAAAGGCATGTTCGATTAACAATACAGAGATTTGGATGAGAGAAGGCGCTTATGGAACAGGCGGAAAGTCAGGATGGCGGCCTGAAGGTGTACAATTCCCTCGAGTGCCGGGGTCTGATATCACAGGAGAAGTGGTGAAATTAGGCTCATCGGTAGATGAATCGGTGCTTGGAAAAGATGTTGTTCTTTTCCCGTTTACATCAAGTGGAGAAGAAGGATTCGAGCATATATCTGAGGATATGTCGTTTATCGGTTCAGAGTATGACGGTGGTTATGCAGAATATGTCGTATGGCCAGCTCACCTTTGTTATGACATGCCGCTTCAAGACCATATTGAAAGTGCCGTTTTCAGCGTTAGTGGCCTTACAGCATGGCATATGGTAGAACAGCTTAACATTCAACCAGAAGAGACCGTGATGGTGACTGGGGCCAATGGTGGAGTCGGCTCATTAAATGTTCAAATTGCTTCTAAAGTATTTGGAGCTAAGGTGATTGCTATTGTCGGAGACTTGGCGTTAGAAGAGCCATTAAAAGAGCTCGGTGCGACACATGTATTATCTTACAAATCGCAGGACCTGGCTCAAGAGATAATTGAAAGAAATGAAGGTCCTATTGATTCGGTGTTAGATGTTGTTGGAGATGCTCTCTTTTCAACTTCTCTTCAAGTCCTTAAAAAAGGCGGTAAATTTTGCACGTCCGGATCTGCTGGTGGTCAGAAAACAGAGCTTGATTTTAGAACGTTGTATCTAAAGCACATTACACTGTTTGGTTCTGTATTAGGCACAAGAGAAGAATTCAAACGACTATTAAATGCTATTTCAAAAGAACAAATTAAACCAGTCATTGATCGAACCTTTCCGCTAGAAGAGGCTTCAGAAGCTCAACAATACTTTAAAAAAGCAGGTAAATTAGGTAAGGTTGTTTTATTACCTGGTGAATAAGCTATTTTTAAAAATGACTTAATATATCTAATGCTAAACACCTAAATGAATTAAATTCATTTAGGTGTTTAGTTCAATTGGAATATTTTATTCGGTTATACTAATGATCTAATAGTAATGATAGTTGGTTCGTTTTTTTCTAATGAAATAAATACTCATCAGAATAGATAAAAATTCTGAGACTGGGATCGATAACCATATACCAGTAACACCAAATAATTCTGGAAGGATGAGTAAACATATGAGTAAAAATAAAAATGTTCTCATAAAAGAAATTTTAGCGGATATTTTTCCGTTTGAAAGTGCTGTAAATAATCCAGAAGAAAAAATATTTCCTCCTGTGAATAAGTAGGCCACACTCCCATAACGCATACCTTGTACAGCAATATTATACACTTCAGTACCAGCCTCGCCGGTTAATAGCGCAATCCACTGGGGAGCAAAAATAAGTGTAATACCTGCCATAAGAATGGAAGTGATCGATACGAGTTCAATACTATTACGAAAAATACTTTTAATTCTTTGTGTATCTTTCCGACCGTATCCAAAACCAATTAATGGAGCTACTCCAATTATATAACCCTCAAATGCACCTACAAATAAATAAAAAATATAAAAGAAAACCGTAACTGCTGCTATTCCCTCCACACCAACATGACGCAACATCAAATAATTGATCGCCAATGTAGTAATAGCGCCTGCAGTTGATTGAACAAATTCTGAAGCACCATTACCCATCGATTCAATAATGACTTTTCCATCCCATGAAGGTTTCGTAAAATACAACTCTTTTTTATGTTTAGAGAAGAAATAAATAATCCCTACAATGACAGGAACTGAATAACCCAATCCAGAAGCAAAAGCAGCACCAGTTAATCCGAGATCTAAAAACACTAAAAAAACGTAGTCTAAAACTATATTTGTGACCCCGCCTAGTATAGAAGTCATTAACCCTATTTTAGGATTTCCTGCGGTCACAAAAAAAGTTAATAATACAAATTGAGTAACCATTACAGGCAAAAACGACATCGTAATACGTGCATAAGCAGATGTGTAATTATATAATTCTGCATTGTCAGTCGCTCCTAAAAAAGCCATCGTTTGATCAAAAAATATGTGGATCATCAAACTGAATAGGGCTCCTAGAGATAATGAAACTAAAAATATTAAGGTGAAATACTTTCGAGCTCTTTCTTTATCCCCTTCTCCGAGAGTGCGTGAAACGATAGCATTCCCTCCACTTGCCAGCATCAATCCAATGGCTGTTACAACTCCAAAAACAGGAAAAACCATGTTTAAAGCAGATAAGGCCGTTTGATCGACAAATCGCGCAATGAAGATACCATCGACAGCCATATATAAAGCGTTAAATAACATCATAAGTATAGTAGGTAACGCAAACAAAATTAATTCTCTTCTGTTATAAACGATATCTAAAGTTGATTTTTCTTCATTTTTCATTTTCCTTCTCCTTGTATGTCGTTTTGTTATTTGCTAGTCTATTTGCTACCATAAAGTATGGAGTTACTCTAGAGTCAATAAGGAGAATAAAAAAATGAACCAACCGTCACAATTATTATCTACAGGGGGATTTGCGAAATTAATGGGGATAAAGAAAGATACACTTCTTCATTATGATAAAATCGGTATTTTTCAACCGGAAATTCGCAAAAACAATGGATATCGCTATTATTCTATTTTTCAATCAGAGGCATTTTCCGTTATTCTTACGTTAAAAGAATTGAATATGTCTCTTAAGGCGATCAAGGATTTTACTGAACATCGTACGCCTCAAAACTTGACCGAATTATTAAACAGTCGTGAAAAGGATATAGACCAAAAAATAGAGATTTTACAAACAATGAAGTATGTTATTCAAGAGAAAAGAAAAACAACAGAACAAGGAATCCGAACCTCTAATTTCGATAAGGTTTCTATTGAAAAAAGAGCTTCTATCCCATTGTTAATAACGAAGACAAACAGAGGTATAGAAGACGAGAAAGCTTATGTTGACGCGGTATCAAAACATTATGACACGCTAAAAAATAATCAATTACCCCTACCCATTGTTCATGGCATGATTATGAACAAATGTTATGTAGAGAAAGGAAACTATTCTACCTATGACTCTTTCTATACACGCGTGCAGAGTAAGGAGCAAGCAAATTTCATATTGGAAGAAGGTAATTATTTAACTTGTATTCATAAAGGTCATTACGAAAAACTATCAATGGTGTATCAACGATTACTTGAATATGCAGAAAAGCACTTAATCGTTATAGATGACTTCTTTGTTGAAGAATATCTTATTGATGAACTTTCTGTTTCAGATGTTGATCAGCATCTTTGTAAAGTATCCATTCGTGTGTTGGAGTGAATGATCATAATCATTGGAGTTGTAATAGTGAGAAAAGTATAATCTAGTATTTATTTTTCCCTTCTTTATTTAACAGGCCCGTTTCCTCAATTCTAGTTTTAACATAATAGTGACTTAAGAAAACGATGGAATGCTGAAAAGGAAATTTATGTTATGATGGATTCACATGAAATTTTAACTAATTATAAAAGGCTTAAAGAAACTAATGGAAAGGATGAAGTGTGATGGATGAAGAAAAATGTAACACAGAGGAATTTAAGCGTCTGAAGAAGAAAAATCTATTTGAATATAATTTGATGATGTTAGGTTTTGTTGTTTTGATGGGGTTTCTTGTTTATGTCGATCAGGGTGCGCTTCTCACTATGGTGTTTCTAGTGGTCATGTGGACTATTTTAATTGTTTCGTTTTATACTTTAAAGACACAAAATCCAATCGGTACTAAAACAAATAGAACGGTTCAAAGATGTGAAAGACGTCGTGTGGGGGAAAAGAAGTGGTACCGAAAGAAATTAATTGTTTTTGTCATCCTTTTGATCGTAGTTGTACCGATCACGATTATGGTTTTTGTTAGAGGTATTCATACGTTTAACATAGATTATACCCTTGGTACTTTTCCATTTATCGGAGCGTGGATAGGGTATAACGTTGGAGAGACCACTAATATTAAGAGCTTAACATAACAGTGATCTAGTAACTTTACTCATACAAACGGATCAAAAAATGAATTAAGCATGAGGTGATCACTTGGCTAGAAAGGTTGAAGTCTGTTCGTATGACGATGAGTGGACTAAACGATTTGAAGACGAGGCGAAGGTACTTAAAAATATATTTAAGGATGAGTTAGTAGCTGTGCACCATATAGGAAGTACAGCTGTTCCGGGATTAAAGGCAAAGCCTATTATCGATTTGATGCCTGTTATAAGAAATATTGAACGGGTTGATTTATTTAATGAAGATATGGAAAGGGTCGGCTATGAGACCTTGGGTGAGAATGGTCTTGCCGGTCGGAGGTATTTTCAAAAAGGTGGTGAACAAAGGTCACATCACGTGCATGTCTATCAGTTTGGAAGTCCTGAGATTTATCGTCATATTGCTTTTCGTGATTATTTGTCTGCTCATCCGGAAATAAAAACGACTTATGGAGAGTTGAAAGAAAAACTTGCCAAACAGTTTCCTTATGATATTGAATCGTACATAGCTGGAAAGAACGACTTGGTAAGTGTAATTGAAGAAAAAGCGTGTCGATGGTTCTATGAAGAGAATGATTAGTTGCGGAGAAGGTGATGAATGTTAACACCTTCTTCTTTTGTATTTACTTGATATATTAATCAAATCATGATGAAAGACCTTAAATAAACGCAATAATATTAGGAAAATTAAGCCAATGATATAAGATGGTCTTATACACCCTTGAAAATTTATCTAGAAAATGGTAATTTATACAGGTTGCATGTCAGTCTAATTTAGTGAAGAGGTAAGGGGAGGATTAAGAATGAGTGAAGCGGTGTTAGACATACAATCGTTGAGAAAAACAGTACATAAAGGGAAGAACATTGTGGAAGATGTATCATTTAAGATGCATAAAGGTGAAATATTAGGTCTACTTGGACCAAATGGTGCTGGAAAAACCACAACGATTCGAATGATCGTCGGGTTAATCAAGCGTTCATCAGGTTCTGTAAGTATTAATGGAACCGATATGGATGAAGATAGTCAAACCTGTAAGCGACAAATAGGCGCTATTGTTGAAAATCCTGCATTTTATGATTATATGAGTGGTTGGAAAAATCTTCAGCAACATGCACGTATGGCTATTGACCCGGTTAGTGACGAAAGAATGCAAGACATTATAAAACTCGTTCAACTTGAAGATGCGATCCATGATAAAGTGAAAAAATATAGCCTTGGTATGAAGCAGCGACTCGGAGTGGCACAGGCTTTACTTCATCAGCCATCGATTTTAATATTAGATGAGCCAACTAACGGACTGGATCCAAAGGGGATTCGTGAATTACGCGATTATCTTCGTGAGCTTGCAGATCAGGGGATTTCAACATTGGTTTCCTCGCATTTGTTATCAGAAATGCAATTGATGTGTGATCGAGTTGTGATTATGGAAAAGGGGCGTCTTATTGATGAGACTGTCATTGGAGAGTTAGATCAATCAGATGAGCAAAAAGTTTGTATAGTTGCTTTTCAATGTCGTGTTGATCAAATACAAGAGGCAAAGGCATTAATTGAAGCTGACTCAGAAATAGAACTTCTACATATCGAGAAAGAACAAACGTTAGTATTAAAGCTGCATGAAGCAACCATTCCTGATGTAAACAAGAAGTTTGTAGAAGCGGGTATTGATATTTATGCGATTGAACGAAAGAAAACAACATTAGAAGAGAAATTCTTATCGCTTACAAATACGCGTAACATGACAGACATTAAGGAGGTGCAGTCATGATTACACTTATTCAAAATGAATGGATAAAACTATGGAGTAAAAAGCGAACTTGGATTTTTGCATTATTTATTTTGCTAATAACAATTGGTATCGCGTTTTTCTTTAAATCCGTTATATTCGATATGGACGCAGCTAATGATGAGAATTGGGAACAAGATTTAGAGGAAGAAATAGCTGTACAAGAAGAGATTATGGCCGATGAGGATGCAGATGAGTGGCAAGTTGAAAATGCACAAATGACGATTCAGCAAAATGAAGAAATGTTGGCTTCAGGTATTAATCCTAATAAAACGAACAATATGATCTTCCTTGAAGAAACATTTCCATTTCTAGCTTCGTTCATTACTTTGTTTTCTGTTATTGTCGCAAGTTCGATTGTTTCTTCTGAAATTGATGATGGTACGATGAAGCATTTGTTAATTAGACCTTATCCAAGGTGGAAATTCATTACGGCAAAATTGATAACGACTGTTGGTTTTTCCCTATCATTAATTGTGGTGTTATTAGTTAGTAATTTACTGATAGGTACGATACTACTTGGAACAGGCAGTTTAAGCACCGAGATCATGGTGAATAACTTTGAAACGACACCATATCTTTCTACTGTGGGCGAAGTGTTACCAGCACGCGTCGGTTTATACGTTCTGAATGTTCTGATGTTTATTATTATCTCCTTTTCTGTGTCTATATTGTTTAGAAGTCAGACACTTGCTGTTGGGATTGGGATATTTATTTTATTCGGTACAAATATTGCACAATCATTTAATGTGTTACTTGCGGATACGAGCTGGTATCAGTATATTTTCTTGCCACATCTCTCGCTACCTGAATATGCGATTAGAGATGAAATTTTACCGGGAGTGGGCTTAGCCTTCTCTATTATGGTTCTAAGTGTATATGCGCTTGTCTTTCTGGGCGCATGTTTTACGTATTTTCAACGAAAAGATTTTGCAGAATAATAGCCTTTTGGTTTAAGCACAAAGCTGAGGTTCCTATTTTGAAGGAATCTCAGCTTTTTAAATTCATACCTTTTAACTTAACAAAGTGATCCAAATACAGTATTCTTATAGTATGTTGGCGGTTTCAAAAAGATCGTACTTTAGGAGGGACAATATGAAGAGATATTTGGCCATTGATATAGGTGGAACATATGTGAAATATGGTTTAGTGACAGAAGAAGCGGCTATTCTTGAAAGTAGTAAAGAAAAAACACCACGTGATTTAGAAGCATTACTATCGTTGATTAAATCGATCTCACAACAATTTAGTAATTATGAAGGAATTGCAATGAGTGCACCTGGTGCGGTTGCGGATGAAGGCGTGATTTATGGTTATAGCGCCCTTCCTTATATTCACGGACCTAACATGAAAGAGCTTATTTCAGAACGGACAGGTGTTCCTGTATTTATTGAGAATGATGCCAATTGTGCAGGGTATGCTGAAGTGTGGAAAGGATCAGCCAAAGGTAAAAGTGATGTCTTAGTAATGGTAATCGGTACGGGTATCGGGGGAGCGATCATTAAAGATGGCCTTATTCATAAAGGTGCTCACTTACATGGTGGCGAATTTGGTTATATGCTACTTAATAATGATATTGGTCAAATTGAGGGTGTATGGAGTGAAACGGCTTCTACATATGCACTTGTAAAACATGTTGCAAAACAGAAGAATTTAGATCCAGATCACGTTTCAGGTGAAGAAGTTTTTCAATGGGCACAAGACGGTGATGAAGTGTCGATTAAAGCAATTGAGAGATTTTATAAACTGCTTGCACTTGGCATTTATAATTTACAATATGTATATGACCCGGAAGTTATTTTGGTAGGTGGCGGTATTAGTGCGCGAGACGATTTGATCGATCAGATTAATAAACGAATTGATCAAATTTTAGAGAAAGTTGAAGTGGCAAAGGTTAAACCAAAAATAGATATTTGTCACTTTAAACAAAACGCGAATTTACTCGGTGCTGTTCAAGGTTATCGTAAACGAATTGAAAACGTATGATTGTAAAAAGGTAACGGTGATATGTAATCGTTACCTTTTTATTTTTGGAAAATTTCGATGCAAAAGTTATGCATTAGAATTCAAGATGTGGTAAAGTTAAAACCTAGTTATATACTGTGATTTAGCATAAACATCAATCAGGGGGAAAAGGGATGGATACTTTAAAAACTTGGATCAAGGCATCACGATTGCCGTCTTTAACATTTATTTACCCAAGCTTATGGTTAGGGCAAGCTATGTTTGTCGATCAATACGATGCATTTTATGGATCAGCATTTATTATTTTAATGCTTTATGGTTTGTTTATGGCGACGACGATTGTGTATGCGAATGATTATGCAGATTTCGAAACAGATCAATTAAATGATACATATACACCGTTTACAGGTGGTTCGCGTGTGTTAGTTGAAAAAGAGTTGAATAAAACTGAGTTATTTATCGGTGCTATGGTGATGGCTACTTTATCAATGGTTGTAGGCCTTTATTTTTCAATCGTTCAGTCAAATGGTTTCATTCTCTTATTCGTTGTTATTGGTTTATTAATCTTTCAGGCTTATAGTTTTTACCCAATTCGTCTGTCGTACAGAGGATACGGTGAGACGTTGCAAATGCTAGGGGTTGGACTGATCTTACCTTTAGTTGGCTTTACCGCTCAAGGTGGTGACTTGGCGCAGTTTTCATGGGTCACAGCTTTAATCTTATTACCATCTCAACTTGCGATGGCATTATCGACTTCTTTACCGGATGAGCCATCTGATCGTAAAAGTAACAAAATGACAACGGTTGTTAACTTAGGGAACAAGTGGTCGAAGCGTCTTGTTGTTGGACTATACCTCATTTCTTTTGTGCTCGTTATGTTTTATTTAAGTACAGCGACCGCAATGGTCTCGAGTGTCATATTCGCGATCTTGATGATCAGTTTATTGATTGTACTTACCTACTTAATGTTACGTTATGAAACAACACCAGGAACAAATAGTTTATTGTTATTCGTCGCACTGTCAATCTTGACGAATACGGTAAATGTCATCGGAGCAATTGCACTAATTGTATTTGGTTAAATGATCATCATATTATACCTCAGCCTGTTTGATCAGGTTGGGGTATTTTTTGTTTATAAATGTTATTTTGCATTAATAGGTTGCAAAAAAAACAAAGGTGTGTATACTGTATATATATAGTATATACAGTTAAGAGGGATTAGCATGCAAATCATTGTGTCGAACCGTTCAAAGGATCCAATTTATGAGCAGATTATTAAGCAAGTTAAATCACTTATTTTGTCTAGTGAATTACAAGAAGGTGAGATGTTGCCGTCGATACGTCAACTCGCAAGAGATTTACAAGTTAGTGTAATTACAACGAAAAGAGCTTATGAAGAGCTTGAAAATGATGGTTTTATTTATTCAGTTGCTGGGAAGGGTTCGTTTGTATCAGAACAAAACTTGGAGTTAATTAAAGAAAAGAAACAGAAGGCGATTGAAGATCAGATGAAAGCGATCATTACGAATAGTCGAGAAATTGGGCTATCGCTTGAGGACCTTCAAGAATTATTAAAGATTTTGTATGAGGAGTGATGATGGTGGAACATGTAATTGAATTAAAAAATGTAACAAAAACGTTTAAGAATTTTTCGATTGATTCCTTGGATCTTAAAGTTAAGCAAGGGTTTATTACGGGTTTTATTGGTGCAAATGGTGCTGGGAAGTCAACGACAATCAAGATGCTTATGAACTTGCTAAAACCAGATTCTGGTGAAGTTAAGATGTTCGGGTTGGATTATAAAACGCACGAGAAAGAAATCAAAGAGCGAATAGGATTTGTGTATGATCGTAATGTGTTCTATGAGGGCTTGAATCTAAAAGATATTAAGCGTGTTGTTGGACCGGCATATAAACGTTGGGATGATGATTTATTTCATCATTATGTTGACCAATTCGAATTACCTTTAAATAAACCGATCAAAACCTTCTCTAAAGGAATGCAGATGAAGGCATCACTGGCAATTGCGTTATCTCATCAAGCAGAACTGATTATTATGGATGAGCCAACAGCGGGATTAGACCCAGTTTTCAAGCGAGATTTACTAGATTTATTACAAGAAATCATGGTTGAGGGTAATCGAACTATATTTTTCTCGACGCACCACACTTCAGATCTCGATCGAATTGCTGATTACATAACGTTCTTACAAAGTGGTGAACTGGTGTTTAATCAATCAATTCATGAACTAAGTGATACGTTTGGACTTGTAAAAGGCAAAACAGAATTACTCGATCGTGACACAAAACAAGCCTTTATCCACTTACGCAAAACGAATGCTGGATTTGAAGCGTTGACATCAGATATTAAACAAGTGAAGCAAATATTTGGTGAATCAGTTTTAATTGAAAATCCATCTTTAGAAGATATTATGTATTATGTCAAAAGGGGGAGTAGAGAATGATAAATTTAATTAGACGTGATGCGATTATACAGAAAATGTTGCTGCTTGGTTTTATACCATTTGTTGCTTTCTTTATCATAATGGATTCACATCCAGCTCTAACGGTTTTAGTGGCTTGTATATATATTCCGTTTAATGCGTTCTCTTATGATGAAAAAGCAGAGACAAATATACTGTTAAATTCATTACCTTATACCCGAACAGAAATTATTGCAGCACGTTATTTAGGATCGATTGTTTATGCGGTCATATCCATTGGTATCGTGACAATAGCGTTTTTAATGTTTAATGTATCGTTTTCTTTAACAGATATGGCAATAGGTGTGAGTTTGTTTTTAGTGTTTTCGGGATTAGCCTTCCCGCTCTATTATATTATCAAACAGGGGTATATAACGACTGTGATTATGATTGTATTTATTCTTTCGGTTGGTTTTTTGCCACCATTCTTGTCATTTTTGGCGGATCACTTTGATGAGATAACAGCTTGGATTTTTCAATTCTCAGAACCGACATTATATATTTCTGCCGCTATCTTATCCCTCATAATCTATATGATTTCGTGGAGTGTGACAACATTTATTTATCAAAGAAAGGCATTTTAACGTAAAAAGGAGAGAGATAACTATGAATACTGTTTATGATTTTCTTGAAACGATTGAAGATGACGTGCAACAAAAAAGAGTTAAAGAGGTTCTAGATTGGATTACAAGGAATTATCCCAAATTGGAGTTAACAATTAAATGGAATCAACCGATGTTTTTAGATCACGGAACGTTTATCATTGGGTTCAGTGTAGCTAAAAAACATTTGGCAATTGCACCTGAGCCTCAGGCAATTAATGAGCTAGAAGATAAAATTACAAGAGCAGGATATGAGTATACAAAGCAGTTAATTCGCATGCCTTGGAAAGATTCGGTTGATTATGAACTACTTCAAACAATTATTGATTTTAATATTCAAGATAAGGCGGATTGCACCACCTTTTGGCGAAAATGATTTTGAAGACGCTTATTGACGAACGGACAAAGAAGCAGGTACTCATCTTTTGAGTACCTGCTTTTTAAATAGGGCTTAATCACTTGGCTCAGACAATATGTGTCCTATAGGCTTTGGGCGATTGTTGGGTGATTTTTTTGAAATTACGATGAAAAGATCGTAATGTTTGATAACCACACTGGTCAGCAATTTGTCCAACTGAAAGAGACGTATTTTTAAGTAAGTAGCGTGCATGTGCGATTCTGTAATAATTGACATAATGAGTAAAAGGCATTTGTGTAAACTGTGAAAATAACTTCGATAAATACGCATAATCGTACTGAAGGGATTGGCTGGCCCCTTTTAACGTACAAGTTGTTGTGTAATGTTGATCGATATAACTAAACAATTGTAGTAGTACTTGTTTTTTTGTTGATGAGTGAACGTTTGAAAATGTTGATTGAGAAATGAGTCGATCACATATAGCATACAGTAAGCTTTTTTGCTGATAATGAGTGGTTATTTCTTCTAATGGCCAACTCTCGGACCATGTAAAGATCGGCTGATCAGGAATCAAATGCTGGTAATCCATCGCAAAATCACCAATTAATTCTGGTGAGAAAATTAGAATACTCATTTCTGTATGTTGTTCAGCATGAAACCCGTGGAGTTGATGGCTGAAGATAAACGCACACTCATTCGGTAAGAGTGTATAGGCATGGTCATCAATCGCTAGATGCAATTTTCCTTGGCGAACGATGATGAGTTCAAATGCTTTATGAAAGTGGAGCGGGAATTCCGTGCGTGTTAAGTTAAAGTGATGAAACATATGATCGCTTTCTGTTCCGTAATGTTCAAAAAATGCCATGATGGTCTCCTTTTTAACACAAATATTGTCTTAAATTATACAATAAAAGGGGTAGAAATTGAAAGCGATTTCTAGTTAGACTAATCATATAAAAGGAGGAATTTAAATGACATTTACATATCATGTGTCTAAGCATGGATCGGATCAAAGTGAAGGAACGAAAGAACATCCGTTTTTAACGATCAATAAAGCAGCATCAAAAGCAGAAGCGGGTGATACGGTCATCGTTCATGAAGGTGAATACAGAGAATGGGTAAAGCCACAACATAAAGGATTGAGTGATAAACGCCGCATCACTTATACAGCTGCTGAGGATGAGCATGTTGTCATCAAAGGATCTGAGCGCATCACGAATTGGCAACAAGTTGAAGGAGCGATTTGGTCAGTTAAAATACCTAATGCTTTCTTTGGTGATTACAATCCATTTGAGAAAGAAGTGTTCGGTGATTGGCTAGCCGCACCAGAAGTGAAACATTTAGGTGATGTTTATTTAAATGGTATGTCATTTTATGAAGTGACAACATTTGATAAGTTAAAGGATCTGAAAAAGAGAACTGAAATCATCGATGATTGGACAGGAAAAACAGTGCCCGTCAAAAATCCTTATCAAACGTTATATGGCT
Organism: Pelagirhabdus alkalitolerans; assembly: GCF_900096905.1. Taxonomy (GTDB): domain Bacteria; phylum Bacillota; class Bacilli; order Bacillales; family Amphibacillaceae; genus Pelagirhabdus; species Pelagirhabdus alkalitolerans. The sequence continues at coordinate 152,813 of NZ_FMYI01000005.1, read as the reverse complement.
GGTATGCTGAAGTGACGCCTAAAGAAACGACGATTTATGCCAATTTTCAAGAAGCAAATCCAAATACTGAGGTCGTCGAAATTAATGTGAGAAAAGCTTGTTTTTATCCAGATCAAACAGGTATCGATTATATTACAGTTAGAGGATTTGAGATGGCTCATGCAGCGACACCTTGGACGCCACCTACAGCAGATCAACCAGGGTTAATTGGAGCGAACTGGAGTAAGGGGTGGATTATTGAAGACAATGTGATCCACGATTCCAAGTGCAGTGCGATCAGTATTGGAAAAGAAATTTCAACTGGGCATCATAAACGTTCCATTCGCAAAGATAAACCAGGTTATCAGTATCAGTTAGAGTCTGTTTTTGATGCAAGTCGTAAAGGGTGGAAGAAAGAGTTAGTCGGCTCTCACGTGATTCGTCGCAATACCATTTATGATTGTGGTCAAAATGCGATTGTCGGTCACTTAGGTTGTGTGTTTAGTGAGATTTATGACAATCACATTTATAATATTGCTTTAAAACGTGAATTTTATGGTTTTGAGATTGCCGGTATTAAATTACATGCGGCGATTGATGTTCAAATCAAAAGAAACCGTATCCACGATTGTTCATTAGGGATTTGGTTAGATTGGCAAACACAAGGTACACGCTTAACTCAAAATATTTTGTATCAAAACAGCCGTGATTTATTTATTGAAGTGAGCCATGGTCCATATACAGTTGATCATAATATTTTGGCATCTGAGTATGCGATGGACAATTTCGCACAAGGTGGTGCCTATATCAATAACTTAATCTGCGGACAGATGAAGCATCAAGATGTACGAGACCGATCGACGCCTTATCATTTACCACATAGTACCGAAGTGGCTGGCTTTGCACTTGTTTATGGTGGCGATGATCGTTTCTATCAAAATATTTTTGTCGGAAAAGACGGTTTAGATGATGTCGGTACATCTCATTATGATGGCTATACGACATCTCTTGAAGACTATATTAATACAGTTGAAGAAGTGCCAGGAGATGTTGAACGTTATGCAGATATTAATCAACCGGCTTATGTTGATCATAATGTTTATTTAAATGGGGCGAAAGGATTTGATCGTGAAGCCAATCCATTTGAAATGGGAGCATTTGATCCAAATGTAGAAGTGACAGAAGAGGAAGATGGCGTTTATCTATCATTAGATTTACCTGATGGATTTAGTCAATTGAAGAGTCCGGTTCATAGTACGGATACGTTAACGCGCGTGCGTATTGTTGATAGTGAATTCGAAAATCCTGATGGCACGAAAATGGTTCTAGATGTGGATTTATTAAATGCAAGAAAAGATAATGAGACACTTTCAGGCCCTATCCAAGTATTAAAAGAAGGAAAGAATCGCATAAAAGTATGGTCTAACTAATAAATAGATACAGCTTGCGTAAGAAGAGATTAAGTCTTCTTCGCAAGCTGTATTTTTTTAGGTTGAATTTGATAATGAACCGGTGTATGACGTGTTATGTAGTAAGTTTCGCCATCGGCATGAGCCACCTGATTGTTTCCGGTTTGAACCGTTAGCTGTTTGACTTGCATTTGTGAAACAGCAGCGTTACGAGTGTGTGCGCCTTTGTAGACAAGCCAAAAAAGGTATAGAAACGACCTGCGTTTTAGGTGTTGAACGATTGTGATCGTTAACGTACCGTCATGACCGTTAGCCTGTGGTGCGATTTTCATCCCGCCTCCAAAGAATGGTTGGTTACTAGCGGTTAAAAACCAAACGTTTGTAAAAGATGCTTCATGGTCTTCTGTCATCAGTTTAAGGTCAAAGGGTTCAAATGTACGTAACGTTTTAAAGACGTGATAGATGTAGATGAGTTTACCTAACTTAAGCCTATTTAGGTAAGTCTTGTGTGTCGATTGATTGATGCTTTGGCAAACCGCCGCATCAAATCCAATCCCACTATTATTAATAAATAATCGTTGCTGTTTAGTCGATTGATACACGCCTAAATCTGCTTTAACCGTTTTTGGTTTTCTTTTCATGAATGTTTCTAATTGTCGAGCTGTTTTAAAGGTATGAAAGTGACGGCCAAAATCATTCCCAGATCCATTTCGAATAACACCAAGCACAAGCTGGTGTTGCTTCATGCCATTGATCACTTCATGGATCGTTCCGTCACCTCCAACAACAATGACCACGTTGATTAATCCTTCATCCAAAAGGTGTTGAATGATCTTTGTTGCATGCTTAGGATAGTGTGTGATATAGGTTCGATAAGGGATTGTTAATTTTTTCTTAAATCGTTTGAATGCTGTTAATCCTTTACCGGATGCAGGATTGACAATGAAAGCTAGATTCATAGATTAGCACGCCTTTTAATAAAATTATAATGCGTCATTCCAAGCTTTAAACCATGTCTCAAATGCATCTGCAGGTACAGGTTTACTATAATAGTAGCCTTGTGCAAGATCACAACCATGGTCTTTTAAAAACTGTAACTCTTCTTCTGTCTCACAACCTTCAGCAATCGTTTTAAGCCCAAGGTTAGATGCAAGCATAATAATCGTCTTCACAATACTCTGGTCTTTTTCATCAGTCGTAATATCACGGACAAAAGATTGGTCAATTTTCAAATAATCGATCGGGAATTCTTTTAAATAGTGTAAGGAGCTATAGCCTGTTCCAAAGTCATCAATCGCAATTTGAACGCCAATGTCTTTAAGTTTTTTCAATATTTCCAGAACAAGTGTTGTGTTTGAAGCGACCGATTCGGTAATTTCAATTTCTAAATATCTGGGGTCAATCTGTGTTTTTTCAATCGTTGTTTTTAAGTGCTCTAAGAAATTTGTATGATAAAACTGACGGATCGAGACATTGACCGATATCGGATAAAGATCTAAGCCTTTTTGTTTCCAAATCGCAATTTGCTGACAAGCTGTTTCAATGACCCATTCGCCAATGTCAACAATTAAACCATTTTCCTCAGCCATTGGAATAAAATCACCCGGTGATACAAAACCTAGTTTATCGCTATGCCAACGAATCAATGCCTCTAAACCTTTAACTTCTTCAGTTTCAAGTGATAGTTGAGGTTGATAGTAGAGTGAGAATTCATTTTTTTCAACGGCATTTAATAGGTGCGATTCTATATTAAAGTATTGCTCGTGATGTTCCTTAATTTGTGAATGAAACAGTTGATATTGGTTTTTTCCATTTTGCTTAGCTAGGCGAACCGCTGCATCAGCTCTTCTCACTAATGTATCTGTATCGCTGCCATCTGTTGGGAAAAAACTAATGCCGATACTTACAGGGGTTAAAAATTCAACATCACTACTTAGTTGAAGGGGGGTTCTGAAAGCTTGAACAATTTCTTGAGCCCATCCTTTCACCTCATCAACTGTCGTTGGATTAAATGTAGCGATAAACTCATCACCACTATAACGAAATAAATTGGCATGACGGGGCAGAAGTGATTTAAGTCGATGAGCCGTTTGAATAAGCACATCATTCCCAACCGTGTGTCCTAGTGCTTCATTAATCGATTTGAAGCGATCCAAGTCAATAAACATAACGGCAAACGATTTGCTACCTTGTTCAATGAACTTGTCGACATGGCGATGAAAACTATAATGGTTTGGTAGGTTAGTTAAGTAATCGGTATAAGCCATTTGATTTAATTGGTTCATAAGTCGTTTTTTATCGCTTATATCCTTTGCGATACAGTGAATACCGGTGATAGTACCATTAATCATGATCGGAACTAACGTGACATGTAAATGGAATAATTGTTTTTCGTCATTAATAACGACCGTTTCATACTGCGTCGCTTGCCCTGTTATCGCATTGTTAAAATGTTCTTCCGTATGGTCATAATAATCTGTGCTTATATAAGGGAAGAACGATGTGCCGATAAGTTGATCGGCATCTGTTTGAAACATGTCTTGTGTTACTTTATTAATACTGGTGAAACGCCCCTCTAAATCAACAGACATAATCATATCAATGTTATTGTCATAGATTGAGCGATAGCGTTGTTCACTTTCTTGTAGTTGCTTTTGTATGGCGTTCGTTTGTGTAATGTCTCGTCCGATACCGATGACACCTGTGACCTGTTGATCTTCAATAATCGGTACAGCTGTAATGTGTAAAGTTCGAATAAATCGTTCTTTGGTTCGTACTCGAAGTGTAAAATCAACAACTTGTTGATTTAAGACATCATAAAAGTAGGGTTGCGTAAAATGTAAATCTTCTTCAATAACGATATCTGTATATTGAAGCTTATAAAGCTCTTCTTTTGCATAACCTAATAATTTTTCGCCTTCAGGATTGACGTTGATAAAGTATCCGCTTGGATTTAATGTGAAAATAAGTTCAGGATGGTGTTCGAATAATGATTTCAATTGTCGGTCTAATTGCCCTAGCTTTTTTTCAGTTGTTTGTTGTTTGGTCAGGTCATAAAACTGAACGAGATGAAAATTTTTTGATGGTTCTATCTCAAGTATTTGTTTGTGAACTGAAATGGGACTGGGTTTAGAAGTCATTAAAAAAGAATCTTGATTAAGAACAGTCGACAAAGCAAGGCCTTTTAAATTTTTTTCTTTATCTAAGTATTTTAAAACTAAGTCGTTATAAGCGATAATGATATCTTGATCTGATGTGATGAACGAGGGAATGGGTAAATCGTTCACTAAATGTTGAATTGTATCAAGCGTTAATCGGCTTGTTTCCACGGTCATCCCCACACTTTCTTCCAGTTAATTTCTTGAATAAGATAGTCACATTTTATCACTTTATTGTATGAAAAGCATTACATCTTTGTCACAAAATAGCCTAAATTGTCAAAACTAACGTCATATTCAAATCAATATTTGAATAAGTCTTGCTACACATTCAAACGTGCATTAGAATGATAATATAATCAAACGGGTGTTTGAATGAAAAAGGAGATGTGTGCTGATGGTTCAAGATAAAGAAACATGCGACATATTTCAGTTTGATGAGGAGAAAGTGGGCCGGTTGAAACCCCTTGTCGAATCAGAGGATTTGAAGACTGTATCGGGTATGTTTAAAGTGTTGAGTGATGAAACCCGTCTGAAAATCATTTACTGTTTATCACAAGAAGAGCGTTTATGTGTGTGTGATGTGGCCCATATTATTGGAGCATCAACAGCTACAGCCTCACATCATTTACGTCAGTTACGTAAAATGGGATTAGCTAAAAGTAAAAAAGAAGGCAAGTTAAATTTTTATTCTTTAGATGATGAGCATGTGAACACGTTAATTACAATTGGTGTGATTCATGCTAGAGAGGTGAAGGATCGTGACGAATGAAGAAAAAAAGACCTATCAAATAGAAGGTTTTTCGTGTGCGAATTGTGCGGGAACATTTGAAAAAAACGTGCAACACTTACCAGGTGTTAAAGAAGCACATGTTAATTTCGGTGCGTCAAAGTTAACGATTGAAGGGGAGGCCTCGGTTGAGGAGTTAGAAAAAGCGGGAGCGTTTGAGAATTTGAAAGTGGTGACGGACTCTTCTGATCAAGACGCTAAACAAACAGAGCGCGTACCGTTTTATAAACGCTACCAATCCTTACTGTTTGCTACAGCTTTACTTTTGATCGGAATTGTTTCCTTTTTTATTAATGGTGAGACGAATGTTGTGACGGTGTTATTATTTGTCACATCGATTCTTGTGTCTGGATTGGATTTATTAAAGGCGGGCTTGATTAATTTACGACACCTTACGTTTGATATGAAAACGTTAATGACCGTTGCTGTAATAGGCGGTTCAATCATTGGTGAATGGATGGAAATTGCGATTGTTGTAATATTGTTTGCCTTAAGTGAGGAGTTAGAACGCTTTTCGATGGACCAGGCACGTCAATCTATTCGTTCGTTAATGGACATTGCACCGAATCAAGCTTTAATAAGGCGAAATGGTTCAGAGCAGCTTGTGAATGTAAAAGATATTCAAGTCGATGACGTGATGATCGTCAAACCTGGTAGCAAAATAGCGATGGATGGGATCGTAGAAAAGGGAGTATCTGCTGTTAATCAAGCGGCGATTACAGGTGAATCGATCCCGGTTGAAAAAACAAAAGATAGTCAGGTGTTTGCAGGAACATTAAATGAAGAAGGGCTTTTAGAAGTGCGTGTAACCAAACGATCAGAGGATACAACCATTTCAAAAATCATTCATCTTGTTGAAGAAGCCCAAGCGGAACGAGCACCGGCACAAGCATTTATCGATCTTTTTGCGAAGTATTATACACCAGCAATAATGGTAATCGCTTTTTTAGTAGCGTTATTGCCTCCGTTAGTATGGGGATTGAATGCTGAAGCGTGGTTATACCAAGGATTAGCGGTTCTTGTCGTAGGATGTCCTTGTGCACTTGTTGTCTCTACCCCGATCTCGATCGTTTCAGCGATTGGCAATGCGGCGAAAAAGGGTGTTTTAATAAAGGGTGGGGTTTATTTAGAAGCCATGTCAGGTTTGAACGCGATTGCTTTTGATAAAACGGGTACGCTAACAGAAGGTATTCCTGTCGTGACCGATTATCATGTTTTAACCGATGAGCAATCAGAAGATGAGACGTTTGATATTATGGCCTCACTTGAAGATGTGTCACAACACCCATTGGCAGGTGCCATTTTAAATGAAGCTACTAATCGTCACTTTACGAAACGAGAGGTTGAAAGATTTCAATCATTGACTGGGAAAGGAATACGAGGGATAGTTGAAGGTCGTGAATACTATGTAGGAAATGTGAAATTATTTAAAGATGATTTAGGTCAAATAATTAATCCAGATTTAGAGAGAATGATTATAGAACGGCAAGATGAAGGTAAAACAGTTATGTTGTTTGGTACTTCAACTGAAATGATCGCACTTGTAGCGGTAGCAGATCGTATCCGAGAATCGAGTGCAGATACGATTAAAAAGCTTCATGCATTAGGAATTGATCAGACGATTATGCTCACTGGTGATGTAGACCGAACAGCGCAAGAGATTGGCTCTCAAGTCGGCGTGACGCAAGTAGCCTCAGAGCTTATGCCAGATGATAAGTTAAAACGAATTAAGGAATTAAAAGAACGTTATCAAACAGTAGGGATGCTCGGTGATGGTGTGAACGATGCACCCGCATTGGCTGCATCTACAGTTGGTATAGCCATGGGTGGTGCTGGGACGGATACGGCACTTGAGACTGCTGATGTAGCGCTGATGGCAGATGATTTATCAAAATTACCGTTTACGATTAAACTCTCACGCAAAGCGCTTCGGATTATAAAAGCAAATATTACGTTCGCTTTACTGATTAAACTAGCAGCGCTTCTATTAGTCGTACCGGGCTGGCTAACGCTGTGGATTGCGATTTTATCTGATATGGGTGCGACACTACTCGTTTCACTTAATAGCATGCGATTAATGCGTATGAAATAGTGAGTCTACAGACCTGTTTCGCGCGCAGATTTGATATTTCGCGCGCAAATCGAAAATATCGCGCGCAAAAATAAAATATCGCGCGCAAATCAAAATTTTCGCGCACAAAAATAAGCGAGCTGTCCATTTGAGATGAGCTCGCTTATTTTATTTACCAAATATTCTTTTTTCCAACCGGTTGTGTTTTTTTGTATTCTTCATAAAAGTGTTCAACTGTCGTTTTAATAATTGCATACGCTGGAACGGCAAAGATAAGCCCAACAAACCCTACTATCGCACCAGCTGCCAGAATCATAACGACGACGGTGAGCGGGTGAACTTTAAGAACACGCCCCATGATATTCGGCTCAATTAAATTACTTTCAACTTGTTGTGCAATAATCATGACTACTGCTGTCCAGACGCCAATCATTGGATCTTGGAAGAACCCGACGATGACCGCGGGAATAGCGGATAACCAAGGGCCGATATAAGGAATGAGATTCATAAACAAGGCGAATATTGCAAAGACTAAAGCGTAATCTAATCCGACAATTAAATAACCAATTAATAACATCGTTCCGACACTTAAGCTAACGAGTGCTTGTCCTTGGATGAATGAGCCAAGTGATTCGTTTAAATTATTTAATAAACGTTGCAAGCTTTCGGCTTTAGATTTACTGAAAAATCCACTTATGAACGGTACGAATTGATCACCATCTTTTAGCATGAAAAATAAGAAAAATGGAATTAATACAAAAGAAAACATAAAACTAAAGAATGCGCCTAAAAAACTAAAAACAGATGTCGCTGCTTCTTCTGCATATTCTCCGATATTGTCCATCATGCTGTTGATTGTTTCTTGCGCGCCCTCAGGAATGAAATCTTGTCGATTGCGCCACATATCAATAATGCCCTCAAACGATTCGCGTATTTCAGGTGCTGTTTCGATTAAACTATTGATCTGTTCTTGAATCGGGGGAATAATAAAATAAACACTGAAAAAGATTAAAGCCACGATTAGAAGGAAAACGATCAAAATGGCCACAAGGCGTGGCACACGAATACGTTCTAATAAATTTACAAAGGGATTCGTTATGTAAAATAAAAATCCCGCTCCAACGATCGGTACAGCAATAGCTGCAAGGAGTGCTCCGATTGGTTCAAAAACAAAGCTTGTTAAGTTCAATAGATAAATTAGTGTGAAGGTTAATACCGCATAAATTAAAAAACGATAGGCTTTTCGTTCACTCATTTTGATCAGGCCTTTCATGGTCATTTAGAAAATTTTAGTACACTTATCGTCATTGCCTATTTCCACGCTTTTTAAACTTTTTCCTCTATTCAAAATGGTTAAATACAAGTTTTTCTTAAAACCGCTCAAAATGACGATAGTGTTTGCTATAATAGATTTATAAAAAGAAATGGGGGTTATAACGATGATAAAATTAATGATGATCAGCATCGTAAGTATGTTATTGCTAATTGGGTGCGGGACGACAGAAACAGAAGAACCACAAGTTGAAGAAGAAAGTGAACCCCCAGTTGAGGAAACTGAAGAATCAACTGATGATCTTGAAGATGAAGATACAGATACCTCTGAAGAAGACGAAGCGGAAATCTATCAAGAAGAAAACTATACACAATCTATTGTACCGATTGTTGAATGGCTCTGGTACGACCAAGATGATTTATTAGCGTTTAGACTTCATGTCACTGAGGATGACTTAACAACTGAAGAACGTATGAAACAATCTTTTATCGAAAGTGATGTTACGATACAGGAGTCATTTGATGAACTCGTTGATGTAACAATCGATGATGATACAGCAACGCTAACCTTTACAGATGAACACGAGCTCGCAAGTCTAGCTTCAACCGAGCAAATGCACTTGACTGAGACTCTAGAAGTCATTAGCTCTCTTTACAAAATAACAGAGTTAAACTTCTATGTTGATGATCAAGCTGGAATCGATTATGGTCAAACTGGACAGGTTGAATCAATGTCTATTGAAACTGATTCAAATCGAGGCTATTATTTAGTAACGGATGAGGAGTTATTAGAAGGAAGCGAAACGAGGACTTATTTACCGAGTTTTAAACTAGATTCTGAGATTGATTCAAATGCCGATTTATATGAAACGATTACGGCTATGAGTGAAGTTCCTGACGCATCATTTGATCTAGACTCGGCTATTCCATCTGAAGTGATGATTCAGGAGGTTGAAACAGAAGGTGAACGTGTAGAAGTTTATTACGAAATAAGTGATGAGACAAAACGTGATGATCTAATTGAAACATTAGCGCTAACGTTGATGGATTTTGCGTTTAATGAATTACACCTTATTGATGATTCGAATCAACTTACAACCATTGTTAATCTGAACTAATTAATAAATCTCTCTAAGCAGTTTGCTTAGAGAGATTTATACTTTATTAATCAAATAAATCGTGTACATCGCCTGATTCTTCATCAACCAAGTACCAACCGTAAGTGGCTGTATGAGAATCGCCTTCACCATGATCAACAACTTCAAATACTTGAACGCGGTGATTTCCTTCATCATCTTGTCCGTCATGTTGAACATTCATACCACTAGGGTGTCCTTCAGCTTCTAAATACTCTTCAACTAAAACAACGGCGTCATCTGCATTATAATAACCATCTTCACCGATCGATTGGTCTGTCTCAGGTTCTTCATAGTCCTCACCACTTGATCCGTTTTCGTCTGTTTCGCCTTCATCTTCTTCACTTACATCTTCATCGTCTGATTCATCCTCATCAGATTCGCTATCGTCATTTGATTCATCATTTTCATCATCAGATTCATCGATTGTTTCTGTCTCTTCTGTTTCATCATCTGTCTGATCTGCTTCATCAGTGCCAGATTGGCAACCGATTAACAAAAAGAGCGCGAATAGAGTTAGTAGTAGTTTCATGTTTATATCCCCCTTTATTTGCTAGCTATTCTTATATTTTAATCGTTTTTCTGACATTTCACAACAAGAGGATGGTTTATCATTTGTGATCTATGATAGGATGAAATAAAAAAAGAGGTGAAATGAATAATGGTCTATGATGTTGTCATAATTGGTGCAGGCACGATAGGTATTTCAACTGGTTATTACTTAAGCAAGAAAGGACAACGTGTGCTCATGATTGATGCACACAAACCGCCTCATGAACAGGGGAGTCATGGAGGCGAGACGCGTCTCATTCGACATGCTTATGGAGAAGGCAGGGCATATACCCCTCTAGCACGTCACGCTCAGAAATTATGGAATGATCTTCAAGCTAAGACAGACGATACGATATTTAAACAAACAGGCATATTGAGTATCGCTCAGAAAGATTCTCATTTTCTTAATGAAATTAGAAAAAGTGCGCAAGCATATCATCTTCCACTTAAAGATATGGACCGTGATGATTTAAAGGCAGCGTATCCTTCGATTGAATTACCCGATGATTCATATGGTGGTTGCTTTGAGCCAGAATCAGGTGTTGTATTTGTGGATCAAGCTTTGTCACTTTATTTAGATTTAGCTATTCAAAATGGTGCCGAATTACAAGCGAATACGATTGTTGAATCCATTAAGCAGACAGAAAAGGAGCTATTCATTCAAACAGATCAAGGAAACATTCAAACGAAGCAAGTGCTTATTTCAACAGGGGCTCATCAAGCTGAATGGTTCCGTGAACTTAATTTAAATATTGAGTTAACACCGAAACGACAAGTAATTGGATGGTTTGAATCAGATCCATCTTTTGATGCATCAACGTTTCCTGGATTCACATTTGAATCAGAACAAGGGACGTTCTACGGTTTTCCGAGTTTTGATGGCTCTGGTGTGAAATTAGGTCGACATGATTATGGAACACCTGTAGACCCGGATCACTTTGATCGAGATTTCACCTCACGTCCAGAGGATGAACAGATGCTTCGCGAGTTTCTTAAAACATTTATGCCAAAAGCAGCAGGAAAATTAAATAAAGGAAAGACATGTCTTTATACAATGAGCCCGGATGAAGACTTTATCATTGATCAACACCCTGAAGATAAGCGTATTCACTTTGCTGCGGGTTTTTCAGGGCACGGATTTAAATTTGCAAGTGCACTTGGAGAAGCGCTAGCAGATAGACTGACAGATCAACCCACTCAAGTAGACCTAGCCATGTTCAAAATGGATCGTTTTAGAGGCTGAACGTCCAACAAATCAAGTCTTTGTTTAACGGTTAAATCATGCTATAATGGAAGCGGATAAATTGTGCGACGATTGAAAGCGTCATCAGATGCTTGGCGAATGTATGTGAGAAGGAGTGCAGCAGGATGGAGTATAATTATCAGGCACCGCGTTATTTATTTGTGATCGAACAAGTTAAAGAAAAAATTAATAACGGAGAATTAGAACCAGGTGAACGTTTGCCTTCAGAAATGGAATTCGCTAAGCAATTTCGTGTATCACGTAACACGCTAAGAGAAGCTTTGCGAATTTTAGAAGAAGAGAATGTTATTATTAGAAGGCATGGCATCGGCACGTTTGTTAATAAAAAACCCGTTTTCTCAGGAGGACTAGAAGAACTTTTTAGTATAACGGATATGATTAGACGTGAAGGTAAAGAGCCAGCAACTGAATGGTTGTACACGGGATTTACAGATGCGCACAGTGAGGATATTCAAGAGTTAGATCTTGAACCTGGACAAGAGCAAGTTTATCTAGTCAAGAGATTGCGTAAAGCAGATCAAGAACCTCTTGTGTATTGTATTGATAAAATTCCTTCAGACTTATTGGATCAAGATTACCAACTTCAACACGAATCTATGTTAGAGTCCTTACAGCATGATGCAGGGATCACGATTAGTTATGCAAAAGCTGATATTAAAACAATTGGCTATCATAAAGAGATTTCATCTATATTAAAATCTGAACGAGATACACCGATTTTAATTTTAAAACAAACCCACTTTGATTTAAATGATCGTCCGGTCTTATATTCATTAAATTATTTCCGTTCTGATCAAGTGAGTTTTAATGTGCTAAGAAGGCGTACCGTATAATCAAAAGTCATCTTTAATGAGGTGACTTTTTTCTATTGGATCATAATTTTACGGTTGACTTGTTGGACGTCTAACCTATATAATTTAAAGTAGAGCTGAAAAGGGTTTCAATCCTTAGTACGATCAAGGTTGGAGAAGTCGATTGAATGGCTGATTACGATCACAAATATAAGGTATACATGTAATCTTTCAGGGTATAACAGTAACAGTAGACCTTTTATTAGAACGGTATTAAAATCAGTCTTTTTTTGTTGTATGTGGTTATAAACGTTTAAGAAAGGGTGGAACAATCATGAGAATGCTAGATTTGATTGCCAAAAAGCGTGATGGTGGAGAATTAACCGAAGAAGAAATTAATTTTATGATTGAAGGGTACACAAATGGAGATATCCCAGACTATCAAATGTCAGCAATGGCAATGGCGCTCTATTTCCAAGATATGACGACAGAAGAACGTGTTGCACTTACGATGGCAATGGTCGCTTCAGGTGATGAAATTGATCTGTCCGCTATTAGTGGTATTAAAGTGGATAAACACTCAACCGGTGGTGTTGGTGATACAACTACTTTAATTTTAGCCCCACTTGTCGCAAGTGTTGGCGTTCCTGTAGCAAAAATGTCAGGAAGAGGTCTTGGTCATACAGGTGGTACAATTGATAAGCTAGAATCGATCTCTGGTTTTGAAGTTGAATTAGACGGTGACACTTTCAACAGATTAGTTAATGAAAATAAAGTTGCAGTTGTTGGACAGAGCGGGAATTTAACACCTGCCGATAAAAAATTATATGCACTGCGTGATGTGACAGCGACGGTTAATTCTATTCCTTTAATTGCGAGTTCGATTATGAGTAAAAAAATAGCTTCAGGTGCAGATGCAATCGTACTGGATGTTAAAACGGGATCTGGTGCATTTATGAAAGACTTAGAAGATGCTAAAGCTTTAGCTAAAGCAATGGTCGGTATTGGTAATGGGGCTAATCGTCATACGATTGCTGTTATTTCAGATATGAATCAACCGTTAGGACATGCGATCGGTAATGCATTAGAGGTCAAAGAAGCGATCGCTACGTTAAAGGGTAAAGGACCAGAAGATTTAACAGAGCTTTGCTTAACGCTAGGTAGTCATATGGTACATTTAGCAAACAAAGCAAATTCGATTGAAGAGGCGAGAGAAAAATTAGAAAGTGCGATTGAATCAGGACATGCGCTTGAAACATTTAAAACCTTTATTCAGTCACAAGGCGGGGATCCATCTGTTGTCGATGATCCGTCCCAGCTACCAACTGCTCGCGTGAAGTTGACAGTTGATGCTCAACAAGAAGGCTATGTATCAGACATTGTGGCTGATGAAATTGGGATGGCAGCAAGCATGTTAGGTGCTGGGCGCTTGACTAAAGACTCAGAGATTGATTTATCAGTGGGTGTGATCTTGAAGAAGAAGGTTGGAGATTTTGTTAAGACTGGTGAAGAACTAGTTGAAATTCATGCGAATACAGACACTGTTGAAGATGTAAAAGAGAAGATCCGTGCTGCGTACAGCTTTACTAAGCAACCAGTTGAAAAAAATCCGTTAATATATGATGTTATCGAAAATTAAGAAAGAAGGGCATAGTTATGAAAGAAATATTTTTAGCATTAATTGCTGGTATTTTAGTCGGCATTTTATTTAAGTTTTTAAGACTGCCATTACCTGCACCACCCGTGTTTTCAGCGGTTGTCGGTGTTTTCGGTGTTTATTTCGGCGGTGTGATCGCTGAGTACATTCGTACATTTTTAAGTTAAATTATTATTAGAGGAGGACAAAAACATGCAAAATTCATTCAAACGTATTTTTCTAGTTGTCATGGATTCAGTTGGTATTGGTGAAGCGCCTGATGCAGCAGAATTTGATGATAAAGGCGCTGACACGTTAGGGCATATTGCTGAACATATGAACGGGTTGAATATGCCAACGATCGGAAAGTTAGGCTTAAGTAATATTCGAAACATTAAAGGGATTGAAGAGGCAAAACAACCTCTTGCTCATTATACAAAAATGCAAGAAGCGTCGAACGGTAAAGACACGATGACTGGACATTGGGAGATCATGGGGCTCCATATTGATCAACCGTTTCAAACATTTCCTGAAGGATTTCCAGATGATTTACTCGATCAAATTAAAGAAGCAACAAATCGTGGGATTCTAGGTAACAAACCAGCTTCAGGCACTGAGATTTTAGATGAATTAGGCGAGAAACATATGGAAACAGGAGACTTAATTGTCTACACATCAGCTGACTCTGTTCTTCAAATTGCAGCGCACGAAGATGTTGTACCAATTGATGAACTTTATGAGATCTGTGAAAAAATTCGTAGTTTTACGATGAACGATCAATATATGATCGGGCGAATTATCGCACGTCCATTCGTTGGCAAGCCAGGTGCTTTTGAACGTACCTCGAACCGACATGATTATGCGTTAAAACCATTTGGCCGAACCGTCATGAATGCATTAGAAGATGCAGATTATGATGTGGTTGCTTTAGGTAAGATTTCTGATATTTATGATGGTGAAGGTGTTACAGAAACCATTCGAACAGACGATAATGATGATGGGATGGAAAAATTCATTCAATCAATGGATAAAGACTTCCACGGTTTAAATTTCTTAAATCTCGTTGATTTTGATGCGAAATATGGACACCGTCGTGATCCACAAGGCTATGGTGAAGCATTAGAAACATTTGATAAACGATTGCCAGAAGTGTTAGATAAATTACGAGAAGATGATTTATTAATCATTACAGCTGATCATGGTAATGACCCGATCCATCACGGTACGGATCACACACGTGAATATGTGCCACTTCTCGTTCACCATAAAGCAATAAAAGAAGGAAAAGAACTACCAATTCGCAAGACATTTGCTGATATTGGTGCCACCATAGCAGATAACTTTGATGTTGATCGACCGGACTATGGCACAAGTTTTTTAGACGATGTTAACAAATAAGGAGGATATGAAGATGAGTAATCAATTGAATGAAGCAACGACGTATATTGAATATCAATTAAATAACAAGCCGACAGTTGGTTTAATCTTAGGTTCAGGACTAGGTATGCTTGCAGATGAAATTGAAGATCCAGTTAAAATTAAATATGATCAAATTCCAGGATTTCCTGTTTCGACAGTAGCAGGCCATGCGGGTCAACTTGTTACTGGGAAATTACAAGGTGTTGATGTGATCGCGATGCAAGGACGTTTCCATTACTATGAAGGACACGGACTAGAAGCTGTTACATTCCCAGTACGTGTGATGAAACAATTAGGCGTGCAAAAATTATTCGTTACAAATGCGGCTGGCGGTGTTAATGAGTCGTTTAACCCTGGTGATTTAATGTTGATCACTGACCACATCAATAACACAAGCCAAAACCCATTAATTGGACCAAACGATTCAACACAAGGAGTCAGGTTCCCAGATATGTCAACAGCATATGATCGCGGCTTACAACGTCTTGCTCGTGGTGTTGCCAAAGATTTAGATCTTGATTTAAAAGAAGGGGTGTACGTTTGGAACACAGGCCCTACTTATGAAACGCCAGCTGAAATTAAAATGCTTCAAAAAGTTGGAGGAGATGCTGTCGGCATGTCAACTGTACCGGAAGTGATCGTAGCTCGTCATGTTGGCATTGATGTGTTAGGTATTTCCTGTATTTCAAATATGGCAGCTGGTATTTTAGACCAGCCACTTAATCACGAAGAAGTTATTGAAACGACTGAAAAAGTAAGAGGCGCATTTTTACAATTTGTAAAACAAATTTTAGCTCAGCTTGATTCATAATATAGGGGAATTGAATCTTTAGGAGGTCATGTGAAGTGACAAAAAATCCAATGATTGAAGAAGCGAAAAAAGCACGATTAAAAGCGTATACACCTTACTCCAAATTTAAAGTCGGTGCTGCATTAAAAACGGTAGATGGTGATATATACCATGGCTGTAACATTGAAAATGCTGCCTATTCCATGTGTAATTGTGCAGAACGAACGGCTTTATTCAGCGCTTATGCACAAGGTATTCACGCGTTTGAATCACTAACGGTCATAGCGGATACGGATCGTCCGGTATCACCGTGTGGTGCGTGCAGACAGGTCATTAGTGAATTATGTGAGGCTGATATGCCTATTGTGTTAGCCAATTTAAATGGTGATACATTTTTGACAAGCCCTAAAGAATTATTACCAGGTGCATTCTTGTCAGATGATTTAAAAGAAGAATAAGGAGGTCATTAAGGATGGTTCAAAATTTAGCTCAGTACATCGATCATACCGCATTAAAAGCGGATACGACGAAAGATCAAATTGTGACACTATGTAAGGAAGCGAAAGACTATGAATTTTATTCAGTTTGCGTTAACCCAACATGGGTAGCTTTTGCAAATGACCAATTAGCAGGTTCATCTGTTGATGTGTGTACGGTAATTGGATTTCCACTAGGTGCATCAACAGCAGAGACAAAAGCATTTGAAACGAAAAATGCGATTGAAAACGGCGCGACAGAAGTTGATATGGTCATTAACATTGCAGCATTAAAAGATAAAAATGATGAACTTGTTGAATCTGATATTAAAGCAGTTGTTGACGCAGCAGGTGACGATGCACTTGTTAAGGTGATCATTGAAACAAGCCTATTAACTGACGAAGAAAAAGAACGTGCATGCCGACTGGCTGTTTCTGCCGGTACAGACTATGTTAAAACGTCAACTGGTTTTTCAACAGGTGGCGCAACGGTTGAAGATGTAGCACTTATGCGAAAAACAGTCGGCCCTGATATTGGTGTTAAAGCCTCTGGTGGTGTTAGGGATTCTGAGCAGGCTAAAGCTGTGATTGATGCTGGGGCAACGAGAATCGGTGCAAGTGCTGGAATCGCAATTGTTGAAGGCGGTCAATCAACAAGTGATTATTAAAAGACAAGTAAAAGATACAAGCGTTCAGTCGCTTGTATTTTTTTTGTCTAAAAAAAGCGTGCTAGCGTGTAATCATGTTAAAATAAGAGATGAGTAGGGAATGATTAGTGTATCGAAATGAATGGATGAGAGAGGGAGAAAAGCGATGAAATATATAATTTGGACTTTATTTTTTAGTGTTTTAGTAGGCTGTACGTCTCCAGAAGAAGAACCTATTGATCATACAGAAATTGAAACATCAGAAGAAACTGTAGAAGAAGCTTTTTCTAATGATGAAGAATCAGAAGAGGACGTTGAGGAGGTAACGGATACTGAACAGCTAAACCCAGTTGGATACAAATTGGAATTAGATTTAAGTGATGAACAGGATTGGGTTTACGAATGGAATGGTTCATCATATGTAGTGGAAGGCAGAGAAGTCAATGCAGAAGAGCTTGAGGAGGAAGTAATGAGCCTTTTGAATACATTAGATTTTTCCCTTAGTATGAATTTAAATGCAGTTAACGCTAGAATTTTTGATTATTTATCAATCGATTCAGAAAATGTTGAAGAATTGGAACTCGATTTAACGTTTGAAAATGGAACATTTATAAGCTATGAGTATGAACAACCTGAAGACGAAGACCTTCAACAAATTTTCGAATTCGAATTAGAGATTGAGTTCCATAATGGTGATGAAATGGTTTATGAATACGATGTATTAGAAAACGAAGCAGAAGTTGAACAAAGAGATGGAAGCGAGCTTGATTATGAAGCGTCTTTAGAAGCAATCGACGTATTATTATATGAACTTGATGTGGATGGAAGTAGTTCGATTAATAGTATTAAAGAAGCGGTTCTATCAACATTAGCTATTGAAGAAGATGAAGTTGAGACGTTTTATTTCGAACAGGTTCGTGAATCTGATGAACGTATTCAAATTGAGCATAGCCAAAGGTAAGGGGGGGTCTTATGTTGCCGACGATTGAAGGCATTTATCACAATTTGTACCGGACATATGGGCCTCAATATTGGTGGCCAGCGGATACTCCTTTTGAAATGATGATCGGTGCGATCTTAGTTCAAAACACGGCATGGACAAATGTGGAAAAAGCACTTGACCAATTAAAAGATCATCTAGATCCGAGGGCTATTCACGAATTGAGCGATCAAGAACTGGAGTCAATGATTCGTCCGAGCGGATTTTATCGTATGAAGACGCAGCGTATTCGAGCGTTTTTATCTTGGTATGAAATGTATGACTATGACCCAAAACGATTAGCATCCAAATCAACAAAAGAATTAAGACAGGAGCTACTACATATTAAAGGTATTGGTTCAGAGACGGCTGATTCTATTTTATTATATGCATTCAATCGCCATGTTTTTGTGATTGATGCTTATACAAAGCGCATTTTTAATCGTATCGGATTTGACTTAGATGAAAAATATGAGGCAATTCAACAGTTTTTTGAGATGCATTTACCAAAGAAAGTGTCTATTTATAACGAATATCACGCATTGATTGTAGAGCATGCTAAGCGGTTCTGTAAAACAAAGCCACTCTGTGAACAATGTCCGATTCGAACCTCGTGTCGTCAATTGATTTAGAAGTGGAGAAATAATGAGTAAATTATAAAAACACCCGGACTATAAAGGGGCTCCCCTTATTGTTCGGGTGTTTTATAAATTGATTGATATGGATTAAGATTCAATCTGCACTTTTAGTTTCATAGCCATTTTTGAAGCACCTCACCAACTCCGTTTTCATTATTGGAGAGGGTAACGTCTTTAGCTAATAGTTTTAATTGATCAATACTGTTTTTTAGAGCAATTGGATAACCACACATTTCAAACAAGCCGATGTCATTATGGTCATCACCAAAGCAAGCAACATCAGTAAAATCAAGTTTGTGCTGATTTAATATATGTTCAACCGCTTGTTCTTTAGAGGCCTTTTGGGAAGCGATTTGGATTAATCGATCTTCATCGGTTACGACAATGTTAAGTTGATCTTGAAATGGTTTTACAAGCCGTTCTTTATCTGAGAAGTCTGTAACTAATATTTTAGTTGCATCAAGTGAGATCAGATTTTCATAGTCAATAACTTCGGGATGAAAGTCAATGTGCATAAGGTCTTGATAATCAAGGTCTTTAAAACTATACCAACGATCTTTTACTTCTAAGCTAATGTCGGCGTTTGGGTTAAGCGTTAAGCAATGACTCACCACTTGTTCAACGACATCACTTTCAACTGGGTAATGGATAAGTTGTTGTGTGCTCGGGCAATTGAATAAAGCGCCGTTGTAATAAATAATGAGCCCTAATTCATGTAATTGAATATTCTCAAATCGAGTAATTCTAGGTGGTCTAGCTGTTGCAAATATGAGCAATATACCTTGTTCTTTCAATTCTTTTAAAATATCAATTGTCTTTTTAGGGATACGTTTATCGTCTGTTAATAAGGTTCCGTCAAGATCCATAACGATTGCGCTAGGTATTTTCAAGATGTCATCTTCCTTTATTCATATTCGTGAAACTACCTAAAATAGTACTAGTTAAAACGTTTTTAAACAAGTCGGATGATCGATAAAGTGTATAGGGGTGTGTGGAAATTGCTTTTTTAATCGTTCCTTGAGAGTGATCATCCCTGGCACTTCACTTTCCATATGCCCAATTGAAATAAGCGCTCGATTTTCACCGACATAGCTCGCATCTCGAACATATTCAGGCGTTTCCCATTCTGGACCTTCTCCATAAATGACAAGGTCTAAATCATATTTTGAGATCAAAGGGAGTGTTTGTTGACTTCCTCCACGATATCCGACAAAGATACCGATTCTTTGACAATTTTGATCTAAGTGTCCGCTATATCTGACGGAATCAATATTTAACTTCTTCTTAATGTGTTTCAATACACTTTCTACACTTAAATCAACACCACCGATAATGGTTGCAACGGGTAATCGCTCAATAATGGCTTCCTCCCACTCAAGTGATTGAACGATCGATTGAGTAATCATGTCAGGTTCCATTTTATGAATAGCATCATGTAAACGAAATACATTAAGTCCAGATTCTTTAATTAGATCTTGTTTGGTCTGAACAATGGGATCATATGCAAAAATTTTGGTGTCTGTATGGTGATAAAAAAGCGCCTCATGTGAAATAAGAAAGTTAGCTCCTAAATTGATCGTTTCTTCCAACACTTCATAAGTCGGCATGAAACAAATCGCAATTTTTGAGACAGACTGCGAAGAATCGCCAAATTGTAATGTATCGACTGTATCTATTGGCAAATCTATATCAGCTAGTAAATAGTCGGTCACATCTTTAACCAGTACGCTCATAAAACGTCACTCCTTCAGCGGAATATACTATGAGTTTACTAAAATGTAAGCGCTGTATGTGAGGTAAAATCTATAGTTTACACTTCATTAACTATAGAGTTTGACAGATGTAAAATAACTCCTAATCAACATGACCTTGACTTTTTCTTTGTTTAATGATTAAATTAAGTCAAATGCTTCTTAAAAGTTAGTTGAATAAATAGCTGTTTACTATGAATGGGTAAGCGGCTATTTATTCGCTATTAATGATAACGCTTACAATGAAGAGGGGGTTTATCATGAATCGAGTTGTACTAGTTGATGACGAGCAATTTGTCCGAAAGGGTATTATTGCATTAATTGATTGGGATAAAATCAATTATGAAGTTGTGGGAGAAGCGAGCAATGGCGAAGATGCCTTAGAGGTCATATTAAAAGAAGAACCTGATGTTGTTTTAACCGATATTAGAATGCCTGTTTACGATGGATTAGAATTAATTGACCGTGTTAAACAAAAAGCTGATAAAGTACCAAAATTTGTTGTTGTCAGTGGTTATAGTGACTTTGAATATGCGCAACGTGCTGTTCGCTTAGGGGTAACGGATTTTATTTTGAAGCCTGTTGACAAAAAAGAATTGGAAGCTGTATTTGTTGAATTAAGTCCACTAATTGAAAAAGAACGACATGAAGAACAAGCTAGTCAGCGTATTATGAATTTTAGTATGTATCAACGTTTAATCGTTGAAGGCGAAAAACCAACTGAGGCTGAGGCTAACACATTAATTGGTGGATTTAAGAAACGATCATGCTATGTGATGATTGAATTTCGAGACGGACTAATCAGTGATCGCATGGATGAAGAGCTATCAAGAGCGATTACAAACTTCATTGGCGATCAATTTATCTTCATGCATCCCTTTGAACGAGATGGATTCGGCGTTGTCTTTCAAGAAAATCATTTACCAAAACAAATTAATGAAATGCCTTGGTTTTTATCACGATTAAAAAGTTATCTTGAACAAGAACTGAGTCGTACCCTCTTTCTGTTTGCAGGTGATATAAAAAAAGGCGTGGAAGGTTTAATTGCTTCTTATGAGACGGCACTTTTAACAAGTGAGCGTCGGTTTTGTCAGCTCGGTGATGAACCACTTATGTATAGTGAAAAAGTGGCATCAGCGGTTGATCGTAATGAATCACTCGATCATGAACATATACGTCGCTTATTAGAAAAGATTGAAGAGAATAATCATGAAGCTATTTCTGAACAGGTTAAAAAATTCTCAGAAGATGTAAGGCGTATTGCTGCACCCATTGATGTTATCAAGATCTTTATGTTTCAACTGGAAAAAGAACTTGAGACGACAATACATCATTTAGTTGGTCATAACGCATTAATGACAGAACTTGATTCAATTGTGAATCAATTTTCACCGAAAAAGACACTTGAGGAACTTCAAGCCATTATATTAAATTATGCAATTCAAGCAAGTACGCTTCTCGCTCGCCTTAATAAAGAAGTGTATCAAGGAGATATTTATAAAGTTAAACGATTTATTAACCAACATTATGATGAAAATTTGACATTGAAGAAAATTGCTAATCAATTTTATATGAACCCTGTTTATTTAGGACAATTATTTAAAAAGACATATGGCATTTATTTTAAAGATTATTTATTAAAGGTAAGAATTGATAAAGCAAAACAAATCTTAAGACAAACAGACCTGCGTATTTATGAAGTAGCAGAAGCTGTTGGGTTCGGAAGTCCAGACTATTTCGTCACTCAATTTGAAAAAATTGAAGGGAATACACCATCACGTTACAGACAACAAATTTTACAATAAACAAAGACCGTCTCTTAAATTTAAGAGACGGTCTTTTCTATATTGTTATTTTGGGGGGATAACAAAATATTCTTATTTGGTAAATTTAACGATTAAGCTTTTGGATCATAGATAAAGTAATCAAAGTCAGCTGGTTGTTTCTTAACAGATGTATCTTGTGCTGCCATTCCGACGAATGCACCAGTAAAGAATCCGCCGCCTTTAATATAATCATCTGATAGTTTGTACGATTCAAATACTGGACCAATTTCGTTCCAAGTCTTTCCGTCTAAACTATAGCTGTATTGATACGTGTTATAGTCTACCTCAACACGTAAGTAAACAGCACTTCCATCTTGAGGTAAAACGACTTCTTGATCCTTTAAAGGTTGAGAGAAGTCTTCGTTATCAAGAACCATGATGTCTAGGACACGACCTTTTTCTTCGTGGTGTGTCACATTCAAGTAAGTCCAGTTTTCAGTGTTGTAGTAGTTGACCATACCTGCAGCTTGTTGGAAGTGTTTTGGATCAAATTCAACTTTTGTTTCAGCAGTAAACTGGAAATCTTGCCAACGTCTTGCGATTAAAGCTTGTGTAAATAGTGACGTTAATGATTCACGTCCATATAAGCGTAAATGTCCTGGTCTTTCTTTAAGCGATACAATATCTTCACCTAATGGAATTCTAAGTGATTGGAAATCAAGAGATAACGTTTCGCTATCAAAATCATCTTTAACAGGTTTTTGTTGAACAGGTTGTTCGTCGATGTTAGGGCCTTCTATCTCATCTTGTGGATAGTTTCCGCCAACGATATACGGCCAATCGTTATGCCATTCAACTTGTTGAATCGCTGTTTCACGTCCAAGTGGACAGAAACCACGTGGGTCGAGTAATGGTTCTGATTCTTTTGGTAGTACACGTCCTGTTAAGTGAACAAAGAACCATTCGTCAGTTTGTGTTTTAACAAAAGAGCCATGTCCTGCTTTTTGTAAGGTAATACGAGGGTGAGCCCATGATGAGATCACTGGGTTATCTGGATGTACCTCGTATGGCCCGTCGATTTGTTTAGACCGAGCAATGGTTGCTTGGTGATCGAATTTCGTACCACCTTCAGCTGTTAGCAAGTAATAATAACCATTCATGTAGTAAAGGTGAGGTGCTTCTGTTAATTTAACATCTGTTCCTTTAAAGATGATCTTTTCTTCACCTACAAGTTTACGTTTGTCGTGGTCATACTCTTGCAGGACAATTCCGTAAAAGTTGTGATGACCTTGGCGGTGATCCCATACCATATTGACAAAATGTTTTTTACCTGTATTCGGATCGTGGAATAGTGATGGATCGAATCCAGAACTATTCATATGAATCGGTTCTGACCACTCACCATCTATTGTTTCACAAGTTGTTAAGTAGTTATGCGCATCTTTCCACTGTCCATCTGTTACTTTAATATCTGAGTAAATCAACCAGAATAACCCATCATGATAAGAAATTTGAGGTGCCCATACACCTCCAGAATTAGGGTTTCCTTTCATATCTAACATTGATTTTCTGTTCAATGGGCGGGATACAAGTTCCCAATTTTTTAAGTCTTTTGAGTGATGAATGCTGACACCTGGAAACCACTCGAATGTAGAAGTAGCAATGTAATAATCATCACCTGCTCGACAAATGCTTGGATCAGGGTTAAAGCCAGTAAGAATTGGATTTTGAATTTTCATAGTCATAACCTCCATTATTTATTTCCATATTTTAAATTTTCCAGCTAATGATAGTAAGCTGAAGAAATATAAACAATTATCATAATAACGTCTCTCACCCGTTCTAAGAGGTGTGTTCCAGAACTTTTCTACATAATGCTTCTGAAGCTCACCTGTTGTTGCAAGTGAAGCCATCGCGAGTGAAGCAAGTAAACCGATTGGGTGAAGCGATTTTTCTTCAAAAGGTTTCCCATCAACTGTATAACGACGATAATCCTCAACAGGTATGTCTTTGAAGAAGGCTTGTACCTTTTCATTTACTTCTGTTGGTGTATTCGATCGTCTGAACCATTCATAATCAAGCCCCACATTACAAACTACTCGATAAGAATCACTGAAGAAATCACCAAAACCTCTTATATGGTTAGGTTCCCCGTTGTAAAATGCATACTCCGGAGAAAGACCCGTTTCATTATGGGCAGCTAGTCGAATATAATCACGGCTTGCTTCGGCTGCTTTTTTCCAAAAGTCATGATCTTCAGGATTCGCCCACTCTGCAAATAATTCATAGAAATGTGGGATGTGATAAGACGGGTCTGAAAAATCCACTTCGGGAACAAATTTGATTAAATGATTACTCGGTTCCCACATAGGGTGCCCGTCATTGTTTTCGCCTTTATGGACACAATCATGAAGGAGAGCTTTTGCTTGTTTTGAATAATCAAATGGAGCTTCTTTATCTCCCCAACGATTGGACGCGAAAAAGAGTGCCATCGCAAAGTACTCTTCACCATCAGGTGCAGGCCCGTGAGCATTCTTCGTTCCATCTAATGCACAAGACCAAGCGAAATACCCTTTATGTATACCTTCGTCCATATACATGTAAGTTTTCGACCATTTCCAAATTCGATCGAACACTTCCTGTTGATCCATTTGAACAGCCATCATCATGCCATATGATTGCCCTTCAGTTCGCACGTCATCATTACCAGTATCAACCATATAGCCCATGCCATCGTCTGTTTCAAAATAAATCTGATAGTCAGGGTATTGGTTGGTGAAAAGTTGATCCCAAGTTTTTTGAACTTTTTCATCAACTAATTTTGGATCGATGTCAAACTCTGTGAAAAGATTTCGGTAGTGACCTGTTTCATATGCACCTTGCTTCATTTCATCGCTCCCTTTTGATAAGAAGTTATTAACGATCGTCTAAACTTGGTAAGGATGGGTTTCATATTGTAGAAATATGTAGATGACGAACGTTCCTTCTAAATGTGATTATTCATGTTTTAGCTTGCGATTGTGACGGACTAAACCCTTCAGATCTTACACAAGTTATCATCTTCATATTACAAAAGAAAGCGCTTAAATTATAGGGGATGATCTATAGGTTTTAGTGCAAAAACTATAGATTGTATGAGGAGCTATTTTTCGCTTAAATTTGCACCTATATTTTTTAAAATAACTCCTTTATTTTCTCTTGCTTGGAAGCGCTTCATTTCGTGTTATAGTAGTACAATAAGAATAGAAAAATTATTGTGTGTGAGGGGGTTTTGACCTATGCAAACAGATCGTAAACTCGTATTTGCTGTTTTGATCGTTTACTTGCTTGTTTTACAGTATTATTTTTTTACGGAGCAACGAGACCTCTTGCATTTGCTCTTAGGGATCGCGATTACAAGTGTTACCATTTCTAGGTATCGCCAGTTAAAACAAAAAAATCGGTCATCTAAAGCACATTTAACGTTGATCGTTGTTTATTTTGTCGTCTATACAATTGTTATTTGGTATATTCAGCCGTTTTTCGCTTATATCATGACGTAGTTTTGTCAATTTAGGAAGGTGAACGATATGAAACGTGCGATTGTCTTGTTATTAACAAGCATTTTATTTTTAACGGGTTGTGTAACGAATGCACAAGAAGGGAATCACGATCCTGATGTATTAGAAATTTTATTTTTAACGAGTGTTGCACCTCATTATGAGGAGCAGATGCAAGAGTATGTAGAAGATCTATTAGAAAGTGAAATGGATGATGGTGTCACAGTTAATGTCACATTGTCCATGGCTAATTTTGACAGATTAACTATTGAGTTAATTGATAAAGAAGTAGATTTATATGTTGTGGATCGCTTTTTAGATCAAGCTCTATTGGACCCATATGGCCTTGCGTCACTTGACGTATTAAAAGACGATGTAGATTCACATGTTATCGAACAATATACGATGGAAAATGAAGATGAAACAGATGAACATTTATATATGATTGAATTAACAGAAGAGCAGCAATTTTCTAAAGACACGGGACTCACAACTGAAGACGGTTTAGTTGCTGCGGTTGCACAAACATCACCACATCAAGAAGCAGCCATTAAGTTACTTGAAGCGTGGTTATAAAGGAGACGATCTTATGGATAATAACTATGGTTTTGTATCGACTCGATTCTATCGAACGCTAGAATGGATTTGGCGATTGGCTTACGTAAATATATTATGGCTCGTTTTTTCTGTTTTAGGGCTTATTGTATTCGGTGTATTTCCGGCTACTGTCAGTTTATATACAGTGATGCGTAAATGGCTGATGAACGAGCCTGATCACCCGATTATCCAAACGTTTTTTGAAACGTATAAAAAAGAATTTTTACGTGCTAACCTTTTAGGTTATCCACTTGTGGTTATGGGTTATATTATTTTCTTTAACTATCAATATTTAGGTCAAGTTTCTGGAGTTGAACATACGATTATATCTGTGTTTTGGTATATCACGGTTATCATTTTTGCGTTACTTGTCCTATTCTTGTTTCCTTTATATG
This sequence comes from Pelagirhabdus alkalitolerans, assembly GCF_900096905.1. Classification (GTDB taxonomy): domain Bacteria; phylum Bacillota; class Bacilli; order Bacillales; family Amphibacillaceae; genus Pelagirhabdus; species Pelagirhabdus alkalitolerans. The sequence goes on along the minus strand of NZ_FMYI01000005.1, from coordinate 125,758 downwards.
TTCATTATAAGGGCCCGCTAATGGGATACTATAAATCCACGATTCTATTCGCTTTGGCCAACCCGCTTGCCTTGTTATCATCTGCTATTGCTCTAGGTATTGGTGCTTACATTATGTTGTTAATACAAGGTTTGATTCCATTTTATTCGGTGAGTATTATTGCCTGGTTGATTATGTGGAATGCAACACATGCCTTTAAACGTCTCGAACGTAAGAAAAAACGGATTGAAAATAATCAAGATTCCCCTATACTGAGAGGAAAAGAAATAAAAGATAAAATTTTCTCTGCGATGCAACAACAATAATCGCATCGCGTTAGGCGGTCTATATGAAGAAATTGATGCAGTCCTTTAATGATTTAAAGCTACGCAACAAATTTTTAATTGTATATTTTTTGTCTGTTTTTTTACCAATCGTCGTATCGAACACTGTTTTTTATTCGATTACGACAGAACGTTTTCTTGAACAGAAGCAGACGGATGTTGACTTAGTCGTTGATCAAACAAAAGAAGAATTCACAAGGCTTATTGATCAAGCGATTGGTATGGCGACAACTTTATATTTAGATGTGCGTCTATACAACTTCTTTGATACTGAATATGAATCAGCAATCGATTATGTTGAAGCTTACAATTACGTACTCAGGCAATTAGGGACATCGATGCCGCTTTATAACTCGATTCAAGAATTGAATTTCTATACAGATAATCCAACGGTTATTTACACAGGCGGTGTGCATCCTGTAACAAATGAGACACTTAATACAGAATGGTATAATGAGACAAAAGGGACAGATCGCCCGTATTTATATCGAGAAACATCAGAGCAGTCCCATATTAATCTATCTCTATTTAAAGAATTAGATTACTATCATCTGTTCCATGACTTTGAAAAATTCATCCGTATTGATATTAATAATGTGGCAATAGAACAAGTTTTTGATAATGTCACATTACAAGGGGATTTGTTCTTGTTGGATGGCCATGGACATATTGTGTATTCTAGTCATGACTCGATCGAATGGGAATCTGATCTTATCTCATTTGATCAGGCAGAATTACCGGATCAGTATATGAGCTCAAGTCAAACGATCGAAGATGATTACTTAGATCAATGGGAGATTGTAGGTGTTGTGGATTCTTCAACTTTTACGGATGAACTAATGGAATCAACTTGGTATTTATTTATTTTGGGGTTGATTAATTTTATCTTACCGACCTTTATTATCGTTTTCATTTCTAAATCCATTCATTCACGAATTGATAAAGTATTGAATCATGTTAAAAATATTGAAAAACAACACTTTGAGGAATACCCTTATGTGAAATCAAAAGATGAAATCGGTCAATTGACACGTCAAATCAATCGTATGACACGTAAAATTAATCAGTTATTTAACGAGGTGTTTATTTCTAATTTAGAGAAGAAAGATTTAGAAATAAGAGAAAAACAAGCTCAATTAAGTGCTTTACAAAGTCAAATTAATCCCCATTTTCTCTTTAACTCACTTGAGACAATACGAATGCGTAGTTTGATTAAAGGAGAAACCGAAACAGCTAATATTATCGAAAATATGGCAGGTATTTTTAGAAATGCGATCACTTGGGGACGTGAATGGGTGACGATTCAAGATGAATTAACCCTAATACACGCGTTTTTAGAAATTCAAGTGTACCGTTTCGGAGATAAGTTAACGTTTGATGTTGATGTCGATGATTCGATCTATGATTCTAAGATTCCAAACTTATCGATCCTACCTTTTGTTGAAAATGCGAGTATACATGGGATTGAGCCCCTTAAAGATCAAGGTAAAATCACCATTCGTATTAAAGAGGAAAATGATGTGATTACCTTTATGATTCAAGATAATGGTTTAGGTATTCCAGAAGATCGATTAGAAACTATCTTAAAACAACTAGACAACCCAGAAGATATGGGTGAAAATGTCGGTGTTCAAAATGTTTACTATCGTTTAAAGTTGTATTATAAAGATAACTTTTCTTTTAATATTGAAACAGAACCTGAAAGAGGAACGAGAATTACAATTCAACTACCCAAAAATTAATCTTTTTAAAACATCACCTTACTCAATGGGTGATGTTTTTTAATGTTTCAAAAATCTATAGTTTTTAAAACATTATCTAAACAGAGTGGACTTATTGATGAAAATTAATGAAAAATGTCGTTTTTCGATTAAAACAATCCCAAATTTAAATCGTTAATGAACGAATTGTATAGAAAATTAGGGAAGGAATGAACGGTCAATCATAGACAGGGCAGGCACTGAAGAATAATCTAACCATTTGATCTATAATTTATAGGGATAGCACTTTAGTTTGTAGTGGTGAATAACATCTTTGTAAGCGCTATAATGAAAGTGCTTTCATAAAAGGGAGCAAAAATAACTTTTCTAAAAAGAAAGGGGTAATCAAGTGGTTAAAAAGAAATCGTTTTTGTTGTTCATGTTAGTCGGTTTCATGCTGTTGTTCGTTGCATGTGGTAACGATGATGACGCTGCTGCAACAGATGATGACGAATCAACAGATGAGGAAACAAGTGAAGAAGTATCAGACGAACCTGTCACGTATCACTTCTTCAATGCAACATCAGGTCAGGATTTGCATACAAATGAAACAGAACTAGGTGCTTTGTTTGAAGAGCAAACTGGGGTTAACTTCCAAGTTGAGCACTTAGTAGGTGACTTGAACGAACGTATCGGTGTTATGGTCGCTAGTGGTGAATATCCAGATACGATCGCACCACAAGCTGGTCTAGATATGTTATTAGATGCAGGCGCTTTTATTCCGTTAAATGATTTATTAGAAGAACATGGTCCAAATATTTTAGAAATGTACGACGATTATATCGATCGTTTCACATTACCAGACGGAAATATTTATTACATTCCATTTGGTGCGAATGTTAACGAATACCAACCGATCCCTAACACGGACCAAGGTGCTTTCTGGATGCAACGTGGTATTTTGAAAGAAGCGGGCTTCCCAGAAGTAAACACACTTGATGAATACTTTGACTTAATCACAGATTATGCAGATGAAAACCCAGAGATTGATGGTATGAACACAGTGCCATTCACTGGACTAACGTATGATACAAGTTTCTTCGTATTCTCAAACGTACCAATGCACTTAGCTGGTTATCCAAATGACGGTGGTGTCATCGTTGATATGGATACACATGAGGCAAATGTTTATGGTGATTCAGAGTATGCTGAAGACTACTTAAGAAAACTAAATGAATTAAATGCTGAAGGTTATATTGATCAAGAAATGTTCGTTATGAACTATGATGATTATTTAGCGAAATTATCATCAGGCCGTGTATTAGGGTTCTTCGATTATGGATGGAACTTCGCTCAAGCACGTATTGCGATTGAAGATATGGGTGATCCAGACAAAGAATACATTGCACTTCCAATCACATTTGATGAAAGCATTGAAGATCAGTACATGGATCCTCCTGCATTCACACAAAACCGCGGTGTTGGTATTACAGTGGATGCAGAAAATCCAGAGCGTATTATCCAATTCTGGGATAACTTAATTAAAGAAGAGAACCAACGTAAAGTAATGTGGGGCTATGAAGGCGAGCACTACGAAGTTGATGAAGATGGTCGTTACTACAGAACTGATGAGCAAATTGAACTTACTAGTGATCAAGACTGGAGAGAAGATTTCGGTATGACGACATTTGAATGGGATTGGCCACGTATTAACGGTTCATTCTCAGATGGAAATGCAGTTGAACCTCGTCGTCAGCCAGAAGTTGCATTAGCTGAATATGATGAAGATGATATGGAATATCTTGAAGCTTATGATATTGATACATTCTCTGAATTATTTGCAGCACCACAAGATCGTCCTTGGTTCCCTGCATGGAGTGCCAATGTAGAGCAAGGTTCTGATCCACAAATCTTTGAAGAACGTTCTGATGAGGTCTTAAAGCGTCACTATCCTCGAATTGTTTTAGCAGAGCCTGAAGATTTCGATGATGAGTGGAATGAATTTGTTGAAGCGTATCGTTCTCTGGATGTAGAGGCATATGAGGAATACTTCACACGAGTTGTTCAAGAACGTCTAGATGGGAACTGGCAATTTGCCGATTAACAATTGATAGAATAAGGCTGTAGCAGGCACCCCCCCCGCTTGCTACAAGCCTTATTTTATAAAAAATGTGTAACCTTAAGTCTATTTCAAATTAGTTTGGAAAAATAGGCGGATTGATTTAAGAGGCGCAAAATTTCTTAAATGGTTACTCGCTTACATAAGCCAGTAGGTTTATTTTTCTAAATTAGTTATTTATAAAAAGTATTCTAAGGAGGGCGAATGATTTGGGACAACCAGTTAATCCTTTAGGCGTGACAAAAGAATTAAAAGGAAAAAGACCCAAGAAAGGTGCTAAACATTTTTTTAAAAAAGCACGTGAACAAAAAGAATTAATGTGGATGAGTATCCCGTTTCTACTATGGTTATTCATCTTTAAATATTTGCCACTCGGTGGTTGGGTCATGTCGTTTCAAGACTTCAGACCAGCTAGAGGTTTTCTAGAGTCGGAGTGGGTTGGGTTTGATCACTTCCGATTTTTATTCACAGATGATCGATTTTTGGAAGTTATGAGAAATACGCTAGCTATGAGTATAATCAACCTTGTATTAGGGTTTGTGACAGCGATTACGCTAGCCGTTCTATTAAATGAGCTTCGAAGTGTAACGTTTAAACGTGTTGTTCAAACAATTAGTTATATGCCTCACTTTTTAAGCTGGGTTGTTGTAGCAGGTTTAGTATCATCTGCTTTGGCAATGGAAGATGGGATTGTCAATATTGTTCTTTTGAACTTAGGTATTATTGACGAACCCGTTATGTGGCTTGGTGTTGGTCAGTTCTTCTGGGGTGTCATTGGTGCAGCAGATGTTTGGAAAATGGTTGGTTGGAATTCAATTATATACTTAGCTGCGATCACCATGATCGACCAAGAACAATATGAAGCAGCAGAAATCGACGGCGCTTCAAGATTACAACGTATTTTGTTTATTACATTACCAGGTATCAGAACAGTTGTCGTTATTTTAATGATTATGAATATTGGATATATTTTAGAGTCTGGTTTTGAAGCGCAATACTTACTGATGAATCCAATGAATATGGACTATGCAGAAAACCTTGATATATTTGTTTTACGTTATGGTATTTCAATGGCCAACTTCTCACTCGCAACTGCGGCCGGAATGTTTAAAACGGTGGTCAGCTTCATATTCTTATTTGGTGCCAATAAGGTTGCAGAAAAACTTGGCGAAGCTCGATTATTTTAGAGGAGGGACATCATGGATATTTTAAGAAAGTTAGCTGGAAAAAGACGTGGAGTTGATGACCTCATTTTCGACACCATAAATGTCATCTTTATGATTTTACTAGTCGTGGTTATGTTATATCCGATGTTAAATACATTTGCAATCTCACTAAATGCGGCAACTGATACCGTCCGTGGTGGTATACACTTACTTCCACGTGAGTTTACACTTTATAATTATGAGCACGTATTCAATAATGCACAAATTATACAAGCAGGCTTTATTTCAGTCATGCGTACGGTGATTGGTACTGGTTTAGGTGTACTTGCTTCAGCTATGGTTGCTTACACGATTTCAAGACCTCACTTCATTTTACGTAAATTTGTAACATTAGCATTTGTTTTAACAATGTATATGAATGCGGGTTTAATTCCAACATATTTACTTCACCGTGAGCTTGGATTAATCGGTACATTTTGGATTTATATTTTCCCGACACTAATTGGTGTATTTAACGTTATCGTTATTCGTTCATTTATTGAAGGTTTACCTGAGACACTATTTGAATCAGCACGTATGGATGGTGCGGGAGAATTTGTGCAATTCTTCAAAATTGCACTTCCACTTGCTTTACCCGTTATCGCAACTGTTTCATTATTCGTAGCCGTTGCTCAGTGGAATCAGTGGTTTGATGTATTTATATACAACTCCTCCTTCCCTGAATTGTCAACGTTACAATATGAGTTAATGAAGGTATTAAGTAACTCGAATGCTGCCTTTGACTCAGGGAGTGCACAAGATGCCTTCGCAGATGCTATAGGTGGGCAACAGGATACGGTTACGCCACAATCGATCCGAGCAGCCATGACGGTTGTTGTATCTGTCCCAATTATTTGTGTTTACCCATTCTTACAGAAATACTTCGTTAAAGGTTTAACAATTGGTGGCGTAAAAGGTTAATGACAAATAAAAAAAGCGTCTAAAGTTATTTATTAGCTTTTGACGCTTTTATTTTCTAAATAAGGGGTTGAACGTTATGTATCGAAAAAATGAAAGGCTTGTGGATGGTTTAGAAGAAGACCAACTGACGAGTTACCGCGCTTGGCTTCAATATCGATCTATTGGAGATGAAGGTTATCAAAAAAAAGTATTAAGTTATTTTTCATCCATCCATTTAGACTGCAATCGTGATGTGATTATAGATCGTGCTTTGGAAGAAATTCAGTTAGCGATGTTTGAAATGGTAGGATTTTCGCCTAACATAAGCCAAAACGGTGGTTCATTTGTAATTAATGTGGATTCGAACTTAGCTAAAGAAGGTTTTCAGGTTAAATCAACAGATTCAGGCCTTACTTTAACAGGAGGAAGTAGTCGAGCTGTCTTATATGGTATTTTCCACATATTAAGAGAAATACAATCAGAAACACCATTGAACACAATGGATTGTTATGAAGCGCCTAAAAATGCTTTTCGTATGATTAATCACTGGGATGATATGAATGGTGATGTGGAAAGAGGGTATGCAGGCCAATCCTTTTTCTATGATGATTATCAATTTATAAAAGACAGAGCTCGTATCCATGATTATGCTCGATTGTTAAGCTCGGTAGGCATTAATGCTTTAACGATTAATAATGTCAATGTTCATCAAGTTGAGTCACATTTAATTACGGATAAGTACTTAGATGAGGTTAAACAGACATCTGATATTTTCAATCAATATGGGATTACGATGTACTTAAGTATTAATTATGCGTCACCAATTGAATTTGGAGGGTTAGATACAGCCGATCCATTAGATGAGCGAGTGATTCAATTTTGGAAACAAACGGTTCAACATGTTTATAAGCGTGTCCCTCAATTAGGTGGTTTCTTGGTGAAAGCTGATTCTGAAAATCGACCAGGACCGTTTACATATGATCGTAATCATGCCGAAGGGGCAAACATGTTAGCTGATGCGTTAGCACCGTTCGGTGGCATCGTCATCTGGCGCTGTTTTGTTTATAACTGTAAACAAGATTGGCGTGATCGTAAAACAGACCGGGCGCGAGCTGCATATGATCATTTTATGCCACTTGATGGTCAGTTTAAAGATAATGTGGTGTTACAAATTAAAAATGGACCGATGGATTTCCAAGTCCGTGAACCTGTTTCACCATTAATTGGTGGACTAGAAAAAACGAATCAATTTTTAGAATTTCAAATTGCACAAGAATACTTAGGCCAACAACGTCATCTTGTGTATTTAATTCCTCAATGGAAAGAAGTACTAGCCTTTGATACACAAGCCAAAGGTGAAGGTACACAGGTAAAGGATATCGTTAGTGGTGACGTATTTGATCAATCGATCTCAGGCATTGTCGCTGTTTCAAATGTTGGTAATGATTATAATTGGACAGGTCATACAATGGCTCAATTAAATCTATATGGTTATGGTCGATTAATTTGGAATCCGGATTTATCGGCTGAAGCGATCGCACTGGAATGGACTAAGCAAACATTTGGACGTGATCATCACGTTGTTGATCACATCATGCAGATGGTGATGCCTTCATGGGAGATTTATGAAAATTACACCTCGCCACTTGGCATTGGGTGGATGGTGAATGTGAGTCACCATTATGGTCCTAATATTGATGGTTATGAGTATATGGCTTGGGGAACCTATCATTTTGCAGATCGAGACGGAATTGGTGTCGATCGTACGATTGAAACAGGTACAGGATACGCAGGACAATATCATCCCGTAAACCGTGATGTCTATAATGCGCTTGAGTCGTGTCCGGATGAGTTGTTGTTATTTTTCCATCATGTTCCGTATACGCATCAGTTAAAGAGTGGTAAAACCGTAATTCAACATATTTATGATACACACTTTAAAGGTGTTGAGCAGGTTGAAGCCATGATCGATGATTGGCAACAACTGAAAAATAAAGTTGATGAAAGACGTTTTAAAGATGTATCCGAAAGACTGGATCACCAGCTGTATATGGCTAAAGAGTGGCGTGACATCATTAATACGTATTTCTATCGTAAATCGGGCATTGATGATCAACACAAACGAACGATTTATTAAAACAAAGGGAGGCATCTCACCATGAAGATGACATTTAGGTGGTTTGGTCGCGATGATAAGATTCCGTTAAACTATATCAAACAAATCCCAGGCATGACAGGCGTTGTTGGAGGTATATTTCATATACCAGCTGGAGAGGATTGGCCGGAAGAAGATATAGATGAATTAGTTAATAAAGCAAAAGAGGCAAACCTAGAATTAGAAGTGATCGAAAGTGTTAATGTACACGATGATATTAAACTAGGTTTGCCATCTAGAGACCAGTATATTGAAAACTATAAATCGACGATGCGAAAACTAAGTAAACGTGGCGTAAAAGTAATCTGTTACAATTTTATGCCAATATTTGACTGGACACGATCAGACTTAGCGATGCCATTACCTGACGGTTCAACTGCTTTAAGTTATGAACGAGATAAGGTTGAAGGCATTGATCCAAATGAATTGATCGACCGTATTTCAAAAGAATCAAAAGGTCATGCGATGCCTGGTTGGGAACCGGAGCGACTTGCTCATATTGCGACACTTTTTGAACAGTATGATGGCATGACAGAAGAAGGATTATTTAATAATCTTGTTTACTTTTTAGAACAAGTCATTCCTGTCGCAAAAGAATGCGATATTAAAATGGCGATTCATCCGGATGATCCACCGTGGTCTGTATTTAATTTACCACGTATTGTTAAAAATGAAGCGGATATTAATCGTATTTTACAAGCGGTTGATGAGCCAGAAAACGGTATAACACTTTGTTCAGGATCTCTTGGAGCCAATCGTGATAATGATTTACCTCAAATTTTTGATCAGGTCATTCAGCGTGATCGAGCACCATTCATTCACATTCGTAATGTGACGCATAATGAAAAAGGTGACTTTCACGAGGTTGATCACCGAGAGTATAGCGGGAGTGTTGATGTAAGAAAACTGATATCGGTTTTGCATCAGCATGATTACAAAGGATACGTTAGACCGGATCATGGTCGCATGATTTGGGGCGAAGATTCACGTCCGGGCTATGGTCTTTATGACCGTGCTTTAGGTGCTGTTTATATGCAAGGTATTTGGGATTGTTTAGAGGAGGAGAGATCGTGAAGCCTGTACATACGAATTTAAAAGGAAAAGTTGCTGTTGTGACAGGTGGTGGCGGAGTACTTTGTGGTTCAATGGCTAAAGAATTAGCAACACACGGTATGAAAATTGCTATTTTAAATTTAACGAAAGATAAAGGAGATCAAGTTGCAGAATCTATCAAACAAGAGGGTGGAGAAGCAATATCTGTTTTTTGTGATGTAACGAAGCGCGATGTTGTAGAAAAAGCAAAAGATGAGGTAGTTAATACATTTGGTCAGGTGGATCTATTAATTAATGGTGCGGGTGGTAATCATCCGGAAGGTTCTACGACAAATGAAATATATGATGAGGCAGATGTTGAGGATGATACTGTACGAAGCTTTTTTGATTTAACACAAGAAGGGTTTGACTTTGTCTTTAATTTAAATTTAATGGGGACATTGATTCCTTCACAAGTGTTCACCAAAGAATTGCTTAAAACGAAGGGATCTATTCTTAATATGTCATCAATGAGCGCCCCATCACCTATGACAAAAGTGCCTGCTTATAGTGCGGCAAAGGCTGGAATAGATAATTTCACACAATGGATGGCTGTCCACTTTGGTCAAACGGGAATTCGAGTAAATGCGATTGCACCGGGATTTTTCTTAACAGAACAAAACCGTCAGCTTTTAACGAATGAAGACGGCTCTTATACACCTCGAACGGAAAAAATATTATCTCAGACACCTATGGATCGCTTAGGGAAACCTGAAGATTTACATGGTGCGCTACTTTGGCTAGCGGATGATACGTATAGTCGTTTCGTAACCGGTATTAGTGTTCCGGTTGATGGTGGATTTATGGCGTATTCTGGTGTATAGGAGGATTTGAAAATGGATATGATAACCGCCCTGAAACAACATAAACTGGTCGCCATCTGCCGTCAAGTTCCCAGTGAACATATTATAAAGACTGTTAAGGCTATTGTAGATGGTGGGATTAAATTTATTGAAGTGACGATGGATAAAGAAGGAGCAGCTGAAGACATTAAACAATTGACCACCCACTTTAATCAAGATGATGTATACATAGGTGCGGGTACAGTTTTAAATGAGAAAGATGCCAAAGCTGCTATAGATGCAGGGGCAGAATTTATCGTCTCCCCACACCTGTCTAAGGACGTCATTAATTATGCGAATGATCATCATGTTCCTGTTTTTCCAGGAACACTCACTCCAACAGAAGTGCAAACAGCTTATGAATGGGGTTGTCAATTTGTCAAGATTTTCCCAGCAGGTGCCATGGGTGCATCTTATATTAAAAATATTAAAGGCCCGCTTGGTCATGTCGATGTTATGGCAACAGGTGGTGTTGATTTAGATAATTTAGCTATGTTTATTAAAAACGGTGCGTCTGCGATTGGTTTAGGTAGTCAACTCGTCAATTTAAAAGCTGTTAAACAAGGAGATTATCAATCAGTTGAAGAAGTAGCTAAACAGTATATAGATGTCTTAAAGGAGTGCTAAACATGACCGAATTGGTTACTTTCGGTGAAAGCATGGTTCTATTTTACCCACGATTTGAGAATGGAATTGAATCAAGCCAGCAGTTCACAAAAGCTATTGGTGGAGCCGAATCTAATATCGCTTTAGCGTTAGCAAGACTTAATCATTCTGTGAGATGGATCAGTCAATTAGGGGCTGATCCATTTGGTGATTATATTTTAAAAACGTTAAAAGGAGAAGGTGTAGATACAAGCTTTGTAGAACAAACCTCAGACTATCCAACTGGTATTTACTTTAAAGAAAAACGTCCACTTAGAAATCCAGCTGTTTACTATTACCGCCGAGACTCAGCTGCGAGTCAATTATCACCTTCTGATTTCAGTGATGACTGGATTCACGATACTCAGTTTGTTCATGTTACAGGTATTACCCCTGCGCTAAATGAGCAAATGTTTCAGCTAACTAAGGCAGTTATGAAGCGGGCTAAAGAACTTGAAAAACGCGTCGTATTCGATCCGAATATTCGATTTAAATTATGGTCAGAAAAGGAGGCGAAACAGAAGTTATTTGAGTTACTGCCATACTGTGATGTTTTTTTGCCGGGAGAAGAAGAGCTTGATTGTTTATTCGGTTCAGATATGAGTGAGTTGGATCTATTTGATTCGATACATGACTTAGGTATTCGATTAATTGTAGTGAAAAAAGGAGCAGAAGGAGCTGTTGCTTCGTTTGATTCTAAACGAATAAGCGCCCCTCCGTATAAGGTTGAACAGGTTATTGACACAGTTGGAGCAGGTGATGCTTTTGCAGCCGGTTTATTACATGAGTTAATGAAAATCCCGTTCGATAACTTATCAACAGATGATGTTAGAACATGTTTGAAAACAGCAACGACTTTGGGTGCATATGCCACCCAATTTAGCGGTGATTGGGAAGGAGCACCTACTCAAACTGTATTAAATGATTTGTTAGGTGAGAGTGAGATTCTTGATCGATAAGAAAGGAGAAAACCATGTCAAAACCTTTTATACACGACCAATTTTTACTGCAGTCAGAAACGAGTGAATGGTTGTATCATGATTACGCCAAAGATTTACCGATCATTGACTATCATTGCCACTTGTCTCCAAAAGAAATCGCAGATAACGAACTGTTTGAATCAATCACAGATATATGGTTATCAGGTGACCATTATAAGTGGAGAGCAATGCGTGCTTTTGGAGTTGATGAAGCTTACATTACAGGTAATGCGTCAAAAGAAGAAAAATTTATGAAATGGGCAGAAGTGGTACCTAAAACCTTAGGTAACCCTCTTTATCATTGGACGCATTTAGAGTTATCACGCTATTTCGGTATAGATGAGTTGCTCAGTCCTGATACTGCAAAAGACATTTGGCAAGAGACGAATCGTCTACTTCAAACACATGCCTTTCGTCCGAAGTCAATTATTAAACGTTCGAATGTGGAAGCGATTTGTACGACTGATGCGCCCGTTGATACGTTAAGTCATCATCGTGAAATTGAGAAAGATACACAATTTGATACAAAGGTGCTGCCAACACTAAGACCAGACACATTACTTCAATATGATATGGATTCATTTTACGAAAATCTAAGAGCTATTGAAATTTATTATGATCAAGAAGTGTCAGATGAAAAAACAATGAAAGTATTGTTAAGAAAGATGGTTAATTTCTTTCACGAGTCAGGATGTCGATTAGCTGATTTTGGTATGCAACGCTTGAATTTTGAACCTGTTCACACTTCGCAATTTGATCAAATTATGGTGAAAATAAAGAAACAAATACCATTAAGTTTTGTGGAGAAAACACAGTACCAAACAGCTGTAATCATCGAATTCGCTCATTTATTCCATGAATATGATTGGGTGATGCAACTTCATATTGGAGCGATTCGTGATAACAATACGCGAATGTATCATCAAGCTGGTAAAGATAGTGGTTTTGATTCAATTGATGATTTTCTAATCGCAAAACCGCTTAATCAATTGTTAGATGCGATTGACCAGACCGATCAATTACCACAGACAATTATTTATAATCTGAACCCTAACCATAATGAAGTCATCGCAACAACGATTGGAAATTTCCAAACAGGTAATCGTATTGGTAAAGTACAATTTGGCTCTGGTTGGTGGTTTAATGATCAAAAGCGAGGTATGGAAAGGCAAATTAATGACTTAGCGCACTTTAGTTATTTACAAACGTTTGTCGGTATGTTGACAGATTCAAGAAGCTTTTTATCTTATACACGACATGAATATTTCAGACGAATTTTAGCAAACATCGTTGGAGAGTGGGTTGAAGAAGGACTTGTGCCAAATGATAAACAGATGTTAGGACAACTCATGACAGATATTTGTTATCAGAATGCTAAAAACTACTTTGCCTTTTAAGAGTATGATCGCGTTTCTTCATTAAATAGTAAAAATAAATAATGAAAGCGGTAAAATTATTTATAAAAACTTAGTTAATTCAATGGACTAACTAAGTTAAACGTGATAGAATACAATTATCAAATCTTAAGAAACTATATTAGGAGGTTTTGGGCTTGGCATATTTCAATGAAATTCCAAAAGTAAAGTATGAAGGACGTCATTCAGATAACCCGTACGCATTTAAATTTTATAACCCTGAAGAAAAAATCGGTGGTAAATCGATGGAAGAAATCCTGAGATTCGGTGTTGCTTATTGGCACACATTCACAGGTGACGGTGGAGATCCATTTGGTGCTGGTACAGCAATCCGTCCATGGGATCACTTAAAAGGAATGGATCTAGCGAAAGCACGCGTTGACGCTGCATTTGAATTCTTTAACAAAATTGATGCACCATTCTTCTGTTTCCACGATGTAGATATTGCACCTGAGGGTGACACATTACGTGAATCAAACCAAAATGTTGATACAATTGTTGACATGATGGAAGATTACATGAAAGATAGCAAAACAAAACTATTATGGAACACAGCGAATATGTTTACAAATCCTCGCTGGACTCATGGTGCTGGTACATCATCTAATGCTGATGTATATGCTTATGCAGCAGCGAAAGTTAAAAAAGGTTTAGAAGTTGGTAAGCGTCTAGGAAGTGAAAACTACGTATTCTGGGGTGGCCGTGAAGGTTACGAATCACTATTAAACACAGATACGAAACTAGAGCAAGATAACCTTGCTAAGCTTTATCATATGGCAATTGACTACTCTAAAGAAATTGGCTTTGATGCTCAATTCTTAATCGAACCGAAACCAAAAGAGCCAACAACTCATCAATATGATTTTGATGTTGCAACAGCAACAGCGTTCTTACAAAAATATGACTTAGCAGATCACTTCAAATTTAACATTGAAGCAAACCACGCAACACTTGCAGGTCATTCATTTGAGCATGAATTACGTGTTGCACGTGAAAACAACATGTTAGGTTCAGTGGATGCCAACCAAGGTGACTTATTACTTGGATGGGATACAGATGAGTTCCCAACTGATCTATATTCTGCATCACTTGCTATGTATGAAATCCTTAAGAATGGCGGTCTAGGCCGTGGTGGATTGAACTTTGATGCGAAAGTACGTCGTGGATCATTTGAAACAGAAGATCTATTCCACGCACATATCGCTGGTATGGATGCGTTTGCTATCGGTTTACGTGTTGCTCAGAAGATGATTGATGATAACTTCTTTGAAGGTATCGCTGATGATCGTTACAAGACATTTAAATCTGATATTGGACAGAAGATTGTTTCAGGTAAAACAAGCCTAGCAGAGCTTGAAAACCATGCAATTGACCTAAAAGATGATGATATCGAAATTCGCTCAGGTCAAGTTGAAAAGATCAAAGCGAAAATGAATCAGTACCTATTAAACATCTAATATAAGCAAAACAATCATGCGAATCGTGCTAGTGTAGCACCATTCGCATGATTTGTATAAAAGGGAGGAACACAAATATGCGTTATGTTGTAGGGGTTGACCTCGGAACAAGTGCTGTAAAAGTATTGCTCGTCTCTCAAGAAGGTGACGTTGTCGATGAAGTATCAAAAGATTACCCGCTTTACCATGACCAACCAGGATATAGTGAACAAGATCCAGAAGATTGGGTGAAACAAACAAAAGCAGCGCTAAAAGAATTAACGGATCGATTAGACGCAGGTTCAACAATCGACGGTTTAAGTTTCTCAGGACAAATGCATGGTCTTGTATTGCTTGATGCAGATAGACGTCCATTAAGACGCGCGATTTTATGGAATGATACACGTACGACAGCAGAGTGTCGTGAGATCGAAGAACTAGTTGGATTAAACCGATTACATGAATTAACGAAAAACCCAGCATTAGAAGGTTTCACACTTCCAAAATTATTATGGGTTAAAAAGCACGAACCTGAAGTTTTTGCTCAGGCAGACGTTTTCTTATTACCAAAAGACTATGTCCGTTATCGCTTAGCCGGGGATTTAAGTATGGATTACTCCGATGCAGCTGGAACACTTCTTCTAAATGTAGCGGATAAAGAGTGGAGTAAAGAGGTTTGTGAAAAAACGGGTATTCCATTTGACTTGTGTCCAAATTTAGTGGGCTCTGAAGAAAAAACAGGAACTATTTTAGAAGATGTTGCAAGTGAAACCGGACTAACAACAGCGACACAAGTATTTGCGGGTGGTGCTGATAATGCATGTGGTGCAATCGGTGCTGGCATTTTAGAAGACGGTCTGACACTGAGCAGTACAGGAACATCTGGTGTTGTCCTTTCTTATGAAGCAACAGGCGACAAAGATTTCCAAGGTCAAGTGCATTACTTTAACCACGGTGACTCTAGTGCCTACTATACAATGGGTGTAACCTTAGCGGCAGGTTATAGCTTGAGCTGGTTTAAAGATACATTTGCGGATGACATTTCTTTTGAAGCACTAGTTGACGAAGCGAAGCAATCAAAAATCGGTGCTAAAGGCATGTTATTTACACCTTATATTGTCGGTGAGCGTACACCGCACCCTGATAGTGCAATCCGTGCAAGCTTTATTGGCGCGCATGCAAGCCATAATAGAGGTGACTTTGCTCGCGCTGTAATTGAAGGGATTACATTTAGCTTAAATGAGTCGGTTCAAATATTCCGCAACAAAGGTAAAACGATCTCTAAAGTTGTTGCAAGTGGTGGTGGTGCTAAAAGTGATCTTTGGTTACAGATTCAAGCGGACGTATTCAACGCAGATGTTGTGACACTATCAAATGAACAAGGTCCTGGTATGGGTGCAGCTATTCTAGCAGCGGTTGGCTCTGGATGGTACCCAACATTAAAAGATTGTGCAAAAGATTTTGTTAGCTATGATAAGACGTATTCCCCAATTGAAGAGAACGTTAAAACATATCAAGCATTATTCAACCTTTATCAAGATGTCTATCACCAAACGAAATCACTTAATCATCAATTAGCAGACTATCGTTAAAGGAAATGACATGAGAGGGGCTTTTATGTGAAGGCATTAAAAGAGCATTTCAAGGATGAGTTTTTGATCGGAGCTGCTGTGAATCAAAACACGATTGATCAAGATGCTGATTTATTAAAAACACAGTTTAATTCGATAACAGCTGAAAATGAGATGAAGTTCGAGGAAATTCATCCCGAGCCAGGCCAGTATGATTTTACAATAGCTGATCGTTTTTTGAAATTTGCTGAAGATCATGATATCAAAATGCGTGGTCATACATTAGTATGGCACAATCAAACACCAGATTGGTTTTTTAAAGATGATAAAGGCGAAGACGTGAGTCGTGATGAGCTTTTGGATCGGAT
The DNA here is from genome assembly GCF_900096905.1 of Pelagirhabdus alkalitolerans. Classification (GTDB taxonomy): domain Bacteria; phylum Bacillota; class Bacilli; order Bacillales; family Amphibacillaceae; genus Pelagirhabdus; species Pelagirhabdus alkalitolerans. The sequence goes on along the minus strand of NZ_FMYI01000005.1, from coordinate 109,007 downwards.
GAAACAGCATATTAAAACGGTCATGACACGTTATAAAGGAAGAATTTATGCGTGGGACGTTGTAAATGAAGCGGTTAGTGATGATGAAGGCGTTGAACTCAGACCATCAAAATGGCTTGAGATTATCGGTGAGGATTTTATTGATTATGCTTTTCAGTTTGCGCACGAAGCCGACCCAGATGCATTACTGTTTTACAACGATTATAACGAATCGAATCCAGATAAAAGAGGGAAAATTTATCGTTTAGTAGACGGGTTAATAAAACGTGATGTACCTATATCAGGTATTGGGTTACAAGCGCATTGGAATTTATATGAGCCAAGCTATCATGATATCGATACAGCGCTTAAACGATATAGCGAACTCGGTTTGACACTCCATATCACGGAGATGGATGTGTCAATGTTCGCATTTAAAGATAAGCGTACCGATGTTTTAAAACCAACTGAAGAAATGCTTGATTTGCAAGCTAAACGCTACAAAGAATTCTTTGGTTTATTTAAAAAATATCAAGAACATATTAGTTGTGTGACGTTCTGGGGTATATCAGATCGTTATACATGGTTGAGTGATTTTCCTGTTAAGGGAAGAATAAATTGGCCATTTCTTTTCGATGAAAAAGGCAAGCCAAAATCAAGTTTTGATGCAGTTGTCAATTAACTAAAGCTCCCCCCACCCTCTTTGACTTATGTCAGAGAGGGTTTTTTAAATTTGAATTGAACTGTACCGTCTGTTTGGTATATTCTATGAGTAGAGTATATGACTTATAAAGTAAAGGACTGACAAGATGGTAAAAAAATCGAGACAAATAGACATATTAAATGCAGCATCACGTATTGTGGAAGAAAAAGGGATCTTTAATTTCACGCTTGAATCCGTCGCTAAAGAAGCTGGAATTAGTAAAGGCGGACTCCTCTATCATTTTCCTTCAAAACAAGCATTAGTCGAAGGGATGGTTGAGCATCTAGCTAGAAATTATCAAGAAAAGATCGAAACCCAGGCAAATGAGGACCCAGTGGAGCGTGGTAAATGGACGCGAGCTTTTTTAAACGTCACGTTCAACCAAGGCTATCCCAAAAAAGAAATGCACGCTGGATTATTAGCCGCAAAAGCGGTGGATCCAACGCTCTTAAAACCGATACACGAAGCCTATGAGAAGTGGCAACATCAGATTGAAAATGATGGGATTGATCCGATTGATGCAACGATTATTCGCTTAGCAACAGATGGGATTTGGTTATCGGAATTGTTTGAAACGTATCAAATTGAACCTGAGCAAAAAGAAGAAGTGTATCACCGTTTGCAAGAATGGATTCAAACGTATACAAAGTCAAAATAACCACATAAAACATTTGTGAACACTGTTTTTGATAAACAGTGTTCTTTTTTTTTTATAAAAAAAGCTTGAACAAAAACCGTCCGGATGGTACAGTATAAAACAGAAAAACCGTCTAGTCGGTAAAGTTAATTTTTCAGGAGGTATTACATGACTAAAAAAGTAATGTTAACAGCAGCTGTGACAGGTGCTGGAGATACAACGAACAAAAATCCAAATGTTCCGGTAACGCCAAAAGAAATTGCAGAATCTGCAATTGAATCAGCTAAAGCAGGGGCAACAGTCGTCCATGTTCATGCACGTGACCCTAAAACGAAAGGTGTCAGTCATGATGTTGATCATTATCGAGAAATCGTCGATCGTATCCGCGATTCAAAAACGGATGCCGTTATTAATATCACATCAGGAGGTGGCGGTGATTTTATCCCAAGCCTTGATACCCCCGCTGCAGGAGGAAATGGAACGGACATTCAAACGCCAAAGGAACGTCATGAACCTGTCGGTGAACTATTACCTGAAATGTGTACATTAGATTGTGGCACCACAAACTTTGGTCAGATGATTTATATGAGCCCAACGGATTGGTTACGAGAACAAGCTAAACTCGTTCAAAAAAGCGGTGTGAAACCAGAATTAGAAGTGTTTGATACAGGCCACTTACGTTTTGCTAATCAACTTGTTAAAGAGGGATTGATCTCAAATGATCCGATGTATCAATTTTGTTTAGGTATTCCATGGGGAGCAGAGGCTGATATGGAAACATTGATGTATATGAAAAACCGAATTCCGGAAAATGGTCATTTCTCAGCTTTTAGTATAGGGGCCAAGCAATTGCCGATGGTTACCCAAACAGCACTTTTAGGTGGGAATGTGCGTGTCGGTTTAGAAGATAATCTTTATTTGAGAAAAGGTGTTTTAGCATCGAATGAGCAGTTAGTTGATCAAGCCGTTAAACAACTGCATGCGCATGATATAGAAGTTTTGACACCACAAGAAGCACGTATCCAGTATAATTTATTACAACCAAACGGAGGAAACAAACATGAATAATAAACAAATCGCGATTATAGGTACAGGTGTGATTGGAAATGGCTGGATTGTACGCTTCTTAGCAAATGGTTTTGATGTGGTGGCATATGATCCAATAGACGGAGCAGAAGCTAGAACAAAAGAAGTGATTGAACAGGCATGGGAGTCAGTTGAATCGTTAGGCTTACACACAGACGCTTCTCATGAGCGTATTCGGTTTGTTTCATCAATCGAAGATGCAGTCAAACATGCTGACTTAATTCAAGAAAATGTGCCAGAGCGCCTTGATTTAAAACAAGACGTTCTTAAAGAAATTGACCGATTCGCCCAAAAAGATGCGATTATCGGTTCAAGCACTTCAGGCATTAAGCCAACCGAACTACAAATAAAGCTTGATCATCCAGAGCGCCTTGTTGTCGCTCATCCATTCAATCCAGTATATTTGTTACCACTGGTTGAAATTGTAGGGGGCAAACAAACAACAAAAGAAATGAAGCAAGCCGCACATGATTTATATGAAGCGGCCAATATGAAGCCTATGATTATTGAAAAAGAAATTGAAGGGTTTGTAGCGGATCGTTTAATGGAAGCTTTGTGGCGTGAAGCACTGCATTTAGTGAACGATGGCATCGCAACGACAGAAGAGGTCGATAAAGCGATCACTTATGGTGCAGGTTTACGTTGGGCACAGATGGGTCCCTTCATGACATTTCACTTAGCAGGTGGAAAAGAAGGCATGCGTCATATGTTAAAACAATTTGGCCCCGCTTTAAAATTGCCGTGGACAAAATTAGAAGCACCAGAATTAACGGAAGATTTAAAAGAACGCGTCATTAATGGATGTGAAACCCATGCAGGTGATCGTTCAGTAGCTGAGTTAGAACATAAACGGAATGCATTTTTAGTCCAATTAATTGATTTAGTCGAAGATTATTGGCCATAAAAAGAGGTGAAATAATGAAATTAACGACGTATCATACACATGTTAAACCAGAGGAAGTTGATTATAATGGTCATATGAATGATGCAGTATATGCTGCGGTCTTTAGTGAAGCTGTTGATGATTTAATGTCACAGATTGGCTTAACAAAAGATTTTATTCGTGCAGAATCTCATACGCTTTATACACTTGAAACCCATCTTTGCTACTTAAAAGAAGCACATCAGGGCGAAGCCTTAACAGTCAGAGTGAAGTTGATTGATTATGATAAAAAGCGATTGCACGTTTTATTCATTATGACAAATCAAAAAGATGAACGTATAGCGACAAGTGAACAGATGTTAATGGGGATTGATCAAACAATAGGAAGACCTGCTCCATTTTTACCAACTATTCGTGAAGCAATTGATGCAATCTGGCATGAGCAACCCTCAGGTGTAGGATGTGAACAGGTTGGAAGAACGATTGGAATTAAGCGTAAAGCTTAATCCCAATCGTTTTTTTATATAAAAAACGATTAGGTGTTTACTTCGTTGCAACATCGATTGTTGAGATTTCTTAAATATTAGCGCTTACAAAATCGTGTTATACTGCAATTGTAAGCGAAAGGGGGCGAGTAGAGGTTGTCATTAAAACACAAGCAAAAGTTGATTGATCTGTTGGTAGGAACGGATGATTATTTATCAGCAACAGAAATAAGTGAACATTTAGGCGTATCAACACGCACCATTCACTCCTATTTAAATAGCCTTGCTCCCATTATTAAATGTACAGGGCTAAGTTTAGAAAAAAAGACGGGTTTAGGTATTAAATTAAATGGAGATACAAACAAAGTTTCAGAGTTATTGCAGACACTTGAAAAGCAAGCAACATTGGATTTAGAACCGAGTGATCGACAACAAATCATATTTAAACGTCTCCTTCAAGGAGAGCGCGTTTCCTATTTAGATTTAGCTGATCAATACTTTGTTAGCAGGTCAACGATCGTAAAAGATATGAAAGCCATCAGAGAAACCTATTCCATTGGTCAATCAAGCTTTTCATTTAATAACGAAGGAACCAAATTAGAAGTAACAGAACGGATGCTTCAAGAAATGTGGGGTAAGTATTTTTACGTCAGTTACTCCAAATTATTTGGTAATCCCCCTTACAGTTTAATTCATTATAGCGCGTTTATAAAAGATGAACTATTCCTATCAAACGAAGCGGTCAATGTATTGATACAATCAGTTGAAGAACTCGGTACTAAATATCAGCTAGCTGAATATTATCGTATTCAATTGTTTGAAAATTTAAGTTTACTCTATTACAGGGTTAGTCAAGATTATCATTTTGAAGGGTTATCGGGTTATATTTTTGAACGTGTGACAGAACTCGATACCTACTATATTGCACATGATCTTGCCAGTCATATACAAGAATCATTGGATGTTGTTTTTTCAACTCAAGATATTTTATTTCTTAATCAATGTTTAGTCGCAAACGGTTTGAAACAAGACCTTGTTTTAGAAGGCCATTCATACTTTGAATATTTAGCCGACGAACTCATTGTAAAAATTGGTAAGATCATGAATGAAGATTTATCAGAAGATGAGCAGTTGAAAACAGGATTATTGCACCACCTTGTCCCAATGCTTTTTCGGTTGAGAAACGATATTACGTTAACCAATCCATATATTCATGAAATAAAAAAACAATATTCCATGATGTTTCACCTAACTTGGTATGTTGTCGTTGATATGGAAAATGAGCTAGGTATCCGAATGCCAGAAGATGAAATTGGCTTTTTAATGATTCACTTTCAATCTGCATTAGAACGAAAACGAGATATTAAGAAAGTGTTGATTATTTGTCAAAGCGGCTTATTAACCACTGAAATATTGGAAAGACGCATTAAGCAATTTTTACCGAGTGTACATGTTTATGAAATGATTTCTGAAGAAAAAGTCGCGAATGTTGATTTAAGTAAAGTTGACCTTATTATTTCCACAGTTGATTTAACCATTTCAGGGCCACCAGTTATTGAACTATCTTCTATTCCGACAGATCGTGAATTAAGTGATGTGGTACAAAGGATGAATGACATATTTGAGTCCAACTCGCACAGTGTTGATCGAATATATGACCAAGATGAAGAGCATCCATTGATTCATTCATTAAAAAATAGGCTAACGATTAAAAGGGCACATCTTCATTCAGAGAGCGAAGCGTTAAAGTATTTGACCAAACCGCTTGTAGATGCTCAATTGGTCAATCCAGACTATTTAGATTCTGTTTTTCAGCGTGAAGCGATGTCTTCAACGGCTTTTGAGACGGGTGTTGCAATACCACATGGAAATCCGTCATATGTGAACCAAACGCATATTTCTATATTAGTGAATGAAAAGAAAATAACCTGGGGGAAAGAAAAGGTGGATGTCATTATATTGATTAGTGTTGCGAAAGAAGATATGGAACATATTAGCATGATTATTGGGCGTATTTACGACATGATGCAATCTAGGTCTGAAGTGGAACGTATCTTTATTAATCAATCTGATCAATCGATTTATCGTTATTTAGCACGCCATCAATAGAAAGAAAGGATAGAGGTATATGCTCAAAGAATATTTAAAAGATGACTACATGCAACATGTTTCATGCCTCGATTCTTGGGAAGAAGCGATAGCTGTTGCAGCAGATCCCCTATTAAAAAGTAGGATTATAGAAGAAAGTTATATACAGGCCATGATTGATAGTGTTGAAAAGAATGGTCCTTATATCGTTTTAAAAGATTATTTTGCTTTACCACATGCTAAAGCAGGTGAAGGAGTGAATGATGTAGGGCTATCATTGTTACTTTTAGATGAGCCTGTCGATTTAAAAGGGAATCCAGTGAAAGTGTTTTTAGTATTAGCCGCGGTAGATCATACATCGCATTTGAAGGCACTGTCTGAGATTTCTGAATTACTGATGAATGATGAAACGTATGAACAATTTTTAGCCAATGATTTGGCTGAAATAAAAAAACTATTATAAAGGAGATGACAGAAATGTATAAGTTTTTAGCCGTATGTGGATTTGGTGTAGGTTCTTCACTTGTTTTAAAAATGTCAATCGAGAAAGCCGCTAAGGAAAGAGGGGTGGAATGTGAAGTTGAGAATATGGACTTAAGTTCCGCAAAAGGAACAAATGCCGATGCAGTCTTTACAAGTCAAGAACTCGGTGATGAATTAAAGACAGCTACAAAATCACCAGTCTATCCGATTCAGCGTTATATGGACAAAGAAGAGGTTGGCCAAGCATTAGATGACTTTTTAGGTTAAGGCAGACACCCTAAAGGAATATGAATTTATCTGATCTAAATTGAATTGATCACCCCATATAAAGAAGAAAGGAATGATAACGATGCAAACATTTTTAGATTTTCTTACGGATAATATATTAAGAAACCCACCTGTTCTATTAGGTTTAATTGCAGCAATTGGTCTTATTATTCAGCGTAAAAATATTGCTGATATTGTAAAAGGATCCCTAACGGCAGCATTTGGTATGTTCATTTTAGACGTTGGTGTTAATCTAATTATCGATACGATTTCACCGATTAATGATGCTTTCCAAGAAACAATTGCTGAAGAAGCGGAGGTAACGGAAGCACTGAGTGATGTCACCTTCCTTGCTGATTATGGTGGTGAGGTAGGGCTTGCCATGTTTATTGGTCTTATTTTGCATTTAGTTATTGCACGCGTCACGCCAGTAAAAACAATTTTCCTTACCGGTCATATGCTGTGGTGGTTCCCATTTATATTTGTAGCAGCAGGTGTTGAAGGTGGTTTATCAGGTATTAGTCTAATTGTATTTGGGGCTATTTTATCTGCTATGTATTGGTCATTTATGCCGTGGATTATGCGCCGATATATTTGGGATGTGACGGGTGATGACTCGTTCTTAATTGGTCACCCAACTGGTATCTTGAGTATTATCTCTGGTTTTGTTGCTAAACGCGTAGGAAACAAGGAACGTTCGACTGAATCATTAAATGTTCCGAAGAGCCTATCTTTCTTCCGTGAGATTTCAGTAACAGGTTCAATTGTTATCTTTGTTGTGTTTATTATCATGTACTTTGTTGCCCCTGAAATAGTGGCTGAAGGAGATAACTTCATCTTTAATGCCATTACACAAGGTCTAACATTTGGTGCTGGGTTAATTGTTATGTTGCAAGGTGTGCGCATGTTAATTAATCAAATTATTCCAGCATTCCAAGGTATTTCAGATAAAGTCATTCCAGGTGCTATACCGGCATTCGATGTTCCGATACTATTTAATTACAAACCGAATGCAGTTATTATTGGTTTCCTTGTTGCTATGACAACATCAACAATCATGATCTTAATTGCAAATACAACAAACCTTTTCGGTGTTCTATTAGTTCCTTTAGTTGTCACATCATTCTTTGAAATGGGTGGTGCAGCTATTGTTGGTGAAGGTCAAGGTGGTCTTAAAGGATCGATCATTGGTACAATTGTTAGTGCGATTGTAATGGTTGGTTTAATGGGTATTTCTGTTGTTGTTTATGAGACAACGATCCAAAACTGGTTACTCATATTCGGTGGTAACGACTTCTCTATCTTTGGTCCACTTGCAAGCTGGTTAGCACAATTATTCTCAGGAGTGTTGGGTTAAATGTTTGATTATTTTGAAGGTATAAAAGAATTAATAGATGTTGTCGAACGTGAAGAGACAGAAAATATTAAAAAAGCTGTTGATGCACTAACAGAAGCTGTTGAAAACAAACAATCTATCTTTGCTTTCGGTGCAAGTCATGCAGGCATTCTAACTCAAGAACTGTACTATCGTGCAGGTGGATTAATGACGATCAATCCGATTTTCGGTGAGAGTGTGACGTTAGATGTTGAACCGATTACGCATACAAGCCAAATGGAACGTTTGGTCGGTTATGGGACAGCTCTATTTAAAAAGACACCATTTAAGTCAGGCGATGTCTTAATTGTTCACTCGGTATCTGGCCGAAATCCTGTCACAATTGAGCTTGCATTAGAAGCTCAAAAGATGGGTGTGACGGTTATTGGATTAACCAATCTAACATATTCAACTCAAGTCACATCACGTCACCCAGATGGAAAGAACATGTATCAGTATTGTGATATTGTCATCGACAATCACGGTGCAATAGGAGATGCGATGTGTGAAATAGACGGACTGGATATGCGTGTTGGCCCATCTTCTACAGTCATAGGTGCTATGGTTGTTAACACACTCGTTGTCGAAACCGTTAAACAACTGAAGGCAAATGGAATGGACAAGCCACCCATATTTTATAGCGCTAATTTAGATGGTGGTGATGAATTGAACCAAAAGCTAGTCAATGAGTATAAAGATTCGATCTATTATAAGTTTTAAGCAAGCAAAGTAACTATAAAAACTCGTATTCGCTAAAAAGAGCGGATACGAGTTTTTGATTTCAAATAAAAAATATAGGATGAAAATTGGTTAGCTCGTTATAGTGAACGTTTACAATCATTGTGTGATTTTGATAAAATTGGTAGTGGAAGATTCGCGTATAGTACTTCAATCGTAAATCAAAAGAAAGTGGTGTTCATGTTGAAATCGATCGTTTTTTTGTTACTTACTTTGACAAGCATTTTATTAGCAGGTTGTTCCTCGGATATATTGGATGAGTTAGTAGAACCAACGACTGACTATGATGGTGATCACTTGGTTATAGGTATGTTGGGGGATCAACCAGATGCTGAATTTACGAATGTACGGTTTGAAGACGTGCAGGTTGAAGATTTCTCTGAACATGAGGACCTGGACGGTTTGATCATTAATGATGAAGATCTATTTCAAGAGTTATCTCAACCAGCTTATACTGACACATTTAATGAGATGAAGATCCCTACGTTTTTTATAGGTTTACGTAAACCTTATTATCTGTTTCTTCATGAAGATCAAATTTATGATGAGACGCATGAAAATGAATCATTTGGACTCGTGCAAGGATTTGTTTTTGATGCTGATCAGAATAGATTGACATGGGAATTAAAAGTTGGTGAAGATGATTATGATTCCGATGCAACGTATACCAAGATTTTTGACATTATTGACCAGCACGAAGAGTGATCATTTGTGAACGAATTTTCAGGGTATCTTTTAAGATGATATGATAGTCTGTGTATCCGTTTTTTATGCATCTATTCTTTATCTATAGAACAACAGAAGCTCGTATTCGCTCATCTTTGCGAATACGAGTTTTTTCAGGTCCAGAGACTTTGCATGTTTTATAGTTGATATGCCAATTTAACTAGATTATAATTAAAATCGGTTGGTTTATTAATTTGACGGTAAAATGATACAGTTTTGTATCATTTTTTAAGGTTAAATAATTAGCTATCTGTCGCAAGTATGATTGAATCAAACTTGGGCTCATTAATAAAATAAACCTTAGTGATTAAATAATATGAACTAAAGATGACAACAAAGGAGTTCACACATATGGTCAAACCAGTAAATGACGGTTCAATTGGCCGAGCGCATAGTAAATTAATTTTGATCGGTGAACATGCGGTCGTTTATAATGAACCCGCTATTGCGCTTCCTTTTGATGCTGTCAGCGTGATGGCTAAGATTAGGCGAAAAGCAGGAAATATTCAATTTAATAGCCGCTTTTATAAAGGTGACTTAGAAGATATGCCTGAGAAGATGCAAGGGCTTGTCACGTGTGTTAAAGGTGTATGTAAAAAGCTAAAAAAGAAGGCTGTTGATTTCGATATCGACTTGGAGTCCACGATTCCAATAGGACGTGGACTAGGGTCAAGTGCGGCTATAGCCGTCGCATTAGTTAGAGGCTTGTATAAGTATTTTCAAGTCGAATTACAGCGTGAGACGTTGATGGATTTTGTTGACTTGGCTGAGCAACATGCTCATGGAACCCCAAGCGGGATTGATCGTGAAGCAACGAGTCGTGAGCATCCAATATGGTTTGTGAAGGATCAACCTGTCGATATTGTTAAAATCAAACAACCGCTCCACTTAATCGTGGCAGACACGGGTCGTATTGGTGATACCCATTCAGCAGTCGATAGTGTTAAAGCTTTATATCAAACAGACCATTTAAATACTCGTAAGCGAATTGAAGCGCTAGGTACTTTAACTAAAAAAGCAAGAGAGTCCATGGAATCAGGAGATTTAATCAAGCTTGGAGAGACGCTTAATCAAGCTCATTTTGAATTAAAAGCACTCGGTGTCAGTGATCCAGGCTTGGATCATTATGTTGAAGTCAGCCAAGCATCAGGCGCTTTAGGTGCTAAACTGACAGGTGGGGGTCGAGGCGGCTGTATGATCGCTTTAGCTGATTCTATAGACAATGCTAGGGAGATTGAAAAAGCCCTTCAATCAGCGGGCGCCAGCGAAACGTGGTATTGTCAAATTACAAACGAGGTGATGGACTTTGAGAGCCAAAGCACGCGCACACACTAATATCGCCTTAATAAAGTATTGGGGTAAACGAGATGAACAATTGTTTTTACCGACAAATAGTAGTTTATCGATGACTTTAGATCATTTTTATACAGATACGACGGTGACGTTTGATAACGATTTAAAACAAGATTATTTTAATTTAAATAATGAACAAGCAAGTGAAGAAGAAACTGAGAAAATCTCACGCTTTTTAGATAAAGTACGCGATTTAGCAAATGATCAGCGCTTTGCGCGTGTTGACTCAATTAATCATGTGCCGACGGCGGCTGGCTTTGCATCATCTGCTTCTGGTTTTGCTGCACTAGCAGCAGCGGCGACAAAAGCAATAGGTTTGGATTTAACGAAACGTGAATTGTCGCAAGTGGCACGTTTAGGATCAGGTTCTGCTAGCCGATCGATTTATGGTGGCTTTGTTGAGTGGCAAAAAGGTGAACGTGAAGATGGATCAGATTGTTATGCGTTACCTGTTTTAGAGCAAGAGGATTGGGATTTAAACGTACTATCAGTCGAAGTCACGACACAATCAAAGAAGGTATTGAGTCGAGAAGGTATGAAACGTACGGTTGATACATCAATATTTTATGACGGCTGGTTAAAAGCGGCTAGAGAAGATATGGTGACACTTAAACAAGCCATAACGAAGCGAGATTTCACGTTATTCGGTGAAACGTTAGAAGCAAATGCATTAAAAATGCATGCTACAACCTTAGGGGCCAATCCACCATTTATGTATTGGCAAAGCGCCACTATGAGAGTGATGGAAGCTGTTCAATCGCTTAGAGAACAAGGCGTTGAAGCATACTACACTATTGATGCAGGCCCTAATGTAAAAGTCGTTTGTCAGCCACAAGATAAAGAAAAAACAATAAATGCCTTAAATGAAATTGATGTCGTCAATCAAATATATACATGCCAAATTGGACCAGGTATTCGTTACTTAGACGTATGATGGGAGAGAACTTCATGAATGCTCAACGTTATATGGTGCATGCACCAGGTAAGTTAATGATTGCAGGAGAATATGCGATTACAGAAAAAGGACAAACAGGTATTGTTGCTGCAATCGATCGTTATTTAACAGTCGATATTCAACCAGCTAGAGGAAATCGATTAGATTTACCGCAGCTGAAGTTAACCGATATTCATTGGACATTCGAAGACGGCAAAGTTAAGTTTGATAAAAATGATAAACGTCTTGTCTTTATCAAGCATGTTTTAGAAACGGTTTTTGCCTATATCGGTGATGATGTCCCGATCCATTTATTAATTACAAGTGAATTAGACTCAAAATCCGGTCAAAAATATGGGCTAGGTTCAAGTGCTGCACTATCAGTAGGGCTTGTTAGTGCTTTATTACAATGCTCTGAGAAAAGAGACAAAGCGATCGATCGTGAATTGATTTTTAAATTAGCTTCAATCGCTCATATTAAAGCGCAAGGTAATGGCTCATGTGCGGATGTAGCAGCCGCAACTTATGGAGGTTGGGTTCATTACGGTGTTTTCGACCATGATTGGCTTAAAGAACAATTATCATCAGATGCAGCTGTCGGTGAAATTGTTGAAAAAGAATGGCCGCACCTTATGATTGATGCTCTACATGAATTAGATGATCTTCAATTCTTGATCGGCTGGACGATGAAATCAGCTCAAACAGGCCCCATGGTGGAGCGTGTTCAAGCGCTTAAAGAAAGCCATCCTACTGACTATCAACAATTTCTGCAAGATAGTCAAGAAGCGGTTGAAGAGGTTGTGTCTGGATTTAAAGAGAAACAGATAGATTCGATTTTTGAAGGGATTCGTAAAAATCGAAAAGCATTGAATCAAATAGCAGAAATAAGTGATGTAACAATTGAAACAGAAGGCTTAACCGATTTAATTGAAGGCGTTGGAGGCGCAGGTGCTGGAAAAACATCTGGTGCTGGTGGTGGCGACTGTGGCATTGCTTTTGTTAAACAGTCCGTAAAAAAAGATGACGTTTATGATTTATGGAGAGATAAAGGGATTGAACCCTTACCATTTAATGCAGCTAAAGATGGTGTGACAATCGATTAGCAAATATAAAAATGCCGAGCTATTATTAAATATGCTCGGCATTTTTTTGATCAATTAGTTTTGAGAGTTGTCCATCGCTTTTAAAAAGTACGCTGTTGGCAGCAAAACGCCAAGAGATGCTTGAATTAATGAAAAGAACCTGGCAGCACCAACAGGTACAATATCACCATAGCCTACAGATAACATGGTTGTGCCACTGAAGTACATGAGATCAGAGAAATTAGGATCGATTGCTTCGCCAGAGTGCCCTTCATGTACTAAAATGACGTCACCAAATGATAACGCGTAGTAAATTAGTGTAAATCCGATCGTAACACCTAGTAAGACGAAGAATAATTTAAGAAATAAAGCGGTACTGAAATAGCTCTGTTTATATTGTTTGTTCGTAAAAAAGTAATACAAGTTCGCCAGAATAAAAAGAAGTGCAATACCAACTAGAGCATTTGCCAATAATATCACCCCACTCGTTATCTATCGCCTTCTTTTTAAGTCACTAAACATTATTTCATTAATTTTTTAATCCATTTCAAACCATTTTTGGCATTTGGATAGCGGATTGGTAAATCAAACCATGTCGCTTGTTTTAAGATACTCTTTTGATGCGTGAAAGCTTTAAAACTATATTGACCGTGATAAGATCCCATTCCACTGTGTCCAACGCCACCAAACGGCAAATGAGGCGTTGCTAAATGGAAGATGGTATCGTTAATACAGCCACCACCAAATTGTACATTATCAATGACATAAGACTGAATATGCTCTGTCTCTGAAAAGAGATATAAAGCTAAAGGCTTCGGATGCTTTTTAATATCGTCAACAATCGTATGAATATCTGAATAAGTGAGGATCGGAAGGATCGGGCCAAATATCTCATCTTCCATAACGGCGCTGTCAAGTTGAACATCTGTCATGAGAGTCGGTTCAATCACGCGATTGTCGCGATCGTATTCTCCGCCTTGAATGACGTGACCATCATTCAAGTATTGAAGCAGTCGATCAAAATGTTTGTCATTGACGATATGCGTATATTCTGCGTTCGACATCGGATCATCGGTATACAATTCATAAATGGCTTCTTTCAAGTGCGTCAAGAAGGTGTCTTTCACATGTTCATGGACATAGAGATAATCCGGTGCAACACATGTCTGACCTGCATTTGTGAATTTCCCCCACGCAATACGTTTAGCTGCTAATTTTAGTGAGGCATCTTCGTGTACAATCGCAGGGCTTTTTCCACCTAGTTCTAACGTAATCGGTGTTAAATTGTGACTGGCTTTTTCCATCACGATTTTGCCAACGCCAACACTTCCAGTGAAAAAGATATAATCAAATGGATGGTCGAGAAGTGCTTGTGTTTCTTCAACTGCGCCTTGTTTGACAGCGATGAAATCATCAATGAATGTCTGTTCAATCATTGTTTCAATAATATCCGCTGTATGGGGTGTTAATTCAGAAGGTTTAATTACAGCTGTATTCCCCCCTGCTATAGCCCCGATTAGAGGCGCGATCGCCAGCTGAAATGGATAATTCCACGGTGCGATAATTAATGTAACCCCGTAAGGATCGGGATAAATTTTACCAACAGAACCGATATGTGTGATCGCTGTTTTCACACGTTTTGGTTTCATCCACTTCTTTAAGTGTTTTTTAACATAATCAATTTCAGTATAAAGAATGCCAATTTCTGTTGTGTACGCCTCAAACTCAGACTTGTTCAGATCTTTTGATAATGCTTCTACAATGTCTGATTCATTTCGTTTAATGGCCGTTTTTAATAAATCAAGTGCTTTTAATCGATGTTCGAGTGGGCGAGTCTCATTTGCGTGAAAAAAATCATATTGCCTTGTTAAAAATTTCATGATTATCTTCGCTCCTTTGCTCCATATTATACAGAAAACAAGGGTGAAATTTCGAGTCATGCGCTCAACAAACAGTATAGTTGCATAAATGATTAAAATTATGGTATATTTATCTCGAATTAAAGATAATTAATAACGATGCCGATAAGGAGGCAATAATATGGTTCAACCGTTAAAAGGTATTCACCATGTCACAGCAATCACGAGTTCAGCAGAAGAGAATTATCAGTTTTTCACATATGTATTAGGCATGCGATTAGTCAAAAAGACCGTTAATCAAGATGACATTCAAACGTACCATTTATTCTTTGCAGATGATGAGGGAAATCCAGGTACGGATATGACGTTCTTTGATTTTCCAGGTATTCCAAAAGGTCAGCACGGTACAAATGAGATTTCGCGCACAGCATTTCGAGTACCAAGTGATGACGCTTTAAACTATTGGGTAGAACGTTTTGATCGTTTAGAAGTTCCGCACGATGGTATTACCGAGCAGTTTGGCAAGAAAGTAATTAACTTTATTGATTTTGATGAGCAACAATATCAACTTGTTTCAGATGAATTGAATGAAGGTGTAAAAGCTGGCACGCCATGGCAAAAAGGCCCAATCCCGCTTGAATATGCAATTACAGGCTTAGGTCCAATCCATATTCGCATTCAGAATAAAGAGTTCTTTAAGAAAGTCTTGGAGCAAGTCATGGGCTTTACTGAAATTGATGCAAAATCAGACCACTATCTGTTTGAAGTGGGAGAAGGTGGAAACGGTGCACAAGTGATCGTGATTGATGATCCAGACTCTAATCAGGCACGACAAGGCTATGGTACCGTTCATCATACGGCATTTAGAGTGGAAGACAGAGAAGCGTTAGAGGAATGGATTAATTATCTCCCTCAGTTTGGACTTAATACGTCTGGCTATGTGAATCGTCACTTCTTTGAATCATTATATGCACGTGTTGCTCCGCAAATTTTATTTGAGTGGGCGACAGATGGACCTGGATTTATGGGAGATGAGCCTTATGAAACGTTGGGTGAGAAGTTATCACTCCCACCATTCTTGGAGGCTAAACGCGATCAAATAGAAAAAGCAGTTCGCAATATTGACACAAGGCGAAGTCACCTTGACTTAACGAAGGAATAAAACAGATTCCCTGATCTCTAAACGGTCAGGGGATTTTTTTATTTCATAAAAAAACTAGGTTCGGTAGTTATAATTTGCTATATTGGGAGTGTGAAGATTTGTAGCGAGGAGTGAGAGATGTGGTGTCATTTTGGTTTACAATCGTTTATTTAATAACGGTGTGGAGTCTTGCTTTGTATGTTGAAGTTGGTACTAGAGAGACTTGGTCTTTTCAAATCGCCGTGTCCACGGTATTTTTTGCTTTATACTTCGCCCTCCCTTTATTCAGTAGATACCTGCATTTGTTACATAGTGTTTTATTGATACTCCCGTTACTTATAACAGGCTTGTTTTATCAAGCACCATTTAACGGATTTGGTCTGCTGATTGGATTCGTTGTGGCTAAAGAAACGTTAGAACGGGTTGAAGGAGCGGTCGTGTATGGGCATTTGTCTTATCAATTTAGTTTGCTAATGGTTACCCTCTTTCTACAGTACAATACTTGGTTAATGATATATAGTATCGCTCTTATACTATTTGTTGGCTTTTTATTGTTAATGTGGCATCTTCAATTAAGTAGCAATAAATCGCTTCATGATGATTATAATCATTTATTACACAGGTACAAACAAGTAAAACAACATATATCTGATACGGGTGAGAAAGCGAGATTAAATGAACGTCATCAAATTGCTCGAGAATTACATGATTCTGTTGGTCACCGGTTAACAGCATTACTCATGCAACTTGAAGTAGCTCGTTTAAATGAACAAGATCAATCGAGTAAAGAGACCTATAAAGAACTAAAAGCTTTAGCGCAAAAGAGTTTGGATGAAACAAGAGAAGCGGTTCAAACACTGAAAACAGATCATGTAGAAGGTTTATCAGCCATTATTCAATTGATTCGGAAACTGGAGGCAGAGAGTCATTTAAGAATTGCTTTTTATATGCAACCAGGTGTGTTTAAGCAATCACTTACCAATGATCAATCAGTAGCCATTTACCGAGCGACTCAGGAAGCATTAACGAATATGATGAGGCATAGTGATGTAAAGGATGCTGTTATAGAATTTGGATTGGTCGGTGATCACTATTTTAGATTTCAAATTCGACATGATACATATAAAGAAACACAAATTGAAGAAGGATTTGGGATAAGGTCAATGAAAGAGCGTTTGAAAATGATTAAAGGCTCGCTTGTTGTTGAACAAAAGGATCAGACGATTCATGTGATTGGGACATTTCCATTAAAAAGAGGTGAGAGCAAATGATTCGCATATTACTTGCAGAAGATCAACTACTCGTTAGACAAGGGTTAAAAATGATGATTGAAACAGAACCGACTTTTTCTGTTGTTGCTGAAGCAGATAATGGTATAGAGGCGGTTAGACTAACTGAAAAAGATTCAATTGACTTAGTTATTTTAGATATTCGGATGCCTGAAATGACTGGTATAGAAGCGGCTAAACAGATCCGTGATAACAATACTGAATGTAAGATTTTGATGTTAACAACATTTGATGATGAAGAATACGCACTCGAATCTTTAAAAGTAGGTGCCAATGGATATTTACTAAAAAGTGCGGAGTCTGAAGAGTTGATTCGATCGATCAAAGACTGTTTAAACGGTGGTTTAACGATTGAAAGTCAAGTCGCTGCAAAAGTCTTTCCTAAATTAATGAATGAAACGCCAAAGTCAAAGCCGATTCATCCAGATTTAACGGATCGAGAAATTAAGATTATGTGCGGGATCGGTAAAGGGTTAACAAACAAAGAAATTGCAGAACAACTCTATTTGTCCGTGGGCACGGTGAAGAATCATATTTCGGTTATATTAGATAAATTAGACTTACGAGATCGCACCCAAATTGCGATCTATACGTTAAAGCATGACCTCGTTTAACACAAAGTGACGCAGGTCATGTTTTTTTGTTAGAAGTGATGACTGAGGATAGTGTCCAACAAAGACTGTTTAGATTAAACTAAGGTTAGAAAGATCATTAAAAATGAGGTGTTGATATGTTACATGTAGAAGGTTTAAGTAAATCTTTTAAAACGACTCAAGCCGTTGATAATGTCAGTTTAAATCTACAACCAGGAGAATCTGTAGGTTTATTGGGGCCAAACGGTGCCGGAAAATCAACTACGATCTCAATGATGTCGACGTTGCTTGCGCCATCATCTGGAAAAGTGTTGTATAAAGGGCAAGATGTTTTAAAAAAACCAGAAAAAATTCGAAAAGATTTAGGTGTTGTGCCTCAAGAAATTGCCTTGTATGAAGAGTTAACGGCTTATGAGAATATGAAATTTTTCGGTCGTGTTTATGGATTAAAAGGGAAGGCACTTGAGAATAAAGTCGACCAAGTCCTTGATATGGTAGGTTTGTTAGAACGTAAGAAAGAACGGATTAAAAATTACTCAGGTGGTATGAAACGTCGTATTAATATTGCTGTGAGTTTGATTCATGAGCCTGATATTTTAATTATGGATGAGCCGACTGTAGGGATTGACCCACAATCCAGACGTTATATATTAGATATGGTTCGTCGTTTGAATCGTGAAGAAAACATGACGGTTCTTTATACGAGTCACTATATGGAAGAGGTTGAAGCACTATGTGACCGTATTTATGTCATGGATCATGGTCAAATTATTGCATCTGGGACTAAAGAAGAACTGAAGAGCATTTTATCTGGTGATGCATTGATTATGGTTAATGTTAAAAAACAATCATCAGATTTTGTTGATCAATTAAGTGAACATGCCATGATTGAAAAGGTGAGTCCGGTTGAAAAAGGTTACCAACTTACAGCAAGTAAAGGGTCAGAACTTTTTGGTGATATTTTCGATTGTGCAAAAGAAGCAAATGTGACGATTACAGGTATTCATGTAAAATCCCCTACTTTAGAAGATGTATTTCTACATTTAACTGGACGTAAATTAAGGGATTAAGGAGGAGATGGTTGTATGTGGAATTTATTTAAAAAAGATTTTTTGACCATCTCTAGGGATCGTGCGGAAGTGATGACCCTTATACTGATGCCCTTTATATTGATCGCTATTTTAGGGATGGCACTAGGTGGTTTAATGACAGGTGAGGTTAATATTGAACCGATTGATGTCGTCATACAAGATGATCACGACACAGATACCGATCTTGACACTTTTGAATCGACACTTATTGCACAACAGTGGCCAGATCAAGTCATCGATCAAGTGATGACGGAAGTAGACTCGATTAGTCCTGTTTATATTTTGCAAAATGTTTTAGAAGATGCTGAAGAACAAGGTTGGGTCAATATTCTAGAAACGGAATCGATTGATGATTTGGAATCCGCTCTAATGGATGAAGAGATTATGAGTGTGATTCGTATTCCTGATGGGTTTACACAGGATGCATTGTCGGCTTTGTTTTTAGAAGAGGAAACAACAGCAACCCTTGATGTCACCGTTTCAGATGGTGACCGTATCTATTCAGATGTGATTGAACAAATTATTGCGACATTTGTTGAACAATATAATTTAGAAGCATCGATTGCACAAAACACAGAAGAAGCTGTTGATTCAATGGATGAACAATCGATCGATTTGGGTTCAATTCAACATTTACCGAATCGAACGTCAGTCTCGGCTTTTCAATATTATACGGTAGGTATGGCTGCGATGTTTGCGTTATATGTCGCATCAACAATTGCAAGCCTTGCCTTTAAAGAAAAAACATCTCAAGCTTTCATGCGTTTAATGCTGACGAATCAAAGCCCGGTTAGCTATTTAGTCAGTAAGTTATTTTCATCATTTATTGTTGTTATGCTCCAGTTAAGTATTTTATTTGCGCTATCAACAGTTATTTTTGATACGTTTACGGATACATCGATTGAATTTTGGCTAGGTATTTTATGGATTAGTGCGAACTTTGCGCTAGTTGTAGGTGCGATGAGTAGTGTACTAACGGCTTTAACGCTCCATTTCAATAATGATTCTGTATCGGGTGTTTTTGCAGGAGGGCTTGTGACGTTGTTTGCGTTTATCGGTGGAAGCTTAACACCAGTTGATCAAATTTCGCCACTTATTTATCGATTAGGTAATTGGACGCCAAATGGTGCGATGATGACTGCTTACTTGCAATGGATTCAGGGCGTTGATCTCATAGAAGTATTGCCAATGATCTATCGTGTATGGGTAATGAGTGTTGTCATGATTGTCGTGGCTGTTTGGATCTTTCCTAAAAGGAGGTTAACGTGATGTGGGCTATTTTTACATTGCAGTGGCTTCGTTTAAAACGAGAGCCTCTACTTGTCTTAAGTTTTTTAGGTATGACGCTGTTATTTGTTTTCTTTTTGGCTGGTAATCAATCCGATCAACATATCACGGTTCACACTTTTAGTGAGGATCTACCTGAAGAAGTCGTGGAGGAACGAATTGATGAACTGAATCAATCAGAGGATTTTCAATTTGAGTCGACTAACAGGGCTGACATTGAAGAAAGAATTGAAAGCAGTCAAATCAGTTTAGGTGTTCAACTAGAAGATGATGATTATCAATTATGGGTTGGTCAAGAGTCGCAAGTCTTGATGGCTGTCGACCAATATTTGAATCGATACTATTATCAATTGTTACGTTTGAACGCATTAGATGATGATTCGATTGACGTTGTATCTTATATTGATTACGAAATTGATTCTGTCATTGAACAAGACGGTATGGCTGAGAAGGGATATAATGCGCACGTTATTATCGGAATGACGCTTTACTTTTCTATGTACACAATTCTATTTAGTGTAAGTAATGTGGTAACGGAAAAAAGAACGGGGACATGGGATCGTCTCGTTGTCTCTTCTTTATCAAAGCTTAAAATCTATCAAGGGCAACTCGCTTATTTCTTTACACTTGGTATGTTACAGATTGGGCTTAGTTTTTTCATCTTTGATTATATATTAGGATATGAATTAGGTAGTGCTTATGGATCGATAGTGTTTATGTTAGTTGCTTATGTATTTAGTATTGTTGCACTTGGTATGCTCATCATGGGAGTCGTACAATCCCCGCAACAGCTACAAGCAGTTATTCCAATTGTGGCGACATCAATGGCTATGCTAGGTGGTGCGCTATGGTCAATAGAGCTTGTTAGTCAACCGTTCCTGCTGCTACTTGCGAGGTTTGTACCTATTTATTATGGTATTGAAGGATTAAGGCAGGCTATTATATTTGAAGCGGGATTATCTCAAATGATTGAACCTGCATCGATTCTTTTCCTTATGGGTGTTATTTTCATGGGTATTGGACTCAATTTAATGGAAAGAAAATAATGAATAAATAAATTGACCAGTTTGGTCGACTGTGATATATTTAAGTCGACTGAAGTGGTCTATTTTTATATGAGAGGAATAGGATGCATTATGAATGAGAAGTTTTTTAGCTTACCAGAAGAAAAACAAATTCGTATCATTAATGCCTGCATGAAAGAATTTAGTGAAAATGGCTTTAAACAAGCATCCACCAATCGAATGGTTGAAACCGCAGGTATTGGAAAAGGCATGTTGTTTTATTATTTTGTCAATAAAAAGACTCTTTATCATTATTTATTAGATTATGGATTGAACCGATTAGAGGTTGAATTTTTAGATCAAGTTGATTTAAGTGAGACGGGGTTTATTGAACGTTTATCATCTATAGCTAAGAAAAAATGGATGCTATTTCAAAAATACCCAGATTTATTTAGTTTTTTAGCTGCATTTATCGTTTCTGATCAGACGGAAGTGCCTGATTCGACGCTCGAAAAATATAAAGCGCTTCAACAAAAAGGGCAAGACATTTTATATTCAAACATTGATCGGTCCCTGTTCAGACAAGACGTCGATGTAGATAAAGTATTTAAATTGATTCAATGGACACTTGATGGCTACCGACAAGAATTTGAATGGAAGTTAAAGCATCAAGCCATTAAATCCGTTGATTTTGAACCTTACTGGCAAGAATTTTATGAGTATTTATCAATATTAAAACATGTTTATTATAAGGGGGAATCATAATGAGTGTCATTGATGTAAAAGGTATTCAAAAGCATTTTGGAGAAGTAAAGGCATTAAGAAATGTGGATTTGTCAGTGAATAAAGGAGAAATTTACGGATTTATTGGGCCTAATGGTGCGGGGAAATCAACAACAATTCGTATATTGCTAGGATTATTGCAAGCAGATGCTGGAGAGGCTCGTATTTTTGAGCAAGACGTTTGGGAAGATGCTGTCAGTATTCATAAACGGATTGCTTATGTTCCAGGAGATGTTAATTTATGGCCTAACTTAACGGGTGGAGAAGTGATTGATCTCTTTTTAAGTATGCGTGGTGTGACGGTGGATCAAGAGAAAAAGCACGAATTAATGAAACGATTTAACTTCGATCCTTCTAAAAAATGTAGAACCTATTCAAAGGGGAACCGTCAAAAGGTTGCGCTCATCGCAGCTTTTAGTGCCGATGCTGAAGTGTATATTTTAGATGAACCGACCTCAGGGTTGGATCCATTGATGGAACGTGTATTTCAAGAGTGTGTCTTTGAAGCGAGAGACCGAGGGTGCAGCGTGCTTTTATCAAGTCATATTCTATCAGAAGTCGAGCGTTTATGTGATCGCGTGGCTATTATTCGAGACGGAGAAATTATTGAATCAGGTTCACTGAAAGATTTAAGACACTTAACCCGTGTTCAATTATTAGTGGAAACAAAAAAAGAAATACCTGATTTAGCGAACCAAACAGGCGTCTATGATCTAGCCGAAGAGAATGGAACGTATCGTTTCCAAGTAGACACAGATCAATTAGATGTATTGATTCGCTATGTTAGTGAATTTGGTGTTATTAAGCTTGAAAGTGCACCTCCTACTTTAGAGGATTTATTCATGCGTCACTATGAGGACAATCCTGATAAAGGGGAGGACTCATAATGGCAAAAGAGGCAAATGCTCGTACAGGTAAACTGTTTCTTTTCCTGTGCAAACGTGAGCGAATAAAATTACCCGTTTGGATTGTTTCGATCACGCTTGTAACTGTACTTGTGGCTCTTGCATTTGATGGTCTGTATGAAACAGCAACAGACCGGCAATATATGGCCGAAACCATGGAAAACCCAGCTATGATTGCGATGGTTGGAAAGGGATTTGGCTTGGATGACTATACAATTGGCTCCATGTTAGCCCATCAGATGCTTGTATTAACGGGTGTAGCTGTTGGTATCATGAGTATTTTGTTAGTTGTTAGGTTAACAAGAGCGGATGAGGAAGAAGGTCAGTTAGAATTAATGCGTGCCCTTCCAGTTGGGCGTTTAGCACAAACAAATGCAGCTATCTTACTATTAGTCGTGACGAATGTAATTTTAGCGCTAGTGCTGACTATAGGCTTAGGCAGTTTGAATATCGAATCGATTGACTGGTTTGGTTCATTTATGTACGGGAGTGCTTTAGGCGTAGTAGGTCTCTTTTTTGGTGCGGTAACGCTTTTTACGACACAATTATCAGATAGTGCAAGAGGGAGCATGATGCTCGCTTATCTTGTATTAGCCGCTTCTTACATGATCCGTGCTGTAGGGGATGCAGCTGAACATTGGGTGCCTTATCTATCGCCTTTAGGGCTAGTCAACCGTTCAGCTATTTATGTCGATAACCATATCTGGCCTCTAATCGTCGTCATACTAGCAGCAGTCGGTTTTGCTGTTTGGGGACTTCACTTACAAAACAAACGTGATATAGGATCCGGATTGTTACCACAAAGAGCTGGGAGATCCGAGGCAAGTCGCTTGTTAAAAGGCCCATTTGGACTTTCGTTAAAATTATTAAAGACTTCTTTAATAGCATGGGCAATTGGTATGCTGTTGATCGGAAGTAGTTACGGTTCTGTTTTAGGTGATTTAGATACTTTCCTAGGTGAAAATGAAATGATTATGCAAGTTGTCGGTGGTGATTTGGAAGACGGTGGATCATTAGTTGAGCATTTCTTAGCGATGTTAACAGATATAATTGCGATCGTCGCAACGATTCCAGCTTTAACTGTCTTTTTTAAGATGAAAGCTGAAGAGAAGAAAGAACGAAGTGAGCCGATCCTTGCAACTCGCATTAGCCGAACGAGATGGCTAAGTACATTTGCATTATTAAGTTTTGTGACAAGTGTGATCATGCTAACCCTCGGGGTTGTATCATTAGCCGGTATCGGCATGATTGTCGTTGATGATCTTTCATTTGTATCATTAGTAGAAGCTCAATTAATTTATTTACCTGCCATGTGGGTGTTAATTGGTTTTGCAATTAGCTTATATGGTTGGATACCCAAGCTATCAATCATTGCCTGGTTTTATCTATTGTTCTCCTTCTTTACGATCTATCTGGGAGACTTACTTGAGTTTCCTGAGTGGTTGATGAAAGTTTCGTCCTATCAACATATTCCAGAGTTATTTGTTGAAGAAGTCAATTGGATCACCCTTATTGTACTGTTCCTAATAGGAATTGGACTAAGTGTGATCGGTTGGATTGGCTATCTTAAACGAGATATAGAAGGGTAATTTAAAAAGAGTCTGAGACAAAAGTAAATAAGTCAATAAATAAGCCGGACAAAAATAGTATTTTAACTATTTTTTGTCCGGCTATTTGTTTACATATACCACAGCAATCTGGAATGGACGAGACTCTTGCGGGAAGAGCACGAGCTGAAGATCCACTTTAGAAGCGGGTTTTGCTTCTAAAGTTAGCTGAGGCCGCGTGAGCAGAAAGGGAGTCTATTTCAGATTGCGATGACCATTTGATCGAATTGTTCGTGTTTTTAAGATATTCATTTTTGTTTTGTCTAAGACTCTTCAAGCGTTTGATAGGCTTTGTCATTTGGGTTGTTTAGATAAGTATCGAGACCGGCTTGTCTAAGTTTGCAAGCTGGGCAGACTTGACAACCTTCTCCTATCATTCCTTCATAACAAGTTAGCGTATTGTAGCGGATAAAATCTAATACGCCTAGTTGATGACTTAATGCCCAAGTTTGTGCTTTATCAAGCCACATGAGGGGTGTGTGAATGGTGAACGTTTGATCCATAGCTAAATTTAACGTTGTATTCATCGATTGAATAAAGTCGTTTCGACAATCTGGGTAGCCGCTGAAATCTGTTTGAGAGACACCGGTAATGAGGTGTTTAGCTCCAATTTGTTGCGCATACACACCAGCAAATGATAAGAATAAAAGGTTTCGCCCTGGTACAAATGTTGAAGGTAATTTACCCCCTTCACCATCTTTAACATCAATAGAATCTCTTGTTAAAGCGTTAGGTGCTAACTGGCTAAGTAATGACATATCCATTATTTTTTGAGTAATGCCTAACTCTTTGGCAATAGATGTCGCAATTTCTATCTCTTTTTTGTGGCGTTGATTGTAATCAAAGGTTACGACGGATACATCTTGAAATTGTTTAAGAGCCCAAAATAAACATGTCGTGCTATCTTGTCCACCACTAAAAACAACGACTGCTTTTTCATTTCTCATGATAAAAACTCCTTTTATAAAACGTGTTGTGTGGCATTATTGCTTATCATAACATGTTTTTTTATGCAAAAAGTAGGGAACAAAAAAACAAACTAGCAAAAAACATTCATAAACAAATGAATATTTGGTACAATACATGAAATAAAAAGAATGAATAGTGGGGGGAGATCGCATGCGAAAAGTAACATTACTTGATTTATTTCATCATCATATAGTTCAAAAATATGTTCACCGTTCGGGAATGGCTCATGCGATTGACGTTAGTGAACGGGCTGTTGAGATTGCGATACAAGTCGGTGTGGATCCTGATTTAGCTGCAAAAGCCGGTTTTTTACATGATATTGGCCATTACGAATGGTATCAAAACGGTAAATGGGATTTTCAATTGTATAAAGAAAATGATATTCATGCGATTAAAGGGGCCGAGCGTGCACATAAGTTATTAATTCGAGAAGGTGAAGACCCAAAATTAGCGAAGCAAATCGCACTTGCGGTTTTGCTGCATACGGACTCGTACTTACCTCAAGGGTCACTTGAGTTGACCCCACTTCAAAAGGTAGTACAATATGCGGATACAGAGGTTGAAGAAGAAGATGGATATCATCATTATCGTAAAATAAGCGAGGATCAAGCATACGCGAGGTTGAAACAATTGGATGAAAAAATCGATCGATTAAATAAACGCTATCAGCTAGAACACATCACGTAAAGACATGTTTAACGATGATAAAACAGGGAAAACACTTATTAAACAATTAGGTTTAAAAAGGAGTTTGATAACTGTGGTTCAAGATAAAGATGTCGATGTACAAAAGACAGAGAAAAAGACAGACCCAAGTAAAGTCGGTGTCGCATTTATCAAGTATGCGACGTATCTAATCATTTTCTTCGGGATTATGTGGTTTGTCATTAATTATATTATGTAAAAAAATAGCCTGATTAGAAAAATCGTTATACGATATTCTGATCAGGCTATTTTTATATTTAGTTCTAGGCATTTTTACATTGGTCGAACCATGTCTGCCATGCTTTATAATCATTAGGGAAAATGAGGTGGTGATATTTTTTTGGTAATTGAGTCGCGCTTTGTCCCCCTATAATGATTTTAATAGTTGGATAGCGAGTCGTGATCGTTTCAATTAACTCAATAACAGCTGAAAGATTAGAAGATAGTGTCACTGAACAACAAATATACTCCACTGATAAATCCTCAATCATTGCATCGATCGAGTCAACAGGTGTATTTTCACCAATGAATTTCACATCAATATCTTGCTTTTTTAAGAATAGTGAAAAGAGAAGCAATCCGATTTGATGCATTTCATTTGGCGGGCAAATGGATAGTGCTGCACTTTGGGGATTGGATAATTGATATTGATAAAAATGTTGAGCAATCTGCTGTTGCACGTACTGACTAATAAAGTGTTCTTGTGCAACAGTCAACGTTCCATTTTGCCAGTTGTCCCCAACCTTCTTTAAAACAGGTAATAATATATCACAAAAAATGACTTGCTCTTCACCCGATTGGATTAAATCATAAATTAGAGATGATGCTTCATCTGATTTGTATTGGATGAGAAGGTGATAAACTTCCTTAATCAATGATGTTATATCAAAATCATCTAAAGAATATTTGAACGATGCTTCTTTTTTTTCTTTTAATAGGCCCATCGCTTGTTTAACCGTAAGTTGGTTCTGTTGTTTCTGATCAATTACAAATTGTAGATCGGCTAGGTCTTGATCAGAATAGATCCTTGTCCCACCATCTGTTCGTTCTGGCACAATAACACCATATCGTTGTTCCCAAGCACGCAGTGTAATAGGTGAAAGGTCTGTTAGCTGAGCTACTTTTTGGATCCCATACATTCATGTCACCTTCTCTTTTATTCGTTATATTTAACGCGTCTTTCAAAAAGTAGTGTATCTCTTAAACTAATTATAGTATAAACGTTATGATTTCCAAATCAACTCATATTTCTATACAATTATTATACAAATATTATATAATGAAAGATAGATAGATGTCACAAGTAAAGAGTGTTTTGGAGGCGGTTTAAATGGCAAAACAAATTATTGTTGTAGGTGCAGGCCCTGGTGGTTTAGCGACAGCGATGCAGTTACAAGCATCAGGCTATCAAGTGAAAGTATATGAAAAGCAATCTGTTGTGGGTGGTCGAACGTCAAAGCTAACAGTGGGTGATTATGAATTTGATTTAGGACCTACTTTTTATATGATGCCAGATCGATTAGAGGAAGTTTTTTCGGAATCAGGGCGAAATTTGCATGATTACGTCGATATGAGGGAAATTGATCCGCTCTATACACTCAAATTTGGTGATGTCGAGTTTAAACCAAGTCGAGATCATGAAAAAACACGAAAAGAAATTGCACGACTGTTTCCTGGTGATGAAAAAGGATACGACTTGTATCTTGAAAAAGAAGCGAAGAAGTTTGATCGAGTCGTTGACTTATTAAAACGACCATTTATGAAATGGTCAGATTATTTTTCAATAGAATTATTCAAAGCGATTCCTCATTTAAGTGCATTTGATACCGTTTACGGTCAATTGTCGAAGTATTTTAATGATGAGCGTTTAAAATGGGCATTTTCTTTTCAGTCCAAATATTTAGGCATGTCTGCTTGGGAATGTCCTGGAACATTCACGATTTTATCTTACTTAGAACACTCACAAGGCCTCTATCATCCGATTGGTGGTGTGAATCAAGTGTGTGAAGCGATGGCCACCGTGATTAAAGAATATGGCGGAGAAATTTATCTTAATGAGCCTGTTGATCGTGTCATAGTAGAAGGCGGCTCAGCTAAAGGCGTTCAGTTAGCTTCAGGGGAAAGTGTAATGGCAGATGACATTGTGATGAATGCTGACTTTGGTTATGCTGTGACAGAGTTATTTGATCAAAAAGATTTAAAAGCATTTAAACGTGAAAAAGTTGATAAAAAATCGGTGTCTTTATCGACATTTATGCTCTATTTAGGCGTTGATAAACCGCTTGATCTACCGCATCATATGGTTTTATTTGCAGATGACTATGAAACGAATGTAAATGATGTGACAAATGGTAATCATTTATCAGAGGATGCATCGATCTATGTGCATAATCCATCTGTGATTGACCCAACTTTAGCGCCAAAGGGAAAATCAGCTCTCTATATATTAGTGCCAGTACCTAATCTGGAAGCTGATATTGACTGGGAAGAGAAAACCCCTCTATTACGCGAGCAAGTGTTAAGTCGTCTTGAGCAAGAGCCGGGTTTAGAAAATCTTCGCCAACATATTGAAGTTGAGAAGATCGTTTCGCCTCGTGAGTGGAAAGAAGATTATCATGTTTATAAAGGTGCGACATTTAATTTATCACATGAATTAAAACAAATGATGACCTTTCGACCCCATAATAAATTTCAAGATGTTGAACATGTCTTTTTAGCAGGTGGGGGAACCCATCCAGGAAGCGGATTACCAACGATCTTCCAATCTTCTTTAATTACGAAGCGGTTAATCGACAAGCAGTATAATGTGTCAAAAACAAAACGAGGCACGATACCTCTCACTACAAAGGAGCCGATTTAGTCATGAGTATAGCGATTGTAGGTGGTGGAATCGGTGGACTGACGAGTGCGATTTTATTACGTAAAAAAGGCTATGATGTAACAATTTATGAGAAAGAAGATCGTTTAGGGGGTCGAATGACTTATGAAACAGATGGTGAGCATGTCATTGACCAAGGGCCAACGATTGTGCTTTTGCCAAATTTATTACGTGAGATCCTAGCTGAATGCGGATTGAATCAAGACGATGTAGAATTGATTCGTTGTGATCCGTTGTATGATATTCATTATGCTGATGGAACAACATACAGAAAACATCAAGATCCTAAAAAGCAAGCAGAAGAGATTAAACGGCTTTTTCCAGAAGATGAAGAAGGGTTCAATCGTTATTTATCTGAAATGGAGCGTATTTATAACTTTGGTACAAAAGCTTTTCTTTCACAGTCCTTTTCACTAAAGCGTGAATTTTTATCGTTTGAAAATTTGAAATTTGTTATTTCTTCTCGTTCATATCAAACAGTTACACGGTATTTGTCGCGGCACTTTCACCATTTGAAATTAAGGCAAGCCTATGCACTTCAAACGTTATACATCGGCGGAGCACCTCACCAAGTACCTGCGTTATATGGACTCATCTCTTACAGTGAGCATGCATTTGGCATATGGTACGTTAAAGGTGGTTACTACCAGTTAATTCCTAAATTAGAAGCATTAGCAGAAGATTTAGGCGTGACGATCTATAAAAACACACCGATTAGTGAGATCAAGGTTGAAGATAAACAAGTGAAAAGCCTTATTACGTCTGGACAAAAAGAAGTACTGTATGATCGTATTGTATTCAATGGTGACTATCCGTTAATCGAAAACTTAATCAAAACTGAAAAAGTCGTAAAAAAGAAGTTAAAACCGTCTTCCGGTTGTGTTATGGTTTATTTAGGTTTGAACAAGCGTTATCTTAATACATTAACACATCAATTTTTCTTATCCCGTGATTTTGAGCAGTATATGAAGCAAGTCACAAGCTCCAATACACTACCCAAGGATCCTTCGTGCTATGTCTTTAATCCTGTAACGATTGATCCCGAATCAGCAAAATCTAATAAAAGCACACTGTACCTCTTAATACCAGTCTCATCTCAACTTGACTGTGACCAAAATACCCTAGAACAATTTGTCGATCAACAAATCAAATGGATTGAGAAAGAAGCTTTTCCAGGATTAACGGAACATATTGAATGGAAATCAATCCGTACACCGAGAGATGCAGAAAGTGAAGGGCTGTTTGGGGGAGGGAGTTTTGGTGCAGCGCCACATCTCAATCAGCTCGGTGCATTTCGACCACAGCTCACCCACCCATCAATTAAAGGCTTGTATGCTGTTGGTGCATCGGTTCATCCAGGGGGAGGTATTCCGATTGTGATGCAAGGTGCTAGGTTACTAGTTAATGAAATTGTAAAAGGGGAGTAACACATCATGTCATTAAATCCAGAATTGGCTCTTGCCTGTAAAGAAATGATGAAAAAAGGCTCATCTAGCTTTTATCAAGCATTCAAATTTTTACCGAAACAAAAACGTGAAGCAGTTCATGTGATCTATTCTTTTTGTCGTATGATCGATGATGCAGTTGATGAGCCAGAGAATTCACCGTATACGTTGGAAGAAATTGATGAGCTCTTTACAAATCTAGATGAGGCAGAGGGTCATTTTATATGGCCATCGCTAAGATGGGTAATGGCTGAATACAATCTATCAAAGGAGCCCTATTATATTCAGATGAGTGGTCAGCGTTTGGATTATACAAAAACTAAATATGATACATTTGAAGAGCTAGAGGATTATTGCTATCGTGTAGCGGGTTCGGTTGGGGAGATGTTGATTCCTGTTTTACAACCTAATCCAAATCAAGCGATGATTGAAGCGGGTATTGCGTTAGGAAAAGCGATGCAAATTGTTAATATATTAAGAGATATTGGTGCTGATAAGAAGCTAAACAGACGATACATTCCACTCGAAATCATGAAAGAATACGGTTATACTGAAGAGGAATGGGAACAAGGCGTCATCAATTCAGCTTTGAAAAATGTGATTCATTATTTAACGAAAAAAGCAGATCAATGGTTTACAGAAGGTCTTATCCATGTTGATCAATACCCTGAAAAGAGTCAGTTAACATTGCGATTAGCTGCAAGCTACTATCGTGAAATTATAGAAGTTATTAATGAAAATGACTATCAAGTCTTTACTAAACGTGCAATTGTAACGAACCGTAGAAAAAGTAGGTTGTTAATGCAATTGACGAAATCGTAATAAAAGGAGCTAGATCGATGGCAAGTGATATTAACAAACGTAAAGCTGAACATATTAAACTATGTTTAACAGATCAAGTAACTGGAGAAGGCATTAGTTCGGGATTAGACGCTGTAAGATTGGTTCATAATGCATTGCCTGAAATTGATTTTGATAATATATCACTCGAAACAACATTTTTAGGTAAGCCAATTAAAACACCGTTTTTAATTAGTTCAATGACAGGTGGTGCTGAACTTGCGGGTGATATTAATCAGCATTTAGCTACAGCAGCCGAGGAGCATGGTTGGGTGTTTGCCTTAGGATCGACACGTGCCTTGATTGAAAATGAATCGTTCAGAGAATCGTTCAGAATTCGAAAATATGCACCCACAATCCCCGTTGTGGCGAACTTAGGTGCTGTGCAATTAAACGAAGGGTTTACAGTCTCTGAATGTAAACAAATCATTGATATTACGGGAGCAGACGCACTTGTGCTCCATTTAAACTCCATTCAAGAAATCATCCAAACAGATGGCGACACGAATTTCCATCAATTATTACCAAAGATTGAACGCTTAGTGAAAGAGTTAGATGTTCCTGTTGGCGTTAAAGAAGTTGGCTGGGGTATAGATGGTGTGACAGCAAAACGTTTAGATAATATTGGTATTCAGTTTATTGATGTGGCCGGAGCAGGCGGTACATCTTGGAGTCAAGTTGAAAAGTTAAGAAGTCAAGATCGTATTAAAAAACAGGCTGCCGAGGCCTTTGTCGACTGGGGTATTTCAACAGTTGAAAGTTTACTTTCTGTAAAAGAAAATGTATCTCGAGCATCGGTCTTTGCGAGTGGTGGTATGCACACGGGTGTCGATGCATGTAAGACGATTGCTTTAGGTGCATCTCAAGTAGGATTTGCAAGATCTATCCTAAAAGAAGCGACAACGTCTGCAGAAGCAGTGAGTGAGATTATGCAAATAAGAGAATTAGAATTGAAAATGGCGATGTTTGGTCTAGGTGTCTCATCTATTGAGGCGCTTCAACAAACGGATCGTGTAGTTTTAACATAACTTTAAATGCTCTTAGACTTTGCTTATGATATAATGAGCGAAGTCTGGGGGTTTTTTTAATGAATCGCGTCCGATTTTTTAGTGTTGTTACGGTATTAGTCATATTAACGCTATTTGCACACCTATACTTACAATCTTTTAAGTTAGAGGAGCCATTATACATAGAGCATTATTACGATTATGTTTATACACAAGATGATCCGACCAAATTTGACCTATATTACATCGATCATAAAGATGCAGACCGAGATATTAAAAATATTGAAACGGATCATGGTATAGAATTGAATGTAATTGACGCAAGTGTTGATCAAAGGTTTCAACATTATGCCTTACACAGATTGCAGTTACAAATACCAGATATTGATCACGATTTATCAATCGAATCGATGACAATAAATTATCATGACGGTGTTGTTCAATCCGCGCAGATTGGAAAAATTGATATCGCAAAGGCCCCTGAACATGATGCACATGTATTTCACGTGCATTCATACAGAGATCATGAACAACAACAATCCATTATTGCTGTTGAAGAAGAATTAACGATTCAACAAGTCGATCACTCTTTTTCATCTGAGCTAAAAGATGATATCGTGTTCTTGTTTGAATCTTATCAATCCGGTCAATCCATTGATATTACTAATGTACCAGATTGGTTAAGTGATGATTCTTTATTTCGAGGGATTCCTCTGATGGCTTACCAAGATCAAATACTGCCTAAAACATTTGAAGAGGATACATTCTTTGAAGTGTATACGCACGTTAATCCTAACAGGTTGATGGTGGTAGATTTTCCGCTCTACTTTTCTAAGGAAACGGAGGAGCATCGTATTCCGATTCAACAACGTACGCACTTAACAGAATCGACTATTCACCAGTTAATTGAAAATGGAGGGAGTTAACGTGTACCAAACTTGGGTTATACTAATGATTGGCTATTTAATGACGATTTTAGAGTTTGAAGGCACAGATCAAATACAGATTCTTCTAGTATCGGGTTTTATTTTAATTGGAATCGGCCTTAACACATTTAAATACCGCGATGCTTCTGCCAAGACCGCACAATATATAGCTATAGGTTTAGCTGTGTTCCATATTGTAGCACCATTTTTATTTGAACAATCACAGATATTACACAATAGTGCTATGTTGTTTAAATTCGTTATGGTCTACTATATATTCAGATTTTTATTAAATTTGAGTCATGAAAAGAATGATCAAACGCTTTATCAATCAACTTTATTTTTACAAAGAGCCTATATTGGTTTTTTTAGTCTGTCTTATATAGGAGCACTTATTGCAATGGCAACAGCATCACCGGTTGTTGTTATGCTAGTGCTAGTCTCTACTATTATCTTTCTAATTACGGAAATTTTATTTGTCGTCTGGCTAAATAAATTTAGAAAACAGGAGGTGGTCTGATGGATTTTTTGATAAATGCTGATGAGCTCTACAATCGAATGGAAGACGTTGTCATCATTGATGTGCGCTTTGAATTAATGAATCCTGATAAAGGGTATGAACTTTATAGACAAAGTCATATTCCGGGGGCAGTGTATTTTGATTTAAATAAAGATTTATCATCAGAAAGACAAAAACATGGAGGGTATCATCCTCTCCCTGAACAAAATGATTTATTGACTAAATTGAGTAAAGCAGGTGTTACCAAAGATTCGACAATCGTGATTTATGATCAGGGTGATGCGATGTTTGCTGCTCGATTGTTTTGGTTACTTGACTATTATAATCACGAACGGAAATTCATTTTAGATGGTGGTTTTAAGGCTTGGATATCTAAAGGATTTCCGACGACACGTGTTGTGAAACGACCGTCTCGCACATCTTATGCCGCCCAACCCATTGAAGAAATGACAGTTGATATTGAACAAGTTAAACAAAAGAAGGATCGAGACGATACGATTTTACTGGATGCACGATCGATTGAACGATTTAATGGTGAGTATGAACCGATTTATGATAAAGCGGGGCATATTCCAGGCGCCAAATGTTTTGATTGGACATTTGTTTTAAACGATGAAGGTAAATGGAAGACAAAAGAAGAATTAAGTGCCTACTTTGAAGAGCTAGATCCTGATAAAGAGATCATTTTATCTTGTGGCTCAGGTGTTTCAACATCTATGAATTATTTAGCTTTAACAGCACTCGGGTATAAAAATATCAGGTTATATCCGGGAAGTTATAGCGATTGGATTAGCTATCCAGAATTACCAATCGCAACAAAAAAAGATTTAGAGTAGAGGTGAATGTATATGAATTATCAATTCGCTGATCGCGTTCGTTATTTTGATGCATCAGCTGTTCGAGAAATTTTAAAAGTCGTTAATAAAGGGAATGTTATTTCACTTGCAGGGGGTCTACCTGATGAGGCACTGTTTCCGGTAGAAGCAGTCGATCAAGCTTTTTCAAAAGCGATTAATTCAGGTAACAAAGCACTTCAATACGCTGAAACAGAGGGGCTTTTCAAGTTAAGACAACAATTAGCTGAGCGCATGCATTCAAAAGGGATGCATGCGCAACCTGATAATATGTTGATTACATCTGGTTCACAACAGGCCATTGATTTGTTTTCTCGTATTATGTTTAATCCAGGTGATGTTGTGCTTACTGAAGATCCAACTTATTTGGCTGCGATTCAAGTTTTTCAATCATATGAGGTCGACATTGTACCGGTTAAATCTGATCGCCAGGGGATGGTAGAAGAAGATTTAGAAGAAAAACTAGAGCAGCATCAACCTAAATGTGTGTATGTTGTCCCGACATTTTCAAATCCAGATGGTAAAGTGTGGTCTAAAGAGCGCCGTGAAATGTTAATCGCCTTAGCTAAAAAATATCAAGTGGTTATCTTTGAAGATGATCCATATGGAGAAATTCAATTTGAACCAGATCAAGTCCCTAATAGTATTCAATCACTCGATCATGATGGGGAGTATGTTGTTTATACGAGCACTATTTCTAAAACGGTTGTTCCAGCCATGCGTTTGGGTTGGATCACAGGACCTAAAGAAGTAATCCAATTGGTTACACAGGCAAAACAAGCGGCTGATTTACATACGAATTCAATTAGCCAGCATGCACTGAGTCATTTGTTGAATGATTATGACTTAGACCAACATATTAAACGTATTACAACTGTTTATTACGAACGAATGAATGTGATGAAAGACTGTTTAAATGATTTAGATTTAGAAGGTTTAGTTTATGAAATACCTAAAGGTGGTATGTTCTTTTGGCTTACGTTACCAGATTCTATCGATCCAGCTGCTTTACTTGAAAAAGCAGTCGATAATGGTGTAGCTTTTGTTCCGGGTAAACCATTTTATGTCGAAGCCAATCAGACGTCAACGATGCGACTGAATTTCACAAATGCAACAATTGATGAGATAAAAGAAGGTATGAATCGGTTAGTGAAGACATTTAATGAAATATAATTTAAAAAAGCATCAGCGATATTTTAACTCGCTGATGCTTTTTAGCATTTATCTTTAATTATTCGCTATCATCAACAGGATAAACGCCATTTTCATCATGGACTTCGTTTCCTGTTAGTGGTGGATTAAACACACAGATCATTCGCATGTCTGTTTTAGCACGAAGTAAGTGTTCATCATTCTCATCAAGTGCATATAATTGATTAGCTGAAATCGGCCAAACTTTATTATCACTTAATGTTACGACTTCACCTTCACCTTCTATACAATAGACACTCTCAAGGTGATTCTTATACCAAATATGCGTTTCAGTTCCTGCTTTGATAATAGTATCATTCACAGAGTAACCCATTTTATCTTTTTTCATAATGAGGCGTCTGCTGACCCAGTTACCGCCATCAACTTCATGTTCTGTACCTAATACATCTTCTAAAGATACAACTTTCATAATATTCTCCCCCTATTTATGCTAACTCTGGTTTTTTCTCTAATACGTCTTGAATACTTTTCTCAATAATATTTAATCCTTTTTCAAGGCCTTCATCATCAATTGTTAAGGCTGGGAACAGCTTGAATACTTCATCATTTGGCCCAGCTGTTTCCATAATTAAACCGTGCTCAAATGCTTTAGCGGCAATTTCGTTAGAAAGTCCTTCAACATCACAAGCAACACCTACCATAAGTCCGCGACCACGAACTTCTCCTTTTAATTCAGGGTATTCTTTAACGAGTCGCTCCAAGAATGCATGTGTTTTTTCAGCTTTATCTTTGATGTTTTCTTCTAATTTCGAATCTTTCCAATAATCAAGCGCAGCCGTTGCGGTTACGAAAGCATGGTTATTTCCTCTAAATGTACCATTATGTTCACCTGGTTGGAATTGATCGATTTCAGGGCGAACAAGTGTCATGGCAAACGGAAGGCCATATCCGCTTAATGATTTTGACATACAAATAATATCGGGTTTAATACCAGCAGGTTCAAAGCTGAAGAATGAACCTGTACGTCCAACACCAGCTTGTACCTCATCAACAATGAGTATGATGCCCCAACGTTTACATAGTGCTTCTATTTTTCTCATCCATTCAAAGCTTGCAGCGTTAATACCACCTTCACCTTGAACGGTTTCAAGAATCATCGCTGCTGGAATTGCAACGCCACTTCCGTTGTCTTCTAGGAAGCGATCAATATAGTCAATCGCATCTTGATCGTCTACATAGTTATCATAAGGCATTGTGACAACGTTTTGTAAAGGTATGCCTGCACCCTTACGTTTCATTGAGTTACCTGTAACGGATAATGCACCAATTGTCATACCGTGGAACCCATTAGTGAAGCTAATGATATCCGTACGGCCTGTCGCTTTACGAGCAAGCTTAAGTGCACTTTCTACAGTGTTCGTTCCTGTTGGGCCAGGGAACATCATCTTATAATCCATATTTCTTGGTTTTAGGATTGTTTCATGGAAAGTATTTAAGAATGTTGCCTTAGCATCTGATGCCATATCTAATGAATGCGTGATATGGTCACTCATAATATAATCAATTAATTTTTGTTTCATCTTTTCGTCGTTGTGTCCATAATTAAGGGCACCTGCACCAGAGAAAAAGTCGATATACTCTTTGCCTTCATGATCCCACATCTTATAGCCTTTAGTTTTTGTGAAGATCGTCGGGAAACTTCTGACGTAACTACGCACCTCTGATTCTAAATTGTCAAACACTTTCATATCGTTTTTCATTTTATAATCCCCCTTGATTTTTTTCTTTAATATAATGGACCTATTCTATATTTTAATTCTTCTTCAAATGTCTCATCTGGAAATAAATCTTGAGTTAGAAATGATTCGACTTGATAGTCTGTATCAAATGATGTTGCGAGTTTTTTGAACAAAGCTTGTGATGCTTTATTAGATGGTGTAATCGTTGCTTCTACATAGTTGACACCTTTTGATTTCACTTGTGAAACTAATTGTTTTAAAAGCTTTGACGCGATACCTTTTCCACTATGGTTTGGATCAACACTTATTTGCCAAACAAAAACGGTGTTTGGGTTTTCTGGTGGAATAAATCCGGTGATAAACCCTAAAACGTTTTGATTGTCTTTTGCAACAACACATGTTTCTTTAAAGTACTGACACATCATTATATATTTATAAGCAGAGTTATCATCAAGTGTTGTGTGACTTGCAAGTTGCCACATTTTCTTACCATCTTCAAGTTGTGGAGAGGCGTATTGAATAGATTCTTTACGCATCTTTTGCTCCTTTCCGATTCATGTAATTATAAAAAACTGACACGCCTATAAGCTTAATACGAATCTTAAATAAGCTCAAATGAGAAAATGTGTGATAATTCCGAATTAATCATTAAAAAACTGGTTGATTGATACTGGAAAGAGCTAAGTTTAATATTTCTATGGAATTGTTTAGCATACTCTCATTCTTGGAAGATTTGCTCAGAAAAATACTTAGATAATCGAAATAGTCGAAAAAATAATTCATTTAAGAGATAATAAAATTAAAATGATGATGTAAAAGGATGAACAGATATGGTGATTAAATTAGATAATGTCGGCTTAATTAGAGATGGAAAGTGGATCCTAGATTCAATTGATTGGCAAGTGAAACGTGGTGAACATTGGGCGATTGTCGGACTAAATGGTTCAGGTAAAAGTGCATTGTTACATTTGCTTAGTGCCTTTCATTTCCCCGCTCGAGGAGAAGTTGAAGTGTTAGGCCGTAAGTTCGGTCGAGATGTATTAGGAGATGAGTTGCGTCAGGATATTGGACTTGTCTCTCAAACGCTTCAAGATCGGTTCTTTAATGAAGATTCTGCGTATCAAATTGTATTGAGTGGTGGTTTAGCTTCGATCGGGTTATATGAAACACCAACTGATGAAATGAGAGAAAAAGCGAAGTCTCTTTTAAAAGTGATGGGGGCATTTGAATATGCCAATCGTTCGTTTTACACCTTATCCCAAGGGGAGAGGCAACGAGTTATGATTGCTCGGGCACTCATGAACGATCCTAAATTATTGATTTTAGATGAACCGACAAATGGATTGGATTTTATTGCCAAAGAAGCATTACTTGATCGGGTTGAAGCGATTAGTACTTTAACTGAAGCGCCCACTATCTTATATGTTACCCATCATATTGATGAAATATTGCCTACTTTTAGTCATGTACTTCTTTTAAAAGAAGGAAGTGTTTATAAAAAAGGGGAACGATGTGACATATTAAATGAATCGTTATTATCTCAATTCTTTGATCTTCAGGTTGAATTAACTTTTCAAAATGACCGTCCATATATAAGGAAGAAATAAAAAAAGCTCCCTTCTGATTAATCAGAAGGGAGAAAAATATATTATTTAAAATAGGGAGAGATTGATTATTAACCTTTAAATGCGTTTCTATAAACTTCAGCTAGTTCAGTGACAAGTGGTAATTTAGGGTTAGCTGTTGTACATTGATCTTCAAATGCACGGTCAGCCAAGTAGTCCACTTTAGCTTCGAAATCTTTCTTGTCAACGCCATTATCTTTAATGCTCATTGGAATGTTCAGTTCTTTTCCAAGTTTATAGATCGCGTTAACTAAACTTTCGACACCTTCTTCTGTTGTTTTAGCTGGTAAGTTAAGCGCATCTGCAATTTCTGCGTAACGTTTGTCAGCGATAAAGTGCTCATATTTAGGGAATGACGCAAATTTAGTCGGTTTTAGAGCATTGTAACGAATGACATGCGGCATCAAAATAGCATTTGCTCGACCGTGAGCGATATGGAATTCCGCTCCTAACTTGTGAGCTAAACTATGGTTAATACCTAAGAATGCATTCGCAAATGCCATACCTGCAATAGCAGATGCATTGTGCATTTTTTCTCTTGCTAATTCATTTGAACCATCACGGTATGCTTGTGGCAAGTATTCAAATACAAGTTGGATTGCTTTGATTGCTAAACCATCTGTATAGTCATTTGCCATGTTTGATACATAAGCTTCAATAGCATGTGTTAAAACATCCATTCCTGTATCAGCTGTTACGGTTTTCGGTACAGACATAACAAACTGAGGATCAACAATTGCAACGTCTGGTGTTAATTCATAGTCCGCTAATGGATATTTAACATTGTGTTCTTTATCTGTAATAACCGTGAACGGTGTGACTTCAGAACCTGTACCTGATGTTGTCGGAATCGCAACAAATTGAGCTTTTTTACCTAATTCAGGGTACTTGTACACGCGCTTACGAATATCTAAGAATTTTTGCTTAATACCATCAAAATCTGTTTCTGGGTGCTCATGGAATAACCACATCGCTTTAGCAGCATCCATTGCTGATCCGCCACCAAGAGAGATAATAACATCTGGATCAAAGCTAGCCATCGCTTCTGCACCACGCATTACTGTATCTTTTGATGGGTCTGGCTCTACGTCTGAGAAGATTTCACAGTGAACGTAATCTGCACGCTTACGTAGGTAGTAAAGAATTTTATCAACATAACCTAACTCAACCATCATTGGATCTGTTACGATAAATGCTTTTGAAATTTTAGGCATTTTTTGCAAGTATTGAATTGAATTTTTCTCAAAGTATACTTTTGGTGGTAATTTAAACCATTGCATATTGTTATTTCTTCTAGCCATCTTCTTAACGTTAATCAAGTGAACCGCTCCTACGTTTGTTGATACAGAGTTTCCGCCGTATGACCCGCAACCTAATGTAAGTGAAGGCATGTAAGCATTATAGATGTCACCAATTGCACCTTGAGAAGATGGTGCGTTTACAATGATACGTCCAGCTTTCATACGAGCACCAAATGCATCAATAATCGCTTGGTCGTTTGAGTGGATAACAGCTGAGTGTCCGAGCCCACCAAATTCAAGCATCTCTTCAGAACGTTTTAGTCCTTCATCTGAGTTCTTAACCTTATATGCTGCCAGGACAGGGCTTAATTTTTCACGAGAAAGTGGGTGATCAGGTCCAACCCCAGTTAATTCAGCAACTAATATTTTCGTATCTTCGGGTACTTTAACGCCTGCTAATTCAGCGATTTTTACAGGCTTCATACCGACAATTTGAGGGTTAACCGCACATTTATCCTCATCAATGACTAACTTTTCAACTTTTGCTTTTTCTGCTGGCGTTAAGAAATGAACTTTATTGTCGATCATTTCTTGCTTCACTTCATCATAAATTGCTTCGTCTACGATCATGGCTTGTTCTGATGCACAAATCATACCGTTATCGAATGTTTTAGACATGATTAAATCATTGACAGCACGTTTAACATCAACTGTTTTTTCAATGTAGCAAGGTACGTTTCCGGCACCTACACCAAGTGCTGGTTTACCAGAGCTATAGGCTGATTTCACCATTCCAGGGCCGCCTGTTGCTAAAATGGTTGCTACATTATCGTGTTTCATTAATGTTTGTGTTGCTTCGATAGATGGTTTTTCGACCCACTGTATACAGTGCTCAGGAGCACCAGCTTTAACGGCTGCTTCATAAAGAATTCTTGCAGCTTCAGAACTACACTTTTGAGCTGACGGGTGGAAAGCGAAAATAATTGGATTTCCTGTTTTGATTGAAATAATCGCTTTAAACATTGTTGTTGAAGTTGGGTTTGTTACGGGTGTAACACCTGCTACAACACCAATTGGCTCTGCAATTTCTACCATGCCGTCATGTTCGTTATCGCTGATAACACCGACCGTTTTGTCATACTTAACATTATGGTAAACATACTCAGTTGCAAAAATATTCTTGATGATTTTATCTTCGTAAACACCACGGTTTGTTTCTTCAACAGCCATTTTTGCTAGATACATATGTTTATCTAATCCAGCAAGTGCCATTTCTTTAACAATATGATTGACTTGTTCTTGATTTAATTCCTTCATTCCTTTTAGTGCAGTTTGAGCACGCTCAGTTAATTGATTGATTGCTTCTGCTACAGTAGGTTCTTGATTGTTTTGTTTTTTGTCTGCTTTTGTGACCATAATTAGTCCCTCCTATTAATATGTGAAATATTGAGCATTAAAACTCAAAAAAATTAACAACTTTTTTCAATTGGGTGACGAGGAATCTTAACAAAGGATACATCGTTGATCATGCGTGTGTTATTTTTTATAACGACAACATGTTTTGTGGTCCAAATGTAATTAGGTACCTCATTGGATTCATTAAAGCATGCGGCTTCAAACTTGTCGCCAACTTCTTTTTCGAATCCATCTTGCGTATAAAATTGTGCGTCGGTTCCAAAGTCTTTCCACTCTGTTACTATCATTTTATACCCCCCTCGTTCTTTCTGATTTCATCATATCATCTGTATGCGCTTACAAAATATTAAAATTGTGACAGGTTTGTGAAATTATTCACATAAAACGTTTTCATTTTGAGGCGATTTAGATGAATGCATTTGTGACAAGGGTTTAGGGGGTGTTTATATATTGGATAGTAGTAGAACAATCCATTATTTTTATAATTGACTGTTTTATTTTGTGTCAAAAATAAGATGTAACAGCTATCATTTCTTCAGAGAACTTAGTTTTAATGACATGTGTAGATCCGTGTTTCTTTCTATTGTATATAGAATGATTAAGTTAGCATGTACGAAATTATCAATTATAATACGTCGATTACTTATGTATAAGAAAAGAGTCTGGGACAAAACAAAAATGATGATCTTAAAACACAAACGATTTGATCAAAAGATCATCGCAATCTGAAACAGACTCATGCTATTCAGCAGAAATCTAAACATTTTGATTCCGCTTAGCGGTTTGCTATAAAGATGTGTGTGTCCGACTACTCGCTTGCCGCGGGCGTAGCCTCAACTAACTTAGAAAAGAAATACACTTTTCTAAGTGGATTTTCGGCTGACGCTTTTCCCGCAGGCGTCTCGTTGTCATCACACGCTGATTAAAAGTGCGTGATCATCTTTTGGTTAGAGTTTGTTTAAATGAATGAAATCAACAAAATGAAGTTATGTGCAACAAGTATTCCAATATTTTTTTATTAGGATCAAAATGAAAGCAAGACAAAGTCTAATTCAGAAGAAAAGGGTTTTGCGTCGAGTTGTAGAGAGAAATTTATCGCAATTTGGGTGCATGTGTTCTTTTTAGCTTAACGTGTGATGGGGGAGAGACGCCTGTGGGTAAAGCACGGGCTGAAGGTTCACTGATGGAATCTCACTTTTTGCCTCAGTTAGCTGAAGCCGTGCACACGGCAAGCGAACCACCCATCATACGCCTTCAGTGAAATAAAAGAACTGCCTCTGTTTCTTATAAGAGGCTCGTCCATTTCAGATTGCTATCAGATATGTAAACAAATAGCCGGACAAAAATAGTTAACATACTATTTTTGTCCGGCTATTACATTGACTTATTTACTTTTTTCTCAGATTCTATAGTTCACCTTAAATTATAAACTCGATTTGTAAATAGCAACAGAATCGTCACGGTTTAATGTTTTAAATCCTCCGAATGTTGAGTTTGCTTTGACGGTTTTGTCCGCCATTAATTCGACAGTTTCTTCATTAATATTGTAGTCAGCCAATCGTTGGGGTGCATCAATTGAATTCCAAAAACTTCTTAACGCTTCAATACCCTCTTTGGCTATTTCTCGATCTGTTTTACCGTCAGTGTCAATATCAAAGACACGAGTAGCTAGTTGTTTAAATCGATCAACGTTTTCATCTAGAACATGATGCATCCAGTTTGGGAATAAAATGGCTAGGCCACCTCCGTGGGGGATGTCATGCACGGCAGATACAGCGTGTTCAAGGTTATGTGTTGCCCAGTCACCATTGTATCCCATATTCACCATGCCATTTAAAGCCATCGTTCCACAATACAAGATCGTGGCGCGGTGATCATAATTTTCGAGATCATTTAAAAGCTTAGGTGCTGTTTCAATCACAGTTTTTAAAAGTCCTTCTACCATGCGATCTTGAAAAGGGGTATTTGTTTCATGGTGAAAATAATGTTCAAGCGCATGGGACATAATATCAACGATGCCATATACCGTTTGATCATAAGGCACACTATACGTGTGTGTTGGATCAAGGATGGAGAAAGTTGGATAAGTAGCTGGGCTACCCCACCCATACTTTTCGTTTGTTTCCCAATTTGTAATAACTGAACCAGCATTCATCTCAGATCCTGTTGCTGCTAGGGTTAAGACGGTACCAAAAGGTAGGGCATCATGTACTTGATGCTTTTTCGTTACAATATCCCATATGTCATGATCTGTTTTAGCTCCAGCTGCAATCGCTTTGGCACAATCGATGGTACTACCGCCTCCAACTGCTAAAATAAAATCGATTGATTCATTTTTACAGATGTCGATGCCTTTTTGTGTCGTTTTAAGACGAGGGTTTGGTTCGACACCAGACAATTCAAACACATCTATATTCATTTCACTTAATAAATGGTGAACATTATCGTAAATCCCATTTCGTTTAATGCTCCCTCCACCATATACAAGTAAAACCCGTTTAGTACTCACAGGAATTTCTTCTGTTAAATGATTGAGCGTTCCTTTTCCAAAAATTAGCTTGGTCGGGTTATGAAATACAAAATTCTTCATTAATATCGCCTCCTTCATTTAATAATGGCTGGTGATTGAAAGGAAGTAAAGTGATAAGCACTGTGTGTAGAAGGACAGGTTCAATGTTGAGGGGATTTCTGTATTATATTATTCGGTAAACCTAACTGCAACAGGGTGATACAGATAAAAAATTAGTACGTGATTTTGATTGTTCATGCACAGTGTAAATATTAAAAATAACGATAATAACAATATTTGAAGCGATTTTATTGAAGTAGAATTGACCGCATACTTTACTCTGCTAAAATTTGAACAAAATATGAACTTTTAGTATAACAGTTCAAAAATGTGATGTTTTTCACTTTACTTTTTCACTTGTGAAGCGTTATACT
Source organism: Pelagirhabdus alkalitolerans (assembly GCF_900096905.1). Classification (GTDB taxonomy): domain Bacteria; phylum Bacillota; class Bacilli; order Bacillales; family Amphibacillaceae; genus Pelagirhabdus; species Pelagirhabdus alkalitolerans. The sequence goes on along the minus strand of NZ_FMYI01000005.1, from coordinate 64,369 downwards.
TAATGTAAGATAAACAATGATTGATAAATACTAGGAGGTTACGGAAATGAAAACAGCAGACGAAGTTGTAAAAAGCAACCCTTGGAATGGCTTCCGTGAAGGTAACTGGCAAAAAGAAATTGATGTCCGTGATTTTATTATTAAAAACTTTACTCTATATGAAGGAAACGAAGATTTTTTAGCAGATGCAACTGAAGCAACAAAAGCGTTATGGGATCAAGTGATGGATTTAACAAAAGAAGAGCGTGAACGCGGTGGTGTTTATGACTTAGATACGAAAATTGTATCAACAATCACTTCACATGGTGCTGGCTATTTAGATGAAAATAAAGAAAAAATCGTTGGTGTACAGACAGATGTACCATTTAAACGTTCTTTACAACCATTCGGCGGTATCCGTATGGCGAGTGTCTCAGCTGAATCATATGGTTATAAATTAGATGAAGAAGTTGAGAAGATATTCACAGATTATCGCAAAACACATAATCAAGGTGTGTTTGACGCTTATACACCTGAAATCCGTGACGCGCGCCGCGCAGGTATCGTAACAGGTCTTCCGGATGCATATGGCCGTGGTCGTATCATTGGTGATTATCGTCGTGTTGCTTTATACGGAACAGATAAATTAATTGAAGAGAAAAAAGCTGATCTAAGCTTAATTGGTGGAAATGGTGTTATGAGTGACGATGTAATTCGTGACCGTGAAGAACACATGGAGCAAATTCGTGCCCTACAAGAATTAAAGCAATTAGGTGACATTTATGGTTTTGACTTGTCAAGACCTGCAGAAAATGCACAAGAAGCTTTCCAGTGGTTATATTTAGGTTATTTAGCAGCTATTAAAGAGCAAAACGGTGCTGCAATGAGTTTAGGTCGTGTGTCAACATTCTTAGATATTTATATTGAACGCGATCTAGAAAATGGGGTTTTAACAGAAGAAGAAGCTCAAGAATTAGTGGATCACTTCGTTATGAAATTGCGTCTTGTGAAATTCGCTAGAACGCCTGAGTATAATGACTTGTTCAGTGGAGATCCAACATGGGTAACTGAATCGTTAGCAGGAATTGCTGAAGATGGTCGTCCACTTGTTACAAAGAGTTCATATCGTTTCTTGCACACGCTTGATAACTTAGGTCCTGCTCCAGAGCCAAACTTAACAGTCCTTTGGTCAGAGAAGTTACCAGAGAACTATAAGAAATATTGTGCAAACATGTCGATTAAATCTAGCTCGATCCAATACGAGAATGACGATTTAATGCGTTCATACTATGGTGATGACTATGGTATTGCGTGCTGTGTGTCTGCTATGCGAATTGGTAAGCAAATGCAATTCTTCGGTGCACGTGTTAACTTAGCGAAGGCACTTCTTTATTCGATCAACGGTGGTGTTGATGAGAAATCAAAAGCACAAGTTGCGCCAAGTTACGCACCTATTACTTCTGAGTATTTAGATTATGATGAAGTTATGGAAAAATACGATACCATTCTTGAATGGTTAGCAGGAACTTATGTTAACGCACTAAACATTATTCATTACATGCATGACAAATATAGCTACGAACGTATTGAAATGGCACTTCATGACCGTGAAGTATTCCGTACAATGGCGTGTGGTATTGCGGGTCTTTCAGTAGTAGCTGACTCATTAAGCGCGATTAAATATGCTGATGTTCGTGTGATCCGTGACGAAGATGGTATCGCAGTGGATTATGAAGTTGAAGGAGATTTCCCTAAATACGGTAACAATGATGACCGTGTTGATGAAATTGCTTCAGACTTAGTGAAAACATTTATGAATAAAGTTAAACAACACAAAACGTATCGTGACTCAGTTCATACGCAGTCATTGCTTACGATCACATCAAATGTTGTTTACGGTAAGAAAACAGGTAATACACCTGATGGTCGCCGTGCTGGCGAGCCGTTTGCACCAGGTGCTAACCCGTTACACGGCCGTGACCAAAACGGTTCACTTGCATCATTAAGCTCTGTTGCTAAAATGCCATATGAGTATGCACAAGATGGTATTTCAAATACATTCTCAATCGTTCCTAAAGCGTTAGGAAAATCAGAAGAAGAACGGAAGAAAAACTTGGCAGCAATGCTTGACGGTTATGTGAAGAAAGAGGGTCACCACTTAAACGTTAACGTATTCGATCGTGAAACACTAATGGATGCGATGGAGCACCCAGAAGAGTATCCACAATTGACGATTCGAGTATCTGGTTACGCTGTAAACTTTGTTAAATTAACAAGAGAACAACAAATTGATGTTATTAACCGTACGTTCCATGAAAGTTTATAAGTTTTAATAGATAGGGAGAGCTCATCGTTCTCCCTATCTTCATCATGACAGGAGGTAGCACGATGAAAGGACGCATTCACTCAATCGAAACGATGGGTACCGTTGATGGACCTGGTTTACGTTATATCATTTTTACTCAAGGCTGTTTATTACGATGTCAATTTTGTCACAATCCAGACACATGGAAGATGACAGGTGGCAAGGAAATGTCGGTTGAAGAACTTGTTGAAGATATTAAAAGTTATCAACCTTTCTTTGAATCGTCTGGTGGTGGTGTAACAGTAAGTGGTGGAGAGCCGTTGATTCAAGCGGATTTTTTACTAGAGTTATTTACAGAATTGAAAAAACTAGGGATTCATACGTGTATCGATTCATCGGGTGGATGTTTTAGTCGGGCTCCTAGATTCATGGAAACGCTAGATAAACTGATGGATGTGACAGATTTAATCCTTTATGATTTAAAGCAAATTGACGCTGAGAAACATAAAGAATTAACGGGTGTGTCAAATGACCACATTTTAGATATGGCGCGTTATTTAGATGAAAAAGGTATTCCGATTTGGGTTCGTCACGTATTAATACCTGGTGGAAGTGATGATGATGTGTTGTTACAGCGCTTATCTGATTTTATTGCGACCCTTTCTAATGTTGAGCGAATCGATGTTTTACCTTATCATAAACTCGGTGTTTATAAATGGGAAAACCTAGGTTTGAAGTATCCGCTTGAGGGTGTAGAACCTCCAACTCAAGAACGCGTTGAAAATGCTGAAGCTATTTTAAATCGTGAAAAAACAATCCCCATCTCATAAAGTAAAGCGCATTGCCAATAGGTGATGTGCTTTTTTTGGTATGTGAAATTAATTTTTTAAACAAATTCGTGTTTAAAGTGACTTCAAGAAGGTAATGGTATATTAAGGCAATAAATTAAAAGGAGTGGTCATTAGAATGAGTAATATTATATTTACATCGCACGCAACAGCTGAGGGTGGACGTGAAGGTCACGTTCAATCGGATGATGGTTTAATTGATTTAAACTTAGTTGACCCAGCTGGAAATAGTGATGAAGAAGGATCGAATCCGGAGCAGTTATTTGCAGCAGGATATGCGGCTTGTTTTGATGGAGCCCTTAACTTAATGGCTAGTAAAGAGAAAAAAGAAATCGACTCAACACTTAGAGCAGATGTTAGTTTAGTTAAAGATCCTGAAGATGGTGGGTTTAAAGTAGGTGTTGTGTTGAATGTCGAGATTAAAGGTGTCTCGCAAAGTGAAGCAGAACATTTAGCACACTTGGCTCATGATTTCTGTCCTTACTCTAAAGCGACACGAGGAAATATTGATGTTGAGTTGAATGTAACAGCAAAATAAATCATTAAAAGGCATTCGGGATAAAAACTGGATGCCTTTTTTTGTTGTGTAAAATAATTCTTCTTAAGCCGCAGAACTATTGTGATAATGATTTAATGGGCGTATAGTAAATAGGGAAATGAAAGGAAAAGGAGAATGATGATGTCGACAAATAATGTATTAATTATAGGTGCAGGACGGATGGCGCAAGCAATTGTGAAAGGGTTAAAAAAATCGCATGATCAACAGATTACAATTGCGAATAAAACAAATAAGGAGCGACTTGAAAAGGTAGCGAATACATATCAGCTCAAGACGACAAATGATTGGCGAACGTCGTTATCTGAATACGATTTAATTGTACTTGCTATACCGAAAGAAGAGCATGATCATATATTAGAATCGATGTATCCAAAAATTGATCAGCAGTTTGTGGTGACAGTCGCAGCAGGGGTAGATGTCTCGTATCTAGAGGAAAGGTTGCCAGAAGGTACACCAGCTGCATGGATAATGCCAAACACTGCAGCGTCCATTGCAGAATCAATGACCCTATATGCGCCAGGTCGATTTGTAGGAGATTCACAACAAGAAAGAATAGAAACGCTACTGTCGAATATCGGAAGCTATCAAACGTTAACTGAAGATCAAGTGCATCTTTTAACCCCAATTACGGGAAGCGCTCCGGCTTTTATTCACCGCATGGCTGAAGTGTTAATTGAAAAAGCGAAAACTTCAGGCGTTTCAGAAGATGTAGCTACAGAATTGGTGGCTCAAATGATTAAAGGATCAGCAGAAATGCTCCGATCAGATGATAGAAAACCGGAGGAATTAATTAATGAAGTGGCAAGTCCTGGTGGTGTAACAGAAGCTGCAATGACTGTATTTGATGATTATCACTTCGATCAAATGATGGACTCAGTCATAAAAGCGTGCTATAAACGTGCAGATCAGTGATGCTGCTAAGCTTGACGGTTGGAATACTTTTCAATTAGTATGATCGAAAGGGGGCGTTACATTGAAAACAATTATTATTTACTCGACTCGAACAGGTCAAACAGCTCAAATTGCTGAGGAAATAAAAGAAGAAATGCAATCTTACACCCAAGATGTTAGCCTTTATCAATTAGGTGTAGATGATATATTAGCTTATGATTTGATCGGTGCCGATCTTGTGTTTTTTGGAACATATACTGCAGGGCAAGGTGATTTACCATTTGAGGCTGAAGATTTTTCATTTGAATTAAGTGAGGAAGATTTAACAAATGTGCCGGTTGCCTTATTTGGTTCCTGTGATTCCGATTATCCGATTTATGGAGGTGCTATTGACGAAATAGGTGAAACATTCAAGTCAGTAGGCGCAAAGGTTCACCCGGACTACTTGAAGATTGAATTATTTACGATTGATGAGGAAATGGATCGATTGAAGCAATTTGTAAAAACGGTATATCATACGTATCAATCGGAGGTCTAAGGTAGCTTTTTTTGCATGGAGAGCGTATAATATAGTAAAAAGTGACAATCTTTTAGTGGTTTTAAAGATGTGTTTAAATACTATAGAAAAGAAGAGGCTTAGACAATATGGTAAATGAAATCATATCTTGGATTAAAGCAATTGTTATATCACTTGTCATTGTACTGGTGGTAAGGGAATTTGTTATGACACCGTCAATTGTAAAAGGTGATTCGATGTTACCGAATTTAAGCGATGGTGATCGAATTATTATTAGTAAACTTCATACGATTAATCGATTTGATGAAATTGCCTTTATGTCACCTGATACGAATGACAATTATGTTAAGCGTGTCGTAGGTATGCCAGGAGACCGGGTGCAAATTATTGATGATATCCTTTATATAAATGGAACGCCCTATGAAGAAGCATACTTAGATGATTTGGAGGCGCCGTTAATCGAAGAGGGCTTCTTCACGCGTGACTTTGATTTAGAACGTGACCAAGGTTATCAAGTGGTGCCGGAGGGGTTTTATTTTGTTTTAGGTGATAATCGGCCGATTAGCCGAGATAGTCGAGATTTTGGGATTATAGAAAAAGATTCGGTGATCGGGGAAGTGATCTTTAGGATTTGGCCACTTGAAGGCGTAGGAACGATAAATCCAGAATTGTAAAAGTTGACAATACGAATGTGAAATGTATATAGTGAAAGAAAAGAAATGTCCACTAGGGGCGCGACTTAGTCGCTGAGATAAAGATAGCTATCTTTGGTCCCTTTGAACCTGATTTGGTTAATACCAGCGTAGGGAAGTGGAGTCGTTATCTAAAGGTATTGATTCGTATAGATAAACGCTCCGCTTGTCGGGGCGTTTTTTGTATTTTCAATATCTTTTAGGAGGTTTTTCTGATGAATCAAATAAAAAGTGCATTAACGATAGCTGGAACGGATCCGACAGGTGGTGCTGGTATTCATGCTGATTTAAAAACGTTTCAAGAAAGAGAAGTGTTCGGAATGAGCGTGATTACATCAGCTGTCGCACAGAATACAATGGGTGTTCAAGCGGTGGAGCATATGCCGATTGCATTTATAGAAGAACAATTAAAAAGTGTTTTTGATGATATTGTACCAGATGCAATAAAGACGGGGATGGTCTCCTCGGTTGATATGATGCAACTCATTGCGACATATATTAAAGACCGACCATCTGTTCCTTATATCCTTGATCCGGTTATGGTGGCGACAAGCGGAGACGCCTTGATGGAGGAAGCATCTAGAGAAGTACTGAAAGATGAACTGTTACCCCTTGCAAAAGTGGTTACGCCAAATGTACCGGAAGCGGAAATTTTAATAAATTCAAAAATTGAGACGATTGATGATATGAAAAGAGCGGCTCGTCTGATTGTCGATGGAAAAGGTGCGACTTCAGCTGTTGTAAAAGGTGGGCATTTAGGTGAAGATGTAACAGATGTTTTTTATGATGGACATGAGATGGTCTTACTTTCAGGTGAACGGTATGAAACCAACCATACACATGGGACGGGGTGTACGTTTGCGGCTGCAATCACTGCAGAACTGGCCAAAGGGACTGAATTAAAACAGGCAGTGGAATTAGCGAAAGAATTTGTCTCAGCAGCACTTCAATATCCGTTGGGAATCGGAAAAGGTAATGGGCCTACCAACCATTGGGGGTACCGGTTAAAAGGGTTACCAAATCAGAAAGGAAGTGATATGTAATGAATAATTTAACACTTATTCAAGCCGTTAAAGATCAAAAACCTTTAGTGCATAATATAACGAATCAAGTCGTAATGAACTTCTCAGCGAATGGTTTATATGCAATAGGTGCACAACCTGTAATGGCGCATGCGCGTGAGGAAGTTGTAGAGATGGCTTCAAATGCGAATGCTCTCGTTTTAAATATAGGAACATTAACCGGTGAGTTAGTTGATTCAATGATTTTAGCTGGACAAGCGGCTAATAAAAAAGGAACACCCGTTGTTTTAGATCCTGTTGGTGTCGGTGCAACTCATTTTCGAACAGAAGCGGCTAAGCGCATTATCGATACTGTTCAATTAACAGCTATAAGGGGAAATGCCGGTGAAATTAGTCAATTGGCCGGTATCGATGCTGAGGTTCGAGGTGTTGATGCAACGGGGGAGATTGATCGTATAGAGGTTGCTAAAAAAGCACAACGTGAATTAGATATTCCGATTATTGTGACAGGCGAAACAGATGTAATTGTAACAGAAGAGAAATGTTTAGAATTAAATAACGGAACACCGCTTATGACGCAAGTGACAGGAACGGGTTGCTTGCTAACAGCAGTCGTGGCAGCATTTTTATCAGTGAGCGAAACAACGCTTGATGGATTAGTAGCAGCGGTTAGCTTTTACACGATAGCTGCAGAAGTGGCGGCGCAAACAGTGACATCACCTGGCTCATTTCAGGTCGCATTTCTTGACGCGTTGAGTGAAGTTGGTATAGACGATTGTCAAAAACGTCTTCAAATAATACGTGAGGAGAGGTCTTAGTTAAATGGTATTTTCGAAGGATATACTCTCTGTTTATTTTATATTAGGAAGTCAGAACGTCCCTGGCAAAGACCCAATCGGAATATTAAAACAAGCGCTTGAAGGTGGTATTACCGCCTTTCAATTTCGTGAAAAAGGAAAAGGTGCGGTCGTGGGGCGAGAAAAGTTTGAATTAGCAGAGCGGATGCAAACGTTATGCAAATCATATGACGTGCCATTTATTATAAATGATGATGTTGATTTAGCTATTTCTTTGAAAGCTGATGGACTTCATATCGGTCAAGATGATCAGGCGCTAGCTGATGTAAAAGAAAAGCTAGCTGATTTAAACATGTTTATTGGTGTATCAGCAAGAACAAAAGAAGAAGCGCAAGCTGCGATTGACGGTGGTGCGGATTATATTGGAGCGGGACCCATTCATGTAACATCGACTAAACATGATGCTAAAAGTCCGATCGGGATTGATGGCATTAAATCGTTAAAGAATGAAATTGGCTCATTTCCATTAGTCGCTATTGGAGGCATTCAATTAGAAGATGTGTTACCGCTAAGAGAAGCGGGGGCTGATGGTGTGTCTGTTATTTCTGAGATCAGTGCTTCTGATGACCCTAAAGAAAGTGCGCAGCAATTATGTAACCAGTTCAAATAGAATGAGGTTTAATAAATGGACAAATAGGTTAAACAACTAATAAATGTCATAAAGGAGGTCGCTATGCGATTATCAAATAAAAAAGTATTAGCATTTGTGGAAGAAGATTTTGAAGATCTTGAACTTTGGTACCCTGTTTTAAGACTTCAAGAAGATGGTGCTGAGGTTACGTTAGTAGCTAAAGAATCTAAAACATATACAGGTAAATATGGTGTTCCGGCTGATGTTGATGTCACTTTATCTGAAGTAGACCCTTCAGATTATGATGCGTTACTCGTGCCTGGTGGATGGGCACCTGATAAATTAAGACGCTATCCGGAAGTCATCGACATAACCCGTCATTTTGATGAAAAGAAAAAAGTGATTGGCCAAATTTGTCATGCCGGCTGGGTTTTAATTTCAGCTGATATCTTACAAGGTGTAAAGGTAACGAGTACGCCGGGAATTAAAGATGATATGACGAACGCTGGTGCAGAATGGGTTGATGAAGCGGTTATTGAAGATGGACATATTATTTCAAGTCGTAGACCGCCTGATTTACCACCTTATGTTAAAGCTATTTCCGATAAGTTAGCAGACTAATTAAAAAGAGCGGCACATTGCATAAAGCAGTGTGCCGCTTTTCAATATCTAAACAAATTATCTATTTACATTTTGGGGGGGGATATAAATAATTTGTTAAGAAGTTGCTTTGGATTCATTTAAATTGTTTAAGCGATCGGCAAGGCCTAATTCACCTTTTGAGTCAATGCTTTCTCGACCACCTAATGTGTCTTTAAATTCGTAAGCTCTTGATCCGTGCTCACTAAGGTCAAGGCCGATTTCTTCTTCTTCTTCAGATACGCGGATTGAGCTGAAGCGTGTTAGAACAAATGTAACACCGCCAACTGTGATCATCGTCCAAAGAATAACAGCGAGAACACCAATTGCCTGAACAAGTAGCTGATTAGCTCCGAATCCGTATAGTAAACCTGTATCTAACGAGAATAACCCAACAGCAAGCGTACCCCAAACACCACATAGACCGTGAACGGTTGTTGCGCCTACTGGATCATCAATTTTTAACTTCGTATCAAAGAATGTAATACCTTCAACTAATAGAACACCTGAAATTAAACCGATAACGATCGAACCGACAATCGATACCTCTGCTGTACCTGCTGTGATCCCTACTAGACCTGCTAACACACCGTTTAAAGCAAGTGAAGCATCAATTTGTTTAAAGCGTAACTGTGAATATAGTGCGGTTGAAATAAGACCGGCAGCACTAGACATTAGAGTTGTTGCAATAACCATAGGAATAAGTTCTGGATCTGCTTCTAATGTACTACCGCCGTTAAAGCCGAACCAACCTAACCATAGAATAAAGACGCCCAATGCACCCATCGGAATGTTGTGTCCTGGAATAACATTTACTTTTTTGCCAGTATATTTACCGAGTCTAGGTCCTAAGAATAAAACAACGGTAAGTGCACCTGCTGCACCTGTTAAGTGAACAACTGTAGAACCAGCAAAGTCACTAAATCCTAATTCTGCTAACCAACCGTCAGCCCAAATCCAGTGCCCAACAACGGGGTAGATAACACCTGTCATGGCAATAACGATTAAGACGTACATTCCAAGTTTCATTCGTTCAGCAACAGCACCTGAAATAATAGTAGCACATGTTGCAACAAACATAGCTTGGAAAACAAAGAAACCAATATCTTCAACACCACTTAATAAAAAGCTGTCTGATCCAAATAAAGTACCTGACGTTTCACCGAACATAATACCGTATCCTATTAAATAGAATAGCATAGGGCCAATACTAATCGTTAAAAAGTTTTTCATAATAATGTTCAATGAGTTTTTTGATCGTGTAAACCCTGATTCAACCATTGCAAAGCCTGCATGCATGAAGAATACTAAGAATGCAGCGAGCATTACCCACAACATATCAACAGTTGATTGGGAAACAGCTGGTTCTGTTTCGGCAAAGGCAGGGGTAGTTAGGAATAAACTGAATAAAAGTAATAATGCAATTTTCTTAATCATATCAGATCGTCTCCTTTAAATTATATAATCTTTTTTTAAATAACTGCTTCTTGACCGCGTTCTTTTGTTCTAATTCTGATCGCGTCTTCAACTGGATAAACAAAAATCTTACCGTCTCCAATTTGATCTGTACTACATGTTTCAATAATGAGGTCAATGATTTTATCGAGTGCTTCTTCATTAATCACAAGCTCGATTTTAATCTTAGGTACAACTTTGATTTCGAAACTTGTTCCTCTAAATACACCTGTTTGACCTTTTTGCTTTCCTGTTCCAGCCACCTCTGTGACTGTAATACCACTGATGCCTTCATCCATTAATCGATCTCGTACTGTTTGAAATTTCTCTGGACGAATAATCGCTTCAATCTTTTTCATTTAACTCGCTCCCTCCATGTAAGGTTTCTTAACATCTTAAGTTATGTAAATTATCATATACCTAATTTTCAGATAATTCAAGGTTTTTAATGGAAATAATATGTATTGTTTTTGAATTAAACTTATCTAACCATTAGAATGAAAAAGGAATCGTATTCTGATTTGTGCTAAAATAGGGAAGAGATTTGAGTGAGAGGAGATTGTCAGTCATGATAAGACGTAAAGTTGAGGTTGCGCTAATTGTTTTAGGTATGGTGTTTTTTGCCTTTTTAGCGGTGTCAGGTGTTAGTATGATCATGATCCATAATGATCCAGAGGTAGCGACAGAAATGTATGAAGAATTTCAAGTGGAAATGCCTGCAGAAGAAATACCTATATATGAAGAGTTTGTTGATTCACTCTTTACAAACGGTGTTATGGTCATTGTGATTGGTGTCATTGCTGTTTTAGCTGGTGGGTTTGGAATCTTCTTATTTAAGGGGAATAAACAACCGAAACCTGCTGCGATTCTTTTGTTGATGACAGGTGGACTAGTAGGCTTCTTACAATTTGGTATTGCCATATTCGGCAGCGTATTTTATGTGATTAGTGGTTTAATGGGGTTATTGCGTAAGCCAAAACAAGAAGTATAATCGTAAAGAGAGATGCTTGATTTTTTATTAAAGGAGTAAACAAATGGAGAAATTAACAATAGGGATTGTTTTTGGTGGGAAGTCTAGTGAACATGAAGTTTCATTGCAATCTACAAAAAATGTAGTGGAAGCAATGGATCGTACAAAATATAATATTGTGTTAATAGGTGTTGATAAATCAGGGCGTTGGCATTTGTGTGATGAAAGTGACTTTTTAAACCATGCAGATGACCCGGCTCGTATTCAGTTGAATAAGACAAATCAGCGAATAGCAGTCGTTCCGGGTGAAGAATCTGCCCAAATCATTGAACTTCAAAATCATAAACCTGTAGGTGAAATTGATTGTATCTTCCCGGTTATACACGGAACATTAGGCGAAGATGGGAGTTTACAAGGTTTATTACGTACTTTGAATCTTCCGTTTGTAGGCGTTGATTTATTAGGGTCAGCCGTTAGTATGGATAAAGATATTGCTAAACGATTATTACGTGATGCTGGTTTATCTGTCGCGAATGGGTTTGTGTTTAAGAAGCATCAACACTCTTTAATTAAGTATGAAACTATTGTGAAGGAACTGAGTACGCCGCTATTTGTAAAACCTGTTAACCAAGGTTCATCGGTTGGAGTTAACAAAGTGAATTCAGAAGCTGAATTTTATCAAGCAATTGATGAAGCTTTTCAATATGATGATAAACTTTTAATTGAAGAGACGGTAAACGGGCGAGAAATTGAATGTGCAATTTTAGGAAATGAAGATCCGAAAGCCTCTTTGCCTGGTGAAATCTTGCCTCAAACAGACTTCTATTCTTATGAGTCTAAATATATAAATGAATCAGGCGCGAAATTACAAGCGCCAGCTCGACTTAGTGAGGAAGAAACTAAACGTGTTCAACAAGTCGCTTTAAATGTGTTTAATGTTTTAGACTGTGAAGGGATGGCACGTGTTGATTTCTTTATGAAGGAGAATGGTGATTTAATCATTAATGAGGTTAATACCATTCCGGGCTTTACGAAAATTAGTATGTATCCCAAACTATGGGAGATTACAGGTTTGACTTATCCTGAGTTGATTGATCGTTTGATTGTGCTAGCATTTGAACGTTTTAACCGCAAACAACAACTAAAAAGTGCAGTGTTTGAATAACGATAAACCAAACCTTTGTTCAACAGGGAATCATGTTCTCTGTCGAGCAAAGGTTTATTTTTGTATAAATATAAAATCGTGTGTATAAAGAATACGAGATCTATAGAACGATAATAGATAGAAAAATGAAACGAATAGTAAATGAATAAAAAAGGTAAGGTCTATGAAGCGTGTGTTTACAGTATTCTTAACCGATGTGCGTCATCCATTCTTAATAAACGTAAAAAAATTTGAATTTACGGTTGAATTTTTATTCTTTTTGATGCATAATAATACACAAGATCAAAAACGGATACTTTTTATATCATTATAAAACTAGGGGGACGTCAAAATGGCAAAAGAAAAAGTCGTATTAGCATATTCAGGTGGATTAGATACTTCAGTAGCAATTAAGTGGTTACAGGATCAATATAATTATGATGTCATTGCTGTTGGTTTAGATGTAGGTGAAGGAAATGATTTAGAGTTTGTTAAGAAAAAAGCAATCGATGTAGGTGCAATAAAATCGTATTCGGTAGATGCTAAAGCATTATTTGCTGAAGATTACGTTTTACCAGCTTTACAAGCGAATTTACTTTATGAAGGGAAATACCCTTTAATTTCAGCTCTTTCTAGACCGCTTATCGCAAAAGTATTAGTGGATATCGCTGAAAAAGAAGGCGCGGTCGCTGTTGCGCATGGTTGTACTGGAAAAGGAAACGATCAAGTTCGTTTTGATGTTGCCTTTACAGCACTTAACCCAAACTTAAAAATTGTTGCACCAGTTAGAGAATGGAAGATGACACGTGATGAGGAACTTGCTTATGCAGAAGAGCATGGTATTCCAGTTCCAGTAGGAAAGAAAAGCCCGTATTCAATTGATGAGAATCTTTGGGGAAGAAGTAATGAGTGCGGTATCCTAGAGAATCCTTGGGCAGAAGCACCAAAGGATGCATTTGATTTAACGAATGACCCTGTAGATGCACCTGATGAGCCAGAAACGATTCAATTAACATTCGATCAAGGAAAACCAGTTGCGATTAATGGTGAAAAGATGGACTTAGATACATTGATTCTAGAATTAAATCAGATTGCCGGTAAACATGGTGTTGGTAGAATTGATCACGTTGAAAACCGTTTAGTAGGGATTAAGTCAAGAGAGATTTATGAAGCACCGGCGGGTCTTACGATTATTGCAGCTCACCAAGAGTTAGAAGCTTTAACATTACCGAGAGAAGTCTCAGCGTTCAAACCAACCATTGAACAGAAGTTAGCACAGACTATTTATGATGGTCTTTGGTATTCACCATTAACAGAAGCGTTGCAAGCTTTCATTAAGGAAACGCAAAGCTTTGTATCAGGTGAAGTGAAGGTTAAATTATACAAAGGATCTGCTCAAGTTGTCGGTAGAAAATCAAATCATTCATTATACGATATGGATTTAGCGACTTACTCTGAAGGGGATGCGTTTGATCACGAAGCGGCATTAGGCTTTATCAAATTATGGGGCTTACCAACTCAAGTTCATGAAACCGTAACTAAAGCTCAACAAAATAAAAAAGCATCGATCACAAAAACGACGTTCGATGTGAAAGAAGCGGTTAAACAATGAAACTCTGGGGTGGAAGATTCACTAAACCGACGAACGAACTTGTCGATGAATATGGCTCATCAATCGGTTATGACTATAAATTAGCGAAGTTTGATATACAAGGAAGCATCGCTCATGTCAATATGTTAGCTGAATGTGAAATCATAGACTCAGAAGATAAAGATCAGATTGTTAAAGGTTTGAAAGAAGTGGCGGCTCAAATTGAAAGTGGAGAAGCCGAATTAACCGTAGCAAATGAAGATATTCATATGAATATTGAAAAACTATTAATTGATCAGATAGGTCCAGTGGGTGGTAAATTACACACTGGACGAAGTCGAAACGATCAAGTAGCACTCGATATGCGTCTTTATTTACGGGAGGCTGTCGTCACATTAACAGATTTGTTGTTAAACACACAACAAGCACTCTTAAAACAAGCAAAAGAAAACATTGATACGATTTTGCCTGGGTACACTCATTTACAACGCGCTCAACCTGTTCTATTTGCCCATCACCTCATGGCGTATGTATTTATGTTCCAACGGGATCTAGAGCGTTTAACAGATAGTTATAAACGAATCAATCGTTCACCACTGGGTGCCGGGGCACTTGCTGGAACATCTTTTGCGATTGATCGAGAGAGTGTCAGTGAAAGACTAGGTTTTGATGGTGTGACGGAAAACAGTTTGGATTCGGTTAGTGACAGGGATTTTGTCGTTGAATTTTTGTCAGATGCGTCACTCATCATTATGCATTTATCGAGATTGTCTGAAGAATTAGTTCAATATTCAAGTGCAGAATTTAACTTTATTGAACTAGATGATGCATTTTGTACAGGAAGCAGTATGATGCCGCAGAAAAAGAATCCGGATATTCCGGAATTAGTACGTGGGAAGACAGGTCGTGTGTTTGGTCACTTAACGGGCATGTTGACAACGTTAAAGGGGCTACCTTTAGCATACAATAAAGATATGCAAGAGGATAAAGAGGGTATGTTTGATACGGTGGAAACGTTAATCGGTGCGCTTAAGCTGTTTGCGCCGATGATTGAAACGATGACTGTTCATCAAGATGTCATGTATGAAGCGGTAGCTAAAGACTATTCCAATGCAACGGATTTAGCAGATTATTTAGTTGGCAAAGACATTCCGTTTAGAGAATCCCATGCGATTGTCGGTCAAGTTGTATTATATGGAATTGAACATGATAAATATTTAATGGATTTTACGTTAGATGAGTTCCAGCAGTTTTCAGAATCAATCACAGACGATATTTATCATGCACTTTCTCCATCTGCTGTTGTCAATGCGAGAGATGTTGAAGGTGGAACGGCTAAAGTTCGAGTAGAAGAACAATTTATGAAGGCATCTGAAATGTTTAACACCAGTCAATCGTGGATTGATGAAAAGCAGAATCAATTAAAAAAACAAGAATTAGACAAATAAGAAGAAAAGCTTGCGTATAACCAAGCTTTTCTTTTCTGAACCAAATGCATAATTATTTATAAAAAAGTATAAATATACTTATCGGTAGAGGAGGAGAAACATGGAGATCAAAAAGGGGTATTTAGTGTTATCTACAGGTGACGTGTTAGAGGGTAAGTATCTAGGTGATGTGATTAAACAAGAAGGGGAACTTGTTTTTAATACAGCAATGACAGGGTATCAAGAAGTGATAACAGACCCATCATATGCGGGTCAAATTGTGACATTAACCTATCCATTGATCGGAAATTATGGCTGTCATGATCAAGTTTCTGAGAGTGTTGATGCTGGTTTAGCTGGATTAATCATTGCAACACCGTGTATAAATCCACAACATGCTAAGTCTATGTATAGTTTAGTTGAATATGTTGAAAAAGTGCAATTACCGACTTTGTATGACGTTGATACACGTGCGTTAACAAAAATCATTCGAAAACACGGAGAAGTATACGGGAAAATAACGGACTCAAAAGACGACACCGTACAAATGAGTACCGTTCATTCAGAGCTTGTTAAACGTGTATCAACGCCAAACATTCAGTCATTCAAACAAGAGCAAGGAAGCGCAAAGGCGCATTGTGTTGTTATTGACTATGGTTATAAAAAGTCAATTGTTGATGCGTTAATTCAAGATGGTTGTGA
Organism: Pelagirhabdus alkalitolerans; assembly: GCF_900096905.1. Lineage (GTDB taxonomy): Bacteria > Bacillota > Bacilli > Bacillales > Amphibacillaceae > Pelagirhabdus > Pelagirhabdus alkalitolerans. Next base: position 48,200 of record NZ_FMYI01000005.1, on the reverse strand, counting down.
TGTGACAATTGTTCCTTTTAATACAACTTATGAAACGATTCAATCTCTCGATCCTGATGGTGTGGTCTTCTCTAATGGACCTGGTGATCCAAAACATTTAAGTCATCAATTAAACACGATTAAACAAATTGCAAAATCTTATCCTTCGCTTGGGATCTGTTTAGGACATCAACTCGTGGCACTCGCTTTTGGCGCCAATACCAAACGTCTCCCGTATGGTCATAGAGGGAGCAATCATCCAGTGAAAGATTTACAGACAGGTAAGGTTATGGTGACAAGTCAAAATCATGGTTACGTCGTTGATGCCCAGGGTCTTGAGGCAACAGAGTTGAATGTGACACATGTCAATGTCAATGATCAATCTGTTGAAGGCCTTAATCACGAGCACCATTTAATTCAAACTGTACAGTTCCACCCAGAAGCACATCCGGGTCCTGTGGATACACATTATTTATTTAATCAATTTGTGAAGCAATTAGAAAACGAAGGGGCGAAGCAGCATGCCTAAAGATCAAGCAATAAAAAAAGTACTTGTTATTGGATCAGGCCCTATTGTCATTGGTCAAGCAGCTGAATTTGATTATGCTGGAACCCAAGCTTGCTTAGCACTAAAAGAAGAAGGCGTTGAAGTCGTATTAGTCAATAATAATCCAGCGACGATCATGACAGATGAAAATATAGCAGATGCTATTTATCTTGAGCCTTTAACGTTAGAAGCCGTTACGAATATTATAAAAAAAGAACGTCCAGATGGTTTATTACCAACACTAGGCGGGCAAACAGGACTCAATTTAGCAACCGAATTGACTGAAGCAAATGTTTTGAGTGACTATGGTGTGACCTTATTAGGAACCCCACTTGAAACGATTCAAAATGGTGAAGATCGTGATTTATTTAAAGCACTCATGAAAAAGATTGATGAACCGGTGGCTGATAGTCTATCGGTTGAATCGATTGAAGAAGCGATTAAGTTTGCCAATGCGACGAAGTATCCTTTAATTGTTCGTCCTGCTTATACACTAGGTGGTGCTGGTGGCGGGATCGCTAATGACGAAGAAGAATTAAAAACGATTGTAAAAAATGGTCTGTATCAAAGCCCGATCAATCAAGTGTTGATTGAACAAAGTGTGAAAGGTTATAAAGAAGTTGAATACGAAGTGATGCGTGATGCGAATGATGCGTGTATGATCGTTTGTAATATGGAAAACTTGGATCCAGTGGGGGTTCATACAGGTGATAGTATTGTCGTAGCGCCCACCCAGACGTTAACCGATTCGCAGCACCAAATGTTAAGAACTTCAGCCGTTAAAGTAATTCAAGAACTCGGTGTTATTGGTGGCTGTAACGTGCAATTTGCTCTTCATCCAGAGACAGATGATTATATCATTATTGAAGTAAATCCTCGTGTTAGTCGCTCGAGTGCACTTGCTTCAAAAGCGACAGGGTATCCAATTGCACGTATCGCAGCGAAATTAGCACTTAATTATCATTTAGATGAAGTGTTAAACCCAATTACGGGGGATACATATGCAAGTTTCGAACCATCTATTGATTATGTTGCATTAAAAATCCCGCGTTGGCCATTTGATAAGTTCTATCAAGCGGATCGTACGCTTGGGACACAGATGAAAGCAACTGGAGAAGTAATGGCTCTAGCACGAAACTTCCCTGCTGCACTTAATAAGGCGATTCGCTCTCTTGAAATTGGTCTTGATTCGATCGAATTGAATCAGACATCTTCTTTAACAAATGATGAATTAGAAAAAGGATTAGTTGACGTTACCGACAACCGATTATTTTTACTGGCTGAGGCATTTAAAAGAGGTTATTCAGTTGAATCGCTATATAAAATCACGGGTATCACACACTATTTTTTAAATGAAATCGAATCGATGATTTCAATTGTTCGTGATATAACGTCAAAATCTTTCTCAGTGATCACGGTTGATGAGTGGCAATTATTAAAGACATATAGTGTGTCAAATTCATATTTAGCTAAACAATTTGGTGTGACGACAGCAGAAATTGAAAAACATTATGATGAGCTCGGTTTACAAGCTAGTTATAAAATGGTGGATACGTGCGCAGCCGAATTTACAGCGGATACGCCTTATTTTTATAGTTCTTGGAATGAATTTGATGAAGTTGAAGCGATGGATGGAAAACGTCGAATGGTTGTTTTAGGTTCAGGTCCTATTCGAATTGGTCAAGGAGTAGAATTTGATTATTGTTCAGTTCACGCAGCGATGTCGTTAAGAGAACAAGGGATCGATTCAGTCGTGATTAATAATAACCCTGAAACAGTTAGTACCGATTATAGTACGGCTGATCATTTATATTTTGAACCATTGTCAGAAGAAGATGTCCTGCAAGTTGTTAAAAAAGAAAAGGCAGATGGGGTTCTTGTTCAATTTGGTGGACAGACAGCGATTAACTTAGCGGATGGTTTATCAAAAGCCGGTGTTGATGTCATTGGAACTGATTTAAGTATGATTGAGGCGTGTGAAGACAGAAAGCAATTTTATCAATTATTAAATGACCTTGATATCCCACATATTCCTGGAGATACGGTTGATTCAGTTGAACAAGCAAAAGAAACGGCGGAGAAGATTGGTTACCCTGTTTTAATGCGCCCTTCTTATGTGATCGGTGGTCAAGGCATGGTCGTTGTGAATAATGAGTCTGAGTTAGCGGTTTACTTAAAAGATTTAATGGATGAGACCCCTCATTATCGGATTTTCCCTTTATTAATTGATCAATTTATTACCGGAATGGAAGTTGAAATTGATGCGGTGTGTGATGGTGGTGATGTAATTATACCCGGTATCTTTGAACATGTTGAAAAAGCGGGTGTTCACTCAGGTGATAGTGTCGCCATTTTCCCATCACCTAATTTGACAAACGAAGAAAAATCCCAAATCACACTCTTTACTGAAAAAATTGCATCAGCCTTGAATGTTAAAGGCATGCTTAATATTCAATTTGTGATTAGTCAAGATCGAAAGACGGTTTATTTACTAGAAGTTAATCCGCGGGCATCTCGTACTGTTCCAATCGCAAGTAAAGTAACAGGCGTTCAATTAATTGATTTAGCGACACGTATACAAATGGGGCAGCGACTTAAGGATCAGGGATGGAACCTTGGTTTGCATCAAGAGATTCCGTTTTATGCTGTGAAAATGCCTGTATTTTCAGCTAATAAATTACCTGGTGTAGATCCGATTCTAACTCCCGAAATGAAATCAACAGGAGAGGCGATCGGATTAGGGTATACAGTTGAAGAAGCCTTAAGAAAAGCTTTCGGATGGAAGAATGAATACTTTTTACCGATTCATGAAGAAAAAGGGTTGTATCTCTCATTATCGAATGTCAATCAAGCATTGGTTGATGCGTTAAACACACTGAATGGACCGATTTACACATCTAAAGAAACTGATGAGCAATTAAAAACGTATGGATTTACTCAGGCTATTTCATTGAATGAACAAGAGAAACAAGCGTTATTTGATGACGATAAAGTATCAGTTGTCGCAGATGATCAGTCAAATGAGATGTTGACCAAAGGGTTAAAAATTGGTGCTGTCATTTTAAGTCGTCTCGAAACAACGATTGCATACTTGAACGCATTAAATTCTAAACATTATGATGTTGAACGATTGAAAGATTATCGTGCACACATGCCAACTATTAATCAAACAAAAGTCGAGGTGTAGAGATGTTTGCAGATGTAAGTCAAGAACTAAAAGGAAAAGATTGTTTAACGTTATTTGATTATACACCTGAACAATTAACGTATCTTTTACAATTAGCAAAAGATATTAAAGTAAAACAAAAAGCGAATCAAATTTATCAGCCCCTAAAAGGTAAAGTGCTAGGTATGATCTTTGAAAAATCATCAACCCGTACACGTGTGTCGTTTGAGTCGGGTATCTATCAGCTAGGTGGAACAGGATTATTTTTAAGTTCAAATGACCTCCAATTAGGTCGGGGAGAGTTAATATCTGATACAGCAAAAGTGTTAAGTGGTTATTTAGATGGGATTATGATTCGTACCTTTTCACAAGCTGATGTTGAAGCACTCGCCAGTGATGCGTCGATTCCTGTTATAAATGGTCTAACGGATGATTTTCATCCATGTCAAGTACTTGCTGATCTTCAAACGATTGAAGAAGAGAAAGGAAAGTTACAAGGTTTGAAAATTGCTTATATTGGTGATGGGAATAATATGGCTCATTCGATTATGGTAGGAGCGGTTAAGATGGGGATGCATTTTGCGACGGCAGCACCAGCTGAGTATTTACCCAAACAATCCATCACAGAAAAGGCTCAAAAAATTGCTGATGAACAAAAGGTTGATATTAATGTAACGACAGATCCAGTTGAAGCGATTAAAGATGCTGATATTGTCTATACAGATGTTTGGGCAAGCATGGGTCAAGAAAGTGAACAAAAAAAACGCGAAACATTATTCGCCGATTATCAAGTGAACAAAGAATTATTAACACACGCCAAAGACGATTATTTATTTATGCACTGCTTGCCTGCTCATAGAGGTGAGGAAGTGACAGCTGATATTATTGACGGTGATCACTCTGTTGTGTTTCAAGAAGCGGAAAATCGTCTTCACGCTCAAAAAGCATTAATGGTTGCGCTAATGGGTGATTAGTCTCTCTAGAAATAAAACATCCCCTAAACACTTGTTTATTAAGTGATTAAGGGGATGTTTTTTGGTGCTAAACACCGACAACTGTAAAGCGTGTATTCTTATGTTTAGGCTGTTCTATCTCATCAACAAGGGCAATGGCATAATCATGATAGCTAATATAGCTATCTCCATTACTATTTACTATGACGTGATCTTTTCCTACTTTATAATCACCCGTTCTTTCGCCTTCATAATCAAACTGAATAGCTGGACTAATGTGAGTCCAGTTCACATCAGGTGTTGCTTGGAGTAACTTTAGAGCTTTTGTCATATTTGATGCTGTGGGATAAATGAAATCTGGGAAATCAGGCGTTTCATAAAGGTGCGTCTTTTTTTGTTCATCAACATATAAACTACCAGCACCTCCGACGACAATTAATCGGGTGTTTGTTCCAGCTAATTGATCAATTAGATGTTGGTGAGATGTGACATGTAAATGTTCTTCTCCAGCTGGAGCGTTAAAAGCGTTGACGACGACATCGAAACCTTCTAAATCATTTGTTGTTAAATTAAATAAATCTTTTTCTAAGACTTGTATTTGTTGGTGCTTAAACTTGGCTTGATTACGAATAATCGCTGTGACATCGATTCCTCTATTTTGTGCCTCCTCAGCAATAAGGGTCCCTGCCTTACCTGTTGCACCAATAATTCCGACTCTCATTAAAACGCCTCCTTGAATGTTTACTTAAGTTTTAGTTTCACATAACCTTTATTCCGTGTAAATTGATGTGCTTAATTGTCTTAAAAATGTAAAATATGACATAAAACAGTCATGAAAGAAGATGGCATAAGTTTACTCACCCTGTTATAATTGAGTTTGTGCAAAGATGAATTTTTAAAAATTAAGATTAGAGGATGAGGACAATGGCTGAACGTCATTCAATCGAAGTTGCCTTAACTGAATGTGTAGGAAAGGATTATCTATTTGTAGATGAACCTCTTAAACACCATATGTATACACAATTGGGTGGAAAGGCAGATTATTTTGTTACACCCACAACTATAGAAGCAGCACAAGCTGTTGTGAAATATGCAAACACAATTAAGACAGACTTTACATTGCTTGGAAATGGATCGAATTTAATTGTACGTGACGGTGGTATTCGTGGCATTGTGATGTCACTGAAATATTTGAATGAAATAACACATGAAAATGATCTTGTCATCGCACGTAGTGGGGCTAGGATTATTGATGTGTCCTATTATGCGCTTGAACAGTCGCTTTCTGGACTTGAGTTTGCTTGTGGTATTCCAGGAACTGTTGGCGGGGCACTGTATATGAATGCAGGAGCTTACGGTGGTGAAATTAAAGATTGTTTGAAAGAAGCGGTCGTACTGAATCAAGAAGGCGAACGGTTAACGCTCTCGGCTGATGAGTTAGCGTTAGGGTATCGCACAAGCAACATTCCTGATCGGAAATATATTGTATTAGAAGCACGTTTTCAGTTGAAATCAAAAGAGCAATCCATGATTAAAGACGAAATGGATGATTTAACCGAGCGTCGTGAATCAAAACAACCGTTGGAGTATCCGTCTTGTGGAAGTGTGTTTAAACGACCGCCAGGCTATTTTGCTGGAAAATTAATTCAAGATGCGAATTTACAAGGAAAAGGTATTGGTGGTGCAGAAGTATCGACTAAACATGCCGGTTTCATTGTTAATAAAAATCATGCTACAGCAAAAGATTATATCGATGTCATTGAAATGGTTCAAAAAGAAGTGAAGGAAAAGTATAATGTCGAACTCGAAAGAGAAGTTCGTATTATAGGTGAAGAGTAAATAGGTGCAATCGAAAAAAAAGTGTGTTAAACTATGATCAATTAAATAATTAAAATTCTTTTGGGGCAGGGTGTAATTCCCGACCGACGGTATGAGATGATCGAATCATCTTAAGTCCGTGACCCGGAGCAGCTGACGTTGCGAAGGTGGATTTGGTGAGAGGCCAAAACCGACAGTTAGAGTCTGGATGAGAAAAAGAATGGTTAAAACGATCAACATTTCGTCTTACTACAAGTATAAGGTTTGTTTTTTGAACCGTTTTGCTTGACGTATTTTAGCGAAAGGATCGTTTGTTAATGACTGAACAAGCCAAAGCCCCAGGTATGTATCTGGGGCTTTTTTTTAATGAATAAAATCTGATCGAAGGAGGGGACGTTATGAAAGCAGCTGATTATATGGAATTAGCCTTGTCATTAGCGAAAGCAACCGTAGGTCAAACGAGTCCCAATCCATCAGTTGGTGCCGTTGTTGTTAAAGACGGACGAATTGTTGGAATGGGAAGTCACTTGAAGCCAGGTGAAGCACATGCTGAGGTTATTGCGCTTGAGCAAGCAAAAGATCACGCAGTGGATTCAACCGTTTATGTCACGTTAGAACCGTGTGCGCATTATGGTAAAACACCACCCTGCGCTCGCTTGTTAGTCGAAAAACAAGTAAAACGTGTTGTCATCGCATCCGTTGATCCAAATCCGAATGTACAAGGGAAAGGTATTCAGATATTAGAAGAAGCAGGCATTGATGTTGAAGTCGGTCTAAAAGAAAACGAAGCACTTGAACTGAATCGTTTTTTCTTTCATTACATGCACTATAAAAAACCTTTTGTCACATTAAAAGCAGCGACAACATTAGATGGTAAAATTGCGACAAAAACGGGAGATAGTAAGTGGATTACATCAAAAGATGCACGGATTGATGTTCACTTAGACCGTGCGAAACATGATGCGATTTTAGTGGGTAGTCAAACGGTAAAAGCCGATGACCCTCAGTTAACGGTTAGAGAACCAGCTGTAGGGACGTCCCCTATTCGAATTGTTTTATCAACCGATTTAGATTTTAGCTTTTCAGAACGTGTTTTTGATCATGCTGCTAAAACATGGCTAATCACGACGAAGCATGTAAGTGAACAACGCATTCAAACAGTTCCAGAACACATTGAAGTCATTCAATTAAACACAGATACAGTTGAGATTAATGCTGTCCTTGATGTATTGGGTGAAGGAGGTATTCAATCCTTGTATGTTGAAGGGGGACGCATGGTTCATGCGAGTTTTATAAAAGCAAAAGCCTTTCATCGAATACAGTGGTATATTGCACCGAAAATGTTAACAGGGATAGACGCACTAACAGCCGTTGGTGGTCAGTCACCTGAGTGGATGAAGGAAGCGATTGACCTTGAATTTGAAGATGTTGAAAAAATAGGTCCTGATTTAAAAATAACAGCACGACAAAAAAAGGAGGCGTAACCTACCATGTTTACAGGTATTGTTGAAGAAAAAGGTTTAATTGAAGCTATTGAACAAGAGTCAACAAGTTTGGTCTTATCGATTAAGGCACAATTGATTATGTCAGATGTTAAGATTGGCGACAGTATTGCTGTTAATGGTGTTTGCTTAACAGTGACAGATTTTACGGATAACGGATTTACAGTTGATGTGATGCCAGAAACGTTTCGAGCGACATCATTAAAGCAATTAGAAGTTGGCAAACATGTGAATTTAGAAAGAGCGATGGCAGCTAACGCGCGTTTCGGTGGGCATTTTGTTTCAGGTCATGTCGATCGAGTTGGGTATATTAAAGATATGTGGGAAGAAGCTAATGCGAAATATATGCTTATTTCATTTGAAACAGAAGATGGTCGCTATTTTATCGATAAAGGCTCGGTAACAGTCGATGGAACATCGCTAACGGTATTTGACCGTAAAGAAGATGCTTTTATGATCTCGTTGATTCCTGAAACCCAATCAGCCACCATTTTAGGGGGTAAGGAAGTTGGCGATCCTGTCAATTTAGAATTTGATCTATTAGCAAAATATATCGAGCGTTTGATCACGCATGATGCATCAGGTGATGATGTAACGAAAGAAAAACTTGATCAATTTGGATTTTTAAAGTGAGGCGAATAGCAAATGAACACAGTTAAAGAAGCAATAGAGGCATTAAAAAGTGGTGAGATGATTATTGTTGTCGATGATGAAAATCGTGAGAACGAAGGCGATTTTGTCATGCTTGCTGAGCATGCAACACCAGATGCGATTAATCAAATGGCAACAGATGGGCGAGGACTTATTTGTACGCCTATTTCAAAAGCTATTGCGAATCGTTTAGGGCTAATGGCGATGGTTGATCAAAATACCGACCCCCACGGTACAGCTTTTACAGTGAGTATTGATCATCATACCGCTCATACAGGGATTAGTGCATATGAACGTTCGGAAACCATTTTAGCGATGTTAGAAGAAGATGCAACGGCTGCGGATTTTAAGCGACCTGGTCATGTATTTCCCCTAATAGCAGAGGACGCAGGTGTTCTCGTAAGACCGGGACATACTGAGGCGGCAGTTGACTTGGCTCATTTAGCTGGATCGGTGAAAGCAGGCGTTATATGTGAAATTATGAATGAAGATGGTACGATGGCAAGAATGCCAGCTCTTGAACAACTGGCTAAAGAAAAACAAATGAAAATGATTTCGATTGAAGATTTAATTCAATATCGAAAAAAGCACGATCAGTTGATCGATAAAGAGGTTGAAATCCAACTACCGACTGAATACGGTGACTTTCGATTAGCAGCCTACACAGAGAAGACGAGTGGAAAGGAACACGTCGCTTTAATTAAAGGTGATATTGAAAATGAAGAAGCACCACTTGTTCGCATTCACTCGGAATGCTTGACGGGTGATGTGTTTGGTTCGCATCGTTGTGATTGTGGCCCTCAGTTAGAGCAAGCATTAAAAGAAATTGAAGAAGCAAAAGCAGGCGTACTTGTCTATATGCGTCAAGAAGGTCGAGGCATTGGACTCATTAATAAATTGAAAGCTTATAAGCTTCAGGAAATTGGTTATGACACGGTTGAAGCGAATCACCAACTAGGTTTTGAAGATGATTTGCGAGATTATGCCGTGAGCGCACAGATCTTAAGAGATGTAGGGGCTTTAAAAATAACGCTTCTTACAAACAACCCTCGGAAAATGGATGGTATGACATCTTATGGGATTGATGTCGTTGAACGTAAAGCGATTCAAATTCCATCCAATAAATCCAATGAACATTATTTAAATACAAAAAAATCTAAATTAGGTCATTTATTAAAAGGCTAGGAGGAAAAAATATGAGTAAAAAAATTGAAGGTCAATTAGTAGGAACGAATTTAAAAGTAGCAATTGTGGTGGGACGTTTTAACGATTTTATTACAAGTGAATTGTTAAGTGGTGCTGAAGGCACATTGAAAAGACATGGTGTAAAAGAAGATGATATCACAGTTACATGGGTACCGGGTGCGTTTGAAATTCCACTTGTCGCGAAAAAGCTAGCAGACTCAAACGAATATGATGCTGTTATTACGTTAGGGACAGTTATTCGCGGTTCAACTCCACACTTTGATTATGTATGTAGCGAAGTGGCTAAAGGTGTATCGAATGTATCGTTAAATTCAGGTGTTCCTGTTATTTTCGGTGTATTAACAACTGAAACGATCGAGCAAGCGATTGAAAGAGCTGGAACAAAAGCGGGTAATAAAGGTGCAGATGCTGCTGTATCCGCAATTGAAATGGCGAATTTAATTCGTGATTTGAGTAAATAATGAAGAGAGATTGCATAATAAAAACAGCTAATCAGACAAGAAAATGACTGCTTAGCTGTTTTTTGTTTTATAGATTAACTTTTTTCTAGCTGTTCTTTAATAAATTCTTCAATCTTTTCTGGTTCGGTTTTAGGTGCAAAACGTTCAACAACCTCACCTTGGCGATTAATTAAGAATTTAGTGAAATTCCACTTAATTTTTCCGCCCATTACACCAGGTGCCTCTTGTGTTAAATAAGTGAATAAAGGATGTGCATTTTTTCCATTAACATTTATTTTGCTAAAGAGAGGGAAAGTAACACCAAAATTCATTTGGCATGTTTGGTTAATATCTTCATCTGTTCCTGGTTCTTGATTTAAAAATTGATTACTCGGAAAACCAAGCACCGTGAAACCTTGATCTTTATACGTATCATGCAACTGTTGTAAACCGTTAAATTGATTTTTAAGGCCACATTTAGTTGCTGTGTTAACGATTAGAAGAACATCACCTTCGTAATCGCGTAATGACTGTTTTTCTTGGTTGATCGTTGTGACATTAAAGTCGTATACGCCCATGAAAAAGCCTCCTTTTTGTTAACGATAGCAACCTGCTCTATGAAAGTCAAAGTATATGCAATGGTAGGTGGACAAACGAAAGATGCCAGGCAATATTCAATATTGTCTGGCATCTTTTCATATTTATACAGCTTTTCCGACAGATTCGTCTTTTAAAGCTTCTAGTCGTTCTTGTACTTGTTTATCTGTTAAACCGTGTTCTTCAACATAACGGTTTCTCTCATGAACTCGACATTCGTGCGTGCAACCACGTAAATATTTATGTTCATTTTCTTCTGAACAAATGATTTGTTCGTTGCATTCAGGGTTGCCACAATTCACATAACGTTCACATGGTGTATCATCGAAATAATCGCGACCGACAACAACATGTTCAACTTGATTGATAGGGACGCTGATACGTTCATCGAATACATACATTTTACCATCCCACAGTTGTCCTTTTGTTTTCGGGTGTTTAGCGTATGTTGCAATGCCTCCGTGCAATTGGTTAACATTTTCAAAACCTTTTTCAAGTAACCAACCTGAGAATTTCTCACAACGAATACCGCCTGTACAGTAAGTTAAAATCTCTTTGCCTTCAAACTTTTTCTTGTGTTCTTCAATCCAGTCAGGTAACTCTCTGAAGGTACGAATATCTGGACGAATAGCCCCTCGGAAATGACCGAGATCATATTCATAATCATTTCTGGCATCAATCACAATCGTATTCTCATCTTGCATCTTCTCATAGAATTCTTCTGGTTCTAAGTAGTTCCCTGTAACTTCGTTAGGATCAATGTCTTCAGCACCTAAGCGTAATGTGACAAGCTCTGGACGATGTTTGACCTTCAATTTCTTAAAAGCGTGCTGATCAGCTGGATCGACTTTGAAGGGCATATCGCTAAAGCGAGGATCGTCATGCATGATTGCCATATACTTTTCGGTCGCCTCAACTGGACCTGAAGCTGTGCCGTTAATCCCTTCATGTGAAACAAGAATACGCCCGCGTAATCCCAGTGATTCACAAAGTTCTTTATGTTCCTTAACGAATGCGTCAGGATCCTCCATTTTCACATAATGATAGTACAATAATACTTGATAATTTTCCATTTTAATAACCACCTAATTCATCGTATTTGCAAGATACGGTTGTAGGGGTACACGATAGTCTCTTGCAAGTCAATATTATAAGTGAGTCAAGGTATTTTTTCAATCTTTTAGTTTATTATCTAAAAATTGAATCTGCTTATTAAGTTGCGATTTAGAAGCGAAGCTGATATATTTTTCAAATGAAGGGTGTGACGTGTTATGAATGAAAAAGATCAGTATATTATTGAACAATATAAACAACAGGAAAATGTCATGATCTTATTGTTTGCGCAGTGGTGTGTGAATTATGACCTTAACCCAACAGAAATTTATCAAAAGGCTTATCCTAATCAACCGATATCAACTCGTTTGTTAGAAGCATTAGATCAAACGGTTCCGAAAAAGGAAGCGGATGATATAGATAGAGAATTATTGTTAGACGTATTACAAGCTTATGGAAATGATGATTTAGCGTTTGAAGTTGCGCAGATTAAAATAGAAAAATGAAAGGCGGGGGGATAGCAATGGAAAACTGGATAATTAAATCGTTCGATCAATTACTGCCAATAGAATGGTATAAAATAGCGACATTAAGATCTGATACATTTATTGTTGAGCAGGATTCTGCATATCATGAATTTGATTCGTGTGATCAAGTCAGTGATCACATTTTTTTAATGAAAAATGATGATGTTGTGGCTTATGCGCGATTAATTCCTAATAGCTACTTTTATGATGAAGCATCGATTGGGCGAGTGATTGTTAAATCTTCTGAACGCGGGAATGGCTATGCAAAAGCGTTAATGGAACAAAGCATTCTACATATGTTTAAGAAAATGAATGAACCTAGTATAAAAATCCAAGCAGAAGCTTATTTAGAGAAATTTTATGGAACGTTTGGGTTTGAGAGCGTATCAGAGAAGTATTTTGATTGCGATATCGAGCATGTAGACATGCTTTTAAAGCGAAGGGAGGACTAGACGATGAAATGGCATCTTAAAACGTTTAATCAATTGAATTTACAAGAGCTCTATACAATTTTAAAGTTAAGAGTCGATGTGTTTGTTGTGGAGCAAAATTGTGCTTATCCTGAGGTCGATGGTGTTGATGTTGAATGTCTTCATCTATTTGCGACAGAAGGAGAGAAAATTGTAGCCTATTCACGCTTGATTACAGGTGAAGAAGCTGACCATGTATCCATTGGACGAATTGTTGTTCATCCAGAACATCGTCAGAAAAGATACGGCATTGAACTCGTCAAACAATCGATCGAAGTGGTTGAATCGAAATTTCCTAACCGTTATCAAAAGGTTCATGCGCAAGTATACTTATTAGCCTTTTATCGATCGTTTGGTTTTAAAGAAGTGACTGAGCACTATTTAGAAGATGGGATATGGCACGTGGATATGATTCGGCAAAAAGCTTAGTAAAAGGAGATTGATACGATTTTTCAAAAAACGAAAGGATAGAATTTTAAAATTCTATCCTTTAATTTAATAAAAATGTTGACAAAGACAGGAGAATGTTTTTATACTGAAGCATAGTATAGCATTAGTCGAAAGCTATCGTTTTTTTATTCGAAAAAGTTGGTCTGGGAAAACTTTATTAACTAATCGAAACTTTAATGATTATTAGTAAGATAGAAATTTTTTTACGAAAAAGTTGCACTAACGCAACTTAATTGTCTATAGTAAATATAATGCGGTAACAAGGGAGGCTTTATACCATGACTCAAGCGATTGAAGTTGACCATCTATCTGTTTCTTATTATGGAAAGACTGTATTAGATGATGTGTCATTTGAAGCTGAAACGGCTCAATTAATCGGTATTATCGGTCCGAATGGGGCAGGTAAGTCAACGATGATTAAAGCAATTATGGGAATGATCCCAACTAATCAAGGTAATGTACGTGTATTAGGTAATCGTGTCGACCAGGTTAGAAAGCAAATTGCTTATGTTCCACAACGCAGCATGATTGATTTTGATTTCCCCGTATTGGTTGAAGATGTTGTTGTAATGGGACGCTATCCACATTTGAAATGGTGGCAACGTCCGAGTAAGAAAGATAGAGAAAAAGCGAGTGATTCACTAAGAGCAGTTGGTATGGAGGATTACGGGAAGCGGCAAATTGGTGAACTTTCAGGTGGTCAACAACAACGTGTGTTTTTGGCGCGAGCGCTTGCTCAAGAAAGTGACGTGTTATTTTTAGATGAACCATTTGCTGGTATTGATGTGACTTCTGAAGAGATCATTATTCATCTTTTGCGGCAATTGAAAGCTGAAGGAAAGACGATCTTTGTCGTGCATCATGATCTAAGTAAAGTGGAAACTTATTTCGATACGTTAATGATGTTAAACCGCACGTTAATCGGTTATGGAAAGACTAATGAAGTGTTCACACCGGATCGTGTGAGTGAGACGTATGATGGTAATGTGGCACGTCTATCGGGTAATCAGAATCAGGTGGTGATTGGATGATAGAACAGATGACGACGTTTGTTGATGCGTTAAGCCGTTATCCATTCTTACAAAACGCTGTTTTAGCTGGTGTCCTAGTTGGTGTTTTATGTGGTGTTGTGGGCACTTTTATCATTTTACGAGGTATGGCATTAATGGGAGAAGCCATTTCACACGCTGTTCTTCCTGGTGTGGTGTTATCCTATATACTCGGCGCAACAGGATTTTTTGCCGGAGCTGTATTAACTGGAACAATAGCGGCCTTAGGGATTGGCTACATTACGGAGAATAGTAAAATTAAAGACGACTCAGCGATTGGTATTTTACTTACAGGTATGTTTGCAATTGGTATTGTAATGGTAACGTCCTTAGGTGGTACAAATGTTGATGTTTGGCATATTTTATTTGGCAATGTATTGGCTGTTTCGCGCACAGATCTATGGATTACATTTGTGATTACCATTGTTGTCATCTTATCGGTGCTCGTCTTTTACAAACAACTTATATTAAGTACATTTGACCCGACGATGGCAAAAGCGATTGGGTTACCGACAAAATGGATTCATTATATCTTAATGATCGTATTATCACTCGTAACAGTCGTTTCGCTTAATACCGTAGGTGTTATTTTAGTGGTAGCTATGCTTATAACACCTGCATCAACTGCTTATTTATTGACGGATCGACTACCGATTATGCTTGTACTTTCATCCACGTTTGGTGTTATCTCAGCAGTTGTTGGTGTGTACTTATCATATATTTATGATGTAGCGACAGGTGCTTCTATCGTTGTTGTTGCGATGGCTATATTTACGTTCGTTTTTTTCTTTTCACCGAAACAAGGTGTAGCCATTCAGTGGTTTCGACGTTTATCAACAGGAAAAGTCTAAAGATGTATTAATCATAAAGGAGAACGAAAAGTATGAAGAAACAATTTATGTTAATCAATTTAAGTTTTTTAGCGATATTATTTGTATTAATGGGTTGTGGTGCGGATGAATCAGAAATTAATCATGAAGAAGAACATTTGGAAGTCGTTGTGACGTTATCCGTTATATCTGACATTGTCGAGCAGGTAGGTGGCGATCGAGTTGAGGTAGAGTATATTGTTCCAATAGGTGAAGAACCTGAAGAATATGAACCTGTCCCAAGTGATTTTGAAAAAGTCACGGATGCGAACCTTCTTTTTATTAATGGATTAGGTATAGAGCCGTGGTTAACTTCTCTTATGGATAATGCGACTGACACGCCATACACTGAATTAACAGAGGGAATTGACCCGATTACACTCGAAGGTGATCAAGAGGTCTATGATCCACATGCTTGGTTTGATCCATCATTGGTAAAGACATATGCTGATAATGCACTTGAGCATTTAATTGAACTTGACCCAGAGGGTGAATCGGTATACCGAGATAACGCAGAAAATTTCCATGCTGAACTAGATCAACTAGATGAATGGATAAGAGAAGAATTAGAAAGTGTTCCTGAAGGAAATCGACTGATAGCGACTAGTGAGAATGCTCTTGTTTATTTTGGTGCAGCATATGATTTTGATGTAGCCGGTATTTGGCCTTTGAATGCACATGAGGAGGGTACACCTCAACAAATATCTGATTTTGTTGATATGCTCACAGATCGCGATCTGCCTTATGTCTTTGTGGAGTCAACGGTGAATCCGAATTACATGGAGACAGTCTCTGATAATGCTGGTATTCCAATTTATGATGAACCTTTATATACGGATGCGTTAGGAGATGAGGCATCAGGTGTAACGTCATATATTGATTTTATGGAGCATAATGTTTCTGTAATCACAGATGCATTAGGAGAAATAGAATAAAAAGTAAAAGACCTTTTCTCAAAAAGTAGCTGAGAAAAGGTCTTTTTTTGATAGCCATAATCTAAGGTTTTCAATAAACTTTATTCACCTTCTAATGTGACATCGGTTTGTTCCTGTGCGCCATCACGGTAATACGTAATTGTAATGGTTTCGCCTACTTCCGTTTCGCTATATAAATATTGACGTAAATCCATCATGTCGTGAATAGGCTCACCATCAATATCTGTAATCACATCATACACAGCAAGGCCAGCATCAGCAGCAGATGAATCAGGTTGCACTTCAGCTACAACAATACCAGATGTGATTTCATTTGGATCTAAGTTCAATGTTTGATCAATATGCTGGGGTGGAACGGAACTGAAATCAATTGCGCTGATCCCCATAAATGGTCTTGTCACACTACCTTCAGTTTCCAACTGTTCAATGACTGGTTCTGCTTCATCAATTGGGATAGCAAACCCAATGCCCTCAACAGTACCTAATGCGATTTTCATGGAATTGATTCCAATAACTTCTCCTGAACTATTAATTAACGCACCACCACTATTACCAGGGTTGATCGCTGCATCTGTTTGGATAACATCAACGACCCAATCGGCGGTACCATCATTACTAAGGTCAACTTCTAATGAACGGTCGAGGCCACTAATAATACCTTTTGTCACGGTTCCGGCAAATTCAGTTCCAAGTGGGTTACCGATCGCAATCGCTGATTGGCCAACAGTTAAATCAGAAGAACTACCGAATTCGGCCACAGTTGATGCATGTTCTGCATCGATCGATAAGACAGCTAAATCGGTTAAATCATCTGAACCATGTAACTGTGCTTCGACGCGTTCTTCATCTTGTAAAATAACCTCAACTTCATTAGCTCCTTCAATGACATGGTGATTTGTAACAACAAAAGCTCTGTCATTTTCAATTTTATAAATAACACCAGATCCTTGACCACTTTCCCCAGCATCTGACCATAGATCGGTTGCTTGAATATTCGCAACCCCAACGACAGCTCCGGAAACATTGCTTAATACTTCTTCAGAAACACCATCATCACCTGTTGTTGTTTGAATTAATTGATGATCAGTTGAATCGGTTTGTAAATCTTCTTCTGTTTGCTCTGGTGTGTGAAGGGGAATAAAACCTGTAAATAAAAGGAGAAATCCAATAATTGCTACGGTTATTCCGCCTGTAATCCCGCTTAACCAAATCGACCAGGGGTTATTTTTTTGTTTTGTCTCTATGGGATTGTGACTTTCGTAATTTGAGTTTTCTTCTTGCTTTTCATCTTGCGATGGGTCATGAAATTCATTCATGTTAATCGCTCCTTTCTATATAAACAGGTGAGATATTAATTGTTATACCCTTATATCTTCAAGTATAACGCGCAAAAATGGCATTAATTCGGTATAATTGTATAAAAAGTATGAAAGAAAAATGAGTGGAAACATTGATCGCTTTTGTGAGAAAATAAAGATAGGATGAGGAGGTAATAAAGAATGGCGTATCATATTTTTATTGTAGAGGATGATCCGAATATACGTGATATCGTATCAGCGTATTTAAAAAAAGAAGGCTATATTGTGTCACTTGTCGATAATGCAGAAGAGGCGTGGCAACAGACGCGATTAAACCAACCTGATATGTGGATTCTAGATATTATGCTTCCAGGCATGGATGGATATGAATTGTGTAAGAAAATTAGAGATGAGAGTGATGTTCCGATTATTATCATTTCAGCCAAAGATGAAGAGGTTGATAAAATTTTAGGATTAGAATTAGGTAGTGATGATTATTTAACGAAGCCATTTAGCCCTAGGGAACTATTAGCAAGGGTTAAACGTTTATTTAAAAGAGTAGAAGCAATTGAAGTGAAATCAACGCCTAGAGATAATATATATCAAGTCGATACATTAATTTTAAAACCGGATGATCGCCGTGTTTTCTTTGACGATGATGAAATTGAAGTGACATCTAAAGAGTATGATTTATTATTTCATTTAATTCAAAGCCAAAACCGAGCTTTTTCACGTGAAGAATTGTTGACGCTTATATGGGGAGATGATTATTTCGGAAGTGATCGAGCTGTTGATGATTTGGTAAAACGACTGAGAAAGAAAATGGAAGGTGTTCCAATCGAGACGGTATGGGGCTATGGTTATAGATTAAGGACAGAAGCTGAGGGCGGTACATGAAGTTACAAACGCAATTAACGTTAGCATTTACAACCCTTCTTGTTATTACGATGTCGATTGTAGCGATTACGATCCATTCGCTGCTCTTAAATGTTTTAATTCAAAATGAAGAAGAACAGCTGCAAGAAAAAGGCGAAATTTTAACGCAGTTTTTGTTTGATGAGTATGCGCCTGGTCAATTATCAGAGTGGTTAACGGATGAAGATTTGCACATGTTTGTTTATGATCGTTCAATGAGTCAACTCATGTTATACTCGACAGCACTTGATGTTGAGGTTATTGAAGATTGGGTCAATATGTATGATCTAACGCAAGATGATCAGCCTTTATGGACAGACAATGATACGCATTATGTTGTATCGATTTTGCCGATGGCTCCAGGTGTATTAAACCGCGAACTTGTATTGATTACACCGTTAGATGATATTCAACAAGTACAACAGACGTTCTTTAATCGCTTAATGATTGTATTTTTGATTGGCTTATTAGTCATCATTGCATTAACCCATTATTTAACGAGTCGCTTAGTGACGCCACTCACGCAATTAAAGCATCAATTGAAAAAAATTGAGAGACGTCAATTTGATCAAATTAAACGTGTAAAAGCAACAGGTGAGATTAAAGAAGTCGAAAAAAGTGTCGTAGATATGGCGACCGAGCTTGAGCGTTATATGAAATCACAGCAGCAATTTTTCCAAAATGCAAGTCATGAGTTGAAAACGCCACTGATGACGATTCAAGGTTATGCTGAAGGGATTCGAGATGGTGTGTTTGAATCAGAGGACCAAGAAAGAGGACTTGAGGTCATGGTAGCAGAAATCAGTCGCTTGAAGACGATTATTAACGAGATGATTTTATTAGCTAAGTTAGATAGTGACGATTCAATTTATGAAGAAGAATCACTTTATGTAAGTGAACTGGTTCAATCAACAGTAGACCGAGCAATTCCTTTTGCTACAGATTATCAAATTGCGCTCAATCATAATGTCGTTGAAGACAGTTTGATTCGGGTCGATCAAGAAAAAATGCTTAGAGCGATGATGAATATTGTGACAAATGCGATTCGACACGCCGAGAAGCAGGTTTTTGTTGAAGTCATGCCGAAAAATGGTAGGATTCAAATCACCATTGATGACGATGGTGATGGTATTGATGAGTCCTTGATGCCTCAATTATTCGAACGATTTATTAAAGGTAAAGGTGGAGAAACAGGATTGGGACTTGCGATCTCAAGAGCCATTGTAGAGAAATCAAACGGTCATATTTTTGTCGAAGATTCACCAATGGGTGGTGCTCGATTTATCATTATCTTATAAAAAGTGAAGATCCGAGTGAATACTCGGGTCTTTTTATCTAGGTTTCGAGTAAAATTGACAAAAAAACATATACTTAACCTGTCTATGTATGCTATACTAGTCCAGTTACAGTGTTAATGAGCGTTTGCTATAAAAGAGGAGATGTAAAACATGCAATTAAGAGAAGATATTCGAAACATTGCTATTATTGCCCACGTTGATCATGGGAAAACCACATTAGTCGATCAATTACTTCGTTATTCAGGTACCTTTAGAGACAATGAACAAGTTGACGAACGTGCGATGGATTCGAATGATATAGAAAAAGAGCGCGGTATTACGATTTTAGCAAAAAATACAGCGATTAATTATAATGATACGCGTATCAATATTTTAGACACCCCTGGGCACGCTGACTTTGGTGGTGAAGTTGAACGTATTTTAGAGATGGTAGATGGTGTATTGCTTGTTGTTGATGCTTATGAAGGCTGTATGCCTCAGACGCGCTTTGTGCTTAAAAAAGCGCTTGAACAAAAGTTAACACCTGTCGTTGTATTAAACAAAATTGACCGTCCCAATTCTCGACCTCAAGAAGTTGTAGATGAAGTGCTCGATTTATTCATCGAACTAGGTGCAGATGACGATCAATTAGAATTCCCTGTTGTGTATGCATCAGCGATTAATGGAACGTCTGGTGATGAACCAGAAGAACAAGAAGAGTCAATGGAATCTGTCTTTAAAATTATTATGGATAAAATTCCATCTCCAGTTGATCAAAGTACAGAACCACTTCAGTTCCAAATTACGTTGTTAGATTATAATGACTATCTTGGACGGATTGGTGTTGGACGAGTATCAAGAGGATCGATTAAAGTGGGTCAGCAAGTTGCGCTTGTTAAAAAAGACGGCAAAACGAAGAATTTCCGAGTGAGTAAGATGTTTGGCTTTTTAGGCTTGAAAAAAGTAGAGATTAATGAAGCGCAAGCAGGTGACATCATTGCCCTAGCTGGCTTAGAAGATATTAACGTAGGTGAGACCGTCTGCCCAGTTGATCATATTGATGCCTTACCTTTATTACACATTGATGAGCCGACACTACAAATGACATTTGTTGTGAATAACTCACCATTTGCCGGAAAAGAAGGAAACTATATCACATCAAGACGTATTGAAGAACGTTTAATGATGCAATTAGAAACAGATGTTAGTTTACGTGTTGAACAGACAGCTTCACCAGATGCGTGGGTTGTATCAGGACGCGGTGAATTGCACTTGTCTATCTTAGTAGAAAACATGCGACGTGAAGGCTATGAACTTCAGCTTTCTAAACCGCAAGTTATTATTAAAGAAATTGACGGCGTTCAATGTGAGCCGATGGAACGTGTTCAAATTGATGTACCAGAAGATTATACAGGAGCAGTTATGGAATCCTTAGGTGAACGTAAAGGTGAAATGCTTGATATGGTCAATCAAGGAAATGGCCAAGTTCGCCTTGAGTTTAAAGTCCCTTCACGTGGCTTAATTGGTTATTCAACAGAATTTATGACACAAACTCGCGGTTATGGTATTATCAATCATACGTTTGATAGCTATGCGCCTTTAATTGAAGGCACTGTCGGTGGGCGTAGACAAGGTGTTTTAGTCGCACTTGAACAAGGTAAAGCTTCAACGTATGGTATTATGAACCTTGAAGATCGCGGAACTATTTTTGTAGAGCCTGGAACAGAAGTGTATTCTGGTATGATCGTTGGCGAGCATAATCGTGATAATGATTTGACTGTTAATATTACGAAAGAAAAACACTTAACAAACGTGCGATCAGCTAATAAAGATCAGACATCAACGATCCGAAAGACACGTCAAATGTCGTTAGAAGAAGCGATTGAATACTTGGATGATGATGAATACTGTGAAGTAACACCTGAATCGATTCGTTTACGTAAAAAAATCTTAAATAAAAACGAACGTGAAAAAGCAGCTAAAAATAAATAATGAACTAAATTGTGAGTGATACTTAATTTTAAAAGTATCACTTATTTTTTACTGAAAATAATGCAATCGTTTTCATTTAAGTGTGGTAATTTAATGAAAAATCTAGTAGACTAGACAATGAAAGGGTTTTTATATAAAGCAGAGAATTCTATATAAAAACCCTGCTGAAACATTCATTCTACTAATGCTGAGGAGGAATTTTCAATGGTAAAAAAAGAGCAACGTGTCGCTTATTTTTGTATGGAGTACGGTCTGGATACAAAAATGAAAACGTATGCAGGAGGATTAGGGATTTTAGCGGGAGATTATTTAAAAGGCGCTAAAGATCATGATTTTCCGATGGTTGGTATAGGAATTAAGTGGAAGCAAGGTTACACAGATCAGCGAATTGATGACGAGGGCAAACCGTATGATGCTTATCATAATTATGATTATGATTTTCTAGAAGATACGGGTGTTAAAGTTACGGTGACAATTAGAAGACAAGATATTGTTTGTAAGGTTTGGAAAGTTGATCAGTTTGGAAACGTCCCACTTTATTTATTAGACACAGATTTACCAGAAAACCCAGAGACGTGGATTACAGGACAGTTGTATGGATGGTTCGGCGAAGAACGGATTGCGCAAGAAATTGTGTTAGGTATAGGGGGTGTGAAAGCGCTTCGTGCTTTAGGTATAGATACTGATATCTATCACTTTAATGAAGGACATGCGCTATTTGCAGGTTTTGAGTTAATGAAAGAGAAAATGGATCAAGGTGCATCTTTTGAAAGTGCCTGGGAAGAGACGAAAAAAGAAACGGTCTTTACAACGCATACCCCTGTCCTGCAAGGGAACGAATCACACCCAATTGAGCGACTTATGTATATGGGTGCAAACAATGGGTTGACCGTTGAACAACTGGTTGAGCTTGGTGGTGCTCCGTTTAACATGACAGTAGGTGCTCTTCGTTTATCGAAGAAATCAAATGCTGTGGCAGAGTTGCATAGCGAAACAGCTAATGATATGTGGTCGCACGTTGAAGGGCGTAGTGAAATAATCCCCATTACAAACTGTATACACAGACCAACGTGGGTCGATGAGAAAATGTTAAAAGCTGCTGAAGGAGAAGGTGACCTTTGGCAAGAGCATATGAAGAATAAGCGTGATTTAATCGACTTCATCGAAGATCGCAACGGGATTAGGTTGGATGAAGACAAAATGATCATTGGCTTTTCTAGAAGGGCAGCACCTTATAAACGAAGTGACTTTATTTTTACAGATGAAGAAGTGATCGCGCCGCTATTAGAATCGAAAACAATCCAAATTGTTTTCTCAGGAAAAGCACACCCACTTGATGATAATGGCAAGAAAATCGTCAAATCATTAGTGAAGATGGCGAAACAATATCCTGAGTCTGTTATCTTTTTAGAGAATTACGATATGACCATTGGTAAGATGTTAACACGAGGATCGGATGTTTGGCTCAATAATCCTAGACGACCTAAAGAAGCGAGTGGTACGTCAGGAATGAAAGCAGCTATGAATGGCGTACTAAATTTCTCAACACTAGATGGTTGGTGGCCTGAAGCATGTGAGCATGGCGTGAACGGATGGCAATTTGGAGATGGTTTTGAATCGGATGATGAAGCTGAACTAGATCGTCATGATTTAAAAGCATTGTACAAAGTCCTCAAGGAAGAAGTATTGCCAACATATTATGAAAACCATGAGAAATGGGTCGAAATGATGGAGGCGAGTATTAATAGTACGAAAGAATATTATGCGATCAAACGTATGTTAGACGATTACTACTCAAAATTATACCAATAAAAATTAAAGAAGACGCATTCGCTGTTAAAAACGAATGCGTCTTCTTTCTTTGTCTATTAGTTACGGAAGCGGCTTAAGAACTCTCGAAGACGCGGATTCTCTGAATGTTCAATAACATCAGCTGCGGATCCTTGTTCTGCTATAACTCCTTCGTCTAAGAAAAGGACTTTATCAGCAATATCGAGTGCGAAATCCATCTCGTGTGTAACGAGAACCATCGCCATATCATCATTTTTAGCGATATCACGAATAACTTCGAGTACTTCTCCAACTAATTCAGGATCAAGTGCAGATGTTACCTCATCAAATAACATAACCTTAGGTCGCATGACGAGTGCACGAGCCATTGCAACACGTTGTTTCTGACCACCTGACAGTTGAGATGGGTAGTTATCGAATTTATCACCTAACCCAACACGTTCAAGCATTTCCATTGAACGTTGTTCGACTTCTTTTTTATCTTCACCTTTAACGTTAATCGGTGCTGTCATGCAGTTTTCTAAAATCGTCATGTGAGGAAACAGGTTAAAGTGTTGGAAGACCATCCCAATATCCCCGCGTACTTGGCGAAGATGCTTTTCATTTGCATCGACCATTGCACCGTTTTTCTCCATTTTCCATAAATTTGTTCCATCGACGATAATATCACCAGATGTTGGTTCTTCTAATGTCATCAACATACGAATAATCGTTGTTTTACCAGAACCACTAGGTCCGATCACTGCAACTTTTTCAGCTGGATGGATGTCTAAGTCTATACCTTTTAAAACTTTGACATCACCGAATGATTTATGAACATCTTTATATTGAACAATCGGTTCACTCATAGTTTACAACTCCTTTATTAGTATCGGTTGTTAAGTTTTAATTCAAGTTTTTTAATTAAGTAAGCTGATGGATAGCTTAATGCTAAGAAGATAATACCTACAATAGTTAATGCTTCGATTAAGTTAAAGTGCTGTGAACCAAAGCTGTTTGCCATGTGTAAGATGCCTGTAACCCCAATAGTTGAAGCTAAAGGTACTTCTTTAAACATAATGATAAAGTAATTCCCAAGCATCGGAACGGTTGGTGGGAATGCTTGTGGTAAAATAATTCGTCGCCACTTATCAATTAATGAGAAGTTAAGCGCTTTTGCTGCTTCCCATTGACCTTGACCAACACTTTCAATTCCTGATCGGTAAATCTCACCAATATAAGTACTGAAGTGAACGCCCAAGCCTATGACCGCACTAGCAAATGGGCTTAAGGTCATACCAACTACTGGAATGACTGGCCAAGCATAATAAATGAAGAATAATTGAACAAGCGGAGGCGTTGAACGAATGAACTCCATAATCCAAGTAATTGTCCAATTAAATCCTCTATTTGGTATACGTCTTAAAAAGGTCCAAACAAGACCGAAAAGTAGCGCAAATAAGAATGAACTTAATGTAACCATAACGGTTGTGCCTAGCCCGCTTAATACATAAGGAAGTGCGTCTGAAAATCGTTCCCAACTCCAATAATTCATTAGCTAGCCACTCCCTTCTTGGAAATCTCTTCTGCTTTTCGGGTTGCAAAGATTAGTGGTAATGCTAATAAGAAGTAAAAACCTAAAACAACAATATAAATTAAAGGTGCTTGAGATAGATTTGAACTTCTTAAAATATCACCATAATATAAAATGTCGTTAAGCCCAATAAGTGAGACGAGCGCTGTCCCTTTTAGCATTTGAATCGTATAGTTTCCGAATTCTGGCAACATCATTCGGACTGCCTGTGGGAAAATAATGAGACGCATTCTTTGGGTGCTTGACATGTTAAGCGCGGTTGCGGCTTCATATTGACCGGGTGCTACTGAAATAATAGAACCACGTACAACCTCAGAAAGGTAAGCGCCATAGTTCAATCCGATCGCAATAACACCAATTACCCAGTTAGATCCTAAGTCTATACCGAAAAGCATTGGGATCGCATAATATAGCCAGAATAGTTGAACAATTAAAGATGTCCCACGG
Source organism: Pelagirhabdus alkalitolerans (assembly GCF_900096905.1). Lineage (GTDB taxonomy): Bacteria > Bacillota > Bacilli > Bacillales > Amphibacillaceae > Pelagirhabdus > Pelagirhabdus alkalitolerans. The sequence goes on along the minus strand of NZ_FMYI01000005.1, from coordinate 22,695 downwards.
AATATTTCGATATAAAGACCTGTAAACTTGCGAAGAAAAACATTTTTTGAAAGACGGCTTAAGCCAGCAATAAAACCCATTAAATAAGCGAATAAAGCTGAAGCAATTAATATTGTGATCGTAATACCGAGTCCACGCCCCAGTTGTGAACTAATGTTTATAATATCGTCCACTGGATTCACTCCTTTGTTATTATTAGTAGACAGAAAAAGAAAGTCCAGTCCCTGGGTTTAGGAACTGGACCCGATGGTTTTCTCTGTCTGAATATACAGTTTTAATCTTGTGAATTAATAATGTTCGCCACTGATAACACTATCAGTTGTGACTTCCTCAGGTGGGAAGTTTGTTTCTGGGTGGAATCCGTTTTCTTCAAGTAGATCTTGTACGGTTCCATCTTCTTTTAATTCTTGAAGTGCTTCGTTATAAGCGTCACGTAATTCTTCATCTTCTAAGCTGAATGCAGCAGCACCATAACTTGGTACACCTTCAACATCAGGTTGTTCGAAATCTTCTACAATTTCAAGGTCATCTGTATCTGCTGATTCAAATGCCATACGCATTGTCATTTCTGTACCTGTTGTTACATCTGCACGCCCCGCTTGAACAGCTGCAAAAGTATCAGGGATACTTGATGCGAATTCAATTTGATCATCATCAACACCTGATTCACGTAAGAAATCAACGCCTGTTGCACCTTCCATAACGATAACTGTAATATCAGGGTTGTTTGCAATGTCTTCGAAACTGTAAATATCGTGTGGGTTACCTGCTTCTGCTACTAATCCCTCACCATACATCATTTCAGGTTCACCAAACAGTACGTTTTCAGCACGATCAGGTGTGATTGCCATACCTGCCGTAACAGCATCGAATTGTCCAGCCTGTACGCCTGGTACAAGTTGACCCCAATCAGCAAGTTCGCCTTCAACATTGTCTATGCCAATTTCATTGAAAACAGCATTAGCGATATCGAACGCTGCTCCTCGTAGTTCACCATCTTCTTCATATGCATAGGGTGCTTCGTTAGCGAAACCGACAGTTACTGTGCCTTCTTCTTGAAGTTCTGCTAATCGACCTTCGCCATTTTCACCTTCACCTTCACCATTATCTCCATTTCCACATGCTGCTAGTACCATGACAAGTGCAGCAAACAATAAAGCTTTAACTAGTTTTTTCAAGTTAAAAACCCTCCTAATTTATTTAGAAAACAAATGAATGTTTTCTTTAGTAATATCTCTAGTGGTTTCTTTATCTTTATACCACCACCATGTTTTTTTAAACCTTAATTGTTAAGGTTTTACATGGATGTATATAATGATAGCGGTATTTGAAGTGTTGTTCAAACGAGTTGAGTACTTAATAAATCGTATTTAACCCTAAAATAAGTTAATGATTTAAATCAGCGTTTAGATACCTCTAAATGATCTGTTATAGTCATGAATACGCTAGTATGCTTAAAAAATGGTCGCGTTTAACAAAAAAAGGAAAAAATAAAAGCAACCAACGTTAAGTTAGTTGCCATCATATGTCGCTTCTGCTTCCAAAAATTTGTCCAATAATCCTTTGTATAAATACATAAGTGGATGATGTGAGTCGGTATCAATTCCTTGGATTACGCTATCATACATTTCTTGATAATACCATTGTTGTTTGTATTTTTGACGTTCGAATGCTTGCCACATCCCTTCGCCATGTATCATTTCACTATCGATCATAGACTGGAGGTTATCAATTTTGTCAGCACAGGCAATTAATTTCACAGGAAGGGGTGCTGATCTAATGGTTTCAATGCTCTTTTGTTTACGTGCTTCCCACTCTTCATTTTGTTGATCTTCAGTTAAAAATCTGACGTATTCAGTAACAGTTTCACCGAATAGGCTTTTAATTTCATCCAATGTTCCATCTGTATCTTCAACAATATCATGTAGTAAACCTGCAATAACGGTATCACTATCACAACCGTGTTCTTTCAATAACATAGCAACTCGATATGGATGAGCAATGTAGGGTGTTTCTTCAACTTTTCTTACTTGTTTGTCATGTTTAGTTGTTGCATAAGTAATCGCGCGCATTATTTGATTTCTAATCATGGGTCATTCCCCCTTATTGATCTTGAGATCTTCAATGATAAATTATTCTATTTATATTATACTGTTTATCATAAGCTTTAGAAAGCAAGAATACTTTTATTTTTGAGATTGACAAATTGAATGGATAAATTTAAAAGTGAAAATAGAAGTAACTGATAAAAAAGATGGGGAAGCAATCATTATGTCATAACTAAAAAATAATATAAAGTAGTGGTGGATTTTGGTATAATGCAAACGTGTATAAATACAAAGGTCGTAAAAGGAGAACAGATAGAATGGAATGGAAAAATTTATATAGAGGCATGATGATGGGGGCGAGTGATATAGTTCCGGGAGTCAGTGGTGGTACGATCGCCCTTGTATTAGGAATTTATGATCAACTTATCTTATCAATTAATAATTTAATGAGTAAGAGTTGGAAAAAGCAACTTGGCTTTCTGATCCCACTAGGAGTGGGGATTGTAGGTGCTATTATCCTTTTGTCAGGTTTAATCGAATGGTTATTTGATCATTATCCAAGACCTACTCAATTTGGTTTCTTAGGGTTAATTTTAGGTGTGTTACCGTTTTTATTTAAAAAAGCTGAAGTAAAATATGAGTTTGTGTGGTATCACTACTTTTTGTTAGTGATCGGAGCGGTTTTAGCAGCATCACTTAGTTTCTTTCAAGGTAGCGAAGAGTTCATTATTACAGAAATTGATTTTTTAACATATGTGTTTTTGTTCTTTTCAGGATTCATTGCGAGTACGGCCATGGTCTTACCTGGTATTAGTGGTTCGTTGATTCTTTTGATTATGGGTGCTTATGGAACGATCATTCATGCTGTGAATGAGTGGCATTTCAATATTTTGATTACAGTTGGAATCGGGATCGTCATAGGGGTTTTAACCATGAGTAAAATTATTAAATATTTCTTAATGCATTACACGTATGCAACTTACGGGGTTGTTATTGGTTTAGTTATAGGTTCAATTTACGTTATTTACCCCGGTTTGCCAGTCAGTTATAACGACTTAGCATTGAGTGTCTTTGGTTTTAGTTTAGGTCTTTTAGTAGCCTTTATATTAGGAAAGATGGAATATAAAGAAGTCATTGAATCATAAATCATGCAAGTGAGGGAACTTAGATGATCAGACAAGCAACGAAGAATGATTTAGCAGCAGTCATGGTTTTAATTGATCGTGTGAAGGGCAAAATGAATGCACAAGGTAATTTTCAATGGGATGAACAGTATCCATTAAAGGAAGACTTCCTATCAGATTATGAGTCACAAGAGCTTTATTTATATGAAAAAAATGATGGAATCTATGGAGTCTGCACGATTGCAGAAAAAGGGCATGAAGAGTATGGAACAATTAATTGGACAGATTTAGAAGCGGGTCTAACGATTAAACGATTAGCGATTGATCCACATTTCACTGGTAAGGGCATTGCTGATGATTTCCTTGACTATGCTGAAGAATTGGTGCGACAAAAAGAGAAGCGCTTTTTATTAGCAGATACATTTGCGGATAATACTTACGCTAACCTATTATTCAAAAGGCGAAAATTTAAATTCGTTGAAAAAAGAGAAGATCCTAATGCAGATATTATGCTTCACTATTACGAAAAAGAAATTTATCAGGATCCACTTTATTAAAAAGGAGACGCTATAATGGATGAACAAAGAAAGTTATACAATGAAAAAAAACAAGATCCATCATTAAAATTATTTGTTGTCTTATCTAAAGCTTATCGGTCTGTAAGTGATCAAGTTGCACAAGACATTCGTGAAAAAGGTTTGAATACAACAGATTTTGGTGTGCTAGAGCTACTTTATCATTCGGGCGAACAACCTTTGCAAAAGATTGGTGATAAAATTTTATTAGCAAGCGGGAGTATCACCTATGTAATTGATAAGTTAGAGAAAAAAGGTTACATCAGTCGGAGGCAATGTTCTGAGGATAGAAGGATCACCTACGCTTCGATCACAGAAGAAGGACAAGCGTTACTTAATGACTTGTTCCCGGATCATTGGAAGCAAATTGAGCAAATTACAGCCGGATTAACAGATAATGAAAAAAGTGAAGCGATCCAATTATTGAAGAAATTAGGTCAATATGCGGATGAGCTAAAATAAGCGTGCGTTCGGTTCTCAATTAGAGAATCGGACGTTTTTTTAATATTTTTTAAACGAAGAGTATAAAAAAGTAAAGAAAGATGCTACATGATGTTTACTCGTGAGTGTTGCGGGTATAGGGGTATTAGCTTACATGTATGGATTTTTATTTATATTAAACATCTTAGTCAGTCATTATATATGCAAAGGGGAATGAGGTTTATGTCGAAGGAAACATTAACGGTCTATATCAGTGAACAGTGTAGAGACTGTGATCGAGTAACCGATTTGTTGAATCAACTAGGTGCTTCGTACCAAGAAAAAAACATCAGTGAAAATCGGACTTATTTAAAAGAGTTGCAAGCGTTAAGTATTTTTGCAACACCTGTTGTAATGACAGAAGATCGAACGATTTTAGGGTATCAAGAATCAAAAATTAAGAACTTGGTTGATCGGATGAGTCGTTAATCACGTTTAACGGTTTTGTTCATACACTACTCTTGAAAAGGATCGAGACAGGAGTGTATGTTTATGAAAAATTTTAGTCAAGAGAAACCGCCCTATTCACATAATGAGTGGATGTATGATGAGATGAATCAGCCCAATGAGACGATTCCTGCCTATTTTCAAAATCATAACGGACAGCTCGATGTTGAAAAAGTGATTCAAACGATTTCTCAAGTGGCTGAAACAGCGCAACAATTCACACCACTTGTAAAAGAGATACAGTCATTGATTAAAAAAACATAAAAAACAAATGATTAGGAGGAGCGAACGTGATCGGTTGTTTGTGTATACATGGTTTTACAGGCGCTCCTTATGAGATTGAGCCATTAACCGAGCATTTAAAAAAGAAGACAAATTGGATGATGCGTATTCCAACATTACCAGGACACGGCATCGAGCTCGATCTTGATAATGTTAATTATGAAGCGTGGTTAGAAACTGCAGAAAAAGCCTATTCAGAACTGAGAGAACAAGTAGATGTTATTTACTTAATTGGTTTTTCCATGGGAGGTATGATCAGTGCGTATCTTGCGGCTAAATACGGTGCGGATCGGCTTGTTATGCTATCCCCTTCCCGAAAATATTTGAGCCTTTCAAAGATGTCGGTGGAAGTTAGTCAATTGATCAAAGATCGAATTATGGGTGAAATTGAAGATAACTTTACGTATCAAAATTATAAACATAAACAAGGTTTAATTCCAGTTCGTTCTTATGTTGAATTTATAAAATGTATGAATGAGACAAAAAAGTATTTAAGTGACGTTACTTGTCCGACACTTGTGTTGCAGGGGATTCAAGATGGACTTGTCCCTTATCGTTCTACTCATTATTTAGATGAAGAAATTAGTGGGCCAGTCGATGTGATTTATTATGCAGATTCAAAACATTTAATTTGTTTAGGTGATGACCAACACGTCGTTATTGATGCCGTTTTCAATTTCTTATCATGAAAACAAATGAGCCAGTTAGCTAGTATAAATGTCTTTGGTATGTTAGAATGTAAACATCCATTGAATGCTCGTAAATAGGCCTCTTCCATGTGTGTATCTGGAGGAAGGCTTTTTTCACGTTAATAACGGACTCAAATGAAAAAGTTAGATAAACGAAAAGATTTAATGATAAAATCTACAAAGCGATTCATACTAACGGTATGAATGATTGCGGGATAAATCCATATTAAAAAGAATAACTAACGATATAAAAATAGAAAGCAACACTTCACTTTTATGGATGAGAATATGAGGCGAAACAAGCTCATAATAGGTCAGATTGTTAACGTGTCGTAACGTGCGCACGATGAGAACCGAAAGAAAAAGGAGTATGAGAAAACATTGACAACATTTCAATCACTAAGTATTTCAGAACCAATCATGAAAGCATTAAACCAAATGGGGTTTGAAGAAGCAACCCCGATTCAAGAGCAGACGATTCCACTAGGACTAGAAGGTAAAGATGTTATCGGTCAAGCGCAGACTGGTACTGGTAAAACAGCTGCTTTTGGTATCCCGATGCTTGAAAAGATTGACAAAAAACAAAGAAAGATACAAGGGCTCGTTGTAGCACCTACGCGGGAACTTGCTATTCAAGTATCAGAAGAATTGCACCGATTAGGTAAAATGAAAGGTGTTAGAACATTACCTGTTTATGGTGGACAACATATGGAGCGTCAGATTAAAGCATTAAAAGATGGACCTCACATTGTTGTCGCAACACCAGGGCGTTTGCTTGACCACATTAGAAGAAAAACGATTCGTATCGATCAAGTTCATACAGCCGTTTTAGATGAAGCAGACGAAATGCTTAATATGGGCTTTATTGATGATATTCGTGACATCTTAAAGGCGATACCGACAGAGCGTCAAACCTTACTGTTCTCTGCAACAATGCCTAAAGAAATTCGTAATATTGCACAGACGTTGATGCAATCACCTGAAGAAGTAAAAGTGAAATCGAAAGCGATGACTGTATCAAACATTGATCAAAACTTCGTCGAACTTCAAGAAAAACAAAAGTTTGATGCATTAACAAATCTTTTAGATATTCATATTCCAGAACTTGCGATTATATTTGGTCGTACAAAAAAACGTGTTGACGAATTAACAGAAGGACTTCAAGCGCGTGGTTTCCGTGCTGAAGGAATCCATGGTGATCTCACACAAGGTAAACGTACAAGTGTCTTAAAGCAATTTAAAAATGGACGTATTGAAATTCTTGTAGCGACTGATGTAGCTGCTCGTGGTCTTGATATTTCAGGCGTTTCACACGTTTATAACTTTGATATCCCACAAGATCCTGAAAGTTATGTTCACCGAATTGGACGTACAGGACGTGCGGGTAAGACAGGTGTTGCGATTTCATTTATTACACCAAGAGAAATGCCGCATTTACAGTCTATTGAAAAAATGACGAAGAGTAAGATGAATCGTATGAAAGTTCCAAGTTATGATGAAGCGCGTCGTGGTCAACAACGCATCGCTGTAGATCAATTAAATTCAGCTGTTAAAAGCGGGAACTTAGAAGATTATCGTGAAATGGCGATGGAATTGTTAAATGAACAAGACTCTGTTTCACTAGTTGCGGCAGCATTAAAAATGATGACAAAAGAACGTCGTCAAGCGCCTGTTACTTTATCATCTGTTCAACCAGTGAGTGTGAAGCGCTCATCAAAAGGAAAAGGCAGAAATGATAAACGTAATAATTACCGAGGTAAAAATGATAAGAAACGTCATTATAATCCAAAAGGTAATAAGCCATCAGGTCGTAATCGTAAATTCCAAAATAAACGTGGTTCTAAATCAGAATAACGACATAAAAAAGCAAGCTCAGACTGAAAACTGAGCTTGCTTTTTGCTTTATAATACAATACCGCTTAATATACCTAAAACGGCAAGGATTAAAATAATCCACCATATAATTGAGGATGTATTACGACTAACGCGGAAACGTTTTTTGTTCCAACGATTTGGATCAAATTGGACACCGCCAGCAGTTTTTCGTGGTTTTCTTACTGATCGCCTAATATAATATGGCGTCATATTCATGGTAACGAGTGGCCCGAATGCAAATCCTCCAATAAATCCAAATAAATGGGCAGCTTCATTAATGCCTGGCCGTAAAAATGTCATAATCAATCCAATCACGACAAAAACAAAGATAATCTGGCGACTAGCTGGATCGACCCACTTTGGTGTAAAGTAAACCATATAAATGAGAAGTCCGAGTAAGCCGTAAATCGCACCAGATGCCCCGAGGTGAAATTGAGTAAGCTCTGTATCCACTAGATAAGTGAAGATATTACCCGCAATCCCACTACCGAGATAGACCATAATAAATTTTAATTTTCCAAGCATATGCTCTAAAGCGGGTCCGAATAAAATTAACGCAAATGAATTAAACAGTAGGTGACCGATTCCTTGCCAATCATGTAAGAAGATAGGTGTGACAAAACGCCAATACTCCCCTTGACTAATGGCGAAATTAGATCCAATTCCTAAATTATAGGCTGTGATCCCGATCGATGTTTGTAAAAACATCAATAACCACACGATGACTTGTATCGCGATAATAGAAGACACTATAGGGTAAAATTTTATAAAATCTTGAAATGATTCATTTCGAAAAAACATAGGTTAGCTCCTTTGTAGTGATGATACTCAAATCATACTGTATCTTTGTTCGTCTTGACAAATCATATCATTTGTATCCCAATTATACTATACTAATGCTAAGAAGGTGATCGAATGATTAAAGGAATTGGTATTGATATTATTGAAATTGATCGAATTAATGCGTTGCTGTTAAGGCAACCTCGGACAGTAGATAAGCTATTATCTGAAAGAGAAAAAGAACTTTATCTTTTGAAAAAGAATCAGCGTTCCAAGTGTGAGTTTTTATCAGGACGTTTTGCGGCCAAAGAAGCGTTTAGTAAAGCGATTGGAAGTGGAATTGGTAAAGTAAGCTTTAAAGACATTGAGGTATTATCAACAGGGACTGGTCAGCCAGAAATTCATTATAGTCATGATCAGACATACGTAACCCATGTTTCTATTTCACATAGTGAATCTTATGCTGTTGCACAAGTTGTATTGGAACAATCATAAACATGATTTTTCTATCATATAGTGTAACGCGGGTAGGAGGGAGTTTTAATGAATTGCGTGACCGCACAAGAAATGTATGAATTAGATCGAAAGGCTATCGACGTTTATCACATCCCGGGTGTCGTTCTAATGGAAAATGCAGGTGTGGCAATGACAAACGAAGTCATCAAATGCGTAAAGAAACATCAATCGATCCTGATTCTTGTTGGAGGCGGCAATAATGGTGGCGATGGTTTTGTAATCGCGAAACATTTGATTAACCAAGGTTACCAAGTCCGTGTGGTTCAAGTGGCCAATGATACATCCCTGTCAGATGAATCGCGTCTTCAAAAGAAGATGCTCGAATCATTTGGTGCTCCCATTGCATCTTATTTACCGGATAAACATCTTCGGCAAATTAACCAAGCTGATACAATCATCGATGCTATGTTAGGGATTGGTTTTAAGGGCGAGCTTAGGGAACCTTACCGGACGATTATTGAAGAGGTTAATGCCTCAACAGCTGAAGTTATATCAATCGATCTACCAAGTGGTGTTCCAGCTAACTCACAAGTTGAAGAAGGAATTTGTGCTGTTCAAGCCGATCTGACTTTGTGTATCGAAGCGCCAAAGCCGAGTGTTTTTATTGAAGCCTATACTAACTATTATGGGAATTGGACGGTTGTTAAGATTGGACTGCCTCAAAACGAATTAAAACAATACCCCACACGCGTTTGGAGAATGGAAGATGTCACCGAAACATTAAAGGGTCGCGATCGTTTAAGTCACAAAGGAAGTAATGGTAGAGGGATTATTATTGGAGGCTCCGTTGATATGCCTGGGTCAGTTACGCTTGCTGCAAAAGGTGCGTTAAGGTCAGGTGTAGGATTATTAACAGTTGCAACATATGAATCCGTAGTGCCTATTGTGGCACAGCATATAACAGAAGCAACATACTCACCGTCTATCATGTCTTCTAATTATACACATGAACAATTAACGAGTGCTTTCAGTCAATATGATGCTCTTTTAATTGGAATGGGACTCGGTCGCACGCAGCATACAGATCAATTAATTTCTGCAGCATTAGCATCCAATCTGCCTATTGTCATTGATGCAGATGGCTTATTTAGCTTAAAAAAGTATTTAATAGAATTAAAAGAACGATCAGCACCAACCGTTTTAACCCCTCATCCAGGAGAAATGGCTCAACTTTTAAATCAAACAATTGAATCGATTAAAAAACGTCCATTTGAAATATGTAGAGAATTTGCGAAAACCTATGGTGTTTACCTTGTTTTAAAAGGTGTTTATACAATTGTGACTGATCCAGATGGCAATCAAACAATTAACACCACTGGTAATGCTGGGCTTGCAAAGGGTGGTAGTGGAGATGCTTTAGCTGGTATTATTTTAGGACGAGTATTACAAGGGGGAGCACTTCTAACGAGTTTAGCCAATGCTTGTTTTCTTCATGGACGAGCTGCTGATTTATCTGTTCGTGATCACCATTCAAAAACAGATTTGTTAGCTAGTGATGTGGTTGATTATTTACCTATAGCTTTTCGTGAATGTTCAAATCCGTGAGGCGCGTCTTCATCCCTCTTCTCTGAAGTCGATTTGGAGGAGTTGAAATGATGAAACGATTGTATGCTTTAATAGTTCTTTGCTTTGTCATGTTCGTGCTTCAAGCATGTCAAGAACCGACAAAAGAAGATGTAATAGAAGACCTCGATCAAAAACAACAAGAGTTAAGGAGTTATCATGCAGAGGTGATGATGGAAATATCAACTGGCGAGAATGCACAAGTATATGATATTGACTTATCTTATATGGTTGATGATTTTTATCGAGTCGTTATGAAAAACGATCAATCAGAAGAAGATCAAGTGATTTTAAAAAATGAAGAGGGTGTCTTTGTTTTAACCCCAGCTCTTGATAAACAATTTCGTTTTCAAAGTGATTGGCCAGATAACTTTAGCCAACCTTATTTGTATGCTTCTTTAATTGAAGATGTTTTAACTGATGAGCAGGCAGTGTTTGAAAATGAAGAAGACCGTTTCCGGTTCTCCGTTCAAACAAACTATAAACAAAATGATCAATTAGCTTCTCAAGATATTTATTTTGATAAAAAAACATTAGCCCCGTTATCAGTACATGTTTATGATAAAACAGATCAAGAAGTGGTTAATGTAACGTTTAATTCATTTAGTGAAGGCATTGAGTTTGAAGCTGATTATTTTGAAAGAGAGCTAGATGAATCATTGGATATGCATGATTCTGATCAGGCAGAGGAGTCCTTAGGTGAGATTGATGTCCATTACCCAATGAATACACTCGGAGCTGAGTTAATTGAAGAAACATGGTTTGACGATGAAGATCGTCATCGTGTTATGTTAAGATACAGCGGAGCCAATGATTTTACATTAGTCCAAGAGCTAAAAGAACCTGATGCGAACACCTCTCATGTTATGGCATCTTCAGGTGATGTTGTTTTCTTAGAAAATCAAGAAGGTGTTTTAACTGATCAATCGTTGACGTTTTCAAATTCAGGCGTTGATTATTATTTATCAAGTGAAACCCTTAACCCTATCGAAATGGTACAAGTCGTCGAATCGATGCAACCATCGATGCAAAAATAAAGTAGAGCTTAACGCTTCTACTTTTTTTATTTTCCCTAATAGAAAATCGCTTTCGACTTTTAATTGACAGGTAGCCGTGAACCTTTGATAATAAGTAGATAAACGGATAGAAATAACGGAGGAAAAACAATGAACCAACGACATTTTCGAGATGCTAAGGTTACTGTCAATTTAAATGCTATTGAAACGAACATAAAAAACTTAAAATCTAAAATGAATCAAAGTATTGATGTGATAGCCGTCGTCAAAGCAGACGGATATGGTCATGGTGCTTATGAAGTGGCGAATAAAGCTCTTTCTTCTGGGGCGACTCAGTTAGCTGTTGCTTTATTAGAAGAAGGGGTCGAGTTGAGAGAACAAGGCATCACTGCACCAATTTTAGTTATGGGCTGGGTAGGTGCTGAACATGCGCCAATTGCTCTAAAGTATGATTTAACCTTGACGGTCTTTCAAAAAGAATGGCTAGATGAATTTAATCAACTAGACTTAGAAGGACGTGTTGGGCTCCACGTTAAATTCGATACAGGTATGGGGAGGTTAGGGATCAGAACAGCGAATGAGTTAAACGCCTTTCTAGATTCAGTTGATCCTGAAAAAGTGCATATAACCGGATTATATACACATTTTGCAACAGCGGATGAAGACTCACTAGACTATTATAACCTTCAACAAGAACGCTTTTTATCTATGTTAGAAATTGTTGATCAACGATTTGATACGCGACCATACACACATGTTGGAAACAGTGCTGCTGGCATGCGTGATATTGGTCACTTATACGATGGTGTGCGTTTTGGTATCGGGATGTATGGCTTGTATCCTTCTAATTATTTGAATGAGCATCGCCCTTTTCATCTAAAGCCAGCTTTGTCATTAACGACAGCTTTGACACACGTTAAAAAAATGGAACCGAATGAAGCGATCAGCTATGGTGCAACGTATAAAACAGAAAAAGAAGAATGGATAGGGACGATTCCAGTCGGTTATGCTGATGGTATTCAAAGGCGTTTTCAAGGTAGTCATGTACTGATTAATGGAAAGCGGATGGAAATCGTGGGGCGTGTGTGTATGGATCAATGTATGGTTCGACTTGATCAGCATTATCCTCTAGGGACAGAAGTATGTTTAATTGGCAAACAAAGGAATGAAGAGATCACAATGGAAGAAATAGCTAATCATTTAGGGACAATCAATTATGAAGTCGCGTGTTTATTAACGACTCGATTACCAAGATATTTTATCGAAAGTTAAAAATAAGAGAACGCTCACATTTATTTGGGCACTATTTATAAAATATTCGAAAAACTCCTTTGCAACTGGTTTTGACAATGATATGATAGAGGGGACATTAATTATAGGACTGTAACTTTGGTGGAGGTGTCTGTTTTGTCGAGTAACGTAGAAGATGTTGTGGTACAAATGCCTAAAAACCTTCTTTCGGATATAGAAGGTTTGGTCGGTGATGATGAGCTTGATTTAAATGAGTTGATCGTTGAAGCAACTAAGGTTTATGTGAAGAACCAGAAGGAAAAGCACATTCGCGAATCCATGCAACAAGGTTACATGGAAATGGCTAAAATTAATTTAAACATTGCTTCGGAATCTTTTTTAGCTGAAGAGGAGGCAGAAACAACCCTAGAGCGCTTAGTGAGCGGGGTGTGATGTCTTGAAAGTAAAAAGAGGCGAAGTCTATTTCGCTGATCTTTCTCCAGTTGTTGGCTCAGAACAAGGAGGGGTGCGCCCGGTATTGGTCATTCAAAATAATATTGGTAACCGCTTCAGTCCAACGGTGATCGTTGCAGCTATTACAGCTCAAATTGAGAAAGCAAAATTGCCCACCCATGTAGAAATTGAAGCTTTAGAATATGGCTTCGAACGTGATTCAGTTATTTTACTTGAACAAATTCGAACGATCGATAAACAAAGGTTAACGGACAAAATTACACAACTTGATGATACCATGATGGAAAAAATTGATGCTGGATTAGAAATTAGTCTAGGTCTTACGAACATCTAGTTCGTCATTAAAAAAGAGGAGCGCTTGTCAATGAATTCTGGACAAGTGCTTTTTTTGTACCTCTTATCTGTTAAGTTAAGCTATAACTGGTATTCAATCGCCATAAATGATAGATTAGTATGTAAGAGATGAAAAAAGTTGTATAAAAATTTAATTACATAAAGGTGGTCATAACGGTGTCGAGTCGTATAAATACAATTATGATGGAGAATAGTGACGTCATCATAAAAAATTGGTTGGAAATTGTATCTGAAAAAAGAAAAAATGATTATACGTCTTCCATATCAGAAGAGTTATTTCAAAGTACTAATCGTGAATTTGTAAATGTTATTTTTAAGAGCCTTGACCAAGAAGGGTTAACAAAAGAACTTGAAGACTTCTCAGAACGACTAGTTAACTTAGGCTGGCCACTGTCTTACTTAACGGATGGATTACAAACGTTTCGACGTGTTGCGATTGATTTTATTTTAAGTCAAGGTGAGCAAATTGATACCGATTATTTCTCGCGCATTTTAGATAAAGTTGATAGCTGGGTAGATCCGATTATTAATAAATTAGTTAATGAATACTCAGGGAGCTGGGAACATACCGTTTCACTTCAACGTGTAGCACTTCAAGAATTATCAGCACCACTGATTCCGGTTATGCGAGACATTACGATCATGCCACTGATTGGGACAATTGATACTGAACGTGCAAAGTTAATTATGGAAAACTTATTAGATGGTGTGATTAAACATAATGCAGAAGTCGTTTTAATTGATATAACAGGCGTTCCTGTCGTTGATACGATGGTCGCTCACCATATCATTCAGGCCGCTGAAGCAGTGCGTCTAATTGGTGCGACTTGTATCTTGGTCGGTATTCGACCGGAAATCGCTCAAACAATTGTGAATTTAGGTATTGATCTTGGTAAATTCCCAACCAAATCTTCACTTCGAAAAGGTTTTGAAAAGGCACTTGAATTGACGGATCGAGAAATCGTAAGACACGAAGATCGTAATCAAATGATTGAAGATATTATGGAATCTCTAGAAAAGGAGTGAGCACATGCGCATCCCAATACTAAAACTACAAAACTATTTACTCATTTCAATTCAAATTGATTTAGATGATCAAACGGCAATCCAATTTCAAGAGGATTTATTAAATAAAATTTATAAGAGTGGGGCAACGGGTGTCGTGATTGATTTAACATCGGTTGATATTATTGACTCTTTTATTGCAAAAGTTCTTGGTGATGTTGTAACAATGTCTGACTTAATGGGTGCTCGAGTTGTTTTAACAGGGATTCAACCGGCTGTAGCGATGACGTTAATTGAACTTGGTATTCACATGCAAGATGTACAGACAGCGCTAGACTTAGAACAAGGATTGGTTAAACTTCGCCAGGAACTGGAGGGGTAGTGATGGAACTAAAGCCCTGCGTAAACATACGACAAGAATGGGATATTGTAGGAGCAAGGCAACTCGGGCGTGAAAAAGCTAAAGAACTTGGTTTTGGCACGGTAGACCAAGCCCGTATTGCGACTGCGATCTCAGAACTAGCTAGAAATATTTATTTGTATGCAGGAACTGGAAAGGTCGAGTTTGAAATTATCGATCAATTTGACCGTAAAGGTTTAAAGATTGTAGCGGCTGATGAAGGGCCGGGCATACGAGATGTAGGAGAAGTTATGCAAGACGGCTATTCAACTTCCGGTGGTTTAGGCGCCGGACTCCCAGGCGTTAAACGATTAATGGATTACTTTGACATTCGTTCAGAGAATGGTGAAGGAACCGAAATCGAAGCAATAAAATGGGTTAGATAATGGAGTGGGGGTGTGCTGATGGAATCGGTAGAACTCGATTTAGAAAATTACCGTAAACTACTAAAAGAATATTTATTAACTAACGATGAAACAGCTCTCTATCAAGCCGAGCAATTCAGTAAATTGTCTGTACAGCACAATATTTCTCCAGAAGAAATTATCCATGTGCACATCGAGGCGCTAAAAGAATTATACCCTGGTATGATTCCAAGAGAAATAAATGATTCACTTAATTTTTTACTAGAAGCTATGATTTCATATGGTCTAGCATTACAGGAATATCAACATTTAAGAGAGCGTCAATCTGAGTTAGAATCAGAAATTTCAATAGCAGCTAATATGCAGAAAACCTTATTATCAACCGTAAAACCAACTATTAAAGGGATTGATATAGGAGCAATCAGTGTGCCGGCAAGTCACATGAGCGGTGATTATTATCACTTTGTTGCCGATACAGACGACACACTAGGTGTTGCGATTGCGGACGTTATAGGCAAAGGGATACCTGCTGCTTTATCCATGTCGATGATCAAATATTCAATGGACAGTTTCCCAGAAAACCAACGCCAACCGAGTGCTATTTTAGAGAATTTAAATCGTGTTGTTGAACGTAACGTTGATCCAGGTATGTTTATTACGATGTTTTATGGCTTGTACGATCCTAAAAGTGAAACTTTCTCATATGCTTCGGCAGGTCATGAACCAGGATTTTATTATCATGCTAAAGAAGATCGGTTTGAAGAAATTGAAGCATCAGGTTTAGTATTAGGTGTCCAAGAACATGTCAATTATGAGCAATCGGTGAGTAAAATCGAAAAAGATGATTGCATTATTTTATTAACTGACGGTGTTACTGAATGTCGAATAGGTGATCGGTTTATTGAACGTGATGAAGTGTTGGAAGTGATTAAGCATTATTTACACTTACCAGCTCAAGAAGCGGTTGAATATGTTTATCGATACTTTGAGCGCTTACAGGATTTTCACCTTAAAGATGATTTCACGTTAATCATTCTTAAAAAAGAAGTTTAAGTTGTATTGACTAGGGAATTACATAAACTAATTGACAAAGTGGAGGGAATAAACGAATGAATATCAATCTAGATGTAGAGTTGGTAGAACAAGAAGAGGCAACGAAGCTTGTTCTGTCAGGAGAAATTGATGCCTATACAGCACCTATATTAAAAGAGTCACTCTTGCCGTTAACACAACAAGAAGGTGCGGAGATCATTGTAGATTTAGAGAAAGTAAATTATATGGATAGTACAGGACTTGGTGTATTTATTAGTGCGCTGAAATCATCTAAAGAGTATTCATCTTCGCTTAAATTAGTCCATTTACAAGATCGTGTACACCGTTTATTTAAGATTACAAGTTTAGATAGTATTATAACGATCGATACAACAGTACGAGGTGGGAATTAAATGGAACGCTTTGATTTTATTGAAATGAAACTACCAGCCAAACCTGAATATGTAGGTGTGATTCGATTAAGTGTCTCAGGCATTGCGAATCGAATGGGATTTACATACGAAGATATTGAAGATTTAAAAGTTGCAATATCTGAAGCAATGACGAATGCAACTGAACATGCTTATGAAGCTTCTGAAGAGGGTGAAGTGACGATTGGTTTCGGTGTGTATGAAGATCGCCTAGAAGTGATGGTAGCTGACCATGGTGGAAGCTTTAGTCTTAAAGAGATTAAAGAAGGTATCGGGCCTTATCAGCAATCAGAACAAATTGAAAACCTTCGAGAAGGAGGCTTTGGGTTATTTTTAATTGACGCTTTAATGGACAAGGTAGAAATAAGAAATGACTATGGCGTGATTGTCCTCATGACCAAAAATCTTCCAATAAATGAGGTGGACATAGATGACGACCAGATCTCAACCACACAATAAACGTGGGGATGAGATTTACCAATGGATAGAGCACCTACAGAACAATCCACAAGATGAAGAAATTCAAGAAAAAATCGTCTTAACCTATCAAGACCTTGTTCATTCAATCGCGCGTAAGTATGCGAAGAATAATTCAATTCATGAGGATCTTGTTCAAGTGGGGATGCTAGGATTATTGGCTGCTATTAGACGGTATGATCCGACATTAGGTAAATCATTCGAATCATTCGCGATCCCTACCATCATTGGAGAGATTAAGCGATTTATTCGAGATAAAACATGGAGTGTACATGTCCCTCGTCGAATTAAAGAATTAGGCCCTAAAATAAAAAAAGCAACTGAACAGCTTACAACAGATCAACAACGTTCTCCGTCAGTTAAAGATATTGCGGACTATTTAGAAGTGTCTGAAGAGGAAGTCTTGGAAACAATGGAGATGGGGCAAAGCTATAAAGCATTGTCTGTGGATAAAAAGATCGAAGCAGATTCTGATGGCAGTACAGTGTCGATCCTTGACTTAATTGGAAATCAAGATGAAGAGTTTGAACGAACTGACTTAAGACTTCTCTTAGAAAAAGTGTTGCCGATCTTATCAGAGCGTGAACAACAAATTTTACAATACACGTATTTTGAGAACCGTAGTCAAAAAGAAACGGGAGAGCTATTGGATATTTCCCAAATGCATGTATCGCGTATTCAAAGACGTGCGCTATTAAAATTAAGAGAAGCGCTTCAAGCTGATGGTATTGGGGTCAATGACTAATGCAAACACCTAAACATGTCGAGGTATCTGTTTATCAAAAGGCGAAAGCTGGGAACTATTACTGCGGTGATAGTTATTATTACTATGAAGATGAGGATTTTTTCATTTGCGCATTAGCCGATGGTTTAGGCAGTGGAGAAATGGCGCATGCTTCATCAAAAGCTGTGATGGATACGTTTAAGGAAAACCCTTATATGTCGACCAAAGAAATGGTTAAAGCTAGCAATGAAGCCCTTGTCAAAAAACGTGGCGTTGTATTAGGTGTGTTAAAACTGGATTATCGATCACAACGGTATACATATGCTTCAATTGGAAACATTGGTTTAATGATGATCAATAGCGATACCGTCAAAACGCGTAATATACCAGTATCTGGTTACTTAGGTGGTTACTCTCGTCAAATGAAAGAAGAAAGTGAGCCATTAAAGGAAGGGACAATTTTTGCCCTGTTCTCTGATGGTGTCGTGTCACGTGATTTATCACATGATCTCTTTAAAAAGAGTCATGTAGACGATATTACAGATGCGTTTAAAGAGCAAATGGTTCAAAAACGAGATGATGATACGACGTTGATTGTTATTAAATATTAAACGGAAGGTCCTTTGGATAAAACCAAGGGGCCTATTTTATTTGTGACAAGGGTTAAATAAGCATCATTTTAAAGCGTATTAGAGAAAATGGAGCGAGTCTGTTAAAATGTAAATGATATGAAGGAGGCTGTACGAATGGATAAAATGATAAATCAAGAAACGATTATAGAACAAGTTGCAAAACAAACAACCTTAAAAAAAGCTGTTGTCAAACAGGTTATTGACTTGTTGGAAGATGGAAATACAGTACCTTTTATTGCGCGCTATCGAAAAGAAGCGACAGGTGGGTTAGATGAAGTTCAAATCAAAGAGGTTAGTGATCAATGGGAGTATGGCGTTCAACTTGCTCAAAGGAAAGAGGAAGTCATTCGCCTAATTGATGAGCAAGGAAAGTTAACGCCTGAATTAAAGCAAGACATAACAAATGCAGAAAAATTACAACGTGTAGAAGATCTGTATCGTCCATATAAACAAAAGCGTCGAACGAAAGCAACCATTGCTAAAGAAAAAGGTTTAGAACCATTGGCTAAACTCATCTTCACCCAAAACATCCGCTCCTTAAAAGAAGAAGCGAATGCGTATCTGTGTGAAGAGAATGAGATCAATACTATAGAAGATGCATTAGTGGGTGCTAGTGATATTATCGCGGAATGGATCGCAGATGAGCCGAGTTACAGGTCATACATAAGAAAAGAAACATATAACCGAGGGCAACTAATGACGGTAGCTAAATCTGAAGATAAAGATGAGAAAAATGTATATGAGATGTATTACGATTACACAGAATCTGTTAAAACGATGGCAAGCCACCGAGTGTTAGCAATGAATAGAGGGGAAAAGGAAGGTGTGTTAAGAGTAAGCCTGTTAACACCAGTTGATACTATTCAATCTTATATTGAACGAAAAGTCATAAAGGAAAAAACGGTTGAAGAAGTGCAACAATATTTGAAAGAAACGATCTCGGATAGCTATAAGCGATTAATCCAACCATCTGTCGAGCGTGAAATTAGAACGCAATTGACAGAAGTGGCTGAAGACAAAGCGATCACGATTTTTTCTGAAAACTTAAAAAATCTATTATTGCAACCACCATTAAAAGGCCAAATGACCCTAGGGATTGACCCAGCGTTTCGTACAGGGTGTAAACTGGCAGTCGTAGATGAAACGGGTCGAATGAATGAAGTTGATGTGATTTATCCAACGGCACCAAAAAAAGACATTGACGGTGCTACGAAAAAAGTATTGTCAATTATTAAACGTTTCGGTATTGAATTAATTGCGATTGGTAATGGAACAGCATCACGTGAAACAGAACAATTTATTTCTGAGCTTATTGAACAGAACAATCTCGATACTCCATATTTAATTGTTAACGAAGCGGGTGCAAGTGTGTATTCAGCATCCAAGTTAGCGCGTGAAGAGTTTCCAGATTTACAAGTGGAAGAAAGAAGTGCCGTGTCGATTGCTCGACGCGTTCAAGATCCGTTAGCTGAACTTGTCAAAATCGACCCTAAATCAATTGGTGTTGGTCAGTATCAACACGATGTTAGTCAAAAACGTTTAAATGAGTCGTTAACCTTTGTCGTTGAAACAGCAGTTAACCAAGTGGGAGTAAATGTGAACACAGCATCAGCTTCACTTTTAGGTTATGTGTCCGGTTTGAGTAAAACAGTTGCGAATAATGTTGTTAAAGAACGAGAAGAAAAAGGGAAATTTACATCAAGAAAAGAATTAAAATCAATTCCGCGTCTTGGCGCAAAAACATATGAACAAAGTATTGGTTTTTTACGCATATTAGATGGAAAGGATCCATTAGACCGCACGCCTATTCACCCGGAAAGTTATACTGTCGTTAAACAACTTCTTAAAAAAGTATCATGCACAACAGATGATTTAGGGACAAATGCTTTACAAACAGCGCTAGCTGAACTTGAAGTTCGGAGTGTATCTGAAGAATTTGATATCGGTCAGTTAACTTTACAAGATATTATCCAATCTCTTTCACGCCCAGAACGTGACCCGCGCGATGATTTACCTAAACCATTGTTAAAGAAAAATGTTTTATCAATGGAAGATCTAAAGCCGGGGTTAGAATTACAAGGGACTGTTCGAAACGTTGTAGACTTCGGCGTGTTTGTTGATATAGGTGTGAAACAAGATGGTTTAGTACACATATCCAAACTTGCCAAACGTTTTGTTAAACACCCAATGGATGTAGTATCCGTTGGAGATGTCGTGACAGTTTGGGTTCAAGAAGTTGATATGAAAAAAGAACGAATTGCATTAACGATGATTAAAGAAGGCTAAAATAACGAGAGACCAGGACAAATCAAATTTGATCTGTCCTGGGTTTATCTGAGTTTTTATAGAAATTTGTAAAAACGAGGATAAGATTATAGAGAGAGGGATATGCTACATTGGACGATAAAAGTTTGCAAATGCTAGTCAACCAATTATCAGAACAATTTTTTCATAAACCTTATTTAGATACAGCTCGATTTAATAGCAGGTTAAGAACGACAGGCGGTCGCTACTTGCCGGATGAACGTGTTATTGAAATCAATCCTAAATACTTAAATGAATTAGGGATGGATGAAGTAGTAGGTATTATAAAGCATGAGCTTGTTCATTATCACCTTCATATTGAAGGAAAAGGTTATAAACATGGCGATGTGTCATTTAAATCTTTATTAAAAGAAACTGGGGCACCTAGGCATTGCCAAGTACTTCCTTCTATTAAGAGACAAAACAAGAAGGTGTATGTTTATGAATGCTCGAACTGCCACTGCATTTATAAAAGGAAAAAACGAATGGATGTATTAAAGTACCGATGCGGAAAATGTAAAGGAAAATTACATGATCTTTCGAATAACTATTGACGAATGTGTTCGTTCGTGATAATTTATTTTAAGTCGACACACACTTTTATGATCCGAGACTTGATTATTCTCTACATAAAGAACCGAAATAAAAAAAGGTTTTCGTAATTTCAAAAAGTTGTTGACACTTAATTGAATATATAGTATATTATTAATCGTCGCTGATTTGAGATCAGTAATTATTCCACAGTAGCTCAGTGGTAGAGCAATCGGCTGTTAACCGATCGGTCGTAGGTTCGAATC
This sequence comes from Pelagirhabdus alkalitolerans, assembly GCF_900096905.1. Taxonomy (GTDB): domain Bacteria; phylum Bacillota; class Bacilli; order Bacillales; family Amphibacillaceae; genus Pelagirhabdus; species Pelagirhabdus alkalitolerans. The sequence continues at coordinate 1,075 of NZ_FMYI01000005.1, read as the reverse complement.
CTACCTGTGGAGCCATTACGGAGAAGTACTCAAGTGGCTGAAGAGGCGCCCCTGCTAAGGGTGTAGGCCGTGTAAGCGGCGCGAGGGTTCAAATCCCTCCTTCTCCGCCATTGTTTTTTATAGAACATGGCCCGTTGGTCAAGTGGTTAAGACACCGCCCTTTCACGGCGGTAACACGGGTTCGAATCCCGTACGGGTCACCATTTATTTTATTGAGAATTAGGTCCGGTAGTTCAGTTGGTTAGAATGCCTGCCTGTCACGCAGGAGGTCGCGGGTTCGAGTCCCGTCCGGACCGCCATTTATGTTTGGGCTATAGCCAAGCGGTAAGGCAACGGTTTTTGGTACCGTCATGCGCTGGTTCGAATCCAGCTAGCCCAGCCATTTATTTTTTTGTTTATTAAAGCTTTTATAGTTTTGATATCAACCCTTTAAAACCTTGTGTTTTGAAGGATTTTCTATTGAAACACGTATTTTAAAGATAGAGCCATTAGCTCAGTTGGTAGAGCATCTGACTTTTAATCAGAGGGTCGAAGGTTCGAATCCTTCATGGCTCACCATTTATTTAATTGCTATTCATTGTGTTGCGGTCGTGGCGGAATGGCAGACGCGCTAGGTTGAGGGCCTAGTGGGTGTATAACCCGTGGAGGTTCAAGTCCTCTCGACCGCACCAAAAAATGATTGACAATAAAAAATCACCATGATATATTAATAGATGTCGCTTCATTAGCGCCCGTAGCTCAATTGGATAGAGCGTTTGACTACGGATCAAGAGGTTAGGGGTTCGACTCCTCTCGGGCGCGCCATTTATATAATAGATTGATGCGGGTGTAGTTTAGTGGTAAAACCTCAGCCTTCCAAGCTGATGACGAGGGTTCGATTCCCTTCACCCGCTCCATTTTTTGGGCCTATAGCTCAGCTGGTTAGAGCGCACGCCTGATAAGCGTGAGGTCGGTGGTTCGAGTCCACTTAGGCCCACCATTATTGATCTTTGAAAACTGAACGAAACAACCAGTACGTTAAGAAATGAAGTAAGACAAAAGCTAGTGCTTTTGAACCGAGTTTAGATAAACTTAA
>NZ_FMYI01000023.1 GCF_900096905.1 Pelagirhabdus alkalitolerans | reverse complement strand
CGCCAGCGTTCGTCCTGAGCCAAGATCAAACTCTCATTAAAATGAGTTAAGTTTATCTAAACTCGGTTCAAAAGCACTAGCTTTTGTCTTACTTCTTTTCTTAACGTACTGGTTGTTTCGTTCAGTTTTCAAAGATCAAAAAAATGCATAAAAAATGGTGGAGCCTAGCGGGATCGAACCGCTGACCTCCTGCGTGCAAAGCAGGCGCTCTCCCAGCTGAGCTAAGGCCCCATCAAGCAAATGAAATTATAAATGGTCGGGAAGACAGGATTCGAACCTGCGACCCCTTGGTCCCAAACCAAGTGCTCTACCAAGCTGAGCTACTTCCCGATAATGGCGCGCCCGAGAGGAGTCGAACCCCTAACCTCTTGATCCGTAGTCAAACGCTCTATCCAATTGAGCTACGGGCGCATGGTGCCGAGGGCCGGACTCGAACCGGCACGGTAATCACTTACCGCAGGATTTTAAGTCCTGTGTGTCTGCCAATTCCACCACCCCGGCATGGATTTAGGAATTGTAAATGGAGCGAAAGACGGGATTCGAACCCGCGACCCCCACCTTGGCAAGGTGGTGTTCTACCGCTGAACTACTTTCGCGAAGAGTGCGGGTGGAGGGAGTCGAACCCCCACGTCGTAAGACACTAGATCCTAAGTCTAGCGCGTCTGCCAATTCCGCCACACCCGCTTAAATGGTGAGCCATGAAGGATTCGAACCTTCGACCCTCTGATTAAAAGTCAGATGCTCTACCAACTGAGCTAATGGCTCTTCGTCTGGTGCCGGCCAGAGGACTTGAACCCCCAACCTACTGATTACAAGTCAGTTGCTCTACCAATTGAGCTAGACCGGCAAATGGTGGAGGATGCAGGGCTCGAACCTGCGACCCCCTGCTTGTAAGGCAGGTGCTCTCCCAGCTGAGCTAATCCTCCGATTAAAGCCTGGCGACGTCCTACTCTTGCAGGGGTAAACCCAACTACCATCGGCGCTGAAGAGCTTAACTTCTGTGTTCGGCATGGGAACAGGTGTGACCTCTTCG
>NZ_FMYI01000013.1 GCF_900096905.1 Pelagirhabdus alkalitolerans | reverse complement strand
AATTATACATTTAAACGGTGACAGTTATCGAATGAAGCATCGTAAGAACATCTTCGGGCAGGAAAGTGTAACAAATTAATCAGCAAAAACTGTAACATTTTACTTGACGGTCACATTAGTATGTTTTGCTGACATTAGATATGATAACTATTAAATTTATTAAAAGAAATAATAGAAAAATATACGATAAATATAAAAGACCTCCACTAAAATTAACATATTCAATTATAGGGGTTGCTACATCAATACTGATATATACAATAAGGAATTTTAAAATTTTAATTAATATCATACTGAATATAAAGCTAAATATCATTAAAAAGATGTATGGAATAAAGAAAATTAATATTATTGATCCTTTGCTATATCCAGAAACGGTATAAATAATTACTTCGTTCATTTTGTTTTGAATGATTTTATTAAAAAATAAAAAATAACTCAATAATTGTATTGAAGCAATTAAAAATATTATTGTTAATGTTATTAAAATAAAGTTTGTTTCCATGATAGTATCCGTGTGATTATATACAAAATTAAATAGAACAAAGTTTGTATAGATACCTACTATATTTATAATATTATATAAGAGACTTAAAATATACTTTTTAGGATGTTTGGTTTCATTAAAAATAACAGACCTAATAAAGAAAAACATTTTAATTTTTGTCATATTTAATCCTTTATTAATAAATTAGGGTTTATACTCATAATTCTTTTTAATGGTAATAGTATACTAACTAGAAGAAGAGACAATAATATTATTATTGATACTAAAACACTTGAGATGAAGTTATTAGGAGTAATATATACCTCTTGAAAATAAGTTGTAAAAGAACTGTCGATCCAATAATTTAAAAGAATAAGTGATAGCATAGAAAAAGCTAAACTTATTACAGAGCTGATAACAAAAACGAATAAGTTTTCTAACAAGAATATTTTAAGTATTTGAGTATTTTTATAACCTACTATTTTCAGTATTCCGATATCTGATTTTCTCTCATTTATATTAGAAATATTATTACCAATAATATTTGACATAGAGATTGTTAATCCAAATGCTAATAGAGAGAAACCTATTATTTGTATCAATAATGATAAATTACCAATAAACCCCACCTCTGATCTCATCATGAATCGGTAACCTTCGTTTGATAGAAAACTCTGAACTTTGCTTATATTATCATAGTCATCAACCACTGCTGCGATAATACTTACATCTTCTTCACTTTCAAAACCTTCGTTTAGTTTCTGTAAATCGTTATAGGGTATGTAAACAGTATTTGGTGAATCAAATGTTTCAGTAATATCATATGTACCAGCAACTTCGAATTCGTACTCATCTTCTGATGGGTTCGTAATTCCATCTGAGTAATCAGTATACTGTAGTGTTATTTTTTCACCTATGTAGTCTCTCCCATTAATATATTCTAGTTGATCATCAGTATCGATAATATTTGTATTTAAACTAGCATCTAAAGCAAAAGTTTCTGGTATTATAGCCATATTTTTACTTTCACCACTAAGATCATTACCTTTTTTTACATTGGGAGATGTTTCATCAAGAGAGGGTCTTATATAAATATCACCTTCTTTATTATCTTTCTCTAATTTCACATTACCACCACTATTACTAATCCAAGGGTAATTTTCGACTATATTGGGGTGATTAGATAATAAATCTATTGCTTTTTCTCTATCGTTATCGTCGTCAGTGTGGACAAGTAATGTCCTATGGTCGAAAGTTTTTAAAATGCTAGAATTCACAAAATCTCCTAAAGAATTAGAAATAGAAATGGTAAAGATAAGTAAAATTATCATTAGAGTGGATAATATTATGTTATTTTTATTCTGTTTTTTGTTTCTAATAAAGTTTATCTTTGCTAATTTAGAAAATATATTGTTCATTAAATGTTCTCCTTCAAATTCCCATTCTCTAGATTGAAACAAACATTAGAATATTTTTTTATATCAACATTATGTGATACAACGACTACAGACTTCCCTAATGAGGACAGGTGTTGAAACAATTCGAAAACTTGTTTTTCATTCTCACGGTCTAAATTTCCTGTAGGTTCATCCGCTAAAATACATTCAGGGTTGTTAGCTAAGGCCCTTGCTATAGATACCCGCTGTTTTTCCCCACCCGATAGTTCCGTTGGATAATGATTTAACCTGTTTTTTAAGCCAACTAACTCTAACAATTCATGACTTTTTATTTTCATATCAGAGTAAGTATACTGAGGATTAATATACATAGGTAAAATAATATTCTCATATGCGGTTAGTGAATTATTTAAATAGAAAGACTGAAATATAAACCCTATTTTTTTCATTCTGAGAAAATTTATTTCTTTAGGTTTTATATTAATAGAGTTCACACCATCAATATATAAATCCCCATCACTTGGTTTGTCTAATAACCCTAGTATACTTAAAAGTGTACTTTTTCCGGATCCAGATTCCCCCATAATAGAATATAATGTATTTTTTTTAATATCAATATTAATATTGTCTAATACGCTTATATTGCGTTTATATACTTTCTTTATTCCTTCTGCTTTGATAAATGAGTCTGCCATAATATAACCACCTTTAAAAATAAACAAAGTATCTATTTGAAATAGATACTTTGTTTATTTTTTAATTGCTTGACATTATTACTGGGTCAGCGCTAAATCCACCTCTAGATTGAGAGGTACTAAAAAAATAAAAATAATCTCCTTGCGGAACATACCCTAACACGTGTTCTGACACTCCATATCCACTTAAGTTTGCATTTGTTTCTGCGTGGACATCATGTCCAGTCCAAAAACCTCCTGATCGCACACTAATATCTACATTTGTACTATCCCCGAAATCATAATCATAAACATCCATAGAAATGTTATGTGTACCTGCATCATAACTTCTAGTTGCTCCTTCAAGACTAGAATTAGTACTAACACTTACGCTTGAAGTATATGTTGTTGCAAAAGTAACACTTACACCGACTAATAACATTATCAATAATGCAGAACTGAAAACTATCATTTTTCGTTTCATATAAAAACCTCCTATATAAAATAATTTATAATCCTTACTCTTAGTCTACTAAAAAAAAAAATATACAAGTCAATACAAAATTGAAAAAAAAAGGATGTTTCTATTAAAGTGTTCTTTATATTGAAAAAAGCATAAAACTCCTATAATGTTTAAACTAACAAAAAATAAACAGAAAAATTCTGTCTTATAAATAATTTAATACAATTTACTAAGTTTTCCTAGAAAAGGCTAAGGATAACACTAATAAAAGGTTTGAGTCCTAGACTCAAATCTATTTAATTAAAATCATGTTTAGCATCTTTGTTTTAAAGAATTGTCAACAATAACTCTATGAACGCATATTCCTTACCACATACTTGAACCTTGATTGGATTAAACATTTATATTTTAATATAGTTCATTGGCAACGATTTTAAGATTTTATTCCAATAAAAATAGGGGGGAGATGAATTACTATATTTATCGCATTAATTAAAGAGAAAACTATACAGATCTAGTATTAAAATCCAAGTAAGTATTTTCACATACTAAGGAGATGACAATTTGACACAACTTTGGCGAACCTTCAATCAAGTAATACCTTATTTTGCTGTAATAATACCCTTTCTTATTTTAATAGGATGGGCTGTATATCGTCGATTAAGAAAAAAAGAAAAAAAGAAAAAAGAAGCACTTTATTTAGCATCAGTTAACATTTTTCTAGCATTATCAAGTATAAGTATAATCATGGTCACTTTATTACCTAGACCTTATGAAGGACGTACACTTCAAATAATACCCTTTTTTAGTATGTGGGACAACATTGTTAATTTTATCCATTATACAGACTTAATTCGAAATTTAGGGTTTAATATTTTACTGTTTATTCCGTTTGGATTGTTTCTTTGTTTAAAGCTACCATCTTGTAAACTAATGAAAATCACTTATATTGGTATGATCTTTTCAATATGTATAGAAATAGCACAATTCATTCTTTCTATAGGTAGAATCACAAATATTGATGACGTTATTTTAAATACATTAGGTACTTTTATAGGAGCATTTATGGGCATGTATATAAGAGAAAAAATTATAAAATTTCAGTTTAAATAAAATACCTTAATTGTAAAGTCAAATGCATAAACTTTTTAAAAAAACATTCCAATATATTCAAAAAGCTATACTTATAGTATTTTAACCGATACAAATGCTTGATTTTATGCCATACTAGCCACCGCCTTGCGGCGTGCTCTTGGCGTAAGTGCCTCTTCTTAGTGAGTCATTTGTTGGGTTCGGGGTCCCAACGAATGAGAACTTAGAAGAGCTTGACCATGGTACGCTATAAGCGTGGATGGTGCCTCTACATGGCAGAATTTTTGCCATCCACCAAAGGAATACTTACCATGGTCAAAAACGTCGTCAAGAGTGGCGTGATTAGGATACCTGCGCCATTTCTTGACGCTTTTGTTCATATAGTTCTTGAGGGCAAACATACCCCAGCGTTCGTCTTGGCTTCATGTTTAAGGCGTCTGTACACTGTTTTAATCGTATGTAAGTCAAACCTTGGAGTGACATACCTTTCGGTATAAACTCGCGGAGCATGCCGTTATGACGCTCATTCGCGCCTTTTTTCCCAAGAAGCATAAGCATGTGCGTAATATACGCTAAGATGTTCACAAGTATCTTCTAATTTACTTAGTGCCCGAAACTCTGAGCCGTTATCTGTCGTAATCGTTTTGAAATTCTGAGGTCCGTGTTCGTTGATAATTTTAAGCATGGCTTCTCGGATGTACTCCGGTGATTTGTTCCACAGCTTCTTGGTAACAAAGTGTCGCGTTTGCCTTTCAAGTAACGTAAGAATAACGGGTTCGCCTTTGGTCTTTTTACCGATGACTAAATCGAGTTCCCAGTGGCCGAATTCTTCTCGCGTTAAAACAGCAGGATCGCGTTCTTCAATACTGCGACCAAGCTTACGTTTATTTGTCCCGTGGGGGTCGCTTGTCTTTAGAGGCCGAGGACGTAAACGGGTTTTTCGAGGCAAATCAATGTTTCTAACATCGAGTTCACCGCGATCAATAAGATTGTACACCGTCTTCATACATGGAACCCGCTTATCAGGGTTATCTTTCCGGTACACATGGGTAATGGTATCGACACTATGAATACGTGGCTCACCTTTCGGTGGTTTCAGTGCTTCTGGCAGTACTTTGAAGAAACCCTGGTCATATTTCTCGATACCTTTCTGACGAGAACGTTCGCGATTCTCTCTATATACACGTGCACCGACATCGCCAAAGTAGCTCTGGTAATGTTCTCTTTTACCGTTTACGAGCTTGACCTGTTCAGTCATCCCGCGTTTTAGTTCGCGAGAAATCGTTGATTGGCTCACCTCTAGCATGTCAGCCATTTCCTTTTGAGTGTATAGGCCTGATCGATACATGGCTTGAAGTTGGCCACGATCGATATCTGATAAGTGTTTAAATGTGCGTTTTACTATGGTAGAATGATGTTGAGTCATGTGGAGCGCTCCTAACTTATTGGTTTAGTCACTCATAAGTATAGCGCATCTACATGGCTTTTTTAATATCTAATGCGATATGCATTTCATTTTACAACAGACCTTTAAATAAAATATTTTGTCTTAGAACAATCTAGCAATAAATGTATATATAAAGTAAGATTTAATAAGATAACTTTATTAAATCCCGTGACTTATAGAAGAATGGTCTTCTATAAGCCGTTAATAGACGCTGCAGCTGCACCTAGAACTAGGTTGCGTTAGTAGAATACGTGGTAGTTACGTAGTCTACTAAGTATAATTAATAGAATACAAGTTAAGATATGGAAAAGTGTGGTCGAAGTTAGTGAAGAATAACCTCAATAGAACTAACAGTCTAGTACAACAAAAAAAATCTACGGGGATAGACCCATAAAACAAAGCCCACCCGCCACCGGATCTATAAATGTATTTGAATTGAACCTATTTATCTTGGTTCTTTTTTTTCTCTTGATAGATGGCAATAGGTAAACATTATGATCTGTTACTAGTCTCAGTGTTGTGCACGCATTTCTCCCATAACCTGTTACTTCTTTTGTGATCAATCCTAAATAAAGAAAGCGCTTAACAACTTTCTTTAGCGTCGATAAAGGAATTGTTCTTTGAGGATCAACATAAGATTGGATTTGTTGAGCAATCTCTTTCTGACTACCTTTTAATTCTCCCCCTTTACGTCTGAGTGTTCTTATGACATCTTGTTCCCACTCATCCCTGTGACTATATACGCGATCTTTTCTCTCTTTAGCAGGATCCCACTTTTGATAGCTAAAGTGAATACCAGATAAAACTGATAACCAATAAGATGATGGGCCGGACGGTGATCCTTTTTTATATGCACTTCTGACTTTTTGATAGATTTCACGATTAGACATCGGTGGTTCATTTTTAAGGTTCCACTGCAGCAACAAATGAATAGTCTGGTCTTTACAATAACCTTCAGCTTTACATGCCAGTGCTAGAGTATAACAAGTGTTATCACGTTTCCCCTCAGAAACACCTTGGAGTAACTTTTTAACAGCAGGGTGCTCAAAAAGTGAGTTTGGTTTAGAGATATGGAATGTAGATTGATATGTATTATTCTCATAGTTGATAGTAAACCAGTCACATAGTTCATCAAAGGATACTCGATTTTCCGTTCTATATGCCACATTGTCTGCTTTAGGTAATCTGAACCAACGTTCAGCTCCAATCGCCATAAAGTCTCCACCAAGAGCTTTTGCGACCTCTGTTTGTATCCGTTCATAATGATCTGTCACTTTTGGAAATGCACGTCTAGGTTCTTCAAAAAACCAATATACATGGAATCCACCTGATGGTGTTGATACGACTAAACTAACATTAGGTAGGCCGGCTTCATCAATTCTATCTATTAATTCAATTAAGGTTAGTGGCTGACTATCTCCGTTCACATCTATGTCTACTACCATAGCATTAAGCCATCTAAGAGCTTTCTTTTGGCGCTGATCATTACGATAGAAACTGTTAGGTGTATAATAAGTTGCACGCTCAGATACTTGGAATAAGGTTGAATAAGTACGAAAAGGGGTTGGCTTGTCTAGGAAGTCATTTGTAATAAACCCCCACGCTAAATGTGAATGATATTGACCTTTTGTGGTGTTCATTTGTTTGCTTGGCTCTTCAGTTAATTGATCACCATATAAACCTTTTAAGACACTAGCCATAAATATTCGCCCCCCTTTGCAATCATTGGTAATTTTAAGTGCATTCTAATTCAATCAATACAACGATTCAATAGATAATCGAATGTTGTAGATGTGTATATTTGTATACACATCTACAAATATATTCATATACATATGTATTTTTATTCCACTAACTTTTCTCGTTTATTTAATCTTTTAAAACGTCTTTATATCAATGTTTATAAGAGTATTATTTTTTTGTAAATATGTAGATATGTAAATGAGTATACAAATCTACATATTTACATATCTACATATTTACATATCTACTCGTATACCATTTTTTTAAAAGGGCGATTGTGATTTAAAAAGATTAAAAAGGTATTAAAAAAGCCACCAAATAATTAATTATTTGGTGGCTCACTTAATATATTTAGAAAACATCATTTATTAAATTGCATAACTTATACATACAAAACAAACATTGATATGAACCTCAATAACCCTCTTATCCCATCAACTTTTTAGTGGTGAGGCTTTTGTTTCTTTTGATAAATACTTTGCAGCAATTCCAGTTGTTTTTTTTCATCTTTATCTAAAAACGCATTGGTATATTCCTCTAACATTATATCTATAACCGTATCCACATTATCTGCAACGCCAATGGTCACGAGAGCATTAAGTTTATCTTTTAATTCAGTACTGACACGGACTGTGGTGCTTTTTTTTGTTTGTTGTTTTTTCTTATTCTCCAAGTTGTGGAGTCCATATTGTTTATCTATCGAATCTATATCAAAAGTATTTTTAGGCTTAACTTCTGGAGGTCTTTCAAGTGAAGAGGCTTTATTTCGCTTCTTTAAAAGGTCAGACATGTTATTCCTCCTTGTTTGCTTTCTCTATACGTTGTAAAAATTCATTAGCTGTTGCATGATATCTCTTAAATACACGTCTATCATGCATATCTTCTTCTTTGATGCCTGTTACATCATATCGTTTCAATCGTTCCATATTTTTGATTAAATTTTCAAATAGATTGTGTTCCCCAAATATTTCTTTCGCACTATCAAGCGTTGCGTTATCAACTGGTGCATTATTTTTTAACAATACAGGGAGAATACCCAAAATATCCATGTCCGCACCATAATCATCTATGAGACTCTGAAGATAGTTTGTAAAGACCTCAGCTCCTTGCAAACTACGTTCATGTGTTTGAAGAACTACAACAACCCAATCCGATGCATATAGTGCTGAGTCGGTTATAATAGAGATGGTAGGTGGTACATCAATAAAAATAAAATCAAATTCTGACTTGATTGGCTCTAATAGTGTAGAAAAATACTTCACCCGATCACTTTCTTGAGAAAAAGATCGTTCTAAAAATTTAGGATACTGGGCGAAATCACTAAAGCTCGGGAGTAAGTACAGGTTTTCTCTAACCTCTGTTATAATTGGTGATAAATCTTGATCTTGAATAGCTGTCATCAACGTTTTATCAAAAGTAACAATGTCATCGCTATGATTAGCCTTAGTACGTAAATACAAACTAGTAGCATTAGCTTGAGGATCTTGATCACTTAGCAAAACTTTATAACCCATCTTAGCTAATGAGTATGCCATCATCGTACTGTTTGTTGTCTTGCCTGTCCCACCTTTAAAATTACCAAATGTAACTACATGACATTTTTTGTTATTCATTTGTTTCACCTCACCCTTAATGTTATCATCTTCATATACATGTATACAATAACAAAAACTAGTTTGAATTAACATAGATTCAAACGAAGTTATATATTTTATAAACTATTTATAACAATGGCTGCACACTACTCAGAACATTACCCTTACTAGATCTATTTTTATAATCAACTACTATTGAATATGAACATACTCTTCCTCTACATCCACAACAAGAGATTAACTTCAAGATAATTTAAAATTATTCATTTTATTTTAAACTAAGTATTAAAAATAATTTCCAATGAATCGTTTATTTTTCCCTACATAACAATGGTTCCACAGCTTTTAATATAAATGTATTTCTATATATGTCATGTACGTCCATTTTCCTTTTTTTATTGCAAAATTATTCGAATTATTTTAGATGACATAACAAAATAATTTCCAATAAACTCGTTATTTTAATTTTTGAAACTGAAAGGATGAGCATTTTGGCGTCAATACAAACAATGATGACAGACATATTCAACAAACTAGACAACGATCAGTTAGTGCAGCGTATTTATGATGAGGGGTTAGGGCATGAAGTTTTTTCAAATGCCTTCTTAAGTCAATTATCAACGTCACATGCATACAAAACACAAGAAGTAGCTGAATTGTGTGATGTTAAAGGTAAAGAGTGGGTGATCCGAAATAATCTTAATTCGCATAATTTAAGTGACTATGTTGGTCTAGAAAAAGTGGGAAACCGATTTGTCATGGACTACATTAGTGTAGTAAAAATGCGAATGATTATTAAACTAATGCAAAAAAATAACCAAGGCCCTTTATTTGTTGCTCAGTTTTTAGGTTTAGTTGGGAGCGAAATTGGGTCTCCTCATGAATCCACCGTGAAAGTCAAAGAGAACAGTGTTTTATCTATTATCCAACAATACATTCAATTAATGGATTACAGACAACAACTCATGTACAAACGTTTTTCGATTTCGACAGATTTAGATCGTTTAAAAGAGTCAGTTGAGCAGCGTGCTAACTATTTGAGTAGAGAAAAAGAATTGCTTGATACACATATTAGTATATATCAGCATTTAAAATCTGTTGAAAATATCCATATCGATCTGGAACAACAAAAGAAATCAACAATTGATGCTCTTGAGTATGTAAGAAACCTTTTTTCTATTAAACGTATATTCAAAAAAGATAAGGAAACGATTCAAACATTTTATGAAAAAGATTTAAATCAACAAATAAAAGAAAATAAAGCATCAAAAGAAATCGGTGCATTGAAAACGAAAAAAGATAATTTAGAGTTAGAGTATAAAACCTATCACTACGAGTTAAACAACAAGCGGCAGTTGCTACAAAAAGAATTAAGCGATATAGACGAACAATTAAAACAATTAGACGAAAAACTTAACTTGATCGAAAAAAGCCAAAGCAGTGCTATTTATCAATTAGATAATTGAATATGTTTTTTACTTTTTTAGTTTAATGACACATAAATAAAGACTGATATATCAACATTTAATGAAAAAAACATCTGTTTTAAACACATTGATATTTTGCTTAATTCAACGGCATTTTATTATGTGTTTTTTTTATTAAATTTTGCCTTAAAAGACTGATAAATTAACGTTTAAACATGTGGTATGAATGATAAAAAAGTGATTATATCAAATCCAATATCAGTCTTTCTCGTAAAAAATGGTGTTGTTTAATATACTTATTGGGTTTAATGACACACGGATAAACCCTGTTAAAACAGCGTTTAATAAAGAAAAAAACTGTTTTAAACACATTGATGTTTTGCTCAATTCATCGGCATTTGTATTATGTGTATTTTTCTTTTGATTTTGTCTTTAAAAGCCGATAAATCAACGTTTTAATATGTGGGATAAATGATAAAACAAGATTTAATTAGATCTCACGGTTTCCTATCAAAATGATCCCGCCTAAACATACAGTCAAAAGGACACCAAAAAAGAATACAGGCGAATCAACTATTAGTTGGTCAAAAGCACCATTAATATGAAGTAGTTGCAAGTGTTGGCTAAAGAAAGTGATCATACAATTTTAAATAAGATTAATGTTCTACTTCCTTTTGTTCAAGACTTATCAATTATGAATTAGCCATTGAAATTTATAATAAAAAACAAGATTGTGAAACTAGTTCATAAGCTGTTGTTCATAGCTTCAGCTTATGAGTCCTGTCTTATGAATCGATTCATAAGCTGAGCGCTTATGAATAATCGCTTATGAATCGTTTTGTATTGCATATTAAACCGATCTATATCGCATTAATAATTAATCAGACTGTACACAAAATCTCGTGATCTAGAAACCGACTATTATATAACATATCCCCCCCTGTTCCAACAAAAAAAGAGCATGAGGTACGTGAGAGGCTTTAAATTTTATCTGATCTTTTCACATAAACGAAAATAGTGTCTAATTACCTGACCATAGCTCACCAAAGAAAGCAGGAAGGTTACTTTACAAGCTATTAAAATCAGTACATTTCTATTTTGATGGTTTTCAGTTAAACCAGAAAATAGGACGAATAGGGGGACCAATAATATCGCTCTCTAGAAATGCTTTTTCTTCATCAATAATGTAATTAAAATTTGTTCATCAATTGTTCACCTAAAAATAAATAAATTAAATGGTGCGTTTTTTATTGACAGATAAATAGAGTTGAATTATACTTTTGTTTATAACGCACCAATTATATTTTTAACAAATAGAATAAGGAGGGCGTATTGGTGAGCAAGTATTGGAAAGTCATTCTTTCATATGGACATGTAGGAAAGCGAAATGAGGTTAGTGTTTCTCGTTATCTGGCCACACCAAATAAATTAAAATTATTAGACGTTTACGATCTTGCTTCATCCATGCCCGGTGTCAAAAAAAGTCGAGGTGGCATAAGTGCAATTAGAAATCTCAAGCAAATATCGTATGAGGATTATTTATTAGGAAAAGAAGAAGAAAATGAAGATCCATACCTAAAACAATTGATGTCATTTAGCCCCGATAGAGAAAAAAATATTGCATAATTGTAGAAAGGAATGTTGACTTATGGTCGAAAAATCAGAGATGGAAGCAAAGATTAAAGTCGTTCAAGCATTGAAAAAACAAGGAATCCCCGTTGTCAAAGAGGAGGTACGAAGCAGCCCAACATCGAATACGAGAGCAGATTTAATTGGTTATACGATTGATGAGAATGATGAATTGAGTTCACAGGTTGTTGTTGAAATAAAGGATGACATCACAAAAGAAGCGCAAAAGCAGCTAATGAATTTAACGGAAGCAATAGCTGCTCCTTATGCTTTATTGGCTACACCTGATAAACAAATATGGTTTAAAACAGATACATTTCTTTCGACTGAACCACCTACATTTAATAGTTATCAGAAGTATTTATCTTCAGAGAAATTAAAAAAAGATACCTTGTGGAAATTGATGGATCAACTTAGGGGCGAATTTCAGCCTGAAAAGGTGTGGCTCTATATTATCCAAGGGCTCTTAGTTCGATCGTATATGGAAGAAAAATCGATATTAAATAAATGGGATGAATTGAATGAAGGTAGCTATTTGGATCTGATCAATGAAGCATATAAATTCTATCAAATTGATTTGGATCTCGAAAAAGCTCCCGTTACTGAATCATTATTTGAACGGTTCAAGTGGGCATTAAGCGAGATGGCACCAAAGGATTCAAGTTACGCCAACTTTATGATCGATCTATCTGAAAAAATCTCAAAGGATATAGAGCATCGTACGGTTTCATCTGTAAAAGATTTATTTGTTGGATTAGTTAATACCTTAAACCACTCTAGTTACTCTGTAGTGGAGATGTGTGCTGGTTATGGTAGTATTACACACGGATTGATGCAGCAAAAAGCGAAAATAGCTTCATATTTTGGAATGGAGCTCAACTGGGATGTAGCAGAGTATCATAAAATATTAATGATTATTAGTGGGTATCCTGACATTCAAGTTCAACAAGGGGATGTTTTAGATAGAAATAATCAACTTCCGAACCAACAGGATCTCGTCATTATTGATCCCCCCCTCGGATTACGTGTCCCCCAAGGTAGATACGATGGGTATGAACTCTTGAAAAATAAGAACTCTCAAGCATTGGATTTAATGCTAGAACGCGCAAGTGAGATTTTGAAGTCGGGCGGTCATGTGATTTGCTTTGTTAATGAATCATTCTTGTATCAGGGGACATCTCAGCAATCTAGAGAGCTATTGGCTGATCGAATGATAATTGAATCCATTATTAGCCTACCAACTCATACATTAAAACCTTTAACGAGTATAAAAACCAGCGTACTTGTTTTGCGAAAGAAGGAGAAGGGAGAAACCGAACCAAAGGAATTGTTTGTTGCCGATTGTGAAACAATTGATGAATTTCCTGAGGCGGTTAAAGGATTTGAGAAGTGGAAAAAGGGGGAGACGTTGTGAAGGTGAATAGATCCATTCCTTATAAGAAAATCACCAAAGAAGATTGGTCTATAAATGCTTTTTTAGCAGCGTTAAATTCGACGAAGGAACATGGTTCAACTATAGAAGAACTTATGGATTTGAATCCTGTAAAAATTAAAAAAACTGACCTTCAAGAGGATACAACATATGAATACATTGATATATCATCCCTATCCACTGAAAAAGGAATTGTAAATAATATTAAAGAAGTAAAGGGATCAGATCTTCCAGCAAGAGCCACACTTCGGGTTCGTACAGGAGACATTCTTTTGTCCAGTGTACGACCAGCACGAAATGCTGTTGCGAGAATCACTGAGGATTTATCAGGAAGCCTTGTAAACAATACATTTATTGTCCTCCGCCCTCACAATATCGACCTTTCTTGTTTGCTTTATTTTATATTAAGAAGCGATAACGTTCGTTCAAAATTAATGCTAATAGCAAGAGGGAATGCAATTCCGACGATTAAAGTAAAGGATCTAAAGGAAATAAGGCTGCCGATTAAAGAAGTAACAAGTGACCAACAACAAATAGCAAAAAATCTTTATAGTCAATGGCATAAAAACCAAACATCCGCTCAATCATTGGACAACTTAATTGAATCAGTATTTTTGGATTTTGATATATTCAAATCCGTCAGTCAAGAGGAGAACAATCGAACATTATATAGTACGATTCCTTATCATCAGCTAAATAAGCGTTGGGATATTGCTTCTCGATTGAATGTGATGGATTTAGAAAATAAGGCGAAGGTATCTATGGCCTCGTTAGAGTCTCTTACTTTATCTTTCAGGTCTGGTGCGACCATTTCTAAAAAAGAATACCAAGAAAAAGGAACCCCCTATATTGGGATAAAGAATATTGAAAAAGGAACCATGAGTGATCAAGGTCTCGTGTATGTATCAGATGAAACTGCGGAAGAAAATAGTAAAGCAATCGTTCAACCGAATAATGTTCTGATGTCTAAGGTAGGTAGTATTGGGAAAACAGGAGTGGTGACTAGTGATTTCGCAGGAGCGTTGGCCAGTCAACATATTACAATTATTGAAACAGATCAAGAAAGACTTCTTCCTTCGTATTTGAGTTATTTTATGATGACACAATGGGGACTAACACAACTTCAGCAGCGAGCGAGCGGAGTAGCACAGAAGTTTATCAAATTAAAAGATATAAAAGAACTTCAAGTACCCATTCTTTCAATACAAGAACAAGAAGAAATCATTTCATCAATTAAAAAGAAGGAATCTGAACAGTCGGATAAAAAAATAGAAGAAAAAACTAAAAAATTCACAGAAGAACTGGTTATATAAAAAGTGCGACATAGCGAAAAATGAAGAGATCGCTAATACTTGCATAAAAAGATGATCAGATACAAAAGGAGATGAATAGTACCATGGTTAATTTTCAAGAAAAGGTTAATTTTTTATGGACAATTGCAGAAATTCTACGAGGGCCTTATAAGTCAGAAGATTACGGTAAGGTGATCTTGCCGATGGTAGTCCTCCGTCGTTTTGATTGTACATTAGCAGACACGAAAGACGATGTGCTAGCACAATACGAACAGTTCAAAAACCTACCAGATGATGCAAGAGACGAGATTTTGAATCGTACATCTAAGCAAAAATTCAACAATGTTAGTAACTATGATTTTAATAAGCTGTTGAATGATGCTGATAATATTGCTGAAAACTTCAGAGATTATATCAATGGTTTTTCTGGTGTAGCTAGAGATATTATCAATTATTTTGATTTTGATAAGCAAATTGAAAAAATGGATCGGAACGATTTGCTTTATTTAACTGTTAAGCGCTTCTCTGAAATTGACCTTCATCCAGATATGGTATCGAACCTTGAAATGGGTTATATCTTCGAAGAGCTCATTCGTCGATACTCAGAACATGCTGAGGCTGGAGATCACTACACACCGAGAGAAGTCGTTCGCCTTATGGTTGGTCTAATGTTCAACGAAGATCATGACATTCTGACAAAGCCAGGGATCACGCAGACATTATACGATAGTTGTGCAGGAACCGGTGGCATGGGATCAATCGCACAGGAATACTTAAATGACTTAAACCCTTCCGCAGAATTAGCGTTTTTCGCACAGGAGTTCAACGAAGAATCCTATGCCATGTGTAAGGCAGATACGTTGATTAAAGGCGAAGAGGCGAAGAATATTCGTTTTGGTAATACACTCTCTAAAGATGCATTTCCTAATAATAAATTTGATTATTTAATCACCAATCCTCCTTATGGCGTGGAGTGGAAACCAGCTGCGAATGCGGTGAAAGCTGAACATGAGGATCTTGGTTTCCAAGGACGTTTTGGTGCGGGTTTACCTCGAATCGGAGACGGACAACTTCTGTTCCTACAGCACCTCATATCCAAGATGAAACCCGTAACAGAAGAAAATCCAAAGGGCTCCAGAGTTGCGATTATCATGAATGGATCCCCGTTATTTACGGGTGATGCTGGTAGTGGCGAGAGCGAAATCCGTCGTTATGTAATTGAGAATGACCTCGTCGAAGGGATTGTTGCGATGCCACCTAGCTTATTTTACAATACAGGTATTTCTACGTATATCTGGATTCTAACCAATCATAAAGCAAAATGGCGACAAGGAAAGATCCAACTGATTAATGCTGTGGACTTTTATCAAAAGATGCGTAAAAACCTTGGCGAGAAACGTCACGAAATTTCGCAAGATCAGATCGATGAGATCATCAAGATGTATGGGGAGTTTGAGGAAAGTGAACACGTCAAAATCTTTGATAACGAAGATTTCGGTTTTCAGAAAATCACCGTTGAACGACCGTTAAAACTGAATTTCAAAGTGGATGACGAACGTATTGAGCGTCTTCATGAGCAAAAAGCGTTTCAAAATCTTGCAACATCAAAGAAAAAGGGTGAAGCAGGCGAGAAAGAAATAGAGAATGGTCAGAAGAAGCAGGAGGCGATTCTCGAAGCATTACAAACGCTCAATGACGGTACGCTTTATAAAAATCGAGATACATTCACAAAGGCTTTAAAGCACGCATTAAAACAGTCTGGTGTAGATGCAAAAGCGCCAATTCTGAAAGCGATTCTTGCTGCTCTTGGTAAACGGGATGAAACGGCTGATGTATGTCTAAAGAATGCCAAAGGTGAACTGGAAGCAGACCCTGAGCTTCGTGATACAGAGAATGTTCCGTTAAAAGAAGACATTCATGAATACGTTGAACGAGAAGTGTTGCCCCACGTACCAGACGCTTGGATTGACGAGGGGAAGACGAAAATCGGTTATGAGATCCCGTTTACAAGGCACTTTTATAAGTATGAACAGTTAAGACCATCAGATGAAATTAAAGCCGAAATTCAAGAACTAGAAGCGAGTATTTTGGAGAAATTAAAGAAGGTGATGGTGTGATGTATTCACAGTATAAGAAATCTGGATTAGAATGGTTTGGTGATATACCGAATCATTGGGAAGTTGTTAGTCTCAAGAAAAACTTAGAGAACATTATTGATTACAGAGGTAAAACACCAACTAAAGTCGATAGTGGAATCTTTTTGGTAACTGCTAAAAATATACAAAATGGATCAATACAATATGAAAAGTCAAAAGAATACGTAATACCTAGTGAATATTCAAATATTATGTCTAGAGGAACACCTAAAATAGGAGATGTTTTATTAACAACTGAAGCTCCATTGGGAGAAGTTGCTAATGTCGATTGTTCTGATATTGCACTGGCTCAAAGAATTATAAAACTCAGAGGAAATAGTAAATTAAATAATTATTTTTTAAAATATTTTCTTCTGTCAGATGCTTTCACACAATATCTCAATACATTTGCAACAGGTTCAACAGCACTTGGTATCAAAGGCAGTAAAATTTCTATGTTAAAGATAATACTGCCACCGTTTGAGGAACAAAAAAAGATTATTAACTTCCTCAACCAAAAAACCGCCGAAATCGACGCCTTAATCGCCGACAAAGAACGATTAATCGAGTTGCTTGAAGAAAAGCGCCAGGCAGTCATCACCGAGACGATCACAAAAGGACTTGATTCGAATGTGAAAATGAAGGATTCAGGTGTGGAATGGATTGGGGAAGTGCCGGAGCATTGGGAAGTTAAAAAGATGAAATATTTATTTAACATCAAAAAAAGAATTGAGGGCTTAGATAATCCGCAAATTTTATCAGTAACTCAAAAGGGAATTAAGGTAAAAGATATATCAACAAATGAAGGTCAGCTTGCTGCAAACTATGACAAATACCAAACAGTTGACCCTGGTGATTTTGTCATGAACCATATGGATTTATTAACTGGATTTATAGATGTATCAATTTTCTATGGTGTTACAAGTCCAGATTATAGAGTATTTAAAATTACAAATGAGAATTATAACAAGGATTATTTTTTATATTATTTTCAGATGTGTTACTATTTAAGAATTTTTTATAAATTCGGACAAGGTGTAGCTTCTTTTGGTAGATGGAGGTTATCTACGGATGAATTTAACTCTTTTCCAATACCAATTCCAAGTGTTAAAGAGCAAAGAGAGATTATTGAGTTTATAAATAATAATGAAGAATATTCGAAAGACATGATAAAAGATACTAAAGAAACGATAAATAAACTCAAAGAATACCGCCAATCCATCATCTACGAAGCCGTTACCGGCAAAATCGATGTAAGTGACCATGATGTACCTGTTGAATCTGATCCAGAGGAGGTCTCCCAGTGAGTATCGATTATAGCGAAAGAGGATTTGAAGAGAATATTGAACAGCATTTAATAGAGTCAGGTTATCGTCAACGGACGTTGGAAGGGAAAGCCCTTGAAACATTCCAGAAATGGGCGATTGATCAGGATATCCTGTTTGAATTTTGGGAGTCTACGCAGCCACAGTCGCTGGAACGATTGAAGAAAGCTTATAAAGACCAGTATGAGTTTAAAATCATGAGTCGTCTTGATAAAGAACTTAAGAAACGTGGGATAATTGATTGCCTGCGTCATGGGATCAAAGATTACGGTGTCACGTTGAATCTCGCTTATAACAAACCAGTAACGGATATGAACCGAACACTCGTCGAAAACTACGAAAAGAACATCTTTACCGTCAGCCGTCAGGTCTACTACAGCCAAAAGCATCGAAGCTCTGTTGATATGATGCTGTCGTTGAATGGATTACCAATCGTGGTTAAGGAATTAAAGAATCAACTGACAAGTCAGACGGTTGAACATTCGATGAAACAATTTAAGAAAGACCGAGACCCACGTGAAATGCTGTTTCAGTTTAAATCCCGTACAGTTGTGTATTTTGCTGTTGATACAGACGAAGTACACATGACAACCCGATTAAATCGGGACAAAACCTTCTTTTTGCCTTTTAACAGGGGGAATAATGGCGGAAAAGGAAATCCTCCAGTAGAAGATGACTACCGATCATCTTATCTCTGGAAAGAAATTCTGCAGAAAGACAGCTTGCTAGATATCTTATTTCGATTTGTTTATGTACAACAAGAAGATATGAAAGACAGTAACGGTGAAGTCATCGATACAAAAGAAGTGGTGATTTTCCCACGTTTTCATCAACTGGATGCCGTTCGTAAAATTGAACAAGATGTTTCTGAACATCGATCCGGTAAGAACTATCTGATTCAGCACTCTGCGGGAAGTGGAAAAACCAACAGTATTTCATGGTTGTCTCACCGTTTAGCTAAGTTACATGATCATCAGGACGAACCGATCTTTGACAGTATTATTGTCATAACCGATCGAAGAGTTCTGGATAAGCAGCTACAGGATGCCGTTTATCAGTTGGAACATAAGGCTGGAATGGTCGCAAAGATTGATAGGGATTCAAATCAGCTTGCGGGCGCGATCCGTAATAAAACCAAGATCATTATTACGACACTGCAAAAATTCCCGTTCATTTTAGAAGAAGTCGGATCATTCAACCGCGGTTCATATGCAGTGATCATTGATGAAGCTCACAGCTCACAGGGCGGTAAATCTTCTGGTGCGATGACATCGATTCTTTCAGATAAAACCCTTGAAGAAGCCTATGAGGAGAGCATGAGAGAGGAAAGCGAGACAACCGATGCGGAAGAACGCATGATTGAGCATATTGCCAAAACCGGTGATCAAGATAATATCTCGTTCTTTGCGTTCACTGCAACGCCTAAGCCAAAAACGATCGACCGATTTGGAACGGAACAAGAAGATGGGCAAAAGGCTCCCTTCCACCTGTATTCGATGCGCCAAGCTATTGAAGAAGGCTTTATCCATGATGTTTTGAATAACTATGTCACGTATGAAACGTTCTACAAAGTAGAGAAAATGATTCACGATGATCCAGAAGTAGCAAAAAGCAAAGCATCCAAACAAATCGCCAGATATGTATCACTACACCCGTATAATATCGCACAGAAAGCAGAAATCATGGTGGAACATTTCCGCAATGTCACGCGTCATAAAATTGATAAACGTGCGAAAGCAATGGTCGTGACGAGTAGCCGAAAACATGCTGTTCGTTATAAATTTGCCTTTGATCATTATATAAAATCCAAAGGCTATGCCGATATGCGGACTCTTGTTGCCTTCTCAGGGACTGTAGAAGACCAGGGAGAATCTTATACAGAACCCGATATAAATGGGATAAGCGAAAAAGAATTACCGGAACAATTTCATTCTGATGACTATCAGGTATTGATCGTGGCTGAGAAGTATCAGACCGGATTCGACGAGCCTCTTCTTCACACGATGTACGTGGACAAACCACTCGATGGCATAAAGGCTGTACAAACGCTCTCAAGGCTCAACAGGACATGTAAGGGCAAAGACGATACCTTTATTCTCGATTTCGCAAATGACCCTGAGACGATCCAGCAGGCTTTCCAAGCGTACTATGAGGTCACGACGTTGGATGCACAAACCGATCCGAATATACTCTATGATTTGCAACATGAATTAGATGCCATGCAGGTGTATACCGATGATGAACTTGACAAGGTTGCAAACCTTGAATACAGTGGGAAATCAATGAAAGATTCCAGAATGCAGGTCAAGTTAAATGCCTCTCTCGATCCTGCTGTGGAACGATTCAAACACGAATTGACTGAAGAAGAACAAGAAGCATTTAAGTCTGCAGCCACAAAATTTGTTCGGACCTATGCTTTTGTGCTTCAAATTGGTCCATTTTCAGATCTTGATTTGCACAAACGGTTCATATTCTTAACCTATCTCCTGAAGAAATTGCCGAAAAAACCAGAGGATCCGATATATATTTCCGATGATGTAGCCCTTGAATACTATCGAAATGAGAAAGCCTTTGAAGGCAGTATTTCATTAACTGAACAAGGAGGAGAAGCATTATCTCCAGCCGAACATGGAACAGCAGGATCAACGGAAGAAGACAAAGAACGCCTATCTTCAATCATTGAGCGTATCAATGACCGTTTTGGGACAGATTTTTCGGATACGGATAAGCTTTCTCGAGATCAGATTGCACTAGATATTAAAGAACAGGAAGCAATGGCTGAAAAAGCAAAGAATAACAGCATTGATAACTTTAAATACAGTGCTGAGAAATCATTTTTAGATTCCGTTATTTCAAGGATGAAGATGAATGAAGAGTTTCATATGCGGATTTTGGAAGACCCCGAATTTAAAGAGTTTTTGATGAATGATATTTTAACCGAAGTTTATCACGATTTACGGAGAGAAGAAGGAGCTTATTAATTTATGCTCCTTTGTTTCTTTTTTTAATAAAAATATAGAAATTAAGAACGCTAAACTAAATCATTTGTTAGAAAAAAGGATGAAAAAAGAAGATCAATCATGATCATAGAAGGAAAAAGCATTAACCTGTTCTTTATTGATGGCAATCCAACAGATGTATGAAACGTACATTGACCAACTAGTGGTTATGGCTGTAAAAGATACTGTTGTATATAAAGTTCGTTAAATATAGATCGTTCTCTATAAAGAATGATAAAGTAGGTTCATCATTACAGTGAAAGGGGATGAAATGTTGAAAACAACAATTCGTAAATGGGGCAATAGTTTAGGATTAAGAATCCCAAAAGAAATAGTGGAGAATCAAAATATTGATGACGGTTTAGAAATGGAGATCATTGAAAAAGGCAATCAGATCATTCTTAGTCCAGTAAAAAAACAACCCACATTAGATGATTTATTAGCAACTTACACGCATGATAGACACCATGATGAAATTGATTGGGGAGAATCTAAGGGAAGAGAAATATAAAAATAATAGCTGGTATTATTCAAGGAGTTATGCTTAATTCAATTAAGTAAAAGGTGGTTTAAAATATGGAGTTTTATACAGTTGATGATGTAGAAACGAATCAATCTTATCAATTACCTAAAGAAATTATTCATAATGAAAAATATAAAAGTTTAAATGCTAATGAAAAAATTACTTATGCTATTTTAAAAGATATGCACTTATTATCGATCAAAAATAATTGGATAGATGAAAATAATTATCTGTATCTTATGTTGACAGACCATGAACTAGGTGTGATTTTAAAATTAACTTCAAGAACAATAAATAAAATTAAGAACAACCTTAAAGAACATGGTTTAATTCATATGGAGAGACAAGGACTGAATAAACCTAATGTTATATACCTATTAAAACCTTAAGTGAATAATATGAATGGTGGGATATTTTATCCCACCATTTAAGTTCGTATTAACAATCACTAAATCTATAATGACTAGATTTTAGAAAATAGGGTATCTATTATCCCTCTAATTCTCTATATTTTAACTCCTCTTTTTATTGTGTAGAGTTTAAATGCTAACAAAATCTACCTTTATAAATGTTTTTCTGTTTCAATTGCTTGTTTCAGTACACTCGATACAAATTTTTTTGTTTAGACGTAAGCGTCTAATACTACACACGTATGTAGCACAGTCTCCAGATGAGATAATCTTCATAGATTAATTCTCGAAGGAGGCTTTTTATGTCAGATAAACAATTAGAATGAAAGAGGACTTAGTATGGCAGCTACATCTTTATGAGGCCACTACTATGGCCAATGATTTCGCAATCGACCAAAACACAAATATAATGCCATCGCTTTATGTGGTTCTGATTTATCAAACTCACGGTTTAATGAATTTCCAACCTTCCTCATTTCTAATTCAACTATTTTTGTAGCGAATACTATGATTTATATACAATTAGTCAGTCTTATTATCAATTGATTTTCGTATTTCTTTTAATTCCTGTAAGATGTCTCTTTGAATCTGTACGTTTTCATGGCTTTCTTCAATTGTTTTATTGTAATCATTTTGAGCATGCTCCATCTTTTTTTCTTGTTTTTTCGCAAATTTACGAATGGAGTAAATAAGATAAATCAAGAATAGAACAATTGTAATAAATATTAAATCACCCATGATACCCCTCCATTTTACATCCAATTAAAACATTGAATTTTTCTATTACCTCTCTGTCATATCAATATTTAGTTCAATATCTTCTCCAATTTTTTCATTGTCTTCATTCGTGGGTGCTTTTATCTTAAAGTGAACATTGTCAATTTCAGATGCTTTTGAATCTTCTAATATATACGCAATACGTCTAACTGTATTAGAACCTATATATTGGATATCCACTGTATCACTCAACGTGTCATGCGGAGATTCAAAATGTTCTCCTGTGTTAGTTGATAAAGTAAGATGATCTGGGCTAAATTCAATATTTTCACCTTCTGATACTTCTGATGATACGGATAGTAAAAATGTTATGTAGTCTTGGCTCTCTTCTGAACTAATCACTTGAGTCGATTCTGTTTCTAGATCCGATTGAACCAAATACATTTCTTCAACATCGATGATAATAGGACCAGTTTCAAAAGTTCCCATGTTTGTTTCATGGTAATAAGTTGAAAACGTTCCGTGTTCACTTTCCTCTATTTCTATAGGTTCTCGTTCACTATTCGTGTTCAGATTACAACCTCCTAGTAAGACAGATACAAAGATTAAACACAACAATACAATTCTTCTCATTAAATACCTCCTATCTTCTCCAAATATTAACAGGAGATATTTATTAAATCAACCAGTACAGTACTATAGGTGGCAATAATATATGAATTGATTAAATTGGTTTACTTCTATTGTTTTCATCTAAGTTTGAATAGTAATTACTTTTTAGTTTTATAAAACCTTTTAAACAAAAGAGTTATTTAAAAATCCGATTCTTCTAAAAAAGAATCGGATTTTTAAAGTCTATATACTTTTAGAAAATATCAATATTAAGCAAATGTAGGGAGAAGTCGAAGAACACGCGCAAGGTGTTTTAACCAAGCGATTAATGTGGCTACACTTACTGCTTTTGCAAACATTACAGCTGCAACTATAACTAGTATGAATACTAAGGCATAGCGAAGTTCATCATCTTTATCCCAATCAATCTCATCTAAAGTCAACTTTTCCTTCACATAAACATTAGAATCGATTTCATACAGTAACTCTACTGTGATATAAGTTATATCAACAATATAAGGAAAGTCACTATTAAATCCCCAATCTCGATCAAACGTACTTACTCGAACCTCCATTAAATTAGAAATCTTGTCACCAATAATTTCATCAAGTTTAGCACGTGCTTCTCCAACGTCACTAATTCCGGGTAATAATGACTCTTCCATCATTTTGTTCAGAATCTTATTAATATTACTATCAAGAAGATTACCTTCTAAAGCTTGGTCCGCAGGGAGATCCCAGTCACTTTCTTCGGCGTCCCCAAAAATAATAGATCCTGTTAGTTTCCCTTTAAGGGATCCTAAGTTAACTTCATATGAAGTCGAATAACTTAATGTAGTTGATTCAGATGTGAATTGTTCATCAATATCTGCAAAATGAGAATTCAAGTTATAATAGGTGATATCTTCTGATTCATCTTCTTCCTCATCATCTGTTTTTTTATGCTGTGAATCCATTACTTGATTTAAGAAACTATCAAATTGATTTAATAGATTAGCTGGACAGCGCTTACCACTCCAATGATTATGGGTAACAACATTTGAAATAGGAATGTCATAATCATCCATTAATTTCCTAACTAACACTGCTGCATTTTTTCTTGTTTGTCTAAAATCACCACCATCATTTACACACAACTCGATACCAATACTGTTTCTATTTCCATCACCACTTCCATCACCAGCATGAAATCCTGTTTCATATAAAGGAAGATGCTGAAATATTACAGGTCTATCATCTACAGTGAAATGCCAAGAAACTGAAGTTGATGGATTTTTGACATACATCGCATGCATATGTGCCGTTGCCCCAGGGGCTGTGTTTGCTGTTTCATGTATAGTGATATAATCTGGGCTCATTGTATATTGAGGTCTATTATTATTACTAGCTGGAATAAACTCCTGATTGAATGTTATATCGCCGATAGCACCTCCAGAAAAATCTGTACCTTCAGGGTCTTCCGAATCTTCCGAACTGTCTGCTTTTAAACCAAGTGATCCTAAAGTTTCTGGACCAGCAATACCATCTACTGTTAGACCATTCATTGTTTGATATCGTCGAACAGCATCTTCAGTGTCAGGACCATAAATTCCATCTACTCCATTATTTTCCTCATCCCTGTTAGGATAGAAATAGTTTTGAACTAGTTCCTCTTGTAAACGACGAACGGCATCACCAGAGTCACCAGGATATAATGTACTGCCATAACTTCCAGAACTTCTTTCACTTCCAGAACCCCCCCCACTAATACCAAGTGACGTAAGAGTTTCTGGACCAGCAATACCATCTACTGTTAATCCATTCATAATTTGATATCGACGAACAGCATCTTCGGTTTTAGGCCCATAAATACCGTCTACACCATTATCCGGCGCCTGAATATCGGGATAAAAGTTATTATCTACTAATGCTTGTTGAATGACTTTTACACCGTTTCCAGAATCCCCTGATTGAAAAATAGAATTAGTATTCTCAAATTCATCTGAACTATCTTCTCTCAGACCTAACGAGGTAAGAGTTTCTGGACCAGCAATACCGTCAACGGTTAATCCATTCATAGTCTGATATCGACGAACAGCATCTTCGGTTTTAGGTCCATAGATTCCGTCTATACCATTATTGTCAGCATTGATGTCAGGGTAAAAATTATTATTAACTAGTTTTTCCTGTAGTTCGCTTACAAATTCACCTGTATCTCCCGGGCGAAGTACTGTACCTCCAGAACTACTTCCACTCGATTCGTTGCTATTTAAACCAAGCGCCTCTAAAGTTTCAGGACCAGCTATTCCATCGATGGTTAAATTGTTTACACTCTGAAAACGTTCAACAGCATCTTCAGTTTTAGGTCCGAATATCCCGTCTATTCCATTATCTGATGCGTTGATATCAGGATAAAAATTATTATCGACTAATGCTTGTTGTAATTGTTCTACTTCTGAACCCGAATCACCTATTCGTAATACTGTACTATTCAAAATTATCAATCCTTTCTTTATTAAATATTCTAGAAGGGGTGAAGACTGAAGTGATGTGCACCCCACACAGACAACAGTCTATTTCGTATATTGAGTAAAGTGTTCTCAATAAAAAAAATACAACCATTTAGTAAATAATTAAACGTCAGAATTGTTAATCTTACTTTGCAGATCTCGAATTACTTTGATCAGCCCATCAATTCTTTTTTCAAATCGAATTAACAAGTATAGAGATAATAATACCGGAAAACCAACATTACCAATTAACACAGCCCATTCAGGTATATCTTCCATTACAGATCACTCCTTTTTCCTTTCTTTTATTGAACTCAATATAGTAAGAATCAGAACGCTTACTAATTATTTTTTAAAGAAGAATAAGTTGCAAATCTTACAACCTTATCCATTAAACTATTGAATAAATGGAAAAAAAAACATAAAATAGGGAACATAAGTTCGCATAAGGTTGTTTTTTTTTAATGAAATCTTCTTTTTAATAATGACGTTAATCATTATTAGGAGGGAATGACTAAATATGTTGGATCTTATTTATTTAACAAAATCGGAAAAACAATCCTTAGAGAAATTTAGTGAGGAAAATCCAAAATTTTATAGAAGTAAACTAGTTCGATCCTTTTTAAAACAATATGAACACCAAGCAATGTTTATTGATGCACTGTGTTATCCAAGTGAAGAGAACAGACAAAAGTTAGATGAAGCATTTCGTGACTTTTATACAGGGGTAAAAATTGTTAGCTATCTTTCTAAAACTATTTATTGGGAATCTGTCAATTTTGATAAAAAACAAAGATATAGAAATAAAATTTCTCCTTTGGTCTTAAATGACTCATCTAATTTAAATGAAGTAAATGTTTTAGAAAAAATTAAATCTACAGATAAAAGTATTGAAGAAAAAATTATTGAGGAAAAAACACTTGCTATAGAAGAAAAAATTGAGGATCCGAAGCTAAAAATAGCTTTCTTATCTCTCACAATGAGACAAAAAGAAGTTTTACAAAGTATTTATGGAAACGGGGAAAATATAACTGATACCGCTTATCAACTTGATATCTCACAACAAGCAGTCTCAAAAATTCACAAAAGTGCTCTCAAACGATTAAAAAATATATATTTGGATTAAGTAGGAGGAATAAATATGGAAGAATGGCGGGATCTGATTAATAGGTCACAAAATGGCAGTACAGAAAGTACCATGCGAATTATAAAAAAAATAGAACCTAAAATTAAAAAATCTATTAACCAAACCAACAAACAAGAACAAGAAGTTTTAGAACAAGAATTAAAAATTAAAACAATAAAGATTATCCAAACATTTAACCTAGAAAAAATCCCAGGTTTTTGGGATTTTTTAAAAAAATAAAGAAATAGTCAAGGTTTATTCATATATAGTGATAGTTTTAGCATCTTAAAACATGCGGTTATCGAATATGAAAAGTTATAAATCGGATTAAATAACAGACACAAGGGGTTTTCATCTAAACAAAGGTGGAGATTCTTAATTAACTCTCCACACAGTGGTATGCCAACACTAAACTAGACAAAACATTACGGTCTTTCAACTTGTATTCGATTGGTGATAAATAATCTAATGATCGATGGATACGCATGTAATTGAACCAATAAACGAAATCAAATAGTTCAAGGTCAATTTCGTGTTGGTCAGTAAAATGAGTCCCCTTAACAAACTCAATCTTAATCGTTTTGAATGTAGATTCTGTTAAGGCGTTATCGTAGGGGGTTCCTTTATGACTCAATAAGCGTTCTTTATTGAATGTGTGAAGTACTTCGTCAATTAGTACATTTTTAAATTCACTCCCACGATCTGTGTGGAACATTTGAAAGTCATATAAATTTTCTTGGACGGATGCAAACACACGATGAACTAACACTGCACCTTTACGTCGCCCACTACTATGGCTAATGATTTCGTTGTGATAAGAATTGGATATTACAATCAATCCTTGTTTTAAGACAAACCTCACTCCTAGATAACATTTGATATAATTTGCAGGAAAATAGCTCTTTTTGTAGAATTGATTCGGTAATAGGTGGTGTATTAAATGAAAAGAGACATGGAGCTTATAAGGAGTTTACTTTTAGAGATTGAAGAAGATGAAAGAGACCGCATAATATTTAATCCTGATGATTCTGATAAATACACAAGCAAACAAATACAATACAATTTAAAGCTAATGGTTGAATGCGGGCTTATAAAAGGTAGTGTTGATAATTACTGGGATGGATATAAAGTGGTTGTTAGCGACCTAACATGGGAAGGTCACGATTTTTTAGATGCTGCTAGAAATGACACTATTTGGAATGAAGCTAAGGAAATTGCAAAACAGAAAGGTTCACATTTATCAGATTTACCTATTGCAGTTGTTACAGGCATTTTAGTATCTGTGTCAAAACAAATATTTGGCATATAATAAAACTTTATAAAAATAAGAAGGGGCTGAAATCTAATATAATAGTTTTAATTTGGTTATACTCCCATTAATAAGTGCCCCTTTTTAGATTTGTTATATAGAGTTTCATTGCTAACAAAAAGTTACCTTTATTACTGTTTTTCATTTTCAAATGTTTGTTTCAGTACACTCGATATAAATTCTTTTTGTGTCATATTTTTTTGTTTAGATTGATCTTCAATCCATTTTTTTAATTCATAATCCACTTGTGTTGTGATAGTATAGAAATTCGATTTTAAGCGAATGCCATCATCCATCGATATGACATCACCTGATACACAGTATTTACTCAGTAGATGACTAAAATGACTGTGATTATTTGTTTCAATAACAGTCTCCTGTATTTTAAGGTGAATGCTCGTTTCATCTTGTGACAAATGTAGATTTCGATAACCTAAGTGTTTCATTAGCCAGTCAATCAAGTCATAGATTTCATGATCGATTTCTTTTGGTATAGGAAATGAGAAGGATAACTTACCTGCTGATTGAATAATTTTTTTATCAACTAATGGTTGCAAGGTTTTATAATTTTTCCTCTTGGCTTCTTCCAACGTGAAGGATTCACTATTCTGATCAACAAGACTAATAGTATCGGATATGTCCATAATACGAGCAATTAATTGCGATCCTGTTTGAATATATGGCTGGTATAAATAAGCGCCTTCTTTTGAGTCGTAATAATAATTAGTGGTGCGTGGAGAAGTTTTTGTATAATTTTCATCGAATTCATTAAGATGTTCTTTGTCAATAATATACCGCTCTCTTCCGCTACTACTATCTTTGGACGCTTTTAATTGACCTTCTCGAATAAAGTGATGAACCATTCCTCTTGATATATTCAATTGTTTCGCAGCCTCGCTTACCGTATAACCTTTAATTTGACGTTGATTGCGTAACGCCTCTACTTCTTCTCTGTAAAACAAGGCGTGCTGCCGTATAGGAAATGCTTTATAGTCTTTAACTCGTGTTAATTTACCTGAACGGCCATATGATAAAACCGTTTTGGCATTAATATTTAATAGTTTACCGGCTTCCTGAGCTGTGATATATTTTTGGTTCATTACATTCTCCCCTATCAATGTTTTTTAGATCTCCAAACTTTACGGTAGCTTTTTAATATTGTTAAGACATCCAGGAATAACAATTCATATAATTATCATTGTGCTATAATTATAACAATATTTGTACAAAATTAAATGGACTTCCGCATTGTGTGGTATTTTGTAGTATTTAAGTACTTGCGTATGATTTCTTTTAAAATAAAGAATGACTTTTGATATTTCAACAAAAAATGCAGCGCGTTTGAGATGTAAGGTAACTCTTTTGGGATGAAATGTTACAACTTTGGGATGAATAATGATGCTTTTGAAATCAACATTAAAAAAAGATACCCCCACTTTGAAATGTATCCTGTGTCAAAATTATCTCACTATTCGAGTGTGTTTATATTCCCCAGTATGTGGTATGATATTAACGTAAAGACATACAATAAAAACGACCCCTAAAGTGCGGTAACACTTTAGAGGTCTACGATAGATTGCTCATAGAATGGCAGTCTAAAATATTCATTTAGAGGATACCACCCTATTCAAGCTATTTGCTTAGATAGGGTGGTATTTATTTTGATTTCTAATCAACTTATTGAGCAGTATATCAATCAAATATCTAACTTTTCTTTAATAAAATCGCACTCAAAAAACGATACGTCTTTTCCAGTATCTATGTTTATTATTTTGTTTAAATAGCTCCCTATAGCATGTAAAGTGCCTTAGGAAAACTAACCTACAATGTTTTCTCAACGATATGAGTTATATTTCAATTAAGCGATTCTTTTATGTAGTGATCCAAAATCCATTCTTTAAGTAGCCATAAACAATTTGTTAGCAATGATAATTCCTTAGTAGCTTTGATTATCTCTAAGAGCTTTTTTCTCACACTTCAATATGTTCAATTATAGCACCAGAGCTACAGATGCATTCAATAGCCCATTTTATTTTTCGTTTTGAATGAGCTATTCGCAGCCTTATTAAACATTATTAACAGGGTTCCTTGTACCTCCGTAGTGCTTTTTCTTAATTTGACTTGTCATTAATGCTCGACATTTTAATAGATCAACTAAGTATAACTTTACGTCTTGTTATCAACTGTTCATGGTAAGCTTCAATTATGTTTTCCATGTATATATTGACCTCCTAATTGTTATGCTTACCTTCACTTCGATCAAAAACGCTGTATTTTAAAGCGTGACATTATCATGATAAAGATTGATATAACAGTATTAAAAGCCAATTCCCTGTGTTAAAAATTACATTATAACTAGTGTTAAAATTGATTTTAGTTTCGTCGAGTTTCTTAATATTAATATTAACGTCAATATTAATGACGGTTTTAACATTGGAACAAGCTTTTCTAGAAAGTTCTCTTTTTTTATTTGATGAATTATTCAAAAATTCAATATGTTTAACTGATCAAATTCAATGGATAAATGTGCTGAAAATGAAAGCTCTTGTTGATTTAAAGTGTTTACACCCATAAAGCCTGCCACATCAATGCATATGCGATCATAGAAAGCCAAAGTGTATACACTTTTTGATGTCGAGATTTTTATGTGTATACATTTTATTGTATTAAAATCCCATAAAGGCCGACAAATCAACGATGGTAAGTGTATACATCACGAAATATAAATTGTATACATTTATAGCTCTTATATCGTTTCAAACACTGATAAATCAGTATTCAAAGGTGTATACAAAATTGAACATAGACTGATTGATTTTTCATCTCACTTTTTAACATTACTGTATTTTATCCTTCTACTAATTGTTATTTAACTATATTTTTCTTAGAATAAGGGTAACACGTTTGAAAAGGAGTTCTCACATGAAAGAAGATGCTCGCCTTATACTCGGTTGTCGACAATGTAAAGATCGATATGAGATTACAGGCGGATTTATTCAAATGCCCTCTCACATTATGTTTCTAACTGCTTATTATAATCAACACCTCGATCAACTTTTTCATGATGACTTCTATTGTCCAATATGTGAGAACACATTTTTCATAACACCAATGATTTATGATTATGCCAATACATTCGATGACAAACCCTATCATACAGAAATTCAAGAAATGTACATAAGGTTTGTTAACGAAAAATTCGATGTTTCAGTTCGCGTTGATAAATCACCTAAGCAGCTAGAAGATGAGGTTCATCAAAAACACGGTCACAAAGGGGGCAACGATACGTTGCCTACACAAGAAGATATTGAGTTAATGCAACGATATGCTAAGGATTACCGTCGGTTCGATTGGATTGTTCGGCTAGAATCATCACAATTAGATCAACCAATGGATCAACTTATGCAACATTTTAATTAAACGCAATCTAAAAAACATAAACCAATATATTCGGTTTATGTTTTTTAGATCCATTAGAAGTACAAACACCCTACTTTTTAAATTAGCCTACTAGTATTTACTATTGTTTGATTCAGTATCGATCTACATTTTTAAAAAATCTTATATTTTTAAATACAGTATATTTGGCACTTGACATTAAACATTATTACCATCATAATAAAGTATATATACTTTATTATGTTGTAATATTAATGTTTTTATACTAAATTATTAATATTACACTGATCGTAACGTTAAATTTGATTTTTTTGTGTTTTTATGATACAATAGAGTATATATACTCTATTGTACTTGATGAAAGGTGATGAAAATGCCTAGGTTGAATCGCTTTCAAATTATGGGATTGTATAAAAATGAAATAAAGCACGTATTAGAAAATCATCAAAAGATATTATTCACCGAAAAAGACCTCTATAGAATCTTCGAAAATAACAGGAATGATTGGAAGTTGCCCCGTTCAACGAAGATGGATGATTTTCTATCTTTTTTATCTAAGCAAAACATCATTACAAGAAGTATTACTCTAGACTTTCCGAAGGGAACCTTTAAGAGATATGTTTATAACCAAACTCATTCAGATATTGATGCGCTTACAGTTGTTCGATCTCTTTATGACAATGGTTATTTCTCTCACAACACAGCTGCATTTCTACATGGGTTAACACAAAACATTGTTAAAACCATTTACTTTAATAAAGAGCTAACTCCTAAAAATAGTGAAATAAGCCAGTTAAAACAAGATAATATAGATAGAGCCTTTTCAAAAGAGGCACGCGCATCCCAAAATATATCCTATTTTGATGGCCAACAGATCGTCCTGCTTAACAGTAAATTCACTAACAATTTGGGGGTCACTGAATTAGGTGACAATCCAGTAACAAATATTGAAAAAACGCTCATAGATATAGCTGTTCGACCTCATTATGCTGGTGGATCGTTTGAGGTGTTGAATATGTATAAAAACGCAAAGGGAGTAGCTTCTGTAAACAAAATCTACTCCTACTTAAAAAAAATTCAGTATATATATCCGTATCATCAAGTTATAGGTTTTTATTTAGAAAGGGCTGGATTTAAAGATACCGCTGTAAAGCTCATGGAACGATTCCCTATAAACTATCATTTTTATTTGCGCCATAACATGAAAAACATGAGCTTTTCGGATAGATGGAATTTGTACTACCCAGAAGAGTTTGATGCATAGCTCCATACTGGTTTAAGTTCATCAACTAGTTGAACGACATAATCATAATAAAATTCAAAGGGCATCAAATTATCATTATCTATAACCGTATCTTTTAAACTTGCGAACCCCGATTCGTGAAAATCACGAACCAAGGGGTCTTTTATTTTTTCAATCAAATGAAGAGGTACTTTTTTAATTTTAAAAAAATCTTTAACCATTTGTTGATTGTCAGAATCATTCAAATTTAAGCTCGGCTCTAAGTTTTCTTTCACAGTATAAATATCATAAAAATCCCTAGGTCTAGGAGATTGAGACGTCTTAACAATGTCGGTATATTCAGTCATTTGCTGACATATAGCTCTTAGCTTTTCAAAAATAATCATTCTCGGAGAATATACTTTTATTATGTAGTCATGAAATTCCCTCTCCTCACTAGGTTGTGTGAATTCATACTTACTAATATCTACTTGAACAACTTTTTTGTCCGTTTCGGTAACAGACAGTGATGATCTTCTTAACTTATCTATATTATCTTCTCCAATATGCTCATACTTTGAGGAATCAATCACTTTAAACTTAACTACATAACCGCCCCAATTCAAATCATCCACTGTTCTTTTTTGTTTAGGTCTTTCTTCTAGTTTAATATCAAAAACTGTGTAGTCTTTTTCTGAAAAAATTTGATTCAGCTGATATTCTAATTTTTCTTCAACATCTTTAACTGTGAGTCCAAAATCAGAAAAGTCCTTACTCATAGAAACATCTATGTCCATAGAAGCACGAGAATTTAATTCATATGATAATTCCAGAGCATTACCTCCCTTTAAGACCAAAATATCCATTAATTCATCATCAGAAAACAAAGATAATATAGTTAATTCTCTTATTTCATTTAAAAATTCATTCAATCCATTCATCCCCCTAGCATATCTATCATTTTAATATTTACTATCAAATTCAGTCATCTATAACGTTAATACATATTAGATTAATAATTAATAATGGTAACCTTACATATTGGATCGTTTAATGCTTTTTATATGTATTAAGATCGTAACTGACCCTTTTTTAGATTTTTCATGCGGATATCTACTTTCTACTATTTACTTCAATATAAATTTCTTTAACAAACTAGTCTAAATAAATGTAACCATGATAAAATAAAAACATGTCTTTCAGAGATATCGATCTATTCTATTCTCTGTCATTTGACTTGAGCAGAAAAGTAAAACGTTTTGCTTTTCTGATTTCTCTTTTAATTTTATTTTTCCTCGTCTATTTAAATAGACGAGGTTTTTTTATTTCTCTATGACTTTATTATATAACAATTTTACGAGTTATCTAAAAGGCGCTATTACTTTAGGTTGCTTAATTACTATGTACGTGTTCAATCTGGTAAATGATAGTACCATTCATGACCGAATTTTTCGGCTTCTTCTGGATCTTTTAAGTCAAACTGAACATACATTTCACGACGCAACTTATGGACTTCTTCTTTCGTTAAACCTAGTTCTTTACAAGCCAACAACAAATAACCTAGCGCTTGTTTATTATCCATTTAACTTCACATCCTTTTCATATTTCCCTTTTAGGCAAAAAGGCATAAATCTTATCTAAACATTCATTAATAACGCTATCGGGAGCCGTATCAAAAACCTTTAAAACACATGTTTTCTTATCAATACTCTTAATTTGATCTGTTAAGATAACACCGTTAACATTTAAACCTTCGGGCAGCTCAACTTCAAACGGATAGTTTTTCTTTTGGGTCGTTATGGGACAGACAGCCACAAAATACGTATGTTGATTAAATAATTTAGGAGATAGGACAATACAAGGTCTTTTCTCATTCTCCGACTGTGAATCAAAAGTGATATAAACTAAGTCACCTTGATTGATTGTACTCGTCATATCGTTTCACGTCCTGAAGGCTGACCAAAATCTACGGGATCATGTTGGTTTTCGGTTGTTATTTGAGCAATTAAATCTTCTAATGTTTCATCTTGTTGTTTCACTTTGATAGTGAGTTCATCATCATGAAGTGTCATATCAATTTCAGTTCCGATGTCAATATTTAGTTCTTTTGCTATTTGTTGTGGAATACGTATTGCTAAACTATTCCCCCACTTTTTAACTTCGGTATTCATAAGGATAAACCCCCTTCAAATATCTTACAATTCTATTGTAGCACAAAGTATATACATTGTATATACTTATTTGTTCTTTTGTTAAAAAATACAAGATAATGGTTACTTTTCGTTCATCACACTTAATGTGTAATTATATATATAATTAAATGTTATTCTAATTATATATAGATATATCAACCATTAAAAAATGTAGTATTTTTTAAGTTTTGATTACTTTATGTATAAAGAATGATGTGTTAATATTAATTTAATTATAAGTAAACGATAATTATAAAATAAGTGATGTTATCTGTCTCTTTTACTTAAATTTGGTCGTGAGGTGATGATATGGAAAAAGAAGTAAGCCGATATCCTAATGAAACATTTTTAGATGTTGCACAACAAATACAGAAACCAAGTTATCAATCACTCGTGCAAAAAAGACATCTTGCCGAAGATGAATCGAAACCACCGTTTTATTATTTCAATGATTTTGATATGCTTGCGTATTATCTGCAAGACGAACAAAACATTGATGTCGAAAAAGGACGAACGCAGCAAACACTTCAAATGTATGAACGTGAATTATATGCGTTCATTAAAAATCTGATTTCGTATCAGGATGATATCGGCATTCAATTTAACAATATGGAAAGTGAATCGATTTTCAAACAATTGAAACCATCGCACCTAGAAAAGTATCAATATTGGTTCGTGCATAAGTATCCTTACTTATTAGGAAGAAAATCGCCTTATTCCCCTTCTACAATCTCACGAAAAGATGCAATCATTAAATATTTCCTTTCCTTTTTATATACGAGTGGCTATATAGATGAAGATCTGACACGCTATATGAAGGTATCGACGGTTTCTAAAGATGAACGTCCCAATCGCGACTTAACAACACGAGAAGTGCTGCAACTCTTGGATTTTTTCTCGGAAGAGATTGATCACCCTGTTTTGTTTGCGCTCATACACGCATTAGTCACAACCGGCATGAGAAATAGTGAATTATGCAGAGTTCGTATACGTGATATTGAATATGATGAGGATCGAGAGCAGTATTTTATTAGAGTGCATGGGAAAGGGAATAAGAAACGTTTAGTGCCGTTAAACGAGAAAACATACAATAGTTTAAATCGTTTTCGAATCAGTCGAGGACATAGTCCGATTGCGCATGCTAATGGCGATGAATCCGTCATTTTAACATCAAAAGGGCATCCATATACAAATAATTACTTGTCGCAATACTTATCTAAAGCGTTGAAACGACTACCAATGCCATTTGTAAAAGAGAAAGTCATAACACCACACACGTTCAGACACGCTTTTGCCATTCTTTCGTACAAAGATGGCGCAGATGTTTATACGATTATGCGTGCACTTGGCCACGAATCGATTCAAACGACGATGATTTATTTACCGAAGGAAATAGAGAAAGAAGAATTAGACAAAGTCAGATGGCAGAACACACTTCAAAAATACATTTAAGCATATACATTTAAAATATCCTTAAATTGCATTACAATTATTGATTAATTATGTTTTATTAGCTATACTTACAGTATAGATGTTTACTTTCTAAACACGTTAATGAATAAATTCTTTTTCATTAGCACACACTAATAAAAAAGCTGCTAGTGCTTCAACACTAACAGCTTAAATAGATCTACTCCCTTCAAGGGGGATAGCATCCAGCGAGAATAATCCGCCGAGCTCTCAACTCATAGGCGGATTATTTTTTTTCGTCTTTTAAGGCAAGTACTGCCACAATTAAAAGAGACAAATCAAGAATAATCGTAAATGTTTCATACATTGTCAACAGCACCACCTCCTTTCTTGTTCAAAAGGTAGGTGGATACTGCTCCGCCCATGAGTAGTAAATCTATTATGTTTATCATACCACAAATAAATCCTTAAATGGGTGATAATAGAATTGCATTTTTATAGACTTTATTCTTTTTTGTATACAAATCTACTCGCATACATATCTACTATCATATTCTTTTCTCGAAAAACAATATGATCTCCTGTTGAAACTTTTTGCACCTTAAAACTATAACTTGTGAGATAATTAAACTTTAATAAAATTTCCCCTTTATGTATGTCGATCTAACGTTGTCCTGTGAGGCTGACTCATTAGCTATAAAACTTCTTTTTAAGTGATTTTTTTATTTTTGCACCAATAAATCATCCTATTATGATAATAATAAATACTGCTAAAACACTTGTGTTTTAGTTGTAACTGCTAAACTAAATGTAACAGTTCTCGCTTGATAAGATTTAACACTTTTTGCCCACAAATCTTCTGGTGATTTTGTAAAGAGCCAGAAAAACACTAACGTTTCTTCTTAGACACTAGATATAATAGGTTTATATATCTGAAAGTGTTTGAGGAGGTTTGAAAGGTGGATAAGTGGCAAATGTATATGGAAATTGATCAACTATTAAAACAAGGTTTTAGTAAGAGTAGGGTTGCTGAAAAGCTAGGGATTTCAAGGCCAACGTTATATCGTTATTTAAAGAGAAATCCGCAGGAGATGGCAGAATGGATGGTTACTATTCAATCAAGAGAAAAGAAGCTTGATAAGTATAAAGAATTAATTCTTTCCTGGTTGAGGCAGTACCCAGATATGACGGCAGCTCAAGTACAAGATTGGCTGCTTGAAAAATATCCATCTTTTGAAATTGGAGAAAGTACTGTTAGATCTTATGTGAGAGAACTGAGAAAAGAATACAACATACCTAAAGAGGCATCGCCCAGATCATATGAGGCTATACCTGATCCTCCATTAGGAGAACAAGTCCAAGTGGACTTCGGCCAGACGAAAAATAAGAAATCCAATGGAGGAGGAACAGTTAAACTATATTTCATTGCATTTGTATTATCTCATTCTCGATATAAATATATGTATTGGCTAGATCGTCCTTTTACAACGAAAGACGTTATTGAGTCACATGAGTTAGC
>NZ_FMYI01000012.1 GCF_900096905.1 Pelagirhabdus alkalitolerans | reverse complement strand
GTGCCCGCGGCAAGCGAGTAGTCGATCACACATCACTTTATTATAAAAGCAACATGTTGAATTGTATCTTTACCCCAACATATATTTTAGAGCCACAAAAAAAGACGCAGACAAAACTGTCTGCGCAAAAACGTATATAATAAAAAAGGGGGTTATCACTCACTAATAGTATACCCCCTAGTTATTTCATAGGTGTTACAGTCAGGTTAAGATCGAGTGAAGATTTTAAAAAATAGATTATTGTTCAATTGCTTCTAATTTCTCTTCTAGTTCTTCAATATAACTCTGTGCATTTTGTGCAGCAATACTACCATCACCCGTAGCCGTTACGATTTGTCTCAATGTTTTATCACGAATATCTCCAGCCGCAAAAATTCCAGGTATCTCTGTTTCCATTTGTTCATTTGTTGGAATATAGCCTTCTTCATTTGTAATACCTAATGATTTAAATGGTTCACTTAATGGTTCTAATCCAATATAGATAAATGTACCATCTGCTTTTTTCTCAAACGTTTCATTTGTTTTAACATTTTCTAATGTTACAGAGCCCACTTTGCCGTTCTCTTCGTTAATTGATTTAAGGACTGTATCCCAAATAAAATCAACTTTTTCATTTTTAAATGCACGATCTTGTAAAATCTTTTGTGCACGTAATTCATCACGACGGTGAACAATTGTTACTTTACTTGCATAACGCGTTAAGTAGGCACCTTCTTCAACAGCAGAGTCACCACCACCTACAACAATTAATTCTTTGTCTTTAAAGAATGCACCGTCACATACAGCACAATACGATACACCTCTTCCTGATAATTCTTCTTCACCAGGAACGCCCAATTTTTTATATTTTGCACCTGTACCAATAATAATAGCCTTCGCTTTATACGTTTTATTAGAAGCGACAACTGTTTTGTACTCTGTACCATCAATGACTTCTGTTATGTCACCATAAGCGTATTCAGCACCAAATTTCTTAGAGTGATCAAACATTTTATTCGATAGATCCGGTCCTAATATACTATCGTAACCTGGATAGTTCTCAACATCCTCCGTATTAGCCATTTGACCACCTGGTACGCCTCTTTCGATCATTAGTGTGTCTAAATTGGCACGTGACGTGTAAACCGCCGCTGTCATACCGGCTGGCCCTGCTCCGATAATAATAACATCATAAATACGTTCTTCAGTCATGTTCATTCATCCCTTCTTTAAGTGTTAGTTAAATAATTAATTAAGATCTAAATCGTAATGATTACTATACCCATTATCGTATTTTTAACTTCTTTCGTCCAGTATTATGCTTATATTATTAAAAAGACTGCCATGGCGGTCTTTCTTCTTTTAAGTCAGGATGCTT
Source organism: Pelagirhabdus alkalitolerans (assembly GCF_900096905.1). GTDB lineage: Bacteria > Bacillota > Bacilli > Bacillales > Amphibacillaceae > Pelagirhabdus > Pelagirhabdus alkalitolerans. The sequence continues at coordinate 61,990 of NZ_FMYI01000012.1, read as the reverse complement.
CAAGCATGCTTTTTCCCAAATTTTTTGCGCCTTTTCTGTATACCCCATATCGTAAGACGTTCGAGCAAATTCCCTGTAGTATGTTAAAAAGTGTTGCACTTTTTGTGATGGCAATGCATCAAAGCGTTCATATGCCTTCTCGAGATAAACAATTTCAGAAAAAACTAAGGCGATTCTTAAGCGCTTTTCTACTTGTATTGGCATTAAGTTCATTAATTGATTCGATAATAGATACGCTTTTTCTTTTTGACCTAAATGATAATAAAAGGTAATGAGATTAAATAATGAATAAACCGTGTCTGTACGTTCTTTTAGCGCATATTCTAAGGCTTTTTCCTTTTCACCAGAAAAAAACAATGCGAACTGATAATCATACTTAGCAACTATATGTTCGGGAAAGTGTTCTAGTAACTCATTTAAAACAGCTAATGCTTCCTTATAATGTTGTCTTTGCATATAATAAAAGGCCGTTTCTTGCAATTTTAACAGTTCGTCTTCTCTTTCTAATACCCAATCGTCTGTTTCCTCTTCTAAACTCATATCAAGTAGGGTTAAAAGTTGTTCTGTCTCTGAAGCAAATTCGCCTGTTGGATCTTTTTCTAAATAGGCTTCAGCATATCGCTCTGCTTCTTTTAATAAACCTAAATGCGCAAAATTATTGGCTAATAGGTAGTAACAATCAAAATAAGTATCACCATGTTGATCTAAAACATCTAATAGGACTTGATTGGCTTTATGATAAGCACCTGTTTCAGTGTAAAGTACAGATAATTGGGATGGATAAACAGCTTCATTTGGATTTAATTCCATCGCTTTTAAAATCCATTTTTCAGCTCGTTCAAATTTATGTTTATAAAAAGCATCGATTCCTTTTTGGAAATAAAACTCACTATTTAGTGTAAGTGGAATGATCTTTTGTTTATTTTGTATGTTTAAATCTGTTGTTAAAACCATCGCAATCTCCTTTATCAAAACACTTTTCACCCTATGCGTCAGTGACTTGATGGGCATCCATCCATAAGCGACACTCACGATTATAATAAGAACATTCTTCTTTTGTCCATGCAAGCTTATCTCTCATCACAGCCAAAATTTGATCAAGATCATTTTCAATCGACCGGTGCGCATAAAGAGGGTAGCGTTTCCTCCGCGCTAAGAAATCAAGCGGCTTATAGACCGCCTCACGTTCAATTGCATACAATACTTCTGCAGCCAACCATTGATCCTCCATTGGATACTTCTCCATATATAAAGCAGCTTTCTTATAGTAACTAATTAATTTAAATAATTGATCACCATAACGTTTCGACAAATCTTGAAACATAAATTCAGTCAACTCATCATCTGCCATCAACAATGACTGAATATCGTTTAGGTGAAGCTTAGTTTGTTCCATGATCGTTAACGTGCGGTAATCAGAAGTTGAATACAATATACCTTTTTCCTTTTTATAGCGTTTCGTTAACATATCAACAACTTCACCAGCATGTAGGCGGTAAAATGGCAGAGGAACACCAAAAGTCGAAATCAATCCACTATTTGACTGATACCATTGATCGGTTTGGTTCTCAATTAAATTATAATCAATAATATTTGCTGTATGAATATCAATAAAATTTTCTTTCTCTAATGTATGTTTGACAAATGCTCGCGCTAAAACATGTGCTAACCGGTAAAACTCTTCATCTGATAATTCATTTTCTAACGGATGACTTTGATACGTGCGCTCTGATGTTTTAATCCAAACATATTGACCATAGGGTATTAGCGTCACACGCTGTTGGGTTAAAGGATAGTGAATCGTGATCGGTTGGTTGATTGGAATAGACTCTTTTCTCACAACTAATTGAATCATTTTACGCATCGGTAAAGGTCGCACCGGCTCTTGATCATAACGATCGAGCTTTCTAACACTCTCACTTGATGAACCTGTCGCGTTAATAACGTAATGTGCCTTGATGTGAAATAGCTCTCCAGTAATTTGATCTTCCACTTCAACACCGATTACCTTTTTATCATGATAAATAAATTGGACTGCTTTTAAGTAATTCATGACATCTGCGTTAAATTGACCTGCCTTTTTTAGGGTGTTTAATGTCATTAAAGATTGATCAATCCAACTATCTTGATGCAGAGATAGATGTTTAACACGATTTAAACTCAAAAAGGGTTCGCGTTTATGAGAAGATTTTTTCGTCAATGGTTTCTCATGTTTTTCATAACGGGACGACTTAAGGGGGTCAATCATTTGCTCTTTTATCTTTACCATTTTGTTCGGTTCAATATCACGATCGTACTCAACATTAACCATATCAACCGTTTGAGTTAATGGACTATATTGTCTTTTGATAATCGATTGCTCTTTATACGCCTGTTTCCAAAACTTCGATTTTGAATACGATTGGTTAAGTAACAATGTATTAAACTGACCAGAGGCTTCTATAGCAAAATCATGTTGTTCGATGAGTGCGACATTCATACCTCTAGTGCTTGCATCTAGACAGATACTTGCGCCTGTTAAACCTCCGCCTATCACTAACACATCAAACGTTTGATTCATAAGTTGAAAACATGCTTCTTGACGATTTTGATTTGATAAAGCCATCGCTTCATCCCCCCTATGTAGAAAACAAATTATAACATATAACGTATGGTTGTTGATAATATTATGAATAGTGCCAAAATACGAATGATGAGTTTTTTCTATAACAAAACCGACTTCCTTAAAAGTCGGTTTCTATTCTAATGAGTAAAGTGAACAGCTACTCTTCCATTTTGTTGATTACTCGCATTGGGTTACCTGCAACAAATGTTTTCGGTTCTACGTCTTTATGTACAACCGTCCCTGCTGCTATAATCGCGCGGTCTCCGATTGAAACGCCTGGTAATACAGTACTATTAGCCCCAATCATGACATCATCACCAATTGTCACTTCTCCTAATCGGTACTCATCAATGAGGTATTCATGTGTCAAGATCGTCGTATTATAACCAATTACTGTATTATTTCCTACCGTAATTTTTTCTGGGTATAATAAATCAACCATGACCTTTAAAGCAAATGCCGTTGTTGATCCCACTTTCATTTTCAAAAATGTTCGATACAGCCAATTTTTAACAGATAAAAAAGGCATAAACCGAGCTATTTCAATAAAGATGAAGTTTTTCACGACTTTAATAAATGGAACAGTCGAGTACATTTGCCAAAGTGAATTGGGACCATTTACGGTGTAACGTTTCGTTCGACGCATCGGCTCACCCTCGTACAATCGCTAGCAAATCTGACATCTCTTTAAGCATATAATCTGGTTTTAAATTCGCTAACGTTTCTTCACCTTTGATCGACCATGCAACACCTGCTGTTTTTGTTCCTGCATTCTGACCCGCTTCGATATCATGATAGTTATCTCCAACCATTATTGTACTCACAGGTGTTTGATTAAGCCCATCCAACGCCTTATTGATTGGTTCTGGGTGAGGCTTAGCATGTTCAACCTCATCTAAACCGACGACCACATCAAAATAAGGTAAAAGGCCTGTTAATTCTAACCCGCGTTTCGCTGTTTCAGTAATTTTTGTTGTGACAATCCCTAAATGATAACCTTCATCAGATAATGTCTTAATCGTCTCAACAACTGTAGGATATGGTTTCACATAAGCGTCGTGATTTGATAGGTTATGTTCACGATAAGTCGCCATCATCTCATTCGCTTGTGTTGGGTCTACCTTTGTTAATGTTTCAATTAAAGGGGGACCAATAAAAGGTAAAATGTCTTCTTCTTTATATAAAACACCTGTGTGCTTTTCTAACGTATGTGTGAACGATGCGATAATTAATGCATTCGTATCAATCAACGTACCGTCTAAATCGAATAAAATTGTATTAATGTCCATAATTAAATGCTTCCTCTCTTTGTTTCCTTTCTGCTCTGTTCCATAAAAAGGCGATGAAACTTGTTAATAAAATAGCTGTTGTCACTCGAATAATTAATAGTGGCCAAACAGGAATACCTAGTGGAATAAAGATCAAAGTGTCTTCAATGACAGCATGACATGCAACTAAAAATATAAACGATAAATACATATCTTTCTTCTCGACACCGTCTTCTTTAATCGCTTGTACCATTACACCTGCACCAAAGGCTAAGCCAATCGTTAAGCCCGCAACAAGTGTCATCGAGGCATTGGGTTTTATGCCAATAAGTTTAGTGAACGGTGCTAAGTATTCCGAAAGCATATCTAGCCATCCCCACTCTCTAAATAATTGCATGATAATCATGAGTGGGATGACAATCAATGCAAGTTGTCCTATGCTACTAAGGGCACGTATCAATGATTCAACCAATACTTCAAACACACCACTTACTTCCTGTGTGTCCGTTTGAAAAGAACCGAACTGAGCTAATTCCTCTCCACCTGGATAAAGCAAATGAATTAACCAGGCAGATAAAAAAGCAAGCGCCAAGCGAATACCAATAACAACCGAAAAGCGGACACCTACTCTTGTTGCAACGGTTGATTCAACAAATAGGTTGTGTGAAAAAGAAAGCATAACAGCTAAAGCGAATACTTCCTTCACAGTAAATTCAAAAGATACAATCGCACCAATTCCTGCATATAGGTTTAATGAATTACCGACAACAAGCGGAACTGCCGCTTCACCTGGTAAACCAAACCATTCCATGAAGGGGGCGATCAAAGTTACAATCCAATCTAAAAATGGTGTGAACTGCAAAACAGACACAATAACGGTTACTGGAAATATCACCTTTGCTAAAGAAAACGTGACACCGAATCCGTTTGTCACACCACGTTTTAACGTAGCAATCAAACAAACATCCCCTAATTCATCTATCTATTTTTTGACTTGAGTTATTTTTTTACCATTATAATGAACATCAACTTGCTTTGATTTTCTCCTATAGATCAGAAGCAAAATACCGCCGATGATAAGAAGAATCGAAATCACTTGTGCTGTTCGTAATATGCCGAATATATAGAGACTATCGGTTCTTAAGCCTTCGATAAAGAAGCGACCGACTGAGTACCAAATAACATAGTGAATAAATACTTCCCCACGTAATGGGTTGTATCTTCTTAAAATCAGTAAACCAGCAAGTACAGCAATGTTCCAAAGAGACTCATACAAGAAGGTAGGATGGTATAAGACACCATCAATGACCATTTGATTTTCGATAAATGCTGGTAAGTATTGAATGAAATTTTCATAGGCAGCATCCGATACGGGGCCTCCGTGTGCTTCTTGATTCATAAAGTTTCCCCAACGACCGATCGCTTGTCCTATAATAATACCAGGAGCTGCGATATCAGCAATTTTAAAGAAAGGTATATTTCTTTTCTGTGCAAATATATATGCCGTAATAACGGAACCAATTAATGCACCGTGTATGGCAATGCCACCCTCCCATACAGCAAAGATACTCCACCATTCTCTTCCGACAAAAGCTCGCCATTCAAATAACACGTAATAAAGACGAGCAGAAATAATCGCAATAGGCAACGCCCACATGAGTAAATCTGAAAATAATTCATTTGATAATCCTAAACGTACCGATTCTTTAGTCGCTAACCATAAACCTGCCACAACACCTGCAACAATAATGACAGCATACCAATAAACTGTAATCGGTCCTACATCAATCATAATAGGATCAAGATATGCATTTAATAATGACACGTAAAACTTCCCCCTTTTATCTTAAGAAAAACACGAAAAAGACACACATATCTATGCAATATCTTTCGCGTTAATCATAGTCAACCCCTTTGTCGACACTTGTTTTTTCTTGATCAATCATCTTAGTCAATCTAGATGAGAATTCTTCAGCCGCATTCACACCTAAACGTTTTAAACGGAAATTCATTGCTGCTACCTCAATAATAACTGCTAAATTACGACCTGGACGAACAGGTACAATGGCTTTTGGAATATCGACATCGATAATCTTAATCGTTTCCTCATCCATTCCGATACGATCATATTGTTTCTTCTCATCCCAGCTCTCTAAATTAATAACATAATCAATCTTTTTAAGCGAGCGAACTGCACTCGCACCGAAAAGTGTCATAACATTAATAATACCGAGCCCTCGGATCTCGAGTAAGTGTTCAATTAAATCAGGTGATGATCCGATTAAACGATCATAATCTTCCTGTCTAATCTCAACACTATCATCAGCCACTAGCCTGTGACCACGTTTAACGAGTTCAAGAGCTGTTTCACTTTTACCTACGCCACTTTGACCTGTAATCAATACACCTACACCATGAATATCGACAAGCACACCGTGCATGGTCGTAAATGGTGCAAATTTAGCCTCTAGGAAGTTTGTTAAACGACTGACAACACGCGTTGTTTTATAAGGTGATCTAAGTAATGGAACATCTGATTCATCACATGCATTGATCAGCTCTACTGGAATATCCATTCCACGCGAAATAACAATACACGGTGTAATATCTGTACACAAACGATTAGAACGCTCAATTCGTTCTTCAGATGATAGTTCATTAAAATATGAAAGTTCTGTTTTTCCTAACACCTGAAGCCTTGCCTTAGGGTAATATCTAAAATAACCTGTTAATTCAACACCAGGTCTTGAAATGTCACTCATTATAAATTCTCTTTCAAGTCCACCTTCACCAGCTACGAGTTCCAGTTTGAATTGTTCTAGTAAATCTTTCGTTTGCACTTTAGCCATACGGGATCCCTCCATCTAGTCACTTCACGCAATAGTCATACTGTGTGAATCCATTGTAGCATTTTTTTATAGAACTTACACGGTTAGCATCTAACTGTTGATCAGTTTTTTACTTCCTTTAATTTCACCCAACCTCGTACACCATTAATGAACCAAATAGACGCAGCTTTATTTAAATCATTAAGTGTCAAAACGTGTTCTTTGATAACACCTTGATAGATTAACTTTTCCCGGTATACACCCGCAAGTAAGCCAGAAGTAGTTGGCGGGGTGTAGTAAACTCCGTCTATTTCTAACACGACGTTTCCAATGGTAAACTCTGTTAACTCTTCCCGTTCATTGTAGAGTAACGTTGAGAAATTATCTGATTTCCGGACCATAACATCCCAATATACTTGACGATGTGTCGTTTTATGATATAGGAACGGATCGTTTGAATCAATCGGTCTTTTTGCTAAATAACTAACAGGCGATTCTTTTATAGAGTCAGCTTTTTCTAAATTCACTGTGATTTGTCCGTCTTTATTTGATTGAACTCGAACCTTAAATCGTCCTACTGGATACGTTCGACTTAAAATCGTTAACACATGTTCGATACTCTTTTGCGGGGCTTTATATTGAAAGTATTCAGCTGATATTTTTAATCGATTTAAATGCTGATGATAAAATGGAAAGTCACCGTTTTCGAGTAGCATCGATTCTAACAAAGAAAATCGAGGATTTCGTTCTGTTAAAAGACGTGCTTTTACTTTTGTCTCTTCATACTCATTTTCAGATTGTGAATCCCATGTAATACCACCACCTACACCATAAGTTGCTCGATTCGATTGATCATCAATCACAACTGTTCGAATCGGTACATTAAAAATGGCATCCTCATCAGGTGTTATATAACCGATAGCACCACAATAGACATCGCGTGGTGTTGTTTCAAGACTTTTTATGTAGTCCATCGTTTTTATTTTGGGAGCACCCGTAATCGAACCACACGGAAACAAAGCACGGAACCAGTCGATCACGTTCGTGTCACGTTTTAAACTCGCTCGAACAGTCGACGTCATTTGATGAACCGTTGGATATGTTTCAACGGTTAGCATCTCAGGTACATGGACTGAGTTAACTTCAGCAATTTTTCCAATATCATTACGTAAAAGATCCACGATCATTAAATTCTCTGCTCGTTCTTTTGCTGATTGTGTTAAGAAATGTTTAAATCGTTGATCTTCTTCTAACGTCCGCCCTCTTTTATGTGTCCCTTTCATCGGTTTCGTTTCAATCTTTCCTTTATTAACTTTAAAAAATAATTCTGGAGAAGCAGATAAAATCTGATAATCACCTATGTTTAAATACGCACTATAGTTTGCTTGTTGATGATCGGTCAAGTCATGATAAAAACTTTCCTTTGACCCTTTAAACAGACTCAAAAGTCGGGTCGTATAATTCACTTGATATGTATCACCGATTCGAATCGCTTGCTTTATACTTTGAATCGCGGATTCGTAATCTTCGTAGGAGGTTGTTTCCTGCCAATCAGTCAATTTATAGGGTTTATTTGAAATCGTCTGTACAGGTTGTTTCTCACTAAAACAGGCAAACCAAGCGATCGGCATATTAGGTGAGACATGAGTTTTCAAATCTTTATTGAAAGCAGGGGCTGCTTCATATGATAGATAGCCTGCAACATAATCACCAGAACGAACAGCTTTTTGGACTTTCTCCATCAATGGGATTACTTCGTCTATTTGATTCGCAACATACACTTCTTTTGGATTCGTAAACTGTATGGGATTAAATCCCTCATCATTAAAATCAAAACGCAGCTTTATATCCTTCACTTTACCCCTCCATTTTAAAACCTTTCATTATGTGATCATGATGCTTTAACCCTAAACAAATATAGTGAGCATGGAGATAAACTCCATGCTCAACATTTACTTACTTAATAATATCGTATCTTTAACGAGTTTGTTAAGAATTAAGTTGATAATTGAAATAACAATTGATGCAACGATAGCCAGCCCAAACCCTTCAATCACAAATTCAGATCCGATAATCGATTGCGTAATCATTAATGTGATCGCATTAATGATGAAAAGAAACAGACCTAACGATAAGATTGTGATTGGTAACGTTAATATGACTAATATCGGTTTAACAATAACATTTAGAATAGATAAAATTAAACTAGCTAATAACGCAATTCCAAAGGTTTCAAGTTGAAAGCCTTCAAATAGTTGGGCGACTACAACCAGTGCAGCCGCATCTAATATAAGCGATAAAATCCATCTTGTCATGGTCGATACACATCACTCTTCGGTATAATAATTGCTGCTGCAATATATAAGAATAGAAGTGGAAAGAAGGCTGTGAATATCATAGCAATCACATATAAGATTCTAACAATCGTTGGATCCACATTGATATATTCACTAAACCCTCCTAATACACCGGCTAACATGACATTTTCATTTGAACGATACAATTTTTTTGTCATTAGACTCACTCCTTCACTTTGATATTCCTTCAAAGAAGATATAGTAAACGTATAAAACGACATTCATTACTTCGACTTTTGCATCCGCTCCTCTGTACGTGTTCGATCACGCTCTAGTACAGGAGCCAAATACTGACCAGTATGAGATTCTTTTACCTCACAAATCTCTTCAGGCGTACCTGTTGCGACGACTTGGCCACCCTTATCACCGCCTTCTGGTCCTAAATCAATGATATAATCAGCTGCCTTTATAACATCCAAATTGTGTTCAATCACGATGACTGTATCGCCATTTTCGACTAAACGATCTAATACTTTCAAAAGACGTCCTATATCATCGATATGAAGACCTGTTGTTGGCTCATCTAAAATGTAAAGTGATTTCCCATTTGAACGTCGGTGCAATTCACTCGCTAACTTAACACGTTGCGCCTCACCACCTGAAAGTGTAGTCGCTGGTTGTCCTAACCTGACATAACCAAGGCCGACATCGTAGACCGTTTGTAATTTCCGCTTGATTTTAGGAATGTTTTTGAAAAAGTCTAACGCTTCTTCAATTGTCATATTTAAAACGTCAGCAATATTCTTTCCCTTATAGGCTACTTCTAACGTTTCGCGATTATACCTTTTTCCATCACAAACTTCACACGGAACATAAACATCCGGAAGAAAATGCATTTCTATTTTAATGATGCCATCACCTTTACAAGCCTCACAACGCCCACCTTTCACGTTAAAGCTGAATCTTCCTTTTTTGTAACCTCTTATTTTCGCTTCATTCGTTTGAGCAAACACATCTCTTATGTCATCAAACACACCTGTGTAAGTAGCTGGATTTGAACGTGGGGTTCTTCCGATCGGGGACTGATCAATATCTATCACCTTTTCTAAATGATCCATCCCCTCAACTGCATCGTGTTCCCCAGGCTTTTGTTTGGCGCGAGAAAGTGTCATCGCTAGTTTTTTAAGCAATATTTCATTAATTAAGGTACTTTTACCAGATCCTGATACACCTGTCACAGTTGTGGAAACACCAATCGGTATCGAAACATCAATCGATTTTAAGTTATTTTCTTTAGCTCCTTTAACGGTCAACCAACGATCAGAGGGTTGACGTCTGGATGCTGGAAGAGGGATAAACTCTTTGCCAGATAAATAACGACCTGTTAATGACTTGGATTGGCGCATGACTTGTTTCGGTGTCCCGCTAGCAACGACATTACCGCCATGTTCGCCTGCACCAGGACCGACATCAATCAAATAATCAGCTGAGAGCATCGTATCCTCATCATGCTCAACAACGATCAGTGTGTTTCCTAAGTCTCGCATTTGTTGTAAGGTTTCAATTAAGCGATTATTGTCACGTTGATGAAGACCGATCGACGGTTCATCGAGTACATATAAAACACCCGTTAAAGCACTACCGATCTGTGTTGCTAATCGAATGCGTTGCGCCTCACCACCCGATAAAGTACCGGCTGTACGAGATAACGTTAAGTAGTCTAAGCCAACATTGGTTAAAAAAGTTAACCGATTGTTCAGTTCTTTTAAAATCATTTTGGCGATTTTATTCTCTTTTTCTGACAAGGTTAAGTTTGATAAAAATTCATTGGCCTCCACAACAGAAAAGCGTGTCACCTGACCAATGTTCGTATCATTAACACGGACTGAAAGGGCTTCTTTGTTCAAACGATCGCCGTTACATGTCGGACAAGAATGCTCGGCCATGTATTTTTCCATTTGTTCACGTATATATTCAGAACTTGTCTCTCTGAAACGACGTGCAATATTATTTAAGACACCCTCAAAAGCAATATCAGTATCGCGCTTCATCCCATAATCATTTTCATAACTAAAATGAATTTTCTCTCCATTACTTCCATTTAAAATGATATCAAGCTCTTTTTTAGGTAAATCTTTAACAGGCGTATCCATACTAATTTGATAGTGATGGCAAACACTTTTTAGCAGTTGCGGGTAGTATTGTGAGCTTGTCGGTTGCCAAGCAACAATGGCTCCCTCATTTAATGTTAAGGTCTTATCAGGCATGACAAGATCAAGGTCTACTTCCCGCTTATGGCCCAATCCGTCACATGTTGGACATGCTCCGTATGGGGCGTTAAATGAAAACAGACGCGGCTCTAATTCACTAATTGAAAAACCACAATATGGACAGGCATGGTTTTCACTGAAAAGTAGTTCTTCCTCACCCATCACATCCACTTTCACTTGACCATCACTTAATCGTAAAGCCGTTTGAAGTGAATCGCTAAGACGTGTTTCAACTTTTTCTTTCACAACAATACGATCGACAACTACCTCAATTGTATGTTTTTTATTTTTATCAAGTTGGATATCATCATCGATTTCAACCATATTGCCATCCACTCTTAAGCGAATGTACCCTTGCTGTTTTAAATCTTCTAGCACTTTGACATGCTCACCCTTACGCCCTGAAATAACAGGAGCTAAAATCTGCAACTTTGTTCGTTCAGGATAAGTCAAAATACGATCAACCATTTGCTGAATTGTTTGTGAAGAAATCTCTACTTCATGTATTGGACAAACCGGACGTCCTACCCGGGCGTAAAGCAAACGTAAATAATCATAGATCTCTGTTACCGTTGCAACAGTTGAACGCGGGTTATTACTTGTTGTTTTTTGGTCAATTGAAATAGCAGGTGATAACCCTTCGATCACATCAACATCTGGTTTATCCATTTGACCTAAAAATTGTCTAGCGTATGCAGATAATGATTCAACATAACGACGTTGCCCTTCTGCATAAATAGTATCAAAGGCAAGTGATGATTTTCCTGAACCCGATAAACCTGTTAAAACAACTAATTGATCTTTAGGAATATCAACATCCATATTTTTTAAGTTATGCGTTCTTGCCCCTCTTATTGATATTTTCTTTTTAGCCATTAACGCTCATCCTTCCGCTTTCAATTCAAGCACAAGATCGCGAAGTTCTGCTGCTTTTTCGAAGTTTAAATCGCGTGCTGCTTGTTTCATCTCTTGTTCCATCGATTCAATTAACTTGTCTTTTTCTTTCTTCGATAATTCACTTAAGTTTGGTTGTTCTTTTGTACTTTCATCACTAACTTCTGCTACCATCGTTGCACGAATCACGTCTCGAACACCTTTATCAATCGTTTTAGGTGTTATACCGTGTTCTTCGTTATAGGCTTCTTGCTTTTCACGACGTCTATTCGTCTCCTCAATCGCTCGCTGCATCGAATCCGTTATTCGATCCGCATACATGACAACTTGACCAGACTCATTTCTTGCCGCACGTCCCATCGTTTGAATAAGTGCACGATCAGAACGTAAAAACCCTTCTTTATCAGCATCGAGTATCGCAACAAGTGATACTTCTGGAATATCCAGTCCTTCACGTAATAAATTAATCCCGACAAGCACATCGTATTTTCCTACCCGAAGATCGCGAATGATCTCGATTCTCTCAAGGGTTTTGATCTCGGAGTGTAAATAAGCGACTTTGATTCCAACTTCTTTCAAGTAATCGGTTAAATCTTCTGACATTTTCTTTGTTAAGGTTGTAATCAAGACACGCTCATCACGATCAACACGCTGATTGATTTCTCCAATCAAATCATCAATTTGTCCATCGATTGGACGCACATCGATACGTGGGTCTAATAAACCGGTTGGACGAATGATTTGTTCAACCATTTCTGGTGTGTGCTCAAGTTCGTAAGGGCCAGGCGTAGCCGAAACAAATAGAAGTTGGTGCGCCTTATCTTCAAACTCACTGAACGTAAGGGGTCTGTTATCTAGTGCTGAAGGAAGACGAAACCCATGATCGACAAGGACTTGTTTTCGTGCCTTATCCCCGTTAAACATCCCTCTAATTTGAGGAAGGGTAACGTGGGATTCATCTACAACAATCATAAAATCATCTGGGAAGTAATCAATTAACGTATACGGCGTTGAGCCTGATTCTCTTAACGTTAAATGGCGTGAATAATTCTCAATCCCAGAACAAAAACCCATTTCTTCCATCATTTCTAAATCATATCGAGTCCGTTGTTCTAAACGTTGTGCTTCTAGTAATTTGTTGTGTTCTTTAAAATAAGTAAGTTGTTCATTTAATTCAGCTTCAATATTCTTCATCGCTACCTTTAACTTATCTTCTCCCGTTACGAAGTGGGAAGCCGGGAAAATCGCAACATGCTCACGATCACCTAATACTTCCCCCGTTAGGGCATCGACTTCTCGGATTCGATCAATTTCATCACCGAAAAATTCAATGCGAATACAATGCTCTTCTCTAGATGCTGGAATAATTTCGACCGAGTCTCCTCTAACACGAAATGTACCACGTTGGAAATCAATATCATTTCGGGCATATTGGATATCCACTAAATCCCTAAGTAGAAGATCACGTCCTTTCTCCATCCCTAAACGCAATGAAAGAACTTGCTTTTTATATTCTTCTGGTGAACCTAAACCATATATACAAGACACACTCGCCACGATTAACACATCTTCACGTTCAAATAAAGATGTCGTTGCTGAGTGTCTTAATTTATCAATTTCATCATTAATGCTGGCATCTTTTTCAATAAAGGTATCCGTAGAAGGCACGTAAGCTTCTGGTTGATAGTAATCATAATAACTGACAAAGTATTCAACCGCATTATTCGGAAAAAATTCTTTAAACTCACTATACAATTGACCTGCCAAAGTTTTATTATGAGCAATCACAAGCGTTGGCTTTTTTACTTCTTTAACGACATTTGAAACGGTAAATGTCTTCCCTGTTCCTGTAGCCCCAAGTAGTGTTTGAGCTCGTTTACCTTCTCGAACACCCTCGACTAATTGCTTGATGGCTCTCGGTTGATCGCCTTCGGGTTTATATGCTGAAACCAATTCAAAATCCATTGCCAAACTAAGCCCTCCATTCTCTTCTTTACATTTAGCCTATCGAATAGATGATTAAACCTATTATACACCATTTCAACACTTTTATCGAACGTACATTCGTTTTACAAAAAAACTTGAGGTGAATCACCTCAAGTTTTTACGTCTCTGATTGATCATATTGATTCACTTCAAACAAATCAATCAATGTTATATTTGGATGTTTGTCTTCAAACCACTTTAAGGCAAAATCATTTTTAAATAAGACGAGAAATGCGCCTTCACGATCTTTAACCAACATGTTTCGTTCATCAAATAAGCTCGTATCAACTTTTTCTTCATCTAGCCAGCGTGGAATTCTCTCGCCAATCGATTCGAGTGTTACTTCTACATTATATTCATTTCGCATGCGATGTTCAAATACTTGGTATTGAAGATCACCGACAGCACCAATAATATAACTTTCCATTGGATGCTGAGTGAAGAGTTGAATCGCACCTTCTTGCACAAGTTGTTCTAATCCTTTTTTAAATTGTTTTGCCTTCATTACATTTTTAGCTGTCACACGTTTAAATAATTCTGGTGGGAATTGAGGTAGTTCATCATACTCAAATGCACCCTTACCTTCTAATAACGTGTCACCGATTCGATAAACTCCTGGATCATATATACCAATAATATCACCAGGATACGCTTCTTCTACAGTATCTCTTGATGAGGCAACAAATTGTTGTGTTTGATTCAGTTTAATCGTTTTATTCGTACGGGGTAACTTCACCGTCATCCCTCGTTCAAACTTTCCAGAACACACACGTAAAAAAGCAACACGATCACGATGTTGTGGATTCATATTCGCTTGAATTTTAAAGATAAACCCTGAGAAATCAGTGTTTTCCGGTCTTTTCAATCCTTCAGTGGTTCGTCGTGGCTTTGGACTTGGAGCCATTTCAACAAATGTATCAAAAAATGATTCTACACCAAAAGGCGCTAAAGCACTTCCGAAAAAGACAGGTGTCTGCTCACCCTTTAAGACACGATCAAGTGTAAAAGGGTCCCCTGCTTCATCTAAGAGTGCGAGTTCATCTTTCGTTTCTTGATATGTTACATCTTCTGTTATCGACGGCACCTCTCCGTTTTCCAATGATTCATAGTCATAAAACGACTCTTTCTCATTTCCATTATAAGCGACAAACTGTTCATGATAACGATCAAAAATACCTAAAAATCGTTTCCCCATACCGACTGGCCAGTTCATAGGATAGGTTTCAATATCTAAAACCTCTTCAATTTGTTCGAGAAGTTCGAGTGGTTCACGCCCTTCTCGATCCAATTTATTAATAAACGTAAAAATTGGAATCCCTCGCATTTTACAAACTTTAAACAATTTAATCGTTTGGGCTTCAATTCCTTTTGTTGCATCAATAATCATAACAACACTGTCAACAGCAGTTAACGTCCGATACGTATCTTCACTGAAATCTTCGTGGCCTGGTGTATCTAAAATCGTCACTTTATGGGATTTATAAGGAAAGTTCATGACACTCGATGTCACTGAAATACCACGTTGTTTTTCGATTTCCATCCAATCTGACGTCGCATACTTACCTGTCTTTTTACCTTTTACTGTTCCTGTTGTTCGAATTAAATCACCTAATTGTAACAATTTTTCTGTCATCGTTGTTTTCCCTGCGTCAGGGTGTGAAATAATAGCAAATGTCTTTCTTGCGTTCACTTCTTCTATTAATGTCATCTTTTAACCTTCTCACTACCGAAATTAACATCTGCTTAGATGTTTCCTATTGAAAAGTAGCACAAATATAAGTGCTAAGTCAACAAAATTTGTTATAATGATATGATAAGCTTTTATTGTTTTAAAAAGGAGTTCATTATGTCTTACATCTATTTAGAATCACAAGATATTATTAAAATGACGGGTACCCGTTTTTATAAAAGAGGCCTCGATTATTACAACAAGGGGCGCGTCAATCAATTAAGTTACAATTCAAGCATTCAATCATGGAGTGCGACCGTAAAGGGAGCCGAAAACTATCAAGTCCGCATATTCGTTTTTGAGGACGATGACCTAGAGGCAACCTGCCATTGTCCAGCATATGAAACCCATTATACGTGTAAGCATATTGCTGCTGTATTACTAGCTATTAGCCAACCCAACACACAAAAGCAAGATCCTGTTGAGAAGCGAACAGATACCGACCCGTTTCCATTACGTATGATCGAAGCGTTTAGTCCACATAATGCGAAAAAAACAAAAGCAGATACACCTCTTTTAATTCATTACCATATAAAAGAGACAAAACAACCTGTAGGGCAAGATCTCTTGTATAACGTATCGTTAAAAGCAGGTGAATCGAACGTCTATATAATAAAAGATATTAAACAGTTTATTGAATCTGTTATCGATCAAAACGACTATTCAATTACTCAAAACCTTCATTACCATCCCAGCCAACACGTTATTAATAATGTTGACTTACAGTTAATCCGTTTATTACAAGAAGCGATTGTACATGCCCATTTATATGGCGGGGAGTACACAACGTATTCAAAACGAGACATTTTAATTCCGCCTTTTTTAATCGATTCATTCTTAGATTCTGTTCAATATCAATCATTCGATTTAACAAAAGAAGACGGGACAGTATGGTCTTCGATTACATTACAATCTGAGTCACCTCAGATTCCAATTCGAATTAATGAATCAGACAATAGGGATTTTGAAATTGATTTTAGTGACTTGTTTGACTACCAATTTTTAACCCATTATCACTATTTAGTTGATCAAAATCACTTTTATAAATTATCAAATGAACAAAGTCAGAGTTTAAAACAAATCCGTGATATTTTACCTTATCGCCAAAAGAAATCATATCAGATTGGGCGCCATAATATGACGCAATTTTTAAGCTTCGTTACGCCTAAATTGGAGACACTTGGTGAATTAACCTATAGTGACGCTGCTAGTCGAGCGATCTTATCAGATGAATTACAAGTTGAACTCTACATTGAAGAAAATAAACAAGCTCTCACGGCATCAGTAGACTTTGTATATGGCGATAAACGATTTGGCCCTAATCAAACGCGATCAGGTTCAGATGCTGTTGTTAAAAGAGACATAAGTACTGAAAACGCATTAATAGACCGACTAAAGTCTGCCGGATTTAAATGGATCCACGGACGGTTTCACCTCTTTCAAGTGGAAGCCATCTATACATTTGTTCATGACGTACTCCCCGGTTTAATGAATGATTGTACGGTCTACCTTTCTGAGAGTGTTGAAAATTTACAATTAGATCAAGAACCGACACTGAAATCATCGGTATCGGTCAATAACGAAACAGGCATGCTTTCGATTGATTTTGATATCGACGGTATATCTCACGATGAAGTAGACGAACTACTAAAAGCATTAATTGAAAAACAGCAGTTTTATCGTACGAAGAAGGGCCCTTTAATAAAGTTAGACGATGATTCCTTTGAACAATTTAAAGAACTAGCGGATCGTGTAAAACTTAAAAAACAAGATATTGAGCGAAACCAGCTAACACTTCACGGCGCTAGAAGTCTTGAAGTTAACCAAGTCCTAACAGATCAAACGGAATATACAGAAGCTTTCTCACAACTGGTTGAAGATATACAACAACCTGAACACGTAAACTATGCACTTCCTAAATCATTGAATGCCGAGTTAAGAGATTATCAAATGACAGGCTATCAATGGTTCAATGTTTTGGCTAAATATAACCTGGGCGGTATTTTGGCAGATGAAATGGGATTAGGAAAGACGGTTCAAGCGATAAGCTTTATTTTAAGCGAAAAACAAAAAGAGAATCACCTTCCAGCACTTATTGTTGCACCAGCATCTCTTACTTTCAATTGGAAGAAAGAGTTTGAAAAGTTTGCGCCAACATTATCAACAGATGTCATCTCAGGATCCAAAAATGAAAGACGAAAGAAACTCAGTCAAGACCCTTTACCCGATGTATGGATTACATCATATCCATCACTGAGACAGGATATTGAACTTTATCAAAATCAATTGTTTGACCAGTTTATTTTAGATGAAGCACAAGTGATTAAAAATCATTTAACACAAACAGCCAAAGCTACCCGAAAGATTACTGCCAAACAGCGATTTGCTTTGAGTGGAACACCGATTGAAAATCGATTAGATGAACTTTGGTCTATTTTTGAAACGATATCGCCTGGGTTTCTTGGACCAAAACAAGCCTTCATCAAAGAAGACATTAATGACGTTAAACTCAGAACACGCCCTTTCATTCTAAGACGATTAAAAACAGACGTATTACCAGACTTACCAGAAAGGATTGAATTTGAACAATACGCCGAACTGACAAAAGAGCAAAAACAGCTCTATATTGGTTATTTAAATCGAATTGAACAACAAATAAATGAAGTGATCGAATCGGATCAATTTGAAAAAGGAAAGCTAGAAATTCTTGCCGGCTTAACGCGTTTACGACAAATTTGTTGTCACCCTAGCTTGTTTGTAGAAAATTATGAAGGTGAATCCGGAAAATTAAATTTACTGATGACAATGATTGACCAACTAAGAGAACAAAACAGACGTGTGCTCATCTTCTCTCAATTTTCTAGTATGCTTCAGATTATTGATCAACAATTAAAAGACGATCACATCTCTTCATTCTATCTCGATGGACAAACCCCCTCTGAAAAACGGGTTCAAATGGCCGAAGCTTTTAATAGTGGTGAGAAAGAAATCTTCTTAATCTCATTAAAAGCTGGTGGCACAGGCCTGAATTTAACTGGCGCTGATACTGTTATTTTATTTGATTTATGGTGGAACCCTGCTGTAGAAGCTCAAGCAGCCGGCCGTGCCCATCGAATCGGTCAACAAAACAAAGTCGAAGTGATTCGATTAATTACAGAAGGAACGATCGAGGAGAAAATTTTTAATTTACAGCAAAAAAAACGAGAGCTCGTTGATGAAATATTAGAGCCTGGAGAAACACTACTCTCCTCTCTTTCAAAAGATGAATTAAAAGAATTAATTCAATTAAACATTGATGAATAAAAAAGGTGCGATTATTTCCTAGGAAATAATCGCACCTTTTGTCGTATTTCAAATCAGCCTACTCGTTCATCATGGCTAACGGAGAAAATAACACCTAGTTCATGATGTTCATTTTGATAAAGCGCTCTTTGAACAAACCGAACCTCTCCACGTTCGTCTAGCACATCTAATTTGCAAAATGCACGGTTTTCTTGTAAAGCTTGATAAAAGTCATTTACACCTGACACAGCTAACCCATTCACTTTTGTGATCCGGTCACCTACTCCTAATCCCATATCCACAGCAGGTGATTCGGGCAATACTGCCAAAACTTTAATACCGTTATTAATCGGATTGAAAAATGGTTCCCCTTGACTGTCTTGTCGTCTAAATCGGTACGTGATCCACTCCCGACCAATTAAGGCGACAGCGACACCCATAATAACTGCAATCTCTACAAAATAACCTACTAAGCTAATAGCTACTACAACTAAACCTAGTAGCAGTAAATAGTGACTCATTCGTTTCATCATCTTTTGGGGAAGAGCGCTTTTGAAAACATGCTCAATGCCTATTATAAACGGGAATATAATTAAGCCAAATTGTTCACCTTGCCATTCAAGAACTGGCCACCAATCGATGTTTAATTCAAGACCACCTATAGGCCAAATCATAAGTGTTGGAATGATCATAATCTTTTTAAAACGATGTTGTCCGATTGTTTTCCCTCTAGGGCTTTTAAATAATTCAGGGAAAGTCTGATCCTGAATGATTCGCCCACTAATAAATGCTTCAAAGATTAAAAACAAGCCCATAATCACCGTAAAGCTAACCCACGATAAGGTTGAAATTTCGACTTGTAAAAATGTTGGTAACCATGACTCATATAAAGGTAAAAATAACAAAATAATAGCTGTAATTCCAAATGTATAAGCTGTTGAGAGCCATGTGAATCGTCTCGATATTGATAACAAAATAGTAACGATCACTAAGCCTATTAACATAAGTGGCTCGAGTACAACACCAAGAAGTAACAATAGGAGCGATAATATGAGACCAAAAACCATACTCTTTCTCCGATACCCATACACTTCATCCAGAATCGGGAAAATTTTCTGTCCGAATTGTCGACGTTCATATTTAATACGACTTGTTGAAGCAAGAAGCGCAATGATTAAAAACCAATAAAGTAAAGGGTTTGCCAAAAAACGCATAAATGCCTTTGCAATCTCCACTAACCATAATTCCATTTCTTACCCTCCGTCATCTCACATACTATGTAAAAGCTGTTGCATTTAAGTTCCTTTTTTTACTATAGCATAGATTAATGACAAATCGTGACTTTCATCAAATTTTTATAAAAAAAGCTTTTTTATCACTATTTTCAACAAAAATAAAGAGCTAAAAGGCATACACATCTGTGTAACCTTTTAGCTCCTCTTTAATCAAATAATGACTCTTTTGCGGCTTCTCGTTGCAGGTCATCTTGATTCGCTTGCATTTGTTCAATGATTTGCGTCTGTAATACTTCAGCTGTGTCTTGGTTAAGTTCACCGGTGACATCAATTTCATTTTCAGATTGAAATGCTTCCAATGCTTCAACAGTTGAACCATCAAAATAACCGTCTTGGCGATCAACTGAATAACCTAATCCGTCTAACATAATCTGAGCAAATTCAATTTGCTCATTATTATCATCAAATGAAAGTGTTTCTTCTAATTGAATAGGATTCACGTAATAATAATCAGGTTGATCGACTTCAATGGTAGGTTCTACACCGACTTCATGGATAGAATTCCCTTCGGGAGAAAGCCAATCTAGAATCGTAATTTTTATGGAACTACCGTCTCCCATGGGCACAGTTTGTTGAACAGTTCCTTTTCCAAAGCTGTTTTTCCCAACAATTTCTGCATCAATGGCTTCGTTCAAGGCAATTGCCAATATTTCAGAAGCGGAGGCACTTCCTTCATCAATTAAAACAGAAACTGGATAATCTTTTTCTTCCTCAAGATCAGAGTAATAAGGTTCAGCATTCCCTTCTCCATCTTCAATTTGCATATAGGGTTGATCACTCGTAATAAATAATTTTAAAATATCTTCAATAACCGGCAGTAAACCACCAGGATTATTACGTACATCAATGATCAAACCATCAATATCATCTGACTCTAGTGATTCTAACTCCTCTTGGAAACGACTCCCTGTTTGTTCTGCGAATGATGTGATTTGAATCATGCCGACTGTTTGTCCGTTAACTTCTTCTGTTTCAGCATAAACAGTTTCTAACGGAATAGTATCACGTGTAATTTCAAACTCTAATAAATCAGACACACCTGCACGTTCAATCTCTATTACAACCTCTGTGCCTTTTTCACCACGAATTTTAGATACCGCTTCTGTTAAATCAAGTCCTTCAATACTCTCACCATCAATTGTAATGACTTGATCATTCGGTCTAAGTCCTACACTTTCTGCTGGTGAGTCTTGAATTGGTGAAATAATCGTCACTTTTCCATCAACCATACTGACTTCAGCACCAATACCTTCAAATGACGATTCTATTTGTTCATCAAATTGTGCCATCGTATCTTCATCCATATACTCACTATACGGATCCCCTAATGTATTTAACATCCCGCGAACAGCACCTTCAATTAATGCCTCTTGTTCAATATCTTCAATGTAGTTTTCCTGAATAATATTAAAAGCTTGAACAACTTTTGGTAGTGACACCGCTTCTGTTATATCATCTAGCATTGCCTCATATTCTTCTTGTGACATATCACCATCTACCGGTTCTTGTGTAGTTTGATTAAGTGACCCATCTGTTACAACACTCACAGTAACTAAAGTACTAATTCCACCGAGTAAAAGGGCTGTCATAAAGAGTATGATTAAAACGCTTTTTTTAATATGCAACTAGCTCCACCTCACAAATAAACTTTATTTCTATAGTGTATCACAAAAAGTTAACAAAAAGGCACTGCAACACATGTGCAATGCCTTAATTCATTTAATCAATTAATACTATTCTATGGCAAGTACGGGATTGGATCTATTCCACCTCTGTGAGACCATTGTCCTTCATGAATTTCAAAGTGCAAATGCGGACCTGTTGATTGTCCAGTGCTTCCCATTGTAGCAATTTGTTGACCCTGATTCACATTTGAACCTAAACTAACGCCCATGGTATGTAAGTGCGCATATACGGTTGATTTATTCAGTTCAGGATGATAAATATAAATAACATTTCCGTATGAAGGTGAATAATTGGCACGAGTTACAACACCAGAAGCTGATGCGTATATCGGTGTACCAGTAGGGTTTGACAAATCAATCCCATAATGGAATGATTCTTCATTAGAAATCGGGTGAATTCTAGGACCATAATAGGATCTTTCAGTGAGTAATGATCCTTCGGAAGGCCAAATGAACGTACCATCTCCTCCACCATTACTAGGTGGACTTGATGGACCTGCATTACTATCTCCACTTCCATTTTGATTTTCTTCATCTGCTAACTGTTCAGCTTGTCTTTGCTCTTCTTCTTCAATCATTTGAGCTATGATGCGTTCTTGGTCTTGTAATGTCTGCTTCTCTTCTTCCATAGACATCGTTAATTCTTCCAATTCTTCATGCTCATCTTCTAAGACAACCATTAAATCTGATTGTTCATCACGCTGTTCGTTTAATTGAGCATGTAAATTTGACAATTCTTGTTCTTGTGCAACTAAAGTTGCTCGTTGATTTTCAAGTTCTTGTTGGTCATCATCTAATTTTTGCTTGTCTGCAACCAACTGTTCTTTTTTACCTTCTACTGACGCACGCTTATCTTCTAGTTCAATTCTATCTTTCTCTTGAGCGTCCAAGATACTTCGGTCTGATTCCATTATACGAGTAACAGCTGAAATACGATTAACGAAATCACCAAAGCTTTGTGAGCCAAATAAAACTTCTAAGTAGTTGATATTACCACCATTATGCTGCATTGATCGCAAACGTTCTTTAATCAATTCATCACGTTCTTCTATACGATCCATTAAGTAATCAATATCATCATTAAGTTCTTCAATTTCATTTTCTGTTTCATCGATCTCCTCTTCAGTTTCTGAAATTGAAAGCTCAATTCGTGATATTTCTTCTGTTGTTAAATTAATCTCATTCTCTTTTTCTTCTAAACTATCCTCTGTTATTTCTAAATCTTCATCGATATCTTCAATTTTACTTTCAACTTCGCGTTGTCGTTCTTCATTCTCAGCAATTTTCTCTTCAGCATCACTAGCGTCTTCGTTAATGCTTTCTCTCTCTTCTTCCAAAGCGTTAAGTTCAGCTTCTAATTCATCAATGCTTTGCGCATGAGTCGAGTTTGAAAAAGCGAAAAACGAAGCGAAAACGATTAGAACAATTAATATGTATTTATTTTTATTGATCATCATTACTCCTCCATTTTAGCTTAATATATTTTTATTATGTAAGAGAGTAAGTCTCTTAAAATAAG
Organism: Pelagirhabdus alkalitolerans; assembly: GCF_900096905.1. Taxonomy (GTDB): domain Bacteria; phylum Bacillota; class Bacilli; order Bacillales; family Amphibacillaceae; genus Pelagirhabdus; species Pelagirhabdus alkalitolerans. Next base: position 38,332 of record NZ_FMYI01000012.1, on the reverse strand, counting down.
AGACTTACACCTTAAGGAACTTACGGACACTCATGACGCTTCCCCATATACCAATACCAGCACCAATTGCTAATATAATCGCTGCTAATTGGAAAATGAACGGGTAGAATGGCAATATTTGAATAAACTCAAATTGATTAACTGCCGCAGCATTCTGATCTAAATAATAATACCCAACCGTCAGTATACTGATTGGAACAATACTACCTAAAACACCCAGTAGTAACCCTTCCACAAAGAATGGCCAACGTATAAACCAATTCGTCGCACCGACAAGTTTCATAATTTCAATTTCACGTCTTCTTGCCATAATCGTAATTTTAATCGTATTTGAGATTAAAAATATTGCTGTAAACAAGAGGGCAACGATTAAAACGAGCCCGATATTTCTAGCGTAGTTGTTAAAAGTAAATAGGTTTTGCACGACATCTTGTCCATAATTGACACGTTCTACTGAATCCATTTGCTCAATTTCTTCTGCAATTTCAATAGTATCTTGCGGTTCATTTGCCCGCACAACATAAGCATCATTCAATGGATTATCTTCATCTTGAAGCCCCCAAGAATCTCCTTGCTCTCCCATACTTGAAATAAGACCCTCTAACTCTTCATCACGTGATGAGAATTCTACACTTTCAATATTATTTAACGCGTTTAACTCATCACCAAGTGCTTCTGTCTCATCTTCATCAGCCGTTAAATCAACTAGGACTTTCATTTGAACATCTTCTTCTAATGCATCGGCAACATGATTCAAATTAAACATAAGAACTAAAAATGTCGCAACGAGTAAAAGTGTCGTCGTAACAGCTGCAACTGAAGCAAGTGTCATCCAATTGTTTCGCCATGTATTTTTTAAACCTTCTCTGAAGTGACGCTTAAATGTTCTAATCTTCATATCCATAATCACCTCTATGCTGATCACGTACAACTAATCCACCTTCAACGGCAATCACTCGACGTTTGATCGTATTCACGATGTCTTTACTATGTGTTGCCATGATTATGGTCGTTCCTGTTGCGTTAATCTCTTCTAATATTTTCATAATTTCCCAAGATGTATCGGGATCTAGATTACCTGTTGGTTCATCAGCAATTAACAACTTCGGATAGTTGGCAATCGCACGAGCAATCGCAACACGTTGTTGTTCACCACCTGATAATTCATCTGGAATAAAACGTGCTTTATTCTTAAGTCCAACTTGATCTAACACTTCCATCACGCGTTTTCTAATCTGACGAGGGGATTCTTCTACGACCTCAAGTGCAAATGCAACATTTTCATAGACTGTCATTTTAGGAAGTAATTTGAAATCTTGGTAAACAACGCCTATTTCACGTCTTAAATGAGGAACGTCTTTCCATTTCATTGTTGATAAATCACGATTGTTAATATAAATGTCCCCAGAAGAAGCCATCTCTTCTCGGAATATTAATTTGATAAATGTCGACTTACCAGCACCACTTTGACCAACTAAATAAACAAATTCTCCGGAATCGATATGTATATCAATACCATTTAGAGCTGTTACACCATTTGGATATGTCTTTTTGACATTTTTTAATTCTATCATAAACTCAATCACCTTTGATTTAATTATAGTAATTATCTTTTGAAACAAACGCTTCGTCTGCTCAATCTATTACATTATAACATCTAAATCGACTTTTTTTGTTATTATTTTTATTACAATTTCATTTCAAAACTGCTTAACCTCAAGTTTCAACACTATTTATAGTACTTATGACTCTATCAAGATAGGAAAATCGAAGGGATAAAAAAAGAAAGATTTAGCTTCTGCTAAATCCTTCTCCTATGACTTCACTTGCATTCATGACAACGATGAATGCACTTGGATCAATTCCTTTTATGATCTGGGTCGTTCGACTAAATTCATGTTGATTAACAACACACATGACCATTTTTCTATTTTCTTTTGTATATCCACCTTCAGCATGCCAAACTGTTACACCACGATCAACCGTATGTAACAAAGCTTTTCTAACAGAGTCTACTTCATCTGTAATGACCATAATATTTTTAGATGAATTCAAACCAACTTGAACGAGGTCAATCGTTCGACTCGTAATGAATAGAGCAATAAGTGCATACAAACCTTGTTCGACTGAAAAGACAAACGTCGCTGTCAAAACGATTAACCCATCGAACAACGCAATACAAATACCGAATGGAAGTGGTACATATTTATGAAATATTTGTGCAGCTAAATCAACACCGCCTGTTGAACCTTTACCTCTAAATACAATACCGATTCCGAGCCCACAAGCCATACCACCGAAGATCGCTCCTAATAATGGATCTGGTGTTGCAGGGTTCCAAGTGCTGGTTAATGATACGAAAAGGGGAACTGCGATCGTCCCTACAAACGTCTTCATGCCAAAATTCTTACCAAGAATCCATGTCCCTAAACCAAACAGTGGTATATTGATTCCCCATTGCACAAGAGAAGGTTGCCAATCAAATAAAGCACGTAGAATCGTACTAATACCTGCAACACCACCTGAAGCAATATCGTTAGGTAGTAAAAATAAATTAAATCCAATCGCTATAAAAAACGATCCAATTATAACTAAACTATATTCAATTAGTAATAACCACTCAGACGAGATACCTTGACGTCTATATTTTGCAATCATACTTAACACCTCTATTTCTTTTACTCAACCTTAAGGAGTATATCACGTCTCAACTCTTGCGACAACTGGTTTTATCGCTCTATCACGATGTAGGAAATCATTAAAAAACGTCGATCATTATTTAATAATCGACGTTTTTTAGCTTCTATATTAATCCATTTGTTGTCTTAGATAAGCATCAATAAATGGATCAAGTTCCCCGTCCATAACGGCTTGTGTATTACCGACTTCAACGTTCGTTCTGTGGTCTTTGATCATTGAGTAGGGATGGAACACATAAGAACGAATCTGCGACCCCCATCCAATCTCCTTCTGATCACCTTTAATCTCATTTAGCTCGGCTTGTTGCTTTTCAACCTCAAGTTGATAAAGTTTACCTTTTAATAGCTTCATTGCTTGTTCTCTATTTTTTATTTGAGAACGTTCTGACTGACACGTCACAATTGTATTGGTTGGTGTGTGTGTAATACGAACAGCAGAATCTGTTGTATTGACGTGTTGTCCCCCTGCACCACTTGCACGATACGTATCAATTTTTAAGTCCTCAGTGTTTATATCGATATCAATATCATCATCGAGCTCCGGCATCACATCACATGATGCAAAAGATGTATGTCTACGTCCTGATGAATCAAATGGCGAAATACGTACAAGGCGGTGAACACCTTTTTCAGCTTTTAAATACCCGTATGCATTATGGCCTTTAATTAATAACGTCACACTTTTCACGCCTGCTTCATCGCCAGGTAAGTAATCCAGCGTTTCGACACTAAATCCTTTTGACTCAGCCCATCGATTATACATTCTCAGTAACATACTGGCCCAATCCTGTGATTCTGTACCACCCGCACCTGGATGTAACTCTAGGATTGCATTATTTTTATCATACGGTTCATTTAACAGCATAAATAACTCAAATTCATTCAAATCTTTTGCTAATTGTTTAATTTCTTCCTCTAGATCTTGATAAAGTTCAGCATCATCTTCCTCTTTTACGAGTTCATAACTAACTTCTAAATTCTCAAGTGTCTCTGAATGTTTATCATACGTATGAACCAAATCTTTCAATCCGTTAACTTCACCTATCACTTTTTGCGCATAGGTTTGATCATCCCAAAAACTAGGATCGGTCATTTCATTTTCGAGTTCAGCAATCCGTGTTCGCTTCTCTTCTAAGTCAAAGAGACCCCCTAAATTCCGCTAGGCGGTTAGTCATCTTATCAATTTCATGCTTCATTTCATTTAATTCCATATCGTCACCTCACTAATAAATTGAAAGGACATCCTTTTTTAGGATGCCCAGTGTTTGAATGTGTTATTTTCCATGGCAATGTTTATATTTCTTACCACTTCCACACGGACATGGATCATTTCTTCCGATATTGTCTGCCTTTTTAAATGGTGTTTTCTTCTTCTGTTTTTTACCTTCATCACCTGAAACAGCCGTCGCATTTTTTGCTACTTCTTGACGTTTCAAGTTATCTCGAACTTGCGCTTTCATGACATAGCGTGATGCATCTTCATTAATGGCTTGAACCATCGCTTCAAACATCGCAAAACCTTCCATTTGATATTCACGTAACGGATCATTTTGCGCATATGCACGTAAATGAATCCCTTGGCGTAATTGATCCATTTGATCGATATGGTCCATCCATTTCGTATCAACGATCTTTAATAGGATGACTTTTTCAAATTCGCGCATTTGTTCAGAGCCCATATCTTCTTCTTTGGCATCATATTTTTCAACAACTTTAGCCATGATCGCTTCAATCATCTTATCTGGTGATTGATTTTCAATGTCTGTTTTGGTGATGTAGTTCGACTCAACGAGATTCGAATGAACATATTCAATGATCGCATCTAGATCCCAATTAGCATCGTCATCATCTTGTGTATGCGTATAGACCACATCTTGAACAACTGTCTCAATCATATTCATGACAATATCTCGTAAGTTATCAGAATCAATCACATCAAATCGTTGTTTATAAATAATTTCACGCTGTTCTCTTAAGACATCATCATAAGCTAGAATATTCTTACGTGCATCAAAGTTGTTACCTTCAACACGGCGTTGGGCTGATTCTACCGCTTTTGAAATCATTTTACTTTCAATAGGTTGTGTATCATCCATTTTGAAACGTTCCATCATGGCCTTCATATTGTCAGAACCGAAACGTCTCATTAACTCATCTTCCATTGATAAATAGAATTGTGTAAGACCAGGATCACCTTGACGACCGGAACGTCCTCTTAATTGGTTGTCAATTCGACGCGATTCATGTCGTTCGGTACCGATCACGGCCAAACCACCTAATTCCTTAACGCCATCACCAAGTTTAATATCTGTACCACGGCCTGCCATGTTTGTCGCAATGGTGACCGATCCACGTTCACCTGCGTTTTCGATGATCTCCGCTTCACGGTAGTGATTTTTAGCATTTAACACGTTATGTTTAACGCCTGCTTTTTTAAGGTAATTTGAAATCACTTCAGATGTTTCAACAGCTACCGTACCGACTAATACCGGCTGACCTTTCTCATAACGAGATTTAATATCTGCTACAACTGCTTTAAACTTACCGTCCATTGTTTTAAAAATAAGATCAGACTTATCTTCACGAATAATTGGTTTATTCGTTGGAACAGCAACAACATCCATATTGTATATATTTCTAAATTCCTCTTGCTCTGTTTTCGCTGTTCCTGTCATACCTGCTAACTTATCATACATTCTGAACAAGTTTTGGAACGTAATAGAAGCAAGTGTCATGCTTTCGTTTTGAATATGCAAACCTTCTTTGGCCTCAATCGCTTGATGGAGTCCATCACTATAACGTCTACCTTTCATTAGACGACCGGTAAACTGATCAACAATGACAACTTCGCCTTCTTCAATCACATAATCTGTATCACGGTGCATAGAAGCGTGTGCTTTGAGTGCTTGATTAATATGATGCGTTAGTGTGACATGATTTAAATCAAATAAGTTTTTAATATTAAAAAAGTTTTCAGCTTTAGTAATCCCTTCTTCTGTTAATTGAACCCCTTTTGTTTTTTCATCAAATGAATAATCAACTTCTCTCACTAACGTACGAACAAAAGCATTTGCTTGTTGATATAACGTCGCTGATTTGCGCGCTGAACCTGAAATGATTAGAGGTGTCCTCGCTTCATCAATTAAAATCGAGTCTACCTCATCAATAATCGCAAAGTTCAGTGGACGCTGTACCATCTGTTCTTTATATAGAACCATGTTGTCACGCAAGTAGTCAAAACCAAATTCATTATTCGTTCCGTACGTAATATCAGCATAATAAGCTTCTCTTTTTTGTTCCTTTGTTAAACTGTTAACATTCAATCCAACAGTCAGTCCTAAAAACTCATATAATACGCCCATATCCTTCGCGTCACGATCTGCTAAGTATTCGTTAACTGTAATAATATGAACACCTTTACCAGCTATCGCATTTAAATAAGCAGGCATAGTCGATGCAAGTGTTTTACCTTCACCCGTTTTCATTTCTGCAATGTCACCACGATGGAGAACAATCGCTCCCATCAGCTGAACTTGAAATGGACGCATATTAAGAACACGCTTGGACGCTTCACGGATGACCGCGTAAGCTTCTACCATTAAATCATCTAGGGTTTCACCGTTTTTAAAACGTTCTTTAAATTCTTCCGTTTTGTCTTTTAAATCAGTATCAGACAATTGCTCATAATCCGGTTCTAATGCTTCAATTTGATCAACAATTTGTTGTACTTCTTTTAGTTGACGTTGATTTCCGTCAAATAACTTCTTTAACATTCGACGCATAATTTACGCTCCTCTATTTCATTTAAAGTGATGCCTTTATTATTCTGTTTCTCACTATTCCAAATTATATCATAACACTGGGGTTTTCTTAAAACAAGAATCATAAAATGTGATGGTTGGGTATTCGTTTGTTGTCATTTATGTTAATACAGTTCCTATACAAATATAAGAATAACAGAAGCGATTTTCTCTTGTTATTTTTCGAATCCTCCTGTACTATATACAATTAGTAAAAAGAAGGAGAGATCACTAATGACAAAAAAAGTGCATGTTTTTAATCATCCATTAATTCAACACAAACTCGGAATTGTCCGTGATAAAAACACAGGTCCTAAAGAATTTAGAGAACTCGTTGAAGAAATCTCTAAACTGATGGCTTATGAAATCACTCTACACTTACCTTTATCTGACGTTGAAATTGAAACACCTGTTACGAATACAAGCGTTAAACGTCTCAGTGGGAAAAAATTAGGGATTGTACCGATCATGCGTGCCGGTCTTGGTATGGTTGATGGTATTTTAAGCTTGATTCCCGTTGCAAAGGTAGGGCACATTGGTCTTTATCGTGATCCTGAAACGCTTGAACCTGTTGAATATTATGCAAAGTTACCTGAGGATATCGGTGAAAGAGAGTTAATCGTTGTCGATCCAATGTTAGCAACTGGCGGATCCGCTTCTGCAGCCATTAGTGCGATTAAAAAGCGCGGTGCAAAAAATATTAAGTTTTTATGTTTAATTGCTGTTCAAGAAGGCATTGATAAAATTCATGAGGATCACCCAGAAGTTCCAATCTACACAGGGGCACTTGATCCTGGTTTAAATGAGAAAAGTTATATTACACCTGGTTTTGGTGATGCAGGCGATCGCCTTTATGGCACAAAATAATAATTATAAGAAACCGTGCAATCATTATGATTACACGGTTTCTTTTTGATCATATAAACTTTTAATAATCTTAGTTAATGGACTTAATAAATTCTGCCGTTTCTTCTTTGTTATGCCCTGAACCGGGAACGAATAAATAATGATTTGATAATCCTTCTGACGCATCAAAAATATCGAATTCATTCACTCTTAACCCGTACACCTCATCATTAACATCATATGTGTCTCGACTCTCCACGTTAATCGATTCAAGGTGTAATACTTCATTCAATGGTATAAATGCATCACGATCAAAAAGATGTTCAGCAAATGATTCATTCGCTACAATCATATCAATTTGCCCGACAGCCAAACGAATTGTAAATCGTTCATAAAATTGCGGATTTGCGGTATCATCAAACTCTCCTTCATGATATGAATGATCCATTACAATACCGTAATCATTCGTTTCATGACTTTCAAGTGCTTCTGTTATGTCATTTACCTCTTCCATAGACGAGTCACTAACAACATATAACCCTACTTGTGTACTCTCTGTAAAAAACAACCAGTTAATAACTAAAGCAGACATAATAAAAAAAATAATGATAAAGAAAAAATGTATTTTGTAATATTCCCATAAATAATCGATACGTTCTCTGTTTGTCATTCCTTTTAGTGTATCCCTTAACTTAACCATGTTTCACCTCATCTAGCATTTAACTCACATATTCATAGCTTATCATTAAATATTAAGTTGGTAAATAAATTGGAATCAAACTTTGTTTAATTTACAAACAAAGTTTATAGAATTAACGTTTTCAATATGTTAAAGTAGACTTAATTAAATTATGCAGAGAGAGTGAGTGGACAAGATCAATGAAACGGACTTGGAATCAACATGTTGTCAAACAAGAAAATAAAACATTAGTTTTATCAACGATAATTAATCAAACACCCATTTCACGAGCAAGTGTTGCCCAATTAACAGGGTTAAATAAAGGAACAGTTTCCTCGCTTGTCAGCGAACTTATAAATGAAGAATTAGTTGAAGAGTCGGGACCTGGAGAATCTAGTGGTGGTAGGCGTCCGGTTATGCTTTTGTTTAATGGAAAATCTGGCTATTCAATTAGCATAGATTTAGGCGTTGGTTACATATTAGGAGCATTAACTGATTTAAATGGTGATATTCTTGAACAGGAAACGATCCAAACACATGCTAATGACTTTGACACCGTTTACCCTACTTTAATAAAACTAATTGAACGATTGAACAATCGATCGCCTAAAAGTCGATACGGTTTAATTGGTATTGGTGTTGGCGTACCTGCTGTTGTCGGACATGATGGTGAAATTTTATTAGCTCCCAATTTAAAATGGAAAAAAATTCAGCTTAAATCAAAACTTGAAACAGAATTTAGCTGTCCTGTTTTTGTAGAAAATGAAGCCAATGCTGGTGCTTATGGTGAAATGCGTTATGGTGGAAAACATGTAAAAAGGGATATGATCTATGCCAGTATAGGCATTGGAATCGGTGTTGGTATGATTCTCGATTCTCAATTATACAGCGGTTTAAATGGGTTTGCTGGTGAAGTCGGTCATATGACCGTTGAAAAAGATGGACGACCTTGTCAATGCGGTAATCTTGGATGCTGGGAGCGCTATGCCTCACTTCAAGCATTAATTGATGAAGCGATCAAACGAGATATGATAGCTGAAAATGAAGAAGCGCCCTTAAAACAGTTGATGTCGCAAGCAAAGGAAGATAATCAATCAGTTATTGATTTGTTTGAAGAAATTGGAACATATATTGGTATCGGGTTAACAAATTGTATTAACATTTTTAACCCAGAATATGTTGTCATTGGAAATCAGCTTAGTGAAGCTGAAGAAATGCTTTACCCTTCTATACTTCGATATATTAAAGAACATGCGATTGGTTTCCATCAACGTGACTTGTCAATTGAGCGCGCAAAGCTAGGCTCTCATTCTACGGTATCTGGTATGGCAGCCTTTACCATCGAAGCATTCCTGTTAAATAGAGAAAATTAATAAAAGCTGTTGAGTTATAAAAACTCAACAGCTTTTTTTATCGATTACTTTTAGTTAGGCTCAATTAAGCCATATTTGCCATCGTGACGACGATAGACAACGTTTGTATCACCGGTTTCCGCATTTGTAAACACGTAAAACGAGTGACCTAACATATCCATTTGTAGGATCGCTTCTTCTGAATCCATTGGTTTTAAGTCAAATCGTTTAGTACGAACAACTTCTAAACCATTATCATCTTCTTGCTCTTGTTCAGCTTCACCCTCTAACAAATCTTTTTCCATCTCTGCAAAGATATGTTTTGGTGCGCCTTTCTGGCGATTCTTTCGATTGATTTTTGTTTTATATTTTCTAATTTGACGTTCTAATTTATCAACTACTAAATCAATAGCAGCGTATAAATCAGTGTGGTTCTCCTCTGCCCGAAGTAAAAGATTCGGCATCGGGATGGTCACTTCAATTTCTTGTTCATCATTATAGACACTTAAATTAACGTTTACATCTGATGTAGGAGGTGTTTCGAAGTAGCGCTCTAACTTGCTAACCTTCTTTTCAATGTAGCTTTTTATCGCTCCAGTCACCTCAAGGTTCTCTCCACGTATGTTGTATTTCATAAAAGTGTCCTCCTTTCTATATCTATAATTCTGTATTACCCTATAAAAATCCTGTATAAACCAACAAAATATAATTGTTTTTTGTTTAATCAATTGACGGACTATAAAATTCATGCTATCCTAATGCATATTATTCTGATTAATAAAGTCAGGATTAAATTAGGGGGAGGAAATTAACATGAAAAAATGGCTATCTTTATTTTTATTTATGAGTATTCTATTAATTGGTGTCATTGGGTGCACACTAGATAATGATGAATCACCTGCTGATACTGATGCAGATACAGATCAAACAGAGGAAACAGAAGATGAAACAATCGAAGATGAAAGTACAGATTCCTCATGGAGCGATATTGAGGAAGAAGGAACACTCGTTGTCGGAACATCTGGTACGTATTCACCTGTCACTTACTTTAATGATGAGAACGAATTAACAGGTTTCGATGTAGAACTTGTACGTGAAATTGCTGATTATTTAGATTTAGAAGTTGAATTTGAAACAATGGATTTTGATGGGATTTTACCAGCGCTAAGAAACGGACAAATTGATTTAGCTGTTAATGATTTCGCTATTACTGAAGAACGTCTAGAGACATTTACTTTTACTGATCCATATAAATTCTCATACGGCTCAATTATCGTACGTGAAGACGATGTTGATCAATTTGACGATGCATATGATCTTGAAGATGTTCCTGTTGCACTTGGATCACTTACAAGTAATTATGCTCGTTTCAGTGAATATGTCGGAGCAGATGGTGTAGCATACGATGGTGGAACAGAAGCTATTCTGCGTGATATTTTAAACGGTAATCAAGATGCTTACTTGAATGACCGTTTAGTTCTTGCTCAAATTATCGAAGATTTCGGTGATGATAACTTAGTTGTTGCTGATCAAGTTAAATATCACCCAACAACAAGTGCTATTCCTGTTTTAAAAGGAAATGACGCACTAGCTGAACAACTGTCAGTTGCGATTAACGCTTTACGTGAAGATGGTACAGTAGCCGAGCTATCTGAAGAATTTCTAGGTGCCGATGCATCTGAACCGATTGATTCAGACGATGTTGTTGAATTTGATTTTTAAATAGTCAATAAAATAAAGGTGTTTCAATGTAATATACATTGATCACCTTTTATTTTACGCATGAAAGATAAACATGCTAATTCTTAAAATTAGTATGAGTCGAGTTTTTATTCTGTTTTAGAAGGGTGTGATCGATTTGTTTGATTGGTTTAACCAAATTCACTGGGAACATTTATTTAATCCTGAGCTTGCGCTTGATTCTTTACCCTTATTGATTGAAGGGCTTCAAATAACGATGATCATTTCACTGTTCAGCATGCTTTTCGCTCTTTTATTTGGTCTGGTTGTTGGAATAGCACGAATGAGTAAATTCAAACTATTAAGTTTTCCTGCACGCGCGTATATATCATTTATGCGTGGAACGCCTTTACTCGTTTTCATCTTTATTTTATATTACGGGTTACCTGTCATTGGCATTCAATTCACTAGCCCTATTGTAGCGGCTATTGTTGGGATTAGTTTGAACTTTGCAGGCTATAATGCGGAAATTATCCGTTCAGCGATTATGTCCGTGCCTAAAGGACAATGGGAAGCTGCTGAATCTCTTCAAATGAATTACTTCCAAATGATGAGACGCATTATTATTCCTCAAGCGACACGTATTGCTCTACCACCTACTTTTAGTATTTTTATGGATATTATTAAAGGGACATCACTCGCTTCGGTTATTACTGTTCACGAACTTTTATATTCAGCACGTATTGTTGCAGGTAGAACGTATGAAAGCATGACAATGTATATTGCAGCCGCACTGATTTATTGGATCGTCTGTGTGATTATCGGTTATTTCCAGCAACGATTAGAAGCGCGTTACAATCGCTATATATCCAATTAAAAATAGGAGGTGTGAGTAGATGATTGAAATTAGTAATTTAAATAAAAAGTTTGATGAAACAACGGTTTTAGAATCGATTGATTTCTCAGTGAAAAAGGGGGAAGTCGTTGCATTAATCGGGGCTTCTGGTTCCGGAAAAACAACCTTATTAAGATGTTTAAATTTACTTGAAACACCCAACAGTGGAACGATCACAATTGGAGATACGACTCAAGTGTTTAGCGAACGTCCCCTCAAAAAAACAGAGAAATTAAAGCTTAGACAATATTCTGGGATGGTCTTTCAAGGCTTTCACTTGTTCCCACACAAAACGGTCATCGAAAATATAATTGAAGCGCCACTTATCGTGAAAAAAGAAAGCAAAGAAACACTTATCAAAAAAGGGGAAGCACTACTTGATAAAGTTGGGATGATCGATCATTTGGATAAATTCCCTGATGCTTTATCCGGTGGGCAACAACAACGTGTTGCGATTGCCCGTGCTTTAATGATGGAACCTGATGTCATGTTGTTTGACGAACCTACCTCAGCACTTGATCCACAACTTGTCCGAGAAGTGCTAAAAGTCATTGAAGAACTAGCAAATGAAGGCCAAACGATGATCATTGTCACACATGAGATGAACTTTGCTAAACGTGTTGCAGATAAAGTGTTATTTATGGATGATGGTTATATTATTGAAGAAGGCAGTCCTGAAAAAGTGCTTGTTCACCCAGAAAAACAACAAACGAAGAGCTTTCTTCAACTATTGGATGATGAGGCTTAAATTTAAAAACACCACGCTTTTTTAAAGCGCGGTGTTTTTGTTTACTTTTTCTTATCCCAATAAGATCCATCTTTTACCGATACATGTTGGTAAGGGTTCAAATATTTAGTTGATGTGTTTTTATGTTTTTTATGTTTATTCATATCTTTTTTGACATCTAATAGTAACTCCTGAACCTTTTCTTGAATTACTCGATCTTTTTTTAAAATGTCTTGCCCCAACTTTTTGTCATCATCAGTTTGAGGTGTTTTTAACTGATCGATTACCTTTTGACGTTGGGTTAACTTATCCTGAATTTGTTCAATCACGATATCACGATCTTTAGAAGAAACAGGTTTATTCACAAGGTTTTCCAAAGAATCCGTTATTGTTTTTAATTGATCTAACGGACGCATATTAAGCTCGCGCGCTTTCTGAATATTCTTGCATACGCGTTTTTTTCACAACTTCTTTCCACGTATCACGGAACTGTTCAACAAGGCCATATGCTTCCATCAAGATCGTCAAATCATTTTTTACATTCGCGTCAATTAGGCGACGATTAATATAATCATAAAGAGGCATCATGTCTTTTGCGATCGGAGCATCCTGATCTAATGTCACCATCAATTCGCTAATAATATTTTGAGCTTTTTGGATATTCGTATTCTTCATTTGAATATCTTTATTTTCAATCCCTTTTTTAGCATGTTTTATAAATTTTAAACATCCATTGTATAACATCAACGTTAATTCCGCTGGTGATGCCGTATTTACTGAGTTATTTTTATAAGCTTGATAGTGTTGTTGAACCATCTTTAAAACATCCTTTCGCCATTATCCATTCAAACTACATTGGTTGACCTAATTGTGACATCATTTGGCTATATTGATTATTCATCTCAGAAATGGCGCGTTCCATCGCGCTAAATTGATTCCAGTAGCGATCTTCGGTTTGTTGCAAACGACGCTGGAATGATTCCATTCGATTATCAATATTACGCATCTCTCTACCTAGCGTGTACTGATGGGGCTGTTGAGTTGCGCGTCCTGCACGACTATCAATACGTGACCTTGTATTATCAACAACGTCATCCAGGCGATTAATAATACCTCGTCCCTCGTCATCACTACTATTTGAAAATAGACGATGAACACCATCAGCATCTTCTGATAATGCTTCACGTAATTGATCTTCATCAACCTGTAAACGTCCACCATCTAAATAATTAGCTGTCGTCATAATACCAATCTCAGAAAAGTGTGAGTAAGGTCCATCATTATCAACTGATGATGACCAAGCTTGGCGCATTTGAGATAATGATCCGCTTAAAATAGAATCACCCCGTAATAATCCACTTTGAGCTTGTTCTTCCCATAACTCAATCTCACGCTCTGACATATCATTCTTTTGAGCTTCAGTTAAAGGGGGGTAATCACGATTAGAAGGTTCGCGTAATCGACCATTAACATCTTCAACTAAATCATTATATTTATCGACAAACTCCATAATCATATCGAAGGTTTCTTCTGTATCATTTGTTACGTTAACAAATGTACCATCTGTCACATCGTTGAACGTATATTCAATGTTATTTAGTGTTGTTGAATTTGTTTTTGAGCTCAATTCCACACCGTTATACGTGAACTCTGCATCAGTACCTGGTCTTGATTCTTTTAATTTAAGTACATCAGTAAAAAAGGAGTTATCTTCAAATACGATTTCATCTCCATCATTATAAGCACCAGCCTCAGTGCGTTCCATAATAACAGAATCCGTTTGCACATCATAAAAAGCACTCACACCATTATCACCGCGGGTAATTTTTGTTAGCACATCGTTTAAAGAATCTTCATCAGAAATTTCAATTTCATACTCTTTTCCATCTGGCTCCCCTTCGTGATAACTAGTAAACTTTATTGTTTCATTAAAATCATCAATTCCTAATTTTTCTAACTGATCGGCAATTGGTTTAGAAGGATCAATTTTATCATTGCTATCTACTGAGATCCCAGTTCCGTTACCATCTTCGTCTTGTGATGAATACACCGCATTCGATGCCAAGGTTTCTACGGATAGTTCAAAACTACCTTCAGGTGCAGACGAATTTGCTGTTGCTGAGATAGCATCATTTGATGTGGTTGCTTGTTTCGAATTATAGTTACGACTTAAACGCATATCGAGCATCATTTGATCTAAGTCTGCAAATTTAGCATTCACTTCACGATAGGCATCTTGTTCCCACTCAATTTTCGTACGATCTTGTTCCATTTTATCAAGTGGCAATCGTTCAGCTGCCATTAAGTCTTCCATGATACCGTCAATATCCATACCTGAGGCCATACCGCCAATTCTCATATTAAAACACCTCGCTTAAATTTTTTCATCTACAATAAAACCCATAAATTCAGCCATTGCTGCATACATATCCAACATGTCTTCAGGCGGAATTTCTCTAATAAGTTCTTCTGTTTGTGAATCGACCACTTTTACATAGTAACGCTCAAGTTTGTCATGCATTTCAAATTTGATCGATGTACGAACAGGTTCTAAGAATTCATTAAGACCATCAACCATACTTTCTATATCAGCTCTTCGATCATTTAAATCACTTGAGTGGCTATGTTGTTCTGCTTCTCTTGTTGGTTGGGTCGTTGGTTGAACATGTGATGCACTTCTATCTGGTACTACAGTTGAACGCTCTTGTGTAGACCGACTTGAAAATGCTCCTTGAGACATAACGTTGTTTACATCCATAACATTGCCAACTCCTCTATATTCTCCATTTAGTTCTTATATCGGCTTTAGAAAAATATTTTAAAGGCTTCACATGAAAATTATTTAATCCATTTCTTTCGAGTTATTTTTATATGCTTGTTTATAACGATACATCGCTTGATCTGCTAATCTTAAATAATGATCAATATCTTGATTAGTACCAATCTGACCGGCTTTATCCTTAGAAATAGAACTAATGCCGTATGACAATGAAACAATTTCTGTTTTTTGAGAAAACAATCGATTTATATGATCAAGACGTTTTTTAATCACATCGTGCGACAGATCAACTGATACCACTACAAACTCATCGCCACCAAAACGAAACGCCATGTCACATTGTGATTGTATAATGTGAGCGAACTCTTTTAATAAATAGTCACCCGTTTTGTGACCATATTGATCATTGACCTTCTTGAAATCATTAAAGTCAATCATCACTAACGATAACATTTGCCAACTATCTCTAGACTCAAGTTTCTCATTGACATAATCATAAAAATATTGACGATTGTACAAACCAGTTAAAGGATCTGTAATACTTAATTTCTCTAGCTCTTTCATATGATGTTTAAGCTCATATTCAAGTTGAATTTTTTGCTCATACAGTTTAGTCAACTCTGCATTAGCATCAAGCATATTAGATACCATTTGAGAATATTCTGGCGGATACGGTAGAATAAAAAGCCAGACTAAATCTTGTTCTTTTACATACGTTAGAAAAAAAGCAGCTGGGTGCGTTGAACTTAACAGATAAATATCTGTCGTTCCTTCTTTCTTCTCATCCTTCAATATTTTTTCTAATCGATTTTTCGAATGATTATCAACAATTTGATAAATGGAGTTTAATTCAGCCTCAAGCTGAAACTGTGCATAACCATATTTCTTTAGAATGGATCCATCAAGATTCACTAGAAACAATGATAGTTGTGCTTGATTAAATAAATGATGCATCGATTCCATTGTTAATTCACGATTGTTTTGCATCTTCGTCGCCCCCAAGTTGATTATGTGTTTGATGGTATCATGTTAGTCTGTTCTCTCAACCAGTCTTCTAATTCCAAAATAGTAGGGAAATAATAATCGTGATCGACTTGTTCCAACAAATGAGGCTCTTTTACGAATGCATACCCTCCTATAATAATCATCGGTGAAGTCCCCGTCGGACATTCTCTTATCATTTGGCTTAACTGTTTAGCTTTGTCAATATGATCAGGCATTGAGACAGAATAGGCAACATAATGTGGTTGTTTTTCACTTATTTCATTTACGATGTCTGTATTGGGAACATTAGGACCATAATCAAATGTCTGAATACCATACACATTAAAAACACTTTTAATCATTTGAATACCTAAGTAATGCGTATTGGACTCAATTGAAAAAATGAAGGCTTTTGTATCTAGTGGACTATAGTGTTTGATGGATTCGGCACTTATTTGTGTGAGAACAAACTGTGTAATAGCGGTCGCCGCATGTTCTTGCGCAATCGAAATATCATTGGTTTCCCATAAGTCACCAATACTATACATCGCTTCAGCTATGATCAAATAAATATCAATTAACGATTGTCCTTCATTGAGCGCTTCTTGAATTAATTCATAGCCCTCTCTTGTTTTCCCATTTAGTAAGGCTTCTTCATAAGCTAGTTTTATATCTTCCAGTGTCTGCATGTTTTCACATCCTAACAGGAATTATTAGAGTAAATAAGCAATCCCTCTTGCAATCGGACGAATAAGCCATGTCATTACCTTTTTGGATAAAGGGCTTTCATCTTCTCTTACCTCATTCTTCCCTCGATTATCAACGGTCAAACTATTACTAAGATAAGACGCATGATTATAGTCATGGATATCTGCTACTAACTCTGGACTCTCGATGATTAACATCGACTCTGTATTTAAATAAGTACTCCTTGCATCACCATTAAACGAACCGACCGCCGCTACATCTTGATCAAAAAGCCATGTCTTCATATGCAACGATGAGTCAGGACCTTGATATTCATAGAGTGTAACATCTGAATTTTTAAGTTTCTTACGGTGATTACGGTAACCACTGTGTGCCATTATATTTGAAGTAGCACTTAAGCTATTTGTTAAAACGGCTTTATTTAGCTGATCAATGTTCATTGCTTCAACTTTTTCTTTGAGTGGTCGTGTTGGAATTAAATAAGGGGTTTGAACCATTAATGAATCGTTCGCTTTTTCAGCTTGCAGTAGCAGACGTCTAAGAACATGAGGTTGTTTATAAAATCGATCAATCGAGTTGTGAACAAATTCAGCCCGTTTGACAGGACGTGCAGCATCAGACCAATGAATGCTTTCTTCAAAAAAATCGTTATACTCATTTTTTAATTGTTGCGTACGTTCCTTTAAATCATCTTTATAACGTTTAGCTCTACGGTCATTGATCGAAGCCAGCCGACTATTTGACTGAACCTCAACATAGTCACTCTCGTATACGTAATCAAAATAATTTAGCATATCCCGAATAATAACTGGTTCACGATTGTTTGGATTGATGATAAGCAGATCTCGATCATTAGACACTGTCATTACACCATCATCTGCAAAATATTTATCACCTATATTCCGACCACCAATCAAAGCTTTTTTCTCATCTGCAATCATAAATTTATCATGTAACCGATTGTGCCATGACCACGGCTTCAAAAAAGAAAATCGCTCATAATAAGCAAGCTCAATGTTAGGATGCTCATTAAAAATATGTTCAATGTGACGATCTTGAAAGCGCATGTTATGGAAAATACCATCGATCATAAACCGAACGTCAACACCGCGTTCGGCTGCTTCTAAAATAGCATCATAAAATAAATCAACGGTATAGCCACCTTGCATCGCATAATAACTCATTACAAGTGACTCTTCAGCCGCTTCTATTAAATCTAATCGTACTTTAAACGCATCATCTCTTTCATCAATCGATGCCACTTTTTCATCTGTTTCACGAAAAGAAAGATCATCCGTTGACCCTACCTTTACTTCGGTTGGCTGAAGTAACCAAAACATCACCACACCTGTTATAACAACGTAAAAAAAATAGCCTAACAAAATGCGTTTTGTTAGGCTTTTAAGCTTTAATCCGAACATAGTGATCTCCTTTTATTTAGTCACGTCTACCAGCAAAGATCATAACAAATTTCAAGAGTTGAAGAGCAGCAATTAACGTACTTGCAACATATGTTAGAGCGGCCGCATTTAATACATTACTAATACCCTTTTTCTCATTAGCAGTGACAAATCCCATCTCCATCAATTGATTCTTCGCACGTCTACTTGCATCATATTCAACAGGAAGCGTGACAACTTGAAATAGCACAGCTGCTGAGAACAATCCAATTCCTACGCCAATTAACTGATTAAACTCTGCCATAATCCCTAAAATTAATAAAAGTGGTGCCATCCTTGAACCAAGGTTGGCTGCAGGGAACAATGCAGATCTGAATTTAAGCATTGAATAACCTTTAGCATGTTGGATCGCATGACCCACCTCATGGGCAGCTATTGCTAATGATGAAATGGAAGAACCGCTGTAAATCGGTCCTGATAATCGAACCGTTTTCGAACGTGGATCGTAATGATCCGATAAATCTCCTCGTTTTGATCGTTCAATCGTCACATCGTATAAGCCATTTTGATCAAGAATACGTCTAGCTACTTGTAACCCTGTCACTTGTGCATTCGCTTGGACACGCGCATATTTATGAAAATTACTTTTCACTTTAGATTGCGCCCACATTGCTAAACCGAACGCAATGAAAATTAAGAAATCCATTGGATGAAATAAAAACATGTTTTTCACTACCTTTCAGGCATTTTGATTTTCTTTATTACAGTAGCATCGATTCCTTCTTCTTGCAAAGAGGATGCTATGTTTTCCATAATTGATTTTTCTTTTGTTAATTGGTTGTAATGATCTGTTTGGGCTTGACTCCAATTAGAGTCATAATAAGTCACAGTAGTCACCTACCTCAATGTATTGATCTTGAGGTTAGTATATACCCACTTTATGAACTGAATATGAACTAAACACTAATTTTATATTATTTTTTGGGTAAATACACAAAAAATGTCGTTCCTACACCTTCTTCACTGATGACATCAATATAGCCTCCATGTAGAGCAACAATACGCTGAACAATAGATAAACCTAGACCGTTTCCTGAACGCGTCTTTGTCCGTGATTGATCAACTTGGTAAAAGCGATCAAACAAATAAGGGATTGAATCATCAGGAATTCCTATACCCCTATCGCTAACGCGAACGACCCTATATATGTCCTCTTCGTAATTGGACACATGAATCTCACCATCTGCATGATTATACTTGATCGCATTCACAATTAAATTCAACCAAACTTGTTCCATTAAATCCTGATCTGCTTCGATCACATCATCTGTCAAATCTAATTTAATTTCTAAGTCTTTTTCTTGCCAAAGCATCTCAGTTGATAAGATCACTCGACGAATTTGCTCATCTAATCGATAAGGTGCTTTTTTTACAGGATGTTTGTCTGAATCTAACGAAGCCATTCGTAAGAGGTGATCAGACAATCGAGATAATCGATCGGCTTCTTTATAGATGATCATCATATAATCGTGCTCATCTTCCTTTTTGACAACACCATCTACGAGTGCTCGAGCATACCCTTTAATCGATGTTAAGGGCGATTGAATTTCATGAGAAACGTTACTAACAAACGTTTTTCGTACTTCATCCATATTTTTAAGTGATTCAGCCATTTGATTAAAGCTTCGAATTAATCGACCGACTTCATCTTCGCGCTCACTTTTTAATTGGACATTAAAATCTCCCATTTTAAGCTGTTCTGCTGCATCTGTTATTGAACGAATACTCGACACAAAATAGCGAGATACTAAAATAATAAATACACTACCAATAATTAAAACAAGGATAAGCGCGTTTAATGTAAGACGTCTAGATCCCGCAAACTCATCTTCGAAATTCATTTTAACAAATAACGTAAACCGTTCACCTTCATAGTCAACTGGCGTTCCGATGTATCGAACAAGATCACGTCTCCCGGGGGTGAACGTTGTAATCTCTGATGTTTCATTCGCATTTATTTGATCAACCATCTCTTCAGTGATGAACTCGGTATTCATATTTGGTAAATATGGCTCGTCTGTTTCATCCAATATGACCGCCTCAACACCAAAATCATTCAACAAATCTAATAACCTAGGCAAGTCATCTGTATCCACCATATCTAATAATTCAACAACGTACTGGGACGTATCTTCCATCTCCTCTTGATGGATCACTTCACTTTGAAAAAATATAGATGTAATGCCATACGACAAAACTAAACTTAAAATGACGCCCGTGATAAACGTCGTCACAAACTGCCAATATAGACTTCGGCGCATTTAATCGACAGCCTCCATTCGATAACCTAATCCTCTAACCGTTGTAATTTGAATGGAATCAAACGGTATAAGTTTTTCTCGTAATCGTTTAATATGAACATCGACTGTCCGTTCATCTCCTTCATAATCGAAGCCCCAAATTTTATCAACAAGTTGAGCTCTTGTAAAGACTCGACCTGGTTCTTTGGATAATTCAAAGAGCAATTCACACTCTTTTCGTTTTAGCTCTAGAGTTATCTCTTCATTTTGAACGATGAGTCGTTCGAGGTCGATCGTCACGTCTTTAATTGTGTTTTGTTTGTCTGTCATTACATTATAACGTTTCAGTAAAGCCTTCACACGTAACACTAATTCGATCGGATCAAATGGTTTTACTAAGTAATCATCTGTTCCTGCATTAAATCCTTTTACTTTATCTTCTGACTCGCCTTTAGCCGTTACCATCAAGATTGGAATGGCATCATAGCGCTTTATTTCTTTTGTTAATTCAACACCATCTACTTTAGGCATCATCACGTCAATAATCGCCAAATCTACTGGTGATTGAGCCATTACATCTAAAGCCTCTTCACCATCATTCGCTTCTATAACTGTGAACTTCTCATTTGTTAAATACAATTGAATTAATTGACGAATATGTGCATCGTCATCAACGACCAGAATAGTTGGCATACTTCATCACATCCCTATTGGGTTCATTTCAAACATATTATAGCTAATTTAGAGCCTTGAAACAAAGGATTTCCCTTTTTTATAAAAAAAGAAAAGAGTCTGAAACAAAAGTAAATAAGTCAATGTAATAGCCGGACATAAATAGTATTTTAACTATTTTTTGTCCGGCTATTTGTTTACATATTTCACAGCAATCTGGAATGGACGAGACTCTTGCGGGAAAAGCACGAGCTGAAGATCCACTTTAGAAGCGATTTTTGCTTCTAAAGTTAGCTGAGGCCGTGTGAGCAGAAAGGGAGTCCATTTCAGATTGCGGTGACCTTTTGATCGGATTGTTCGTGTTTTAAGATATTCATTTTTGTTTTGTCCCAGACTCATTTCACCTTTTATTTATTTAGTTAAAACGTGTTGAATAAATTCATCCACTAATTCAGGATCAAATTGCTTTCCTTTTTGCTCAATTAATACTTGTTTAGCTTCCTTTGAAGATAGAGCTTTTCGATAGGGTTGGTCGCGTCTCATTTGGTCATAAGATTCTGTAATGGCAATAATTCTTGCATATAAAGGGATCTGATCTTGATTTAATCCTTTTGGATAGCCGCTTCCATCCCATTTTTCATGGTGCGATAGAATTGGATCCGCAAAAGACGCGTAATGATTAACAGCACTTAATATGCTGTATCCTGCTTCAGGATGGCGCTTCAGTTGGTGCTCTTCCTCTCGATTTAGAGGTGACGATTTTAACAATAAATCTTTAGATAAAACAATTTTACCAATGTCATGAAACCAAGCGATTTGAGCAATTTCCTTTTGTTGATCCTCAGACATCCCGATCCTTTTAGCTAAATCTGTTGATAAACGTCTTACTTCATTCGCATGATCACGTTCATTTGGAATGTGATCGTGTAATTGATCGATAATCTTATCGATCATGTCATGTCTTAACTCTGTTCGCTCACTCATCTTTTTAATATACATACGGTCTTCAGCTTGTCGATAGATTCGGTAAATATCATCTTCCTCATTTTTCTTAGTCGCTAAACCAATCGATAACGTAAGAGGAAGAAAATGCGTTTTATCTTGCTTAACGCTTTTATCAATTTTTTTCATTAACATATCAGCTTGAATAAGAGGTGTTTTCGGTAGGAGTAAAACAAATTCATCGCCTCCAACGCGAAAAGCTATATCGTGTTCTCTTGAATGCTGAGTTAAATAGCTAGCGATTTTTTGCAGAAGCTCATCTCCAGCCTTATGACCGAATACATCATTCATTAATTTCAAACCATTAGCATCAATCATCATGATGCTAATCGGCATTTGATCGCTTCTATCTAACTCTTTCATCATTTCAATGAAATAGCGTCTATTATAAAGACCCGTCAATTGATCCCGTAAGCTAAGAAACGTTACTTCTTCTTCTTTTTTTATTCGTTCTGAAATATCACGAAATACAAAAACGATGCCTAACATTTCATTATTTTGTGATCGTATTTGATTAACTGTGTATTCAATCGTAATCGATTCGCCATTGGGGTGCTTCAAACACGACCGTTTCAATCCAGTGCTTTTTTCTAAGTCTTTCATATTAAACAGCGTCTTTTCAGCTGTATCTTCATCTGTTAAATGGAGTACATCTTCAATAAATAATTTGTTTTCTGTCTCTGGCTCATACCCTGTTAAATTTTTAGC
Source organism: Pelagirhabdus alkalitolerans (assembly GCF_900096905.1). Classification (GTDB taxonomy): domain Bacteria; phylum Bacillota; class Bacilli; order Bacillales; family Amphibacillaceae; genus Pelagirhabdus; species Pelagirhabdus alkalitolerans. Next base: position 15,101 of record NZ_FMYI01000012.1, on the reverse strand, counting down.
TGTTTGGTTAATTACAACAATTTTACCTCTTTCATCTGTTGTAATAACCCCATCGCTCACTGAAAGCAATGTCTTATGAAAATGTTCTTTTTCTAGATACAGCCTTTCTTCTAATTGTTTCATTTCAGTAATATCGATGTGGGTACCTACTGTTAGGTCAGTATAATCTCCTTCAGAATCCTTCAACGTCTTACCCCTTGACCAAATCCAAGCGTAAGTTCCATCCTTACGTAATAAACGAAACACATTTTCATACATTGTATTTTTCGGGCTTTGAATATAGTTTTTGAACTTATTACTTGATTCCCTGCGATCTGATGGATGCATTAAATTAATCCAAGTACTAAGAAAATTTTGACGTGTCGTCCAATCATAATCTGTTTTATCATAGCCTAGCATTGTGAAATATTGTTTACTGCACCATAAATCATCGCTAGCTGATCGATACTCCCAGGCACCTGTATTTGATACCGTAATAATCGATCGGTATCTTTCTTGTGAATCGATTTGGCTCTCTTCACTTTGTTTTTGCTTCGTGATTTCTACGTCACTACCCCGGTAACCGACCATTTTTCCGTCTTTATATATCGGCCTAGCGGATGTTAAAAACCATTTGATTTTTTGATTTTTCATTCTTTGTCTATTCTCATAGTCTTTTAATGGTAAACCTTGTTTCATTCGATCAAATACGATATCTTTCATCGCTTCTTGATCTTTTTGATCTAATAAATCATAAAAATACCACTTGTTAACTAACTCCTCTTTAGTATAACCGAGTATGGATTTAATATTGGGACTCACATAAGTTAAAATGCCCTCTATATTGACTTCCCACAAATAGGATTGACTATTATGAGCGAGATGATGAAATCGTTCTACCATCTCATCTGATTTTTGTTTTTCTCTTTTTTTATAAATAAACAAAACCGTAAGTAAAATCAAGATATTACTAATAAGTATCATTGATAGCGTCACCTTCGCTCACCCCCATCATGTAACAAGTCCTGTGCTTATAGTCTCATTATAATATAGATGCGCATTTTTTTCACTTTTATTTTCGACAAATTCTGATAATTCAATGACGAATTCGTGAACATATAAAAACGAGCAATGCAACAATATGCACTGCTCGCCTAGTTTACATCCTCTTTATAACTTTATTTAATCTGATCTAACGATTCACTAATGGTTTGATCGCCTTCAATCACTTGAAATTCTTTACCTATTGTCGAAGGTTTTTGGAGCGTTTCTAATAGCACGTGCGCAATATCTTCTCGAGGTACGTTTCCTCGATCTGTTTTCTCTTTTAACGTAACTTTTCCTGTTCCATCATCATTCGTAAGACCACCCGGATGAACAATCGTATAATCCATATCTGCTTTTCTTAACCAATCATCAGCATAATGCTTAGCTACAACGTAGGGCGCGAAACCTTCAGGTGCTCGTTGAATCTCTTCACGTGTTGTATCAAATGAACTTACCATTACATAACGCTTAACGCCCGCTTTTTTAGCCGCTTCAATCGTTTTAACCGCACCATCTAAATCAACCATGATCGTTTTATCTTTACCGGTATTTGGACCAGATCCTGCCGTAAACACCACAGCATCAACATCTTCTGTTGCTGCTTGGATTGATTCAATCGATGATTCTAGATCAACAACAGCTGTTTCAGCTCCGAGCTTTTCAAAATAATCTTTTTGCTCTTCTTTACGAATCATCGCTTTGGCTGTCATATCACTTGTATCTTGAATCATCTTAACTAAATGTTTTCCAATTTGGCCATTTGCGCCTATAACTAATACTTTCATTAATTTCATCCTTTCTTTTTGATGTTCTAATATTGTCTATTACCTTTATAATAAAACGTTAAACATTATTAAGGTTTGATCGATTTTGATTGTAAATGATAAAAAATGAATAAAAATGATTGATTTTTGAAAGCGTTTCAGTTATGCTATTTATATTAAGAATTGAGCTTCATGAACTCATTATTTTTTACTCTATTATTTAGGAGGTTTTACAATGAGAATTACAGAACTGTTAACAGAAGCGACTATTGATCTGAATTTATCCGCAAGTTCCAAATCAGATACCATTGATGAGATGGTAAAGATGCTTGATCGTGCTGGCAAGCTGAGTAACGCTGATCGCTTTAAGCGCGACATTTTGAAAAGAGAAGAACATACAACAACAGGCATTGGGGATGGAGTTGCCATACCTCACGCTAAATCAAATGCTGTAAAACAGCCCGCAATTGCATTTGCACGATCTCAGTCTGGTGTGGATTATGATGCTTTAGATGGCCAGGATAGTCATTTGATTTTCATGATCGCAGCTACAGAAGGCGCAAACAATGAGCACCTTGATACGTTAGCACGCTTATCAAGTATGCTAATGGACACCTCATTCAGACAACAATTATTAGATGCAAGGGATGAAGCAGACATTCTTTCAATCATTGATCGTAAAGAAAACGAAAAACAAGCTGAAGATGACTCAAGCTCCGAGCAACATAACAGACAAACGATTTTAGCCGTAACAGGTTGCCCCACGGGTATTGCCCATACTTTTATGGCTGCGGATGCACTTAAAGATAAAGCTAAGGAATTAAATATCAATATGAAGGTTGAAACACGAGGATCTGGAGGAGCTAAAAACGTTTTAACAGATGAAGAAATTCAATCAGCTGATGCAATCATCATTGCTGCTGATACAAAGGTTGATCGTGATCGTTTTGGTGGCAAAGTGTTAATTGAAGCGGGAGTAACAGACGGCATTCACAAACCTGAAGAGCTCATCAAACAAGCGCTCGCACCTAATGCACCGATTCATTCAGCAGAAGGAAACCATTCTTCTTCACCAAGAAAACAAGGTAACGCCTTTTATCGTCATTTAATGAACGGGGTTTCACACATGCTTCCATTTGTAGTTGGGGGCGGTATCTTAATTGCACTTGGTTTCTTGTTTGATATTGAAGCCCATGTCCCTGATTCACCTACTTATCATCCATTTGCTGAAGCCTTAAATACGATTGGTGGCGGAAATGCATTTGGCTTGATGGTTCCAGTATTGGCTGGTTTTATTGCAATGAGTATTGCTGACCGTCCTGGACTCGCACCAGGGATGGTTGGGGGCTTTCTAGCTGCTCAAGGTGAGTCTGGCTTCTTAGGTGGCTTAATCGCAGGCTTTCTAGCTGGTTATCTTATTTTAGGATTTAAAGCACTATTCAAAAACTTACCCGCTTCACTTGAAGGCATCAAAACGATTTTAATCTATCCTGTTTTAGGCATCTTTACAACAGGTATGCTCATGTACTACGTTATTGAAATTCCAATCGGTGCCTTTAACCTCGCACTAGGTGAATGGTTACAAGGTATGGGAACAACAAACGCTGTCTTATTAGGTATTATTCTAGGTGGTATGATGGCCGTTGATATGGGTGGACCTGTCAATAAAGCAGCGTATACATTTGGTATTGCTATGATTGCAGAAGGGTTTTTAACACCACATGCAGCCATTATGGCTGGTGGGATGGTTCCACCACTCGGTATTGCAATCGCTACATTGATTTTTAAAAATCGCTTCACCCGTGAAGAGTTGGACGCTGGTAAATCAAACTTTGTTATGGGAGCCAGCTTCATTACAGAAGGCGCTATTCCATTCGCCGCAGCTGACCCTGGAAGGGTTATTCCATCTTTAATCACTGGTTCGGCAGTGGCAGGCGGACTATCGATGATCTTTAACATTGGACTTCCCGCACCACACGGGGGAATTTTTGTTATTGGTTTAGTTGAAGGTAGTGCATTTCTTTACTTCTTAGCTATTTTAATCGGATCAATTGTGACGGCTTTATTATTGGGTATTTTGAAAAAACCGATTAAAAATTAATCAGTTAAATAACAAGCTTAAGACTGAAAGGACTATTTACAAGTTCTTTCAGTCTTTTTTTCTCATAAGACTGTCCAATTCACTTTCAATTTAGTACAATGAATCAAATATAGAAAATAAAAGGGGACAAAAAACATGACATACAAAATGATTGTACTAGATTTAGATGATACCTTGCTGAGAGATGATCATACCATTTCACCCAAAACAAAAGAAGTACTCATACGAGCTCAAGAACAAGGTATAAAAGTTGTACTCGCTTCCGGTAGACCCACTCTAGCCATGCGTCCGTATGCTGAAGAGTTAAAGCTTGATCATTATGGTAGTTACATTTTATCTTTCAATGGCGCTAACGTATTAAATTACAGAACCGATGAATTGGTGTTAAACAGTACGCTGACACGTGAACAAGTAAACTTCTTGTTTGAACAAAGTAAAATCGAAAATACATACATCCATACTTATATTGATGATGTTATTATTACTGAAGACATTAATCCATACACTCAAATCGAATCCGATATTACAGGACTGCCGATTGAAAAAGTTGATACCTTTATGGATCACGTCACAAAAGAGCCCGTTAAAGTTCTCATGGTCGATGAACCTAAAAAGTTAGAAGCGATTCAATCAAAACTAATCAAAGAACCTTCAATTACTGACGTGTTTAGTGTGTTTCGATCTAAACCCTACTTTCTGGAATTTACGGAAAAAGGAATTACAAAAGGAACACGATTAAATCAACTTGCACAATCATTAGGGATTAAACAAGAGGAGATCATTGCAATGGGTGATAGTTATAATGACCTTGAAATGATCGAATACGCTGGACTCGGTGTCGCAATGGAAAATGCACCTGATGAAATTAAAAATCGTTCCAATTTAACAACAGCATCAAATAACAATGAAGGTGTCAGTCAAGTGATTGAAGACTATGTGTTAACAGTCCACCAATAACAAAACAGCAAACACTTCCTTTATAACTAGGAGGTTGTTTGCTGCTTTTTATTTGCTTTAAAATAGATAAAATAAAGCATCCAAAATGATGTAAAAGCGATTATTTCAAGCGGAATAATGTACCAAGGATATGGACCTAAAAAGTCTATCACACTGACATTACTCGGTTTCCCTGCTAAAAACATATAATTCGCATCAATCAATTGATTCACCATAAAAACAAAAGCAGCGATGATATTTAATGTAATAAATGAGCGAATGACGGATCTTGCAGTCGCTTTAAACCCTTCAATCCAGACCATATAAAAACTAGAAGCGATCATCGCAGCATGGACAATAAAAAAATGAAAAAAACGCATATGAGGAAATCCGAAGAAAAGCTCCGGGGTGATCATCGCAATAAAACCACCTACCACACTAATGAAAAATGTCACCTCAAACATTTTATAATGATTCGTTATTAACATGATCGCACATAAATAGAGGGAAAGTGATGATAATTGTAACGGCAAATTCGTTGTCAAATCCCATTCGCCATGTACGAAGAACCACAAATGAAATGTGATTTCTCCCCCTATTAAAATAACGAGTAAGCTGTATTTTAAAATTCCAGCTCCCTTTTGCTTAATTGCATGTCGATAATGTGACATCACCCATATTAATAAGCATGCTATAATGATCATACTAATATGTGAAAAAGAAAAAAGCTCAAATGGATAATCTTCTCGGTTAAAACTTATAAGGTCTATCAATCTAGTAGCCTCCTTTCTATAAATAAACCTTGAAAAGATCAGTAATAGCTATTATGTGATCAGACTTAATTTACGTATTAATTATTAAAATAAGGAGACTTGTTCTATGTCTATATCCCTAAACAACAAAATCTTTAAACGATTCATAATTGTCCTAATTATTATTCTGATTATCTTCATGGGCGGCTACCTATTCTTACAATTGAGAACATACTCAGCTGATGAACAAGCAAACGAAGCGATGCAATCATCTTCTGTTTCCACCAACAATAACACGGTGATCTTTGAGCCAGAAAACGCGTTAGCTAATCTTGTTTTGTACCAAGGTGCCCTAGTCGAACCAGAAGCCTATGCTGTCTTTGCAACGATGCTTCAAAACAAGGGCATTCGTGTGTTTATACCTGAAATGCCTCTAAATTTAGCTATCTTAAACACTAGTGCCTTTGAAGACATTAAAGATGCTCATCCTTCTGAAAAACAATGGTGGATTGGTGGACACTCACTCGGTGGAGCCAGTGCCTCGATTTATGCGAGTGAAAATATTGAAGCAATAGATGGGATCTTTTTTCTAGCCTCTTATCCTTCAAGTGGTAGTGATTTAAGTCATATTGATCAACCTGTCATTTCATTGCATGCAACAAATGATGACATTATCGATTATGACAATTATCAAGACTCGATGAATTTATTACCCCCTCATACAAATTTTATTGAAATTGAAGGTGGTAACCACTCAAATTTTGCACATTACGGATTCCAATCAGGCGATGGTGAAAGCACCATCACCCGAGAAGAACAATTAGACAAAGTCGTTCAAACATTGATTGATCATATTATAGATTAAATCACTTATTTTCCTATACGTTTATTTAGTTTCATTACTATTTTACGATAAAGGTTGTTTCACTGTAACCTTCAAGTGTTTTCTTCACTTCTAAAATGGCAGGGAAAACATTTTTCATTTCTTGAACGTGTGAAATAACTCCGACCGTTCTGCCGGATTTTTGTAAATCAATTAATGTATCGATCACATTTTGTAACGACTCTTCATCTAATGAACCGAACCCTTCATCGATGAACATCGTATCAATCTTCACACCACCTTGATAACTTTGAATAACATCAGACATACCTAATGCTAGACTAAGGGAAGCGTTAAATTTCTCACCACCAGACATCGTTTTAACATCTCGATTTTGACCGGTATAGGCGTCATATACATCAAGACTTAAACCACTTTGCTTCCCTCTGCTTTCTTGCCTGTCACTACGCACAAGGTGAAATTGACCGTTAGAAACACGATTCAATCGTTCATTTGCAGCGACAATAATCTGTTCTAGAAATTCAATTTGCACATAACGTTCAAATGATATTTTACGATCATTTTGACCACGAATCACATCATAAAGATCCGTTATGACGTTTACAGTATGTTCTTTCTGCTTTATTTCTTCAACCATTTCAGTCAACGACCTCATCATTTGTTTAGTTTGATCGACGAACTGTCGTGTCTGTGTTTGTTTCTGATAAGCTTCTTCTTTTGATCTCTCGAGTACGACCAATGCCTCACTCATGGCAACAAGATCTAACTCTTGTTTGTTCTTTAGCTTATCTTTAAGCTCTGTAATTTGTTGATCAAGTGTTGAAAGCCTCGAGTCAAATCGATCCACCTCGTCTTTAAGTTGATCACGTTCCTCTTTTGACATGAAAGCTTCTTGATAAGCCTCTTCAGATCGAAACCCAGCTTCTTTTAAGGCGTCATTAAATTGCGTCATTGCTCTTTCATATCGGTCTTTTCTCTCTTTTAACTGTTGTTTAGCGGCATTTAATTCTGTTTCTTTCGTTACTTGTTCTTGTTTTGCATCCGTTAACTCTTTTTGAGCCAGTTCCCATGCAGCATCTAATTGCTGTTTCTTCTTTTCCAACTGTTCAATGGCTTGATTTAACCCCGAAAGTGTCTGGTGTTCTTCTGGTAATCGACTCAATTCACTTTCATATTCTGATTTTAAAGACGCAAAGTTAACGTTAGCCGTTTGTAGATCTGCTTTTTGCTTTTCCAGTGTTTCGTTTAAGGCTTTTAATTCTCTTTCCTTTTCTTCTTTTTCTTTACGCGTTGATTTTAACTTTTCACTTTCTTTTTCTAAATCTTTAACACTTTGACCTAATGCTTTCGCTTCCGCTAAATACTGATTAAATAACAAACTTGCTTCTTCATCAGTTGAAAATTGAAATTCGGATAAAGTCTCTCTTAATTTTTCGATTTCTTCATGTTTACCTTTTAAGTCTGTATTTTTCTTAATATAGACTTCATAAGTATTGTTAACAGCATCCTTTGCTTGATCAAATGCCTCTTGAGAAGGGACACGGTCATGATGAATGGCCTTATTCGGATGACTCATACTTCCACAAACAGGACATGGCTCTTCATCATGAAGTTGCCGCGCAAGAACAGTTGCTTGTCCTTTTATCCAAGAATCTTCTATACTTTTAAAGTGATTTTTTTCTTTTTTATATAATGCCTTTGCTTGTTCAACTTCTGATGTTAGAGTTTGTATCTCTTTCGTTCCATCTATATATTGACGAAACGTCTTGCCCTTCTCAGTCATTTTGTTTAGCTTTTCTTTCTTCTCAAATAATTTCTCAGGTACCTCATCTAGTTTTGAAAGTTCAGCGTTCAAATGATCAATTTCGTCACTTAATGCTGTTTCTTTTTCCTTAGTTGAATTCAGTACATTTTCTTGTTCTTTGATTGCTTTTTCAAATTCATCAAGTTTACGTTTCTTTCGGTCTGCTGCTTCCACAATAGGTAATAACTCTTTGTAACGATTCAAATCTTGCGTGGTTTTGTGTCTGTCTTCTTCTTTTTTTTGTTCATCAGCATACTTTTTCTCAGCCTGACTTAATCGATTCTTTGTCTGCTCCAAAACCTTTTTTGACGTTTCAACCGTTTGCGTTTGTGCTTGTTCATCGGAATAAGCCTCACATTTTTGCGTTTCATAAGCACTTAATGTTGCTGCTCGTTCAGCTTGCTTCCACAACTCTCTTTTCTCATTCATTTCTTCTTTTTGTGCATTTAACGCTTGATGCTCAGCTTCTTTTTCTTTTAATTGATCAAATTGTTGATTCGTTGCTTCCGCTTGGTAATAAGCTTTGTATTTTTCATCATAAGCTTTCTTAGCTCGATCAAACGCCTTCTTACTTAAGTCAAGTTCTTTTTTATAATAGACATTTTCATCTTCTAAACCTTTTATGATCTGTTGAGGTAGCCATTCACCTTGCTCGAACACTTCTTTTAACCTTGAACCCTCACGTTCTGGTATCGACTCACGAATATGACTTACTTGTTGTTTTAAATACATATGGGCTTCTTTATACGCTTTTTCAGCTTTTATTCGTTTTTCATTCATTTTATTCGAAAACCATAAATACGGTTCTGTTTTAAATATTTTACGTAAAATAAGTTCTTTATTGTCCGTCTCAGAGGTTAGTAATTTACGAAACTCACCTTGAGGTAACATAACAATTTGTTTAAATTGATCTTCTGATAAGCCGATTAGGTCTTTTACCTTTTGATTGATTTCACTGACCATTTGACGGTCAACACAAGGAATTTCTTTATCTTCTAATTGCTGATAAAACTCATACTTGTCACCAGTGGCACTTTTGTTCCCTTTCTTAATGTGAGGCATTTGTCTAAAAATACGATAACGTTTAGACTGAAGTTCGAATTCAAATTCAACCGAGGTATGTACCTGTTCATCAGCAAAATGACTTCTCAACATTCTCGCCTCACCACGATCTTCACCACTTGCCGTTCCATACAAAGCAAAACAAATCGCATCGAATACAGTCGTCTTACCAGCACCGGTTTTACCTGATATAACAAATAATTTATGTGCATTTAAATCCGTGAATTGAATGACTTCTTGATCTTTATATGGGCCAAATGCTGTCATGGTCAATTTGATAGGTTTCATTTACGACGCTCCTCTTCATTTACTTCTTCTAATACATCTTTAAAGATTGCTTCTGATTCATCAGTTAACACCGTTCCTTTAACCTCTTGATAAAAAGCTTTAAACAAAGAAAGATGATCCATTTTATGACGAACTGGCGTTGAAGTAGATGCGTCACAACTTAATGCACCCGTTATCGACACATCGCGTTGAATGTGCAACGTATTGGGAAAGACAGCACGAATTTTTTCCATTGGTGATAAAACAGGTGTCTCATCTTCTAAGTGAACAAAGACATAATCATCGTTACGAGGTTGACTAAGGAGATCTTCCATTTTGCCTCGGACAATTCTCATATCACGCTTAGGGATCAAGTTTTTCTTTTCGATTGATGTGTGTCCATGCTCGTCAATTTCTACAACGTAATAGCCTTTTTGATGGCGCTCTTCAGAAGCCGAATATTTTAGTGGCGAACCTGCATATCGAATGTTGTCTGAATGGACTTTATGTGCCTGATGTAAGTGACCTAAAGCTGTGTAATGAAAGTTTTTAAAATGCTCACTTGAAACATGTTCCGCCCCTCCAACAGATAACTGTCGTTCAGAAGTAGAGGTGTTTTCCTTTTCTTCGCCACGAGGTGTCACAAATAAGTGACCAACAAAAACATGACGTGCGTTCGGATCCATATCACGTTCGATGTGATGCACCACTTCTTTAATCGCATCATCGTGTGATTTTATGTCATCATTTCCAAATAACGTCCGCACCTGACTGGGATCTGTATAAGGAACCGTGTGAAAGTGCACCTCACCATGTTCATCTTCTAATTTAACTGGCTCAAGTTGGCTCGATAGTTCCCCTGTTACATAATAGCCTTTAGATCGCATAATTTTATTTGCAAAATGCAGCCGGCTTGGACTGTCATGATTACCGGCAATCGCAATAACTGGTACCTCTAAGTGCAAAATGATCCTTTCAAGAACATTATCGAGTAACGACACAGCTTCAGTAGGTGGTACCGCTCGATCATATAAATCCCCTGCTATAACAACCGCATCAGGTTTTTCAGTCTCAATAGCCTTAATAAATTCTTTTAATATGTAATCTTGATCATCTGTCATATGAACACCTTGAACAATCTTGCCTAAGTGCCAATCAGCTGTATGTAAAAATTTCATAATCATCCTCACTCCTAATCTTTTATGCATGAATGCAAAAACACCCAATTAGTTAAAATGAGTGCTTTTACATCTGTTGGTATGATTTACATTTTTCATATCAATGTATAGTTAATCGTTAACTCGACACCCGCTTTTAAAGATACTTTCAAATTCTCGTTAAATTCATTATAACTTATTTTGCCATCTACTTCTGCCATTTTCCAAGAAAAACCGAGTTTCATTTGGATAACTTGATCCGAATTTGAATGGGAGCAAATTGTTACATTCACTGACTTCTTATCCAAATCCCAAGATAACCTTTGAACTTCAACTTGTGTACGAGCCGTCAACCCATGGATCATACCTGAAGACCAATCTAAAGGAAGTGCAGGCAGCAACTCAATTTCATTCTTATTCGAATACAATAGCACCTCATGAATAACCGCGACTGTAGCATAAAGTGTATCGGTACAATAGCTATTATGACTTCTGTCTGTATCATGGTCGGTCATTAATGATGTGTAATAACCCTGGTGAGTCATCATTGGAAGAAGGGAATCGACAACACCTTTAGGGTCTTTAAGTCGTGCCGAAACAAGTGCCTTATGCATCCAGCCATGACCAGCTGTTGCATCTTTCGTATTGGCTGTATTTCGGTTTTCTAATGCCTTTTTCGCTGCTTTTGATAAAATTGAATCTGTTTTCGTTTCATAACCTGGCCAAGCCGGATACAAATGACTTAAATGTCGATGATTATTATTTTCTTTATAACTTATCATCGACCATTCACGTAAAGCCCCGTCCTCATCATAAAGATACTCAGGTAATTTCTTAAGAAGTCGTTCCCATTTTCGGACGGCTCTTTCATAACCAGGACGCTTGACCGCCTTTTCCAGTTCAATTACCATGAAAAGTCCATCCCTTGCAGCTGCAATGTCCATTGTTGCGTTTGCAGTAAGATGACTATCATAACCAATCGGGTGATTTTCAGGAGAATAGGCCGGTAAAATTAAATACTTCTCTCCACTTAATAAACCCTTTTTACCTTTTTGATATCTAGGAACACCATTCACATCTGTAAAATATTCAGGCGTACATATTTGTTCCCAAAAATTTGCTTGCTTTGTTAGTAGCGGGAGTAAAATATCTTTTTCTAAATCTAGATAGCCTTTATCCAATAATTCATCAAATTCCTGATCGTCAAGACCACCATCTCGAACACTTAAAAGTGATTGCAAATCATGAATTCTCATTTGTTCATGGATTGGTATGTGACGATTACCATAGCATTGCCAGTACTCAAATATAGGAAGTAAGCCCCAACTCGCCCCTGCATTCCAATATTGAAACGGATAATCATTGTCATACTCTATATGCATCGCACGATCCCCATCAGAATTGACTGAAACTTGTAATGCATCATGCATATGATAAGCCATCCTAGCATTATACTCAAAATCAGGCGCTTGTCTTAAAAAGAAATAAATATAGCCAAGAGGTAAATAGGTGAGCCCTCCTGTATTCATAGCTGCAACTTGTAAATTAACATTTGCATCTAACGTATGAATCGAACGCCACCCTGGATCCCATTCGCCTGTCCACATGCCATATAAACGCGGAGCACTGAGTCCACTACTGCAAATCATCGCGTATCGTCCTTGTAAATATATTTTATTCAGAAAATCTGGATCAACCTGATTTTGATTTTGTTTCTGCCTTTCAATAATAGCTTCATTATCCTTATCGTTATTTTCATTACTCTTTAACTGAAAGTAGGCTGCATTAAACTCTGGTGCATGCTTTTGTATATGTACATTTAGTGCTTCATCGTAATCAAAATGACCATTACTATCTATATAACGTGAAACCACTTGATTTGTATTTAACAAAAGTTGATCTAACAATGAGAATTTTAATTGGTCTTTAAACGCATTTAATTTACCCATATCATGTGTTCGATTGGATTGAGTAACTAAATATACCGCCTCTGCATTTTTTACTTCTATAGCTGGATTTTGATCATTTCCTACATTAATGGACTCATTAGTATCTGGCAATAAAATTCTTTCCTTCGTGCCATTGACAACATACACTCGCGTTAATCCGGCATAGCCACCCAAAGCTAGTTCACTGCCTTCATAAGATGGATAATGTCCCACCTGAGCAATATACTGAGCAGAGTCATCAACTAACTTTTTATATTGCAATTTTTTTACTTCATTTAACGTTTCATGTGCACCTGACATACCTAATACATCATCGATTGAAATGACTAAATTTATCTTACTATGTGACGAAGATTGTTCGATTTTAGTAATTGTAACATTGTCTACTCTTGAAGTGAATGACTTTCGAACCCATTGTCCATCCACATCTTCATAGGCAACACCTGTCTCTGCCGTTTCATAATTTGTCCACCTCATATAGTCTTTCAATTCACTTTGCTTACGTATCTTAATTCTTAATTGATGTGCAGGATGGTAACTATAATAGTAAGCTTGTTTTCTAACCTCACCATTAGCATATTTTATTTTCCAATTATCATTAAGATTAAAAACATTCCTTCTTGCTTCATCTAACTGTTCTGGGAGTTCGTTTGGAATAAACCTTGGCGCATTTGATGGAAATAAGTTCTGCATATATTGAAATATAAATGTGTCTGAATAAGGTGAACCTGATGTTACATAACCATTCTCACCATTTCCACTAACCATTCCTTCTCTCCACTCCGTTTTAGCATTATAATCAGGAATTTCCTCATAAGAATAAGAATGACAGCCTTTTTTGTATAATGACTTTGGTATGTTCATGATTTAACCTCCCGTAAATATTTGAATGTTAATTTACAGTATAAACATTCTATTCACTTAATGGAAGCGTTAACAAATGAATGTTTAAGCAAAAAGATCCTCCAACAATAAATGTTAGAGGATCTTAATATATGATACCTGAGGTGGGATTCGAACCCACAAGCCCGGAGGCACGGCATTTTGAGTGCCGCGTGTATGCCAGTTCCACCACTCAGGCAAAATATGGAGGCGGTAACCGGATTTGAACCGGTGATAAAGGTTTTGCAGACCTCTGCCTTACCACTTGGCTATACCGCCACACTGCAAATCATTATTTTAATGTGTAAATAAAAAAATGGAGCGAAAGACGGGATTCGAACCCGCGACCCCCACCTTGGCAAGGTGGTGTTCTACCACTGAACTACTTTCGCATCATGGCTGGGCTAGCTGGATTCGAACCAGCGCATGACGGTACCAAAAACCGTTGCCTTACCGCTTGGCTATAGCCCAACATATATATAGTTTGAGATTAATTAAATGAATGGGGCGGTTGATGGGGCTCGAACCCACGAATGCCGGAACCACAATCCGGTGCGTTAACCACTTCGCCACAACCGCCATAAAGAGCAGGGGTAGTAGGAATCGAACCCACACCGGAGGTTTTGGAGACCTCTGTTCTACCGTTAAACTATACCCCTATATATTTTTTTAATAAAGAAATGGTGGAGGGAGTAGGACTCGAACCTACGAACCCGATGGGAGCGGATTTACAGTCCGCCGCGTTTGGCCAACTTCGCTATCCCTCCAAATAAATGGTGGCTCGAGACGGAGTCGAACCGCCGACACACGGAGCTTCAATCCGTTGCTCTACCAACTGAGCTACCGAGCCATTTTTTGTGGACACTTATTAATTTAAGTGGCGGTCCGGACGGGACTCGAACCCGCGACCTCCTGCGTGACAGGCAGGCATTCTAACCAACTGAACTACCGGACCATTTTGGTTGCGGGGGCAAGATTTGAACTTGCGACCTTCGGGTTATGAGCCCGACGAGCTACCAGACTGCTCCACCCCGCGATAATGTAAAAGGACTTCATGGTGGAGGATGCAGGGCTCGAACCTGCGACCCCCTGCTTGTAAGGCAGGTGCTCTCCCAGCTGAGCTAATCCTCCGTATGAAATAAATATAAAATAAATGGTGACCCGTACGGGATTCGAACCCGTGTTACCGCCGTGAAAGGGCGGTGTCTTAACCACTTGACCAACGGGCCAGATAATGAAACTCTGGCGGAGAGCGAGGGATTTGAACCCTCGAGACGAATTAATATCGCCTACACGATTTCCAATCGTGCTCCTTCAGCCACTCGGACAGCTCTCCATTATGGCTCCACAGGTAGGATTCGAACCTACGACCGATCGGTTAACAGCCGATTGCTCTACCACTGAGCTACTGTGGAATGGATGAAATGCCTAGCGACGTCCTACTCTTGCAGGGGTAAACCCAACTACCATCGGCGCTGAAGAGCTTAACTTCTGTGTTCGGCATGGGAACAGGTGTGACCTCTTCGCGATTGTCACTAGACAAAGTCAATATGAAGG
>NZ_FMYI01000016.1 GCF_900096905.1 Pelagirhabdus alkalitolerans | reverse complement strand
TTTATTGTATCATCAATATAAAGATGTGAAGATCCGAATTGCATAAAAAAATAAGGAGTGAGCGTTAGCTCACCCCAACATTTGACTTAGAACCTTTTTTGTTTAATTAGAATACAAGTTGTTTACTAGTCAGTACATGATACGTATAGTATAATGTAGGTTGATAAAAAATGAAGAGAGTGAATAGTTTGCAACGTGTAACGAATTGTTTAATTATAGATGGTAATTATGTTTTATTATTAAAAAAACCACGATACGGCTGGTATGCGATGCCAGGAGGGAAGATGGAATATTCTGAATCGGTAAAAGAAGCTGTCATTCGAGAAGTTTATGAAGAAACAGGTTTACAGATAAAATCTCCTGAACTGTGTAGTGTGGCAACGATGACTAAGGAATCTGCTTCACACCCGAAAGATGAATGGATGATGTTTACTTTTAAAACGAAACATTTTTCAGGTCAAATGATTGAAAAATCTCCAGAAGGCATTTTGGAGTGGATACATATCGATCAATTATCAACCATTCCAACAGCCCCAAGTGATCGTTTTATTCACGATTACGTATTCAAAAAAGAACAACCACTATATGCAAGTTTTGATCTAGACTCAAAAGATCAGTTGATTGATTATCGATTAGGATGAGTTAGCTTTTAGGGGAAAGGACGGATCGTGATGACGACAGAAACAGAAACGCGCTTAGTTATTATAACGGGAATGTCAGGAGCAGGCAAAACGGTGGCTGTTCAAAGTTTTGAAGATTTGGGTTACTATTGCGTGGACAACTTGCCTCCAGCTTTATTGCCTAAGTTTTTAGAGTTAATGAAAGATGCCAACAATTCCATTCAAAAAGTGGCACTTGTTATGGATTTAAGAGGACGTGAATTTTTTGATTCATTATTCCAAGCACTCGATCAGTTAACAGAAAATGATTGGGTGAATGAACATATTTTATTTTTAGATGCACAAGATAAAAAATTAGTATCACGATATAAAGAAACAAGACGTCAACACCCGCTTGCTCCACTGGGATTACCACTTGAGGGAATCGAGCAGGAACGTCAAATGCTGAGTGAGTTGAGAGGGAGAGCGCAACACTTTATTGATACAACAAATTTAAAACCTAAAGAATTACGTGACAAAATTATAGGGAAGTATGGAGAAGAAGAACAAAAAATATTCTCTGTCCATACGCTATCGTTTGGTTTTAAGTACGGGATGCCGATTGATGCCGACCTAGTTTTTGATGTGCGTTTTTTACCTAATCCCCATTATGTTGATCATTTACAACCCCTAACAGGAAAAACAAAAGAAGTATCTGATTATGTATTCAAATGGACGGAAACACAAAAATTTCTTGAAAAATTAATGGACTTACTCACCTTTATGATTCCTCAGTATAAAAAAGAAGGAAAAGCGCAACTGGTAATCGCGATTGGCTGTACAGGCGGACAGCATCGCTCTGTTGCCTTAAGTGAGTATATTGCTGACTATTATAAAACGCAATACAACACACATGTTGCCCACCGAGACATTGACAAAAGAAAGGGACATTAATGTATGGAATCTTTAGACGAAAAAAAAGTCACTGTTCTAGGCGGTGGAACAGGTATGCCTGTTTTATTGCGTGGACTTAAACAATATCCGATTGATTTGTCTGCTATCGTCACGGTCGCCGATGATGGTGGAAGTTCAGGTAGACTTCGAACTGAAATGTCAATGCCAGCTCCTGGTGATATCCGAAATGTGATTGCTGCTTTAGCAGAGGTAGAACCGATGATGGAGCAATTATTTCAGCACCGGTTTACCAATGGTAATGGCCTCTCAGGACATTCGATGGGGAATTTAATTCTCGCAGCCATGACGTCTGTGACGGGTGATTTTTATAATGGTATTAAAGAAATCGGTAAAATATTTAATGTGAAAGGTAATATTTATCCGGTCGCAAATCAAAATTTATTTTTGCATGCTGAGATGGCAGACGGCGAAATTATTGTTGGTGAATCGAATATTCCACTAGCTGATAAGCCGATCAAACGTGTTTTTGTTGAACCTGAAGTTGTTGAACCACTCCCTGATGCCATGAAGGCTGTGCGTGAATCGGATCTTGTTGTGATTTCGCCAGGAAGTTTATATACGTCAACTTTACCTAACTTAGTGGTACCTGAAATTGCAGATGCACTTCGAGAAGTGAAGGGGAAAGTGGTTTATGTATGCAATGTTATGACACAAGCAGGTGAAACGAAAAATTATACGGCATCCGATCATGCTCAAGCAATTATTGATCATGTAGGCGAAGGGTGTATTGATAAAATATTAGTTCATAACAAAGAGATAACCGAAGAAATGCGCGAAAAGTATGCCGAAGAAAATGCCGATCCAGTCGAATATGATCGAGAACGTCTTGAACAATTAGGCATGACGATTATTGAGGCAGACATTATTGACGAACGCCAAACGCGCCTTCGTCATGATACAAGTAAAGTAAGTGACTTACTTTGTTCATTAGTCGATGTGACAAAAGAGGACTAAGAAGGATGTGATAAAGATGTCTTTTGCTTCTGAGATCAAAAAGGAAATGACACAAATAAAGAATAATCCATGTTGTGATGAAGCAGAACTATCGGCTTTAATTCGGATGAATGGTGCTATTTCTTTATCAAAGATGACATATATACTAGATGTTCAGACTGAAAATGCAGCGATTGCTAGGCGTATTTATACGCTGATTAAGTTTTTATATGATCCAGCTATTAAATTATTAGTTCGAAAAAAGATGAAGTTAAAGAAAAATAATGTCTATATTGTGCGTATTGAAGAAGGTGTTAAAAAAATATTAGAAGAATTAGATATATTAAGCGAGCCATTTTCATTTGTTCGTACGATATCAAGTCATTATTTAAAAAATGATTGTTGTAAACGGGCTTATTTAAGAGGTGCCTTTTTAGCTGGTGGATCGATTAATAACCCGGAAACATCATCTTATCATTTAGAAATTGCGAATGCTTATCAAGAGCACAACGAATCACTGTGTAATTTGATGAATGAATTTAATTTACACGCTCGTATTTTAGAAAGACGTAATGGCTATATTTCATATATAAAAGAAGCGGAAAAAATTACAGAGTTTTTGAATTATACGGGTGCACATCAAGCGCTATTGAAATTTGAGGATGTGCGTATTATGCGAGATATGAGAAATTCTGTAAATCGATTAGTCAATTGCGAAACCGCTAATTTAAACAAAACAATTGGTGCAGCGTTCAGACAGGTTGAAAATATTAAGTTTATTGAAAAAACAGTTGGGATCGAAGAACTTCCTGATAAACTTCAAGAAATTGCCAGACTAAGGGTGCAACATCAAGATGTTTCCTTAAAAGAGCTTGGAGAATTGGTTAGTGGTGCGAAAATCAGTAAATCTGGGATTAATCATCGTTTGAAAAAAATTGATCAATTCGCTGACCAAATTAGACAAAACCCTGAGTTGATTGAGACAACATTAAAAGAATCGTAAAATAAAGGTTTCCACTATGGGTATAGAAGGGTATATGAAAACATACACTTTTATAGTTTGAGTCTTTAATTGAAGGGAGTTTTTCAGTCATGGTGGAAAAATCAGTTGTTGTCAACGTTGAACCTGGTTTACAATCAGGACCTGCTTCAGAATTCGTTCAAACTGCCAATCAATATGCAGCCGAAGTTTTCTTGGAAAAAGGAAACCGTCGCATTAATGCGAAAAGCATTATGGGACTGCTTAGTTTAGCAGTGGCAAAAGGTGATGAAGTGACACTTTTAAGTGACGGTGGAGATGCAGAAGAAGCAGTCGACGCACTGACCGAATTTTTATCTAAAGAAGAATAAAAGAAATCATCATTGAGATTATACAACCTAAGATAAAGATGGAATAAAAAAGTAACACCTAAAAACTAGGTGTTACTTTTTTTCGAAAGTTGAGAAATAAAAACGATGTTCTAATCTTTGAAACTTTTGAAAAAAGGATTGAGTAAAGGTTCGAAATCATATAAAATAATCTTTGTTGGCATATGTTGGAACTAAAAAAGAGTGAGAGGAAGTGAATGTGTATGACACTTAAAATAGATCAAGTAACGAAGCGATTTGGTCAATTTACAGCTGTTGATGAGTTGAGTATAGAGATACCAGAAAAGCAAATTTTTGGGTTTTTAGGCTCGAATGGCGCTGGGAAAACAACGACGTTTCGAATGATTCTAGGTTTGATCGATGCAACGGAAGGTAACATTAATTGGCACGGTGAACCGATTGATTACAGTAGAACGGATCAAATTGGTTATTTACCAGAGGAAAGGGGCTTATATCCGAAATTAAAAGTAAAAGATCAGATCATTTATTTAGGCCGCTTACGTGGTATGGATAAATCATCGATTCTTTCAGCTTTAAACCAATGGTTAGAACGTTTTAATATTACAGAATACTTAGATAAGAAAGTAGAAGAATTATCGAAAGGGAATCAACAAAAGATCCAATTTATTTCCGCAGTGATTCACGAACCTAAACTTTTAATTTTAGACGAACCTTTTTCAGGACTCGATCCCGTTAATGTCGAACTGTTAAAAAAAGCGGTGATCCAATTAAAAGAGCAAGGAACAACAATCGTGTTTTCATCCCATCAAATGGGAACGGTAGAAGAGCTGTGTGAGTACCTATGTATCATGCAGAAAGGTAAACCAATTGTACACGGGTCTTTAAAAGAAGTTAAGCGTTCATTTGGAAAGAAAAATTTAATCATTCATGCAGAATTTGATCTGAAGTTTCTAGAAAATGAATCGGGCGTCCTAGGTTACCGTGAGATTCCCGAAGGTTGTGTATTGCAAGTTGAGAGCGAGGATGTCTCACAAACATTGTTGAATGTGATACAAGGTAAAGGATTTGTTCGAAAATTTGCTTTAGAAGAGCCATCACTTAATGATATTTTCATTGAGAAAGTAGGTGAGTCATATGCGTAAATTTTGGGTTGTATTGTCGCAATCGTACATGACGCGTTTGAAATCGAAATCATTTTTAATTACAACGGCTCTATTTATGGGTTTTATATTGTTGGCTGGTCAACTAGATGTCATTTTTTCTTGGTTTGAAGGCGATGATGAAACGCAAGTTGTAGCTGTTCAAGATGAAACAGACCAAACGTTTGATGAACTTGAGCTATTTATTGAAGAAAGTGGTGCACCATTTGAACTTGAAGCCTTTGATGAAGGTTTAGAAGAAGGTCAATCGGCTGTTTTAGATGAAGAATACGAAGGTTTTTTAATGATCAGACCTGATGATGAAAGTTATTTTGTTGCTAATTATTATACAGATCAATTAATTAATCAATCCGTTCAAGACCAGCTTATGAATGCACTTCAGCAAGTGAGAACATTGTGGGCAACGGAAGCGGCAGGAATCGATCAAGAAATTCTTGAAGAAATATATGAACCTGTGATGTTTGAAACTGTTCCGATTGAATCTGATGATGGTACGACTGCTAGATCTCAGGAAGAACTTAGTGTAGCAAGAGGTCTTGTCTATGTGATGTTATTTGTGCTTTACTTTGCTGTTATTACATACGGCAATATGATTGCGATGGATATTGCAAACGAAAAATCGTCTCGTGTGATGGAAATTTTAATTTCAAGTTCATCACCTGTTGGTCAAATGTTCGCTAAAATTATCGGGATTGGTTTACTCGGTTTAACACAAATTGGTTTATTTATCCTTGTAGGTTTTTACACGATTGAATCCCAACAAGATGAATTAGTCGGTGGATTCTTTGAAGTCTTCGGTTTCCAAGATGTGCCGGTTTCAACTTATGTGTATGCGGTTGTCTTTTTCTTACTCGGTTACTTTTTATATGCAACGCTCTCAGCGATGCTAGGTTCATTGGTGAGTCGAATGGAAGAAGTCAATCAGCTAATGATGCCGGTCATTTTATTAATTGTTGCGGCATTTATGTTATCAATGTTCGGGATCAATTTACCAGAATCATCTGTCATTACGATCACATCGTTCATTCCATTTTTCTCACCACTTGTGATGTTTTTAAGAGTAGGGCTCTTAGAAGTCCCTATTTGGGAAATCGGTCTAAGTATTGGGATTCTCATCTTAAGTATTGGCATCTTAGCCGTAATTGGAGCGAGAGTTTATCGTGGTGGTGTCTTAATGTATGGAAAAGGAACGTCGTTGAAAGACTTTAAACGAGCACTTACGATGAGTAAAAAAGATTAAAACGTTCGATAAAGTAAACAAGTTCATCTCAACTAGAGGTGAGCTTGTTTTTGTTGGATGGATTTAAGTCATGGTGATTGTTAGATATGTCTAACAATCAATTATTAGCGAACGTGCATTCGTTACCTATGTTTGATAAAATAAGATTATTAAATGATTTAGAGGTGTTCTATGAAATCATCACTTAAATTTATTCATGCAGCTGACTTACATTTAGACAGTCCTTTTAAAGGTTTATCTAATTTGCCAAATGATTTATATCAAACACTTAAACAATCAACATTTAATGCTTTGGATCATTTAATTGATTTGGCAATTAAAGAAGATGTTGATTTTGTACTCATGGTCGGTGACATTTTTGATGAAACCATTCAAAGTGTTTATGCTCAAATGCAATTCAAACAGGCATGCCAGAGGCTCGATTCAGCCGGTATAAATGTATATCTATCATATGGGAATCATGACTATACACAAGTGGAGCAATCACAATTTCAGTTGCCTGAAAATGTACATGTTTTTAATAAAGAGTCCGTTGAGTCAGTTGATCATTATAAAGATCATGACATTCTAGCAACGATTCATGGCTTTAGCTACATAAACCAAGCAGTTTGGGAGAACAAAACAGATGAATATATACCTACATCAAGTGGTGGATATCAAATTGGGATGTTGCATGGGAGTGCCAAGCAATCAGAAGACCACGATCATTATGCGCCATTTTCAAAAGAAGAATTGATCAATAAAGGGTTTGATTATTGGGCACTTGGTCATATTCACAAGCGAATGGAACTCCATGATAATCCACATATCGTTTATCCTGGCAACATTCAAGGTCGTTCTCGAAAAGAATCAGGTTCAAAAGGTTGTTATTTAGTTGAGCAAATGGATCATGATTTTACGTTATCCTTTCACAAATTAAACACCGTTCGCTTTCAAACAATTGAAATCAATTCAAAAGGTTGTGAAAGACTCGATGATCTTTATCAATTAATTGAGCAAGAAATTAATGTTCTAGAAGGTGAGTCAACGATCATCACTTTATATTTAGAAAATACACCTGAAATCGTTAGAGATGCTTACTACGAAGGCGCACTTTCGGACTTAATAGCTGTGTTAAATGATACTTTTGCAAATCAAACGAACTGGCGTTGGATTGAAAAAATAATGATTGAACATTCGAATGTATTAAGTGAAGCGGTTAGTGATCCATTCATACAACAGTTGAAACAAGCCATGCAAGATATCGATTGGGAACAAGAAGCTAAACCATTGTGGCGCCATCCACAAGCAAGAAAATATTTAGATGCAATGGATGATAAAGAGAAAGAATCAATCCAAAAAGAAGCAGAGTCACTGGCACTATTTCATTTGTTAGGAGGGGAACATGATGAGAATTAGTGCGCTTTATATAGATCGTTTTGGTAAATGGAATGATTATTCGCTCGATTTTAATAACGCTTCAATCGTATATATTTCGGGAGATAATGAAGGGGGTAAATCGACGATACGTCAATTTATCACCTTTGTACTGTTTGGTTTGTCTAAAAAAGAGACGTACCCATTTATACCGGAAAATGGGGGCACTGTTGGTGGACGATTGAGGATAGTGGATGATCAGGGTGCACTTTACACTGTCGAACGTTATTCATCTCCGAATCCATCTAACCCTACTATAATGGATGAATATAACCAAAAAGTTGCCCCAGAATGGTTGCATGCTCAACTTAACCATATAGACGTCAGTTTGTTTCATCGTGTGTTTAACTTTGATGCATTATCCATTCAAGCATATCAACATCTCACTCAAGATGAATTAGGGGAAATGCTTTTAAGTGTTGGAATGACAGGATCTGATCGTATTTATCAAGCCGAAAAAAAGTTGAGATCATTTCTACAAGATCAATTTAAACCCTCAGGCAGAAAACCACGTCTGAATCAAATGATGGAAGAGTTAAAAACAAAATCATCTCAATTGAATCAATCAAAATATGAATTAGAGAACTATTATGAACTGAATGATTCACTTCGCAACTTGAAGATGTCATTGTCGTCTAAACAAGAGAAAAGTGAACAAACCTTAAAACGATTAAACGACTTAAAAGAAATGCATCGTCTTTATCCTGAGATCGAAAAGTATCTGGTAACACAGGATCAATTATCTAAGTATAAAGTTGACGAAGAAATCCCTGTTGATTTAAAAGATCGACTAATCGAACTCGAAGAACATACGGATCCCATTTATGAACATATAACAGTTTTGTCAGATCGAATAAAAAGGCAACAACGCGAGTTAGATGTACTTAATCAAAAGTTAATAAACGAGAAACAGTACCGGAAATTGACAGGTATTCATGAGATGATGAAAAAAAATCAGCAGTACACTCAAGAGATATACCAGCTGGATCAGAAGATAAACCATGTACAGCAAGAGATAGAAACAAAACGATTGAATATGAGTATAAACGATTCATATGATGAGATCGAGAGTCTTTCATTAAATCACACGATTAAAGAAGATTGGGATACGTTGCAAAACCACTTCACACCTATTCAGCAAGAGATCGATCAATTGGGCAAAAGACGAGCCAATTTAATTGATGAAGAGAAGGAGTTATTATCTAAGCGAGAGCAATTAGAACCGGCTATTTTGTCAGACCGGAAAAAGGATCATTATCAACAGGAATTATCGCATTTGGATCAACTTTTATATACTCGTGATTCCCTTGAAAAAAGTGAATCTCATTTTCTTTTAAAGAAAGGTTACATCCCATTTGCTATGTCGGGTGTCGGTATCATCATGATTATATTATCCGCAACCGGAACCGGTGGTTGGTATCTTAATGGGTTCGGTCTTTTTGCAATTGTTATAGGACAAATTTTCATCTATGTTTCTAACTTAAAAAAAGACGCAAACGCTGATATTAATCATCATTTATCAGATCAGACCGAGTATGATCGAATCAATCGAAAAGAAAGTATTTTAGAGGCATTAACGAATCATGATCAAATGCGTGATCAATACATGTTACTTGAGCAAAGTTTAAAGCGAAATCAAGATGAACAGTTACGTGTTCTTGATCAGTTAGATCGACTTGAAGCACAAAGAGATCGTTTCCAAAAACAAATTGAAGCATACCAGCAACAGTTCCCTTTCTTATTGACGGTTGACCCCACATACTGGGGGAGGATGTATGAAGACTTAAAAGAATTAATACAGCAAGTTAGAGAATATAAAAAGCAGCTAATTAAAAAAGATTCACTTGAAATAGAAATTAATGAGTTTCAATCAGAGATTAAAGATGTGTTTGCTTCTCATATAAAGAATTCACATGATTCTTTTTCAAACCAATTAATGGAGTTGTCGACACTTTATACCGAACAAATGCATTTGAGAAATCAAATCGATAGTATAAAACGGGGCATTTCTGAAGATAGTGAAGAGTGGAACGAATGGCAAAGCAAACTACGTCCTTATCATGAGGAAATCGCTTCTTTATATCATCGTGTAAGTGTTAAAAATCGGGATCAATTTATAAATCAAATGAATGAAGTGATCGCCTATCGTGATTTGAAAGGAGCGTTAACACAAGCACAACAGACAATAGAGTATTACCTTTCGGAGGCTGAGCAAGCGAAGATTAAAAATGGACAATTCATGTCTTTAACGGAACTTGAACAAAAGATTAACGAATGGACACACTGCTATCAAAATATCCAAGATGACATATATCAGATTAAAGATCAGTTATTTGATGAGCAATCGAAACTTAAACAACTGGAACAATCAAAAGCGACGATTGATGATAAACATGATTTCTATTATTTAAAAAGTCAATTTAAAGAAAAAGCTAAAGAGTGGTTAACGTATCAAATTGCGTTAAATAAAATTGAAGAAACGAAGCTGCATTTTCAGACGCATTACCTACCAGACGTATTGGAAGAAGCAAGTGTGTATTTTCAACAATTAACTCAAGAACGATATGACACGGTATATTTTGATACAGCCAATCAACAGTTAGCTGTTACTCGATTTGATGGCTTGAGTTATGAGCTGATGAAACTTTCTCAAGGCACAAAAGATCAATTATACACCGCACTCAGGTTATCGATTAGCAGATGGCTAAGTAAACATGTTCAATTACCGTTTATAATGGATGATAGTTTTGTTCATTATGATAATAGTCGTCTTTCTGAGTTGAAAAAAATTTTAAAAGACTTTGCAAAAGACCATCAGCTCATTATCTTTACAAAAAAAGATGCGTTTTTTATAAATCAGGGATTGACGACAGAGGAAAAATATATGACATTATAATAGAATTATAATTGTTATTCACTCACTTATTCTTATTTATTCAAGAAGGCGGAGGTTTTGTAAGTGACAAATCGGTCGGAATCAGATAATTGGAAGAAGAAAGAAGAAACGGTTGATCAGTTTATTCAGGTGATCGCTAAAAATATGAGTTTATACGGTATTACGCCCTCAGTAGGACGGTTATATGGAACTTTGTATTTTAATGAAGATGCGATGACCCTTGATGAGATGCGAGATGCTCTTGAAATGAGTAAGACAAGTATGTCAACAGGTGTCCGCTCTTTGGCGGATATGAAAATGGTTGAGCCTTCTTTTAGAAAAGGGGTTAGAAAAGATTTATATAAATCTGAAGAGGATTGGTATAAATCATTCACGTCATTATTTGGTAATAGATGGCGTCAGCATACAGAAACAAATATTGAAGAAGCTGATGAAACGATCGAAAAGCTAACACGAGTAAAGGAGCAGACAGAAGACCCCGTACTTCAGGAAAAAATTGATCAAGATATTGATAAACTACGCTATGCTCAAAATTATTATCGATGGTTGATGCGATTCATTCAAGTAGTAGAATCCGGTGAGATATTTGACTATATACCAAAAGAAGAAGGCACAGAATCGTCATAAATTGTATAGATAACCCGCCTATTTTACATAATTATGTAAAATAGGCGGGTTTTTATATTAAGAAGTTACATTGTCATACCGACTGTCTAAGTAATCAACAATATGAATTAAGTAGCTATTGATTGTTTGAGGCTTTTTAACAGCTGATCCCCACTCAGGTAGCCCGTGGTGTGCAAGAATCATGTGACTAATTTCATGAATTGAACCAAGAGAAAGTTCAATCTCTTCTTTTTCTAATAGTTTTGTAAAGAGTAGGACACCATATGGAATATGGCCGATCATCACACCGTATGGATCCATCTGTATACCACCTTGTTTAGATGAATGATCAGAAGACGCTGTTGGATAAAGAAAACGAAAGGCATCATATGATTTTCCTGCATGGTCATATTCCAACATTTTACCAAGATCATGAAAGAGGATGGCTGTTATAAGTTGATCAAAGTCAGGTTTAGATGGCTCTAATTTCATGACTTCTTTGGTCATCCGGTATAAATGATCAATGGTATCTGAGAATACAGATTGATTAAGTTTTCCTACATCCGTTTGAAAATGACTATATAGCTCTTTCTTATGATATTTTTCAACGGTATGGATCAACGTCAGTAGTGCTTCGACATGTCCTTTTTCAAAATGTGTAATGAAATGAGCTATTCTCATTAAGCCGACAGTATGCTTTAAAAGTCCACCAAGATAATTATGATGAAAGCCTTTTGCCGCTGGAACAATCCTAAAATCATGCCAGAAACGTCTCATCGTCTGATAACAAATGGATTTATAAGGTTCATTTAACGTATCAAAGTAATGAAATAACTCAATTGTTAAAGATTCAGAGTCATCATTCATTGAAGGCAAAAGCGTAAAAGGATCTTGATCATTTGTTAGAGGGGTGAGTCGATTAACGGTAAGAGATTTAAAACCATTAAACTCATCCACTACCCCTTCGACTGTAAATAGGGCATGTTTTTCTAATAATGGTGTGTTTTTTTCAACAGCTCCTTGATTATCCCACATCTTTGCTTGAACCATTCCGCTAACATGGCTAAAAGATAAACGAAGAAACTGTTTATTTGTTTTAGTCTGTTTTACTTCATAATCATTTAGTAAAAGATCTTTTTGAATTTTAGCGCCTGGCTCTAGCTCGTCTATTGAAAAAAGATCTGTATCGTCCGTTTTTTGAGTAGGTTTAAATTCAGATAAAATCGTTGATACAAATTGATCATCAATGTCACGATCAATTTTAATTTGGTCAAAGAAATGACTTGATTGAAGTTTCACAGTTTTCCTCCTTAAAATGTCATAGTGAAGACTTATTGAAATGAAAAAGACGAATGATTGATTTCTGCTTCATCATTCGTCTTTTAGATTTATGTCAATTCAACTTAATTTTATTAAGGCAGCATGTCCATCTCATCAGGCATAGGTGCTGCTTCGAAAATAGATTCGAATTCCTCGATTTTAACGTCAACATTAGCTTCATCTAACAATTGTTGTCTTTTTTCGATTGTCGTTTGTTCATCAATCTGATCGAGGGCTAATTCACGGCGGATACGTGGGCGAACTTCATCTAGAGGTTCCATGTCCGCTTCTCGAGAATCCGTCACTTGAATAATGTGCCAACCAAATTCTGACTGTACAGGGGCTGAAATTTCATCAATTTCTAAGTTAAAGGCTGCTTCTTCAAAAGGTTCAACCATATCACCTTCAGTAAAGTAACCGAGTGATCCACCCTCAGCAGCAGAACCAGGATCAGTTGAATGTTCTTCAGCTAATGTAGCAAAATCAGCATCGTTCATTAATTGCTCATGTAAATCATCTGCTAACTCTTCATCTTCAACTAAAATATGTCTAGCTTCAAGCTCTCTGCTTACTGATTCATAGTATGCTTCAATTTCTTCATCTGTAATTTCAATTTCTTCAATCATTGCTTCAACTTCTAATAAATTTAATCTTAAATCATCTCGATAATCATCTTCATCCTGATAACCGTACTGTTGTAAGAACATATCAAATTGTTCACCGAATTGGGCTTTTAATTCATCAATTTGATGATCAACTTCTGATTCTTCAATTTCATATCGATCTTCTAAAACCTTAGAATACACCATTGTGTACAAAACATCAGAACCTGATGTGCTTTTTAACTCTTCATAAAATTCTTCTTGCGTTATGTCACCTTGTTCGGTCTCAACTACGACTTCTGGATCTCCATTACTGCATGCTGTTAAACCAACTAAACCAACAGCAATGGTTGCAAATGTGGCTAATTTCTTCATTAATAACACTCCTATTTGTTCAGACAATTGTCTATAAATTTATCACAATTAATAATATACCATAGATCGTGTATAAATAAATCGCTTACTTGAAAATTCCTAGCATTTTACACATAGAGTTTTTTCTTTGTTCAATTCGCCCACGCTTTTTATTGAGAAACCCATATAGTAAGGTGACAGCAAATAAAGGAGGTGCATCTTTATGTGTCAACAGAAATATTATGGAAGCTTTAGTTTGATCGTTGTGTTATTTATTTTATTAATCATTGTCGGTGCTGCTTGGGTTTAATAAAACGATGGGAAGAGCTTATGCTTTTCCCATCGTTTTGATTGAATCATTATTTATATAGATTTTAGTTATACATTAGACGACTCAATTGAATCTAAATCATCTTTGATCGTTTTAAATGTTTTTTCGATTAATAAGTGAAATTGGATCATCTTATCAATTTTTGCTTCAATTAATTCTCCTTGAGGACGTTTTTCTGTTTGCTTTTCTACAGTTGTTAAATTATCACGTTGAAACTGGGTATGTGCAATCCACCGGTCTAAATAAGCATTCATAAACCGTTGGAAAATGTCTTCATCTGTTGTATAAAGATCTTTTCTAAACCCTTTTTGCCAAACTTGTTTTGTTAAATTCAGATCAGACAATGTTTTAATACTTGTATTAACAGACGTTTTACTTTTTCCGATTGCCTGAGCCATTTCGTCCATTGTCATCGGTTGATCGTTTAAATAAAGGACTGTGAATAGCCTAGCATCCGTTCTAGAAAGGTTAAACAGTTCAATTGTTTTTGAGAATTCATCAATTAACGTATCGGTAATAGTGGTGTTGTTAACCATTCTGTACACTCCTTTCACATCGTCATCACGCCTCTATGTTAACCTTACACAAGTCTTTCTAAAATTGGAAATGATTGATTCGGTTGAAAAAAAGAGCATAAACGAGTTATTTTAAGTATAAACTTATTTAGTTCGTACAGTTTAAACTGTACGAATTTTTTTGCGCAAAAATAGTCGAATTTATTGTTTGAATAATTGATGGCTGAAAGGGTATAGTTATAAAGTAGCTTTTTGCGGTCTTATTATGTTACATTATCAAATGGTCGAAAAATGTTTATTTAGATCCTACCGGGGTATAGATAAATGTTTAAACAATCATAATTATTAGAAATAAGAGAGGTGAACGAAATGCCAGTCATAGAAGTCAAAGGCTTATCAAAAGTTTTTGGTAAAAATGTAAAGCAATCATTAAAGCTTTTAGATGATGGTAAGAAAAAAGATGAAATTTTAAAACAAACAGGCGATACTGTCGGTGTAAACCGTGCATCCTTTGAAGTTGAGCAGGGTGAAGTATTCGTTATTATGGGACTTTCAGGTAGTGGTAAATCAACATTAATTCGTTTGATTAATCGTTTGATTGAACCAACAGAAGGAAGTGTCACAATCGATGGCGAAGATTTAGCGAAAATGAATCAAGATGATCTTCGTGAAGTTCGTCGTAAGAAATTAAGTATGGTATTCCAAAACTTCGGGTTATTTCCTTTCCGAACGATTTTACAAAATGCTGAATACGGCTTAGAAGTTCAAGGGATTGAAAAGTCTGAACGTGCTGAAAAAGCAAAGGAAGCACTCGACCTTGTTGGATTAGGCGATTACATTAATCAGTATCCTAGTCAATTATCAGGTGGTATGCAACAACGTGTTGGTTTAGCCCGTGCGTTAGCAAACGATCCTGAAGTGTTGTTAATGGATGAGGCTTTCTCAGCACTTGACCCATTAATTCGTAAAGATATGCAAGATGAATTATTAGATCTTCAACAAAAAATGAAGAAAACAATCATTTTCATTACGCACGATTTAGATGAAGCACTAAGAATCGGTGATCGAATTGCGTTAATGAAAGACGGTTCAATTGTTCAGATCGGTACAGCTGAAGATATTCTAATGAAACCAGCGAACGATTATGTTGAACGATTTGTTGAAGATGTTGACCGTTCTAAGGTCTTAACAGCTGAAAACATTATGGTTCGACCAGAAACTGTTAATATCGATAAGCATGGGCCAAGGGTAGCGCTTGAAAGAATGCGTGAAGAAGGTCTTTCTAGCATTTATGTTGTAGATGCTGATCGTAACTTGAAAGGTTACATCACAGCTGATGATGCGTCTGATGCACGTAAGAAAGAAATTCGTGATCTGAAAGAAATTATCAAAACTGACGTCCCAACTGTAGGGCGAGACAAGCCTATGCAGGAACTGTTTGAAATGATTCATGATTCACCCGTTCCAATTGCAGTTGTTGACAATGAAAAATTAGTAGGTATTATCATCAGAGGTACTGTTCTAGCAGCCTTAGCTGGTGAAAGCGAGGTGCATGTCAATGTTTGATTTTATTCCAGAAATTCCATTAGCAAGTTGGGTGGATTGGATTGTTGATTGGATTACGAGTACATTCTCATTTATTTTCAACCCGATCCGTAACCAATTTGGTGACTTTATGTCGTGGTCAGCTAGTCAATTAGCTAGTGTTCCACCCATTATCATCATTATTATTGTAGCGGTGGCAGCATTTTTCTTAACCAATCGTAAATTTGGACTAGCAACATTTTCAATTGTTGGTTTGCTTGTAATTTATAACCAAGGTCTTTGGGAAGAACTCATGTTTACATTTACACTTGTTTTAATTGCTAGTGTTTTATCTGTTATTGTTGGGGTACCGATTGGTATTCTAATGTCAAAAAGTAAACTTGCAGAAACGATTCTCTTGCCAGTACTTGACTTTATGCAGACGATGCCAGCCTTTGTTTACTTAATTCCGGCTGTTGCATTCTTTAGTATTGGTATGGTACCGGGTGTATTCGCATCACTTATTTTCGCAACACCACCAACGGTACGTTTTACAAACTTAGGTATTCGTCAAGTGCCAAAAGAGCTTGTGGAAGCATCAGAAGCATTCGGTTCAACGGGTACACAACGATTATTTAAATTAGAACTGCCTATGGCAAAAGGAACCATTATGGCTGGTATTAACCAGACAGTTATGTTATCCTTGTCAATGGTTGTAATTGCATCGATGATCGGTGCACCAGGTTTAGGACGTCCTGTACTATCAGCATTACAACGTGCACAAGCAGGACCAGGTTTCGTTGCGGGTATCTCAATCGTTATTTTAGCGATCATTATGGACCGCTTCACTCAAAACCTTAACAAAAGCAAGTAATAATTAGTGTTGGACACATTTCTTTTTAGGAATGTTGACCATAAATAAAAAAACGAAAAAGGGGAGACTTATTTAATGTTTAAATTAACATGGAAGCACTTAGGCTTAATGCTAGTTCTTTCATTAACACTTGTTCTTGCAGCATGTGGCGATGAAGCAGCTGACGATGAAGCAGCTGAGAACGGACTAGACTTAGGAGACGATAGTTTAGAACTTGTATATGTTGAGTGGGATTCAGAAATCGCATCAACTAACGTTATTGCACAAGTTTTAGAAGAAGCAGGATATGATGTAGATGCTACACCAATCGATAACGCGATTATGTGGGAAGCAGTAGCAAGTGGAGATGCTGACGGTATGGTAGCAGCTTGGTTACCAGGAACTCACGGTGATCTTTATGATGAGTATTCAGCTGATTTAGTTGAACTTGGTGAGAACTTAGAAGGCGCTAAAATCGGTGCTGTTGTTCCAGAATATATGGAAGATGTTAACTCTATTGAAGATTTAGCAGACTATACTGATGAGTTTAACGGCACGATTACTGGTATTGAGCCAGGTGCTGGTGTTGTACAAGCAGCTGAACAAGCTGTAGAAGATTATGGTCTAGATGACTGGACTGTTGAAACATCATCAAGTGGTGCAATGGCAACAGCTCTAGGACAAGCATACGAAAACGAAGAGCCAATTGTTGTTACAGGTTGGACGCCTCACTGGAAATTCGCTGAATACGATCTTAAGTATTTAGATGATCCAGAAGGTTCATTCGGTGAAGCTGAAGTAATCGAAACAATGGTACGCGAAGGCTTAGAAGAAGATAGCCCAGCAGCATACCAAATCTTAGATGCTTTCTATTGGGAAGCAGAAGATATGGAAGAAGTTATGCTAGAAGTATCTGAAGGTGCTACACCTGAAGAAGCAGCAGCTAACTGGATTGAAGCTAACCGTGACACGGTTGACGGATGGTTAGAAGCAGCAGAATAATTAAATACCATTTGGTAAAGCTATCTTTAATATAAAGATAGCTTTACTATTATCAAAAATAGAAAGGAATGACAAAAAATGTCAGACAATAAAACGATGCGTTCACTTATTTATGTATCGCTTGTTATGCTGATCGGTATTTTAACCCTTTCAGCTTGTGGAACGGAAGATGCAGATGATGATCAAATAGGAGCTGCGGTTGATTATACGATTACTGGTATTGAACCAGGGGCAGGTACGATGGACTTAGCAGCTAATACTTTAGAGGAATACGATAATTTAGATGGTTACGAATTAGAAGAAGCATCAACAGCTGCGATGATCTCAGCTTTAAATAGTGCGATTGCAGATGAGGAACCTGTTATTGTAACAGGATGGACACCGCATTGGAAATTCGCGATGCATGATTTAAAGTTTTTAGAAGATCCTAAAGAAACGTTTGGTGGCTTAGAGGAAATCCATACGTTAACTCGACTTGAACTATCAGAAGATATGCCAGAAGCCTATACAATTTTAGATCGTTTTTACTGGGAACCAGAGGATATGGAGTATGTTATGCTTTTGACAGCAGAAGAAGATATGTCATTTGAAGAGGCAGCGAACGATTGGATTGCAGATAATGAATCAATGGTTGAAGAGTGGACTGACGGCGTTGATATGGTTGATGGTGATGCAATTGAACTTGTTGCCACACCTTGGGATACAGAACGTGCATCTGCTGCCGTTGTAGCAGAAGTACTAACACGTCAAGGTTATGATGTAGAAATAACACCAGTTGATCCATCAGTTATGTTCCAGGCATTAGCAACAGGAGATGCAGATGCATCTGCAGCTGCTTGGTTACCTGCTACACACGAAGCATTTTTAACACAACATGAAGGTGAGATTGATGAATTAGGTGCAAACTTAGAAGGAGCACGAATTGGATTTGTTGTTCCTGAGTATGTAGATATTGACTCAATTGAAGATCTAGAACCCGTTGAATAGTCACTAGTTATTTAGCTAGAGGGGGAGAAACTAATGAAAACATTCAAAAATTTTTATTTTATGAGTATCTTAATATTAATCGCCTTAGTTGGTTTAGTTGGATGTGGCACAGATGATGATCAAGTTGAAGGTACTGGTGCAGCCATTGATTATACACTTACAGGAATTGAACCAGGTGCAGGTGCTATGGAATCGACTGAACAGGCGATCAATACGTATGATAATTTATCAGAATATGAGTTGGAAGAGTCATCAACTGCAGGTATGCTGACTGAATTAGGTAATGCAATTGATGCTGAAGAGCCGATCGTTGTGGTTGGATGGACACCTCACTGGAAATTTGCTCGTTATGATCTGAAATATTTAGATGACCCAGAAGAAGCTTTTGGTGGTGTCGAGTATATCCACACGATTGTACGTGAGGGATTAGAAGAGGACATGCCCGAAGCCTTCACTGTTCTAGATCGATTTGAATGGGAAGTTGAAGATATGGAACAGTTAATGTTAATGAATTATGAAGATGAAATCGAATACGAGGAAGCAGCTAGTATTTGGATAGAAGAAAATCGTGATCAAGTTGATGAATGGCTTGAAGGTGTTGATCAAGTTGATGGTGAATCGTTCGAGCTTGCGTTAATGCCGTGGGATTCAGAGTTAGCCTCAGCAGCCGTCATGTCACATATTTTAACTGAGGTTGGTTATGATGTGACAGAAACGCCTGTTGATCCAGCTGTTGTGTTCCAGTCATTAGCAACAGGAGATGCCGATGGGTCTGTTGCACCATGGTTACCAATTACACAAGGTCACTTATATGATGAGCATGCAGATGATATTGTTGACCTCGGTCCAAACTTGGAAGGTGCTCGAATAGGGTTAGTTGTTCCTGAGTATATGGATATTGACTCAATTGAAGATCTAGAACCCGTTGAATAGTCATAAAACAGGTTGTACAATTAATGACGTTGGTGAGATAAAAAACTCACTAACGTCATTTTTCGTTTGAATATAGAAAACAAGTGAGTTTCCCTGTAGAATAAA
>NZ_FMYI01000011.1 GCF_900096905.1 Pelagirhabdus alkalitolerans | reverse complement strand
AGGTCACACCTGTTCCCATGCCGAACACAGAAGTTAAGCTCTTCAGCGCCGATGGTAGTTGGGTTTACCCCTGCAAGAGTAGGACGTCGCTAAGCGAAAAGTGAACCACTCATTCTAATGAATGAGTGGTTTTTTGCATAACTATTTAATTGTCGTCTTGGTTGACTAAGGCAACTAGTCGTCCTCGTACTTCATGTCTTTTCAATCGATCTAAACCGTCTTTGATTTCCTCAAATGAAATTGTTTCAAGCTGTGGTTTTAATTTGCCTGTTGCGAAGAACTTGTAAACACCTGCAACATCGTCAACTGTTCCTCCGTTACTTCCTAAGAGATCAAGTTGTTTAGTGATCAATGTATAAGTACTTAGATCAATGTCTAATTTACCCATTCCAACAACGACGACACGCCCATTACGAGGAACAACGTCTAATGCTTTTGTTGTGGTCTCACCAAACCCAGCAAAATCAATAATAACTTCAGGTTCATCTGCTTTCATCTCTGATACATCTTCATACACTTTATGACAACCTATTTCTTCTGCTAATGCTCGTGCGTTAGGTGAAACGTCTGCTGCAATGACTTCACACCCTTCAATCAGCGCCATTTGTGCACCGAATTGACCTAGACCACCGATACCGACGATCCCAATTTTCATGCCCTTTTTAGCGCCACCTCTATCAAATATCGCATGGTGTGAAGTCATGCCAGCATCAGTAGCTGCTGCACCTTCTACAAAAGAAACATTATCAGGTAGTGAAACGAGTTGAACAGATGGAACAGCTATTTTAGTTGCATAACCACCATCTCGTTGATAGCCAATTGCTGCATTCGTTTCGGGATGTTGTGGTGCCACACCAACACGATCGCCGACTTTCCAATCCGTGACGCCTTCACCCACTTCGGAAATAACGCCCGCACATTCATGTCCAAAGATAACAGGAGCGGCAGTAATCAATTCCATCCAACCTGGATCCTGTAAGGCACCTACATCAGAGTGACATAACCCTGCTGCTTTTACATCAATGACGACTTCATCATCTTTAGCCTTTGGATCTTCTTTCTCGATTAATTTTGGATCGACACCTGTTTCAGTAAATAACCAACCTTTCATTATACACGCCTCCCTTTATAGTCTTGTCTTTCACCGCCAATCTTCCCGTTTAAATTTAACTCAAACACAGTTAGAACAGTTGTCATAATCTGTTCACAATTTATCGTAAAGAGCATTATTATGTAACAGGTTAGAAATGAATAAGTGTATAAAAAGGCGAATGCTCTCTCTTTTGCAATAACTAGAGAGGCATTCGCCTTTTAATATTTCTTCAACAAATAACGTAACGGTATTAACGAAATCAAAACAATAATTAAAGCAGGCGGAGCTGCTTGATGGTAGAGTGCTTCAGACGCTTCATAGTGTACACGAATCGCTAACGTATCAAAGCCAGGTGGTCTAAGCATTAATGTGGCAGGTAGCTCTTTAATGGCGCTCACAAATACCAAAGCACCACCAGCTAATATACCTGGACGAATCGTTGGGAAAATAACTTTATACATGATCTTCCACGGTGGGTATCCTAAACTTCTCGCAGCTTCATCAACACGAGGTGAGACTAAATTAAGTGACGCCTCAGCCGATTGTAAAGCTTGTGGCAAAAAGCGTACAACAAATGCGATCGCCACAACATAAAATGTATTATATAAAATAGGTAAGTGATTATTAAAGACAAACACAAAGCCTAGGGCGATAATCACACCAGGCAGTGCATAGCCTACATAGCTAATGCGATCAATCACACCAGTTATGATCGAAGGATGTCTTGCTTTTAAATAGACAAGAGGTAATGCAAGAGCCATTGATATAATGGCTGCAAAACTTGATAGACGAAAGCTATTAAAAGCAAATTCGAAAAAGCGATGATCTAAAGCGCCGTGCTGAATGCCGATATATGACCAGTAAATAAGAACACCAATTGGTAAAATGACGGATACAAAGAAAATAAACCAGACGAACCCAGTGACGAACCATTTCCATCTTCCGAGTGATAATTGCTCAGGTTCCCGAAATTGATTAGATGTTTGATAGTAATTTGATTTTGATTTGGTGCGTGCTTCAACCCATAGAATGAGTACCGTTGCTATAATCAACACAAGACTGAGTACAGATGCTGATTCAGTATCAAATCCAGCGCGTTGATAATAAATCGCTGCGGTAAAAGTGACATATCTTAACATCGAGATGGCACCGAAATCAGATAAGACATACAGTGAGACTAAAATAGCGCCAGCTCCAATAGATGGTCTCAAGAATGGTAAATTAACTCGCCAGAAAATTTGTGAAGTCGTTAGTCCTTGTGAACGTGCAACCTCTTCAAAGTTACGATTCATTTTACGCAATGACGCACTCGCAATTAAATAAACATAAGGGTAAGTAAACATGGTTAATGTGAAAAAGACGCCCCAAAATGAATAAATATTAATAGGATAGTCACCTAAAAATGTGCTCTGTTCGAAAAATCCTCTTAACCAACTGCTTGGACCGAATACAATGATGTATGTCATAGCACCTACATAGGGTGGTATGACAAGGGGAAGAGCAAGTAACCAGCGCCAATATTTTGCACCGGGTAAATTCGTTCGGTTTACAAACCATGCAAGAGAAACCCCAATGACCACAGCAAAGAGTGTTACCATAAAAGCAAGCGAAAACGTATTCCACAACAAGGATGGAATACGTTCATCTAATAAACGCATCCAACGATCGACACCTGCTGTGGCGGATCGTTGGATGACATAAAATAGTGGAATAGCCATGATAAAGGCGATGGCTATTCCAATTAGAAAGAGAACTTTACCTGGCGGATTATGATGCCACATCAAAAGCCATTTTTGACGGACAGCTGATGAGAAAGGTGTTTGGCTAAATGTTTTTATATGTTGTTTGATCTTACTCATCATCTGTCTCATAAAGTAAAGCTCCTTCTTACATTATTATCTTAACTCTAAATCAAGACCAGAGTCTTCAATGAGTGCTCGTGTATCTTCGAAATAATTCCCTAGCTCTGTGATTGGCATATCTTGAACGTGTAACTCATCAAATGGAACGATATGCGGTTCAACTTCTTCAGGATATGAAGCGCCATATTCAGCGTTGATAAGAAGTTCGAGTGATTCCCCTACAAATTGGACTTGGTTTTCAGGCTCTAGTAGCCATTCCATAAATGCAATCCCGTTTTCTGGGTTAGGGCCGCCGTTGACTAAACCAGCGCCCGCAGCATTCGCAACAGCTCCCATGTCATCTTCATCTTGGTCTAAATAGATAAACCCAACATCGTTATTATCCGGTTCTAATAGTTGTTGGTGGAAGTAATAGTTATTAACTAATCCAAATGCATGTTGACCTTCACCAACAGCACGACGAATATCACCATGGCCCTCAAAAATTCCTGCGGCATTTGTTTGAATGCTATCGATCCATTCCGCTGTTCGCTCATCTCCCCATTCATACCGAAGAGCTGATACATGACCAATCATACCTCCGTTACCGCCACGTGTAATGGCATAGCCATTTTCAACATCTGCCCACTCAGGATCAAATAAATCCTCTGCTGATGTTGGCATATCTTCACGATCGATTAAGTCTTCATTATATATGAAGCCTCTTGCTCTTGCAGAAATCGCAAAATAAGCGTTGTCACTTGCTCTGAAATCAGAAGGTATTGAATCAATTCCTTCAAAATCATGACCTTGTAAAAGGCCTTCTTGATCAAGGTAACCTAAAGCACCTAAATCATTTGAAATGTACACATCTGCTTGTACATTCTCACGTTCTTCCATGATCTGAAGTGGCTCAGCTCCATGAAGAGCTGTTACTTCAATATCTGTATCTTCTTCAAATTGATCTAATAGGTCTTGGACAAATTGCTCGTTTCGAGCAGAATAAATAACGATTTCGTCTTGCTCGTCCGCTCCACACCCTGCGATTAGCATAAGTGTCGAAATCATCCCTACTAGAACAATTAATTTATTTAATTTCATAGATAATTTCCCCCCTTAATGTTCAACCAACGAGACAAGCTCTGGTTTGATATTAAACGAAAGCTCTTGGTCGATCACAATATCTTGTTCAACAGGTGCATAAATGACCATCGGTTGACTGTGTTCTTGTTCTGAGAGGCGTACATAGAGTTCTTGATATTCGCCACTATACATGACTCTTTCAACAATACCAGAGTATCTACCTTGCCCATTTTCTGTAATGACACAACCTTCTGGACGTACTGACAAGCTTACTTGCTCTTCTATATGATCGGTAACTTCTGATAGGCATACGCGTCCAATGTGAGTCGTGACGTGTTTTTTATCAGACTCCATGGTTCCTGAAAGTAAGTTTGTCTTACCAACAAATTGAGCCACAAAACAGTTTCTTGGACAACGATACATATCACGTGGTGTTGCGATTTGTTGTATCACACCTTCATTCATAACGACGACACGATCGGATACAGCAAAGGCATCTTTTTGATCATGACTAACGATCACAGCTGTTGCATTTGCCTCTTTTAAAATATAGGCAATGTCATGACGCATTTTTTCACGCAATCCTGCATCCAGATTACTAAACGGTTCATCTAATAGAACGACGTGTGGTTTCGGTGCAAGTGCACGAGCAAGTGCAATCCGTTGTTGTTGACCACCGGATAGTGCGTTCGGATAGCGATCTTTATAATCATACAATCCGACAAGCTCTAATACTTCCTTAGCACGTTTTTTGCGTTCTCTAATTCGCCATCTATTTAAACCAAACATCACATTCTTCTCGATCGTTAAGTGTGGAAATAGTGCATAATCTTGAAAGACCATACCAATGCCACGTTTCTCAGGAGGTGTTGAATGTGTTTGATCATGAAGCACCTGGTCGCCAATTTTAATGACGCCAGAGCTCGGTTTTTCAAAACCAGCTAACATACGAAGTGTTGTTGTTTTGCCACAACCACTAGGTCCTAAAAGCGTGATGATTTCTCCTTTATGAATGGATAAATCCAGAGCGTCTACAGCTGGTTGATTGCTACGATGGAATTGTTTTGTCAGTTGCTCTAGTTGAATAAAACTCACATGTATCGCTCCTTATTTTATCATTGATAATCATTATCACTGTTGTTCGTTAATTATATCACATACTTTTAGGTGTGAAAAGTGAAAATGTTGATAAATCAAGTATTATATTGGATGAAAAGCTTTAATGTTGTATGATTAAAATAAATTGATAGGAGGGTGTTTCTTGAACGTTCTTGATGTAAAAAAGTTAAATGTAACCTATGATCAAAAAGGTATTCATTTATTTAAACAAACGCCCGTTAATTATGCCGTGTCTAATGTGTCATTTTCGATTGAAAAAGGAAAAACTTATGGGTTAGTTGGGGAGTCTGGTTCAGGTAAGTCCACAGTTGCCCATAGCTTAATCGGCTTATGTCCGATTGCTTCAGGAGAGATCGTTTTTAATGGTCAAAAGCTGAACCGAACACGTCAAGATTGTGTTGAAATTAATAAAGATATTCAGATCATTTTCCAAGATGCTTATGGGTCGCTTAATCCAAAGAAGAAAGTGATCGATATTATTAGTGAACCGATTGTAAATTATGAAACTAAAACCTTTGACCAACTTGTCGAACGTGTGAGTGAGTTGTTAGAAAAAGTGGGTATGCGTGATGATGTTTTATATCGTTACCCGCACGAATTTTCTGGTGGAGAGAGACAGCGAATTGCGATTGCTCGTGCACTCGCTTTAAACCCCAAATTGATCATCGCTGATGAGCCGACATCATCATTAGATACATCAACGCAAGCACGTATTTTAAATTATATGAAAATGATTCAACAAGAGATGAACATTAGTTATTTATTTATCAGTCATGATTTGTCTGTTGTCAGTTATATGGCGGATCACATCGGTGTGTTATATGATGGTCAATTGATAGAAGAGCAATCAGCCCATCAGCTGTTTAAATCACCAAAGCACGATTATACAAAAACATTGATAAAATCAATTCCTTCGATTGATTAAGGTTGAGGAAAGTAGTGATCATACATGTGGCGACTTTTTATTCGGCGATTCGTCTATTTAATACCGCAACTCTTTTTTTTAAGCATGATTGTTTTTTGGTTAGCACGTTTTATGCCGGGAGATGCTTTGACGGGTTGGATTGATCCGAATCTTGATTCAGAGATGATTGAAACACAACGCATACGTTTAGGATTAAATAATCCTTGGTATGTTCAATATTTCGATTGGTTAAACCGGCTCGTGACAGAAGGTGACTTAGGCCAATCTTTCCAGTACCAAGTAGCTGTTACGCAATTGATTCGATCACGACTTTTTAATTCATTATATTTAGGTACTGTGACACTGATTTTGACATACATAATTGCTATTCCTTTAGGTGTGTGGAGCGGCCGTTTTCAGAAGACATGGATCGAGCGGTGGATTGTTCGCTATACAAATTTAGGGCTTGCGATGCCTCTTTATATTTTGGGTCTATTAATGCTCTTTTTATTCGGATTTAAATTAGGTTGGTTCCCAACAAGTGGGAGTGTCGATGTCAACTTAGAAGTAGGCAGTTTAGCTTATTATGCTTCTCGCATCCATCACTTATTTTTACCAGCTCTTTCAATTGCGCTTATTAGTTCAGTTAGCTTGATTCATTACTTAAGATCCGAAGTGATTCGTACTAAACAACAGCCCTTTATTCAAACAGCAAGAGTAAAAGGAGTTAAGCAGTCCGCTATTTATCATCGTCACGTGTTAAAACCGTCGTTAATTCCCATTGCTTCTTTTTTTGGTTTAGAGTTAACACGTTTAATTAGTGGGACGATTTTTATTGAGACAATTTATAGTTACCCAGGCATGGGGTCTCTTTTTATCGAATCGATTATGCAACGTGATTTCACTGTCGTTGTCGCTATTGTTCTATTGTTTGGTTTAACGACTATTATCGGTTCATTTTTATCCGATCTTTTATTGTATAAATTAGACCCACGTATTCAGGTGAGGTAACGAAGGAGTGATGATATGCGAGGACGAGGTGAGAAGAAAACAAATTTTCAAATGCTTTTCTCTAATAATCGAGGGGCTTATGTTTCGTTATGGTTTCTTCTATTTATTAGTGGTGTTTCTTTGATCGGTGCTTTTTTTATAGATACCAGTCAATTGATGCGTGTTGACCTTACTCGCATAACTGAACCTCCTTCAGCTCAGTACTGGTTAGGGACAGATCATGGTGGACGCGATGTTTTTAATCAACTGGTATTAGGGACACGTCATTCATTAGCTGTTGCGTTTCTTGTCACAATCTTAAGTGGCGTAATCGGTGGTGTATTTGGTCTTTTATCAGGTTATATGGGGGGACGAATTGATTATGTGATGATGCGTATCATCGATTTCTTTCAAACATTGCCTTTTATTATGATTGTGATTGTATTTGTCGCACTTGTTCCGACATATAATGTTTTAAGCTTCTCTATTGTGATGACTGTTTTTTTATGGATGCCAATTGCGCGTGTCGTGCGTGCCCAAGTATTAAAAGAAAAAGAGATGATGTACATTCAGGCTTCAAAAACGTTAGGGACACCTGCTTTTAAAATCATGACAAAGCAATTATTACCTAACGTTATGTCTGTATGGATTGTGAGTATGACGTTGAATTTAGCACTTAATATGGGACTGGAATCGGGATTATCATTTTTGGGGTTTGGATTTCCACCTGATGCGCCAAGCTTAGGTACACTTCTTAGCTATGCTCAAAGCCCGTCTAACCTTGAATATTATTGGTGGCTATGGTTACCGGCCGCGTTGTTAATTTTTTTCATTATTTTATCGATTCGTCAATTGGGTGAAATGATTCATCTACATTTTAATGAAAAGAAGGGCGGGGAATAATGAGATTTTGGTTTAAACGTGCTATACTAAGGGTAAGTATGACAGTTTATTAAGTGAGTTACACGAAGGAGAATAGACGTTGGCTGGTTTTTTTATAACATTTGAAGGTGGAGAGGGTGCCGGTAAAACAACGGTATTATCTCGTGTTGCCAATCAATTAAAAGAAGCGGGTTATTCGGTCATCACAACACGTGAGCCGGGTGGTATACCGATCGCAGAAGATATAAGGAACGTTATTTTAAATCGAGAACATAAATCGATGGACGCACGAACAGAAGCATTACTTTATGCAGCAGCAAGAAGACAGCATTTAGTTGAGAAAGTAGAGCCTGCACTAACAGAAGGTAAGGTTGTATTGTGTGATCGTTTTATTGATAGTAGTCTCGCGTATCAGGGCTATGCAAGAGGAATAGGAATGGATGATATTTATAACATAAATGAATTTGCAATTGAAAATCTGATGCCGAGTTTGACGCTATTTTTCGATCTCCCACCAGAAATCGGATTAGCGCGCATTATGAATAGCAAGCATCGTGAGAAGAACCGTCTAGATGAGGAAGAAATTGAATTTCATGAAGCGGTTTATGAGGGGTACCAACAGGTTCAGAAGCTATTTCCATCAAGAATTGAAGTGCTTGATGCGAATGAAAAGTTAGAAAAAGTGGTAGAAACGGCATATCGGCGTATTGTTGATCACATTTCTAAGAAATAAATCAATTGAGGAGGCGGAATTCATGAAGTTAGTTATAGCGGTGGTTGAGGATAAAGATAGTCATCGGTTAGTGGATGCGTTAAGTGATCAAAATTTCAAAACAACCAAGCTCTCAACAACAGGTGGTTTTTTAAAAGAAGGCAATACAACACTTATGATCGGTTGTGAGGATGAAAATGTTGATGATGCTTTAGAGATTATTAAGAAAAATTCATCGCAACGTGAGCAAATGGTGGCACCGATCTCACCAATGGGTGGCAGTGCGGATTCTTATATACCTCAACCTATTAATATAGAAGTCGGAGGAGCTACTGTATTTGTGGTGCCAGTTGAAAGTTTCTTTCAGTTTTAACGATGATAAAAGGGGACGGTTGTTGTGAAAATTAACAAGGATATGCGCTCGCAAGTGGATCCAACCAAATTAAATCAACCTACCCAGCCTCAAAAAGGGGTATCGTTTGATTCAATGGTGATGACACAAGCAGCCAAGATGCAGTCATATGAATTGGAAAAATTGATGAAGGGCATTACTTCCCAAGGTGAGAAAGTCGTCCGTTATCGTACGATTCGTGACCTTGCCAAGTATAAGCGATTAGTGAAAGACTTTGTTAAGGAAGCGGTTGGGTTTGGTCTCGATTTATCTCATACACACAGCTTTAATTTTAACGGGAATAATCGTAAATTGACGATCGTCAAACAAATTGA
The DNA here is from genome assembly GCF_900096905.1 of Pelagirhabdus alkalitolerans. Classification (GTDB taxonomy): domain Bacteria; phylum Bacillota; class Bacilli; order Bacillales; family Amphibacillaceae; genus Pelagirhabdus; species Pelagirhabdus alkalitolerans. The sequence continues at coordinate 54,279 of NZ_FMYI01000011.1, read as the reverse complement.
TGAACAATTGGTCACATTAACTGAACGTATTTTAGATCAGGAGAAGAAGTCGATTGATTTATTAGATGTGATTGGTGAGATTAAAGGATTATTAATTAATTTATACTCATAAATTCAATAATGTTATGTAACTAAAGATTAGAGTGACCATTAATAGTTGGTGTCACTCTTTTTTAGAGCATAGATGAAGTCAGGTGAAAATAATGGTGAATTGGCAACAAATAAGTGAAACTCAACCCGTTGCTAGTAAAATGTTGACGCAAATGATCAAGCAAGATCGAGTGGCACATGCATACTTAATCCAAGGTGACGCGGGTACAAACAGTCGAGAAATTGCCAAATTATTAACGAAAAGTATTGTTTGCAGGTACACGCGCGACGCTAATCCGTGTCAGGCATGTGCGGATTGTCATAGAATTGACTCAGGGAATCATCCGAATATGCATTGGATTGAACCGGACGGGTTATCGATTAAAACAGAGCAGGTTGCAACATTAAAAAAAGAATTCACTTATGCTGGTGTTGAATCAAATGAGAAAGTCTATGTTATTTCAGAAGCGGATCGTATGACAACAAATGCGGCGAATCGATTGCTGAAGTTTTTAGAAGAACCTGGTGAAAAGACGACGGCTATTTTGTTAACTGAAAATAGCTACGGTATTTTAGATACGATTTTATCAAGAACGCAAGTGATTTCGCTTCGTCCTTTGTCACATATGGAAATTGAACGAGTATTGATTGAAGAAGGGATGACAGCTGATAATGCACGTCTCTTTTCAATCGTGACGAATGATCTAACGAAAGCGCGAGAGTTAGATCAGGATGAGTGGTTTGCGCAAGCGAGAAAATTAGTGGTACAATTGATGAGTATACTTCGCGCTAATCAGGATGAAGCGTTATTATTTATAGAAAAAAACTGGCTCGATCATTTTAAAGATCGAGATCAATTAGATAGAGGTTTAGATTTATTGTTGTTATGGTTTAAAGATATTATTTATTTGCATGTTGAAAATGAAGATGCATTGGTTTTTAAAGCGAATCAAGAAGATGTCAATGCATGTTTATGGCATTATTCACGTCAAGATGCAACGCACATTTTAGCACAAATTATGAACGCAAAAAGAGAGTTATTACAAAACGTTCATCCGACATTAGTGATGGAAGAATTAACACTGCAGATGCAGAGGTGACAATAGATGGTAGAAGTAGTAGGTGTTCGCTTTAAAAAAGCGGGTAAAATATATTATTTTGATCCGAGTCAACTGGATATTGAAAAGGATCAATATGTTGTCGTTGAAACAGCAAGAGGGATAGAGTTTGGTAAGGCCGTTGTCGGAAAGAAGAAAGTCGATGAGGAAGATGTTGTTTTACCGCTCAAAAAAGTGATTCGACTTGCGACAACGAAAGATAAACTGACGGTTACAGAAAATAAGGAGAATGCGACAGAAGCTTATCGTGTGTGTGATCAAAAGATTAAAGAGCACAAACTCGATATGAATCTAGTGGATGTTGAGTATACTTTTGATCGAAATAAAGTTATTTTCTATTTTACAGCTGATGGTCGTGTTGATTTTAGAAATTTAGTGAAAGACTTAGCTTCTATTTTTAAAACGCGAATTGAGTTGCGTCAGATCGGTGTGCGAGACGAAGCAAAATTACTTGGAGGCATTGGTCCTTGTGGGCGTATGTTGTGTTGTTCAACATTTTTGGGGGATTTTCAGCCTGTATCGATTAAGATGGCGAAAGATCAGAATTTATCGCTGAACCCGGCAAAAATATCAGGTCTATGCGGTCGATTGATGTGTTGCTTAAAATACGAAAATGATGAATATGAACAAGCGAAAAAAGAACTCCCGGATTTAGGGCAATCGATTAACACACCAATTGGTAAAGGTAAAGTCGTGGGTCTTAATATTTTAGAACGAATCATCCAGATAGAACTTCCAGAACAAGAACGCGTTGTTGACTATACACTTGATGAACTGATTGACGAAGGAATCATTCAAGTATAAAGGCACGAATGATCGAATGGTGAGGTGGTGGTGACATGGATATGGAAAAAAAAGCGGTGTTTGAACAAGTGTCAGACATGGAAGAGCAGATTGGTCAACTGTATCAGCAATTAGGTGATATAAAGAAGCATTTGAGTGAAATTCTTGAAGAAAATCATCGATTGTCACATGAAAACCATCATTTGCGTCAACGCTTAGATCAATCGGTAGGTTCTGAAAATGAAACGAAAGAAAATCAAGCTGACGGTGATGGCGAGATCGGTGAAGGTTATGACAATTTAGCTCGGTTATACGAAGAAGGTTTCCATATTTGTAATGTACATTTTGGCAGCCCTAGAGAGAACGAAGATTGTTTATTTTGCTTGTTGTTTTTAAATAAACCAAAACAATAGCATATCGTAAAGGTTAAGGCTGTTTATTTGAGTAATGATGACTCAAATTGACAGCCTTTTAGCGATTGGGAGTAGAAAGAGGTTAGTGGTATGGTTTTATTACGAGATGACGAACGGTTAGATGATTTGTTTACGGATCAAACGATGAAAATTATACAGAGTGAGTGTGTTTTTTCTTATTCGATCGATGCGGTGTTACTGGCTCGCTTTGCTTCGGTTCCTTTAAAGCGTGGGAAGATCATCGATTTATGTACGGGTAATGGGGTTATCCCTCTTATGTTAAGTCGAGCGTCTTCTGTTCCGATTACAGGTGTTGAGATTCAAGAGCGCTTATACGATATGGCCAAAAGAAGTGTCACGCTTAATCAAAAAGAAGCACAGATTCATATGATTCATGATGATCTGAAAAATATGCCAAAACAAATTGGCAATGATAAATTTGATTTGGTAACAGTGAACCCGCCCTATTTTCAAACGAACAGTCAAGACCACTTAAACAAAAATGATCACTTAACAATTGCAAGGCATGAGTTGTTTGTGAATTTAGAAGAAGTGATTGAGACAACGAGTAAGCTTGTTAAATCAGGTGGAAAAGTGGCTATTGTTCATCGGCCTAATCGCCTTGTTGACCTTTTAACGTTGATGCGTTTTTATAAATTGGAGCCGAAACGCATACAATTTGTCTATCCTAAAAAGGGTAAAGAGGCGAATATTTTATTAGTAGAAGCAATTCGGGATGGCCGTCCTGATGTGAAATTACTGGACCCGTTATATGTGTTCAATTCAGATGGCAGTTATACTGAGGAGTTGAGACAGCTTGTGTTCTAACCATTATGTTTATATCTTGAAGTGTAAGGATCGTTCTTATTACACAGGATATACAACGAATGTTGAGCATCGACTTAAAATGCATGAATCGAATAAGGGGGCTAAATATACACGAGGTCGTGGCCCCTTTCAACTTTGTTATGTGGAAGCATGCGAAAGTAAATCGGAAGCGTTAAGACGAGAGTATCAAATTAAACAATTATCGAAACAACAAAAAATGGCGCTTATTGACCAAAACGAGGTGAAAAAAAGTGACTGATCGCAGTACAAAAGAAAACGGAACATTATATGTCGTTCCTACTCCAATTGGTAATTTGGATGATTTAACGATTCGCGCGCTGAATACCCTTAAAGAAGTAGATGTCATAGCGGCAGAAGATACACGTAATACTCAGAAGTTATTAAATCATTTTAATATAACGACACGCATCATTAGTTATCATGAACATAGTGACAAAAAGCGAACGGATTATTTGATTGAACAATTAAGTGAAGGCAAATCAATTGCTCTTGTGAGTGATGCTGGTATGCCAGGGATTAGTGACCCTGGTGAGGTGCTCATTAAAGAGGCGATTGCGGCTAATTATCATGTCGTTGTGTTGCCTGGAGCGAATGCTGCTTTAACAGCGCTTGTTGGATCTGGTTTAAATACAGATCAATTTTATTTCTACGGCTTTCTTCCGAGAAAGAATAAAGAAAAAAAAGCCGCTATTGAGCTATTAAAAAAGCAACCCTCAACGATCATTCTTTATGAATCTCCATATCGTGTGAAAGAAACATTGATGCTTTTACACAAAGAGTTAGGTGATCGGAACGTCGCTTTAGCCAGAGAACTGACAAAGCGATTCGAAGAGTATATCAGAGGCACTTTATCAGAGGCGCTTGATTGGATGGAAACAGGTGTCATTAAAGGTGAATTTTGCATTGTCATTGAAGGTGGTCAACCGGATACCTCAGAAGAAGATGAGTGGTGGAAGGTGCTTTCAGTGAAAGAGCACGTGGAAACGTACATGAACCGTGATGATGTTTCGTCAAAAGTTGCAATTAAACAAGTGGCCAAAGATCGTAATGTTGCAAAACGTGAGATCTATCAGCATTATCATATTGATTAGGAAAAGAAATCAAAAGAGAGCGCCATCAAAAATGTTGATGGCGCTCTCTTTTTTAGCGATGCTACTTATTTGTCTTCTAATGACTGGTTAATTTCTTTTACGAGTTCTTTTGCGCCTTCTGGGCTCAGAACTAATTTACCATCAGCAAGTGATAAGTTATGATCTGAAATTTCACCAGTAACTTGGCACGTCATGCTTGGCTTATATTTCTGTAAGATGATGCGCTCATCGTCTACATAAATTTCTAAAGCATCTTTTTCAGCGATTCCGAGTGTGCGACGTAATTCGATTGGAATCACGACACGTCCAAGTTCATCAACCTTACGTACAATACCTGTAGATTTCATTTTGTTCTCCCCTTTAAAATAATTTCGGCATATTTCGACAATACCTAAGTAGAATGTACCAGTTATTTCTATAAGTGTCAATTAAAAAATTCCAAAAAAAGTTGTTTCAAGGAAAAATAAATCCATATTATTCAGTTGAATACGCTATATAGAAATATTTTGTCTTAAAAATAAAAAAACAATCATACAGAATATCTTTTTAATCAAACGATGCTTACTGACTAAATATTTTCCCGTTTGGAAAAAATGAAAACAAATGGTGGTGAAGAAATCAACAGATAAACATGGAAAAATAACGCTAAAAACGCTACAATGAAGAGAAATGATTTTTATAATGAGGTCTATTCGATCAATGGGGATCTAGATATACAGAATTGAAGGAGGAATTGAAATGACGGATAAGAAAACTTTTTATATTACCACCCCAATTTATTACCCAAGTGGTAACTTGCACATAGGCCATGCCTATACAACGGTTGCGGGCGATGCGATGGCACGCTATAAACGCTTGCGCGGTTATGATGTTATGTATTTAACAGGTACGGATGAACACGGTCAAAAAATACAGAAAAAAGCAGATGAAGCGGGTGTTGAACCTCAAGCTTATGTCGATGAGATTGTAAGTGGTATTAAAACACTTTGGGATAAGCTTGATATTTCATACGGTGATTTTATCCGAACAACTGAAAAACGACATAAAGACGTTGTTGAAAAAATCTTTAAACAGTTACTTGACCAAGGTGATATTTATTTAGATGAATATGAAGGTTGGTACTGTACATCGTGTGAATCATTCTTTACAGAGCGTCAACTTGAATCAGGTAATTGCCCAGATTGCGGTGGGCCTGTTGATAAAGTGAAAGAAGAGTCGTATTTCTTTAAAATGAGTAAATACGTAGATCAATTGCTTGAATTTTATGAAGCAAATCCTCACTTCATTCAACCTGAGAGTCGTAAAAACGAAATGATTAATAATTTTATAAAACCCGGTTTAGAAGACTTAGCAGTATCTCGTACAACATTTGATTGGGGCGTCAAAGTTCCAGGTGATCCGAAGCATGTCATTTACGTTTGGATTGATGCGCTAAGTAACTACATCACGGCTCTTGGCTATGGTAGTGACGATGATTCAGATTTCCAAAAATACTGGCCGGCAGATGTCCATTTGATGAGTAAAGAGATTGTTCGTTTCCATACGATTTATTGGCCAATCATGTTAATGGCACTTGACCTGCCGTTACCTAAACAAGTATTTGCTCACGGATGGATATTAATGAAAGACGGTAAAATGTCGAAATCAAAAGGGAATGTCGTTGATCCGATTTCACTGACAGATCGTTATGGCTTGGATGCATTGCGCTATTACTTATTAAGAGAAGTGCCGTTTGGATCAGATGGTGTCTTTACACCTGAAGGATTCGTCGAGCGTGTGAACTATGATTTAGCGAACGATTTAGGAAACTTACTCAATCGTACTGTTGCGATGATTGATAAATATTTCGACGGTGAAATGCCAGCCTTTAATGGTGCAGAAGATGAATATGATCAACAGCTTGAGCAAATGGCAACTGACACAGTCGAAAAAGTAGAACAAGCGATGGAAAATATGGAATTTAGTATTGCGCTGTCAACGATTTGGCAATATATTAGTCGTACGAATAAGTATATTGATGAAACAGCGCCATGGATATTAGCAAAAGACGAAAGTTCTAAAGACCGCTTAGGTAATGTGATGGCTCATCTAGCTGACGCCCTAAGACGAATTGCTGTTCTATTACAACCATTCTTAACAGAATCACCAAAAGCAATCTTCACTCAACTCGGTGTAACGAGTGAAGAGGATAAGACATGGGAAAGCTTATTGAAAACAGATGTGATTAAAAAAGGCACTTTAGTGAAAAAAGAAGCGCCAATCTTCCCGCGTCTAGATGTTGAAGAAGAAACCCAAACAATTAAAGATATGATGAAAAAGCCAGCTCCAGAAAAGACACAAGATACAGAGCCGATTAAAGAAGAAATTCAGTACGATGATTTTATCAATCTAGATTTACGTGTAGCAGAAATCATTAAAGCTGAAAAAATGAAAAAGGCTGATAAATTGCTAAAAATTTATGTTGATTTAGGTATGGAAAAACGTCAAATTATTTCTGGTATTAGTCAACACTACGCACCAGAGGATTTAGTCGGTAAGAAAGTGATTTGTGTTGCCAATCTAAAACCGGTTAAATTACGCGGTGAATTGTCACAAGGAATGATTTTAACAGGGGAAGATGCAGATGGTAATCTGTCTCTTACGACTGTCCAAGATCCGAACATGCCGAATGGATCGGTTGTTAAGTAAGAATATATTTTTCTTAAGACTATTGTTTGCTAACAAGCAGGGTATAGACATTTATGCCCTGCTAGGCACAATAGTTTTTTGTCTGTTTAGTTCAATTCGAGGAGGAGATTAAATGTTAATCGATACACATGTCCATTTAAATGTGGAGCATTTTGATGAAGATCGCGAAGACGTGATTGACCGAGCGCTAGAAGCGGGTGTAGAACGAATGGTAGTCGTTGGTTTTGATCACGAGACGATCCCAAAGGCGATTGAACTTGCTGAGGCGTATTCATTTATATATGCGGCCGTTGGTTGGCACCCGGTTGATGCGATTGATTTTACTGATCAAGAATATGAGTGGCTAAAAGAGCTTTCTCAACATGAAAAAGTGGTCGCGATTGGTGAGACAGGTCTTGATTATCATTGGGATAAGTCACCGAAAGCTGTACAAAAAGAGGTTTTTAAAAAGCAAATTCAACTTGCAAAAGATGTGAACTTACCGATTATAGTGCATAATCGTGAGGCAACGGAAGATATTATTCACATCTTACAAGAAGAGAATGCAAATGAAGTCGGTGGTATCATGCATTGTTATAACGATTCTGTTGATTACATTCAAGCAGCACTAGACATGGATTTCTATATTTCTCTAGGGGGCCCTGTTACCTTTAAGAATGCAACAATGCCAAAGGAAGTCGCTAAAGAAGTGCCAATTGATCGCCTATTAGTCGAAACAGATTGTCCATTTCTAGCGCCCCATCCTAATCGAGGAAAAAGAAATGAGCCGAGTTATGTCACTTTAGTTGCAGATCAAATTGCATCACTACGAAATATTACGCGTCAAGAGCTTGATGAGGCAACCACTCGGAATGCGATGCGCCTATTTTACCGAATGAAAAAGTAGTCCAATCGTTCTATGTTACGGTTGTGTAACGAAAAGTGCGAGTTGTAACCATTTCTTAATGAATGTGCAACAAGGTACCCCTATGTCTATATGGATGTTGATATGACAGTGTTTTAGGACGTAATAATCGAAAATGAGCGGTTTGACATCCTTTTTCTCAGTATATATAATACATTGGCACGATGAAAAAGGAGGCAAATACGCATGAATTTAAAAACGAAGCTATTGCCAGTATTAAAAAGTAAATGGACAATGTCGATTGCAGCCGCTTTTGCATTTGTTATCGTAGCTGGTTTTGTTGCATTTGAAGCGACAAAAGCTGAAGTTCAATTCACGCATAATGAAGAGACTGAAACAGTCGTTACACACGCAAACACTGTTGAAGAATTATTAACAGAGTTAGATATAGAGATAAGCGAACACGATGAATTGAGTCATACATTAGAAGATGAAATTGAATCAGAAATGGAAATTGTTTATCAAGAAGCAAAATCCGTTACGTTAGTTGTTGATGATGAACAAAGTAGTCATTATACAACTGAAGACACAGTCGAAGACTTTCTTAATGAAATAGCTCTAGAAGTAGAAGATCACGACGAGGTTAACGTCGATCTTGATGAGTCAATTGAAGAGGACTTAGAGATTACCATTGACTATGCGATTGAGATCACAGTAGAAGATGCAGGTGAAGAAGAAAATTATTGGACAACTGAAGAGACAGTTGAAGATTTATTAGAAACAGAGGAAATTGAATTAGATGAATTAGATGAAGTAGAGCCAGGATTAGATGAATCACTTGATCAAGATCTAACGATTTCAATTACACGAGTAGAAGAAGAATCAGAAGTTGTTGAAGAAAGCATTGACTTCTCAACCGTAAGACGTAACGATGATTCTTTAGAAGAGGGAACAGAAGAAGTCGTGGAATCAGGCTCAGAAGGTACAGTTGAAAAAGAATACCTTATCCGTATTGAAAACGGTGAGGAAGTTGACCGTGAACTTGTCAGTGAAGACGTTAAAGAAGAAGCAGAGGAACGTGTTATTGCAGTAGGTACACAGCCTGTACAAGAAACGGTTTCACGTGGTGGCTCATCATCAAATGACGAGGCTCCTTCTTCAGGAAACACGATGACAATGGAAGCGACAGCTTATAATTGGAATTGTGCTACATGTGATGGTAGAGGTCGTACAGCAACAGGATACAACTTAAAAGAAAATCCAGATGGTGTCGTCGCAGTTGACCCAAGTGTGATTCCACTAGGAACAAGAGTTTATGTTGAAGGCTACGGCTATGCAGTAGCACGTGATACAGGTGGTGCAATTCAAGGAAATAAAATTGATTTGCATATGAGATCAAATGCAGAAGCCAATCGATTCGGTCGTCAAACAGTGGAAGTTCAGATCGTTGACTAATATAAAGAGACAGATCCTTGCAGGTGCTCTAAGTGCCTGCAAGTTTTTTAATTCATTCGTTTCTTTAGTAATGAATGAACTTGTATTATAATAGACAGAAGTATGAGTTTGGAGGATGAGCATTTGCGAATGAAAGAAATAATCGTCGTTGAAGGACGAGATGATACCGCTAAAATTAAACAAGCAATTGATGCTGATACGATTGAGACAAATGGGTCAGCCATTAATGATGATATACTTGAACAAATTAGGCACGCTAAACAAAAAAGAGGCGTGATTATTTTTACAGATCCAGATTATCCAGGTAAACGCATTCGTCATATCATAGATGAGGCTGTTCCAGGTTGTAAGCATGCCTTTTTAACAAAAAATGAGGCTAAGCAAAAGCACAAAAAAAGTCTTGGGATTGAACATGCTACGCTTGATGTGATTCGACAAGCTTTATCACAAGTGTATGAAATAGGTCATGAAATAGAACCTGAGATCACAAAAGAGATGTTATATCAATATGGGTTAATCGGTGGAAAAAAAGCGAGTTCAAGACGAGATGCTTTAACGAAAGAGCTAAGAATAGGTCATGCAAATGGTAAACAATTATTAAAAAGACTTCAAATGTTTCATATTACAAAGGAACAATTCGATCGCGTCATGAATGAGATCATTCAGGAGGAAGAAGATGAGTAAAGAAAAAGCAATTGCCACACCGACATTAACCAATTACTATTTAAAAAAATATGGTTTTTCATTTAAGAAAAGCTTGGGTCAAAACTTTATTATTGATGTCAATACATTGACGAATATTATAGAAGCGGCAGGTATTACAAAAGAAGTAGGTGCGATTGAAATTGGCCCGGGTATGGGCGCTCTAACTGAACAACTTGCTCGTCATGCTGAGCGTGTCTTAGCTTTTGAAATTGATTCACGTTTAGAAGCTGTTTTATCGGATACATTATCCGATTATGACAATATTGAAATCGTGTACCAAGATGTATTAAAAGCCGATCTGAAAACGATTATTGAACAAACATTTTCAGAAGGCCAAGCTCTTAAGCTCGTTGCCAACCTACCGTATTATGTGACGACACCTATTATTATGTCTCTTTTAACGAGTGATTTACCGCTTGATAGTTTAACGGTTATGATCCAAAAAGAAGTCGCCGATCGAATGGCTGCAAAGCCGAATTCTAAAGCATACGGTTCTCTTTCGATTGCGGTCCAATACTACACTAATGCACATGTTTCTTTTATTGTCCCTAAAACGGTCTTTATGCCTCAACCTAATGTTGATTCGGCTGTATTACATCTTAATTATCGCCAAACCCCACCTGTAGAGGTTAAAGATGAATCGTTCTTTTTTGAGATCGTAAAAGCAGGGTTTGTGCAACGCCGCAAAACTCTTAGAAATAATTTGAACCGACACTTTAAAGGTGTGATTGAAAAAGAAAAAATCGAATCAATCTTTGGCGAGACAGGGATTGACGGAACACGTAGAGCTGAATCTTTAGCAATGGAAGAATTCGCAACGTTATCAAATGCTCTTTTCATTCATCAATAAATCTGAACTCACTCAAGTCGAGTGGGTTTATTTTTTTAGGCGAATCACTTACTGAACTCTTTTTTCATACGATAGGTGTGAGGTGAAAAGAGGGGGGAGAATAATGATCGTAAAAGGTGATCTTGTCACAAGGCGATCTTACCAACACGATATATTATTTCGGGTTCAGATGATCGAACAAGACGAGGCGATTTTATTTGGTGAAGATATTCGTTTAGAAGCAGATGCCCCGATCGATGACTTAATAAAAGTTGATGAAACATTAAAAGAACGATTTGATCAACGTGAAGAGGATCAACAAGCCTATTCCTATCGTTTATTTAAGCAAGATTATCAATTAATGAAAGAACAAAACAAACCAGATCCTATTATAGAACACGAGATACATCCACATTCGTTTCAAATACCGGCGAAGGTGTTGCATTTGGACGGAGATAAACAGTACTTAAAAAAATGTATTGAGCTGTATAAGAAGCTAGATATACACGTGCAAGGCCTTTATATTGAAGAAGAAAATATGCCACTTGAAATTACGTCACTCATTAAACGTATTCAACCGAATATTATTGTCATTACAGGTCATGATGCCTATTCAGAAAAAAAGGGTAAAAAGCGTGAATTGAAAGCTTACAGGAACACTAGGTACTTTGTAGAAGCGGTGCGAAAAGCGAGAGAACTAGAGCCCAATTTAGATCAGCTCATTGTATTTGCGGGAGCTTGTCAATCTCACTTTCAATCATTAATACGTGCGGGAGCTAATTTCGCAAGCTCGCCTAGTCGGGTGAACATTCATGCGCTTGATCCCGTTTATATTGTTGCCAAGTTGACCCATACATCGTTTATGGATAAAGTGACGATAGAAGAAGCACTTAAACATACACGATCTAAAGAAGAGGGAATAGGGGGCGTTGAAACACGTGGCTGCCTAAGGGTTGGAAGGCCTTTTATTGAAAATTTAGTTGATTAGATGAAAAATAAGTTATTGACATCTTAAACAAATTATTGTTATAATGTAATATTTTATTGACGATAAACCATATATGTGCTACAATGAATGAAGTGAGGTGGAGTATATTGGCTAAAACGTTAATTGAAATCAAACGTACTTTGGACGACCAGATTGGAAAACGCTTGAAGCTTGTTGCAAATGGCGGAAGAAAGAGAACGGTAGAACGTTATGGAACATTAGAGGAAACATATCCATCGGTCTTTATTGTAGCTTTAGACCAACAGGAAAATGCCTTTGAACGTGTTTCGTATAGCTATGCAGATGTACTTACAGAGACGGTAGAACTTAGTTTTGTAGAAGAAAGACATAAGGTTGTTGTTGAGCAGTAGCGATCAAGCTTACTGCTTTTTTTATGTGCAAAAAGATAAGTGTATTAACTAACTGTCGTATTTATTTCAACTGTGGCAATATTATTTAACTAAAAAAGGATTTATTGATATTTGGGGCGAATTTGTCATAATAAATATTTCTTTTCATCAATACAGTTGATTTGATCATATCTTAATGTAATACATTTTAAGCTGTAGACTACTGAGGGGGAGTGTATTGATATGAAAGAAAAAAATGAGGATACATGGGCAATAGAGACAACGGATCTTGTTAAACATTTTGGAGACAACCGAGCGGTAGATGGTGTGAATTTAAAAGTGAAAAAAGGTTCTATTTATGGCGTTTTGGGGCCTAATGGCGCAGGGAAAACAACAGCGATTCGCATGTTGACAACATTACTAAAGCCTGACGCCGGTACAGCAAACGTTTTAGGTTTTGATGTCATTAAGGATGCGAATCAGGTCAAACAACGTATTAGTTTAACGGGGCAGTTTGCTTCATTAGATGAAGATCTATCAGGCCTTGAAAATATGGTGATGATTGGTCGCCTTTTAGGGTTTAGTCGAAAAGAAGCCAAACAACGTGGAATGGAGCTTTTAATGGCTTTTGGTTTACAAGATGCGGCAAAAAGACAAGTGAAAAATTATTCTGGCGGTATGCGAAGACGATTAGATATCGCTGCAAGTATTATTGTTTCACCAGAAATACTATTTCTAGATGAGCCGACAACTGGGCTCGATCCTAGAAGTCGAAATCAAGTTTGGGATATTATAAGGCTGTTAGTTGATGCGGGAACGACGGTACTTTTGACAACACAATATTTAGATGAGGCAGATCAACTCGCGGATCGAATTGCGGTTATTGATCATGGAGAGGTTATTGCTGAGGGTACGAGTAGTGAACTAAAGGCATCTGTAGGGAGTGGGAAACTACACGTGCGTGTATTGAACCCTGATATGCGTGATCGCGCTGCTGAGATATTAAAAGAATCAATTGAAGCGGACGTTCATCTGGCATCTGATCCACTTGTGATCACAGCGCAAGTGTCTGATCATTCTCGAGTCGCAAGGGCGCTGACAGCTTTGGAATCTGCTGAGATTACCATGACTGATTTTTCGTTAGGGCAACCAAGTCTTGATGAGGTGTTTTTAACCTTAACTGGAAAACCTGCTGAGGCTGAGAATGAGGTAGAAGAAGTGGAGGAGACAGCATGAGTCAAAGTATGAATCAAAACGAAGCAATTAAACAGGCATTATCTAACCATTCACGTCCGAAACAAGCTAGTGCTCTTTCGACCTGTATGACATTTAGCGGGCGTATGCTTCTTAAAATTAAGTACGTTCCAGAACAACTATTCGATGTGACAGCCTTTCCGGTCATTTACCTACTTATGTTCACTTATTTGTTTGGTGGCGCCATTGCTGGCTCGACAAGTGCTTATTTACAATTTGTTTTGCCAGGTATTCTTGTCATGACGGTTGTAATGATCACGATGTATACAGGGATTGAATTAAATAATGATATTAAAAAAGGTGTTTTTGATCGTTTTAGAACATTGCCGATATGGAGCCCGTCTGTATTGATTGGCGCCTTGATTGTTGATGTGGTTCGCTATTCACTTGCGTCTACCATTATGCTTATATTGGGTTATGCACTAGGATTTCGAGCGGATGGAGGACTTTTGGGAATCTTATTGGGATTAGCAACCTTACTATTCTTTGCTTTTAGTATTTCATGGATTTGGACATCACTCAGTTTGGTGATGCGATCTGAGAAGTCTTTAATGGCAGCTAGTATGGCAATCCTTTTCCCAATCACATTTGTGAGTAATGTCTTTGTAGCTCCAGAAACGATGCCAAGTTGGTTAGAATCGTTTGTGAACGTAAACCCTATATCCTTATTAGTTGATACGGTTAGAGGGTTTATGGATGGCACGCCAGATTATACGGCATTAATATGGGTCGTTGTCGTTTCGGTTTTATTAATTGCTATTTTTAGTCCGCTAACGATGTATCTTTATAAAAAGAAATAAACTTGATTAAAACCGTATATAATGTTATGTTTAATTGAAAATATTCGGTTTTAGAGGTGAAGTTATGAAAAGAAGTGACCGTTTGATCGGTATGACGCATTATGTACTAGAACATCCGTTAACATTAATTTCTCTTCCATTTTTTGCAGAACGTTATGATGCAGCAAAATCGTCAATTAGTGAAGACTTGACGATAATGGACAAAATGTTAAGAGAAGAGGGATTAGGCTTTTTAGAATCTGTATCAGGAGCAGCTGGTGGTGTTAAATACATACCAACGATTGATTCAAAAGAGAGTGAAGCATTTATTAACACACTTTCGCAACGATTAGAAGATCCTGAAAGAATTCTACCTGGTGGTTACTTATTTATGAGTGATGTTCTAGGTGAACCCGATACGGTTCGTATGATCGGTCGGTTGTTTGCAAGTCAATTCTATTCGCTTAATGTCGATGCAATTGTGACTGTCGCAACAAAAGGTATTCCTATTGCTTATGCCGTTGCTTCTTTTTTAAACGTCCCTGTTGTGATTGTTAGAAGAGATCCAAAGATTACAGAAGGTTCAACTGTCAGTATTAATTATGTATCTGGATCCTCTAGGAAAATTCAAACGATGGTATTAACAAAAAGAAGTCTAAAGCAAGGTTCGACTGTTTGTATTATTGATGATTTTATGAAAGCAGGCGGCACGATTGATGGCATGAAGAGTTTATTGAAAGAATTCGATGCACACGTTGCAGGAATTGGTGTCTTAGCTGAAGCGGAAGATGAAGAAGATGAGCGCGTGGTTGATGATTACACATCGCTTTTAAAAATTTCAAATGTTGATGTCAAAAATGAACGGATCACCATCGACAAAGGTAATTACTTCTCAAATTAATCGTTTATAAGTTGTGAACACTTAGTATAAATGTGACAAAACGGTTAAATTTTACTAGAAACTATAAAATTCAGCAGGAAAACACCTGCCTTATGTTGAACTTACGAGTAGCAATTGTTTGATTAGGCAGAAAGGAAGGTGACGAAATGGAAGTAACTGATGTTAGACTGCGCAGCGTAGAAAGCGATAGTCGTATGAAGGCTATTTCTTCAATTACGTTGGATGAGGAGTTTGTTATTCACGACATCCGCGTCATCGATGGGAATAATGGTTTGTTTGTTGCAATGCCATCTAAACGAACGCCAGATGGACAATTTAGAGATATTGCACATCCCATTAATGCAAACATGCGAGCGAAGATACAAGATGCTGTATTGTCTAAGTATGATGAAGTCGCTGAATCAAAGCGGGAATATGAAGAAGCTGGTGTATCTTAATCACTTCTTTAGAGAAGTCTAATCCATAATGATTAGGCTTTTTTTATGTCTTCATCAAACGATCTCGTTGACTCTATTGAAATAGTCAGGGTTTTAAGGTATATTCTTTAATGGTATAATTTTAATAGTCAAAGTCTTACTCAACAAACTTGAGATGACTTAATAATATCGGAGGTTTCCTTCATGGTTAATAAATATGCAGTTGTTCTAGCAGCTGGGCAAGGAACACGAATGAAATCGAAGCTCTATAAAGTGCTTCACCCTGTCATGAATCGACCAATGGTTCAACATGTTGTCGATCAATTAGTCGGACTCGATTTAGATGAGATTATTACGGTAGTTGGGTTCGGAGCTGAAAAGGTACAAGAACAATTAGGAGATTCATCTCAGTTCGTTTTACAAGAAGAACAATTAGGTACGGGGCATGCTGTTTTACAAGCAGAAGACTTACTCAAAGACCAAAAAGGTGTAACGTTAGTTGTTTGTGGTGATACGCCACTTTTAACGAAAGAAACGTTGCAGTCACTTTTTGATTATCACACAAAAGAAGAAGCAACGGTGACTGTATTAACCGCTATGATGGATGATGCAACAGGGTATGGTCGAATCATCCGTGATGAATCCAATCAAGTGCAGAAGATTGTTGAGCATAAAGATGCAAACGCAGAGGAGCTCGCAGTTAATGAAATTAATACAGCGACCTATTGTTTTGATAATGCCTTTTTATTTGATGCATTAAACAACGTATCAAATGAAAATGCACAAGGTGAATACTACTTGCCAGATGTCATCGAAATGGCTCAATTACAGAATAAGAAAGTTGCCGCATTTAAAACAGATGATCCGAATGAAACGATCGGTGTCAATGATCGTGTTGCTTTATCGACTGCTGAAAGACTCATGAAAGAGCGGATTAATAAGCAGCATATGAAAAATGGGGTAACGATTGTGGATCCTAATCATACATACATCGCACCGGGTGTTAAAATTGAATCAGATGTCACCATTGAACCAGGATCTATAATAAAAGGCGATACTTACATTGAAGAAGGTACGGTGATCGGACCTAACAGCGAGATCACAGATTGTCATATTGGAAAGGAATCCGTTCTAAAACAAAGTGTAGCAACTGAAAGCAAAATAGGTTCTCGTGTTCACGTAGGCCCGTATGCGCATATTCGTCCAGCATCTGACTTAGGTGATGATGTTAAGGTTGGTAACTTTGTTGAAATCAAAAAGTCACAGGTTAATTCGAGAAGTAAAGTATCACACTTAAGCTATATAGGTGATGCTGAAATTGGTGAGAACGTAAATGTTGGTTGCGGAAGTATCACAGTGAATTATGATGGTGAAAATAAATTTAAAACCGTCATTGAAGATGATGTCTTTATTGGTTGCAATACAAATTTAATTGCACCTGTTACAATAGAAAAAGGCGCATTAGTTGCTGCTGGGTCAACGATTAATAAAGATGTTCCATCTGAAGCTTTATCGATTGCCAGGGCAAAACAGTCTAATAAAGAGGGTTACGCAAAAAAGTTTAATAAATTATTAAAATAGACACGATGGAGGTTTATGGCATGTCTCAAACTTATCAAGATCGAAAGCTAAAAGTATTCACGCTTAATTCCAACCCTGATTTGGCCAATGAAATTGCAGAACAAATTGGCGTGCCAATGGGCGAATGCTCAGTAACAAGCTTCAGTGATGGAGAAATCCAGATCAACATTGAAGAAAGCGTTCGTGGTTGTGATGTTTATGTGGTGCAATCAACAAGTGCTCCCGTTAACAAGCATATTATGGAACTTCTCATTATGATTGATGCATTAAAGCGTGCATCAGCTCAAACGATTAATGTCGTCATTCCTTACTATGGTTACGCAAGACAAGATCGTAAAGCACGTGCAAGAGAACCGATCACAGCAAAACTTGTAGCTGATATTCTCCAGGTTGCAGGTGCCTCACGTGTGATTACACTTGATTTACATGCACCTCAAATCCAAGGGTTCTTTAACATTCCAGTTGATCAACTGGTTGGGGTTCCAATTTTGGGTGATTACTGGAATGAAAAAGGACTAGATGATGTTGTAATCGTCTCACCTGACCACGGTGGTGTATCACGTGCGCGTCAATTAGCTGAAAGGCTAAAGGCTCCAATTGCAATTATTGATAAGCGCCGACCGAAACCTAACGTGGCAGAAGTGATGAACATTGTTGGTGATGTAGAAGGAAGAACGGCGATTTTAATTGATGATATGATTGATACAGCAGGTACGATCAGTTTAGCTGCAAATGCGCTAATTAAAAGCGGTGCTACAGATGTTTATGCATGCTGTACACATCCAGTCTTATCAGGGCCTGCTTTGGATCGGATTGGAGACTCACCAATTAAAGAGCTCGTCGTGACGAATTCAATTCCATTACCAGAAGAAAAACAAACAGAAAAAGTAAGAATTTTATCTGTTGCACCACTAATCAGCGAAGCGATTATTCGTGTGCACGAAGAACTTTCTGTTAGTGTCCTATTTGACTAATCTTTAAGAATTAGGTTTAATAAGGTATAGTAGAGGGTAAATAGGTAGTCAGCAATTATTATTTCCTATCGACAAGATGAGGCAGTGACTTGGCGATAGTTAAATAAATCAAGTATATTGATTATTTGAATGGCTATGAATGAAAATTATTGGAGGTTAAAATAATGGCAACATTAAAAGCAGTACGCAGAAATGATTTAACTAAAGGAAGTACAAAGAGTATAAGAGACGCGGGCATGGTACCGTCTGTCGTATATGGTCACAACAATGACCCTATCACAGTTGCGGTTAATACGATTGAATTATTAAAAACAGTTCGTGATGAAGGACGTAACACGATCATCTCTTTAGATGTTGAAGATGGTGAAACGGTAGATGTTATGCTACATGATTATCAAATTGAACCGTTAAAAGACCAATTAATTCATGCAGACTTTTATGTTGTTGACATGTCTCAAGAAATGGACGTCAACGTATCTGTTCACTTATTAGGTGAAGCAATTGGTTCTAAAGAAGGTGGCGTACTACAACAACCACTTTATGAAGTACTTGTTCGTGCTAAACCTAGAGAAATTCCTGAAGAGATCACAGTTGATGTATCTGAATTAAATGTTGGGGATTCAATTATGATCTCTGACTTAAAAGATGGTAAGAATTACGAGATCTTAGAAGATGAAAATACAACGATTGTAACGGTAACAGCTCCAGATTCTGAAGAAGACTTAGAAGAAACTGAAGAAGATGAAGACGCTGAACCAGAACTTGTTGGCCAAAAAGGTGACAGTGGAGAAGAAGAGGAAGAAACAGAGTAAATCGTGTAGATAGTGATATAACGAGTCGCTTACAAGAATGATTCATTCAATTTATTGAATGAATCATTCGTTTTATTATGTCTGCTTTAGTTGAAATCTGAACAAGTCATTTTGGATGCCTTTATTTTTCACGCATTAATGCGTACAATAGGACTTGAGCAAATGAATAAAGGAAGCGTGTATATTTATGAAATGTATAGTAGGTTTAGGTAATCCGGGTCTTCGATATGCTAAAACAAGGCATAACATCGGTTTTATGGTGATTGATGAGCTGATTAAACGACACAAATGGTCTTTACAAAAAAATAAATTTAAAGGTCACTTGACGAAAGAACGAGTGAGCGATGAGCAGATTATTTTACTCAAACCTCAAACATATATGAACCGATCTGGTGAAAGCATTAAGGAACTGATGGATTTTTATCAATTAGAGCCTGAAGATGTATTAGTGATTTATGATGATTTAGATTTACCGACTGGTAAAATTAGATTAAGACAAACTGGTGGACATGGCGGTCATAATGGCATCCGCTCCATCATTGATCAATTACAATCGAAACAATTTAATCGATTACGGATGGGTATTGATCGACCTAAAGAAAGTGTATCTGTTGTGGATCATGTTCTAGGTAAATTTCCAAAATCTGATAAGGTATCTGTTGATCAAAGTATTCAAAAAGCGGCAGATGCATGTGAAACATGGTTTGAAAAGTCATTCCAAGAAGTCATGAATGAATTTAATTAAATGGCATAAACTCTCCATAGACGTATAAATGATCGTCTAAACCGTCAATACTTTTAGACATCCGTTCTTTAGGAGGGTTAGTGTGCATGTTCGTTATCGATGCAAACATTGTTTCTCAATACTTGCTGAACTGAATCATCAACGTTTAACATTTGAACAATTAGGGTTTAGGTATTTTACAACAGAAGAACAAAAACAAATGACAAAGAAAACCGAATCAGGTGTGGTTGATGTTTTTGTCATTTGTGAAAGCTGTGAAGATGCCTTGAAAACTTACCCAGACTATCATGAGCTTGATTATTTCATCCATTAATGATCGATCCGAACGCGTATAAGAAAGCTTTGGTTTTTTAAAACCAAAGCATTTTTGTACGTTCACGGAGGTAAACAGAAGGAGGCAATTAACATGAAGGGGATACATACATTTCTAACAACATTTGATGATATAAAGTCAATACAATCTGGTATTGAACAAGGTTTAAATGAGCAACTCGTTACAGGGTTAACAGGCTCAGCACGTAGCATGTGGATTGGTGCTGTGCATCAACAAACAAAGCGTCGCTCGTTGATTGTAACAAATCATTTATCCCAAGCTGAACAAATTTATGCAGATTTAACAGAGGTGATGGCTCCTGATGATGTTCATTTGTTTCCAGCCAATGAGTTAATGGTTGCGGAGTTAGCCGTGTCGAGTCCTGAACTGAGAGCTCAAAGAATTCAGGCGCTTTCTACTTGGTTAACACAACAAGAAGGTGTGTTGGTTACACCAGTAGCTGGACTTAAACGACTTTTACCTCCAATGGATTATTGGGATCGATTTCAGCTCGACTTTACAGTAGGACATGCGATTGACTTAAATGACTATATCGAAACGCTCGTTACAATGGGGTATGAACGTGTGGATATGGTGAGTAATCCATCAGAATTTAGTGTGCGCGGAGGGATTATTGATCTTTATCCGATCACAGAAGAACAACCGATAAGAATTGAACTGTTTGATGATGAAGTGGATTCGGTTCGAACATTTAATATCGACACCCAACGATCAATTCAAAAACTTGAGACAGTCAACATTCAACCCGTATCAGAAGTGCTTATTACTAAAGAAGATCGTTTAAGAGCTGCTCACCGTTTAGAAGGAGCATTAAGCGAGTCATTGTCGTCAATGACCGATAAAGAACGCAAACAGATACTCTATGAAAATATAACCAATGATATTGAAAGACTCTCAAGAGGTGACGATGTTGAAGATATTCAAAAATACAGTCAATATTTATATGAACACCCTTCAAGCTTATTAGATTACTTAGGCAAAGATGGTTATATTTATTTAGATGAAATGGGACGGATTCAAGAGTCTGCAGACTATTTGGATCGTGAAGAACATGAATGGCTTGAATCGATGGTGATGGAGCAAAAATTAGTTAAAGGAAGCTATTTATCTTTTCATGCGAATGAATTGCTTTCAAAAATGACGCAGCCTAAAGTGTATTTATCTGTGTTTTTAAGACAAGTTCAAAACACACAACCTGAAAACATTATCAATGTATCCAGTCGTTCTATGCAGGAGTTTCATGGTCAGATGCATCTTTTACAAGCTGAAATAACCCGTTGGCAAAAAGGTCAATACTCAGTCGTTTTTCTAGCACCGACACCGAAACGGGCTGAAAAAATACAAGCCATTTTATCAGACTATCAAATTGACTCAGACCTAGCAGACCAAACAACCCCGTTACCTTTAAAAAAACCGGTCGTAATGGTTGGTACACTAACGCAAGGTTTTGAGTTGCCACAACAAAAACTAGCTGTTTTAACGGATCAAGAACTGTTTAAATCTAAAGTGTCTAAGAGGAAACGAAAGCCTAAAAAAATCACGAATGCAGAACGAATTAAAAATTATCAAGAACTAAAAGTAGGCGATTATGTCGTACACGTGCATCACGGAATCGGACGATTTATTGGGATTGAAACATTAACGGTTCAAGGCGTTCATAAAGACTTTATGCAACTGCAATATAACGGTGATGACAAATTATTTGTCCCGATCGATCAGATCGATTTAGTTCAAAAATACGTGGCATCAGAAGGAAAAGAGCCAAGATTATATAAACTCGGCGGTTCTGAATGGAAAAAAGTAAAAAATAAGGTTCAATCAAAAGTTGAAGATATTGCCGATGATTTAATTAAATTATATGCCGAGCGTGAAGCAACGAAAGGTTATGCATTTAGTGAAGATTCTGTCATGCAACGTGAGTTTGAAGATGCGTTTCCGTATCAAGAAACGGAGGATCAACTACGGTGTATTGAAGAAATCAAAGAAGATATGCAAAAAGTACGACCAATGGATCGCTTGCTTTGTGGTGATGTTGGTTATGGTAAGACGGAAGTTGCGATACGTGCTGCCTTTAAAGCGATCGCAGAAGGAAAACAGGTTGCATTTTTAGTTCCAACAACGATTCTTGCCCAACAACACTTTGAAACGGTCATGGAACGTTTTCGTGATTATCCGGTAGAAATTGGCCTACTTAGTCGCTTTAAATCAAAAGCAGAACAACAAAAGACATTAAAAGGGTTAAAAGAAGGTCGCGTTGATATGGTGATCGGGACCCATCGCTTACTTTCAAAAGATGTTGTCTACAAAGATTTAGGACTATTAATTGTCGATGAGGAACAACGATTTGGTGTTAAACATAAAGAGAAGATTAAGCAACTGAAAACAAATGTTGATGTATTAACGCTAACCGCCACACCTATTCCAAGAACATTGCACATGTCGATGCTCGGGGTGCGAGACTTATCTGTTATTGAAACACCACCGGCCAACCGCTTCCCGATTCAAACGTATGTATTAGAGTTCAATCACTTATTCTTGCGAGAAGCAATTGAACGTGAAATGAATCGTGGTGGACAAGTTTTCTTCTTGTATAATCGGGTCGATAATATTGAACAAAAAGCCCGTGAAATTGAAATGATACATGAAGGAACACGTGTGGCTGTGGCGCATGGTCAAATGAATGAAACAGAACTTGAAAACGTGATGCTAGCCTTTTTAGCAGGTGAGTATGACGTCTTGGTGAGTACGACCATTATTGAAACAGGTGTCGATATTCCAAACGTGAATACGTTAATAGTAGACCAGGCAGATCGAATGGGGCTAAGCCAGTTGTATCAGTTGCGAGGTCGTGTAGGTCGAAGCAATCGGATTGCGTATGCTTATTTCACCTATCAAAAAGATAAGGTACTCTCAGAAATTGCCGAAAAGCGTCTGCAAGCGATTAAAGAATTTACTGAATTAGGATCCGGCTTTAAGATTGCCATGCGTGATTTATCCATTAGAGGGGCAGGCAATATATTAGGTGCACAGCAGCATGGGTTTATTGATTCTGTTGGTTTTGATCTATACTCCGACATGCTAAAAGAAGCAGTCGAACGTAAACAATCTCAAAATGAGGCGACAGACACTCAAAAAGATGTGCAAACGGAGCTTAATTTAATTATGGATGCTTATATTCCAGATTCGTATATTTCAGATAGTAAACAAAAAATCAACATGTATAAACGATTCCAATCCGCAACGGATGAGGAGACGTTATCCGATATTGATGAAGAATTAGTCGATCGGTTTGGAGACTATCCAAATCAGGTCAGCCAGCTATTCACAGCCAGCCGCTTGCGAATCGCAGCTAAGGCAGTACAAGCAGAAACCGTTAAGGAACAAAAGCAGACCATTACGGTAACAATTGATGAAGCGGCAAGCCAAACTGTAGATGGTGAGAAGTTATTTAGTTATGCAACAGACTTCGGTCGAATGATTCGTCTAGGGACAGATCAAGGCCGTTTGGTAATCACATTCCGATTTGATAAGAAAACTTATAATGAGCGTTATCAGTACTTGCATACATTCTTGGAAAGACTGGAAAAAATAAAGAATTAATCATGTATATTACATCTCTTTTGCAACCATACTATATTTGCGATTGTTATTTCTAAGCACCAAAAAAAGGGCAGAAGACAGAAAGAGAGGATATAACAATGAAAGCAACCGGTATTGTAAGACGAATTGATGACCTAGGGCGCGTTGTTGTGCCGAAAGAGATTAGGCGAACCTTAAGGATTCGAGAAGGTGATCCATTAGAAATCTTTGTGGATCGTGAAAAAGAAGTGATTTTAAAAAAATACTCTCCTTTTCAAGAGTTGACAAGGTTTAGCCAGGAATACACCGATAGCCTGAATGAAGCTTTGAAGCAGCCGATTCTCGTTTATGATCGCGACGTGATTGTTGCCTCGTCAGGTTTCAAAAAGAAAGAATATACAAACAAACCGATACCACGCTTTATTGAAACATTAATGCTTAATCGAGAAAGTGATACTCAAACGACACAGACATCGGTTGAATTGTATCAAGATCAGCCAGAGATGAGAGGGTTTTATCACATCTCTCCGATTGTGGCCAATGGTGATGCGGTGGGAGCGATCCTCGCATTCCGAGAAGATGAATCTTTAGGTGATGAAGCGATTTTAGCGATTGATATTGCAGCTAATTTTTTAGGTAAACAAATGGAATAATCGTCTATGCAGCGAACATAGAACCCCTTATTAAGTTGTGAAATAACTTAACAAGGGGTTTTCGTGTGATATAATGGGAGATATTTCTTAAAATGAAAGGTATTTTAGCGGATGAAGACAAATCGGGGAGAACGACATTTTTTAAAAGGAGCACTACTGCTAACATATGCGGGTTTGATTGGCAAAGTACTCAGTGCATTTTATCGTATTCCGCTTCAAAATTTAACGGGAGATGTTGGATTTTATGTCTATCAACAAGTCTATCCATTTATAGGCATGACTTCCATTTTAGCTTTATACGGCATGCCAGCCGCGATTTCACGGCTAGTGGCGACAAGAGAAGAACCCTTATCTAGTGCGGTGAAAAAACGTATCTTGATTCAATTGATATTATTTGCACTCACACTCATTATCATGGTGTATAGCTTAGCACCACACATTGCCACGGTTATGCAGGACGTGCAATTAACCCAAGTGATTCAATCAAGTGTGGTTTTATTCATTCCATTTCCAATACTTGCTTACTACCGCGGGTTATCACAAGGCGAAAATCATATGACTCCAACGGCTTTATCACAATTGATTGAACAGGTTGTTCGTGTTAGTTTGATTATTCTTTCAAGTTATATTGTTAGTCAATATGCTTACTCCATTTACACAGTTGGGGTCGGAGCAACGTTTGCTAGTGCAATCGGTGCATTGATCGCAGCAGGAGTATTATATCGTCTCCATCAAAAGAAAAGTCTTGCGTTTGATCAACCGGCAAAAGATCCTGAGTTTAGTCATCGGCAACTTGTGTCATTAATTCTTGGTACGGGTTTTGTGATGGCGATTAACCATATGCTATTGTTATTGCTTCAATTAGTGGATGCTCTAACATTAGTGCCGCAACTTGAGCGTTACGGTATGGTACTGGCTGAGGCTCAAGTATTAAAAGGGATTTTGGATCGTGGACAACCGCTCAGTCAAATTGGTATTATTGTTGCCTCATCCCTTACATTAAGTGTGGTTCCATCTGTTACACAATCACGTCTAAAAAATGATACCGAAACATTTGTTCAAGCGATTCGAAGCACGTGGAAATTAACGCTCATTCTATCTTCAGCTGCGAGCTTGGGGTTAATCACTCTTTTTAGTGAAGTCAATGAATTATTATTTAAAGAAGATCTTGAAACATTTAGTCTTCAAATTTTCACACTGTCGATCATTTTTATATCACTCAGCATTTCGAGTGCGGCCATTTTACAAGGGTTAGGTTTTATTTACCGTACAGCCTTATTCGTTCTCATTGGCGTTGTGTCTAAGGTACTATTTAATATCTTGTTCATTCCGTATTTTCATATAACAGGCGCTGCCTTAGCAACAGTGTTGGCCTCGGTTGTGATTTTAAGTTTGAATATGGTTGAAATAAAGCGCCAGATTCCTAATGAACGATTATTTAATATAAAGGTTAAGGGATGGATGTATAGTTTAGTCCAAATGGTTGCTATTCTCTATGTTTTCAATAGAGTAGCAAACGAGATTCTTTTACCCTTATCTCGGATTCAATTACTGTTTTATGTTTTATTTATAGTAAGCCTTGGTGCTTTCATTTATGTGAGAGGGATTGTATCAAAGCGTGTCTTAACGAACGCGGAGTTAAACAGTTTACCTCTTTTACACCGGTTTGCTAAAAAGGAGTGACGATATGAGTCAAATAGATGTTATAGGCTTAGGGGCTGGTGAGATTGACCAGTTGTCACTCGGCCTATACCGACAATTAACAAAAACATCAGCAAAAATTTATGCAAGAACGGCTGATCATCCCGTTCTTGAAACCCTTAAACAAGAAGGGGTTACATTTGAAACATTTGATGATTTCTACCGACAATTTGATTCCTTTGAATCTGTTTATCAAGCTATAGCAAAAGAATTAGTTGAACTGGCTCATCAACAAGAATCGATTATTTACGTGGTACCCGGGCATCCGATGTTAGCAGAGAGAACCGTTCAACTTTTACTCGAGTCAGAGCTGACAGTCGACATTAAAGGGGGACAAAGTTATTTAGACGATCTGTTTACTTCTTTAAAAATTGATCCGATTGAAGGGTTTCAGTTTTTAGATGCAACGTCCTTCTCACGTGACTTGATCGATTACACGCATCATTTGATTTTCTGTCAGGTCTATGACACGCAAAGTGCATCAGAATTGAAATTAGAATTGTTGGAAGACTTAGATCCAAATCATCCGGTGACCATTGTAGAAGCAGCAGGAACGAAGACTGAATCAATTGAGACAGTACCTTTAGTCGAACTTGACCGCACCGTAACATTGAGTAATTTAACAAGTGTTTATGTTCAACCGGCAACCCCTGATGAACTGAATCATCGTTTCTTTAGGTTAAAACAAGTTATTCACGACCTACGCGCACCAGGAGGCTGCCCGTGGGATCGAGCTCAAACTCACGAATCGTTAAGGCATCATTTAATAGATGAAGCGTATGAATTGATTGATGCCATTAATGAAGAGGACGATGAAGGTATCGTTGAAGAACTAGGTGATGTGCTATTACAAGTAATGCTTCATAGTCAAATAGGAGAAGATGCTGGTTATTTCACAGTTGAAGATGTCACAAAAGCAGTGACAGACAAAATGATTCGTCGTCATCCCCATGTGTTTGGTGATGTGAAAGTCGATACTGAAGAAGAACTTCATGCCAATTGGAATAGGATTAAAGCAACTGAAAAAAATCATCAAACCGATCACTCTCGCCTAGATCGTGTGCCTGAATCTGCACATGGGTTAGTACGAAGTCAGTCTATTCAAAAAGAAGCAGCAAAAGTTGGGTTCGATCATCCGTCAGAAGAAGCATATTTTAATAAATTATTAGAAGAAATGGAAGAAATAAAAGAAGTACGCATTCATTCTGCTCATCAACTAGAAGAAGAGATAGGCGATTTATTGTTTGCAGCTGTTAATTTAGCACGATTCTATAAAGTAAACAGTGATCTAGCTTTACGTGGTGCTAATGATAAGTTCGAAAGACGCTTTCGCTATATTGAAAAAGCAATAAGTGATAGGGGTAATAGTGTAGACACAACCTCGCTTGAAGAAATGGACCGGTTGTGGGAAGAATGTAAAAAACAAGAGGAGAGTGAAGAGAATGAGACTCGATAAATTTTTGAAAGTATCACGTTTAATTAAGCGCCGTACGTTAGCAAAAGAGGTAGCATCTCAAGGAAGAATTACGATTAATGGGCATCAGTCAAAAGCATCGTCAACGGTTGAGATCGGTGATGAACTTGTGATTCAATTTGGACAAAAGATTGTGACATTAAAGGTTGAATCATTAAAAGAGACAACAAAAAAAGATGAAGCAGCATCATTATATACGGTTATTAAAGAAGAACCCATCAAAAAGGACGAACCTTTTTAAAATGGTCTATTCTACGCCCTCCTTGCATAAATTAGTAATAATTTAATAAGGGAGGGCATTTTAAATGATCCAAGAGACAAGCCATTTTACGTCGCCGAATGCAAAAGCAGAACATGATATCCAAATAAAAAACAGACAATATATCACCATTACAGGTGTAAAAGATGTTGATCGTTTTGATAACGAAACCTTCTTGCTGGAAACAGTTTCAGGCTATTTGATGGTGCGTGGGGAGAATTTACAAATCAAAACCTTGGATGTAAACAAAGGTCGATTAGAAATTAAAGGAAAGATGATCGATTTATCTTATTTAGACGACCAAAATAAAAGTGCAAAAGGCTTTTTAGGTAAGCTGTTTAAATGACCCCTTTAGAACAACTTGTGTCACTATGGGCCATATATGGTGTAGGCATTTTGGTTGGGTGTTGTCTAGATACAAGTGAGTGTTTAACACGTTATTTAAAAGGGAAAGTAATTTTCATTATCGTTGTTCAGTTCATTTACTGGATGGGATTAAGCTTTGGCTTATTCATATTTATGATTTGGTTAAACAATGGACATGTTCATATTTATTATATAGTTGCGATATTGATCGGTTATCTAACCTATAATCGGCTTATGAGAGAGCGGTTTGTCCTTTTTATAAATCAGTGTATGGCTTTATTGATCAGGTGGCTAGTGAACATCAGTAGATGTATAAACATTGTTATCGTAACACCATTTCTAGTTCTTTTTCGTGTGCTCGTATTAAGTTTAAACGGTGTTAAACAAGTGTTTAAGTTTCTTATAACGGCCGCAGTGCGACTTTTAATCTGTCGGTTTGTCAAAAATGCATATAATGACTTAGTGGCAGAAGCAGGATTTTATAGTAGAATGAAGAATATAATCATAAGGAAGAAAAAAAAGCAATAAGGAGGAACTTGATTATGGGTGAAAGAAAAAGAAATGTCACTCGACTAGAATCTACATACATGAATCAGTATGATGCACATATTGAACGGCAGAAGAAACGCAAACGTGCACTCAAAAGACGGCTTGTTGCATTTTCAATCATTGCCCTAATCGTTTCCTTTAGTTTGCTCACGCACCATTTAAACCAACGCTCGATTCATGCAGAACAAATGGAAAAGTTAGAAGCCTTAACTGAAGAGCAAGAATCTCTAGCATCTGAAGAAGAAAGCTTACGCGAAGAAATTAGATTGCTCGAAGATGAGTCTTACGTCCTGCGAATTGCAAAAACGAATTATTTCTTCACTGATGAAGGTGAAATTGTCTTTAAATTAACCGAAGAAGACCCTGCATATTGACATTGATTTAGTGAGACGGCTATAATGTAATAGAAGTATATCTTTTTTTAACTTTTAAGGAGGAGCATTTTTTTTATGTCAATCGAAGTAGGCAGCAAGTTGCAGGGTAAGGTAACAGGTATCACTAATTTTGGAGCATTTATTGAATTGCCAGAGGGGAAGACAGGACTTGTTCACATTAGTGAAGTTGCCGATAACTATGTCAAAGATATTAATGAGCATTTATCTGTTGGAGATGAAGTGACTGTAAAGGTCATTAATGTTGAAGACGACGGTAAAATTGGTTTATCCATTAAAAAGGCTAAATCAAACCCGACTCCAAACCGCAGAAAGCCAAGCCAAGATCATAAAGCTAAAAAAGAGAAACCAGAAAATTTTGAATCAAAAATGAACCGTTTCTTAAAAGATTCTGAAGATCGTCTTGCTTCACTACGCAAGCACACAGAATCAAAACGAGGAGGTCGTGGAGCCAAAAGAGGTTAACTTGCTGTCTAAGGGAGCCCTTAATCCATTTATAATTTTGAACTTATTCATTTAATAATGCTAACGAAAAGTTACTGAATGATAGAGACTCAGTAACTTTTTTTGTGCGTGAAAAAAGTGATGTTTACGTGATAAGCATAACGGATAGAATAAGATAGTAATCGGGAACTATTTTTGAACTTATTTGTACAACAAGTATGAAAATGTGTTATAATTACTTTGCAAGTTCAATAGTTAACAATTAAGAAATAGGGGGATAAAAAATGAAATTAAAAGTATTTTTAGGTATGCTAATTGCTGTTATGGTACTTGCAGCATGTGGCGCTGAGGGTGTAGAAGAAGATGCAGGTGACGACGAAGAAACAGATGCTGTAGCAGCAGCTTCGTTTGCTGATGATCCAGAAGGTCTTCATGCAGCAGCTGGAGAAGATGGTACTTGGATCATCATTCCAGAAAATGATATGACACTAGATGAAGATCTTGTTGTTACAGGAACATTCTATGATGGCGACGATGAAGATGAAGGTGTATACCGTAAATTTGCTGCATACACTCAAGATGATGATCGTAACATTGTTGATCAATGGACAATCACTGTTCCAACACTTGTTGTTGAGAGTGAAAACCTAAACTTCCAAGGTGGTACAGTAGATGGTGATGTTTACGTTGATGCAGATGACTTCTTGTTACATGAAACAGCAACTGTAACAGGGGATGTTGTATTTGCTAATGAAGATTTTGAAGCATCAGCTGATTTAGACGGAACAGTTGAAGGCGACGTTTCTGTCGAATAGTTAAATAGCGTATTAAAAAGACGTTTGCGAAGTGAGATTCGCAAGCGTCTTTTTTTATGCTATATTTTATAATGCTTGAAGATTCATGTAGTAGTGAAGTTTTTCAATATGATTTAATAAATAGTTAGCTGTAATCCCTATTGCGATCCCGGTTAAAATACCAATCAGTGATAAAACGGGCAAGTAGAGCATAACCGCCCATGTTTGAGCAATCCAGCTAGCCACAACAAGTTGCCCAATATTATGAAAGACAGCACCTGTTGCACTGACACCAATTAAGCTGATATTTAAAAAACGTAATTTCTTAATCGTGAGCATAGCGATGAAGCTTAAAATGGCTCCAGCCCCACTATATAAAAGAGTGGAAATCGTTCCCCCTAACAGTGTCGCCAGAATCAGTCGGATGAGAACAACTTTGCTTGCATCTTTCACTGGCAATGTATAAATAGCCATGCACGTAATAATATTGGCTAACCCGAGTTTAGCACCTGGTGCAAAGAAAAATGGGGACGGTATCGCACGTTCGACTAAGCTTATAATAACCGCTTGACTTGCTAATAATGCGATATAGACAAGACGTTGATTTTTAGTCATAAATAAATCCTCTCAATCTTTCTTAAGAACTAATAACATCAACATCAGATTGTTGACCTGGCTCTTGTGATTGTATTTCAATTACTAATTGATGGGGTAAGCAAACGATCGTTTGTCCAACTTGGTCAATAAATCCTGTTCTGACACATACTTGATCAGAGCACGTGGCACTTTTAATTCTAATTGAGCCATCCGAGACTTCGATTGTATTGGTTTCGCCATCAGGTGTATCAACATCAAATACGGTATCTTCTTCATGCTCACTCAAATTAATTTCTTGGACTTCTTCGTTTTCAAGTGAAATGACAGCAACTAAATCACCATCGCCTGATTGTTGCAGGTAAAAATAGCCTAAAGGAAGAAAAGAAATCATTAAAAGAAGCACAATGATAAAAAGATCGCCTGGTTTTAGCATTTGGATAAAAGCTTTCAAATTTCTTCCCTCCCTTTTTCATTTATCTTATCAGATTTTTACTTATCTTTATAGATGGCTTTTTCTTTACCGTACCACCATTGCCCGAGTAGTCGTTGTATGAACGGAACGAACCAATAATCGAGTCCTGCTGTATGACCTGCACCATTTAATAACGCAATGGAAGCTGGAAGTGCCCATAGCTGATCCCACTCTAACGTCTGAGTGAAGGCAAATCCTAGAATTAAGAGCGCACTTAATGTACTCACAAGTGAGGTTAATAAACCGAGAATAAGAAAAAGTCCAAATCCGATCTCTACAAAGATCATCATCCGCTGAACAAACATGGCCATCTCATTTGAAGGAAGAAAGGTAAACTGTAACCAACTCGTATCCATCTGCACAGTCGATGAGATGAGCCAAGAATCTTCTCCAAGTCCCCTGAACAAAAGCCCAACATTTGATAAAGTTGATGTCGCTTCTGTCCAAACAGACTCACCCCACAACTTTGAAGCACCCTCAACGAGCCAGAACAATCCGAGGTAGATGCGAAGCGGAACCGCCCATAAGGCATTGCCATATCGGTTGAAGAAGTCTCTAAAAATATTGCGCTTATCCGTTGTGTAGAAAAACTCACGTTCAACGTATTTAAACGTGTAATAGCCACTACCGATACTCAATAAATAAAAGAGGTTCATTAAATGCTTAAACACCATCGCAAACCAACCACTAAGATGAAACCCCATTAAATTCGCAACACCATAGCGTGATCCGATTGAAACAATTGCACCGCGGTTTGAATGTTGATGCGCAATTTTTTTCGTTTCGTTAATAGAGGCTGTTATATTTTTAGCAATCGTCTTTCCCATTTGTTTAGCGGACTCAGCATTTCTAGGGTTAGGTTGATTAGGCTTCTCTTCGAAATAAGCCAAATCGCCTGCTACATAAACATGTTCATGAGAGGTTGATTCTAAGTATTGATTCACTTCAATCCGGCCGGATGGGCCTTTGTTCATATTAAAGGATTTTGCAAAATTGTTGGCTTTAATACCCCCAGCCCAGATGGGTGTGCATGTTGGAATGACTTCTCCACTTTCTAGATGAATTTCATCTCCAGTTACTTCAACAATCGGTGATTCTTTTAAAATTTTGACGCCTTTTTTTAATAAATAGGTCTCAGCTTTCGTTGAGTCCTTGGGGTCTAAAAATTTAAGAATCGAAGGATCCCTTTCGATGATATATAAGGTGATGGACTCAGGGCTGATCTTATGATCATAAGCGAGACGATTTTTCCATTCAAGTAATTCACCGACTAATTCAACACCTGTAAAACCAGAACCACAAACGGCAAAGGTGAGCATTTTTTGGCGTGTCTTTTTATCATGGACAACAGATGCTTTTTTGACAGTCTCTTCTATATGATGTTTTAACTTGATTGCATCCTCTTTTGACCATAGGCTAAGGGTATGCTCTCTCACGCCTGGGATACCTAAATCATCAGGTTCGCTTCCCATACCAATGACTAAATAATCGAAAGGGTACTCACCATCATCCGTGACGACTATTTGCTGCTTGTGATCAATGTCTGTCACAGTATCCGTGACTAAATTTACTTTCGTTCGATTAAAAAGTTTTCGCAAGTCATATTGAATCGCATCAGGCTTGACACGATCAGCTGCTACCTCGTGTAAGCCTGTCATCATGGTATGATAAGAATGACGATCAATTAGAGTGATCGAGATCGAATCATCATTTTTATATTGTTTAGCCAAACGCTTAGCGACTTGTACACCAGCGTAACCGGCTCCTAGTATAACAATCTCTTGTGTCATCAAAGGTATCGACGCTCCTTTTGAATTCGTGGGGCATAAATATGTGCGTTTATGAACAATTGTTCCTTATTCTAACGTTCCTAATCAATCTTGTCTATGTTATAAAGCTTCCCATTTGACGTAGATTGAAACATGTAACGTTATCTTAAACTAATTATAATACAAAAAAGTAAACAAAGTATTCACATTTAAGGTTAAACACGATAAAATAAACAAGATGAAAATGATAGCATGTCTGATACTAATAAATAGACAGCCTTAAATACACATGCTATACTCGTTTTCGGAATTAATAAATGTGAATATTTTCACAGTTAAAAATAAAAGGGGCGTTTATTCAGATGAAATTAAAGTTCTTAATGGTGGCAATAGTTAGTGTCTTTATATTGATCGGTTGTTCAAATACTGAAGACGGTTTGCTTGAAAATCCCTATCAAGAAACTGATTTTTATATTGGTACCGTGATCAATTTAAGTGTCTATGATGAGGATAAGGAATATGTCATTGAAGAATCTATGGAACTTATTGATGAATTAGAGCATATGTTGAGTGAAGAAATTGATACGTCGGTCGTTTCTGAAATCAATCGACAAGCTGGTATTGAGCCGGTCGAGGTACCGGATGAACTGTATGAATTAATGGAAGTGAGTTTGAAATTCGGTGAGGATTCTGATGGTGGTTTTGATGTAACAGTTGGGCCGTTAACAGATCTGTGGCGCATTGGTTATGACGATGCAAGAGTGCCTAGCCAAGCAGAGATTGATGAAGTTTTAAAACGAATTGATCATGAATCAGTTGTCTTGAATGAAGAGAATCAAACGGTATTCTTAGAACAAGAAGGTATGGAATTAGATTTAGGGGCGATTGCGAAAGGGTATATTACCGATAAAGTCAATGAATTGATGGAAGAAGAAGGTGTAAGGTCAGCTATTCTTGATTTGGGTGGCAACATCTTTGTTCGTGGCCATCGCCCATCTGGTGATAAGTTTACAATTGGTGTTCAGAACCCTTACGAGCCGAGAGGGGAAATTGCAGGTCGAATTAGGTCTACAGATGAATCTGTCGTTACATCTGGTATCTATGAACGGTATATAGAGGAAGATGGTGTGAAATATCATCACTTACTTAACCCTGATACAGGTTATCCATTTGATAATGAAATTGCTGGTGTAACCATTATTAGTGAAAATTCAACCGATGGTGATGCATTATCAACAGTGGTTTTTGCAAAAGGTCTAGAAGATGGAATTGATTACATTGAGTCACTTGATGATGCGGAAGCTATTTTTGTGAGTCGAGATAAAGAAATCATTTTAAGTAGTGGTGTTGAAGATGAGTTTGAGCTCATCAATGACGACTTTGAGGTTATCGATTATTAAGAAGAAAGCATTACATGCAGAAGGAGGCAGCAACGCATGACAGATCAACCATTACTCTCAGTTTGTGATATCAGTTTTCGCTATGATATAACGCAAGATGTCTATGCGCTGTCTGCTATTTCATTTGATTTAAACCGTGGGGAATCTTTAGCCGTGATCGGTGATAATGGCTCTGGAAAATCAACATTGGCTCGACTATTAACAGGTCTATTAAGTCCAGAAAAAGGAGCTATTTATTTAGATGGTGTTGAGCTAAACGAGGGTTCGAAAAAAATGCTGAGGCGTCAAATGGGAATTGTGTTTCAAAATCCGGATAATCAATTCATTGCGACATCTGTTGAGGATGATGTTGCGTTTGGGTTGGAAAACCTTAATATCCCTTATGAACAGATGCGCAGTCGAGTTGATGAAGCACTTGAACTTGTTGACATGTATGAGTATAGAACAAAGGATCCATCTCAATTATCAGGTGGTCAAAAACAACGCGTTGCTCTAGCAGGTGTGTTAGCACTAAAGCCAGAGCTTATGATTTTTGATGAAGCATTCGTCATGCTAGATCCGATGAGTAGGCGCTCTATTTTAGAAACATTGCGTCGCATTCAATCAGAATTGAATGTTTCAATAATCTCCATTACACATGATCGAGACGAAATTGAATTTTTTGATTCATTATTAGTCTTAAATCAAGGTGAGCGTGTCATGCGCGGTAAACCGGCTGAGGTGTTTAAGCAAATGAGTTCGCTAAAGCCTCCGTTCGCAGAACAATTACGTCGTGATCTCGTTGATGCGGGGATGGATTTACCAGATTACTACATGTCCGAATCAGAGTTGGTGGATACTCTATGCAAATAAATTTTAATCGAGTGTATGCAGATTATCAATTAGGGCCCATCCGATCTAAAAATGTAGTGGACGGTATTTCGCTTGAGCTTGCTAAAAATACATTTACAGCTGTTGTTGGTCATACGGGTGCAGGGAAGTCAAGTTTACTCAAATTACTAAATGGCTTATTGTTACCGACAGATGGAGAGGTATCGGTTGGTGATTTAACAATCGATAAAAATGGCAAGAAAAAAACGTTAAATAAAGTTCGTAAACGCGTTGGAATGGTGTTTCAGTTCCCTGAGCGCCAGTTATTTGCTGAAACGGTTGAACAAGATATCGCGTTTGGGCCGAAAAATTTTGGGTTTAGTAAAGAAGAAATCACGCAACTTGTCGATCAAAGTTTAAAGCAAGTCGGTTTAACACCGGACATTTTACCAAAATCGCCATTTTCTTTATCAGGCGGACAAAAGCGTCGAGTGGCGATTGCGGGCATTATTGCAACGAAGCCTGATGTTTTAGTGTTGGACGAGCCGGGTGCAGGGCTTGACCCAGAAGGGAAACAGGAGATATTAGCGATGCTTCGGACATTACATGATACACATGATTCGACGACGATTCTTGTGACACACGACATGAATGATGTGGTGACGTATTGTGATAATGTCTTAGTAATGGAAAAAGGACAAGTGACGACACATCAAACGGTTCGTGGTTTGTTTTCTAATCAAAATGAAATAGACAGATTAGGGATCGGATTACCTGAACCCCTTCGACTCCAGCGACTCATCGAGGAACATACAGGTCGAGTATTTCCACACGTTTGCTTAACGCAACAAGAATTGAAAGATCAGCTATTGGAGGGAGCGCACCTATGAAATCATTAATTCTTGGGCGTTATTTCCCTAACGATTCTATTATTCACCGATTAGACGCTCGAGCTAAATTAGTCGCAGCTCTTTATTTTATCGGTTTGTTGTTCTTTATCGATCATGGACTTGGTTATTTATTTGTTGGACTATTTACGTTAGGTGTTATGTATTTAACGAAGATACGCTTGTCAGTATTTATAAAAGGCGTTAGACCGCTTATATTTCTTATTTTATTTGCAGCGATGATGCGTGTTTTATTCACTGGCGGTGGTGAAGTCTTTGTTTCGTGGGGACCATTTACAATCTCTAGTCAAGGTTTATGGGTCGGTCTCTTTACTTTCATGCGCTTTATTTTAATTATCTTTATATCGACGGTTTTAACACTCTCTACAAAGCCGGTTGACTTAACAGATGCGATTAATGCCTTGTTAAAACCATTGCGTAAACTAGGTGTTCCTGTCGATGATTTTGCACTTATGTTGTCTATTTCATTACGGTTTATCCCGAACTTGCTAGATGAAACGCAGCGTGTGATGGACGCTCAACGCGCACGAGGTGTGATTTTCGGTGAAGGTACGATTGTCGAGCAAATGAAAAAGTTAGTTCCCATTGTTCTACCGCTTTTTGCAAGTTCACTGAACCGTGCAGAAGAAATGGCAGATGTGATGGATGTGAAGAATTATCAATCAGGAGAGAAAAGAACCCATTTCAGACAGCTAACATGGCACACAAGTGATTCGATAGCTCTACTCATGATGGTTGGTTTAACAGCCGTTGTCATAGTCGTTAATTATACAATGGTATAAAAAAAGAAGAGGCATTTGCCTCTTCTTTTTTAACGACTCTATTTATGTATATGATTTGGAGATAATGGTAGCGGCGGAGGGGATCGAACCCCCGACCTCACGGGTATGAACCGTGCGCTCTCGCCAGCTGAGCTACACCGCCATGACGTAATTTTCAAAGTCACAAGTGATATAATACAACAGCTGTTTAGGTGTGTCAATATATTTTTATT
The DNA here is from genome assembly GCF_900096905.1 of Pelagirhabdus alkalitolerans. Taxonomy (GTDB): domain Bacteria; phylum Bacillota; class Bacilli; order Bacillales; family Amphibacillaceae; genus Pelagirhabdus; species Pelagirhabdus alkalitolerans. The sequence continues at coordinate 17,119 of NZ_FMYI01000011.1, read as the reverse complement.
TTTTCGCTATACATTTTCTGAAAAAACAATAAATGTCGAACGATTTATTGACCTGGCACGTCATTTTGACAAAAAATAAATGATTTCTGTGCTTTAATAAGCCTCATATGAATGAAGAGGTGAATGAATATGGAAATCTTAATGAAAAATTATTTTAAGAAATATGGCTATGACCTCATTCGCAGGCGACTTAATATGATTTATAACTGGGCAAAGAAAAAAGATGTCATTTTCTATTTGATTGCCTTTTTACTTGCTAGAGCGACTTTATTTTACGAGATAAGTCCATTTATATTAGCGTATTTGATTAGTGTCTGGGTCGTAAAGCCAAACAGGATCAAACCGGTCATTGTGTTTAGTTTAATGGGCGGCATGACGTTAGGGCTTGTCTTGTTTTATCATCTATTGATTCAATTGTTGTTATTTGGTTTCTTTTTAACATTAAACATCGATGTGAATAAAACGAGGTTTGCGCCGTTCATTGCATTTGGTGTAAGTGCGCTGAGTCGTTTGCTCTTTGAGTATTTACTAAACGGCATTACAGCCTATGCCTGGTTAATGATGGGTGTTGAAGCCTTCTTGTGTACAATCTTATTGTTTATTTTTATTCAAAGCACACCGCTTTTAGTACCGGTTCACTATAAATTAACACTAAAAACCGAAGAAGTTGTCTGTTTCACGATTTTAATCACATCGGTCATTTGTGGTCTTGCAAATATTGCATTATTTGGGCTTCCTCTAGATTATGTAGCCTCTCGTTACTTCATTCTTTTGTTATCTCTAAGTGGTGGAGCGACAATTGGCGCAACAGCCGGTGTCGTTATTGGATTACTACTCAGTTTTGTTAATCAACCCGATCTCACACAACTGTCATTACTTGCATTTACAGGATTGTTAGGTGGATTGATGAAAGATGCAAATAAAGTCGGTGTAAGTCTCGGTCTTTTGATTGGAACCGTTTTGTTAGGCATCTATCAAGCGGAATCATTGAAGTTGTTCTCATCATTTAACGTATCACTCGTTGCCATTATTCTGCTTTATTTAACACCTAAGCAGTGGATCAAAACGTTAGCACGATTTATACCGGGTACATATGAACAAGCAGAAGAACAAAGGCATTATTTGAGTAAACTTAGAAACACGTGCGCCAATCGGATGGAAAATTTCTCAGATGTTTTCTTAGCTTTATCTGAAACGTTTATAAAAGCACCAGAAGAATTGGCGGATGTAGGGGCCGAGGAGCGAGAAATGGATCAGTTTTTGAGTCAAGTAACCGAAAAAACGTGTCAGACATGTTTTAAGAAAACAACATGCTGGACAAAACAATTCGATAAGACGTATCAAACAATGGCGACGATGAAAACTGAATTAGAAGAAAATGCTCAACTCGCTCAAACGACACAAGCTAAGTTTTATAAACATTGTTTAAAAGCACTAAAAGTAGAAGCGGTGATGAAAGAGGAATTAGCGCACTACCATGCCAATCAATCTTTAAAGCGGCAAGTGGGTGAGAGTAGACAGTTTGTCGCCAATCAATTATTGGGGGTTTCTGAAGTGATGAATAATTTCGCAAAAGAGATGGTGCTCGAACGTCACCATCATGAAAAGCAAGAACGTGAAATTTGGGCATCATTGCAGTCGATTGGTTTAACCATTGAAGAAATTGATATTTATTCACTTAACAAAGGGAATATTGATATAGAAATGACCATTGCGGTGTATCAATATAATGACGAAGGAAGTAAATTAATTGCGCCTATTTTATCTGACATATTAAATGAGTCTGTCGTCGTAAAAGAAGAGGAAATATCAGCGATGCCTAATGGGTATTGCTTTATGATCTTTCAATCTGCTAAACGGTATCAACTCGATATGGGGGTCGCGCATGTCGCAAAAGGAGGGGGCTTTGTCTCAGGCGATAGTTATTCGGTCATGGAACTACCACAAGGCAAACACGCCCTAGCCATTAGTGACGGTATGGGAAACGGTAAGCGAGCTCAGAAAGAAAGTATGCAAACATTAACGTTATTACAACAAATTTTGCAGTCAGGGATTGATGAGCAAGTGGCCATTAAGTCAATTAATTCGATTCTTTCATTAAGAATGACAGATGAAATGTTTTCAACCCTCGACCTTGTCATGATTGACCTTCAAACAGCTGAGGGACAATTTTTAAAGATCGGTTCAACGCCAAGCTTTATTAAACGCAGAAACGAAGTATTGTGTGTTGAATCAAGCAATTTACCGATCGGTATTATTAAAGAATTTGATGTAGATGTGGTTGATGAACAACTGGAGTCAGGAGACTTATTAATTATGATGAGTGACGGTATGTTTGAAGCCAGACGCGAAATCGAAAATCAAGATATTTGGTTAAAGCGAATGATTCGTGAAATCGAAACTGATGAGCCTCAAGAAGTAGCAGATCTTTTACTTGAGCGTGTCGTGCGGGAAACAATTGATACCCCGCAAGATGACATGACGGTACTGGTGGCAAAAGTTGAAGCATTTCACTCTAAATGGGCGACGGTTCCTTACTATACGTACCCGAATCAAATCAGTTAATCGAGCATGTATAAAATAGTCTGTTTTTCCCCATCATGGTATTAGTCAAAATATAAGGGAGGAACGTGACGATGAATAAAGGAACGTTAAAGCAAATACTACTGATCACTGATGGGTGTTCAAACAAAGGAGAAGATCCGTCTGTTGTCAGTCAGAAGATTCATAAACAAGGGATCGTCGTCAATGTCATTGGTATTTTATCTGAAGGTGAAGGATCTGACAGTTTACTAGAAATAGAAGAGATTGCGACCTCAGGTGGGGGTGTTAGTCAACTCGTTTATCCAAATCAATTATTAAAGACCGTTCAGACAGTGACCAAACAAGCAATGAATCAAACGTTGAAAGGGGTCGTTAATCAAGAGCTCAAACAGTTGTTGTCAAAAGATCAATCGATAGATACACTTCCACCAGACCAACGCGGTGAAGTGATTGAAGTGGTTGAAGAATTGGCCGAGACGACTCAGATGGAATTGATTGTTCTTGTCGATACGAGTTTAAGTATGCAAAACAAATTAGAAACGGTAAAAGAAGCCTTAATTGACTTGTCGATCACGATGAATGCACGTATCGGTAAAAATCAGTTTATGATTTGTGCTTTTCCAGGTGCTAAAACAGTGACGGAAAAAGTCATGGATTGGAAAAGTGAATTAAAAGACTTACATGCTGTATTCCCGAAATTAACAAGTCGAGGCGTAACACCAACAGGACCTGCGCTTAAAGAAGCGTTCTATCAATTTAGTCAAACGGATTTGATGAGGAGCTTTGAAGGTGAAACGACAGAAGAGCCATTCGATTTCAGTTTATAACCTCACGCCAGGCACTCAAATAGTTGGCTATTGGCACCAGCAAACCTTTACCATTATTAAACCCTTAGGAGTCGGAACAGTCGGTGCTGTGTATTTAGTTAAGCGTCAAGACCAAGCATTATTAGCCCTTAAAATAAGTGATAACAGCCTATCGATTACCTCTGAAATTAATGTGCTGAAAAAACTAAGCAAGGTCCGAGGCAACCGCCTGGGGCCTTGCTTGTATGACCGAGATGATTGGCGAATTAATAGTATCAATTGTTACAGCTTTTATACAATGAGTTATATTAAAGGGCGTTCATTTAATGAAGCGGTACGTAACGCATCGGTCAATGTACTATTTACCCTCATTAGTCAATTACTCGATCAAGTTGAACACTTGCATAAAGCGGGTTTTGTATTAGGCGATGTGAAAGTAGAAAATGTGATGGTATCAGATGATTTGAAAAACATATCATTTGTTGATGTCGGCGGGATTACGATGATGGGGCGTTCGATTAAAGAGTACACTGAATTCTATGACCGGGGTTACTGGCAAATGGGAACGCGTTATGCAGAAGTAAGTTATGATCTCTTTTCGATTGCGATGCTCGCTCTACACGGTATTTATCAAAAGCCGTTTAAACGTCAAGAAAAGCCTAGCGCTCAATTGAGTAAAAAGATGAATCAAAACCCTGCATTAAAACCGTATCGGACTTGTATGGAGAAAGCTTTACACGGTCGTTATACAAGTGCTAAAAAAATGAAAGAAGACCTCAATTTGATAACAGCACCTAGTCGAAAAAGAACACGAAGCAACACACATGTACCATCGATCGCTCATACTTCAATAGGGGAGCTTATTATTTTAGCGGTTGGAAGTGTGGTTCTATTTATTGTTGCGACTTTCTATTGAGACGTTATTTTGGTACGATATATAATGGATGAGACGGATTGATAAAAAGTAGGGATAGCAATGTTAACAGAAACAGTCGATGCTTATATCGACCATTATAAACTGATAAAATCAAATACAACGCTCATCGTTGGTGTTTCTGGTGGGCCAGACTCGATGGCTCTTCTTCATTACTTGATGAAAAAACAAGAAATGATGGGGCTTCGTCTTGTCGTGGTGAGTGTTGATCACTCATTAAGACAGGAAGGTTCTGCGCAAGACTTAGCTTATGTTAGGCAATTCGCCGAAAAAAACAATCTTATATTTGAAGGTCGAACGGTAGATGTCCCTGCATATAAAGAACGTTATCAACTTGGTACACAAGAGGCAGCGCGCACCTTACGTTATCAAGCCTATCACGACGTGATGCAAGCCTATGAAGCGGATTATTTGGTACTAGGACACCATGCAGATGACCAAATTGAGACGATTTTTATGCGTTTAAGCAGAAATACGAACCTAGATGGATTAGGAGGTATGCGCAAAGCGCGCCCCTTTTCGATCGGCCTCTTAATTCGTCCTTTTTTATCTGTTACAAAGGATATGATCACTGCATACTGTGCCTCAGTAGGAATTGAGCCAAGGTTAGATCCGAGTAATGAGCACGATCAGTATACTCGGAATTACTTTAGACATCACATTCTTCCACTCATTAAAGAATATAATCCTAATTTAGATCAAACGATTCAACAATTTAGTGAGCATGTTGCAGATGATGTTGATTATTTAAATGAAGAGGCTGAAAAATTACGAAGACTTAGTAGAGTAGAGGGTTCTTTCCAAGATGACATGATTCATGAGATCGACATGATCAAAAAACATCCTCGTGCTTTACAAAGAAGGTTGTTTCATCTAATATTAAACTATCTGTATGATACCCTGCCAAAAGGTTTGACCTTTAGGCATGAACAACAGTTTTTTGAGTTGCTACAAAGTGAGAAACCAAACCTCAACTTTGATTTGCCAAATGACTTAAAAATGTTGAAAAACTACAATGTCATACGATTTTCGTTCCGCAAAGAACCTTTGACGTATGAACAAACACTGTCTATACCTGGTGAAACAAGGCTACCCACAGGTGTGAGTGTTTTTACCGACATTGTGTCCAAAGAAGAGGTAGAGGAGAGTGATGATTTCACTTTCTATTTACCAATTGACACAAAAGAATCCATTCCGACGCTATGGGTTAGAACGAGACAACCAGGTGATCGCATTTATTTAGCCTATCTTAATGGCCGAAAGAAACTAAAGTCACTTTTTATTGATCGGAAAATCCCCCTTCAATACCGTGATGAATGGCCAATCCTTGTTGACGAAAAGGGTCGAGTGCGATGGGTGATGGGATTAACAAAGAGTGAAGATCATGCGGAATTAGAAAAAGCGAACTACATTAAAGTAACAATTTCATCAATTCATATGTTTTAGGAGGATCATGATGCATAAGGACATCGAGAAAATATTAGTTTCACAAGAAGAAATCCAAGAGAAATGTCAAGAATTAGGAAAGCAGCTACAAGAAGAGTATGAAGACCGATTTCCACTCGCAATTGGTGTATTAAAGGGTGCATTACCTTTTATGTCTGATATTCTTCGCTATATGGATACATATCTTGAGATGGATTTTATGGATGTGTCAAGTTATGGAGGAGAAATGCGTTCCTCTGGAGAGGTTAAAATTGAAAAAGATTTGAATACGAAGGTCGAAGGACGTGACTTGTTAATTATCGAAGATATTATTGATAGTGGTTTAACGTTAAGTTATTTGGTTGATCTATTTAAATATCGTAAAGCACGTTCTGTTAAAATTGTTACTTTATTAGATAAACCTGAAGGCCGAACAGTCGATATTAAAGCAGATATTGTAGGTTTTAAAGTGCCAAACGAGTTCGTAGTTGGCTACGGATTAGATTATCAAGAGAAATACCGCAATCTTCCATACATTGGTGTCTTAAAACCACACGTTTATGGTGGCGAATCATAAAAAGTAAGCTAAACGGTCAAACAAAATAAACCTTAAGAAATGAAAGATTCGCATCAGTTGCGAGCCTTGTTTTTCCTATGGTACGATGTAGTATAGTTTTTCTCGTTTGGGAGGAGGAAATGAATGAATCGAATAGCACGTAATTTCATATTTTATGCTGTTATTGCCCTTGTATTGTTGTCGGTTATGCAATTGATAACAGGACAAGATGGTGAAACAGAAGAATTCAAAGTTGATGAATTCATTGAAGTACTAGGTAATGAAGAAATTGAAACATTAGAAATGCGCCCGATCCATGGGGTTATGCAAGTGACAGGTGAATTAAATGATGAAGAATCAACTAATTTCATCTCACATATACCAGATAATCCAGATATCGTTGCAACCATTACATCACAAGCTTCAAGTCAAGGTATCATAGACATTCAGCCAGAAGAACAGCCGAGTCCTTGGGTTAGTTTTCTAACGGCGATGTTACCGTTTATCATTATTGTTGTTATCTTCTTATTCTTGATGAACCAGTCACAAGGTGGCGGAAACCGTGTGATGAACTTTGGTAAGAGTAAAGCGAAAATGTACACAGAAGATAAGAAAAAGGTACGCTTTAATGACGTAGCAGGAGCAGATGAAGAGAAGCAAGAACTTGTCGAAGTTGTTGACTTCTTAAAAGACCCACGTAAATTCTCAAGTATTGGTGCCAAAATTCCTAAAGGGATGCTGCTTGTTGGCCCTCCAGGGACAGGTAAAACATTACTTGCTCGAGCGGTCGCTGGTGAAGCGGGGGTACCGTTCTTCTCGATCAGTGGTTCTGACTTCGTTGAAATGTTCGTTGGTGTAGGTGCTTCACGTGTTCGTGACTTATTTGAGAATGCGAAGAAGAATGCACCATGTATTATCTTTATTGATGAGATTGATGCTGTCGGTCGTCAACGTGGAGCCGGTGTTGGTGGGGGTCACGATGAACGTGAACAAACGCTAAACCAATTACTCGTTGAAATGGATGGATTCGGTGAAAACGAAGGTATTATTATGATTGCCGCAACTAACCGTCCGGATATTTTAGATCCAGCATTACTACGTCCAGGTCGTTTTGACCGTCAAATTACGGTTGATCGTCCAGACTTAAAAGGTCGTCAAGAAGTCTTGCAAGTTCATGCGCGTAATAAACCGTTAGCTGAAGATGTTGAACTTAAGACAGTTGCGATGCGTACACCTGGCTTTTCAGGTGCGGATCTAGAGAACTTGCTAAATGAAGCGGCTCTTGTTGCTGCTAGAGGCGATAAAAAAGAAGTCGAAATGGTCGATGTCGATGAAGCGATTGACCGTGTGATTGCTGGACCTGCTAAGAAGAGTCGTGTGATTTCAGACAAAGAAAGAAATATTGTCGCTTACCACGAAAGTGGACATACGATTATTGGTATGGTGCTTGATGATGCGGATATGGTACACAAAGTAACGATTGTACCACGTGGCCAAGCTGGCGGTTATGCTGTTATGCTTCCTAAAGAAGATCGCTACTTCATGACAAAACCAGAATTGATTGATAAGATTACCGGACTACTGGGTGGTCGTGTTGCCGAAGAAATTATCTTTGGTGAAGTGAGCACAGGCGCTCACAATGACTTCCAACGCGCAACAAGCATTGCGCGTAAGATGGTCACTGAATACGGTATGAGTGAACGAATTGGTCCACTACAATTCAGTGGTGGGAATAGCCAAGTCTTCCTTGGACGTGACATGCAGAGTGATGCGAACTATAGTGATGCAATCGCATATGAGATTGATCAAGAAATGCAAAGTCTCATCAACCACTGCTATACACGCGCTAAGGATATCTTAACTGAGAATCAAGAAAAATTAGAACTTGTCGCGAAGACACTTCTAGAAGTTGAAACGCTCGATGCAGGTCAAATTAAATCACTGTTTGAAGATGGTGTTTTAAAAGAACCAGAAGTCGTTTCAGAACAAAATGGTTCTGAGTCAAAAGAAGACCAAACATCGACCGAAGAAGGTGTGAATGTTAATATTCGTGCTAAATCAGAAGATGTAGAATCAACAGATGTTGATGAAACAAAAGACAATTCCGAACCAGATCAAGACGCTTCTTCAAAAGAAGATTAATAAAAATGGACCAGCAGCGCTTAAGCTTAAGCAACTGCTGGTCTTATTTTTCCGCATTCATGTGTAGTATTTATTTGTTGATTGAATCAAAAAGCAGTAAAATAGACAGTGAAGATTTTATTGTTTCAAAATTAAAGTATAAAGAAAATAGAGCATGCTCAGGGTAGATGAGCATATGTGTTGTTTTCTAAGAGTGGGGTTGGTGAGCGTGTGTTATTAGTACTTGATGTAGGAAATACAAATATTGTGATGGGTTTATTCGATAAGGACCGCCTAGCCTATCAATGGCGAGTTAAGACAGACCGAGAAAAAACCGAAGATGAATATGCAATGCTCGTTCAATCACTATTTGATTATCATGAGCTTGATTTTAGTTTGATTGATGATCTGATTATTTCATCCGTTGTCCCTCCTATTATGTATGCATTAGAACGTATGGGTGAAAAATACTTCAAGCGAAAACCAATTATTGTTGGCAAGACGCCAGTCCATGAGTATTTAAAAATGAATTATCCAACCCCTAATGAAATAGGAGCGGACCGAGTCGTCAATGCTGTTGGCGCGATTAAATCCTATGGAGCCCCATTGATTATTATTGATTTTGGTACGGCGACAACGTATTGCTACATTGATGAATCAGAATCTTATTGTGGCGGTGCGATCACACCAGGGATAAAAATATCTATTGACGCTTTATACAACCGAGCTGCAAAATTACCTAAAGTAGAGATTACACACCCAGAGCGTGTAATTGGAAAATCAACGGTGAATGCAATGCAATCAGGGTTGTATTATGGCTATGTCGGACAAGTGGATGAGCTCGTGCGCCGGTTCAAAAAGGAAAGTGGTTGTAACCCGAAAGTCATCGCAACAGGTGGTTTAGCTGAATTGATCGCAGATGAATCGGAAATGATTGATGTCGTCGATCATGCCTTAACTTTAAAAGGTTTAAAAGAAATTTATCATAACGTTAAATAAAAGGAGTTTTTGGATTGAGTGATTATATAGTAAAAGCAATGGCATTTGGTGGTTCGATTCGAGCATACGCGATTGAATCAACCACATTAGTCGAGGAAGCGAGAAGACGTCATGACACATGGGCAACAGCATCAGCTGCATTAGGTCGTACAATGACAATCAGTGCCATGATGGGTACGATGTTAAAAGGACAAGACAAGTTAACAGTCAAGTTGGAAGGTGATGGTCCGGTAGGTCCGGTTGTAGCCGACGCCAATTCAAAAGGGGAAGTGCGTGGTTATATTACCCATCCTCACGTTGATTTTGAATCAAACGATGAAGGAAAATTGGATGTAAAGCGTGCTGTTGGAACGAGTGGTTTCTTAAGTGTTGTTAAAGATTTAGGTTTAAAAGAACATTTTACAGGGCAAGTGCCAATTGTATCGGGCGAAGTGAGTGAAGACTTTACCTACTACTTTGCTAACTCAGAACAAGTCCCTTCGGCAGTAGGAGCGGGAGTACTTGTTAATACAGATCATACGATTGCAGCAGCTGGTGGATTTATCATTCAAGTGATGCCAGGTGCAACAGATGAACAAATTGATCAACTTGAGAAACAATTAGCATCGATCCCACCGATCTCTCAAATGATTCAAAATGAAAAAACACCGGAAGATATCTTAAGAGCATTGTTTGGTGCTGATGATGTAGAATTTTTAGAGACTGTGCCTGTTGAATTTAATTGTCCATGTTCTTTAGACCGAATTAAAAATGCAATTAAAGGACTCGGTGAAGAAGAAATTGACAGCATGATTGAAGAAGATGGCGGTGCAGAAGCGACATGTCATTTCTGTAATGAACATTATCAACTAACAAAAGAAGATTTAGAAATGATTAAAAAAACAGAGGAGCTACACTAGTGATGAGAAGACCACTACTCGTTTTTTTAGGTTTGTTAGTCGTAACGAACATTGTAACGTATGTTGTAGCAAGTGATTCACAGACTGAAACACGTCAACCGACAGAAGAAATTGATGTACAAGAACCGATCGCGACGGTTGCGGGCGACACCATTTATTATGATGAGTGGTTGGATGATTTAGAGGTCAATTACGGGAGAGAAGGCTTAAATGAAATGATTGACCGCCGAGTAGTGAGTGAATTAGCAGATGAACATAACATGTCAATTAATGAACGTGTTATTGACCTTGAAGTTGCTTACTTGGCAACATTATCGAATCAATTACCTGAAGGTGATGTTGAACGTATTGAAAACAGCAGGCGTGAAGATGTCGAACATCGATTGCTAACAGAAAAATTAATAACACGGGATATCGACATTTCTGATGCTGAGGTTGAAGATTATTATCAACAATATCAGTCACAGTATAATTTTTCAGAACGTGTTGAATTATCACATATCGTTGTTGATGACTCGAATACAGCTAATCGAGTTTATCAAGAATTAGAAGAAGGGGCTTCATTCTATGCCTTGGCAGCGGAATACACAACAGATGAAGATTCTCGATCAAATGGTGGCTACCTCGGCTTTTACACTGAAAGCAATTCAACGTTACCAAGCGGTTATTTTGAACAAGCCGTTGAAGTTGGACCCTATCAATATACCGAACCATTTCAACAAGGTAGTGAGTATGTCATTCTAAAAGCTCACCGTCACTTACCATCAATCGACCTTGACCTAGATGACCTGCGTGAACATATTCGATTGACATTGGCGATCGAAGAGATGGAGAAAGTTCCAGAAGCGAGAGATTTATGGGCGGAAGTGGAAGTTGAGACGATTTATTGACAAAGGTACAAAGGTAGCATAAAATAAAACAAATAAGATTACTCGGAATTAGGAGGGCTTTAAATGAAAGTTCATGATTCAATCGCGTCGTTAATAGGGAATACACCGATTGTGAAGCTAAATCGTATGACAAGTCCAGAAGATGCTGATGTTTATGTTAAGTTGGAATATATGAATCCCGGAAGTTCAGTAAAAGATCGCATTGCTCTTGCGATGATCGAAGACGCAGAGGAGCAAGGGTTGTTAAAAGAGAAGGATACAATTATTGAACCGACAAGTGGTAATACAGGAATTGGTATTGCGATGGTCGCAGCGATAAAAGGTTATCAAGCAATTCTTGTCATGCCAGATACGATGAGCATGGAGCGTCGCAATTTACTACGAGCATACGGTGCTCAACTGGTCTTAACGCCGGGTTCAGAAGGTATGAAAGGCGCGATCAAAAAAGCAGAAGACTTAAAAGAAGCGAATGGCTACTTCATGCCACAACAATTCCAAAACAAGGCGAACCCATCAATTCACGAACGTACAACAGGTAAGGAGATCGTTGAACAAATGGGCGATGAACTAGACGCGTTTGTTGCAGGTATTGGAACGGGTGGTACGATTACAGGCGCCGGAAAAGTCCTTAAAGAGCATTATAAAAACATCTCTCTATATGCAGTGGAACCGAGTGATTCAGCCATTTTATCTGGCGAGGAACCTGGTCCACATAAAATCCAAGGTATTGGTGCCGGTTTTGTGCCGAAAATTTTAAACACCGAAATTTATGATGACATTGTTAAAGTAACGAACGATCAAGCTTATAGCACGGCGAGAGAAGCCGCTCGTCTAGAAGGTTTACTAGGCGGTGTATCATCAGGTGCTGCGATTTATGCAGCGACACAAGTTGCTAAATCTTTAGGAAAAGGCAAAAAAGTATTAGCGATTATCCCAAGTAACGGAGAACGTTATCTATCAACGCCGCTCTATCAATTTGAATAGAAAATAGAAAGCTTAGCTCTTACAAGCAGTAAGGGCTAAGTTTTTTTGTGTGTAAAAAAAGCTTTTATCAAGTTTTCAGGTTTTCTCCAAAAATCACTGAATTGATTGGTAATTGATGATAGAATAAGAAGAAAAACGGGGGACGATCGTTTTGAATAGACAAATAAAGACAAAACACGGTATGATCGATCTGACGAAAAAAACAGCGGTTATGGGTATTTTAAATGTAACGCCAGATTCATTTTCTGATGGTGGTCATTTTAATCATGCTGAGCAAGCTGTAAAGCGAGCACTTGAAATGGAAGCAGCAGGCGCTGATATCATCGATATTGGTGGTGAATCGACGCGTCCAGGTCATACACCTGTTTCTGAATCAGAAGAAATTGACCGTGTGGTACCTGTGATTGAAAAGATTCGAGAAGTTGTGTCAATTCCTTTATCTATTGACACATTTAAATCTAAAACAGCTAAAGCAGCGCTTGATGCTGGAGTCGATATGATTAATGATGTATGGGGAGCTAAGTATGATCCGGCGATCGCACGAGTTGCAGCGGAATACAACGTTCCGATTTGTTTAATGCACAACGGTCGAAACGAGCCTTATCAAAACTTAATGGAAGATATTCAAACGGAGTTAAAAGAAAGTATTCAAATTGCTAGTGATCAAGGTGTGTCGCAAGACCAAATTATCCTCGATCCCGGAATTGGCTTTTGTAAAACAAAACAAGAAAATTTAGATGTTTTACGTCAATTGGATCAACTTCAAGTGTTGGGACATCCACTTCTATTAGGGACATCAAGAAAATCAGTGATTGGTCACTACCTCGATTTACCAGTTGATGAACGCGATGAAGCAACAGCGGCGACAACATCTTTTGGCATTACTAAAGGTGTTGATATCGTACGTGTACATGACGTATTAATAAATGCGCGCGTGGCACAAATGACTGATTTGTTAGTAAGAAAGGGCGATTAGATGGACAAAATATATTTAAATCAATTAGAATTTTACGCCTATCACGGTGCGCTTAAAGAAGAAACAGCCCTTGGTCAACGTTTCACTGTTGATTTAGAGTTAAATGTAGATTTGAAAAAAGCAGGGCAAACGGATCAACTTTCCTATACCGTACATTACGGTGAAGTGTATGAAATCGTTAAGTCAGTTGTTGAAGGACAAACGTATCAATTGATCGAGTCTGTTGGAGAGAGGATTGCTAAAGAGGTACTGTCCACTTATGAAATGGTCAAAGGTTGTAAAGTTAAAGTTATAAAGCCCACCCCACCAATCGCGGGGGTTTATCAGTCTGTAGCCATTGAAATTGACCGGGAGCCGTCTGATTATGAATAACGATGCTTATATTGCGCTCGGATCAAATATTTCACCAAGAGATGGTTATTTAAAACAAGCGATTGACACACTACATTTAGATGAGTCCATTCAAGTTGAAGAAGCCTCACCGATTTATGAGACAGACCCTGTTGGCTATGATAATCAGGGTAAATTTTTAAACCAAGTCATTAAAGTGAGGACTTCCTATGACGCACCTGATTTATTGATGGTCTGTCAGGAAATTGAACGCGAATTGGGGCGTAAACGTGATATAAGATGGGGCCCACGAACAATAGACCTTGACATTTTACTGTATAATCAAGAGAATATGAAGACAGAGCAACTCATCTTACCGCACCCTCGCATGCATTTAAGAGCGTTTGTTTTGATTCCATTAATGGCCATTGCTCCAGAACTCATCCTACCGACTGTGAATAAAACAGTTGAATCCGTCGTGCAATCCATCCCAAAAGAAGAGAAACGAGGGATCAAGAAATGGATCAAGTAAAATGGGGTAGGCGAATTAAAGCATTTCGTAAATTAAAAGGTTATACACAAGAAGCGTTTGCTAAAAGAATGAATGTGTCTTTATCAATTGTCAGTCAAATAGAACGAGGGAAACGTTGGCCCTCAGATGAGTTTATACAACAAACTACCGAAACGCTAGGGGTCTCTAAAGCAGAGTTGCGTCCGGTAGATAAGAAAGACTATTAGGAGGAGAAGCGATGTTTCAGATAGGAGATATAACAATTCCGAATCGAGTTGTCCTTGCGCCTATGGCAGGTGTGAGTAATTGGGCATTTCGTTTAACGGTTAAAGAATTTGGTGCAGGTTTAGTCTGTGCTGAAATGGTAAGTGATAAAGGGATTGTCAATAAAAACAAGAAAACAATGGATATGCTTTATATAGATGAAGCTGAAAAACCAATGAGTTTACAAATATTTGGTGGTCAGAAAGATTCAATGATTGGAGCGGCACAATTTGTAGATCAGCATACAAACGCAGATATTATTGATATCAATATGGGATGTCCTGTTCCTAAGATTACAAAGTGTGATGCTGGATCACGTTGGTTATTGCAACCTGAAAAGATTTACGAACTAGTATCAGCTGTATCCAATGCTGTAGACAAGCCTGTCACGGTAAAAATGAGAAAAGGCTGGGATGACGATTCCATATTTGCCCTTGAAAATGCAAAGGCAGCTGAAGAAGCCGGAGCTAAAGCTTTAGCTCTACACGGTCGAACGCGAGAACAAATGTATGAAGGTGTGGCAGATTGGCAAGTCATTAAGGATGTAAAGAATTCGATCTCGATTCCGGTTATTGGTAATGGAGACATTGATTCGCCAGAAATTGCAAAGCAACGTCTAGAGGAAACGGGTGTAGATGCTGTTATGGTTGGACGTGCGGCTTTAGGAAATCCGTGGATTATGTACCGTATTGCTCAATACCTTGAAAACGGTACGTTGATCGACGAACCAACACCAGAAGAAAAGATCAAAGTATGTCTTCTTCATGCAGATCGTCTTATTGAAATTAAATCTGAGCGAGTAGCTGTGATGGAGATGCGAAAACATGCCGCTTGGTATTTAAAAGGATTAAAAGGTAATGGCAAGGTGAGAAAAATGATCAATGAAGTTAATACACGTTCAGAACTTAAAGATTTGCTTGATGAGTATGCACAACATTTGAAAGAAATGCAGGCTCAACCAACAACTTAATCTAAGGAACATTGAACGATGTGATAAACTAGTGACAGAATAAAACAAACTTTAATTATACGTGGGAGTGATCAATAATGTCAGATGAATTAAATGAGCATATGCGAGTTAGATTAGATAAACTTAATGCTATGCAAGAAAATGGTTTGAATCCTTTCGGTGATAAATTTGAACGTACTGATTTAGCTAGTGACCTACAAGCAAATTATGATGAATTTACTAAAGAAGAGTTAGAGGAAAAAGAAACCACAGTTACGATTGCGGGTCGTATTATGACAAAGCGTGGAAAAGGGAAAGCCGGGTTTAGTCATATTCAAGATGTTAGCGGACAAATACAACTATATGTTAGAAAAGACGCGATTGGCGAAGAAGCATATGAATGGTTCAAGTCAGCTGACTTAGGTGATATTGTCGGTGTAACGGGTACGATGTTTAAGACCAATGTAGGTGAATTGTCAGTTAAAGCTTCATCATTTGTTATTTTAACAAAATCATTAAGACCTTTACCTGAGAAATTTCACGGACTTAAAGATGTTGAACAACGCTATCGTCAACGTTACCTAGACTTGATAACAAATCATGATAGTAAAGAAACATTTATCATGCGCAGTAAGATTATTCAATCAATGCGTCGCTACCTAGATGCAGATGGTTTTTTAGAAGTTGAAACACCAATGATGCACAGCATACCAGGTGGAGCATCAGCACGTCCGTTTGAAACGCACCACAACGCACTAGATATTCCATTATATATGCGAATTGCTATTGAACTACATTTAAAACGATTAATAGTAGGTGGACTTGAGAAAGTATATGAAATCGGACGTGTCTTTCGAAATGAAGGTGTATCCACTAGGCATAACCCAGAATTCACAATGATTGAACTTTATCAAGCATATGCTGATTACCACGACATCATGGATTTAGTAGAAAATATGGTGGCTCATATAGCTAAGGAAGTGACTGGCTCAACGACTGTGCAATACGGTGAAGAAGAAATTGATCTTTCACCTGCTTGGAAACGAGTTCACATGGTTGATATTATTAAAGAATATACAGGTGTAGATTTTTGGGAAGAGATGACAGACGATGAAGCTAAGGCTCTAGCTAAAGAACACAATGTTGCGATTCAAGATACTATGACATTCGGTCACATCGTTAATGAATTCTTTGAACAATATGTTGAAGAACAGTTAGTACAACCGACATTCGTTTATGGACACCCGGTTGAAATTTCACCATTAGCTAAGAAAAATAAAGACGATGGCCGATTCACTGATCGATTCGAATTGTTTATTGTTAGACGTGAGCATGCTAATGCATTCTCAGAGCTCAACGACCCAATTGATCAACGTCAAAGGTTTGAAGCCCAAGTGAAAGAAAAAGAATCAGGGAACGATGAAGCTCATGAAATGGATGAAGATTTCTTAGAAGCATTAGAGTACGGCATGCCTCCAACGGGTGGCTTAGGCATCGGAATTGACCGGTTAGTTATGCTACTGACAAACTCTCCGTCAATAAGAGATGTTTTATTATTCCCGCAGATGAAGCATAAAGAATAAGAAGATTCATTATTAAGGCTTTTCACTCCTTCATTTGAACACAGTCGTTTAAATGGAGGGAGGAGAAGCCTTAATTTCATCTTTTAATAAAATGTTATTGACGCATCTTTCTTACCGTGTTATATTAATCAAGTCGCCAAATTAATAGTTGATTTTAAAGCTAAAAAACAGGCGAAACAAAATTTAAAAAGTTGTTGACTTTTTCACATCAGCGTTATATAATATAAAAGCTGTCGCAAAAACGACAACAAAAATTGATCTTTGAAAACTGAACGAAACAACCAGTACGTTAAGAAATGAAGTAAGACAAAAGCTAGTGCTTTTGAACCGAGTTTAGATAAACTTAAC
>NZ_FMYI01000021.1 GCF_900096905.1 Pelagirhabdus alkalitolerans | reverse complement strand
ATCAAAAGACGAGGCGAGCAAGCGAAGCGCGGTAGGCGAGCGTTTTTAATGAAAAAGAGGACCTTCTTTTGTATAGTTAAGTCACAACAACAACTATAGAAAGAGATCCTCATATGAAAGATATCATATCTTCGCTCACAATGAAAGAATTAGAATAAATAACTTACCGTGCATTACAAGAAAGTTTCTCCCGAGTCATGGCACAAACACTGGTAGAAATCGATGAGACGATTGCTTCGGGGAGAGATAAAAAAAGGTTTTATCTTAAAGATAAGCGAACACTTAAATTCGAATCTGTATTCGGGCTGGTGGAAATGAAACGGAATTACTATTTGGACCGAGAGACAGGCAAACATGTGTATTTATTGGATCAATATTTAGCATTTGACGGGACAAAAGGGATGAGCCCGGTTGTCCAAGACCTAGCGATTGAATTAGCTGTCACGGGTGTTTCTTATCGACAAGCCAGTAAGGCGATCGAGAAACTTTTAGGTTATTCTGTCATTAGTCATGAAGGGATTCGTCAACAACTTTTAAACACGGAGGTTGTGCCAGAGAAAGCATTACCCCTTGAAAAAGATGTGTTATTCGTTGAAGTGGACGGATTATACACGAAAAGCCAAGAGAAAAAGAAAAAAGGCAGAGAGCTTAAGATCGCCAGTGTTCATCAAGGCTGGGAGATGAACGGAAAACGGGCGAAATTAAAGGCGAAACGCCATTTTATCCATGAAGGGAATGCGCCGTTCTGGGAAGCATTTGAACAGTACTTAATGGACACCTATGCATATGATCCGACGCACCATCATCTCGTTATTAATGGTGATGGGGCAAGGTGGATTACAGCGTGTCGAGATTATTTCCAACATAATGCGACCTTTGTCATTGATCGTTTTCACGTCGCTCGAGATGTGCAACGTATTTTTCGTGATCACAAGCGCTATCGGTCGATCCGAAAGAAACTCGCAAGGTATGACTGGGAAGGCTTTATGGTGGAGTTAAACAGCGCAGTTGGCACACTAGAGAATGAAAAGAAAGAAGAATGGCTGGAGACGTTAATCACCCAGCTATCTCAGTACCCAGAAGCTTTAGGTGATTATCGTGAAACGTTAGAAAGCATAGGGATCGATACAGCAGGATTTCGTCCGATGGGAAGTGCAGAAGGCACGATGAGTGTGTTCGCTAGACGCCTTAAAAATGGCCGTAGTTGGAGTCAAAAAGGACTCGATAAATTCGTTGATATTATGGTAGCACTTAAAGACAATTTTGAGATCAAAACGTTGCAAGGCATCCTAGAACAAACACCAGCATTAATACAGGAAAAGCGAAAGAGTCCCCCACCTAAGCACTTTGTCGAAAAGTTAAAAGACAGTGCAG
>NZ_FMYI01000001.1 GCF_900096905.1 Pelagirhabdus alkalitolerans | reverse complement strand
GCTAACTCATGTGACTCAATAACGTCTTTCGTTGTAAAAGGACGATCTAGCCAATACATATATTTATATCGAGAATGAGATAATACAAATGCAATAAAATATAGTTTAACTGTTCCTCCTCCATTGGATTTCTTATTTTTCGTCTGGCCGAAGTCCACTTGGACTTGTTCTCCTAATGGAGGATCGGGTATAGCCTCATATGATCTAGGCGATGCCTCTTTAGGTATGTTGGATTCTTTTCTCAGTTCTCTCACATAAGATCTAACAGTACTTTCTCCAACTTCAAAAGATGGATATTTCTCAAGCAGCCAACCTTGTACTTGAGCTGCCGTCATATCTGGGTACTGCCTCAACCAGGAAAGAATTAATTCTTTATACTTATCAAACTTCTTTTCTCTTGATTGAATAGTAACCATCCATTCTGCCATCTCCTGCGGATTTCTCTTTAAATAACGATATAACGTTGGCCTTGAAATCCCTAACTTTTCAGCAACCTTACTCTTACTAAAACCTTGTTTTAATAGTTGATCAATTTCCATATACATTTGCCAATTATCCACCTTTCAAACCTCCTCAAACACTTTCAGATATATAAACCTATTATATCTAGTGTCTAAGAAGAAACGTTAGTGTTTTTCTGGCTCTTTACAAAATCACCAGAAGATTTATGGGCAAAAAGTGTTAAATCTTATCAATCGAGAACTGTTACATTTAGTTTAGCAGTTACAACATATAGTCCTCTGAATTCTACGATCGTCACCATCTATAAAAGTCTCTTGCTAAAAGAGAATAGCCGGTATTAAAAAGTTCTAGTCTGCATCAACATTTTTCTGTAGGATCGCTCACCTTGAGCGTATTATTCTGAAAGGGTGTCTTGTAATGGTTCTTTAAATAGATTCCTTTCAAGCATCTCTTACCTATTATTTCAAGCCATATTCACCATGCGTGCATTAATCTTTCTCTTTAACGTGGTGTGTATTGTTGCGTTCATCCATTTAGTTTGTTTAGCTGCTTTTAGTACTTCTTCACGAGTTAACATTAGAGGTTTGATCACTGTCATCGGTAAAATAACTTTACCGTACTCATGTGGTTTATATAACCCACGTAGAATGTTAGCCACGTTCCAAATAATCTTTCCTGTTGTTGTACATTAATTGATGTTTGTGTATTACGATTGAGTTCATTCGTTTCAATTCCTCTCACGTTCGATCTTTGATAGTATCTTAAATAAGTCATCTAAACTAAATTATAGCATACTAGATGCTTCTACTCTGTATTTGTCAATTAAAAAGTGAACCATATGTTAATTTAATTTTGCACCACTTGTTCACTTTCTGATTTAAGCCATTCTGCTGTTTCACGTATCCGATAAGAATTGCCATTCATATTCAAAACATAAAACTTATGCGTTAAACGATCCGTTAAAGCTGCGGTTAAGAAAGAATCATGAAAAATGTCTTGATAATTAATAAAAGATAAATTACTCGTTATGATCGTTGACTTTCTCCCTTGTTGCTTCACCATGTAATGATCTTTTTTCCATTCATACTGAGATATGAAGTGCTGAAGCTTCACATACATGAATCGATGGATGGCCCTATCATGGCTGAGCATCCCTTATGCGAAGGGAAAGGAGAACTCATTCAATATTGACAACACAAACGAGATCGAACCAAAGGTATACATGCCTACATGAAAACTGTTTCTGAAGCATTCCAAAATCAAGACAAAGCGATGCGGTACTTAATGAAAGTTCAAACACAGTATCCGCGATACATGAGAGATCAGCTGAAAATCATTTCAGATTCGATTAAGAATGTTCCGCCTAACCTAAGCACTCAAGCTCTAAATGAATGTCTGAAAAGCCGTTTTTATAGTGGTTCGGAATTTAAAGATGTGTTATCTCATTTGATGAGGCAACAACAATCCACTAAGCATACAAAAATGAACATAAAACAAATTGGCTCTGGTCAATCTGATTATAGCAGCATGAAACCAGAAGTAAGGGATCTGGATCCGTACCTTGAAGTTCTTGAAGGGACGGTGAGATCATGATGACTTTGGAGTCATTACAAAAACAATTTAAGACATTACGTTTAGCGGAAACATCAGAATATTTACCCGATCTCATTCGATGCGCTGAATCAAAAGATTGGACTTATCGTGAGCTATTAACAGAAATGGCTTCATATGAGTTGAAACGACGTGGTGAAAAGCAAATTGAACGACAATTAAAGTGGGCAGCGTTTCCTGCCCACACAACACTTGAGATGTACAACCTTAATGAGCAACAAACCTTAAGTCAAAAGCAGATAAAACAGTTAAGTGAGCTAACCTGGATCGATCAATTATATAACTTGGTCCTGTTAGGAACAGCAGGTGTCGGGAAAACACATTTAGCCACTGCACTTGGGATTAAGGCCGTTCATCAAGGTTATCAGGTTATGTATATAACGATGGAAGAATTGATAAGACATTTAAAAGCTGAAGAATTCACACGAAAAGCTCAAATTAAGATGAAGCGAATAAGAGCCGCCAATCTGGTCATTATTGATGATCTGATGTTTATGGCGATGGATCAGAGAGAAGCTAACCTCTTTTTCCATCTTATCAATGACTTGCATGACAAGGCCTCGATTATACTTACCTCAAGTAAGGGGCCAAGTGAATGGGGCGATTTATTAGGTGACCAAGGGATCACCACAGCTATTTTGGATAGGATTCTACATCGGATAGAAGTCATTCAATTTCAGGGTGAAGACAGTCATCGAATGAAGAATCGAACATCCATATTTAAGGAAGAAAGTGTTCAAAATCAATTAGCAAAAAGTGTTCATTTTTACTTGACGCTTACAACCTACAAACAGAATTATAAGAAACAAAGAAATTAAAATGGTACTCTTTATTGAAGAGGTATCGTCGTTGGTGTTGTTTCTTACAGAAAAAACATCTTTTATCCCCGACTAACCCACCTCTTTTCTGACCAGGAAATTCGGTATCTATTAATTAGTATCAATTTCTTCGAGTTAATCTAACCTTATGATCACCACTTTTCTTCCACAACACCATAAATCATTAAGTTGTGTTGACCACACTTAAATTGAGAATCCAGTCCAATAGTTTTTATGTTGAATTACATTAGCGATGGTTCTTTTATACAAAATTAACACATACTCACTTCCTATTAAATTAAATAAAAAATTCTTTATAAAAGAGGCGAAGGGCAACAAACAGAGTTATTTTGAGGTCATCTATCCATAAATTGAGGTTAGATTTTTTGAAATTTTGGAATTTCAAATATAAGTTAAAACTGTATAGGAGTAAAAGTTGATACCCATTAGCTCGAATTAGATCAAACAAATCATTGTGTAATTTTCAAAAATGATTTATTATGTAATTTTATATATAATAAAAAGGAAAACTCAAATTTTTGTCGAATTAATATCGTAGTATGTATTTGAGCCTGTAGATTATTGGAGGATAAAAATGAAACCTCAAGTAGAATTTGTACAACAGGAACTGTTATTTAATAAACCTAAACCAGTTTTAAAGTGGGCTGGTGGGAAGCAGCAAATGATAGACACTTTACTTCCTGAAGTTCCTAAAAAATACAATAAATATATAGAACCATTTTTTGGCGGAGGAGCATTATTCTTTGAGTTAAACCCTAAAGAAGCAATAATTGCAGATTCTAATCCTGAATTAATAAATTTATACACTGTTATTGCTAATAATATAGATGAATTAATTGTAGAATTAAAAAAAATGGAAAATAATAAAGAATTTTTTTATGAAATTAGAGCAATTGACATAGAAACCCTGAACCCAATTGAAAAAGCAGCACGTACTATATACTTGAATAGAACATGCTTTAATGGATTATATCGTGTGAACCGAAAAGGAAAATTTAATGTGCCGTTTGGTTACTATAAAAACCCAAAAATATGTAATGAAGACAATCTTAGAGCTGCGAGCAAGGCTTTAAGAAGTGCGGAGATAGTTCTAGGTGATTATAAAGATGTATTAAGAAAACACGCTAAGCCGGGAGATTTTATTTTCCTTGACCCTCCATATTTGCCAACATCTCAATATGCAGATTTTAAAAGATATACAAAAGAACAATTTTATGAAGAAGATCATATCGATTTAGCCAATGAAGTTCATAGGTTGCATGAAATGGGCTGTAATGTTCTATTAACTAATTCCAATCATCCATTAGTACATGAGTTGTATGAGAAATATAATATAAGTGTTCATAAAACTAGAAGAAATATAAGTAGTAAAGGTTCTAGCAGGAGTGGGGAAGATTTATTGGTAAAAGCTGAGCCCCATAAGAAAATTTCCTTAGTGCCAACAGCGATAGAGTTACCAGAACAAATGGAGAAATTTCCATCCACTAGATTTATGGGGAGTAAGCAGAACCTTTTAGAGCATATATGGGGAGTAGCTTCTCAGTTCGAATTTAATAGTGTATTAGACTTGTTTAGCGGAAGTAGTGTAGTAAGTTATATGTTTAAAACACAGAACAAACAAGTACTAAGCAATGATTATATGGCATTCTCGGCTACTTATACAAAAGCGCTTATTGAAAATAACAAGACAACACTATCTGCAAGAGATATAAAAATTTTATTTGATAATACAACTTCAATGGACAATTTTGTAAGTAGTACGTTTAAAGACATTTACTTTGATGACACGGATAATTATTTTATTGATTTAATTAGAGCAAATGTTAATAGGTTGGATAACCAATATAAAAGGTCATTAGCTCTATCATCATTAGTACGTGCATGTCTTAAAAAACGGCCTAGAGGCATATTTACTTACACAGGTCAACGATACAATGATGGCCGTCCAGATTTAGCACTATCCTTAGAAGAACATTTCTTAAATGCTGTTGAGTTATATAATAATGCAGTATTCGATAATGGCGAGAAAAATAAGTCGCGTCATGGTGATGCGATAGATAATAGACAAAAGGCGGATTTAGTATATATTGACCCACCATATTATAGTCCGCACTCAGATAATGAGTATGTTCGACGATATCATTTTGTTGAGGGGCTTGTAAAAGGTTGGAAAGACGTAGAAATGCAGTGGCATACAAAAACTAAAAAGTTTAAGAGTTATCCAACGCCTTTTAGTTCTCGAAAGGGTGCATATGATGCATTTGATAAATTATTTAAAAAACATAGAAATAGTATTTTAATTGTTTCTTATTCATCTAACTCATTACCGACAAAAGATGAAATGTTAGAGTTAATGTCCAAATACAAACAACAAGTTGAAGTGGTAGCACTAGATCATCGATATTCTTTTGGTAACCAAGGCCATAAAGTTGGAGATAATAAAAACAGAGTGAAAGAGTATCTTTTTGTGGGTTACTAAGGAAGGAAAGAAGGTCTTACTATGGAACGGGCTTGGTATATAGGGAATACTACAATAAGAAATGCAAAAAGATTGAAGGATGGCTTAACTATATTAGTTAGGTCTTCTTTGCATGGTAACTTAGTAGGGAAAAAAGCAGAACAGGAATTTGCAAGATTGTTACATGAATCAGGTGTGGTATATCTTAAACGCCTAGATGAATCTAAAAATAGTGATGTTAGTGATGTCGGTAGAAAGTGGAGAGCGGCATTAATGCAATTGGGGTTTATCACACCTAGTCCAAGTATTGTTAAAAATTCAAAATTAAAAGTATACCCTTATTGTGTTACTTCAAATGGAAGAAGATTAATAAAGGTAGATTCATTACCAGAAGAACAAGAGTGTTTTTTAAGAGCGCTACTTGCATATCAAATACCATCAGAAATTGAAAATCATAATGGAGCAGTTTTTAGCCCATTAAGAATCGTTTTAGAAATTTTAGAAGAACTTAAAAAACAAGGTCTTGATAGTTCAATTAGCAAAGATGAAATGGCATCATTTGTACAAGTTACACGAGATATAGAGTCTGTTAAAAAAGTGGTCAATAATATTTCTCAGTTCAGGAGTGAGGCTAATAAATCAGTTAATCGAAAGCAATATGTTAGAAAGGTAAGAGAAAGTGTTGCTGACTGCTTATCAAGTCAAAGTAGTCAAACATTGCTTGATTATGCAGATTCTAATTTTCGGTACTTAAAGTTGACTGGTTTATTCGCAGAGGATGGCAGAAAGATTCGGATTGCAAAGCATAAAACTACAATTGTTAAACAGATTGCCTATATGCCATTTGAACCCATTTCTAGTACTAATTATTTAAATACTCTCTGGAATGGTGCAAATCTTCCTACTGATAATACTCCTGAAGCAATAGAAGCTATAGAAACAATTTTGTCTCATATAAAAGAAAATGGTGAACATATTGATGTTCCAGATTTGTATAGTATGGAAGTAGAAGACTTATCACAATTAAGACTAAAGCTTGAGGGTGAATTATTTAAGATTCTCGAATATAAATTTGCCGAAAATCAAATTTATGAATGGAAAGACATATTAGCTTATCTTCGGGCGTTGACAGTCCCTATCCGCAGAGGGAGTATAGTCCCACAAGGTGAAGGTCCTGCATATTTAGAATGGGCTTTGTGGAGAGCATTTCTTGCAATCAATTCGTTAGAAAATAAACCTTGGGAAGCAAGAAGGTTTAAAGTGGATCAGGAATTTTTACCTGTGGGAACAGCTCCAGGAAATGGCCCTGATATAATATTCGAGTTTGAGGACTTTGTAATTGTCGGTGAAGTCACATTAACTTCTTCATCAAGACAAGAAGCTGTTGAGGGCGAACCAGTAAGAAGACATGTTGCAGATTTAGTTGACCAATATGAAAACATCGGCAAGCGAGTTTATGGTTTGTTCATGGCTAATAATATTGATACTAATACTGCCGAAACGTTCAGGATTGGTGTTTGGTACAGGAATGATGATTCCAGAATGGCACTTCAAATTGTACCGATGACATTGAATCAATTTGCAGACTTGTTTGAAGCTGGCTTTAGTAAGACAAATAGATTATTATCCAGTCAAGTGGAACAAACTTTAAGAGATTGTTTAGTTGAGAGTAATAATGATGCTCCTGAATGGAAACGAAGAATAGATATGCAAATTAAGAGGTCAATACAACACATTTAAGATGCAATACATCAAGATTTTAAAAGTAGGAGTTTAATAGCTCCTACTTTTATTTTTAAGAAGGGATTCGAAGTGGATGGAGAAGATGTTCAAATAGTAACAATAAAAGATGCTATGTCAGGGAATGTCTCCTATACTCAGCCAGTTGTAATACATCAATCTTCTAAAATGAAAATAACAGTAGTTCCATTTTATATAGATAGGAGCACGGGTAAGGAACTTAGTGTTAAGATATTAACTAAAAAAAAGGACACCCACCTATGGATTGGTTTTTGTTTAAAGAAAAATCGACGAGTTTGAATACAAATGCAACTCTCTCATTGTATAGTAGTTTGAAAAAATTCTGGCATTATCAGAAAAAGAAGATAATGGGGAGTATATTATTTTAAAAACAGCAGAGGAAGTACATTCTTTTGGAAATCACGAACCTGAAGAAGTTGTACAAGGCATTTTGGGAGTATTAAATAGACCTGATATTGCACAATATTAGGTGGGAAAAGAGTTAAGTAGCGAGTTATTAACGGCTTTTAGAAGTTCTATACGCTTGCAAGAGTTGCGTTCAGCAGTCGTACAACTAGATAATTATCTTGAAAGTGGTATTAAAGACAAACAAAAATATCAACAGTGGTGTGAAGAACAGCCTTGGGCATCTGGGAATTCTTTTGTTGTAAATGATAATGTAAGAGCTATATCAGCATCTGATAAAATTAATCTAATGTTACCAACAGTTATCACGGGTTATAGGGATTTAGTGGAACTAAAGAGACCTGATATGAAGGTTTTAAATCATGATAATTCCCATCAGAATTATTATTTTACTTCTGAAGTATCAAAAGTTATAGGACAATGTCACAGGTACCTAGATATGTTCCAAGAAGAGGCGGCGAGGGGCTTAAGAGACCATCCAGAAGTTATTGCATATCATCCTAAAGCTATTATTGTAATTGGTTGTTCGAGTGAATGGAACAAAGATAAGCATAGAGCTTTACATGGTTTAAATAGCAGATTAAGTTCAATTACCATTATTACTTATGACCAGTTACTAGCCCAAGGCGAAAAAATGATAGATATAGTAAGTGGGGCCTATAACAATGATGAAGAAAATTAGTAAAAGAAAGAGTTGAAGTTGAAATTTAAATATATATTTTGCATGTTTACCTTATATTAATAAGGGTTTGTGGAGGGGTAATAATGAGAAGAAAAACGATTGTTAGAAGTTGGAATTATCTAACGTATACAATACTAGAAATTGAGGTTAAAAAAAATAAGTTAAACTACTTCGAAATTTTGTTTGTTTCAAATGAAGAAAAATACGTAACCCCTAAGAACATTAGTGAGTACTATGAATTGGTAAACAAATTTTCTGGTTCAGAGGGTATAAATGGTGTAATAGATGATAGCAATAAGCTAATTTATTATAATGAATAAGTTTGAATAAAAATGAATATTGTACATAAAAATAACCCGAAAAAGTGTACTTATAGTATTAAGAGATAGTTTCGGATATTAGTTGTGCATCGGTTACACTTAATTAGACAGATTAGATAAGGTCATATACACTTGGTTCAAATACAATACCGAGGAGACTAAATATGACACGACGTCATCGGGGGCTCGCTCGGCCTAAGTGAAGCGTTCTTCAAACAAAGCAATTTCTAACTATCATAATCAAACATGATACTGCCTCATCAACTAATGAGACTTGACTTACTTGAGCAGATCTATCGGTCATTTAGGATTAATTGGGGGGAACCGTAGTATAAGGAACAGCGGTTTTTTTGAAAATTGTACATTACTAGTATATTGGAGTCCTTAGAAAAGAATAACCATAAAAATAAAAAAAAGATATATCAGTTCAGGGCGTGCAACATATCACCGGGTTTAGGAGAAGAGTTCGCTGTTTCTCCACATGCTCGACACCTCTTGCTTATGTCTCTGATGTTAAAGAAAGATAGCCCAACGCAAAAGCTATACTCACAGGGAGAAAAGATGCCAGCCTTCAACACACCTTTAAAGATATATTACAAGCCGTTCAGTGTGTAAAGGAAAATAAAGACTAAATGATACGATTCCAACTCCACTTGACTGAGAATCAAGTGGGATCGCAATATAGTGAGCCACTACATAAATTACGTGCATTCTGTACGAATAAACGAGCAGAGCTAACAATAATATTAATTGTTGGCTCTTTTTGCATTTAATGGTTTCTCCCTTCGAAAAAAATTAAATTATAGGCGTTTATCTTTTAGCATATTTTTTATGTGATCGTTATTAATAGAGTTAGCATACTGAATTTTGGTCTTTCTAAAAAGTCTGCATCTAAAAGTAAGTTGTACGCTAATTGAGTTGATAAAGGGGGCTCACCAGTGAGGTTTGCAGGGATCGGTTTAGTTATGGTAGCCGCTATATGTTGGGTAGTAAGTGGGGGGATTGCTGATATTTTAATGGCTAAGGGCTGGGATCCTGTTGTGATTTCGTTTTGTCGGGGGTTTGTTGGGTTTATATGTTTTTTTACGTGGTCTCTTTTCAGTTTTTGGCAGAATTGGGTTATTTCTAATGATTTATATAAATGGGCCCTGCTAGCTGGTGTTGGTATTGCAGGAAACTTTACATTTTATTTTTTCAGCATACAAGCTTCAAGCATCGCTGTTGCCGTAACTTTAATGTACACAGCGCCTGTGTTCGTTATGCTCATTTCCTTTTTACTGTTAATAGAGCGTTCAACATGGTTTAAGTGGAGGTGCATTGTTGTTGTACTAATCGCAGTCATTCTACTTACAGATGCTTACAACTTCAATTCAATTTCAGTCAGTTTCCTCGGTGTTGTCTACGGCCTTGCCTCCGGTTTTTCCTATGCATTGTTTATATTCGGATTTAAACATGCCTCCTCTATCGCAAAACCACAAATGACGTTAACCATCGCTTTTTTTACACTTTGCTGCATCCTTTTTCTTTTTGTCGATAATCATGAAGTCGCTGCTGTCGTTAGGTCAAGTGACATAGGATCGTTTCTTCTATTAGGCATTGTAGGTGCTGGCATTTCATTTATAATTTATCTGATTGGCCTTCGTAGGACGACGCCGACAACTGCTTCAATGGTAGCCATGATTGAGCCGGTGACTGCTTCTCTATTTGGAGTTATCCTTTTAGGCAATCAATTGACCATTAATCAAGTGTTTGGAATGGGGTTCATCTTAGTTACAATCACCTTGCTAAGTGTAAAGCAATCTGATGACAATCAATAATTGTATTTTAGGTTATATATTAATAACCCATTAATGAGTAATTTGAGGCGGGAAAAACTGAACTATAATAAATCAAATAGCAAATTGGAAACTCCTTTGAATTTTTAATTGAATATAAGGAGTTTTCTTTATGTATTAAACTGAGTGCATATACATTCTTATTTTGATAAATTCTTATTTTTAAGTGTTATAACATTCGTATAGAAGAAATCGAAGTAATTGCGAGATAATTTATATCAAACCTCAATTTAGAGTTTCACATTTCATATTCAAAATTTTTATCAAGAAAGAGAAGCGGTGGATGTGTGAACTTGTAAGTATCACTTACAAGTTCAAAGTGAGAGTTTAAGGCAAATAAAAATTTGAGGATTACACCTCTGAAATAATCCTTGCAATTGGCTATCCTTTTCGTTCCGATTAAGATACACAATTCAGTCCGCAACAAAAGGTTTAAACGGATATCTAGTTAAGGCGTTTATTTTTAATTAACCATTAATTACACCTATAACTTGAAAGGAGATCGAATCCATGGAACCTGAAAGATTAAAAGAACAAATCCTAAAAGGTGATTATCTTAATTATGCATACGATCGTTACCTTTCAATGGTTATATTGTTTAACAATAAGCGTTAATAGTCTTTATAACTCTAATGTCTTACTATTCACTCCATATAGCTTTAGCCCAATTTATGAAGGTTATATTAGTAGCCTATGACAGTAGTTTCAACTTCTTCTATGACTTCATCAGGAATCGAATCGACAGGCAGCAAGTAGACTGTATTTAATCGTGGATTAAATACACCTAAATTTTTAATTTCTTCAAATTCAGGGTGTACTGAATGCATTCCCAGTAAATAATATATAAACAATTGTAATGTATGTTTATTTTTTGGTTTTGATTTAGATACCTTGAAGTCCCACAACGTGTCTTTTGTTAAAAAGTCACCATCACCTTTACTAATTACTTTGGTGTATCCACCTTCAAAATTAAAACCGTCTTTTACAATAGGACCATAAGCATCAAAAAAACTTAATGATCTCTTTACCATAACTCTGATATTTGAGATGGTTTCTAAGTCAGGGTTAATTAATTCTACTTGTTTATACCCCATAGCTCCTGAACGAAAGAC
Source organism: Pelagirhabdus alkalitolerans (assembly GCF_900096905.1). GTDB lineage: Bacteria > Bacillota > Bacilli > Bacillales > Amphibacillaceae > Pelagirhabdus > Pelagirhabdus alkalitolerans. The sequence goes on along the minus strand of NZ_FMYI01000001.1, from coordinate 463,716 downwards.
GACATCGAATCCAACCAGCTTACATGCGTTTATGATTGAGTTATCATCTGTACCTTTTATGTTGGAAAGTAACTCATTTGCTAATGCGTCTTTTCTAATCCTTGATGCTCCTAACATTGAAATTTCAAAGGCCTCTTGAAGGGTTGCACCGTTAATAAATCTAGTCAAATAATCTACAGCCAATCCAATTAATGGACTATGAATATTTTCATTTTCATATAAATCAAAATCATCCTGTAAATGAGTCACAACAAATTCTTTTGGCTTTATGTATCCTCCTCTTGGTTGCTTTACCTTTGAAATTCTTTGGCTGACTGATACCATAAAATCCTCCTTTTAAAAGTATTAATTAGATGCAATAGTTGAAAGTAGAGATGAAAAAACCAACAAAATTAAAGTGGTAGATATAATGATCTTCGCTTTTTGTTTGTCTGGAATATGGATCTTATAAGAGACAATATGAAGAATATTTGATACTAAAATGACTGAACACACGGGTATGATAATGATTGGGCCATAAATAGCAATGATGCTGATAATGATAATGAATATGTTAAATTCCATCCTTTCACTCCCTTCCAATTTTTTGAACTTATAATCATTTAAACATAAGCTGTTTCGTGTCGCAATATTCACAGTCATTGTCCTTATATTTCTAATACATAATGTATTTTCTTTCTAAAAATGGGCAATTTATAATGACAAAGGAGGATGATTATGAGCCATCACTTAACTGAATTAGAAGTCGAGCACTTGCGAAGTTTAATCGGTGGGCATGGGAATGTAACAAAAAAATTGGAAGTATATGCTCAAAATTGCACGGATCCCGAGTTTAAAGAACTATTCGCGAGAGATGCACAAGCGGCCAAACAAGCCCAACAAAATCTAATGACTTATTTAAATTAAGGAGGTTGAAGCATGCTTCAAGATAAAGAAATGGTCAATGATTATTTAGCTGGAATAAATGCGAGCTTAACAGGCTATGCCAATATCATCGCTCAAACAAATAATACAGAGCTAAGACAGACTTTAATTCAACTGAGAAATCAGGATGAGTCTCGTCAGCGAACATTGTATAACCTCGCCCTTCAAAAAGGTCATTATCAACCAGCGGCACCAGCTTCAGACGAAGTCATTCAACAATTGAAAAATCAACTTATGTCAGAACAATAAACGTAAATTTGATAGGCTCCGCTTAAGTAGAAGTAATTTTATAAACTGTCTACTTTAAGGGGAGCCTATCACCCTATAGAGTAGTCTTTTTTTTAGTGTCTACTCTATAGGGTACATTTTATAAACTGGAGCGGTTTTGTAGACATAACTATCCCGTCTCCACACAAAGTAGTGTAGAATTTTATTATTTCTACTGTCCACTTTGTTGGGAGCGTCTTTATATAAATCTATATCTGGCCAGTTGTTTTTAAATTTCGCCAGTGTACCATCTGAAATAGCCTATTTGCCAAGCGAATATAATAAGCGTAATTAAAACGCTTAGCATCATGACTAGGAATAACCAGTCTTTAGTTGTAACTGTAAATTGTCGATAAAAAGTACGGTCTCTACTACCAGTAAATCCTTTTGATTCCATGGCAATGGCTGTACGTTCAGCCTTTCGAATCGCACTGGCAAGAAGCGGGATAATAAAACGTTTGTATTGATGCATCTTCTCTTTTAGTGTCTTGGCTCGGTTAATACCGCGAACACGATGGGCAGACCTGATAAGTCCGAGTTCATCTTTTATCATGGGCAAGAATCTGTATCCTGCAAGGATCCCATAAGCAAGCTTAGGTGGGAGCTTACATTGTTGCATGAGACTCAGAATAAAATGCAAAATATTTGTTGTTAAAAGAAATAATAAAGATAAAGAGGCGAAGGCTAAAATTCTCAGTGATAAAGCTAAAGCCGTATTTATATTCTCTATCGGGATATTATTGCCCCAAAAGGAAACAACTTCAGTTGGATTAGTGGGCTCATTGCCAAATGCAAGATTGCTCCAAAACATCCCAAAAGCAAAGATAAGGAACGGTGAAAGAAAAAGCAGAAATTTTTTAATATTAACTTTAGCGACAAAGAGCGTGATAATCCAAATCCAAATGATAAAGAGAAGTGGTGTAATCGGATCAAACACCACCGTTAAAAGTAGAACACTTAAAATAATGGTTATCGCTTTGATACTCGGATTTAAATTATGAATATACATATGAAACATCCTTCTGTTTTCGTTGATCTAATTTTACTTGAACAGGTAATTCAAGTTGCCAGTTCAATAATTGTTCGCTTGGAACTTCCCATAATGCAGTTGGACTGGCATCAAGGACGATTTTTCCGTCTTCCATTACAATGACGCGATCTGCATATTGATGGACAATTTCCATATCATGCGTAATCATGACAATCGATGTGCCCGTTTCATTACGTTCCTGTAATAGAGATAACAGTTGTTTTGTAGAATTAGCATCTTGACCAAATGTAGGTTCATCAAGTATCAGTAAGGATTGGTTATCAACAATCATCGTTGCCACGCTTAATCTTCTTTTTTGACCTTGACTAAGTGTATAAGGATGACTCTCCTCAAATCCCGTTAATTGGCACTGATGCAGAATGAGGCTGACCCGTTCTTTGATATCTGCTTCATTTAATCCTCGTATGCGTAAACTTAATGAAACCTCGTCGTATACCGAATCCGTAATAAATTGATGTTCTGGATTCTGAAAGACATAGCCGATTTTTGTTCTTAAATCTCTTTCTTTCCATTCGTTTAGTTTTTTTTCATAGAGATAGGTAGATCCTTTGGTAGGTTTCTCTATTCCGGCAATCAGTTTCGAAAGCGATGATTTCCCACTGCCATTTGCTCCTAAAATCGTGATAAATTCACCTTCATATAGGCTGAGATCTACCTCATTTATAATCGGTGTACTTTTTTTGGTCCATGTTAGTTTCTCTGCTTTTAAAGCTAACGGGTTGCTTTTAGTAATACGGGTTGAACTGACAGGTGTAGGCAATGGATAAGCGGCCAGCTCATCAACAGTTATCGGCAAATGATCAAAGGTGTAATCCGACTGGTGCTCGATGTTCAATGCCAGCCTAGTAGGGGTTGGGATCCAAATACCTTGCTGTTCTAATGTGTGACGATGTGCATTAATTCCATCTCTTAAGTTACCATTGTAAAATAGCTGTCCTTTGTTGTTTAACATCATGCAACGGTCAATGAGTGATACCCAACCGTCTAATTGGTGTTCAATAATGATAAATGAAAATTCTTTTTGCTGTTGTAGTTGATCGAGCGTGTCAATGAATTCAAGCGTTGCGACAGGATCTAAATTTGCTGTTGGCTCATCCAATACGAGAATGTCTGGTTCCATGGCAAGAATACAAGCTAAGGCTAATTTTTGTTTTTGTCCACCTGAGAGTGTGGTAATACTTCTGTTTTTGAATGGCGTCATATTGACTAACTCTAATACGTGATCGATCATTTTTCCCATCTCAGAGGGCAAGATCCCTTTATTTTCGAGACCAAAGGCAATCTCATCCTCAACTGTAAACATACAGAATTGTGTTTCGGGATCTTGAAAGACAACGCCTACAGTATGAGAAACTTCACCATGAGCAAATTCAACAATGCTTTTCGAATTAATAAAAACATCACCTGTCAATTTTCCGTCTAACTCTCTGGGATAGAGGCCATTTAGGCAGTGCGTTAAGGTGCTTTTGCCACAGCCACTTGGACCAAGGATTAACAGGTTCTCCTTAGCCATTGATTCAAAGTTAATAGCATCTAATACCGGTTTTTCTGGATAATCTTCGAAAAATAACGTTAACTGATCAACTTTAATGACGGCTGTTTGAATCATGCGGCCTTTTTCCTTTTCTTATATTGCTTGCCAAGTGCAAAACTTGCTAGCACGCCAGTTTTAGCTAAAGCATCACTTATTACTTTGCCAAGCCACCCACCAATAAGAGCACCACTGATTAAGCGGATGACAAACATGGCTAGAATATAACTAGGAGCAAAAGCAATATAACCGTTTTGGAACATTCCCCAAATAAAGCTAGTAACTGCGGATCCCATACCTGCTAACATGAGTACCCACAAACTATAATTTTTCCACCTTGTAGCAGCAAATACTGCCTCTGCTCCAATCCCTTGAATGATGCCAACAACGATAATAAGAGGTCCCAGTGCATTTCCTAGCATAACTTCAATAGTAGCGGCAATGGTCTCTGATATGAAGGCTGCTCCAGGTTTTTGAAAAATGTAGGCTGCAATAATGGAAACGATAAACCAAATGCCAAAGATTGGCTCATATCCAATGGGTCCCATAAAACCGACTAATATGCCGCCAATGGGTATAAAGGCTAGATAGATCACACCAAAGACAACAGATAATGCTGCCATTACAATAACTTCTTTTAATGTCCATTTACTCATTTGCTTTTCCACCTTTCGTTGAGGGGCTATTTGCTGACATAGATACAGTCATGACAGTATGAGAAGAACCGCTCTCTTCCATATCAATAAATACTTTTTCTAATCCGTTAAATATATTGACTGCTTCTCCATCTAACCGAGTGGCGTAATGGGTACCGCTAACTTCAACCCCGTGATCTTTCATTGCTTCAATTTGAGCATAGATTTGGTCCATGTACTGGCCACCACCTAATGGATATAAAGCAAATTTAGTAGACGTCTCTTGTTTGATTGAATCAACTGTTTCTTTATTCAGTACAACGTCATCTTCCGCCATAAAAACATCACCGGCTGTATCTCCTGGACAACCAACTGAGTAAGTCGCTTCAAAGGCAACGTGAGCACCAGTCTTAGCAGCATGAAGATAAAGGGCTTTTGTTACATCAAAAATGTGAGCGATTCTTCCTCTCACTAAGGTGCTCACATCATCCGTTTGCACCCACACCTTTGACGTATCCACTTCTTTTAGTGCTGTTGTAATGATATCAATAAAATCATCTCGCATTGGATGAATAGAAAAACGACACCCAGCTATTCGATTACTTAGACAAACAAAATTCCCCATAAATATTCTCCTCCTTGAAAAATATAAAAAAGCTGCACTCCCGTAGGAATGCAGCCGGAGTTTATGCATTAAAATAAAAATGCATAAACTATTCGACTGCACTTCCCCACGCTAGTATGATCTAGATCGAGTCCAAAGGGTCAGAACAATATCGTTCTTCTCAGCCATTTTCCGGCTCCCCTAGTGCAACTTTGCTATTTAATTATGTTCACTTATCGTCGTGGATGACGACTGAAAATGAGATAGCTATCCACAACTAGTGCTTAGCTTATCTTAAACGGCCATTCTTCTTGGGTATAGGCCATTTCCCAAAATCCATATTCTAATTGACAACTTTTTATAAATGCTTGTCTTGCCTTTTCTTTTTCCGTTTCTCCAACGTTTTGTGCCCAGTGGTCTAGTTTTTCACGAAGCTCTGTTGTGATAGATGCCGTTTCTTCCCTGGCGTAAAAGGTGATCCAATCATAGAAAGGGTGATTCGGTTCTGGTTTATATTTATCGATTAAATAATGCCCAATTTCTAGATATGTCCAAGGACATGGTAATAATGCAGCTAGTAACTCACCCATACTCCCTTGTTGTGCAGCGCTTTTCATATGACTGACATAATGATCGGCTGTAGGCGGAAGGGCATAGCCTTGCAAGTCATCATAATCTACACCAGCTACCTGACATAGATTATTGTGCGGATGAATTTCACTGTTTAATACAAAACCAATTTTTTCATAAAAATAAGCCATATCTTCTCTTGTAGAGCTCTTTGCAATCGCTAATCCGTAAATGTTGATAAATGCATTCAAATACTCAAAATCAGCTTTCACATAATGAATGAGTGCTTCTTTTGGTACATCCCCTTTACCTAAACCATCGACATACGGATGCTCGAAAATCCCCTGAAAAATAACCTCTGATTCTTTTCTTAGTTCCTGTGAAAATGACATATGAACGCCTCCTCATTAATTTGAAGAAAGCCCTAAGTATCGTCGAGATCGATATGTTAAAAAAATAAAAAAACCACCCATTAAACTGGAGCGGTTTTGTAGACATAACTATCCCGTCTCCACTTTCCTACGCTGGTATTAACCAGTTCAGGTTCTAAGGGACCAAGGATTTAATCCTTATCTCAGCAAAAAGCGCCCCTAGTGGACTTCCTATAATCATTTACCTCTCTACTTAATCACTATAGAGCGAACTTGTCAACTATTGGGTAGATATTGGTTGCGTTTTGTTGAAAAAAACTACATCATCATATCAATAGCGGCACAGACACAATCACGAGTATAGTATTATTTAACTATTAAACTTTATTATTGCTCAATAAAAATGAACACTTTTAAGCGAAAAACAACTCTCCATCGCTCGAAAATATTAAACAGTTTTGGCTCAAATTGATATTCTTTTGTTCTCCCTTAGTGGGGGCTTTTTTTGTGGAATTGCCTTTATAAACCTAAATAGTTTTTCAGATTATCTAATTCATTAGAACACAAAAGATGTTCTGGAAAAATAAAGGATAAATGGTAGCGGTCACCGAAGTAAATACACGTGAATGAAGATGGATTTAATTACCTTACATGGTCAGTTGGAGTTCAGTCTCTACCTGACTCCCTGAGCCAATCGAATTGGCTGTATATAGCAGTTATGAACACTACAGATATGTCAAAGAACAGCAAGCACTAACCAGTTAATTTATGGCTAAGTGTCTATTAAATCTGAGGTTGATAGCTGGAAATCATTCAACCTAAGCCTCACAAAAATATTATATAAGGAGGTAGATTCAGAATACGTTAATTGGGTTATTCTGTATTGTTTCTCGTTCGTAGCAACGCTTGGTTTTAATTCACAAAAGAACGAAAAAATGAGGAGGATTTTAACGATGTCAAAGGCTTTTAAAAGATTGCTTGCCATGATCGCGTTACCCTGTTGCTTAGCAATATTGGTACCTGTATCTGTCGGCTTCGCTGATGCTGACTTATTGGGAGACGAAGCAGAGACAGCCGTTTACGGGACTCCCGAACTTGGGTCGAACGATCCGCTGTGGGAGAAAACAATCGAACATAGCATTGACCAAAGCACTGCACCTGATGATCCCAGACCCAATGCTACGGGTACAGCCAGGATTCTTTGGGATGAGGACTATCTGTATTCCCGTGTAGTCGTGGAGGATAGCGATGTATATACGGGAAATGGATCAGATCACATGTATGACAGTGTGGAGTTTTATGTTGGACCAGGTAGCAGTGGATCTAATCAGTGGCGTGTTAGCGCTACAGGTGTGTTGTCTGGACAGAATGCTCAAGGTAGAGCGGCGTGGACTGAACTTACGGAAACTGGGTATATCGTGGAGATGAGAATACCCAAAAGAAACTTGACGTTGGAGGAAGGCCCGTTGACTTTTGAGATTTATATCAACAACTCATCATCAAAGGACAATGACCGTTACGAGGTTGTTTCCAGTTTTGGAGACCCTGATGTGGGTTTTAGTAGCGATGCTTCATTTAGTGACTCTTTAACGCTTATTGGCGCCGACGAGGAGGATAAGAGATTTTCAATCACCGCCACATCAGGTTCAGGTGGTACACTATATCCGAATGTGCCTGGTCATGTCCAAAGAGTAGAAGAGGGAGAAGACATAACTTTTGAGTTTATCCCTAATAGTGGGCAGGTTATAGATACGGTAATGGTAGACGATGTTGATGTGAGTGTAACGGAGGACAATACTTATACCATTGAAAATGTAAGCGCTAACCATCGTGTGCACGCCACATTCAAAAATGATCCGGGTGCAGAGTTGCTTGACTTTATCGTATGGAATGACAACTTTGCAAAAGGGGAGTATACAACGGCGGTTATTATTGACTTGGGTGAAGGCAATGCGGTGAATAGTTCGGAACTGACCCCAGAAATGTTTACTGTATCGGCCAGGGACACAACCTTGGATGGTACTGCAGAGACATTTACAGGGATGCGCAATATCTCAAGGGTATATGCCAATGATGAACCAGAAGTTCGCGGTTACCTGGGGATGGTAGCAAATTCGTTAGATTATCAAGACGGATTAGACAGTGGCCGTTATATCGTCGTTGAACTGGAGTTTTATACGGAGACCGGTGGTGTGACAACGTTGGATGGTAGTAGTAACTCGACACTACAGGTTTACGATGTCACTCAAACCGAAGAAATTACTCTGACGGAAGGAAGTACACTTGAGAATGTTGTTTTTGAGCAAAGCAGAGTTGTGAACCCTATTCTTGACAAGTTTACAACACATGCGGATAATTCGGTTAATCGAGCGCTTTACCTTCATTCAAATGCAAATGATGAGGTAGTACAAGAATTGCCGTTGTATGTTTATATTCACGGAATGGGACGTGGCGGCACAAGTGCTGAGACAGACCAAAAAGCGGCCATGAAATCTGCCAATGGCGCAGTCGCACTTATGCAAAGAATGGGAGAAAATCCTGAGAAATATGCCAGCCATGTACTGAATATTTCTTATAATGGAATTAGTACTCCTGATATAGCGGATGTTAAAGTTGTCATAGACGATTTAGTTGCCAGTGGTGCGGTCGATTCGAACCGTATTTATGTGGCGGGCTTTTCATGGGGCGGTATGTATACGAACACGTTACTTAACGCTTACACTGGCTTTTTCGCGGCTGGCGCTCCTATGTCTCCGGTAGGTGGTTCTCCAGATGCGGCTAATAATGAAGTGCACGCTGACTTAGCTTATTGGATGTTTGTAAATTCTTATGACGGTGGGTCATACCAAACTAATCTCGAAAACTTTATAAACGAAAATTTACCGGAAATGACTAACGCGAGGGCTTCATTATTTAACAGCAACGAATCCTTTGTCTGGCCCTATAATCAATTTGATCAGCCGGATCAGAATCCGCCCTTGCCGGATTATATAGCGCATGAAGTTGAAGCAGCTGTTCTTTATAATAATGTATATGAGGCAGGTTGGGACATGGCACCTACTGCTGGCACTTTAGATAGTAGATATGAAAATGTTTTTGACTGGATGTTCGCGCAAAATTTAGAAGGTGAGGATGAGGGAGAGTCAGATCCAGAACCGACAGAACCGGAGCATGAAGAACCTGAAACAACAGACCCAGAGCCAGAAGATCCAAAGCAAACGGATCCAGAGCCTGAAGAACCTGAAACAACAGATCCGGAGCCAGAAGATCCAGAGCAAACGGATCCAGAACCAGAAGAACCTGAATCAACAGAGTCTGACAGTTCAGAAGAGCTTCCTGCTACTGCTACAAATCACTTTAATATGATGTTAATAGGATTGGCATTTTTAATAGTTGGACTCTTTTCGACTATTGTAATACGTAAAAAGACGCAAAAATCTTAATAATACTGAAATGAAGCAGGGACGGTCCTCTGCTTCATTTTTTGGTAGATAAGGTGTATAGTAGTGAAACTGGAGACAGTACTCTGTTTCATATTAGTGGATATGTAGTTTGATATGTAAGCTGTGAATATAGAGGTAAGCTTATATCCTTTTAATACAAAGGTATTAGTCCGATAAGATATACTAATCAAGGGTGAGGTAATATCAAGAATATGATAAAATCCAAGGTGATTCAGGAAAATTTTGAGAGTCTTTTAAGAGACATTAGATCAATGAATAAAGATACATATTATGATCGGAAAGGTCTCTAGTGTGCTTAATAAAACAATAGAAGTGAGGGTGTGGGAGTGTTGATTTGGAATTTGTCATAAAGGCAGATCTTAATGTTGATCTTCCAATTATATTAGCTATACAATTGTATGAAAAATTTAATCAACATAAAAGGATGACTTTGAACCATTCATAGAGCATAATTATGTAAAGAAGTAACTTTTTATAGGAGGAGAAAAAATGGACTTTTTAATAGGCAACATTGGACTTATTTTATTCATATTATTGGCTGTGGTATTGGTGTTTTGGGCGATTTCTACATACAATCAGCTGATTCGCGCAAGAGAGTTTGTCCGTAATTCAATGGGACAAATTGCTGCTCAGGTTGAGTCGCGTTGGGATGCGCTGCAAAATATGATTGAAGGAACAAAGCAATATGCTGAATATGAAGCGGAAACATTGGAATCGATTACGTCACAACGTGCATCACTCGGACAAAATGCGTCTGTATCTGAGGTGAACAAGGACGATCAGTTGTTTAACCAAGCGATGGGGCGCTTAATGGCGGTCGGTGAGAGTTATCCAGATTTAAAAGCGAGTTCCGTTTATCAAGAAACCTTAAAAAATGTTGATCGCTATGAGCAACAAGTCCGTCAATCGCGGATGATCTTTAATGATACAGTCACAAAGTATAATCGGATTATTCAATCTGTGCCTTCAAATATCATTGCGTCACTCTTTAACTTTACAAAAGAATCGTATTTTGAAAACACAGAGACAAAAACTGAAATGCCAAGCTGGAGTTGATTATATGAAGAATAATTTTCGAAAAATTTTTATAGCATTAGCCGTTACACTAACGCTGAGTGTAACATTCACAGCGCAAGCCTTTGCCAACTCCATGTCCTCACTGGATTATCATATTGAATTGCAAGAGGATGGTTCGGGTGTCATTACCGAAACGAGGGACATGTACTTAACAGAAGATACCGAAATTTATATTGTGATGGAAAACTTGGGTGGTTCAGAGGTAACCGACTTCCATGTTAGTGATTTTGGCGAACCGTTAACCTATGAACCGGACTGGGATATTAACGCGAGTCGCGAAGAGAAGGCTGGTAAATACGGTGTTGTTGAGACGAGCGACGGACAAGAACTAGCTTGGGGAATCGGTGAATATGGTGAGCATGAGTACACGATCACCTATACGATCACGGATATGGTACGTCAGCTTGAAGATGGTCAAGGCATGAGCTGGCAGCTTTTTGACGGGCGAGATAATATTAATCCAGAAGAAGTGACGATGACCATCACCGGTCCAGAATCATTTACTACAGGTGATACACGTATTTGGGGGTTTGGTTTTGATGGTGAGGTTTATTTAGAAGATGGTGAGCTTGTCGGTTGGTCAAACGAATCGTTATCTGATTCAAATCATATAACGATTTTGATGCAGTTTTTAAATGAGCCGTTTCAACCGATTTTATCGCTCGATCAAACACTAAGTGAACAAGAGGATTTAGCAACAGAAGGGAGTACTTATAACACTTCTGACGGGACAGGTATAACTTTAGCTATTGTCATTATTGGTTTAGTCCTTGTCGGTGTGCTGATCATCACTATTTTTGGTGGATCATACAAGCGTGCTGTTAAACGGGCTAATCCACTCATCAAAGGCAGAGAGCGTCAGAAACTGAACGAGGATCAGTATTATCGTGACGAGCCGTATAAAGAGGGTTCTGTGACAGATATTGCTTACCTACTCAAGGAATTAGGTAAGGGTGGTATGGAGCCGTATTTTAATGCGTTTATGTTGAAGTGGTTAAAAGAAGGTCATATAACACTTTCACATGAAGAAACAGGGCGACTGTTTAAAAGTGAAAAAACATCGATTCAACTTGAAGAAACGCCGCCTTTTACCGATGAATTTGAGAAGCGTTTCTGGGAAATTCTTGAGTCTTCGGCCAATATTCAGGGTGTCGTGACAGATAGTGAGCTCAATGAATGGGCACAGAAAAACTATAAAAAAATTCAAGACATTGATGTCGATTTACCTGTAAAGTCAAAGGAAAAATTAATTGATAACTTTTATCTAGAAGAAGTCGAGGTCTCATATTTAGGCAACCTAAAAGCACAAGTGACGAAAGGAACTGAAAAAGGCGAAGAACTTTTTAATCATATTGTACAATTTGAAAATTACTTGAAGGATTTTTCACTCATAGACGAAAGAAGAGCTAAAGAAGTGGCGCTATGGGATGATCTATTGATTTGGGCTAGTCTATACGGTATTGCAGAGCAAGTTGCTGAACAATTAAAAGACTTTCATCCAACCTATTTTGAGGAATCAAACATCTCCTATACTAATCTATACATGATGCACATCTTTTCTAGAAATATGTCAACCGGCTACAGCGCAGGCGTTAATGCATCAAGTGGTGGCGGCGGTGCAACGAGCTTCGGTGGAGGTGGTGGATCCTTCGGCGGTGGAGGCGGTGGATCACGCTAAATACTATAAAGTTAAGCAGGGCATGTGGTTGATGCCCTGCTTTTTAAATTTAATAACTTATATTAGTTAAATATGATTAAATGTATTCTCAAATTAAAAGTATAATGCTTAGTATAGTGAATAAAGTGCCACCAGCAGTGATTTCTGTACCAAAGAAAGAACTAGTAATAAAGATTTTAAAAACAAGAAGAGATTATTTGACTAAATAGGGGGATTAAATATGCCCAGGAATGATGAAAAGTTATTAGTGTCATGGAAGGGACCCAAGTCTAAACAGAATTTCTTTGTTGGACTATTATCTAAAAATTATGATTCAGAAGGGTTAAATTACAAATTTATTTATAATAAAGAGATTGTTCAACAAGCAAAAGAAGAGGGGTTTGTTCCTTTTGTTGGATTGAGGGATTTGAATAAAGTTTATTATAGTGATAAGTTATTTTCTGTTTTTGAAAGGCGGTTACCTAGCGAAAATCGTCATATTTTCAAAAAATTCATCAATGATTATCAGCTTAGCAATAGTGATACTGTTAAATGGGAGTATTTAAAAATTACGAAAGGAAGGACTGCAACTGATAATTTATCATTTCTAGAGCCAGTTTATTTTGATCATAATAACTTAACGTACAGTGGAGAAATCGCGGGTTGGTCTTACACTCAAAAAAATAATGACTCTTTAAAGATAAATGATAAGGTTATTTTACGTAGGGATGTATCAAATTCTAAAGATAAAGAAGCTGTTGAAATAATTGACCCAAATAATGATAATGAAAGAGTGGGGTATGTTCAAAAGCCCTTCAACAAAGTGTTTTTTAATTTGTTGAAAGAAGGGTACTATCTTCAGGGATTTATAAAATCTCTTGATCCATATGATGGTAGACCGACACTCTCTATAAAAAAAGAAATTACCATGGAGGATCTTAATGATAAGGAATTAAGTTACTTAATTCATATTAGGGATAGTGAATGATAGACCTGTCGAAATGACTCGAGGGTCTATTTTTTTGTCTTTATTTTATTAATTGGTTTTCATTGAATCACACTTCCTTGATCCGTCACTTCTACCCCTTCTTCTCTTAAGTAATGGATTTGCATGAATCGTGCTTCTTTGTCCTTTATCGTGACTTGATGGTTTTTATTGACCACACGATGCCACGGTAAATCGTGTGATGCGCTCATACTATGTAAGATGCGGGAAACTTGTCTAGCTGCTCTAGGATGACCGGCTTCTTTAGCAATGCTTCCATAACTTCTTACGTCACCATAGGGAATCGATTTAATAATCGCAATAACGTTTTCTGTAAAAGGGGTCATAGCATCTCTTCCTTTCTGAAAAAACTTCCTTGTTATATCGCATCAGGGTGACGAAAACAATTCGTCGTGTGACCATTCACCATGCCAACAGCTTGCATAAAGGCATAACAAATAGTTGGACCAACAAATTTGAAGCCGTTTTTTTTCAGTTGCTTACTCATGGCTTTGCTTATGTCTGTCGAGGTTGGGACATCCCGGTCTGATTGCCAATGGTTAATGATGGGCTCGTGATCGACGAATCCCCAAAGGTAATCAGAAAAGGACTGACCATTTTCGGTGATATTTATGTAGCACTGAGCGTTTGTGACGACGCTTTTAATCTTTAATTTGTTTCGAACGATTCGTTTATCATTAATAATTGTATTTAGTTTTTCTTCATCATACTTAGCGATTTTATAGGGATCAAAGTGATCAAAGATTTCACGATAATGGTCTCTCTTTTGTAAGATCGTCCACCAGCTTAAACCTGCCTGTGCCCCTTCTAAACAAAGCATTTCGAACAATAATTGATCATCAAAAACAGGCACGCCCCACTCATGATCGTGATAATCGATATAGAGGGAATCATTTGTCACCCAGCTGCACCGATTCGTCATGTATAACCCCTCCTTTTTTAACATATTGTACAAGATCGATCTTGAAAATGCGAATCGATTGTATCTATTAATCAGTGCTTTAAAGGTGGGATCGTTACATCACACTCATCTTTTAAAGAAACGTGTAATTCATGCTGGTGATTGACTGAGGCAAAGAAAACCGTGTTAATGTCGTGAATCTCTTGGTTCGTTAATTGTTTTTGTAACCATGCTTCATTCAACTCTAGTTTCTTTAAAACTGTTGAGTCAATGTTGCCATCTAAAATAACAGGAAAAGATATGCTTGTTGTCTTTTTGATGTTCATATCTTCTAATGTGATGGGTGCTTTATCCGGCTTTTTCAACACGCTTAATGCGCCGTTTGCCTCAACGATGGCAGTTTCGACTTCACTTATATCAAACACATCTTTTTCTCTCAGCATTTGAAGAATATTATCAATTGAAAAACGAATAGCCTTAAGATTCTGATGAATCAATTGCCCGTTTTGGATCACGACGGTCGGTTCAAATGTAATCCGTTTTGCTATCCTTCGATTTGAAATCTTCCAATTCGCGACCACTCTCTGGATGATGCCAATAGCAACGATCGTTATCGCTGTTGGGAGATGATCAATTTCAGGGTCTGCAATGTCCGCACCAACAACTGCGCCTAATACAACGATAATTAAAAAATCAAAGACTGGCAATTCACCAATCGCTCTTTTACCCATAAAGATCGTTATGAGTAACAGTAACGGTAAAATTGATACAATTCTTCCTAAAATCAACAGTATTTCTGTTATGAACTCCATTATCGTGACACCACTTTTCTATAGCATTGCACACTAAAAATTGTCTTATCATTTTTTCCAAGATCTAATAGGCGCATACACATTTGGTAAAGTTGTTCTTTGTTTTGTATGTTTACATTTAAAAAGATGACCTCGAATCGATATCGAGATCATCTTTTTAAAGCGTTTAGTTCGAGTTCGTCCTTGTTTAACATTATTTGTAATCTCCACTTAATCACTCGTCAGCAATAAATAAATAAAGTAGGGAGCGCCAATAAGTGATACCACAATCCCGGCAGGAATCATGGTGTCAGTTAAGCTTCGTCCAAGTGTATCAGCGACGAGCAGTAACCACCCACCAATGAGAATAGCTAACGGTAAAAAGAGCTGATGTCGTGATCCAATTAAACGTTTAGCAATATGGGGCGCCATTAACCCGATAAAAGCAATTCCGCCCGTTATCGACACACTGACAGCTGCTAAAGCAACGGCGGAGACGATCAGTTGGAGCCTTTCTTTTTGAATAGACACCCCAACGCCAATGGCGACCGATTCACTCATACTGATTAAATTTAATCGATTGGCTTTTAGTAAGGTAAATGGAATACAGACAATTAGCCAAGGGAGCAAGGCAAATACAAACGGCCAATCATCACCCCAAATATTCCCTGCTAACCATCTTGCAATAAAATCAACTTTCTCTGCTTCTTGAGAGGAAATAATGACGACCATTAAACCAGATAGTGCAGTTGAAAAGCCGACCCCAACCAGAATTAAATGCATCGGTTTGATTCCTTCTGTGCGACTATAACTGAATAAATAAATTAGTGCCGCTGTCACTAGAGCACCGATAAACCCAACAAAGGGAATCATGTAGACAAAAGCCCCTGCTTCGACAGAAAAGAATATGAAGAAGATACTTACCGAAACCCCAGCACCGGCATTAATTCCAATGATTCCTGGATCAGCTAGATCATTACGGGTCACGCTCTGTAAAATTGCCCCGGATAAGCTGAGTGCCATTCCTGCCAGTAAGGTAATAACGATACGTGGCATCCTTAAAGAAAATAAAATAAAGGATTCTCTGAATGTTCCTGCCCCGGTCAGCGTTGGAATTAAACGACTGACTGGTAAACTAGCTTGACCGGAAGACATCGCAATCAATAATGTTGTTAGTATGATCATGATCATGATTCCCAAGTATAGACGTTGTTTTTTGATGATAGAAGGATGAATCATAGAAATGCTCCTCGCTTTATTTTAACGACCCAGAGAAAGAATGGGAGTCCAAAGATCGATACAATGGCAACAACGGGTGTTTCAAAAGGTGCATAAATTAAGCGACTGACTGTATCAGCAAAGACCATAAAAATAGCACCGTAACTAGCGGATAATGGGATTATAAATCGGTAATCATTCCCGACAAAGCGCCTAACAATATGAGGGATCATTAAACCGATGAAGGTCATGTTTCCGATTAAGGCAACAGCTGATCCAGTTAATATAATAATAAAGAGAAATAAAAGTCTTCGCGTTTGCTTAATATTTTGACCTAATCCCACTGCAACTTCTTCACTTAAACTTAGGATGGTTAAGCGAGATGAAAGTAATAAAGCACCGATAATGCCTATGATAGTAAAAGGAATCACGATTTCAAGCTGTGACCAGGTCGTGCCACTCAGACCGCCAGCTGTCCACATTGCCATGTCCTTTGTTTGTTTAAAGTAAAGCCCTATTCCTTCAGCGATAGCATATAAGAAAGAAGAGATAGCGGCTCCTGCAATTACCATTCGTACAGGAGAGAGTTGGGTTCGTTTTATCGCGCCCAATCCGAATACTAATCCTCCACCAATAGCGGCGCCGATAAAACTTGTGACCATCACCATATAGTAATTGAGAAAAGGAAAGATCGCAGAAGTGATGGCTAAGGCTGCGTATGCACCAGCGGATAGACCGAGTAACCCTGGATCAGCCAGAGGATTACGTGTCATTCCCTGCATCATCGCACCTGCAACACCAAGTGCTGCGCCAACAAAGATGGCGGCAATTTCTCGAGGTAAACGAATTTCACGAATAATAAGAATCTGATCATTCGTATGCGTGGTAAAGAGTGCTGATAAAACATCTCTAATGGCAATGTCAGCTGCCCCAAAAATCATGGCTATTGTAAATGTGATAAGTAAGATCAAAAGACTTAAGATTAAGGTTATACTAAAGCGTTTGGTTTGATTAAGTTGTTGTGGCATCGTGATTCACCTCACTTGTAAACAGGATAAACATAAAAGGATGATGTGACAGAAAGTAGCCACATCGTCCTTTTAAATAGATTATTCACCTAAAAAAGCATCTTCAAAGAAAGCAAGTTGTATTTCTGAGGTGATCGGGTCTGTAAAACTTGCTCCTTCACCTTGCATTTCAATTACATTGTCATCTTGAACGGCTGGAATATTTTGAAATGTTTCAGTTTCTTCAAAGGCAGTATCTGCCCCTTCGTATTTACTTAAAACGAGATAATCCCCAACATAATCAGGGATGACCTCTAGTGATAATGCCAAGTAACCATCTGCTACAACATCTTCTTCTATCGCTTCAGGCATGCCAAGATCCATTGTTTGGTAAAGAATTTCGGTTCCACGCGCCCAATCGTTACCATATACATAAACTGTTTTGTCAAAGGCTTCTAAAACTGAAACAGTGGTATCTTCTCCTATTTCATCTTTAATCTCTTCACCCAATGATTCAGCTCGTGAACGGAAATCTTCTACCCAAGCGGTTGCTTCCTCTTCTTTGTTTAGTAGTTTACCAATTTCAATGTGTTGTTCAAGATAATCTACAGCTCCCCATGTGTAGGAAACGGTAGGCGCAATTTCTTGTAGATCATCTAAATTATTAGTTGATGCAAGCGTTATAATTAAATCGGGTTCAAGATCAATAATTTTTTCTAAATTATCTTCCGATACTTCTTCTACATCCGCTAATTCATCGGAAAAGTTTGGGTTATTTTTTGACCACGTATCAACCCCAACAATGTTAACGTCAAGTTTGATCACATCGCCTGTATAACCAGATAAAACAACGACACGTTCTGGTTCAGTAGGCACCTCAATTGGACCTGTTTCTGATTCGTAAGTAAAGGTATTTGTTTCTTCTGTTTCAGTTTCTGTGGATTCATTGTTCATATCACAAGCGACAAGTACAAGTAGTACAAAAGTTATCGCGACTAATCGTTTTATCATGTTTGTGTTCCTCCCTTTAGTAATTGGTAAGTTATGCACATTGGTTTATTTGATAAAGGGTCCTTACCGATAACGGCATCAATTTGGAAGACTTCTTTTAATATATCCGAATGAATAATAGTCTCTGGTGACCCAGCTCTTACGATAGTTCCTTCTTTTAAGGCAATAATATGGTCAGCAAAACGTGCCGCATGATTTAAGTCGTGCAGAACCATGACAATCGTACGCCCTTCTTCTTTATTTAAACGTTCTAATAACTCAAGGACTTCTAGCTGATGAGCCATATCTAAATAAGTGGTCGGTTCATCGAGAAATATAATATCCGTTTCTTGCGCTAAAGCCATCGCAATCCAAACGCGCTGACGCTGTCCACCGGATAAGGCATCAGCTGCTTTATATTTAAAACGAGATGTCCCAGTCACCTCAAGCGCCCAGTTAATCACGTCATGATCCTTTTTACTTAAATGGCCAAGCATACTTTGATAAGGAAAGCGCCCATAAGAGACAAGCTCTCCGACAGTTAAACCATGAGCGCCTTCTGGTGCTTGTGGTAAAATCGCCATCTTTTTAGCAAGTGCTTTTGTATGTTCTGTCGAAATTTCTTTACCATCAAGAAAGATGCCGCCTGTTTGATAAGGCAGAATTCGTGTCATAGCTTTTAATAAAGTTGATTTGCCACAACCATTGGATCCGATAATGGTTGTGATTTTTTTATTAGGGATAGTAATGTTTAAATCTTTGATGACGAGCGTGTCGTCATAGCCGAAACTCACATCCGCTGTCGACAGACGATCCATCTGTAAAACCTCCGTATTGAGAATGATTATCGATATCGATGATGTAAATCTAATATAGCTGTGATCCCGTTTTATGTCAATGATAAATTGTGTTAGATTTCACATTGACAAGTACCCATTTATAATTGATAATGATTATCAATTATAAAATTATATGTCATGTTATTAAATGATAGAGGAGTCGATCATATGTCAGTTGAACTTTTTGATGTCACGATTATTGGTGGAGGTCCTGCCGGTTTATATAGTGCGTTCTATAGTGGCTTGCGGAATATGAAGACAAAGTTGATTGATGCTCACTCAACTTTAGGGGGGAAAATGCACGTTTATCCCGAGAAAATGATATGGGATGTTGGTGGAGTTGCTCCAATTAAAGGACAGGACCTAATCAGGCAACTGTCCGATCAAGCCTTAACCTTTGATCCCACAGTTGTTTTAAATGAAAAAGTAGTGTCCATTACGCGAGGAGAGAATGATCATTTTATTCTCACCACAAATAGTGGTGAACGTCACTGGAGTCAGACAGTTATTATAGCGGTAGGTAGTGGCATTTTATACCCCAAAAGATTAGAAGTTGAAAAGACGCTGAATACACCGGTTAAAAATATTCACTATACAATGCCACAATTAAAGCAGTTTAAGGATAAGCGTGTATTGATTTCAGGTGGAGGTAATTCAGCTATTGACTGGGCACTCTTGCTTGAACCCATCGCAAGTGAAGTGGGTATCACTTTCCGAAAAGAAACACCTACAGCACATGAACGTTCAGTAAATGAGTTGATGACATCATCTATCAATATCTATTCAAAGCATATCGTCACAGATTTAGTAACAGATCCCAAGACGAATACGGTTCATACCACGACTTTAACCAGTATTGACACACAGGATGAGATAGAACTGTCAGTTGATGCTGTGATTATCAATCACGGCTACGAACAAGACACGTCGTTACTCGATGAGAGTGATTTGGATCTTGAGCGTAAGAATGATTTTTATTTAGCGGGTACAGCCGAATGCACAACTAGTTTATCAGGGATTTATGCAGCTGGTGATATTATAAGTTATCCAGGTAAAGTGAATCTTATCGCAGGTTGTTTCCAAGATGCGGTAAACGCAGTAAATCAAGCAAAAAAACAAGTGGATCCAGAAGCAGATTCGTTTGGGACGGTCTCGAGTCATCACGCTAAATTACAGAATAAATTTTGAAGTGAAAGTAGATATACAGTAGCAAGAGGAGTAAAAAGAACTCACACATATGTGACACAATAAGTCATGTGTGAGTTTTTAATGATGTTTATTATAATTTTTCATATTCTTGAATGGCAGTTGGGTATGGAAAAGTTCTATGTGCCTTTTTAACAATATTTTGTGCTTCTGCTTGATTCATGTCTTCGATTTCTGTGATTAATTTTATACTTATACCAAATCCTAATACAGTACTCTGGAAAAACAATATGAGAGAAAATAATGACGCGAAATATTACTAAACGCTTCGCTATATTACATCACATTCTGCGGGGTAGGATTTACTCTATTTTCAGTTCTCTAACTAAGAGTTCACTCATCATGTAATGGAAACTGAATCGTAATGGTTGTTCCTTCACCTTCTGTAGATGTAATGATGAGTTGTTGATTAAATAGCTTTTTCAAGCGTTTGTTTGTATTGGCTAAGCCGATATGCTGATCATCAATATTGTTGCGTAAAATGTCTTGTCGTATTGAGTCATTCATACCTACGCCATTATCAATCACTTGCAGTTCATAATAAGAAGTTAAACGTCTTCCGAGAATTTTAATGCGACCACCACTTGCTTGTTTTAAAATACCGTGTTTCAATGCGTTCTCTACTAATGTTTGAACGATAAGAGGTGGTGTTTTAATATCGTCACCCTCTTCTACATCTATCTCATAATCAATGCGGGGATCAAACCTGATTTGATTAATATAAAGATAGGATTCCACGAGCTCCAACTCTTCAGATAGTGGCACGAGTGTCTTCGTATTACTCATACTAAAACTATTAGTCAAATACTGACCAAATACATGCAATAAATCAATCATTTTATCAATATCTGAGGTGCTAAGTGATGCAATACTGTTTAATGTATTAAAGATAAAGTGTGGTTTAATTTGAGCCTGTAGCCAAGCCGCTTCTAGTTGTAATTGTTTATTAATGGCTTGTTTTAACTGTGTTAAGGCTTGAACGCGCGCCTGTAATTCTAGTGAGTCAACCGGTTTAACAATATAATCGTTAGCACCTGCTAAAAACCCTGTATAAATATCTTCAGGTTGACTTCTGGCTGTGAGTAACAAGATTGGTAATTCTGATATTGAAAAATGTTCTCGGATCATTTCAGTTAGTTGATAGCCTGATAATTTGGGCATCATAACATCTGATATGATTAAATCAAATGCTTCTTTATCAAGCATATCAAGTACACCTTCAGGATTGGATGTTGTTGTCACTTGATAAGTCGGTTCTAATGTGCGTTTTAAAATATTTAGGTTAACTCGATCATCATCAATAACCAAAATCTTCGCATGGCTTTTGCTCTCTTGAGAATCACGGGATAAAGGTTCATGTTGTACTAAAGGTGAAGCGGCTGTGTCTTGAATGGCCAGTTCTTTCGTTTTAGAAGTGGTTAAAGGTAAAATGAAGCTAAATTCAGACCCTTCCCCTTTTTTAGACATAACCTGAAGTTTACCGCCGTGTTTTTCAATGAGCTGCCTAGTAATACTTAAGCCTAAACCAATACCACCACTATCATGATCATGAGTGGTTAATTTTTCATATGGTAAGAAAATTTTATCCACATCACTCTTTGACATGCCAATACCAGGATCGGTTACGGATACTTGAACAGTATTTCCTTTTTGATGCGCATCGACAATAATGGTGCCTTCGTCTGTGTATTTAAGTGCATTATGCAATAAGTTAAATAATACTCTGTTCATCCGGTGATGATCCACATGTATTAGCGGCAGACTTTGAGGTATGTGATTCTCAATATGAACAGCAGGTTTACTAGACATAAATGTAACAATTTCGATCACTTCATTTGTCAATACATGTAAGTTAACATCTGTTTTATCCAGCTGGATACCATTCTCCTTTATTTTTGTGATGTCCAAAATATCATTAAGTGTATAGGTTAATTGATGCCCGGTTCTAATAATTAACGCTAGATTATACTTGGCCTCATCGCCTAATTCGTCATGATTATTTAATAACAATTGTGAGATATTAATCATGGCGTGTAGCGGGTTTCTGATCTCATGAGATGTGTTGGCTAGGAATTGATCCTTCTTTTGGTCTTCTTCGATTAATTTCTTACGTTGTTGTTCAGAGACAACGAATAACTGATGATGGCGTCTAAATAATAGAAGTGCAATTGACAGAATAGCAAAAAAGAAATCAAATGGATAAAAAGGAAAATCGATGACATCACTTAATATCAAAAAACCCCAAACTAGGTTCGATGTGTAACTGATAATAAAGAATAAAATGAAATAGCCATCTATGCTACCGTGCCTAATATGCTGAATGGTTGTATACATCATGTAACTAATGGCGACGAAATACAAGGCGTAATAAAGCCCTAATAAAATTGATAGATGTTCAAACGGGACAATACCTAATGTTAAGATCGCCATCACACTAACAAGTACGGTTACAATTCTTACAAACCATTTACTCGTCGGGTACAATCGGTGGATGAATTGCATCATCAAGATTAGTAGACAGACATAAAAGAAAGTCATGATTCTAAAGCTATATTCTCTTAAAATGGGTAATTGAATGAACGTCTCATCGTCTAGAGCGCTCCCAAGTGCCATGAAAATAAGCATGACCCCAAAGAGTAGTAATTCCTTTTGGTTAAGTTCTTTTCGAGTTATAAATAGCAAAAATGCATAAAGTGCGTGCAGTAATAAAACAATGATCACAGTTAATTGCAATGTTTCTTGCATATTTACTTCCTGTGTGATAGTTTGATCGGTTCCGAAAGATATAGATTTATTAATACCGCCCATATAAGGAGTGTGATAGTTGGAAACTTCGATGACTAAGTTAAGCTCTTGTGTTTCCTCACCAATTGGAAATAGGGCGTAAAATGGTCCGCGAAATGTTGGAGTCCCCTCTGGTGTTGTACTCGGTTGATTTACTGTTTTAACAACCTGACCATTTGCAACAATTCTGGCACTGTTATGTAAGTTTTTAATACGGACACCATATACGCTCGGTCGATCCTCTGGCAAACGAATCGTTAATTTGTAACTTCCATAGCCATAAGATGCTGACTCCAGGTCTTCACCTTGTAAAACAGAGGTCCAGTCACCAGGTACTTCTATATGCTGTACTTCTTGATTTGAATCGGTATCGCCTGTTTCAATAAAAGTATTAGGATAAAAAGACCACTCGCCATTTAATGATAGTAAATCCTCTGTAAAAGTCCAATTTGATAGATTTAATTGACCATTATTGACAGTAGGTTGATCAGTTGGCTCGTGAACATTAATCCAAATCAAACGGACTCCTGTGATCAACAGAACAAACAAAAGTGCGATCAAACCGATGTAACGTTTTTTAGTTAAAGTGCAAAATGGTATCATGTATTCACCTCAATTGTGACGGATTAGCTACTATTTGAATGATAAAATGCTGTTCCCTTTGCGTGTTTCTTTGCGGATAATAAAGCTCGATCTGCTTCTTTTATATTGTCTTCTTTTAATAGATGAACATTTGAAACGCCAATTGTCGCTGTGATTTTTAGCTGATGGTCGTCTAAATAGATCGGTTTTTGAATACACTCTAGTAGTTTTAGTGTCATTTTTTTACGTGCTTGCTCATTTGTAGAGCTAAATATAATGATAAATTCATCACCTCCAACTCGATAAACTTGTTTACTTTGGATTAGTGCTAATCGAGAAGCAATTGTTTTTAAAACATCATCACCATAATGATGACCATACTCATCATTAATTGATTTAAAATTATCAAGGTCAATATAGTAAACAACCTCTGTCTTATTTGATGTTGTTTTTAAATAGTCTCTCAATGCATATCGATTCGGAAGTCCCGTTAGAGCATCGGTTAAAGCCATTTGTTTATATTTATTTCTGTTCAGATATATTTGTGATATGATGGCAATTAATGTAACAATTATTATTAATAAACTGTGTATTACGTTCATAATAAACCACTCCTAGTTTATCATAGTCATTTATATCGAAGGTTTTACAAAAATAACTATATACTCTGGACTTATACGATTTCTAAACAAAATTCTATATGTTATAGGTATTAAGTCTTAATTGAAAAATGGGGGCAATAATCATGAATGTTTGTATATTTGATGATGAATCCATGGCGATTAACTTTCTTAGTCATCAACTTAAAAAAATTGATGATGTTAAGATACGTTTTACATCAACGACACCCTATATAGGTGATTATATGAAGGTGCTCGAAGAGGTAGATGTCGTCTTTTTAGATATTGAGATGCCTGAAGTAGATGGCTTAGCTTTGGCGGAACAGTTGAATGAGAAGCATCCGCATTTACATATTGTTTTTGTATCTGCATATAAAGGGTATGCTGTTGAAGCATTTGAGCTCAGTGCTTTGGACTATCTTTTAAAACCGGTCAAACGCGAACGGTTAGAAAAAACCATTCATAGGATTAAACAAAAGCTTACCTTGAGGCCTGAAAAACCAATCAATACTAAGAAAGCTCTTCATATTTGTACGTTTGGACAGCTTAAGTTCTGGCTAGATGAGGAAGATATTACAGATACGATTCAATGGCGAACAAACAAATCAAAGGAAGTATTTTTATTCTTACTGCATCATTCAGGAAATGTCATATCGAAAGATAAAATCGTTGATACGATTTGGCCTGATGCAACACCTGAGAAAGGTTTTGCCAATCTCTATGTCAATATTTATAATATTAGAAAATCACTGAAACATCTGGATGAATTTATATTTATAGCTAGTACAGAAGATGGTTATGTCCTAAAGCTATCAAAAGCAAATGTAGACAAACAAACATGGTATGATTATTTTAAAAATGCTGAAGCGTTAAATCAGGAAACACTTTCTCGTTATACGACCTTTTTAAATCTTTATAAAGGTCGTTACCTAGAGGGTTACGACTACATTTGGGCAGAAAGTGTTCGCTTTGAGATGGAGGAAATATGGTTAAAGCATGCAAAAGCGTTAGCTGACTTTCATTATCAAGAAGGGAATGTAGAACAAGCCTCACGATTTTATACATCAATTATTAAATGTCGACCAGATAATGAACAAATTGCGTTTCGCTTGATGAAACTCTACGCTAGATTTAATTATCGTATGCTGGTTGAACATCAATACAAGGATTTAAAACAACACCTAAACGAGTTGGACGTTGAGGTAGACCCGGATATTCAATCATGGTTCTTAAAGTGGCAGACTAATTATAAAATATAAGAAAGAAGCGATTACCTGTTTTTGGTAATCGCTTCTTTTATTATTGATTTTTTCCTTTTTTGAGATGGTTATGCACCAAACCAGCTGATCCTATTAAAAGGAATGCAGCTCCCATTAATAAATAATGATAAAGATTTGAAGCTGTATCTGGTAAAGTTCCGTCAGTAGACGATTCATCATCAGATTCATCTACTGCGGGACTGTCTTCTTTCGTATTGGTAATCTCATAACCATCAATTGAAGCTTGATAACCATCGACTGGCTCTTCTTCAATTGTATAATTAAATAGTGCACCGTGTTCATCATATTTAGCCAGATGATCAAAACTAAAGATCCAGTCATCATTTGCACTAACTTCTTTACTACTTATCAACTCACCATTTTGTAAGAGGTGAACAGTAATAGATGCCGGTCGGTCAGATGCGTCATCATCCACCCATATTTTTTCACCAGTCACGCTAGTTTCCCCTATGCGACGATTGGTGATGTTGTAGCCATCCATCATTGCTTCATAACCATCAATAGGCTCTTCTTCAATGGTATAGTCGAAGCGAGCACCTTCGTCATCAAATTCGTCTAAGTCTGTGAAGCTGAAGTTCCAATCATCATCAGCGGTTACTTCTTGCTCATCAATCTGTTCGCCATTTTGTAAGAGATGAACAGTGATTGACTCCGGACGATCAGGGTTATCGTCGTCTAGCCACGTCTTCTCACCCGTTACGTCGGTTTCGCCGACACGAAGATTTGTGATGTTAAATCCTTCAATCGTTGTATCATAACCATCGACAGGCTCTTCTTCTATAGAATACTCGAAGCGTGTACCCTCTTCATCAAATTCATCTAAGTCGGTAAAGCTAAAGTTCCAATCATCACCTGAAGTCACTTGTTGGCTATCGATTTCTTCCCCGTTTTGTAAGAGGTTGACAGTGATTGATTCTGGGCGATCAGAAGGGTCATCATCAAGCCATATCTTCTCACCACTTACCTCAGTGTCACCACTTCGGACGTTGGTAATGTCATAGCCATCAATCATTGTTTCATAACCGTCAACAGCTTCTTCTTCGACTGTATATTCATACGGTTGACCCTCATCATCAAAAGCTTCAAGATCTTCAAACGTATAGTTCCATTCTGTTGCATCTGACAATTCAACCGTATCTAAAACCTCTCCATTGCGTAATAAATGGATGGTTATATCATCTGGTCGATCTGGTGTGTCATCATCAAGCCATGATTTTGTGACGTTGGCGTTTGTTAAACCCGTTCGAGTGTTAATGACATCATAGCCATCAATTAATGTTTCGTAGCCTGGAACACCATGTTCAGTTACCGTGTATTCATAGCGGACGCCTTCTTCATCAAATTCAGGCACATCACTGAATTGATAAGCCCAGTCATCTTCTGCTGCGACGTCTAGTGTTTCAATGACGACACCATCTTGTAGTAAATTGACGGTGATCTCGTCTGGACGATCGGATGTATCGTCATCAAGCCATGTTTTTTCACCTTCAATTTCAAGTGTGCCGACACGTAAATTTTCTAAGTCATAGCCGTCAATTAACGTTTCGTATCCATCAACAGATTCTTCATCAATTGAGTAATCATAACGTACACCTTCGTTGTCGAATTCATCCAACCCGGTAAAGCTATATGACCAGTCATCATCAGAAGTCACTTGTTGGGTATCGATTGGTTCGCCGTTTTGTAAGAGGTGAACGCTGATAGATTCAGGTCGGTCTGAACTATTATCATCGAGCCATGTTTTCTCTCCGGATACTTCTGTTTGGCCACTGCGAACGTTTGTAATGTTATATCCATTGATAATGGTCTCATAACCATCTAGAGCTTCTTCTTCAACTGTATAGTTGTATGATTGACCATCTTGATCAAATTGATCCAATTCTGTAAAGCTAAAGGTCCAATCATCACCTGAAGATACTTGTTGATTATCAATGTGCTCTCCGTTCTGTAAAAGGTTAACGGTGATCTCGTCTGGTCGATCAGATGAATCGTCATCTAACCACGTTTTTTCACCACTTACTTCGGTTTCATCGACACGAATGTTTGTGATATCAAACTCTTCAATCGTTGTTTCGTAACCGTCGACAGGCTCTTCATTGATTGAATATTCGAAGCGAGCACCTTCCTCATCAAATTCATCTAACTCAGTAAAGCTAAAAGTCCATCCGTCATCTGAAGTCACTTGTTGGGTATCGATTTCTTCCCCGTTTTGTAAGAGGTTAACGGTAATAGATTCAGGTCGATCTGACGTATCATCATCGAGCCATGTTTTCTCACCAGCTACTTCGATTTCTCCGATACGAAGATTGGTAATATCATAGCCATCAATACTCGTTTCATAACCGTCAATAGCTTCTTCTTCAACTTTATAGTCATAAGGGTGTCCTTCGTCATCAAAAGCATCAAGTTCATCAAAGCTGTATGACCACTCGTCGTCTGAGGTCACTTGTTGGCTATCGATTTCTTCCTCGTTTTGTAAGAGGTTCACGGTGATGGATTCAGGTCGATCTGACGCATCATCATCGAGCCATGTTTTATCACCCGTTACCTCAGTTTCGCCAACACGAACGTTTTCAATCGCGAAACCTGCCTCTGCTTCAGTAATACCGACTAAGTCATATTGGTCTACACTTTCTTCTTCTACATGGTAGTCGTAGACAATTCCATCTGTGTCATAAATGGGTAAATCATCAAATGTCGCTTCCCATTGATCATCCGCGTTAAGTGTTAATGAATCAAATTCAGTATCATTTTGATAAAGCGTGATCGTAATGTCATCAGGACGATCATCTTCTGATGCATCTAACCATTCTTTTTCTACTGATAAGGATTGTGTGATCACGTTCTGGATTTCAAATCCATTTTCCTGATCACCAGAAATAGCTTGAAGTTGATAGTCTGTGCCAGGATCTAGCTCTTCGACTGAATACGTATAGAACTCGCTATTTTCATCAATTGCTTCTAGGTCTTCAAAGCTATCTTCCCAGTCATTGTCACTCGATAAATCAAGTGTTTCATCTGTGTTTACTCCATTACGTAATAATTGCACAGTAATCTCTTCTGGACGTTCTTCTTCTTGATCATCGTCGTTCCATGTTTTCTCTACTGGTATATTGACGAGTTGATAGTTCGCAATTTCAATCTCGATTTGCTCTTGATCATGAGGGAATTCAAGTTCGAACGTTATGTCACCTACATGGTCTTGATATCCTTCTAATGGTGATGTCTCGATGAATTCATATTCACCGGGGCGAAGATCTTCGACGACAACCTCCCCATTTTCATCTGTCGTGTAAGTTGTTTCAGTGTATGTCCCACCATTCACAAGATCGATCGCTGTAAGCTCAAATTCAACACCTTCTAATGGCTCTTCTGTCTCACCATCTGTTTTCACCAGGCTGACAGAACCTCTGATAATATCATTATCAACATCTTCTAGTTCGATCTGTTCTGTCTCATCAACATCTGAATCAACAGTAAAGCTTTCTGATGTATAACTACCATCCTGAATCGTATAACCATCAGGTGCCTCTATTTCCCTCACTTGATACTCACCATCAGGTAAACCAGAAATACTAATTTTGCCTTCACTATCTGTTTCGAGTTCTTGGAATCCGTCAATTTCATTACCATCGGTATCTTCAAGGGCAAAGATAGCTCCCTCGAGTGATACACCAGTTTCTGAATCGACTTTTATCAATGTGATGTTTGCATAGGGATCATTATTAAAATCCACACCGACTGTTCGTTCATTGTGAACGTCTCCCAATGTAACTGTGACTTCTATCGGTGTATCATCTGCAATGTAGCCTTCAGGTGATTGAGTTTCTACGACCTCATATGTGCCCGGCTTCAAATCATCAAATGTTGCAATTCCATTTTCATCTGTTGTGGCTGTCTGAGGTGATGATTCAAGTTCGTAATCACCTTCAGCGTAAGTTAGCTCAAATTCAGCATCTGCTAGAAGCTGTTCATTCACACTGTCTGTCTTCGTTATTTCCACAGATGTCGTTCTTACATTGTTTTCGAACGGATCTGAACTGATTTCAATTGGATCATCTTGGCTTCGTTCGATCTCAAATTCTATAGGATCTTGCCCTGAGAGTTTAAATCCATTTGGTGCTGAGACTTCTTCAATTGTGTATGTTCCAGGACGTAAGTTACTTGTTTCAATCTGTCCGTCTTCATCAGACGTCACAGTTCGATCGAAGTCAATTTCCGGATCTTCGTCAATATTTGTGATAAGGAAAGTTGCGCCTTCTAAACCAATTTCATCATCGGTCGTATCAGCATCAATTTTTTTCATAAACGCGCTACCTGGAATTAACTCATTTTCAACAGTGATCGCATCCTCTTCAATATCGAGAATCGTGTGATTTTCATTAATTGTAAAGTGGTACTCATTACTATTATCTTGATAATGCTCTGGTGGTGTTGTTTCTACAAAATAATAATCACCAGGTTCTAAACCTTCTAAATAGATGATGCCGTTCTCATCAGTTGTTGTTTCACTTTCTATTTCGTTATCGTCTGAATCGTATAATGTAAACCCTGCATCAGCTAATGGTTCATCCGTTGTTCCATCGACCTTCGTTAACTCAACATCACGCTTAATTTCATAGTTTTCAACATCTATGTCGGTGACGTTGTTCCCATCACTTCCACTTCCAACCGTAACCTCTCTTGGGTTATCTGTTGTAGGGTCGATCGTGTAGCCATCAGGAGCTGTGACTTCTTCTAATTGGTAATCCCCAAATAGCAAGTTAACAAATCTTAATTCGCCGTCACTGTCTGTCTCACCTGTCCTCAATAGAACGCCGTCTTCGTCATAAAGATGAAATTCTGCCCCTTCTAAAGTTACATCGTTATCTTCAGCATCTAACTTTGAAATGTTGAGTGAACCTACTTCACCACTAATGGATCCAGATATGTTGCTGAAGTTAATGGCCTGATCAACACTTGAATCGCCATCGTCGTCTTCAACCTGTTGACCTTCAATTGATAGATCGTTTGAAATGGATCCTGTATCTCCGCTGTAAAGAATATAGGTATCATATTCGAGTACATAGGCACGGTCAATCATTTCTTTGTCACCTATAAATTCAATTACAAAGGATTCTTGTCCATCTTCATCTTGCGTGAAATCGATCGTATAATCGGTTCCTTGTTCCAGTACTTGGTCTGGATTTTTCTCAATGGCTTCGTCAGTCGCTGTTGTTTCATAGATGGTGAGTGTATCTTGTAAAATCGTTTGGTTGATACTCGGTGTGTCCGTAATCTCGATATTATTAAGTGTTGATTGACTACGGTTAATATTGACTTCCCAGTTAACGATTCGTCCATTTTCTGAACTTTGAGAAGCACTTTTCGTTGTATATTCACCACCAAATCGAGGACTAAGTGATGCGTCTAGAGTTGCATCATCACGATTAGAGCTTTCGATTGTTGCTGTATTATCGTATGTGCTCTCTATAACGGTATCTTCTAAGTCTGTTGTGAATTCAATAATAAATCCGTTCTGTATATCACCGAAATCAACAGAAAACCCAGGATCATTTGGTAACGTATCGATGGTATATTGATCCGTGACGTCATTCCCGTATTCAAAACCATCTTCTTCACCTGTTAATTCCATTTCATAAATATTCACATCATCAATATCAAAGTTTTGATCACCTAATATGGGATCTTCTACGATGACGCCATTTAGTGTCTCATTATTATAGTTGACCCCAATGGTCCAAGTGATTTCTTTATCTTGAATGTTATAGCTTCCAAACTTAAATCCGTTGTTTTTAGTAGAGTCATCTGGGTTGAAACTTGCTGTGCCAGTTTTAGAGACGGACTCTTCTTCCCCTTCAGGAATCCAATCAACACGTGCGCTGTTTGTATAACTGTCTTCACGACCAGCAACATCAAAATCAACCGCTGTTGAATAAGATAGGGTGACTTGTTCGGTTATATCATCTAAAAACTCAATGGTAACTTCATTGTTATCATCGTTATAATTCACATTATAATCCCCGATGTAACCGTTAATGGCAAAGGAGTCTTGGTCAAATGTAAAGCCATCTGGTAACGTGTCATTAAAGGTCACATCCTCCATGACTGCTAAATCTCGGTTCATGGTAACGGACCAATCCGTTGTTTTTTCTTTGTAATCAGTATCGGTGTTGGCTTTAATTAAAATCCCTTGCCCAATATCCTGAGAGCCTTCAGACTCATTGTCAAAATCATCTTCAATCGTATTGGTTACAACACCATCTTCAGATACACGATCAAGCGTTTCGGTTTGATAGCGTATTTTGAATGGCTCATTAATGGATTCATCAAATTGAATGTGATAACCATTAGTGCCATCTGTTGTTAATGTATAATTCTCAAAAAGTTCTTCGCCTGTTTCATCACCTGTATCAGGATCGATGGACACAAGATAGACCTCCATCGACTCTTCGATTAAACGTTGGTTTTGATCTTCAAATGTGTCATTTAAAAATGCTCGATCTTGTTCAATCTCTTTCTCGTCATAGTTATATAGAACTTCCCAATCAATGGTTTGATTGACATCGTCATAATCAACAGCTTCCTTTGCTAGAGGGTTTCCTCTTGTAACAGAAACGGTTGATTCTGTCGTTAAATCATCACCATCAGCATAGTTTAATGAGGCATTATTTTTATACTCTGTACCGACACGATCATTAACGCTTGTTTGGTATTGAATTTGGTAAGCTTCTTGATTGAGGTCACCCATGTCTAGCTCAAACGATTCACCAAATTCATCAACATCTAGTGTAAATCGATCCCCTAAGACACTGTCGGTTACGTCATTCATCGACTCATCATATGATCCATCAGCATTCATAGATAGTTCATATACTTTAAATGAGTCATCAATGATTTGGTGATCGCCTTGTGCGGCGAAATCGTTTAGGATGACGTTCTCCATCAATTGTAAGTTTTTATTAACATCGATCGTCCAAGTGATGAACTCGGTATTGTAACCTCTATTTCCAATTCCTTGTTTGTCTAGACCGTTTTCATCAGGCTGAAATGAGATTGGAAACTCAATCGTATCATTTTCACCATAAGGAAAAACAACCGGATCCCCTGTTGCCGGTCCATCGTAGTCATCATCAAATATCGCATCCAGTGTAATATTCCCTGCTATATTCGATTCTTGTGTAATTGTTTCATTAAAAGTGATCACAATGTCATTACCGTTAGTGTAGTAAGAACCGAATTTCACACCATCGGCGCGCTCTAATGGCTGTGGATCTGACTCTGGAATATTCGGTATTGTGAACATAGAAGGCACTTCAATTGTATAAGTTGAACCATTCCCGTAGCTATGGCCATTTGTTAATTCAAAATCATATATT
Organism: Pelagirhabdus alkalitolerans; assembly: GCF_900096905.1. GTDB lineage: Bacteria > Bacillota > Bacilli > Bacillales > Amphibacillaceae > Pelagirhabdus > Pelagirhabdus alkalitolerans. Next base: position 430,962 of record NZ_FMYI01000001.1, on the reverse strand, counting down.
AATTCCAATGAAGTATTACTAAAAGGAGCTTCAACAATGATTTCTGTTCCATCATCTAATACGTCCCCGTCTTTTTTGACAGTTGTTTCAATGAAAAAATCATCGGTGATGTTAGCATCGTCCTCATAGTTAGTGATACTAAATGCTGCTTCATTTTCAGAAGTATTATCAAGATCAGAGTCTTCGCTTGTATCATCATTCGATTTGTCTGAATCTGAGTCCTCATCTTCTGTTAAAGACGTTTCGTCATCAGCTGTTGTGTTTTCTGTTTCTTCAAGATCTTCTTGATCGACTGCAGCTGAAAATCGAAGCTGTCCCCTCGCATCCGATGTGATATCTTGATCAAATAAGAGTGATAATGTTCTGTTTTCTAATTCAAATGACCCAACGCTCGTTTCACCATCTTTATTGATCAATTCTCCAGATTCATCATCCACTTGTATATGGTCTGGCAAATCAATTGTCTCGTTAAATTCATTAGATGTATCGATGGTATTTGTTATCCAGGATACAATTAATTCCCCTTCGCCTTCCGCTTCCTCTAATGTGACTGTACCCTCATCACCTACGAACCCAATCTTGTCAATTGCTGAAGTGTCTGATTCAGCAGTAGTAGTGGGTATCATTAAACTATTCGTGAATGTATTCATAAGAAGTACTAACAAAAGTAATATACTTACATTGCGCTTCATTTCAATTCCTCCCAAATTAAGTCTGTTCTTTTTAGTTGCATTTATATGATTCATAGATTTGTGTAGTGTGAATTCATAGCATCACGCCCCTTAATTAATGTTTAATCTAAATATCCCCATCCTAATTTAGTGTAGAAAGTCGACCTGAACATTTTCTTAAAAACAATAAACATTTGTTATAGGATAAATAGGTATAAAGTATCAATAATAATTATAGGTAGGGAGAGGATATACGGATTCAGAAAGACATCATACTTAATAAAGTGCTTTGAAAAGTTATGTCTCATTGAATATATAAGTTTCAATAGCATATATTTTTAATAAATAGCTTTTCCGAAAAAGGTGAACGATTTGGATTCCTTTTAATCAATAAGTATATAAAGAAGAACTAAACCGCTTTCAAAAAATATTGAAAAACTGTTGATTTTTTATTGAAGCCCATCTATAATACAAATTAAGAAAGCGGTTTCTGGTAAAATATAGCGATAAATGGTAGATATCAATCTTTAAATTGCCTTATTTAGCATATAAATAGCCATTATTTCTATATATTTCTATCAATTTCTTATTTTTTAAATGTTTTTTCGAAAGGGGTTTCGTAATGTCGATTGTACAATTTCCAAAAGAAATGAAATGGGGTGTCGCGACAGCGTCATACCAAATTGAAGGAGCCGTTAATGAGGGCGGTCGAGGCTTATCGATCTGGGATACGTTTTCTAAAACACCTGGAAAAGTGAAGAATGGCGATAATGGTGATGTGGCGTGTGGTAGTTATCATCGTTATAAAGAAGATGTTGAGATGATGGATGATTTAGGTGTCGATTTCTACAGGTTCTCAGTTGCGTGGCCAAGGATTTTCCCAGATGGCACTGGAGAAGTCAATCAAGCCGGTTTAGATTATTATCACCGTTTGGTAGATGAATTGCTCGAAAAAGGGATACAACCGATGTGTACACTGTATCATTGGGACCTGCCACAAGCATTGCAGGACCAAGGTGGATGGGGAAACCGACAAACCATTGATGCTTTTGTCAATTATGCGAATACAATGTTTGAAGCCTTCGAGGGGAAAATTAAGCATTGGATTACATTTAATGAGCCTTGGTGTGCATCGTTTTTATCAAATTATATGGGCGTTCATGCACCAGGGAACCAAGACCTTCAGCTGGCAGTAGATGTTGCCCATCATATGAATGTGGCACATGGTAAAGCGGTCAGCGATTTTCGAAAACTTGGTATAGAAGGTCAAATCGGATATGCGCCAAATGTTGAGTGGAATGAACCATACAGCAATCGACAAGAAGATATCGATGCTTGTAAACGCGCAAATGCCTTTCATCTTGATTGGTTCTTTGATCCAGTTTTTAAGGGTGAGTATCCTAAGTTCTTAGTCGATTTATTTGAAAAGAACGGGGCTCAATTACATGTTGAGCCAGGGGACATGGAGATCATTAGCCAACCGATCGATTTCTTAGGTATTAATTATTATTCAGGCTCGGTGGCGCGTTATAAAGAAAATGAAGGATTATTTGAGCATGAACGTATTGATACAGGCTTTCAAAAAACGGATATCGGCTGGAATATATATCCGGAAGGCTTTTATAATGTTCTAACCCATATTCATAAAACCTATGGCGATGTACCGATTTACATTACAGAAAACGGCTCTTGTTACAATGAAGAACCGGAAAATGGAAGAGTAAGAGATTCTAAACGTATTGACTATTTGCAGCAACATTTAATTGCCTTGGATCGGGCGATGAAGTCAGGTGTGAATATAAAAGGCTATTTAACCTGGTCGCTCATGGATAACTTTGAGTGGGCAGAGGGTTATACGATGCGTTTTGGTATTGTTCATGTGAATTATCGGACGTTAGAACGTACGAAAAAAGATAGTTTTTATTGGTATAAGCAAATGATTAGCAACGGCTTCTTTGAAAGACTTTCTTGAAAAAAGTTTATTTGACTATGCAAAATAAGAAAGCGCTTTCGTAAAGTGTTAATTTTAATTCATTAAGGAGGTGATCGTCAGTCGTCTAGTTATGGGTTCTGTCACTTAGTTTGAAGGAGTCACTCAAATTTAAATTTCCGAGGGGGAAACAAAATGTCAAAATTATTTAAATTCGTTTCGTTTATGCTTTTAGCTATGCTTTTTTTAACTGCTTGTAATGGTGGAAGTGATGATAGTGCAGCGGCGGATGATGAAGAAAACGGGGAAGATCCAGAAACAACGACTGAAACAATTGGTGATGGTGAAATTGAATTAGTATTTTGGGAGTTTGGTAACACCGGCTATGATCGATTGATTGAAGAGTACGTGGAAGAGAATCCGAATATCACCATTAATCTTCAAAATAGTGACATGAATGATGTGCATGATAATTTATTTACATCTGTATCGGCTGGGAGTGGTGCACCGGATATTGCGATGGTCGAAGAGGCACAAATCGAACGTTATCGTAATGCGGAGGATGCATTTAACAACCTATACGACCTAGGCGCTGAATCAGTCGTTGATAATTACCTTGATTGGGTTTTCCAAAACGGTGAAAGTGCAGACGGCGATTTCTTATTTGGTTTACCTACAGATATTGGCCCAACTGTTATGTTTTATCGTACAGATGTTTTTGAAGAAGCAGGATTCGATTCGTCTCCAGAAGCTGTCTCTGAATTAATTGAGACGTGGGAAGATTATGAAGCAGTGGCTAGAGAAATTAATGATGAGACAGGTAAGTTAATGACAGACGCGGGCGAGCTTGTATTTAATGCGCGTCGTGATCAAGCGACACAACAGTACTTCGATGAAGATGATGAATTGATTATTGATGAGCATCCTCAAATTCGAGAAGCATATGATTATGTGGCGAATTTATTTGAAGATGAGTTGGTGGGCGACATTCCACTGTGGACACCTGAATGGTTTGCTGGAATGGAAGAAGGCACATATGCAACGATGTTAGCGCCGGCTTGGATGCAAGGACAGATTAAAGATAATAGTCCAGAAGAAGGTATTTGGTCAATTACAACTATGCCTGAAGGTGCTGGAAACTGGGGTGGTTCTTACTTAACAGTTCCAGAAGAAAGTGAGCACCCAGAAGAAGCGTATGCATTTATTGAGTGGTTAACAGCACCAGAACAGCAACTAGAGGCATTTTTAGGTTATGGCTTATTCCCATCATCTCCACAGGTATATGAGATGCCAGAATTTATGGATTATGAAGATGATTATTTCGGTGGTATTGCGACAGCACAAGTATTCTCAGAAGCTGCTCAACAAGTTATCCCTGTTTACAAAGGTCGCTTGTACTATCCGGTTGATGAAGAGTTAAAGCAAGCGATTGATAACATGTCTGCTGGTGATGATCCAGATGATGAGTGGGAAGCTGCATTACAGCGGATTGAAGGTATTTTACGACGATAGTTTAATGAATACGTGTCCGAAAAGGAAAAGAAGCGCCTTTTCGGACATACTCATTGTTTTAATCGTTACTCTATTTTGGCAAGGGGGTAGTAAAGTTGGAAGCAACAAAGAAGAACAGTTGGCTAACGGAAAATAGACGTTCTGCCATAGCCGCTTACTTATTTATTTCACCATTTTTTATTTTATTTGCAATTTTTGGGTTGTTCCCAATGTTGTTTAGTTTTTACTTGTCGTTTTTTCGTTGGGATGGTTTAGACCCCATGACGTTCAATGGGTTGGATAACTTTAGATTTATCTTTTCGGATCCCATCTTTTATTCATCGATACAAAACACTTTTATTATAGGGTTGTTAGGAACATTACCCCAAATTGTGGTATCACTTTTGATTGCGTTTGCACTAAATTCATCATTGATTCGCTTTCGTAATACGTTCAGAACACTCATTTTTTTACCTTATATTACATCCATAGTTGCTGTGGCGATTATATTCGGATTGGTATTTAACAACCAGCCTTTTGGTTTTGCCAATTACATACTCAGCCTTTTTGATGGAGGCCCTATACGTTGGGCTGCTGAGTATTGGCCAGTGAAATTTGCCATTGCGACGATGGTGTTCTGGCGTTGGGTTGGTTACAATACAATTATTTTCTTAGCGGGTATGCAAAGTATTCCAAGAGAGTTATATGAAGCTGCCAAGATTGATGGTGCTAGTATTGGGCAGCAACTTCGACTGATTACACTTCCGATGTTAAAACGTATTGTTATGTTTGTTGTATTTACGGCAACGATTGGTAGTCTTCAACTATTCACAGAACCCTTAATCTTTTTAGGGCGAGGTTTGCGTGAAGAAGGGATTACGGTCGTGGCGTACTTGTGGCGAGATGCCTTTGTATACAATACATTCGGTACGGCATCAGCAGCGGCCATTGTTCTATTTGTCATTATTATCACATTGACTGCTATTAATTTAGCGTTATCAAATCTAATCGGTCGCTCAAAAAGAAGAGTGAGTTAGGAGGGGCGAATATGTCAACGAAAGAAGTAGGAGAAGGGAAATTTTCAATTAAAAAATTCTTTGTTTATTTAGTATTAGTTGGAGCCGGGTTAATCTCTCTGTTTCCATTTTATTATATGTTTGTCATGTCAACGCGTTTAAATCGTGAAATCAATTCAGTGCCACCACCGTTTACACCCGGGAATAATCTAGTTGAAAATTTTCAAAAAGTAACGGACAGTATTGATTTCTTTGGATCCATGTGGAACTCAGTGATCGTGTCCTCAACGATTACGTTTGGTACGTTATTCTTATGTTCACTAGCAGGGTATGCATTTGCAAAGTTACCTTTTAAAGGGAAAAAAGTTTTATTCGCATTGATTCTTGTCACCATGATGGTTCCGCCTCAACTCGGCTTAATACCACAATATTATATTATTACGACCTTAGGTTGGTTGAATGATTTTCGGGCGATCATTGTACCGGGTTTAATTAATGCATTCGGTATATTTTGGATGAGGCAATATATAGAAGATGGTGTGCCTTATGAGATTGTAGAAGCAGCGAAAATGGATGGATGTTCTAACTTCCGTGTGTACTGGAACGTTGTGGTCCCGATGATTTTACCTGCTTTTGCGACACTCGGTATTATTGTCTTTATGCATGTGTGGAATGATTTCTTGTGGCCACTTGTCGTATTACGTGACCCATCTGTGCACACATTGCAAGTTGCCCTTCGTGCTTTAAACGATGCAAGAGAAATGGATTATGGAATGATCATGTCAGGGACGTTTTGGGCAACGGTTCCATTGATCTTTGTATTCTTACTATTTAATCGTTTGTTCATTCAAAGTTTATCTGAAGGCGCAGTAAAATAAGATAGATGAAAGATAGAGGTTTTAATGGTGATTTCTACTACTTATAGAAATCACCTGTATTATCTCTCATAATAAGGAATAGAATGGGGTGGTCAAGGTGAACAGAATGATATTTGCGGTTACAGATGTCATCTATCGCTTCATCGTACTTAATATTTTGTGGTTGGTCTTTTTAGTAGTTGGCTTAGGCATTTTTGGATTTATGCCAGCAACAGTTGCTTTATTTCGTTCGGTTCGAGAATGGATAAAGGGTGAGACAGATCTACCATTATTCCGAAGTTTTTTAATTTATTATAAGACAGACTTTATATCATCTAATCTAATAGGTGCATTATTTATGATTTTGTTTTATATTATTTATGTGAACGCTTCCTTCGTTTCGTACTTTTACGATCAAGCGGTTCATTTATACATCTACATAGCCATCTTTAGTATTGGGACGATTATTGTGTTAAGCTTTTTAAATACATTCTCAGTTATGGCACACTTCAAGCACCAAAAGACAATTCGTTATTTTAAGTCAGCAATCGGTCTTGTTTTTGCACGTCCAGCTATGTCTTTGTTACAGTTGATATGGCTTGTTGCGTACATCCTTATTGCCATAAATTATCCGAAGCTGTTTATGTCAATTGGGATTAGTGTATTTGCTTACGTGCTGATGAGTTTGAACTACTCGATATTTAAAAAATATCATGCAGTATAATTGAAAGAATTACCGAAACTCAAGAGGAGACATACGTTATGGTCACGATTTATGATATTGCGAAAAAAACGGGGTATTCAATTAGTACCGTCTCGAAGGTGCTTAATAATTACTCCGATGTGGGGGAAAAGACGAAACGAAAAATTAGTGAAGCAGTTGATGAACTGGGATATTATCCTAGCTCAAGTGCTAGAACCTTATCAACGAAACGGTCTTGGACAATTGGCGTTGTTTTTGATGAGGATTCAGGGATCGAGCATCCGTTTTTTAATGCAACGATTGAAAGTTTTAAAAAATCTGCTGAGAAGGAAGGCTATGATCTTCTTTTCGCCTCAAATAATATCGGAAGTGAGCCTAAATCGTATGTTGATCACTTTCTTTACCGAGGTGTTGATGGTGTTGTGGTTGTTTGTTCCGAAATGGATTCGCCTGAATTAAAAAAGTTAATTGAATCAGATTTGCCATCTGTTGTCGTCGATCTTGATATGAGAGGAGCGAATGTTGTCTATAGTGACAATATCCATGGTAGTGAATTGGCGATTGATCATTTACATTCATTAGGGCATACGAAAATTGCACATCTTCACGGAAGCACGACACAATTTGCTGGACAACAGCGATTAGAAGGCTTTTATAGTGTGATGAAAAAGCATGGCTTAACGGTACATGATGAGTATGTCGTTGATGGTGGGCTCTTCACATATGAGGGTGGAAAAGCTGCTATGGAACAGATTTTGAAGTTAACAGATTTACCGACGGCCATTTATGCAGCGGGAGATATGATGGCAATTGGTGCGATCACGGCTATTCAAGAGGCCGGTTTAAGTGTTCCCGATGATTTTTCCGTCGTTGGTTTTGATGACATTAAGATTGGAAGATTCATGACCCCTGGGTTAACGACCATTAGACAGGAAACCACGCTTATAGGAAAAACAGCAGCCAATCTGCTGTTTGAACAAATTAATTCAATGGAAAGACAGCTGATGTCTGTAAAAGTGCCTGTTCGATTAGTGGAGAGAGCATCTTGTCAATCTATTTCAAAAATTAATCAAGTGTAACGTTGCTAGATTGTTATTTAATCTGCTTTTTATAGAACGTGACACGACTGTGATCGATACCTCTTATATATGATTAGAACGCTACGCAAATGACTCACCGACTTTTACCAAAAAATCAATGTTAAATAGATAGATTTTTCCTTTTAACCATTTACGAAAGCACTTTCGTAAATAGGATAATGAACTTAATTTAACGTACTTGTAATTCAAACCTTTTAAGGAGGTGGTGGCTCCGAACGTCCTGTAAGATGCTTTATTAAAAAAATGGAGGTTATGTAGGATGAATTTCAAAAAAAGTTTTATGGTTTTATTGGCGTTATTCTTAACTGTTTCTCATTTTAGTTTCATAGGTACTGTTTCAGCTGATGAGTCTGAGGATACACCGGAAGAAAGACCTATGGGCAGCTCATTTTATGAAGCGTTTGATGGTCATGACCAAGAGCGATGGTCAATGGCAGGTGTTTGGACTAATGGTGATATGTTTAATACAACGTGGTATCCAGAGCAGGTGACGTTTGAAGATGGGTATATGTTGCTAACGCTTGATCATGATGAAGAAGCCTCCGAAACAGGTATACCTTATAAATCTGGTGAACTACGTACAAATGATTTTTATCATTATGGATTGTATGAAGTCAGTATGAAGCCTGTCAAATCAGAAGGAACGGTATCTTCATTTTTTACTTATACAGGTGAATGGGATTGGGATAACGATCCTTGGGACGAGATTGATATAGAGTTTTTAGGTAAAGACACAACAAGGATACAATTTAACTACTTCACTGATGGGGTAGGCGGTAATGAGTATTATCATGACTTAGGATTTGATGCATCAGAGTCATTTAACACATATGCGTTTGATTGGAGAGAAGATGCCATTACGTGGTATGTAAATGGTGAAGCTGTTCATACAGCAACTGAAAACATTCCACAAACACCCCAGAAAATTATGATGAATTTGTGGCCTGGCGTGGGTGTAGATGATTGGACGGGTGCATTTGATGATGAGGATATTCCACTTGTTGCTGAATATGATTGGGTTCGATTTACACCGCTTTCTGAATTAGATGAAGAACCGGTTACAGATCCGGTTGAAGAGGATGAGAACGATGAAGATCCAGTCATAGATGAAGATCTTGCAGAAGAGATAGATCAAGATGAGGGTGAATCCCCCGTCACAAACTTAGACGACGATGAGGAGCAAGATGAAGATGAGGTTGTAGCAACGACGTCTGATGATGACGAAGATCAATCAGGTAGTGGAGAAGCTAACGCTACAAATGAAGAAGGAGAAAGACTTCCAGATACAGCAACGAACATGTATACGATGTTGTTAATCGGCCTTTCATTACTGATCGCTGGTGCTTCTTATTTCGTTATGGTATACCGCCGACAGTCTATGCATTAAGATTCAAATCTATAAAAACGTAACCCTTACTCGCATTAGGGTTGCGTTTTTATCATATGATTAAACAACACGAGAGAATGAAAACTTAATCTATCAAAGTTTTTTCTATTGTTTGTTCAATTGACAAGGTTTAAAAACAGTGATAGATTCATCTTAAATTAACTGAAAATTCTGTATATTTTATACTAAAAGGTTTAATAAGTCTGTCTATGCAGGGTTTTTGGGAGAAACTAAAGAAAGGAAACGTGAGTTATGAAAATTGTAGCATTAAAAGAAACAAATGAACCACGTGCGGCCTTAGTTCCGAATGCGGTTAAGAAATTGCTTCAACTTGATGGCGTTGAGGTTAGCGTTGAAGCGGGATTCACACCGATGATTAAGGACGAGGCGTATGAAAAGGTTGGTGCTCAAGTGGAGACGGATCGATCCTCTCTTTTAGAGACCGGGGACGTCTTTTTATGGGTCAATGCACCATCAGTTGAGATGATTGGTCAAATGAAAGAAGGGGCTCTAAACATTAGTTTCTTAGATCCTTTCCATCAAAAGCCTGTCGTTGAAGCGTTCGTCACGCACAATGTGAACGCGATTAGTATGGATATGGTGCCACGGACGACGCTTGCTCAAAAGATGGATGCGATTAGTTCACAAGCATCACTTGCCGGCTATGTCGCTGTTATTTTAGGCGCGAATCGACTCGACCGGATTTTCCCGATGATGATGACACCATCAGGTACGATCGCACCAGCGAAAGTATTTGTCATTGGTGCAGGTGTTGCAGGGTTGCAGGCGATTGCGACTGCTAAGCGTCTAGGTGCGCGTGTTGAGGCGTTTGATACAAGGTCAGTCGTTGAAGAACAAGTGACCTCTTTAGGTGCAAAGTTTGTGAAAGTTGATTTAGGTGAAACCGGGCAAAGTAAAGATGGTTATGCAAAAGCCTTAACAGAAGAACAACTGAAGATCCAACAACAAGAAATGGCTAAAAGCTGTGCGAAGGCTGATTTGGTCATTACAACGGCACGTCTTTTTGGTAAGAAAGCGCCAGTGATTATCACAAATGATATGTTGAAAGACATGCGTGACGGATCGGTCATTATTGATATGGCAGCATGTTTCGGTGGAAATGTCGAAGGCACGGTCTTAAATGAAACCGTTATACGTGAAGGTGTTGAACTCGTCGGAATTGATAATTTAACCGGTGAAGTCGCTTATGATGCATCTGAGATGTATGCAAGCAACTTAACGAATCTCATTAGTCATTTTTATAATCCAGAGGAAAAAACGATTGTTTTAGATCGTGAAGATGAGATTATGGCAGGTTGTTTAGTCACAAAAGATGGTCAAGTCGAAAATGACCAACTAAAAGACATATATGGAGGTAAATGATGGGCATGATGTTAGTATTTGTATTAATTTTAGCTTCGTTTTTAGGATTTGAATTAATTTCTAAAGTGCCGGCACAGTTACATACACCACTTATGTCAGGTTCAAATGCCATTTCTGGTATTACCGTGGTCGGTGCAATTTTGAGCTTGGCAGGTACGTTTGTTGCAGGTGGTGAAGGCGTAAGAATTGTACTCGGTACACTTGCGGTGTTCTTTGCGACGATAAATGTCGTTGGAGGCTATATGGTAACAGATCGTATGTTATCCATGTTCGGAAGTAAGGAGGACTCGCAATGATTGAAGAAACAGCTGTTCAAATGTTATATGTGTTATCCGCAATCTTATTTATTTTTGGTTTAAAAATGTTAGGGAATGCTAAACAAGCAAGACAAGGTAATATGCTTTCGGCTTTAGGGATGCTGATTGCGATTGTCTCAGCCCTTGTCAGTCATGACGTTTTAGAATGGCAATGGATCGCACTTGGGATGATCGCTGGTGCACTTGTTGGTGCTATGGCAGCACGTTTAGTCGCGATGACCGCTATGCCAGAGATGGTAGCTCTATTTAATGGGTTTGGTGGTGCGGCAAGTTTGCTCGTCGCGTGGTCTGAGTATCATCGCTACACGACAACAGGTGAATTTATGGATGTTTCCGTTTTATCGCTTTTGATTGTGATTGTGACGATCTTAATTGGTGGGGCGACATTTACCGGTTCGATCGTTGCTTGGGGTAAGTTGTCTGAGAAGCTACCGAGTAAACCGATTCAATATCCAGGACAACAATTTGTTAACCTTTTATTAGTTGCGCTACTGGTCGGTGCAGCCATTTTATTTGCACCGTTACGTGAAACGGTGAACATTGATTCCTATACGTTAGTGATTGCAACGATTATACTGGCTTGTCTATTAGGGATCTCTTTCGTCATTCCAATTGGTGGAGGCGACATGCCCGTTGTCATTTCATTATTAAACTCATTTAGTGGGATGGCAGCTTGTGCTGCTGGTTTTGTTATAACGAACAATGTGTTGATCGTTGCCGGTGCACTTGTTGGTTCAAGTGGTATTATTTTGACGAATATTATGTGTAAATCGATGAACCGGAAATTATCGAATGTCCTCTTTAGTGGGTTTGGATCCGGTAAATCACAGTCAGGTGGTGGTTTCCAAGGTGAAGCCAATCCTGTCGCTGTTGATGATGCTTATTTAATGTTAGAAGCGGCGAGCAATGTGTTAATTGTACCTGGCTACGGAATGGCTGTTGCTCAAGCTCAGCACGCGATTCAAGAGTTGGCCGATCAACTTGAAGCAAATGGAACAGAGGTTAACTTTGCTGTCCACCCAGTCGCGGGTCGTATGCCAGGTCATATGAACGTGTTATTAGCTGAGGCGAATGTGCCGTATGAACAATTGAAAGAGATGGATGATGTCAATCCAACGATCGAAACGGTGGATGTCGTGATCGTGATCGGGGCGAATGATGTTGTTAATCCGGCAGCGCGAACAGATGAAACATCGCCAATCTACGGGATGCCCGTGATTGATGTTGATAAAGCGCAAACGGTCATTGTCATGAAACGTTCACTCAATCCAGGCTTTGCTGGTATTGATAACCCGTTATTCTTTAATGACAATACGCGCATGCTTTTTGGGGATGCGAAACAATCGACACAAGGATTGGTCGCAGAATTTAAAGATTAATGATTATGTAAATGGATCAGAACCGCCAGTGATGCGTCATTGGTGGTTCTTTTTTGCGTTAAAACGAAATGATCCCCATTCTTAACTGGACGTGTTATGCTTATCTATAATAACTGACGAAGGATGTGACCGTATGACATTTAATAGTGATGCTTATTTAAAGAATCAAAAAATGAAACAATTTAAAAAGCCACCGACATCAAGTTATAAAGTACGTTTAAAAGCGGAAAGACAAGAGGTTGACTCTGAACTTATGGACCGGATTCTATCGAGTGATAGTGAAGGATTACAAGCCCTTGTGAAAACGAATCAAGCGACCTATGCAGATATTGCGAAAGCTTTTTATAATCGTGTGCTCGACACGAGAGGCACTCAAGCCGTGATCACATTAAATGAATCAATCATTGAAGAAGCGGCCGCTTGTGTTTATAACGAAAAGCATGATCCGTTGTACGGTCTTCCTGTCCTGATTAAAGATAATATTCAAACCGTGAATATGCCGACAACAGCAGGGGCTGCTATTTTAAAAGATTTTTATAGTAAAGAAGATGCTGAAATTATTCAAGCGTTAAAAGAAAAGGGTGCCCTCATTTTAGGGAAAACGAACCTGTCTGAATGGGCAAACTTTATGACGACAGACAGTGCTAATGGTTATTCAGCAATAGGTGGTCAAACGAAAAATCCCTTTGGGCCATTTGATGTGGGAGGATCAAGCTCTGGTAGTGCAGTAGCTGTCGCTGAACACATGAGTCCTGTCGCGATTGGGACAGAAACAGCCGGTTCAATTATTTATCCCGCCAGCCAAAATGGCGTCGTTGGTTTAAAGCCGACGTTAACGACCGTGTCTCAAGATGGAATTATTCCAATCGCAAAAGCGCATGACACAGCAGGGCCTATGGCGAATACAGTTAAGGATTGCTATTACTTATTTAAAGCGATGGCACCGATTGAGGGGCGTTTAGATGATTTTAGCAAGCCGTTAGATGCGTATACATTTGGTGAACTGACAGATCAAGCGATTACGGGTACCTATCGAGAAGAAGATGCTTCCGTCATTCGCACGTTTACTGATGGGTTAAAAGAAGCGGGGGCAAGCTGTGAACACGTCACGTTAAATGAAGAAGCGCACAACGTCAACTTTTTCGATGTGCTTATTTATCAGTTCGGTGAAGGTGTGCGTGAGTTTTTCAAACGAACGGATCAACCGATCACACTAGAAGACGTGTTCAAATTTAATGAACAAGACCCTAAAGATCGTGTTCCTTATGGACAAGATTTAATTGAAAAATCGATACGACATGATTTTTCAGAAGAAACGATTCAGCAGTTGATTGAAAAAAACCGATCCATCACCAAGGATGCGCTTGACGAAGCCTTTCAATCGGTTGATTTTCTCATCACGTTGAGCAATTACGCCACGTCACTGTATGCGACATCCGGCTATCCAGCCCTAACATTACCTGGGTTTAAACGTGAAACAGGTGAGCCAATAGGTGTGACGATTATTGGTAAAGCTTATCAAGACGTTGAATTGTTGCATGTAGGGCAATTGATTGAGCAATTAGGTGTAGGGTGGTAATTAGTAGGATTTAATAAAATAGTGACTCTTAAATTATGATTTTACAATGTCATGACTTGTCTTCTAATGCTACTTCTGTAGTAATCTTAACAGCAGGAATAGGACTGTTGAAATAATTATAGAAAGTAAAAGTGAAGTCATTAGAGTCCTTAATATAATGTAGAAATCTAACGTAATTACATTGTAGAAAAAGATAAAAAGAATAATTAGGAAAGTCAAAATAAATACGTACATTATTTGTTTTGGCATCTCTAGCCTTCCTTTTTAAAAATTATTAATCAGTATAATAATGGAGCCTTGAAAGATTATCATGTTACTGAACGAGTGTAAATACTGATCAAAAATCCATAACCATACAATTATTTATCTCATAAAAACTTTCCTTGCTATATTTTTAATATTAAACAAAAAAGCAAAAAACCCTTTTTATATCTGTGATTTTGACTATAAAACATTTTAAGATCAAAAGAATGACACAACCGGTATCTTTATTATCCATACAAAAGATACTGGTTGTGTCATTTAAAACGTTGTATATAAGAATTGTCATTGATCAAGCTTATAGGTGATGATATTTCTTTTTATTACCCTTGGCTTTTTCAATAGGATATTTTTCTTGATTTTTTTCAAGCTTAGCCTTAATAATTTGTTCGGGGTCTATATCTAAATCTGAACAAAACATTAATGCATAGACCATGACATCAGCAAGTTCATCCTTAATTTCAGGTAATTGGGTATCAATGGCTTCTTCACTCGATTTCCATTGGAAGTTTTCTAAGAGTTCGGCTGCCTCTAAATTTAGAGAGAGAGCAAGATCTTTAGGGTTATGAAATTGTAGCCAATCCCTTTCTTCTCTGAACTGATTAATCTGATCCATTAGCGTTTCAAATTCGCTCATGTCGTCCCTCCTCTTGTAACTCTAGTAATTTAGATCTGAGTTTAGGATCTGTTGCGTAGATATATAATCCATGAATTCCACGTTACATTAAAACATTGAGAGAATTTAAGATAATGTTTAATTTTAATTGCTCATTTTCATCTTCGGTTAAATCTTTTCTTTTTCTGTAGGCTTCTGTATCTTTATATTCTTCAGGCCTGATGATGAGTTGATCTCTTTCATCATCATAGCTAATCGAAGGGCCAATGATGACCCCTACATAGTTTAAGTCGAAGCCTTGAACTGTATAGATCGATCCAACCTCATTAACAGTAGAGGCTTCCTCTGCCCACGTTTTTTTAGCATCCGTATGGTTCCAAGGTAGATCAATCCCACCTTCATCTACAATGTAACTATTCCCGTCTTTTTTATGAGTGTAATCAAATGTTGAGACTAGCCTTGATAGGCCAACAGTTTCATTTTTCTTGAATATAGCCTGTTTGATGTCTTGACTGTTATTAAATATCTTAAACTCAAAGTTCTCTAAATTGTTAGGAATCGGCAATAAATGATTATCAATAAAGGCATCGATCCAGTTTGGGACTCGGTCATCAGCTTGTATCCGAAATTGATCATCTAAATAGAAGTCAGTCGTTTGATATTGACTGGTAATGTCTTTGATCATATTTTCATCCCAATAGCTTTTTAACTTAAGGACTTGTTTAGGGTCAAATATGACAATCGTTATTTTACTCCGTTTAATGATCTCTTCTAATTAGTTTTTGTAATTGAAATTGTTATAAGCATCTTCTTTACTTAATAATAAGTGCGCTTCATCAATTAACAAAACATCAGCTTTCTCAATTTTTCCGCTGTCTATTTGGTTTATAAATGATGTAGGCTTTAAAAAGTTTTTCTTCTTTAAGTTAGGTAAACTACTCGCAATACTTTCATAAGTTTTGATCATTTCACCATAATTAACTAACAGATAGTTATTCGTGTTATGTAGCGTTGAACTTCTGTCTTTATCATAGTCTTGTAGCGTATTAAATAGTGAACTTAAGACAACACTTTTCCCTGTACCGGCTTCGACTTGTATAAGAAAGACTTGCTGACTGTCTTTTTTAATATGTTTACTTGCGTAATCAAGAACCTTGTCACTATAAGAACTTGAAGGAAGTGAGATGGCGTTGTCATCATCGAGCCAAACACCATAGTTTAATGTGCTTATACTTTTTTCATAATTCTTTAATATTAAAACAAAATCTTCATATGTTTGGGGTGAATTGTAGCCTTTGTCAAGGACATTTTTTAAAAAAGAATCATTTGAAAAAAACTACTATATTCTGTAAAATGAGAATAAATACAAATGCTTTTTGGAACAAAGGAGTGATAGTGTTGGGTATTATTAAAAGACCTCTATTTATTTTTGGTTTAATTTTATTCCTTTTACTTGTTGTTTTACAATTTAGTTATAATGTTAGTTCAGGATACATGTTTGTGTTAGCAATAAGTTCTGGTCTTTCAATAGGAGTAAGTGTTGATGAAAAATAAAGTTTCTATTAAAACTGTAAAACAAAACACTTTTCATATCATTAAAATGGACAGTCCCAACAAACTCAATCTTAGTCACGTTGAATGTATCTTCTGCTACGGCGATATTGAGGGGGGATCCTTTATAGCTCATAGGGCATTTTATATTGAATGTGTGAAGAGCTACATCAATTAATATGATTTTAAATTCACTTTCACTATTTGTTTGGAACATTTCAAATTCATATAAATTTTCTTGGACATATGCAAACGCACGATGAACTAATGTTGCATTCTTATATGATCAAATCCTATGGCCGATGATTTCACGGTTATATAAATCGACCTAAATTCAAATATAATGCCATCTATGCCCAACACGAATACAGGCTAAGTCACTGAACATTATTTTATGTGTTTCTGATTGATAAAACTCATAGCGTAATAGATTTCCAATCTCAGATTCGTTGACTTATGGTTTCATAGGTTTAAATCGATCAACAATGTATTTTGATACTAAGACTTGTTCTTTCATGATATGTTCAATACGCCGTCGCGAGACGTTCCAATTTTTCTTTGTGAGCTTAACATAAATTTTCGGTAGGCCAAAAATCTTACGACTTTTCTGCTAGGTATCAAAGATAAGCTCATTAAGTTTATCATCGTTATTCTTAGCTTCATAATAGTATGTATTCTTTGGGGTTTGAGACAATAGCACATTGCTGATACCTAATATTTGTGACGCTTTTGACGAATCACATCTACTTTCGTCCCATGATCAGTGTGACTTGCTTTAAGGTATCGTTTTCAGTCGCAAGATTTTGATTATCTTTTCTGAGTTTGATTAACTCTTCTTGTTCAGGTGTTCATTTATCTTTCTCTTCAAAGGAACCACTTTCGCTGTGTTGTTTTAACCATTTATCAGAAGTGAACGAGGTTAATTCATATACCTTGATGACGTTTGCTCTCGGCTTCCCAGTGGCGTGAAGTTGAACTAATTAGGCTCTAAAATCCTTGATTAAACCTCAAGGCTTGAAGAATCTCTTGGCGCCAATACGTAAAGGTTCTGTGAACCCTGTTAAATCCTTCTATTTTGGAAGCCCTCAATTCTTTCAGACATTGGTCGATCTGTTTCGTTGCGGTTTTATGATCACTTTCTCTGAACCAACGTTTCACCCAGTTTTTTAGCTGGTATCCCTCTCTTGACCTTGGATCAATCTGAAGAAGCCTTTCGACCTTCTCCCTCTGTTCTTCGTTCAGGTCGTAATGAGACTACCACAACAGTTTGTTACTCCGTTTCACCTGGCTCCGGCTCTTTTTATCCGGCTCTAAAATATATGTTGGGGTAAAGATACAATCCAACATGTTGCTTTTATAGTAAAGTGATGAGTGATCGACTACTCGCTTGCCGCGGGCACGTCTTGATAGGTTTTATGATCTTGTCAAAGCGTCAGGGGTTGTTGAATTTGAAAGAGCTATTTCAACCTTTCAAAATTGGCAAAAAGAGATTTTAAATAGCTTCGCTTTTGACCTACATAATGGCTATGTCGACGACATTAACAACCAAACTAAAGTTATTAAGCGTAATGCCTTTGGTTTTGGGCGGTTTGCTCGGTTTCGATTAAAAGTTCTATTGCATCATCAATATAAAGATGTGAATATCCGAATTGTATAAAAATAAGGACTGAGCGTTAGCTCACTTCAACATTTGACTTAGAGCCTTTTATTAATGTCTCCCATTACGTCACGCACCGCTTTCTTAAACCACTTTGAAAGATCTATCATGACGATATCGACCCCACTCGTATCATAGGCGTTCAGATATTTTTGATCGTATCCACATCAACGATCAAAGGAGCGTATGAGTCTTGTCACTGTTATACCAGTCCAGCGGGCTGCTCTCGTAAATGAGCTTTTGACCACATACATAAGTGCCTCATTTTGTACAGTGGCCAGCGCTATTTGGTAACGGTTGATCGTTTGTAAACGTTCATAGAACGTCTTGCTACAATCAGAGCATAAATACCGTCATTTGCGAAGCTGGATCGTCACTTTTCCCTGAGGGTCTTGTCTCTTGAATCGACTGGTTTCGATACCTGTGGTCCCACTTTGTCCTATAGATCCCTTTAAATTAAGCTTCGCTAACTCTATACAGATCAAAACAAACATTCAATCTTTTTGAATGTTTGTTTTGATTATTTATATAATTTTAGCAAAGGTTAATTGGTAGTTACAACTTATTTTAAAAATCAACTATGCCGCTGTAATAGTAGCTGGCACATAAAGTACGCAATTCAGTTTAACTCCATTGCCATTATCAACTTTCCCCATAGCCCAACTGATAGCGCCTGAGTAAAGTGCCACAGGTCCTAATGCTTTTGAAGTTACTCTTAGTCCATTTCTAGCTAGAAAACTTTGTATTCCATTAGCAGCACCTAAACCACCAACAAAACCTTGAATTGCAAGATAATCATTCAAATGAGTAACAGCTGATGAAGAAAAATAAATTTGCATTCCCCACCAAGTGTAATCAATATCTATATACTTAGAAGTATCTACAGCTTGAGTAGTAAATTGACCACTTTGTTTATTTTGAACCGATTCAGTAAATTTATCTCCTTTTTTTTCTATATTGTTACTCCAATTTTCTTTTAGTAATTGATTATTTTCTTTTACTAGATTTTTTACAATATTAAACTCTTTTTCACCAATTTCATTTTCCAATTTATCCCCATTATCTATTACAAATTGATTATTTGTCACTGTTATATAATTATCGGCTAAGCTAATGGTTTCCTGTGATAGTTCGCTTTCTGTTGGATTAGATTCATTAATTTCTGCACTTACATGCGATGGTGAACTTGCTCCAATAAATAGAATAACAACTAAAAACGAGATAAATGACTTTTTAAAAAACATACTTAATAACATAAATCCTCCTCTAAATTTTGTAAATAAGTTACATAATTGATTAATTATGTAAATGAAAGGATAAATTATGAAATTAATAAAGTCAAGGTTTTGGGAAAATATTATTATTAATTTTTAACTTTTTCATATGATTAAGCATTTCTGTTCTCGCTATGTATTTAAAAACAAAATAGGGTTATTACATCGAGCTTTATGTATAAAACAATAAATTACAGTAATTTCATGCTGATTAGTAGTACATGGAAGATAGTAAAATACGATTTAGATTAATCAGCACAAAATTTAGCTAAGAGGTTAAAAAATGAATTATTAAAGTACATGGCATCAAAGGCGATTATGCACACGCAAACACTTACTATGAAGATTGAATTGATAATATTGAGATATTAAGTCTGACACTTTCCATGAAAGAACATGAAAGAAAGTGAAGCTACATTTACAGGTGGAGAAGTGTTATCTAATCTTATCAATCCGTTATATGATTTTCGATTTCTTATTTATAATTTTATATGATAATCAAAGCCAGTGTTAACATACACTCTCGATTCCCCAAAAAGTTCTATCAAACGTATCAAAGTTATCGCATTTGTTAAATTCATTTCTATTACTTCTCAAATCAATACACTTGTTTATAATTTTTGTTTTTGCGGGTCTGAATTTTTAAATTCAACTTTATAATAGAGTAGTAAATATCCAAGCTCATAAAAAACATCTAGTTAACAATTCGCAACAGAACGTTGTTAATTAGGGGATATAACTAAAGTTTGATCGTTATTGGTTTATAAGCTATAAGCATCAAACTCAGTATCGAGTGATTTCTCGAATATAAATACACCATTTTTTTCAATCAAGAATATAAGATCTTGATTACTGCGATCACCTATCCCTAGTCTTTCTCGTGCTATTCGAGCTGCCTCATATATTTGAATTGTTCGATCATCAGTGGAATGATTCAAATAATGAATGATCTCATCTCTTATGTGTACGATTTTTGGTGAAGGTAGCTACACATTCTCTGTAATATAATTAACAACACTATCTAAATATGCTACATGCTTTGCCTCAGCTTGTGTTTTTGAAGCAATATTCATTACTTTAGAACGGTATGCAATATTCATCATCGTTATATTTTCAGGTGTGTAATATCGTTTCAAGATATCTTTCTCATAAATATATTTACTTTTAACTTTAAATATAGATTTAAAATTATTAACAATTTGCATCTTTGGTGAGGTATAGTTATTTTCATACTGCCATAAGGCCTGTTCTGTTACTTGTAACATTTCAGAGAGCTGTTTCGTGAATACCCATGCATGATTCGAAGATTTGTTAAATTTTCACCAATAAACATAGCGCTCTCCTCCTTATTTAGTAACCTTCTCTTTTGTGATAATGATACTATTTTACCTTCAAGGAAATAATAAAGTAAGTTTTATTTAATTTTAACTACTAAACAGTTACTTCGCTAATAATTTAAACAATATTTCCATTATTCTGAAAAAATATTGACAATTTTGTGAACATCATTTATTCTGTTAACTACAACTTAATGACAATGATTTTTCTTATCCAGAGAGGTGAAGGGACTGGCCCAATGAAGCCTCGGCAACAGACCAAATGGTACTGTGCCAAATCCAGCAAGCATTTGCTTGAAAGATAAGAAGAGAGCCATTTACTATTTTTCTAGTATACTAACCCCTCTTCTTATCTGAAGAGGGGTTTTTTAATGTCTAGCATATGGAGCGGACAACTGAATGTGCAAGTGAGAATAAAACAAGGAGGGGTCTTACAAAATGGAGAAATTAGATGAATTAAAAGTGAATCATATTTTGTCTGCCTTGGAGAACATAACGTTTGGTTCAGTAGTCATTACTGTACATGATGGCAACATTACGCAAGTGGATACAACGGAAAAGAAGCGGTTTGCATTAACAAAAGGTTCGCCAACAGCGAATCGTAACACCCAAAAATAAATAACATGCTGATTAGACAACTAAAGGCATCTTGAACTTATTGTAGCGGTAGAAGTTTGTGCGCTCTTTAAGAGAAGGTGTCTTTTTTGTATATAAAAAAATAAGAAAGGATGAGTAACATGGGCGAAATTGTGATTTTATCTGGTAGTCCTTCAGAGACGTCTAGGTCTGATGCTGTTTTAAGGTATATGGGGAGTTGGCTGAGGAAAGAAGGTTTTACGATTAAGCATATTTCGATAAAAGATGTTCAAGTGGAAGTGCTGTTTAATGGTGATTATCAACATGATGATATTCAATCGATCGCTTCTTTATTACAAACTGCAAAAGGCGTTGTAGTAGGGTCTCCCGTTTATAAAGCGGCATATACCGGTGTATTAAAAGCTTTACTTGATATATTGCCTCAAGACGTATTAAAAGACACACCTGTTTTTCCGGTCATGACAGGGGGGAGTCATTCGCACGTATTAGCGATTGAATACACATTAAAACCTGTCTTAGCTACGCTTAAGGGAGAGAGTATTCAAGGGGTTTATTTATCAGACGATCAAGTTGATAAGCAACAGATTGAACAGCCGATTACAGATGAGTTGATTATAAAACGGATCAAACATCAGCTTGCGCTGTTTGTAGAGAAGGTCAATGCAAAACATAGCGTTACGATATAATTTAAAAAATCATAAGGAGATGACGTAAACAATGACAAAACGAATCTATTTAAATGCATTTGATATGAACTGTTCAGGACATCAATCACCAGGACTTTGGAAACATCCTGAAGATCAATCTCATCGTTATAAAGATAGCGAATATTGGATTGATCTCGCGAAAACTTTAGAAAAAGGACAATTTGATGCGGTCTTTCTAGCAGACGTACTAGGCACGTATGATGTATACGAGGGCTCAAGAGATGCGGCCGTTCGCCACGGTGCGCAGTCACCTGTTAACGATCCACTTCTTGTGGTGCCATTGATGTCTGCTGTGACGAAGCATTTAGGTTTTGGTGTGACATCATCAGTCACGCATGAACATCCATACACATTTGCCCGTAGAATGTCGACATTGGACCATCTAACAAAAGGACGGGTAGGTTGGAACATTGTCACATCGTACTTAAAAAGTGCCGCTGTGAATATTGGCATGGATGATCAAATCAAGCATGATGAACGTTATGATATCGCTCAAGAATATTTAGACGTTTGTTATAAACTTTGGGAAGGCAGTTGGGAAGATGACGCCGTTGAATTAGATGCGGAAAATGATGTCTATACAGACCCGGCTAAGGTGCATGATATTCAACATGAAGGCCATTATTATAAAGTGCCTGGTGCTCATCTTAGTGAACCATCTCCGCAAAGAACGCCAGTCCTTTATCAAGCTGGGGCATCTAAAAAGGGTCGAGCATTTGCGGGTAGAAATGCTGAATGTATCTTTATTGGCGCACCAACGGTTCATGCAGCCAAACAGTCGGTTACAAAACTAAGAGAGGAAGCCGTGCAGGCAGGAAGAGCACCGGATGAAGTGAAAATTTTGACGATGTTTACGCCTATTGTCGGTAAAACAGAGCAAGAAGCACTTGAGAAGTATAACGATTATAAGCAGTACGTCAGTCATGAAGGTGCCTTAGCTCTATTTGGTGGGTGGTCCGGTATCGATTTATCTGGATTTGAACCAGATGAAAAATTAGAATATGTGGAGAATGATTCCATTCAATCCGTTGTTGAAAACTTTACCAAAATAGACCCTGACCGAGAGTGGACAGCCTCTGATATCAAGGATTATGTAGGTATTGGTGGTATGGGTGTCGCAGCAGTCGGTGATCCTATTCAAATCGCAGATAAGATGGAAGAATGGGTTAACGAAGCGGGTGTCGACGGCTTTAATATTGCCTATGCGATTACCCCAGGCACGTTTGAAGATTTTGTAGAGTTAGTAGTTCCTATATTGCAAGAACGTGGGCTTGTTAGAGAAGGTTACGAAGACTCAACGTTACGTGATAATTTGTTTGGAGAGGGGAGTCAATTAGCCGATCACCATCCAGGTAAGCAATATGCGTTTTCTAATGCTGTCGTATCGAAATAAGTAAGGTTACGAAAAGGTCTATGTGATAAACAAAACCTCTAGGTGGATCGTCCATTTTAAATGATGACGAAGTTCCTAGAGGTTTTTGGGTTGTCGTTGTCAGTATGCTGACTGCAAAGTTTTAAGACTAATGTGGTTTAATTGTCACTGATAAGTTCAATCGACGGTACTTCTCTTGAATATCTTTATCATCTGTTAAATCGAGAACTGGGAAGCCGTCTTTATGAAAATGAACGCGACGAATGCCGCTGCTTCTCGGTCCGTCTTTTTCGACGCGTGCGTGATACGTATTCCAAATTAACCCTTCATCATCTTGAACATAAGCATTATGTCCAGGTCCGCACTCACCTTCTACAGATGCTGTCGTTAATAATGGATAATTGCTTCTCTCCCAATTGCTAACGTCTAATAGATCTGCATGCTTATCAATCGATAACATACCGACACAATACGTGTAGTCAACCAATGCACTAGAGGTTGTGATCATTAATTGATCACCTATAAACAATGGGTAAGGCCCCTCTTCAACGTAGACATGGTTATTGGCCCAACTGAAATCAGGCTTGGATAAAAGGACTTGATCACTGATGAGTTGCCAAGGCTTATCGGGATCGATTTCTCCAATGTAAATCCAAGAGCCTAAATCGTTTGGTATGAGGTCGCGCTGCGCCCATACAACATAGTGTCGGCCGTTTGTCGTCAAGTACGTCATATCCAAGGTCAAACCGATTTCGCTTAAAACTTCTCCATGTTGATTCAAAAATGGGATCGGTTCTTCCCAATCATTTTTGTTGCAGATGTCTCCACCTTTTTTCAATTTCATCACGTGTGCTCTAATTTCATTAAAGCCGTTCGGACTGCTTGCTAAGAAGATATAAAGGTCATCACCTACCATATGAAACTCTGGTGCCCAAAGAAACTGGACCATGTGTGGGTACATACTCGTATTAATGATTTCATATTCGGGCGCTGTCGCTACACCAGCTAATGTCTTTGCACGTCTAACAGATAAACTATTGTTGCCATCTGCGTCGTTGGTCGCAATAAAGTAGTAGGCGTCTTGGTCTTTAAAGATACAAGGGTCAGCACGGTGGAGCGAGAGTGGAAAATAAAACGTCGGTTGCTTGACCTCACCTGTAATCGTGACCGTGCCTTCTTTTGACCAATCAATGTTAGACGTATCCCAGTCTACTGACCGAGTTACTGACGTGTCATCACTATAAAAATAGTTTGCTTTCACTTGCTTTAACTCATCTATGGAACGGACGACAGCCTCTTCAGGTACGTCAACGCCAATGTTTTCTGGCACGGTTAAACGTTCAAACAATTTATCAAAGATTGTTTTTGGGATATCAATCTGATTGATCGGCTGTGCCCCTTCAATGGGTGTCGTGATAAAACTTGAGCTAATGGGTGCTGCTGAAGTCGGTGTAATGTCTATGTCATCAATATTAGAAAATAAAGATTGGTAGGTTTGATTCGTTTTGTCACACCATTTGATACAGTACTTCTGTTCGTTCTTTAAATAGTCGCACGTTACATAGCGAACATGGTTATCTGTTTTTAAGTCAATTAATCCATGTTCTTTGTACTGAAGAAAATCAGTTGTTGTATAGAGTAGCACCTGTCCTTTACATTCTGGATCAGGGCTACCATCTGGTTCCGTTCTGATCGCAACAACCCCATAGCCTGCTTGGTTGTCTAA
Source organism: Pelagirhabdus alkalitolerans (assembly GCF_900096905.1). GTDB lineage: Bacteria > Bacillota > Bacilli > Bacillales > Amphibacillaceae > Pelagirhabdus > Pelagirhabdus alkalitolerans. The sequence continues at coordinate 406,051 of NZ_FMYI01000001.1, read as the reverse complement.
TTCAAAAATATAAGGACTGGTTAAACACTTTGCGTTTAGCGTTCGATTTTCGTTTTCAGTCGCTCTGGCAAAAAGTACGCCTGTATTGTGATTCAATGCTTGAAATGGTTGATCATTGACTCGGTAAGCGAGGTGCATACTGTTGGCTAGCTTGTCTTCGTAAATCCCTACTGGTTTGCGTGTATACGATAATAATTGATAACGATCAGTCGCCTTCATTTAAACGCTTTCACTCCTTCGGGTAAATGTTGCCATCATCATACCACGGTTTTCACAAAGCGTTGATATTATTTTCGCTAAAAACAACATGGATCCATGTATATGCAACATTAAGCCATAGAATGGTTGAAACCACTATGTTTTACTGAATCTATTAAAGCCTTAAATCTTATGGAAAAGGGTGGAATATGATCATGACAGATAATCAATTATTAGGACTGAAGCCTGCGTTAGGTTGGAACTCTTGGAATACGTTCACATGGGATATTAACGAACAACTCATTCGTGATGTTGCCGATCGTTTTGTGTCAGAAGGGTATAAAGATGCTGGTTATGAGTACATCGTCATCGATGATTGTTGGAGTTTAAAAGAACGAGACGAAGATGGAAATCTTGTACCTGACCCAGAAAAATTTCCAGGTGGCATGCGCGCACTTGCCGACTATATTCATGATAAAGGTTTGAAGTTTGGTATGTATTCATGTGTCGGAACTCATACATGTGCCGGTTTTCCCGGAAGCTTCGAACATGAATTCCAAGATGCGAAATTATTGGCAGAATGGGGCGTTGACTTTTTAAAGTATGATTACTGCTTTAAGCCAAGACAGGTGTCGGGTGAATTATTATATAAGCGCATGAGTCTTGCGCTCAAAAATTGTGGAAGAGATATTTTATTCTCTGCGTGTAATTGGGGAGAAGACAATGTCTACCAGTGGATTCGTGAATCTGGTGCTCATATGTATCGTTCGACAGGAGACATCCAAGATAGTTGGGAATCGATTAAAAATTTAGCCCTTTCACAGCTGGATAAAGCGTGTTATACAGGGTCATTCTGTCATAATGATATGGATATGCTTGTTGTTGGTATGTACGGGGATAGCAACGATGGTTTTATTGGAAGTACAATCGGTGGTTGCAGTGATAATGAATATAAAACGCATTTTTCACTGTGGGCTATGATGGGGTCTCCTCTTATGATCGGCTGTGATATTCGTAATGCCAATCAAGTGACAAAAGATATTTTGCTTAATAAAGAATTGCTGAACATTAATCAAGATGTTGAAGGGCGCGGTGCTTTTCGGATTAAACCAGAACCCCAATGGTTCCATTCAGATGATGTTTTTATGCTTGTCAAAGTATTAGCAGACGGTGACCTTGCGATTGGCTTCTTTAACTTAAGCGACTCTCAAAGAGAACTATCTTTGCAATTTTGGGATTTAGGGCTATCTTATGCATCGGGTCATTCACTCGAATTATATGATTGCTGGGCGCATGAACATATCGGTCAATTTAAGGAACGCTATAATCCAGTCGTCCCTGCGAGGGATTGTTTAGTCGTAAGAGCAAAGGTTGTACAATAACATGCCGAGTGACCGCACGTGTCGAAACTGTCGTGTGCCGCTCCAAACAGATGATGTTGCGATCTATTTAAAGCTCGTTTCAAGATCTGCGAAAGATTTTTTATGCATAGACTGTCTCGGTGTTCAGTTAGAATGTGGTCGTGAACCGATAGAGAGGCTCATTCAATATTATCGAGATTCTGGGATGTGTGTGTTGTTTCGTTAACATGACTGACTTGTGTCACATACGCTGAAGGTGTTTGTGACACTGTCTTTTTAAAGACGCGTGAGAAATATAGCGGATCTTTATACCCGACAGAATAAGCAACGGATTTGATAGACAAGTCAGATGAACTCAGCAATTCACAGGCTTGTTCCACTCTATAGCTAGTTAAATAGCTCGAGATGGATAACCCTGTTGCGTCTTTAAACAAACGAAACAAATAACTTCGTTCGATGTTCACAGCATCCACTATATCCGATACTCTTAACGTGTTTTTCCAATAATGATGATGAATAAACTGTTTGGCTTGTTCGACATAATCGATCTGAGAAGCGTGTGTTTTTCTAGGATAATACTCCATATAATAGGACAATAACATGCGTAGTTTAGCATCACAACGTGCTTTAACAAAAGGTTTCATCGGATCGTTCTCCGTAATTTCAAATAAGGATTTTAAGCATTTAGGGCTTTTTAAAGCAATTGGTCTGTCAATCGACAACGTGGTTTGTTCTAATAACCGCATCGCTTCTTCACCATTAAACTCAACCCAAACATACTCCCAAGGATCCTCAGCATCTGGGTAATAGTAAATTTCCATATAAGGAAAGATGATAAAACTATCGCCTGCTTCCAAATGAAAAGTGTCCTTTCTCGTACTAAACACACCTTTCCCCTTAATGATATAGTGCATGGCATAAACATCACGTACACCAGGTCCCCACTTGTGCGCATTGGCAGGCTTGTGACCATAACTGATAAACCCAGACTGATTATGAACGTGTGGATCACTTATTTTGTTTAACGAATGCTGTTCGTTCATCCCTTATATACTCCTCTCAACTTTCACAACTTTGCTTTTAGTTAAAAGATCAGCTAAATGTCGGCTGTCTTTTCTTAAGAAGACCATCAGAATATAACTAATGGGTAAAGCCATCGATAAAACAAAGAACACCATTGAATAAAGCGTATTGAAGTCATGATACATACCATTAATTGTACTCATGTGTCCTAATTGCCAAGGTAGAAATTTGATCGTATTTCTGACTATACTTCTTTTCAATGGCTGATTATTGTAAAGGACTTTTAAGTTTGATTTTCTTTTTCCCCAAGATGCAAAAGGTTCGGATCCTTCCATCATTGAGAAAATAACGATTATAGGAAGAACAGATGTTAAAGTAGCGATCAATTGTGATTGTATGTTTGTGAATTCTGGGATGCCGTCTAAAACTAGAAAGTAAAGTGCCAGTGAAATACTGAGTAAAATTAACAAGTATAAGCAGATAAATAGCCAGTCAAAAAATAAAGCTTTAAACCTAGTCAGAATAACTGAAGTTTCATCGTTTGTCGCTTTATTCGAATTCATGAAAAGCCTCCTCTTTGAATACACTGAACCTCATGTGTTTTAAGAACGAGGCCTCTGAAGCGGTATTAATTGTTATTTTAACATAAAAAAGGAGAAGCGATTACGGTTCTCCTTTTAGCATCTACCAGCTTGATTTTCAACACCAGGAACTTTGTAAGTGAATTTTAAAAATGGCATAAATCGACAATAAAAGTCATGGTGTTATAATTTATTTAACTGTAACATTAGACTTATAATAAATCTTAATTACATTAAGATGTAGGATGAAAAAGATTGTAATTTAGCATGTTTAGCTAAAGTCTCTAAGCAATGTGGTGTAAAACCAACTTTAAAATTGGGGAGGCTAATGGGGATTGACAAGCAAGATAATATTGTATCAGGCAGGATAAAACTAGTCGATCAATTAGGATGCGCCCTAAAGCTATTTACGATCGAAAGTTTTTTTATATGCAAAAGGAATTACTTGTTAAATTGGGTGTTTTCTTTGTTTGTTCTTTTGGATTGATGATATTAACTGGTTATTTGCTTTGGATTCTGAATGTATATAACATTTTTTTAATGCCTGATATTGCTGGAACAATCATTATAATGTTTTCTGAAAAAATTTCAAAATTAAATAAATAGCTATATGACTTAATTTCACAATTGCTATTTATTGATTGGAGGTTAATATGAAATTTATGGAGCAATATTTCACTATTAATTCTAATCGTTGGTCGACAACGGTTAAATATAGTTTAACCATAGGCTTTATTGTTGGACTATTTATGGGTATGGTTACTCTTTTATCTATATTATCTTGATTCGATCGCTATAAAAGCTTTATTTTGTATCATTTAATAATCGACTTAATGCTTATTAGCGGGATGGTTAATTGGTTTAATGGGTGTTGAAAATATAAAACCCACAAAACCCCACGAAACTAGTAAAGGAGGTTTTATTTATTCAATTCTTTTTAGCTTTACTCATGTTTGGCGTCGGTTATATCTACTATAAAGGGTCTGGTCAAATTCTTCTGCAACATATCATTAAAGATTTAAGTTCAGAGGATGCCTTAACATTTCAAAAAAAAATGGCGAAAGGCTTTTTCATCTTAGGTAGCATCATAATTGTCATGTATATTGTGGAATTGACAGATATCCTCGATCGCGATGTATTTGCGACTATTTATATATTATTAGCTGTTCCTCCTATCATTTACCTTTTTAATACAAGAAAGAATCAAGATAAGGAGAAGTCTTAAAGCAATGGTATTTTGATCGTTCAGCATACTGATTAAAATTCAATGGCATAGAATACAGATCATTCGCTTTTCAATCCATCAAATGATGATACCATTCATGTAAAGTTTTTCGGTTTCTTCTGGATCTTTCAGATTAAACAGGACATCCATTTTAAGACGCATCTTATGCGTTTTTTCTTGCATTAACCCCCACTCTTAACAAGCCAATACAGAACAACCTAACACTTGTTTATTATTTATTTGAATGAATTTTATAACTTCAATAATATTTGCCCAAAGACGAAAAGGAGAACCAATTAAGGTTCTCCTTTTAGGAGCTACCAGCTTGATTTTTTAACACCTGGAACTTGCCCTTTATGAGCTAGATCACGAAATGCGATTCTAGATAATCCGAATTTACGTATGACTCCACGTGGTCGACCGGTGACTTGGCAACGACGTGTGAGGCGTGAGGGTGCCGAGTCTCTTGGTAATTTTGATAAACCAATGTAATCGCCTTTAGCTTTTAGTTCACGACGTTTTTCGGCATAGTGTTCAATTAGTGCTTCGCGCTTTTTTTCTTTAGCGACTTTTGATTTTTTAGCCATGTGCTGTCATCCCCCTTTCTGATTTTTCTTTGTTTTAAGATGCGTTTGGCTTTGCATCGCTAATAGGAACGTTTTGGTATCACCAGTAAAGTGTGATGCCTGATGGGGGAGTGAGTTGGATACATCGATCCAATGTAAGTGCTTTGCATCACGATGAACGGTGTCGTTCAAGACTTTTTCAAGACGTTGCATGCGTTTATAGACTTCAGACTCTGTTAAATGCAGTGTTTTGGCCGCCATAAGAAAGGGACGCTCTCTCTGCATTAAATCAAGTAAGTCTTGTTCAGATTGTGCTTGTTCGATTAGCTTCGCTTCAAACGTCTCATAGGTTCTTAGCAACGTTTGATCATCAGCTGGTTGTTTCCGAATCGCCCGTTTACGAAGGTATTCGTATTTTACGCGCTGCATGTAAGCTCACTCCCCGTTTTAAATCATAATCATTACGATTTATTCATTAAAACATATAAAGTTTAGTTTGTAAAGCGTAATAGTTACGATTTGAGTCGAAATAAAAAAGCTCTTCATGATCGATGAGCATTAAATCGTATAGTCAGTTAAAAGTGTGTCAGCCAATCCTTCAGCACTCTTTACTTCTTTGTCAGCTTGATACAGACTCTCTGTGTCAGGCTGTCTTTTGCGATGATTCATCCAAACGGCTTGCCATCCTACTTGTTTGGCGCCGATAATATCTTTTTCAAATGAATCCCCAACATAAACGCATGCCTCACTCCGAGCATCAATGGCTTCTTCTACGTGTTTAAAAATATCTGGGTGAGGTTTAGCTACACCATAAGCGCCAGATATAAAGATATGATCGTTAGGAATCCAACGTGTTAAATCAAGTTGCGTGATCTTCATTCGTTGGTGCTTTTCTTCTCCGTTTGTTAAGACAGCCAGTCGAACGGGTTTCTGGCTTAACTGTTCTAGCAGTCTTTTTACTTCAGGGAAAAGTGTAATGTTCGCTTGAGCCTCTTTGTATCGTTCATGAAAGGCGAGCGCTTTTTTGTCATCGATTTCAATCCCGTAATCGAAGAGTGCTTTTGAAATACGTCCCGTTTGCCAGTCGAGTACAGAAATCTCACCCTTTTCACTTTGATCAAATAAGTCTTCACTATATTCGCGGCTCGTTCGATAAATCCGATCAATCTCATCATAGCTATACGTATCATCAATCAACGCTTTAAAGGTGTCGTGAAAGGATTGCGCTTGATCATATAATGTATCATCAACATCAAAAATAATAGTTTTCATCACTAAGTCTCCTTCTCATTAACGCCTAATCTCTTTTTAAGTATACCAATTCAGTCTATCAAATCAAAAACGTTTTTTTCTTACAGGTTTACAGCCACATTTTTCTCAATATGTTCATTATTTCACAAAATGTTCACACATTTATCGGGATATTCTGTTATTATCGATAATGAGAATCGTTATCAATTAAAAGGTGGGTGTTAGGTATGTTTCCTCTCAATCAGAGTTGTCCTAAAAAAACGTATTGTGTGATGGATTGTCCAGATCATCCACGTTTGGAAGCATTAGGTATTCATTCTAAAGGGTGTTTTACGTGTGTTAGCCATTCAGCTTTTAAAGGGCCAGTGATCGTTGAGGTTAATAAGCGACAAATTGCCATTGACCATCAATTGGCGAGAAAAATTAGAGTAAAGGAATGGACAGAAGATGTCTTGTCATAATCAAGAAGAAGTACGAAAAGGTGAGTCTCATACATTGCTAGTGGGTCGACCTAATGTCGGAAAGAGTGTTGTTTTTTCTAAATTAACCGACCGGCATGTTCAAAGTGCCAATTATGAAGGGACAACGGTCGATGTCTTACAAGCTCATATAAGTCATAAACAAAAGTCACACCTTTTAACAGATGCACCTGGTGTGTACCTGCTTGATGGTGAGACAGAGACAGATCAATTAACCCATCATTGGTTGGAGCAACCTAACACAGATTTAGTCGTTGTTCTAGATGGAACGCAACTTGAGCGAGAGCTTCCTTTTTTATATCAATTATTAAATAAACAAAAGCCAACATTGGTTTTAATCAACTTTAGTGACCTGGCTATGAAGCGAAACATTTCTGTTGATGTCGATGCATTAAGTGAAAAGCTAGGTGTTCCGTTTTTAATGATCAAAGCAACAGACAATGATTGGGTAGAAAAAGCAAAAGAACAGATTTTCAGTTTAAAAACGCAAGACGTTAATCGAACGCTACCGCCACTTGTAGAAGCACTCCGAACGATAAAACGTGAACCATCAGAGACATTATGGAGCGATCGACTCAATCATCTGTTGATTCATCCAGTCTATGGGCTGTTCTTTTTATTTTTCTCGATGGCATTAGCGATAGGATTTGTCGTTGGAGGCGGAAAAGCCATTCGATCTGTCATTCTACTTCCTCTTGTTAATGGTGTGTGGCGGCCCTTTATTGAAGGATTGATCACACAACTGACGAGTGATGGTCTTTTGCAACAGTTATTAATTGGAGAATATGGTGTGTTGATTAAAGGCATTGAGTGGCCATTTGCATTGATTTTGCCTTATGTCTTTTTATTTTATATTATTCTCTCTTTATTTGAAGATACAGGTTATCTTGCGCGTGTTTCGGTATTACTAGATGGGTTATTTTCAAAAATGGGCTTACCTGGACAAGCAATTGTTCCATTTATGCTCGGTTATGGCTGTTCGGTTCCAGCGATACTTGGTACGCGAACGCTTAGATCAAGAAAAGAGCGTCTAATGGTGACGATGATGGTATCCGTCGGTGTGCCTTGTACCGCACAAACAGGTGCTTTTATCGCACTACTGGGGGATCGGTCACTTTTGGCCTTAGGTTTTGTTTTTCTTATGTCTATAATTGTGATTGTTTTCACAGGGTGGATCATGCATAAATTCTTAAAAACAGAACGAGAGCCTGTCATTATCGATTTACCGCCACTTTTAATGCCGGACCGGACAGCGTTTATTAAAAAATTAACGTATCGGATGAAGCATTTTATTTTTGAAGCTGAGGTACCGATGGTGTTAGGGATCTTACTGGCAGCATTTTTAGTCGAAACGAATGCCCTTGTTGCGATCAGTTCATGGATTGAACCTGTCATGGTCAATCTATTAGGTCTGCCAAAAGAGGCAAGCCTTGCGCTTTTACTTGGGATTATCAGGCGTGAGCTAGCTGTCATGCCACTACTTGAAATGGATTTAACCACGCTGCAATTAACAACGGGTGCGATGATTGCGCTCTTTTACTTACCGTGTTTGTCCGTTTTAATGGTGATCATTAAGGAATTTAAATTGCGTTTTGGCATCCTTGTCTTTGTTTCAACGATCGGCATCGCGCTCGTTGTCGGAACGCTTGTCAATCAAATCGGCCATTTAGTGTTATAAATTTATGAAAAAGGAGGCGGGGCGCTGGCGATTGTTTGCTAGCATTTTAATCATGAAATTACGACTCACATTAACGAGTAAGCTTGAAAAAATGGCGCATCGTTTTGCATGTGTGCGTTGGCTCTTCATTGGCTATTACCGTTTGTTGACACATCTTGAGCTTAGGCGTGTCTATAGCAATCAAACAGGACGTGTACTTTGTATTGGTGGAGGAGCACTTCCGGAGACGGCTTGCTCGATCCATTATTGGACGAACAATCCAGTGGATGTCGTGGATATAGACCCAAAAGCGATTGAACAAATGGAACAGTACTTTTCTAGATATGATGTAGGTGGGATTCAATCAATATTGGCTGAAGGATCCCTTATCGATATTCGTCACTACAAAATCATCCATGTGGCTAAACAGGTGATACCTAAGGAGCAAGTTGTCGACCATATTGAGTCACAATTAAAAAGTGATCAAGTACTGATTGTCAGACGTTGCTTAATCGAAAAGATTCATTTGAGTATGCGTAGAGTGTTAAAGCCATGTTAAAACGAAAAATCGTGATCTATAGTGTACTCATTCTATCAACTTTTTATGTGTTTCGGTCTATGACTCTACCGAGCGACTATCCAGTCAAGCATTTAACCGTGATGGCGGGCTTGCAATTATTGACGATTATTTTACTAGCTTGGCAGAATAAAATGATCATTCAGAAGCAAAACGTGTCATTTCGCTACTTTCAAAGTCTTCATATGCAATTATTAGGCACTTTTTTTGATGTCATCACCCCTATGATGAAAGTAGGCGGTGAAGTGGTCAAAATGCGTTATATCGAAACAATAACCCAATCTACAAAATCGCGTTGCCTATCCATGATTTTGATCGGAAAAAGCTTATCTCTCGTTAGCTTGACCTTTCTTATGTTTTTGTTTGGGTATGAGCTTATGTCACATGTTACGATCGGTCGATTGGTCGGCCTGTTTATACTTATCGCAACAGTTGTTTTCGTCTGTTTGAAGAGTGAAAAAGTGAGAGGTTTCGCCATAGAGGCCCAAGAACAATTGGTTAAGTTAGGCGGCTTTATTTTAATCCGGTTGTTGACGATCAATAGTTTCGTTTGGTTGTTATTTCCGTTAAAACTATGGATCTTAGGTCTTCATTACGATCTATCCATTAGTTATATTCAGCTGATTGGCATCACGTTATTTAGCTATTTTGCAGGCAATCTACCGATCACACCGGGTGGAATGGGGACATTTGAAGCAGCGTTAGTCTTTGGATTAACATCGCACGGAACCAACTATTCAACAGCGATTGAAATGGCTCTTTTATTCCGGTTTATCACGTATTACGGTGTCTTTATAGTGAGTGGATTGTATCTTGCCAGCATGGAGGTGATCAAGTGGTTCATAAACACTTGGCAAACAGCTTCACCATCTTAAATGGTTGTTTTGGATTACTTCAATTATTTTTCTTAATCGAGGGTCATATCTCGTATGCACTGATCGCTTTCTTTTTAGCGATTATATGTGATGGAGTTGACGGTTATGTTGCGCGCTTATTGGATCAATCCTCATCATTTGGAAAAGAGTTAGATAGTCTCGCTGATATGGTGACCTTTGGCGTTGGTGGGGCTTGTTGGATTCAACTTGTTGCCACAACGATTCCATTTCCACTTCGGTTGTTGCTTAGCTTCTTTTATTTATATCACGCCTTAAGACGTTTAGCTCATTTTAACGCAACAAATCAAAAGGAACATTATATAGGCTTACCCGTCACATCAGCTGCATTTTTGACCGTGATGAGCCTTTATTTACATCATCTGTATAGTGTCCATGCGTCTGTTTTAGTCATGAGTATTGTGATCTACGCAAGTTTGATGAATCTGCCTTTTAAAACATTTAAATGCCACTATGTTGATCGATTGGTAAGAACGTTAGTGAAAGAAGTGAGATCGGAGGGAGAGCATGATTGAAGCTTTAGTCGTGATCGGTCTAGCCTTATACGCATATCGACTCTATGTCAAAATAAAGCGGAAAACTAAAAGCGAACCATGTGAGGCCTGTCCATTGAAAGGGGCGTGTGTACCTGTTCATTGTCAGGGAAATGCAGAACGAGCAAAAGAAGAAAAGTGTGCACAATGAAAAAATCTATATTTATCCATTATGTATTGACAGGCTGTTTCGAATGAAGTAAATTGTATAGAAACATTCTAAATTTTCAAAATTATATACGATCTTATCCAGAGAGGTGGAGGGACTGGCCCTTTGAAGCCTCGGCAACAGACTTATTAAGTACTGTGCCAATTCCAGCAAGCTAAAAGCTTGAAAAGATAAGAAGAGAAACCCTAACAGTTGATGCAAACCTCTTCTATCTTTTTAGAAGAGGTTTTTTGGCGTAATAAAAAGCTGTTGAAGAATGGGATGTCATCATAAGGTCGTAACGATTTAGCTTTGTTTAAAAATTTAAAAAGGTAAGGTGATCGCTTTATGAGTGATGTATTAACAGCTCTACAAAAACTAAAAGAAAAGAGATGGGTTGACTTGACGCATACGTTTGGTCCGGCTTCTCCACATTTTGCAGCATTAGAAAATGCGGAGGTGAGTACGGCTTTTGACCATAGTGATGGTTTCTTTGTGCAAAACTTTTCATTTCCAGGCCAATACGGAACACATATTGACGCACCCATCCATTTTGTTCCGAAGCAACGTTACTTAGATGAATTAGCGTTAAAAGAATTGGCTTTACCCTTAGTGGTCATTGATAAGTCAGAAGCAGTTAAGAAAAACTCTGACTTCACACTGCAAGTTGAGGATATTTTAGAGTTTGAAAAAGAATATGGTGAGATTGATCCGGATACATTTGTAGCGCTTCGTACAGATTGGAGTAAGCGTTGGCCTGACCAAGATGCTATAGAGAACAAAGATGAATTTGGCTCAAGTCATACGCCAGGTTGGTCAGTTGAGGCTTTAACCTTTTTATTCGATAAACGAAAGATCAAGGCGATCGGTCATGAAACCTTTGATACAGATGCAGCAAAAGATATTCAAAAAAACGGACGTTTAGTAGCAGAATATTATGTGCTTGAACAAGATACATTTCAGGTTGAATTATTAACGAATTTAGATCAAGTGCCTCCTAAAGGCTCGATCATCTTCACTGTCGCACCTAAGTTTGAGAATGCATCTGGCTTTCCGGTTCGAGCATTTGCTATTTTACCTTAATAGAAAGTTTTTATGAGAGTGAGGAGAAGGTACATGACATTACTACAACTAAAATATGCGATCGAAGTGGCCAAAGAGCAATCGATTAGTCAAGCAGCCAATAATTTATATATCAGTCAGCCGAGTCTATCCAATGCGATTCGTGAACTGGAAGCAGAGTTAGGCATTGAGATCTTCTTACGGACGAATAAAGGGATTGTTGAAACGATTGAAGGATCAGAGTTTTTAGGGTATGCAAGACAAGTGATCGAACAAACGGCATTACTTGAAAACCGTTATTTTGAAAAGACACAGGCACCCCAGCACCATTTTTCAGTCACAGCTCAGCATTATGCGTTTGCGATTAGCGCGTTTGTGAAATTACTGAAAGAGATTGACCCCAAAGAATATGATTTTGCATTAAGGGAGACGCGCACCTTTGATATTATTGAAGATGTGAAGACCCTCAGAAGTGAAATTGGCATTTTATATTTAAATGATTTTAACCGAAAAGTCATCTTGAAGTTTTTAAAAGAAGGACGCTTAGTGTTTGAAACCCTCTTTACTGCCAAACCACACGTCTTTATTAGTTCAAACAATCCACTTGCAGTAAAGGATGCTGTAACCCTTGATGATCTCACACCGTTTCCTTACTTATCGTTTGAACAAGGAGATCATAACTCGTTTTATTTCTCAGAAGAAATACTAAATACAATTTCAAGGCCTAAAAACATTCGTGTCAGTGATCGAGCGACTTTATTTAATCTATTGATTGGTTTGAATGGGTATACGATTTCGACAGGGATCATCAGCTATGACATTAACAATGATGATGTTGTGGCGATCCCGTTAGAGGTCGATGAATCGATTGAAGTCGGTTTTATTAAACATAAAGATGTAACGATGAGTCCATTAGCGACGCGCTATATTGAGTATTTAAAAGAAACGATTCATGAAGAAGTAGATTCGGTATAGCTTGATGCTATAGCAAACCATAGTATTTTCGTGTTTCATCACTACAGGTCATGAGTGCTACACTACCTATACAATGAAAAGTCGAGAGGGGTTCAAACAATGGCAAAAAGATCGTTAGAACAAAGGTTAAAAGAAGGTCCCGTTATTGCCGGGGAAGGGTATTTATTTGAAATGGAGCGTAGAGGCTACTTACAGGCCGGTTCGTTTGTGCCAGAAGTGGCACTTGAACATCCGGATGTGTTAAAACAAACATATCGTGATTACATGAACGCCGGTTCAGATGTTGTACTCGCCTTTACGTACAATGCTCATCGCGAGAAGATGCGGATTATCGGTAAAGAGGATTTACTGGAGCCACTGAACCGTTCAGCGATTCGTCTAGCCAAAGAAGTCGCAAAAGAGCACCCAACTGAAGAAGCATTGGTCGCAGGGAACATTTCCAATACGAATATCTTTGATCCCGAAGATCAAGCATCTAAAGATAAAGTGAGAAGCATGTTTCGTGAAATGCTTGAGTGGTGTAAAGAAGAAGGTGTTGATTTCATTAATGGCGAAACCTTCTATTACCATGAAGAAGCCGTCATTGCGCTTGAAGAAATTCAAAGACAAGGGTTAGAAGCTGTGATCACGTTAGGATTAATGGGTGAGAACATCATGCGAGACGGATACACCGTTGAAGAGTCGTGTCGAATTCTATCAGAGAAAGGCGCACTCGTTGTTGGGATGAACTGCTTCCGAGGACCTGATACGATGCAACCTTATTTAGAAAAGGTACGTGAAGCGGTCGATGGTTATGTGGCGGGGCTTCCGATCCCGTATCGAACAACAGACGATCACCCAACGTTTTTCAATTTACCGGATGGTGGATGCAGTTGTCACTTACCGACGGAGACGACGTTCCCAACATCACTCGACCCACTCTATCACAATCGATATGAACTAGCCGAGTGGGCAAAAGAAGCACATCAGATTGGGATTAATTACATCGGTCTTTGTTGCGGAGCATCACCTGCGATGTTGAGATCGGTTGCTGAAGCGATAGGGATTGAAACGATCAATTCAAAATATTCACCAGATATGGAGAAGCATTTCTTATTTGGAAAAGACAAAACATTAAAAGCACATAATGCCAATTATCGAAGTAAAGCCTAAGCGAAGAACGATTCCTTAATCACGGTCAATCCATGTGATAAGGGATCGTTTTTCGTTTAGAGTTTCAGGATCTTTAGCATGATTACTCGTACCTTCATTTAGTTTTTTGAGGTTTACTATTCGATTTAAAAATGTTAAAAAGAGGTATGTATTTTCCTGGAAAGGAGCGGGTTTCATGAATTTCACTGAAAATACAATTGTAAATTTAATACTTTCAATTTTACTTTTCTTGTTTTTAAATTTAGTGGTTTTTAACGTAATCTTAGATGGGGATGTCGCAACATGGGAATATATAGGGTTAGCCATTTTTCATTTGGTTTTTTTAACTGTCATCACGATACAAATAATAAAGGTCATTTCGAATAATAAAAATGATTAAGAAATCGCTTTTTCGGATCACGTCAAATGCCGACGATGAGGAGTCAACTCACCATCGACCTTTAGTGTGTATTCCATAAGTTAATATTTAAAGATAAATACACGCACACTAAGGTGATAAAGCATTATTCCTAATATAACAGCAAGGTGAATCAGCTGATCGTTAATCGTCAGACTACCGTATAAAGTGAAGAGAATAATGGCTAGAGCATACACGAGTTGACTGGAAAAAATGCGCACGGAACTAACTTTCTTATCCAAGTCATCTAAGATGTTAGCTTTTGATAGTTTCCAAAATAGTGGAACAGATAGAAAAGTTAAAATAAGTAGACTACCCGTTAAATAGTCTAGTTCACCTAAAGAAATAAAGCTCAAACTGTCCATAAAGATCGTCTGTCCTAGAAATAAGATAACAGTGAAACTACTAGAGATCAGGACGAACATTGACCGTTCACCGATGATCACCAAGCTAACGATCGCCACCATAAAGAGCAGCAAATACAGACTGTTTTCACGGGAGAATGATAGAAAGACAGTGAACCCCAATGTAGACACGACATCGACTAAGGTCAGTTTCTTCCCAGTAATTCTGTTGACGACTCTCATTAAAAGAAGTAACCAGAATATTAAGGTGACCTGAATTGGATTCGTAGAGAGAAACGTTGAAAAAGATAGGATAGCTACCACAAAGGCTGATAACGCATGGGCAGGATCAAGTTCTCTAGCTAAAGCCCAGCTTAAGAAGACGCCACCACCTAAATATAGTCCGAGGACCCCTTCTCCTGTGAAAATCCAGCCTAAAATTGCGGCCATTAACGTTAAACCTAAAATCATGATATTGCTTTTATAGCGCATGTCAATTGCACGACCTAGTGTGAACATCAAATCATCCTTTTTCAAGGCATTCAAGCTACCGTTGCTGCCTCTTATGTAGTTTGTTGAATTTTATTTGGTAGATTGACACGAAATTCAAATCATTGTTTCACAGACTGTCTACGTGTATTTAGTTCTTGTCCAATATACATAATCAATTTACTTATTAGTGCCCCTAACAAGCTAACAAACGTATATAAAATTACAAATACCCAGTAGTCTGCAGTGAAGTAGGGTAAAAGAGAAAATAATCCGCCTAAAAGTACAGAAGCAACGCCAATCCAAACACGTCTGGATACGATATAGCTGACTAATCCAATGACAAAACTAGCTATAGGATAAATGGTTAAAAGCGTTAGAAATATATTCATATTCATAGACATAATAAAACCAAATATTCCAATTGAAGCGATGATTAATAGAATCGTTGTCACTGATTCCTTGTTAGTTTCCTTTATCGGCTTATGTTCATTTTTCATTTCCCTCTCACCTCGTTTCCTTTTGAACTGAAGACATCAAGTTTGTGAGATGATCGTAACATAACTTTATTTTTTATTTAAACGATACACCAAAAGCCGTTAATCACAATCACCAAAACAAAGCTAAGTGTGTCATTGCAACGTTAGTGAAAACACTGCCATACTCACAAATAGTGGATATGGCAGTGTTTTTGAATTTATTCAACTAATTTTTTTGCTGTGCTCTCTGTTTCATCCATTTCTTTGGCGACGATTGTATTTTGTTTGTTTAACGTTTCAATTGTCGCATTCATTTCTTCTAAACTAGCAGATGATTGTTCGATAATGGCCGCTAAATCATTCGTTTGGAAGCTGACTTGGTTTGTATTATTTTCTACTTGCTGGGCATTTGTTTCAAATTGATTGAATTGTTGGCTCAATTGGTCTAAATAACCGGCTAATGTACCAAAGGCTTGATCGACTTCATTGGCACGCGATAAGTTATCTTCACTCATCGTTAAGTTGTGTTGCATTTTTTCTAATGTGAAATGGTGCGTATCGTTCACATCTTTTAAGTTACTTGTAATACTCTCAGCAGCTTGGTTCGTTGTTTCAGCTAATTTTCGAATTTCTTCAGCCACAACAGCAAATCCTTTACCCGCCTCACCAGCTCGAGCTGCCTCAATCGAAGCATTTAAAGCGAGTAAATTTGTTTGTTCACTAACTTGAATAATACTTTCTGAGAATGTGTTCGTCTCATCAATTTTGGTAGATAACTCGTTAAACGATTCGTGCATACTTTTAAAATCGACGAGTAATTGTTTTGTATTATTAACAAGTTCTTGAAGCAGTTGTACGCCTTGGTTTGCAGTAGACGTTGATTGTGTAACATTTTCTTTCAGTTTATCTGATTCTTCCAACATTGTTTTTGCTTCTGCTAATGTTTGACTAGCAAAGCCACTAATGTCAGCTATTTTCTCACTTTGATCGGTACTTCCCGTTGCGACTTCATTAATAGCCGTAGCAATCTCACCTTGAGAAGAAAGGTTTGCTTGTACTTTTTCGTTCATAGAGGATAAGTGCTCTACAATGGTATCAACCTGAGTTTTCAAGTTTTGACGTGACGCTTCTTTTTCAGCAGCTTCTTTTTCTGTTTGTAACAACAATGATTCAATCATCGCTTGTTGTTTATGATTTAAGTGAATCAATATATAAGCGAGTAACCCGGTTAATAGATAAGTTGCAAGTGTCAATGTTAAGTTGTCTTCTAAATAAACAGCTTCACCTGTTTGCATCGTTGCATTTAAAGAAATACCAACTGCCCCTGTTATAAGTCCTAAGAAAAAGAGTGGTTTCATTAAATGAATCGTTGATAAGACAAGTAAAAAGAAAAAGATCAGAGTGATCGAAAGTGTACTTTCTAATAAAAAGATACTTGTGATCGTATAGACCATAGCGACAATGATGAATACATAAGGATAAAGCTGGTCTTTCTTAAGCAAAAGCTTAAATACAAAATAAAGAACGACTAACAAAATAATTTCTGTTCCGTAAAATAAAGATCTAAAAACATCACCGTCTAAAGCTGATAATATAAAACCGCTAAATAATGAGATTAAAAAGGCAATCAGTGCTAACTTATTTTTCGTCTTTATATCATTTAGCTTCATTTCTTGTATAGCATTCATGAAGTAATTCCTCCGTTTTAATGTGATTTATGGTATGTATTTTCAGCATGTTATGTCATTGAAGTGTATAACTTAGAAGGGAATATGCTAACATAAACGCTAGCATCTAAATGAGGATTGTTCACCTTCAATCGACAAATGAAGACAAAAAATAATACCACTAATAGTATCGGCAGATTTATGAATAATCTAAATGATTGACACAGGTGAAAATGGAATAAACACATAAATGTCACAAATATGACAAATAATTACGGGCAATTAGTAGAGAATATCAACTAGTAGGATCATATTCAAGTATTTTTTCAAAGTTTATTATCATGAGAGTTTAAAAGTTAAAAAGTAGAAAGTAAAATATACTATATTTCGTTAAATACAAAAACCGTTCAGCCAAAATAAAGCTGAGCGGTTTTATCATGTTGTGTTTCCAATTACTAGATCAATATCATAGATTGTAGGTTGTATATTATGGTCAGGATCTTTCGATTCAATTTGTTTGATTAGTGTGCGAGATAGACTCTTGCCTAGATGCTCAATTGGCTGTTTAATTGTTGTCAACTTAGGCTCTTGTAGCATGCGAGTGAAACTATGATAATCATAACCCATTACTTTTAACTCTTCTGGAATCTGAATGTCCATGTGCCTTGCATAGGTAACAAGTGTATAGGCCATTAAGTCATTACTGCAAAATATCCCATCATAGTTCGATAGAGATGCCTTAAGATTTTCATCAATAAAACGCCAATTATCTGCATATGTGGCTTCAATGTTGGCACCTTCTAAAACCTCCCAATTGACTTTGTGTCTTGAGCACGTAAGCTGAAATGCATCAGCTCGTCTATTCGACAACATATCAAACTCTAAAGGCCCGGAGATATGTAGAAGATTTTTACATCCTTTTTCAATAAGGTGCTGAGCTGCAAGTTCACCGCCATGGTAATTATCGCTCGCAACATAAGGAATACTAGAGGATATAATGCGGTCGAAGGTAACAATTGGAATGTTGATTTTTTTGTACTCTTCAATCTCTAATGTATGACTACACATAATAATCCCATCTGCTCTATTTTCTCTTAACATCGTTAAATAATCAGCTTCTTTTTGTGCATTTTGCAAAGAATTACAAATAATAATCTTATAGTTCTTTCTACTAGCATATTCTTCAATCCAGTGGATTAATTCACTGAAAAAAGGGTGACTTAATTCAGGAACAATGAGTCCAATTAAATAAGATTGGTTTTTTAATAATGTACGTGCAATTTGATTCGGTGAATAATCTAACTCTTTAATGGCATCTTCTACTTTTTTCCTTGTTTTATCGCCAATATAACCGCGGTTATTCATCACTCTTGAAACGGTTGTGACGGACACGCCAGCTTTTTCTGCAACTTCTTTAATACCTACCATACTCATTCCTCATTTTCTTATGATTTAAATCTATGATTGCCATTATAGCATATATTAAACGATTTCACACAGTTAAACTCCCGCTAGACAAGCTTGTGTGATTAAATTTTGAATATAAACAGCGTTTTCATCATCAATTTTATGAAAACGATTGACATATAAAATTGATGATGATATTCTTTAATCACAAATTGATTCAAATAAAGAGGTGATGACTTAACACTTACATCATAAGGGTTTAAGGATTTTGGGTTTAATTTTTTTATTTAAGTCCATTTGTAAACGCTTAACAAATTAAGTTCAGGAGGAATGAATGATGAAAAAATATGTTAAAGGTTTTCTTTTCGCTGTATTAATAACACTTGTCTTAGCTGGTTGTGGTAATGGAGATGAAAATGGTAACGATCAAGCGGGAGATTCAGAGGCAGAAGCAGTAGAATTAACACTATTCTCAAGTGTAACAAATGAAAGTGATCAAGCTATTTTTGAAGAAGTAATAGAGCGGTTTGAAGAAGAAAATGATCATATTCAAATTGATTATAATTTCCCAACAAGCGAGTATGAAAGTATGATGCGTGTTCGCATGGGCGCAGATGATATGCCTGATCTTTTTGATACACATGGTTGGGCTGTAAATAGATACGGTGATTACACGATGGATCTTCGTGATATGGATTGGGTTGATAATTTAGATCCATCCTTAGAGCCCATTATCACTGATGACGATGGTAAAGTTTATGCTTATCCAATGAATCAAGCAAATGATGGTTTAACATACAATGTTGGTATATTAGAAGAGTATGATATCGATGTTCCAGAAACTTTTGATGAATTAATGGATGCTTTAAGAGAAATTAGAGACCAAAGTGATGGCGAAGTGACGCCGTTATGGTTCCCGGGTTCAGACAGATATTCATTAGGTTATTTCCTAGATATCATGTCAACACCACTTTTAGTAACACACGAAGATCATGATTATTCAGAAGAATTAAAAGCAGGAGAGTACGGTTGGGATGAGTATACGTATTTACCTGAAAAACTTCTGCAAATGCAAGAAGAAGATTTATTAAATGTTGATGTTTTAACAGCACAGACACATGAACAAACGCAACTCTTCGCTCAAGATAAAATTGGTTTTGTAATGGGAACGCTTCCTGTGGATTCAATTCATGAATTGAATGAGGATATAGAATTAGGTATCATGCCAGTTCCACCTATTCATGATGGCGGTGAGAAGAGTTGGATTGGTGGCGAGCGTTTCACACTAGCTGTAGCCCAAAACAGTGACCATCCAGAAGAAGCTAAGCAATTTATTGAATTTTTAGCACAACCTGATATTGCACAAAAAGTGGCAGAAGGCACAAACCTTCCATCTGGCTTAGAAAATGTTTCAGCGGAAATTTACTACCAAGATTTCTATGAAGAATATGATGACGTAATTGTCGAACCATATTTTGATCGTGAATTTCTCCCAAGTGGCATGTGGGATGTTTACGGTGAAACAGCACAAGAGTTATTATCGGGCAGAATGACACCTGAAGAAGTAACGGAGCAAATGGCTGCAGAATATAACCGTTTATACGATGAAGAATAAATTTGTGGATCAATGACTTAATACAACGAGTGAGCTCTTCTCACTCGTTGTAAAAATCGAGGTGGTAATGATGCAAAAAATTAAAACAGCACGATTTAAAAACATAAACGATTCATTATGGTATATGTATGTTCCCGCCCTGCTATTTATCGGATTTTTCATCTTATACCCGTTTTTGAATGGTATAAGAATTTCATTTACGGATTGGGACGGTTTTTCACAAACATACAACTACGTTGGACTTGATCAGTATACGCGTATGCTTAGTGACAATAATACATGGTTAGTTTTAAGAAATACGCTTCTGTATGGTGTGGGAAGTACGGTTTTGCAAAATGTAGTCGGTTTACTTTATGCAATTTTGCTTAATCAAAGTATCAAATTTAAAGCTATTACGAGAACTATTATTTATTTACCTGTCATCATTAGTCCATTAATTATGGGTTATATTTGGTACTTCTTCTTCGCTTATCAAGGCGGAGCACTTAATGACATTATAATGTTGTTTGGCGGAGACCCAGTAAACTTATTAGGAAACCCTGATGCGAATATATGGATCATTGTATTTGTGAATACATTCCAATTCGTTGGGGTAGCGATGATTATTTATTTAGCTGGTCTACAAAGTATTTCCGGTGAATATTACGAAGCAGCCAATATTGATGGTGCTTCATCGTTTCAACAGTTCAAAAAAATTACACTCCCTCTATTAATGCCATCTATTACGATTAACGTCGTGATCAATATTATAGGTGGATTGAAATTATTTGATGTCATCATTGCATTAACCAATGGTGGACCGGGTATGGCTTCTCAATCTATGTCGACTTTCATGTATAACCTTTACTTCTCGCGTCAAGATGCAGGTTATGCCGCCACACAAGGTGTGTTAATGATGTTGGTTATTTTAATCTTAAGCTTTAGTGCATTAATATACTTTCGTAGCAAGGAGGTTGAAGCATAATGAAAAAGAAACTGTTAACTATATTGGCTTTCTTTCTAGCTGTTATTCACTTTGTTCCATTTTATGTACTTATTACGACAGCGTTGAAAGAGCGGGGTGACTTTAGTTCTAAATGGGTCCTACCGAGTGATATTAACTGGGAAAACTTTAGTGAAGCATGGGAAATGGCGAATTTAGGTTCAGCATTATTTAATACGGCTTTTATAACCTTTTTCGCAGCAACGATTTTGATTTTCGTGGGATCCTTAGCAGCGTATCCTCTGGCTAGAAAACAAACAAAGTTAAATAAAGTTGTTTACTATTTGTTTATTTCAGTGATGATCATTCCTCCGTTAGCTGCTTTAGTTCCTCTTTATCAACTGGTTGTGTCAATTGGGTTAATGAATACTAGAACAGTCGCCATTTTAAATAATGTGGCTTCATTCCTTCCTTTAACTATCTTCTTATACTCAGGTTTTATTCGCTCTACGATTCCTAAGTCATTAGAAGAAGCGGCAAGGATTGATGGAGCAAGCACGCCAGGAATATTTTTTAAAATAGTATTTCCATTACTGAAACCCGTAACAGCATCTGTATTAATTATCTCATGTGTCTATATCTGGAATGACTTCCAATTTGCGATTTTCTTCCTACAAGATCGCTCTGTTCATACAATGACAGTTGCCCTATCAAGATTCTTTGGAGAAAATGCAAACAACTTGCAGCTAGTTGGTGCTGCATCGATCATTGCGATGCTGCCAATGGTGGTTCTATTCTTATTCTTACAAAAACAGTTTATTAAAGGCTTAGCTGCTGGTTCTGTTAAAGGTTAATGATGATTATTGTAAAGAAAGAGGGATTTTAGATGGCAATTTTCTTTAATGAGGTAGATAGAACGTTTCACTTACAAACAATACAAACCAGTTATATGATGCAAATTGTTAACGAGGGTTACTTAGCACATCTTTATTGGGGAGAACGAGTGCGTGAAGCAAGAATGCCAAGACCGCTTCGCTATAGAGATCGAGGCTTTTCACCGAACCCTAATAGCGATGACCGTAGCTTTTCGCTTGATACATTACCTCAAGAATATCCTGGATATGGTAATACCGATTTCCGTTCACCAGCGGTTTATATTGATCAAAACAACGGCTCTAGAATAACGGATCTACGATATTTAACACATCGTATATATAATGGAAAACCCAAATTGCAAGGTCTTCCAGCTACTTACACAGAAAATGAATCCGAAGCTGATACATTGGAAATTGATCTATATGATCACGTCATTCGGTTAAAAGTGACTTTACAATATACAGTCTATCATGACTACAGTGCGATCACGCGCTCTGTTAAATATCGAAATGAAGGTAAAGAAACGGTGCGACTTGAAAAAGTTCAATCAATGAATGTTGATTTTAGAGATTCTAAGTTTGAGATGATTAACTTACCAGGTGCTCATGTTAGGGAACGAGATATTGAACGTTTAGCACTTCGGAGAGGGTCACAATCAGTGGAGTCGAGAAGAGGATCAAGTAGCCATCACCAAAATCCTTTTGTTGCCTTGGTACGTCCCGAGACAACAGAAACATGCGGAGAAGCATACGGATTTAGCTTCGTCTATAGCGGGAACTTCAAGGCTGAAATTGAAGTCGACCAAACAGAGCAAACACGTGTAAATATAGGGATCAATGATTTTGATTTCTCATGGAAATTAGAACATAACCAAACATTCCAGACGCCTGAGGTTGTCATGGTTCATAGCTCTAAAGGTCTTGGTGAGATGTCGCGTATCTATCACAACCTTTACGGAGATCGATTAATAAGAGGAAGGTATCGCGATCAAGAACGACCAGTCCTAATTAATAACTGGGAGGCAACATACTTTGATTTCGATGAGACATCGATTTTGAACATAGCTGATCGTGCAAAAGATGCAGGTATAGAATTATTTGTTCTTGATGACGGATGGTTCGGTAAACGTCATGATGATTTTACTTCTTTAGGTGATTGGTTTGTAGATCAAGAGAAACTTCCGAATGGTTTGAATGCTTTAGCAGAAAAAATAAACGCAAAAGGAATGCAATTTGGTTTATGGTTTGAGCCTGAAATGGTATCACCAGAAAGTGAGCTATACAAAGAACACCCTGACTGGTGTCTTCATGTTCCGGATCGCAGACGTTCCCAAGCACGTAATCAACTCATTCTTGATTTTTCACGTGAAGATGTTTGTAACGAGATGATCAAACGCGTTTCTGTCATTTTAGAGTCAGCACCAATTAATTATGTGAAATGGGATATGAATCGAAACATGACAGAGATTGGTTCTGCGTTCTGGCCAGAGGATCAACAAAAAGAGGTCGCACACCGTTATATATTAGGTCTTTATTATGTTCTAGAAAAGATTACATCGCGTTTTCCAGATATATTATTTGAAAGTTGTTCAGGTGGTGGTGGGCGCTATGATCCTGGTATGTTACATTACATGCCTCAAACATGGACAAGTGACAATACGGATGCCATTTCACGACTGAGAATTCAATATGGAACCAGTCTAGTATATCCAATTAGTTCAATGGCGTCACATGTATCAGAAGTACCTAATCATCAAGTAGGGAGAATAACACCTCTTTCAACAAGAGGGCATGTTGCGATGGATGGGAACTTAGGCTATGAGTTAGATGTAACGAAGCTGACAGAAGAGGATATCCAAGAAATTAAGCAACAAGTTGATTTTTATAAAACAGTCAGACAGACCATTCAATTTGGCGACTTTTATCGCCTTGTTAACCCATTTAACGAAAAAGATTATGGATCAATTCATGTTAACCAGGACAAAACGGAGGCTGTATTCATCCATGTAAATCAATTAGCCGAACCAAATGGCCCTTTTAAATCCGTTAAATTATCAGGTCTTGATCCGGATAAAGACTATAAAGTAGAAGAATTAGATGCCATTTACGGTGGAGACGAATTAATGCGAATTGGGTTAAATATTCCATACCCAAATCGCGACTTTAATAGTACGTTATATCGTTTATCTGCTGTGAATTAAAAGAGAGGGGGTGCAGTGATGTTTGACTTTGATCATGCCATACCATTTCAGAATAAACCGAATGATTTGTTGACAATGGGCGAATTACTAGTGGATATGATTGCTAAAGATTATAGTGACCAACTGGTAAGTGGTGAATTCGAGCGTCATTTTGGTGGGTCGCCTGCTAATATCGCGATGAATGTCAACCGACTGGGTAGCAGAGCTAAGTTGGTTGCATCCGTTGGGCAAGATAGCTTAGGTGACTACTTAGTGAATCAAATAAAACAATCTAGTCTTAGTGCACGTTTAATCCAACGAAGTCAAAAATCAACAAGTATGGTGGTTGTTAATAAAAGTAAAGGAACGCCTATTCCTATATTTTATAGGGGGGCTGATTACGACTTAGAAATGAATCAAGAACTAGAGAGCGCTATTAAAGAATCGAAGATTATGCACCTATCTAGTTGGCCGATTTCTAAATCGAAATCGAGATATCTGATTGAACAATCAATTTCTGTCGCTAAAAAAAATAAGACGATGATCTGTTTTGATCCGAACTATCATTCTTTTCTTTGGGATGAAGAAGATGGTATTTCTTACATTAAAAATTTATTGAAACACATCGATATTGTTAAACCTTCAGAAGATGATGCTGAGCGCCTATTTGGTCAAGATACGCATGATAATCAAATAGATAAATTTCATTATTACGGTGTCCCTTTTGTCATTATGACATTAGGCGAAAAAGGTGCTATTGTATCAATCAACGGTGACAAAAAACATTTTGAAGCTGTATCAACAGAGGTTGTCGACACAACAGGGGCTGGTGATGCGTTTTGGTCAGGATTTTATGTAGGACTGACGCAGAATCAGACGATCGAACAAGCGCTCCAACTAGGATTTTCGGTTAGTGCTTTTAAATTGAAATATGTAGGAGCTGTTGTTGATTTACCGCACTACACCATGTTTGATGTGGCAGAGGAGGCTTAAATAATGTTGAAAAACAAAGTACAACTCATTACGTATCCAGATTCTTTAGGTGGGGATCTAAAAGCTCTAGATCAGTTGATGAAAGAGAAATTACAAAACTTATTTCCTGGTGGTGTTCATATACTTCCGCCCTTTCCATCATCTGGTGATCGAGGATTTGCTCCATTGACATATCTTGAGATCGATCCTGAATTTGGCAGTTGGGAAGATATTCGTTCTATTGGCGAAAATCATGATGTATTGCTTGATTTAATGGTCAATCATATTTCCAAACAATCCCCGTACTTTCAAGATTTTTTTAAAAAAGGACGTCAATCAGAATATGCTGATTACTTTATAACATTAGATAAAATATGGGAAGATGGTCAACCAAAAGAAGAGGATATAAATAAAATGTTTTTAAGAAGAAAGCGTCCTTACTCAACATTTACGATTGAAAATACAGGAGAAGAAGAACAAGTTTGGACGACTTTCGGTAAGAGTGATCCTAGTGAACAAATTGATTTAGATGTGCATTCAGAAAAGGTAAAGCAATTGTTTGTGGATTTCTTTGATAATTTTAAAGCCAACAATGTTAGCATTGTTCGGTTAGATGCTGTAGGGTATATTATCAAGAAACTTGGTACAAG
Source organism: Pelagirhabdus alkalitolerans (assembly GCF_900096905.1). Classification (GTDB taxonomy): domain Bacteria; phylum Bacillota; class Bacilli; order Bacillales; family Amphibacillaceae; genus Pelagirhabdus; species Pelagirhabdus alkalitolerans. The sequence goes on along the minus strand of NZ_FMYI01000001.1, from coordinate 380,373 downwards.
TTGCTTTTTTGTTGAACCAGATATTTATCAATTTCTAGAATGGATCAAAAGTATTGCTGATGCGCGAGGCATTACTTTGCTTCCAGAAGTACATGCCCATTATGAGACACAATATAAGTTAGCTGAAAAAGGCTATTGGATTTATGACTTCATTTTACCGTATCGAGTATTAGAAACACTGATTAATCGACGATCCGACGCGCTCAAATCATATCTAAAAGATCGACCACACAAGCAATTCACCATGCTTGATTGTCATGATGGTATTCCTGTTAAGCCAGATCTAGATGATTTAATTGACACGAAAGAAGCGCAATCCATTGTTGATGAAGCTGTCAAACGTGGTTCTAATTTGAGCCTGATTTTGTCAGATGAACATAAAAGTGAAGATGGGTTCGATGTCCATCAAATTCGCTGTACGTATTACTCAGTACTTAATGAAAATGATGATGCATATTTAGCGGCGCGAGCTATACAATTCTTCACACCTGGTATTCCGCAAGTTTATTATGTAGGCTTATTAGCAGGAGAAAATAATGAAGAGAAGGTAAATGAAACAGGTGATGGACGAGAAATAAATCGTGAGAACTTTACGATTGAGCAAATAGAAGCAGCATTTAATAAGGACGTAGTTAAAAGGCTAACAGAATTAATTCGATTTCGTAATGAATACGATGCATTTAATGGTGATTTTAAAGTGCTAGATAGTCGTGATGATGAAGTGACATTACATTTTGCAAAGGATCATCTTTATTGCACGTTACACATTGACCTAACGACTTATCAGGCAACAATTGTTTACTTAAATGAGTTTGATGAAGTTGTTGAGTACGTTATTTAAATCCCTTAAAGTATCTCATTATAATGATAAAAGCAACTTTTTAGCACACTCACGCTGTGTAAAGAAGTTGCTTTTAGTTTAAATTGGATTTAACATTTCTATCGCGTTGCATAATCAAACCTAGCATATCCAATCTCTGAAGCATTCTTCATAAGCTCGAGATTTAACCATGATGCCAATTTATGAAATTCAACATCGTTATTGAAGGGGAATTTACTAAATTGTTTACTATTAAACTCCTCATTAGTGAGCTGTAAAAGTTTCTCCTCCCACCTATTCACTAAAGAGTATATATGATCTTTAACTTCTGATACGTCATTCGAGACTTTTATGTCATCTTTAGTTAAATCACCATCCCCGAAAGAATAATCAAAGACCATTTCCCACCAATATGTAATATGCCACAGTGTCCATGCAATGCTAGGCGGCCCTATGTGATAGGATTCTGTTTCAGGTAATTCTGCGTACCATTCGCCTTCTATTTCTTTAATGTATAGACTCCCTTTTGGTGGTTGCCACATATATTCTGTTTGCTCCAATGATGAAAGATGGTAGTCAAGAAGTTGTTTTGAAATACTGAATTGAAATTTAATATTATCCACTAAATCGTGATTAGTCATTACAGCATACCCTTTCTTAATTTTGTTGAAGTTGAGTTACTCTATGTTTTATTAAAATTTACATAGTAAGTTTATCATACAACGGATGTACAGAATTAATGTGGGTAATAATCAAATTCAAATGTTTTTCTTCCTTGACGTGAATAAATGTTATTCCAATTTGTATAGCGAAGGGTATACGTATGTTATAATTTAGGGTAACAGCTATGAAAATTGGTCTTTTTATGAAGGTGTTCTTTAAGATCCGCTTTTTGGGGATGAAGATTCCCGTGACTGTTAGTGTTTGTGCACTAACAGTCTTTAGCTTGCCAATGTGCGATCGACGCAATTGAATAAAAACGAAATGTCAGTTACTAAAAAGTCCTATATACAATAGAAGTGAGAAGAAAGGTTGATGAACATGGGAGCAGAATTAAATCAAAAATTATTTAGTGCGGCAGATAATCTCCGCAGCAAAATGGATGCATCGGAATACAAAAACTATTTGTTGGGGCTTATTTTCTACAAATACTTATCGGATAAGTTACTCGTTCAGGTGGTTGAACTCGCGGATGAATCCCTTGATACATATGCGACACAAGAAAAGCAAACCGAACTTTATCAAGAACTGCTTAATGACGAGGATACAAAGGACGATCTAATTGCAACATTAGTTGATACGTTAGGCTATGATATTGAACCGGCTTATTTATTTAACGTTTTAGCCGATCAAGCAAAACAAAATATTTTTCAGCTGAATGATTTAAGCAACGCCTTTATTCAGCTGTCTTCGAAGTATAAGTTGTTTAGTGGCTTATTTGATGATGTCGATCTTCAATCGAAAAAACTTGGCTCAGATGATCAACAACGGAATGTGACGATCACAGAAGTGTTGAAGAAGTTAGATGATGTCAATGTGGTCGGCTATGAAGGAGATGTCATTGGCGATGCGTATGAGTACTTAATTGGCCAGTTTGCATCTGAAGCCGGTAAAAAAGCAGGTGAATTCTACACTCCGCATATGATTTCGGACATGATGGCACAACTTGTGGCGATTGGACAAGAAGATAAGAAATGGTTTAGTGTGTTTGATCCGACCATGGGATCTGGCTCGTTAATGCTGAATGTTCGCCATTATTTAAATCACCCAGAAAAGGTGAAATACCATGGCCAAGAGCTAAACACGACGACGTTTAACTTGGCGAAAATGAACTTAATTTTGCACGGTGTTGATAACGAAGATATGAACGTTCGAAATGCCGATACGCTTAATCGTGACTGGCCAACGGATGAACCGTATACGTTTGATTCGGTTGTCATGAACCCACCGTATTCAGCAAAATGGTCAGCCGATAAAGGCTTTTTAGATGATTCACGTTTTAACCGTTACGGGAAATTGGCACCGAAATCAAAAGCTGATTTTGCCTTTGTCTTACACGGTTATTATCACTTGAAAGAAACCGGTACGATGGCGATTGTCCTGCCACACGGTATTTTATTCCGAGGGGCAGCAGAAGGCACGATCCGTCAAAAGTTATTAGAAGACGGTAGTATCTATGCAGTGATCGGCATGCCATCAAACCTGTTCTTCGGGACATCAATTCCAACAACGGTTATTGTTTTAAAGAAAAATCGAACCGATCGTGATGTGCTGTTTATTGATGCGAGCAACGAGTTTGTGAAAGGTAAAAACCAAAACAAACTCACAGAAGAAAACATCGATAAAGTGATCGAAACATATAACAAACGTGAAAATGTAGACAAGTATGCACACCTTGCCACGTTTGAAGAGATCAAAGAAAACGATTATAACCTCAATATTCCACGTTATGTCGATACGTTTGAGGAAGAAGAACCTGTCGATATGAAGGCAGTAGGAACCGAAATGAAAGAGATTCAGGAAAAGAAACAGGTGTTGCAAAAGCGTTTGCTTGAGGATATTTCCTCTTTGCAATACAGCGAAGAAGATGCGGATTGGATTCAAGGTGCGTTAGAGGTGTTTGGTTATGACAAATAAGATGGTGCCTGAAATTCGGTTTGATGGGTTTCGTGGAGAGTGGGAGAAGTTGAAGTTTGAGAAATTACTTGATCCTAAAGATGGAGTTCGTCGAGGACCTTTTGGGAGTGCTTTAAAGAAGGATATATTTGTTTCGAAAAGTGATTATGTTGTTTATGAGCAATATAATGCTATATATGATAATTATCAGACAAGATACAACATTACTAAAGAAAAATATGAAGAACTTAAAAACTTTGCTTTGCATGAAGGTGATTTTATTTTAAGTGGTGCTGGTACAATTGGAAAAATTTCAAGAGTGCCAAAAGGGATTAAACCAGGTGTATTTAATCAAGCACTTATTCGTTTTAGGATTAATAGAGAAATAACTGATTCAGAGTTTTTCATTCAATTTGTGAGATCAGATGATATGCAAAGATATTTAACCAGTTCGAATGCCGGATCAGCAATGACTAATTTGGTTCCTATGTCAGAAGTGAAAAAATGGAGTATTAACATTCCTGAAAAGAAAGAACAACAAAAAATCGGCGAATTCTTTAAGAACCTCGACGATCGCATCGCCCTGCAGCAACAACAAATCAAATCATTAAAAGAAAGCAAACAAGGCTTCTTGCAAAAGCTATTCCCGAAAGATGGCGAACGCGTACCGGAGGTTCGGTTTGATGGGTTTAGTGAGGAGTGGGAACAGAGAGAATTAGGTGAAATTTCTAAAAAAATTACTAAGAAAAATAAAGATAAAAAATATTTAGAGACTTTAACAAATTCAGCTGAGCTAGGAGTTATAAGTCAGGCTGAATATTTCGATAAACAAATATCTAATGATGCTAATATTGATGGATATTATGTGGTATCGCCTAATGATTTTGTTTATAATCCGCGAATTTCTAAGCATGCTCCTGTTGGACCGATTAAACGAAATAAATTAAATCGAACTGGTGTAATGTCCCCGTTGTATTATATTTTTACTGTTCAGGAAATTGACAAAGTTTTTATTGAAAAGTATTTTGAGACTGTTTATTGGCATAAATTTATGAAGTTGAATGGTGATTCTGGTGCACGTTCAGATCGTTTAGCCATAAAAGATTCAGTTTTTAAATTAATGCCTATCCCGTATCCATCAATAGAAGAACAACAAAAAATCGGAGAGTTCTTTAAAAACCTCGACGATGCCATTGAAGCGCACGAAAAAGAACTCGAATTGCTACAAGAGACAAAAAAAGGCTTCTTACAAAAAATGTTTGTTTAGGAGGTGAAGACGATGAGCAAGCCAACACACCGGTCGGAAGCAGAGATTGAGAACCACCTCATCGATGTTTTAGGTGAGGGGTATAACCAATGGACGTTTCGCCCCGATTTAAAATCAGAGGCGGATCTGTGGCGCAATTTGCGTCAAAAGATCACACAAAATAATTTAGCGGAACTCGGTGAGCACCCGTTAACGGATAAAGAATTTGAATCGATTAAGACAGAACTGTTACTGAGAACCCAAACCCCATTTGATGCGGCGAAATGGTTGAAGGGTGAGAACGGGATTGCACGGCTGACGATTGAACGTGAGGATCCAAGTCTAGGTAACGTATCTTTAGTGCTCTATTCCAACCATGATATTGGGGGCGGGATATCGAATTATGAAATCGTTAATCAAATCGCCAAGAAGAGTGACCGAGAGAGTGGTCGTGATCGACGGTTTGACGTGACGTTACTGATTAATGGCCTTCCGATTGTTCAAATCGAACTGAAGAAAGTGACCGCAAAAGATGGCGTCTATCAAGCGTTTCATCAGATTAAAAAGTATGCGGAAGAGGGTATGTTTCGAAACAATATTTTTTCAACCCTTCAGCTGTTTGTCGTCTCGAACGAACAGACCACACGCTACTTTGCGAATGCGATGCCTACCAACATGCATAAGAAGTTTTTATTCAGTTGGCGAACAAAGGATAATAAAAAGGTGGACAACGTGTATGAGTTTTGTAAACAAGCGCTCAATATCCCAGATGCGCATCGTTTAATTGCCCGTTATACGATTGTAAGTGAAGACCAAGACAATAAAATGTTAATGGTCTTACATCCATATCAGATCCATGCGATTGAAGCGTTATTCACAGCGGCGAATAAACATCAATCTGGCTACGTCTGGCATGCGACGGGTTCAGGAAAAACGTTAACGAGTTTTGTCTCGACGAAATTACTGGCGAAAAAGGCAGGTATTGACCGGACGATTATGATCGTTGACCGAAAAGACTTGGATAACCAAACGACAAGCGAATTCACGAAGTTCGCATCCGAATTCAATACAGGCATTTCATCGGGTACCGCACGTGCCAACAGCTTAATTGTCGGAACAGGCAGTTCAAAACAGTTAAGTGAGACATTATTAGCTGATGCCAATTCGAATGTGGTGATTGTGACGACGCGTCAAAAACTCGATTCAGCTTTGAAATATGCCAAAAAGCAAGAAGAACAAAAAGGGACGAACCGTTACCAGAAGTTGATTGGCCAGCATATTGTCTTTATCGTCGATGAATGCCATCGTGCGTTGAGTGCCGAAAACATGGAAGAGATCAAAGACTTCTTCCCGAATTCGACGTGGTTTGGTTTTACAGGCACGCCAATCTTTGAAGAAAACAAAAAACAAGCCAAAGGGAAATTGGCTAGAACGACCTATGACCAGTACGGCGAAGTCCTACATACGTATACGATTAAAAACGCGTTAGAAGATGGCTCTGTATTAGGGTTTCAAGTGGAACATGAAACAACGATTGATCAAACCTGGTTAGACAATCACATCCATGACACCCTACAAGCAAGTGCACATTATGCGGATTCAACACCTGAGGATATCAATGAGGCAATCGATCAGATGGACGGTTTAGAGAAAGAGTCGTATATCGATAACAGCCTGTATGAACGAGATGAGCATATTGAAAAAGTGATTCGAAAAATCTTCCGACCCGACAATGCGTATACGAAGTTTGATTTTAAAAATGGGAAACCAACAAAATCAGCGATCTTAACGACGAGTTCGATTGCGATGGCGAAGCGTTACTACCATAAAATAAAAGAAATGACCCAAGATCCGAATTGGATGGATCATGTTTTTTCAGATCAGCCGATTCGACAAGGACGCACGATCGATGACCCAGACTTTCCACGTATTGCGATTACGTATTCAATGGATGAGAACCAAGACAATGCGATGGCGCAAGAAGACGAAATGCAAGGCATCCTCGATGATTACAATGCGTATTATCGAACAGCATGGACGTTAGCGGATATTGAACGATACAACGGCGATATTAACAATCGTCTTGCTAGAAAACGAGCAGAGTTTAAGCAGATTGGGCGCCAAGTCGATTTAGTCATTGTCGTGGATCGTCTATTAACAGGTTTTGACGCGCCAACGATTCAAACGCTTTTTGTGGATCGAAACTTGCAGTATGCTGGCTTAATTCAAGCTTTCTCACGCACGAACCGGACGTATCCGGATAAAACGAAGGGCTTAATTGTCACCTTCCGCAAACCGCATGAAATGGAAACCAACGTCGCCAAGGCCACGAAGTTATACTCTGAAGTAAAAGAGGAATCCGGTCTGATTTATCCGACGTATGATAAAGCGAAGAAACGCTTTAAGAGAGCGCATAAAGAACTTAAAACGATTACCGAAAAGGCAGGCGATGTTGACGAACAAGCGCCACTTGAAACACGTGTGGAGTATGTGAAAGCGTTCCAAGAGCTCAATAATGCTTATGAAGCTCTTGTCACGTATGATTCGTACAACAATGATATGGATGAATCCAAAGCATTGAATGATCAAGTGAGTATGATTCAAGAACAGGCAGGCATTTATGAAACGGTGAAGGGATCGTTAATCGAGTTGAAGGAAGAGGAAACCGATCTTGAGGAAGAACCTGACTTTTCTGACCTTGCTTTCTATGGTGATTATACATCAAAGTTATACGACATTGATGCAGCCTATATTGATCAACTACTCGGCACATATGCAGCCAATAATCCAGATGTGCGTGATGAAATTGAACAAGCGATGCAGAAATTAAATAAAGCTGATATCGTCAAAGACGTCTATCGCCGTATGTTGAATGCGATTGACCAAGGTGAAATTGACGAGAATGAAGATATCTTTGCGGTCAAACGTCGTTACTTCACCGACCAAAAAGATCAGGCGATTGACCAATTCAGCGAATACTGGTGCGTATCGAGTGAGGAACTTCACGCCTCAGCTGTGCAGTATATTGTGGGGATGGATGATATCCCGAATAAGGGGAGCATTATTGAAAGTAAAGATTATGATGCCTTTAAAATGCGCCATCCTGAGGTGAAGCCATTCTCATATCCGCAAAAGATCAAACGTGCGTGGCGTCAACTGTTGGACGAACACATTGTGCCACTTGAAGAGGAATTAAAGTAGCGTAAAATTTTGTAGAATAAACGTATCTATTATTTTTATGAGCGTCTATTTGAAGAAACGTCTATATATGTTTATTAAAAATGAAACCTTTGGGTTCAGTCATTAACTTTTATTAGTTATGATACCCTAAGGTTTTTTTATGTCGACATATAGAGTAATAAAAAAATAGTAAGGATTCTACAATAAATTGTTACCAAAAAATAAACTAAAGGAGAGGGTTCACAATGAAACAACAACATGAAACAAAAGACGAACATAAGTTAAGCAGTATCAAAAATTTTGAGGAGAAGTATTTAATAAGATCGACATATTGGTTTGGTTCACATTTCGCTAGGTTTATAGCCGCTATAACGTTAGCTTACACAATATCTTTTCTCCTAGTTGCATTCGGTAATAAAATATCTGTACCATGGATATGGTATGTACTTTTATTTATGGGTGTAAAAGAGTGGATATTTATTGGACGAAACTCACACAAGGTAAAACAGGAGCATAAAGAATTCAATGAAACTGAAGTAACCATGGATAAGGTGAGAGATTGGCTTTTAAATGAACAACAACTTCAATCCGTAGAGGCATTGACGTTTTTTAAAGATCATTTGTCACAATCCGTAAAAAAACATGCATCGTATCATATATCTGCACTTAGATCCATTTCTTATGTAGCGTCGTTACCTCTCGTTTTTTCAACTTTAAACTCTTTGTTTTCATGGGCAAAAGACTCCTCATGGTTGGTCACTTTTTTATTCCTATACATTGTAGCGATGTTCTTATTGCTAAATAATATGTATGTAGATAAAGATATGTATAATGAGATTCATTACAATAACCAGAGGATACATGATATCAAAAATATCACTAACCAATTGATCGAGGAGAAATTAGTAGCAGACAAATCTAAACTAGACGTACGATTAAAACGGAATAAAGAACGTTATTTTTTAACTTAATGGGATGCATTAAAAACGTGAGGGATCGAGATCTCCTCACGTTTTTTGTCTACGTATAGATTAATAAACTATTGTATTAAAATCACTTATAAGTTTTAAATAATCTATTGTTTTTTTTGATGACTAAAAAGCAATACGGATACAAAAATAATTAAAAATGTTCCTATTCTATGGACAAGGACATTGTCAGTAATAAATAACAGAATCACTGTTAAAACCATGGCTGTAATCACTGATGATGTGAGCGTTCCGAAGCATTTGTTCATATCATTCTATCCTCCATTTTTTACGAGTACTACTGAAAACCGAAATCAGTCACAGTAACCCAATTATATTTAACCCAGACAGGTCTTGCAGCTGAAGGGGTTACAAATTCTTGTAAAACGGATCCTACTACAGCACCTACCACCGCGCCTGGTAATGAGCCTAATTTCCCTCCAAGTGCAGTGCCACCAGCTGTTGATCCAACATTAAGTATGCTTTCTACGGTCGACCTACTTAACCACACTTGGTACCCCCACCAATAAATTTCAAAGTCGTCTCTTCCTTCTATTGAAGATGTATGTATAGTATTAGCGTGTACAGTGTTTATATCTGGATTAGTATTAGTTAAAATACGATCATTTTTAACAGTCAAGTTATTTTCATCAACATTAGATAATTGCTCATTTGATACTTTCACATGATCTTTTACTTGTTCAAATGCTTCTTTTCCTATATCATCTTTTAATTTTTGTGGATTTGTTATCTCAAATTGTTTATCTTTAACTTCAATATAATCATCCGCTGTCTTCATCAAATCTTCTGATAAAACTGAATAATCACCTTTATCAGAGGATTGTTTCGAGACTGATTCTTCATTATCATCATTTGACACATCAGCACTTACACTTGTGGAAACATTACCTGTAAGTATAGCTAATACAATAGAAACAATTAGAAACTTTACACACATTTTTTTCATGAAAATTCCTCCTTATTTTTAATTTCATGTGCAAAATTAACATATATATTCTTTCTTTACAATAATTACTAATAATTTAAATGTGAGGATATTATTTACTAGCACAATTCTATGATGCTTTTGTTTTTGTGATTGGTTACATAGGTATTTTCTATTTCGTAACTGAAGGTACTAACCTGAGAGTAGAGGGTGGATTAATTTAGAGGAATTATCGTATGCATTAAATGATCGTGCCTCTTATAGATATAGATTTTTACTGATTTTGGACTCACGGTTAAAAATGTTGAAGACAAATTAGAATATCAGCATCATGATACGAGTAAAACAATACCTGCAAGTATAGACACTCTCCAAAGAGATTGACTAAAGAGAAAACTTTACCGACTATTCTTAAACGGCTAAAGGATTTAAAACACGGTTAGGAAACAGGTGAAAGGAACGAATAGTTCAGATTTAGTAAATTATGTTATTTATGTATGCCTATATTTACATTTTTGTGGTATAACATCAATATAAACGTATATAATAAAAACGACCACTAAAGTGCTGGTACACTTTAGTGGTCTACGATCGGTTGCCCATAGAATGGCAGTCTTAATTATAACTTTAGACGGTACCACCCTATTCAAGCGAATTGCTTAGATAGGGTGGTATTACTTTTCTTGCATAAGCAGTATGATTAATGTTCCAAAACTTATCATGATGATAAGACTTTCATACATACTCAAAAGCGTCACCCCCTTTCACCGGGAGTGACCACCACCCTATAAACGCTATCGATACCTTTACTGTAATATTTTCCATATTTATGATCTTTTTAGTGGCAATATTTATATTATTTAAGTCAAACATATATACGTTTTATTTACTAAGGTTCAAAGAAGGTATCTCTATTATAGATCCCTGTTTTTGATCCTGTTTAAATTATCCTCCTATCAATCAGTAAATTTTGAAAAAATATACACATTTTAAGATGAGTGTACGATATAATAAATATATAATATGTAAAAATATTGAATAATGGGGGATTTTATGTCTAAGAAGGAATATTCGTTTGAAGAGAGAAATAGTTTATTAATTAAGTTATATGTAGTATCTGTAGTATTGGCAACGATTATATTGTTTGCCGGGGGTCTCCCGCTGGTGACTAATCTGATCGGTACCTTATTTGGTGTGACAACCGTTGTTTTAGTTTATACGATGAATCGCCTAAACAAGAAAGTGAATTTGATTCCTTACATTTTAATTATTAGCTTAGCGATGATGACGATCTTCATGCTTGAGAATCGTCCTGCGATTACATCCTATTTACTCGTCTATTATAGTATTATTATTATTTCGCTTTATCATTACTATCACTATGTATTGATTTCTGGTTTGTTTGGATTGGTCATTACCAATCTGTTTTTTGTCCGATATGGTGATATAACGGTTGTTGATTATACGACTGTTCACTTGGTGTCATTTAATATTTTGTTCGTATTGATGACCATGTTTCTTATCTATCAATGTATTATTGGAAAAAACATTCAAGGCCAAGCACAGCAGTTAGCATCTGAAGCGATAGAGTCAAAGGGACGCATCGAATCAATCATGCAACAGGTTGGGGTTACAGTAAACAAATTAGATAGTTTAAATGAACAATTAACTGACCATTCCCAATCGACCAATACGTATTCAAATGAATTGGCTACGACCTTTAATGAAATCGCTGGTGGGATAGAAAATCAGGCGGACAGCGCGAGTTCAATAAGCGAATCAATCATGGCCGTTGATCAAGAAGTCAACCATATTGAATCAGAAACAATCACGATGGAAAAAGATGCAAAACATACAGGTGAAGTGGTTAAGGATGGTTTTGCACAAGTCAATCAGTTGACCGATACGATACAGCAAGTTGACTTAACCCTACATAAGACTGTCGCTGAAATGGAAGGATTAAACCAGGCAACAGAAAGCGTAGAAGCGATTTTAAAAACGATTTCAGATATTGCAGATCAGACTAACCTACTTGCATTAAATGCAGCGATCGAAGCTGCACGAGCTGGTGATGCTGGGAAGGGTTTTGCAGTTGTTGCCCAAGAGGTTCGGAAGTTAGCTGAGCACTCGATTGATTCTACAGATGAGATTACGAAAATCTTAAGTCAAATTCAAAATAAGACAAATGAGGCGACAGCAAGAGTGAAAGAAAGCGAAAGTTTATTTAGTGAAAGTAAATCATTAACAAAATCAACGAATCAAGCTTTTAGTAATGTTGATCGTTTTATTGTTGAATTGCAAGCAACCTCTGCAGATTTGAATCAGCGGGTCGTTAAGTTAAGCCAGTCTTCGTCGGTTGTTGTTGATGAAATTAACGATGTCTCTAGTACATCTGAACAATTAAGTGCATCTGTGGAAGAAGTGTTAGCAAGTATTGAAGAACAAAATATAAGAATGAATGACCTAAACGATAAAGTTATTGAAATTGATCAACTAACGGATAAATTAAGAACACATTTGAAAAATGATTAAGGAGTGATCGTTGATGTTCTTCTTCGATGCTTTCCCATGGTACAACATTTTTGTTTGGCTTTTTGTGTTAGCCATCCTTTTGGGGTTAAATCAATGGGTTCGATTAAGCAAGCGGGCAAGTATTATTTTATTTCTGATCTTACCTTTAGTATTAACTGTTGTTTGGTATCTCAACAAAGATAATGAAATAACCTCGTGGTTTACGTGGATAAAGGTCTATTCAGCATTAGCAGGAAGCTTGATTTATATGGGGATACGCTACCATCATTATCATAAAACGTATAGTTGGTATGTCTTTTTGGTACCTGGAATCTTAGCGATAAATATTATTGAAGCGGTCATTCGAGAATTTCAAGTTGGTTGGCAGGAGTTTGAGGGAATGATTGATGGCATGTATTATATTTCTGGTGGCTGGAATTATCTCAATGCTATTGCTGGACTATTGAATCTTTTGTTAATCTGTGGATGGGTAGGCATTTATGCAACAAAGGGTAAGCATAAAGATATGATTTGGCCAGATCAAACGCGTCTATTTATTATCGCATATGGTGTATGGAATATTGCTTATGTTTATTCATGTGCACCAGGAAATGCTTTTTATTCGGGATTCGGTTTAAATATCGCTGCCACTCTTCCTGCTTTATTATGGGCAAAAGGTACATGGATGCAGTCAAGAGCGCATACGCTATCCTTTTGGATGATTTGGGTGATGACGTTTCCTTACTTTTTTGCAGACGGAAGTGCATTTAACGTGAGTGTGAGCTACAATCCAAGTGCTAACTGGGTGCTTGCTAGTATTAGCTTAACATTAAATATGACACTTGCGGTTTGGCAAGTATATCGTATCGTTAAGTATCGTCTTAATCCCTTGAAAGATCAATTGTGGCAAAAGTCCATATCAGAAGATAACGACATCAGTACCGGAGAAGTCGTACTGCCTGCCATTTTAAAATGAGTATATTTTATTTTTGTAAGTCTTACAACATGTAAAGGTCTCAATGATTAAAACCTGTCATTGTATTAACAAATGAAAAGTCCTCATCTATTCTTTAAGAACAGATGAGGACTTTTTAGATTGTTTTGATAGGATCATCATTCCAGAATAGTTGGTTTTTCCCTTTTCGTTTAGCTTTATATAATTCCTGATCGGCACAATCTAGAATTGACTTCGAATCAACGTCATTAGTAATTTCACACATGCCAATGGAGGTTGATGTCGTTAATTTATGCCCATTATAGGAAATGGAATGCTGATGAAAATGGTTCCGAATGTTGTTAGCTATTCGCCTTGCTTCTTTTAATGAACAGTCTTTAAATAGAATAACGAATTCATCACCACCATACCGACATAGCACGTCTCTATCTCGTATATATTGCTTGATCGTATCGGTGAGATAGCATAAGACATAGTCACCGGCTAAATGGCCATACGTGTCATTAATGGGTTTCATATTATCTAAATCTACAATTGCAATAACTGAGGCATCATTCAACTGTCCAAGCTGTTTTTTTAGATACGTGTTATTGTAGACACCTGTAAGTCCGTCTGTCATCGCTTGTTGCATCGCTTCCTGCCTTAACTCTTTTTCCTGAAGCAATTTAATATCTTTTTCTAAAAATAAAACGTAAGTAATGATTAAGGGTAGAAAGCCAATCACAACAATAATAAAGATAGGTGTCGACAATGAGTAGTATCCAACTCTAAAACCTCTAAATACTAATAAAAGACCTAACGTAAAAATAGTAGAAAAATGTAAAAGCATCACAAAAAGCGTATTATTTTTTTTGCAATGGTGAAATGTTATTAATAGTAGGGAAAACACAATCACAATAATACTTAAGAAATAATAATCATAGTAGCTTCTAAAATCAATCATATTCGTTGATATAAAGAAGATAAAAAGGTAATAGCCCAGCTGCATGACCGGAAGTATTAATATATACTTTTTCTTGAGTATTGAATAGAGCGTTAAACCATAAAAAAGAAGACCGATCGATAAGCTGAGTAGTAATGTCTTTTTAATAAAAATGTAATCGACATGAAGGTGCTGTATAGGTAAGTAATCCCATAGATATACGCCTGTAAATAGAGTGCCTAGGCTGAGCCAGAGTAAAAAAACATTGTCTTTTCGATTGAGAAAATAAATAAACAAGCTGAAAAGACCAGACATAAACACCAGTCCAATACCAAGTGTCACTAGTCGCTCGTTAAATAGTCGCAATAAACCAATATTTCGATTACCAGGTGTATTTTCAGAGATCGTGATCGGATTTAATATACCTGTTCTAAAGCTAGCATAACTCGTAATATGTATCGTATTTGTGTCTTCTATCCAATCTTGATCGAGTATTCCGTGAACAATCCCTGCCCGAAGCATACTGAAGCCATCTTCCATATCACCTTCATCAATAATCAACTGATCGTTAAAATGAACACGGATGGCGTTACTATGAACACCATTAAGTACAATTCTATATATTTCACCGTCTAAGTGGCTGAAGTCTTCCTTTGATAAAGAGACCTCATAATGAAAGAGGTTTTCATCACCTGAAGAGAGTTCATAAGTACTGAAATCGGGATCAAAAGAAGAGGACTCTATAAATACAGTATTATCTTCTGTTAAAAAATCAACTTGAGACGTATAAAGGTTTAAAAGTAAAATGCCGGAAATAATCGCTAAATAGATGCCTAAGTAAACAGCTTTATGTTTACGATTTGTAGATTTAGAGGTTTCGTGTCTCATCTTTACTATACACCTTCTTTGTGACGTTAGACCTAATTTATTCGTATTATACCGTAAAGGTTCTAGTGTGTATAGCTATGAATAAGACCAACCCATAAACTTATGGGTTGGTCTTATCAACTTCTTGTACAATACTTTCTAATAAATAATCCATTAGAAATTGTAATGTAATGCTATTCCAATGTTTTTTATTGTTATCTAATGTATCTGTTTTATAGTATAAAGAATAGTTAGCGAGTGAGGTCAATTGATTGCTCGTATCAAGTGTGACACTCACGATCTGGCTATTTTTAAACGCGAATTTTTTGATGGCGTCTATGTACTCCTCACTATTTCCACTAAGTGAAACAATTAAAATTAGCGTATCTTGATCACATTTTTCTGAGACAATTTGCACATCGCCAATCGTTCGAAGTGACTTGAATGTTTTTCCGTAGTACAGCAAGTCTGTCGAGAAATTATCTGCGTGCTGCTTTTGTTTCCATCCCGTTCCAAAGCAATAACAATTCCTACTTTCCAATATTGCCTTCGCTACTTTAGTGATTTCTTTTTCATTTAACCGTCTCGTCAACTTTATATCATTAATCGTTTTTTCGAAATACTCTTCACTGTTAAATGTTGGTTGCTTTTCTTCTTCAATTTCTCCTTTAATGTTGTATCTAAAATCACTAAACCCTTCGAATCCTAGTTTTTTAATAACGCGATGAATCGTTGATACAGATGTGTAACTTTGTTCAGCCAATTCTTTGATTTTCATTTCAGGGATTTTTTTGTAATGGACATTAATATTTTTGATAATCTCAATATCGTTTGCATTCAAATGCTGTAGGTATTTGTTTAGTTGTTTCTCAATTAAGTTCATAAGTGATCCCTCCGAAAAAATTTTCAGGAAATGAAAAAAATTCATTAACATGAAAACGCTTAAGTGTTGGCCGATTTCTCTTCAGTCTATCACAGATTAGTGGTAAAAATAAGATATCAAATAAATTAAAAGGTGGTTAAGACATGACAAACAAGGTAACAATCGCTGGTGGAGGAAGTGGGTACACGCCTGGAATTGTCCTCACGATTTTAGAAAACCGTGCCTCTTTTCCGGTAGATGAGATTCGGTTGTACGATATTGACGAAAAACGAAACAGTGATATGAAAGTTATCGTTCAATATCTAATCCAAAAGAACGGTTATGATGTATCGTTAAAAGCCACTTTAGATCCGAAAGAAGCATTTGAAAACACCGATTTTGTCTTTTCACAAATCCGTGTCGGTGGAATTAAGATGCGAGAAATTGATGAAAAGGTACCACTGAAACACGGAGTAGTCGGACAAGAAACATGTGGTGTTGGTGGATTCTCATATGGTATGCGTTCGATGAAAGGGTTTCTCGAGATGGTTCAGCATGTTCAAGATTATGCGCCAGATGCTTGGATTTTAAATTATACGAACCCTGAAACGCTTGTTGCAGAGTCAGTTAGAAGACAGTTTCCAGATATTAAAATTATAAACGCATGTGATCAAACAATAGCTATTGAAGAATTAATTGCCTATTCATTTGGGTATGAAAGAGAGAACTGGATTAGCAGTTATTACGGTTTAAATCATTTCGGTTGGTACAAAGCAATTTATGATGTATCGAAGCAAAAAGATATTATGCCTGAAGTTATTGATCAAATTGTCAATGAAGGATTTAAGACAGATCAGTTAGGCGAAAGTTGGGCAAAAGCATTTAAGTTGATGGAAAGAATGGTGGCTGATTTCCCGACTCATATACCAAATAATTACCTAGAGTATTATTTATATCCCAACTTAATTGTAGAAGAAGCGGATCCATCCTATACACGAGCAAATGAGATTATGGATGGGCGTTTGAAACAGATTGAAGAAGCGGTTGAAAAAATTAAATCAGCTTCGTCTATGGATGAAGTGGACTATGAAAGTAATTCTCACGGACAATATATTGTCGATATGGCCGTTTCACTTTTAAATAATGAGAATCGCCGATTTATGTTGATTGTGCCAAATAAAGGTGCGATACCCAATTTGCGTGAAGATGCGGTTGTAGAGGTACCTTGTTATGTGAATGCAGAAGGTGCTGAGCCAATTTCATTAAGAGAAGACATTCCCGATTTCCATAAAGGGTTAATGGAAGCGCAGGTTGCGTCAGAAAAATTATTAGTCGATGCCTTTTTTGAAAAATCCTATCAAAAAGCATTAGAAGCCTTTACACTTAATCAATCGATTCCGAATGCTGTTATTGCCAAACGCGTCTTAGATGAATTAATAGAGAGAAACGGGGACTTCTGGGTCGAACTGAATTAAAAAAGAAAATGGGGGAAGGAAATGAGCCTTTTAATTATTAACGCAGATGATTTTGGCTATAGTAAAGGCATTAATTTAGGCATTGTCGATGCTCACAGAGAAGGTATCTTATCATCTACAACCATGATGGCGAATATGCCTGGATTTGAACATGGCGTTCAAATGGCTAAAGAAAACCCTGATCTTGGCATTGGGGTACACTTAGTTTTAACAGCCGGTAAACCCGTGCGACATGATGTTCCATCTTTAATCAATAAAGATGAGTTTCATCATATCAGCTTTTATGAAAAAGATTTCTCGATCGATTTAGATGAATTATATAGAGAATGGGATGCGCAAATTAATAAAATTAAAGATGCTGGAATCCATCCGACACATATGGATACGCATCACCATGTCAATATTATTCCATCTATTACAGAAGTGTTTGTGAAGTTAGCGCGAAAGCATGACTTACCGGTTCGAAATAACTTCATAGTACCGGAAGATGTAAATACAACGAATAAGTTTTTTACTGAATTCGATAACCTTGGATCGACCAAAGAATTATGGAAACCATTTGTTATTACTAATTTAATAAAAGATTGTAAGAAATACGGAACAGTTGAAATCATGTGCCATCCTGGATATGTCGATCATGTTTTACTTGAATCATCGACGCTTTTAGATAACAGGGTGTACACGGTGAAAGAATTGCAAAACCCAGCATATAAAAACATATTAAAAGAAAATGGAATTCAATTAGCAACCTATAAAGACATTATTTCATAACGATTATTTTAGGAGGATTTCCATGGATATAAAAACAAATGTACAAAAGCTTGGAAGGTCAATGCTTGTTCCTGTTTCGGCTATGCCGCTTGCTGGTATTTTACTAAGGCTCTCAGCGGAAGATTTATTTGACATCCCGATCTTATCTGCTGCGGGTAATGCGGTATTTACTAACTTAGATATTTTATTTGCGATTGGTGTTGTTTTTGGTTTTGCTAAAGCGAAAGATAAAGGCATGGCTGCTTTAACAGCTGTTCTAGCGATACTAACGTTGCAACAAGGTTTAGAGATTATAGATCCAGACATTGATATGGGGATCTTTGGTGGTATTGTATCGGGTTCAATGGCGAGCTGGACCTATAACCGATTTAAAGAACAACGGCTCCCACAAGCACTGTCTTTCTTTGCTGGTGAACGTTTCCCTTTAATGGTTGTCTTATTAGTACAAGTGCTCGTAGCTGTGCTGTTTGGATTTATTTGGCCTCCTATTCAGTCAGGTTTAGATATATTTGCTCAAACATGGGTTCAAATGGGTGCTCTAGGTGTTGGGTTGTTCATGTTCTTAAATCGACTATTGATACCGCTAGGCTTGCACCATGTTATTAACTCTTACATTTATTTTGATCTAGATGAGTACACGAATGAAGCGGGAGAAGTATTCCAAGGTGAAATTCCTCGATTTTTAAATGGTGACCCAACAGCAGGTTACTTCTTGGCTGGTTTCTTTGTCATTATGATGTTCGGTGTACCTGGTATTTGTCTTGCGATCTATCGCACGGCTTATAAAGCGAATAAAGAGCGAGTAAAAGGTATTATGGGCGGTGGTGCATTTACATCCTTCCTTACAAACATTACAGAACCTGTTGAATTCACCTTTATGTTCACAGCACCTATTTTATATGTGATTCACTCAATTTTTGCTGGTTTGGCAGGTATGGTAACCTACACGCTCGGTATCAGGTTTGGTTTCTCGTTTGGTGCTTCACTCATTGATTTTACTTTAGGCTATAATATCGCTGAAAATGGCTTGTTAGTTATACCGGTCGGAATCGCCTTCTTCTTCCTTTACTACTTTACGTTTAGTTTTGTTATTCGTAAGATGCAACTGAAAACATTAGGAAGAGAAGACGAAAAAACATTTACCGAAGAGAGAACTGAAGAAGAAAAAGAACTCGGATTAGAAACGAATAACTACACGTTTTTAGCTAAAAAAATGCTTGAGTCTTTAGGTGGAAAAGGTAATATAGAGGACGCATATAACTGTGTCACTAGATTGCGTGTGACCGTTAATGAAGCTGACAAAGTTGATTTAGAACGTATTCGTCAGACTGGCGTAAGTGGTGTCGTTAAAGTGTCAGATACGCATTATCAAATCGTCATCGGCCCTGAAGTAACAAGTGTCATGGGCGAGTTCAATAAATTGTTAGATGATGAATAGAAATACAAAAAGAGTTGATCTTCGTAATGGGGATCAGCTCTTTTATCAACGTGATGCGTTTGGCTGTACATTTTGTCGTATAATAAAAATGACCACTAAGGTGCGGGAACACTTTAGTGGTCTAGGATAGGTTGCCCATAGAATGGCAGTCTTAATTATAACTTTAGACGGTACCACCCTATTCAAGCGAATTGCTTAGATAGGGTGGTATTGTTTTTCTTGCATAAGCGTTAACTCTTTTCGCCGCAAGTGACCACCACTTTAAAAATGCTATTCCTGAACCTATTATTTAGTCAAATACATAAGTCACTCGTGAATCATTGATTTTTAACGATATAGCCACGTGTAATGTATCCGTCTGCCATCTCTTCTTTTGAAAGAGTCAGTCTAGGGTCTATTTTTTTGTACTGCTTAGGAATTTTCAGTTCATAGTTTTCAAATTTAATCGGACATCCTGGATTCGTGAAAAAGCTGTTTCCATTTTGTACTTGGAAATGTAAATGTGGCTCTGTTGAATTACCGGTATTGCCACACGTCGCAACCTTCTCACCTCTTGAGACGTGATCGCCTTCATTGACACATATACTGTCTTTCTTTAAGTGAGCTAGTGTACTATACTCATTTTCACTATGTTTAATCATGATATAATTGCCTGCAATATGCGGTGATCTTGACAGAAATTTTCCGGATTTAAATAGTAGGCTATCTTCCGCTTTATTATAGACTTGTACTACTTCGCCATCTGCAGGAGCTAAAATATCTTGATCATAACAAAAGTAGCTGCTTAGGTTATTGGGTTTGCCTTCATAAGTCGTGCCATTTTCATTCATGATAACAAAATCATAGGCATATCGCTGGGGCGTAATATCCCAAGAGTGAGAATGTGATTTTATGTAACTTCCATTTATAATGACCCATTCACCATCAAACGGAAGGGAATACACAACTTCGCTTTGATAATTTTCAAACGTGGGAGTGTTTTGGCGATATTTGATTTTGATGACAATCTCTCCCAAAAGTTGAAGTGCACTTGCTTTATAAACTGAAAAATCCAAAACAACTTCAACGAACGCAAAAAATGATAAGAGCGAAAGCCAAGTGAAAATGATTGATTCAAAGAAAAATGTCAGTATAACACTAGTTATCCCTACATATTTAACGTTTCTTGAAAACTCTAGTAATAATAATTTTATTTTATATTTGTTAAGTTTATTGTTTAAATTCATAGAACCCCTCTTTGGTTAAATATTTCATAGAATGTCCTCAGCTAATATTAGCCCCTACAAGCAATGAACAATTATACGGGGGGCTTTTAGCAAACCCGCACCAGCCGTTTCTACGCCATTCACGATGTCAAAGATCTGATGAATGGAACTGTTTAAGTTCATCGATTATAGATTGATTTGTTATAAATGTTGGTAAACAAAAAATAGCGCCGACAAAGACGGCTAAAAAGTTAAATGTATCTGTATCTATGTGTATATGCCCTTGAAAAATCAATATAATAGCAATACCAATGAATAGCATTATATTATCTCTAAATTTGTAATGGGCATTATATAAATAGAACTTTTTTTCGTTCAGATAAAAATAAATAGTTAGTAGTATCAATGCCATCAAGAATACAATCCATCTGTGATCCTTACCTAAAACGCGGAATAGGACGATAGATATTGCAGGGAGAAGGATAATGATCGTATTCAAATAACCGATTAGTGCCATTAAAGTTGTCGCTTGTTTATGATTAGGAACTTTTTCTGAAAAGTTATGAGCATGGTTTGAGTAAGCTTCACGAATAGCGGATTGGTTACTGTTGATCATGTTGTTAAGTTTAAATAATAAAAAGAAAGCCATAAGTGTGACGATAAGATTTATGAAAAATGAAGGAGTACCCGTATTATGAAATGATAAGATAACAAGATTGATGAACAAGATAGCTGTTCTCATGCTGAATTCTAGCTTTATTAATTTTTTGATTTTGTGTAATGATGTCATTCTTATTTCGGTATAAAAAGTTAGTGAGAACATATATAAAAGGAAAGGCGAGAAAAACCATAGCGCCATAAATCCTTCTAAATCGAAATGGGTCATTAGAAGGATTAAAGCTATATTATTAATATAGAAAATAATTTGAATCGGTAATGATTTCTTAAATTTAGATATCATAATTAATTACCTCGACTATTCATTTTTGATAGACTATTTCTTATCATCATATTATTTCAAATAAAATAGTGAAACAGAAAATAAATGAAAACACCTGTAAAAAAACCAACTAACCCCATCCGCCTTTTTCATTAGGAACCACCTTACCTTATGAATTTTAGTTACATGGAGAAATCCATTTCTACTTTATCATCATACTATTCATACATAATGTCCAAATTTTAACAGATGCGTATCATTTTTAAAAGAGTTAATAAAACGAGTCAGTTCGTTATTATACATTTTTCCAAATGGTTAAACTCATAATACGAGAATGGAATAGTTGCTTATTGTTTATCCTGACTATATAAAAAAATGTTCAAAATGATAACTTTTCATATAAAAATACACTTCTATGTATTAAAAACAGACAATTTTGATACATAGAAACAGATAAAAGAGCGGTTGTGTGTAAAAATACAATTATGAGAATGGAGGTGTGTTTGTGAAGTATTTGTATAAGATTTTTCATGAAAAGAGTCGTGCTCAATTTGATAAAGAATACAATAAAAGAATGGAACTGCCGACCACCCAAAGGTTAGGTTTAAAAGTAAAGCCTCAAAATCAGCCGAATGCGTTTGAGTTGTTTTATGTACCAACGAACAAGATGATTGATTTAACAGATACTATTCATAAATACGCTAGAGAACTACAGCGAACGTTTGATTTGCTACCAGTTGTGGCTAGAGAGCAATTCATTCTTGAGAGTTTAGTTGAGGAATTGTATAGTACAAATGATATTGAAGGTGTAAAAAGCACCCGAGAAGAGCTTGCCAGGAGTGCAAGAGAAGTCAGATTAAATAAAGATACAAATGTACGATTCAAAAACATGATTAAATCTTATATGAACTTAATAAACGGTGACGTCACAAAGCTTAAGTTACCTTCAAACGTAAGAGATATTTATGATGAAATGACACGTGGTGAAATTGGCAAATCAGATTTACCTGATGGAGCTATATTTAGAAAAGACCCCACCTTTGTTTTAAAGCAGTTAGGGTCAGGAAAAGTGATCCATACAGGACTAATGCCTGAATCAAAAGTTATAGAAGAAATTGAAAATCTATTAACGTTTATGGAAAATGCGCAGCTTCCTATGCTCATTAAAATTGCGATTGGTCATTATTTCTTTGGGTACGTTCACCCGTTTTATGATGGAAATGGTCGAACGTCACGGTTTATAAGCAGTGTCTATTTGTCAGAAGTGCTAGGTGATATTGGAAGCTTATCGCTATCTCGTGGTTGTCATCACGATAAAAAAGAATATTTAACCTCATTTGATCTAACGAATAGCCTGAAAAATCGAGGCGAAATGAACGTCTTTATCGAAACATTCCTTTTTATTGTGTGCAGCGCTTTAGAAGGCATGCTATCTGATTTAAAAGAGAAGTATGAATTATTGCAATTAGCATCTAAAAAGATTGAGACCGAGCCAAAGCTAAATGATCAATCCCATCACTATAAAGATATGATGATTGTGATTGCTCAAAATTACTTTTTTGACTCAAGTAAAGGGATTACAGTTAAAGAATTAGCTCAATTTCTACAATTATCAAAAACGACAGTCAGAAAGATTTTAAAAGAGCTTTTAAACTTATCATTAATTAATCAAACGGGAGAGAGACCTGCTTACTTCAGCATTGATCGTCAATATTTTGAACAGTAAAATAATAATACTTATTAATACGTATGAAGAGAGTCCATTCTTGTTTAGAGGGTGGACTCTAGTTTTATGTAACATTTTATTTATAGGTGTTTTGGAATGAGACAATCATTTTTTGAGTTTGTTGAATAAATTAGAATGAATAATAAGATTGCTCACTCATTCAGGAGCTCTTGATGTCACATACGTTCGAGCCACAAAATCATGAATCGCCCGTTTATCCCGTCCCATTCCTACTAGAATAATGCTAATAAGTGGTAAAAGGCCAAGGAAAAGACTATAAAGAGCTGATTTAACAAGGAATTCTCTCACGATGAGTGTCGGTAAAGTTAGTTTTTTTCCTTGAAGATGAACGATGCGTATGCCAACGGCACGTTTTCCGATTGTGTAGCCATGCCAAAATCGTGGTAATAAGATATTATAAAAAATCGCAAAAACAACTAATATGACGAAGTAGGAATCTGAAACGAACCAATTAATAAGTAGGGCACCGATCATGAGAAAGTTAAAATCAATGATGATCGCTAATATGCGCTCAAAAGCATCGACAGGACTCATATTTGATACATCAATATCGATTGTAAACACCTCCTGAATTGAATAGATAGTGGATAGCGAGATTGACAAAATGTAATAGGTTATACATAGATTGTTTGTAATGTAAGCATATATCAATGTAGTTATAGTATTTGTATATGGAATTATATGTATTACTCCAGTGTATCTCTTATGTTACAATAAATTAAAGGAACTGTTAAATTATATATAGTAATTGTTTAAGTTAGGTTGTGATGCCATGGTTGATAAACGTCTTATTACCAACTCAGAAAATGGAAATTTATAAAAAGAATTGGTTCAAAGCATTAGGGAATGTCAACATTTTTATTTTAGTGTCGCATTTATTAATTTCAGTGGTCTTCAACTTCTTTTGGAACCATTGAAAGAAGCTGGTCTAAACGGAACAAAAGGTAAAATCATAACGTCCACTTATTTGAATTTCACAGATGCTAAATCATTAGAAAAAATCAAAACCTTTGAAAATATTGATATGAAAATATTTATGACGGATGAGCAGCAAATCGGTTTTCATACAAAAGCATACATATTTGAATATGATGATTTTTATAAAATATTTATTGGTTCATCTAACATTACCCAAAGTGCTATGAAAAGTAATGTTGAATGGAATGTAGAAGTTGTGTTAAAACGTGATGATGATTTTGTCAAAGAAGTTCTTGAAAAGTATGAAGCGCTATGGGATCAGAGTTCGAAAGTAGACGAATCATTTATTCAAACTTATCGAGCTTTATTAAATGAACTAAAAAATAAGTTTGATCATCACCATTTGTCTATTGCTGAGAATCATAAATATGTTGTACCCAATGCGATGCAACGTCGAGCAGTCGATAATCTAGATCGATTACGAAAATTTGGTGAAACGAAAGGGTTAGTGATTGCTGCAACTGGTACGGGAAAAACATATATGTCGGCATTTGATGTGAGAAATGTTAAGCCAAAACGGTTACTATTTGTTGTGCATAGAGAAGAAGTTTTGAGAAAAGCAAAAGAAACTTTTGAGACGATATTAATTAATCAGCCCGGATCATTTGGTTACTTAACAGGAACCAAAAAGGATTTTAATGCAGATTATTTATTTGCGAATATACATACATTAAGCAAACATTATTTAAAATTTCAGCCTCGTGATTTTGATTATATTATTTATGATGAAGCTCATCATGTGACAAGTCCTATTTTTCAAGATGTTATTAATTATTTCGATCCTGAATTCACACTCGGCATGACCGCGACGCCCGAAAGATCAGATGGTCAAAATGTTTTTGACTTGTTTGATCAAAATGTTGCATTAGAGGTTCGATTACATGAAGCTTTAGAAGAAGAATTGATAATCCCTTTTCATTACTTTGGTGTAACTGACATTGGATCTGTTGACCTTAGTGACATTGATGTTGATGATATAGCTGAGGTAACGAAGCGTCTTAAAGTCAATGAGCGTGTTGACTTTATCATTGAAAACTTAGAGTTTTATAGTCACGATAATGAAAAGCGAAAGTGTGTTGGATTTTGTGTCAGTCGAGATCATGCTGCGTATATGGCTGAAGAGTTCAATAAGAGAGGGTATACAACAGCTGCATTGGATGGCAATGATTCTTCTCTTAAGCGTAGTGAGCATATCAATCGCTTAGAAGATGATCATGATCCATTATCTATTATATTTACAGTTGATATATTTAATGAAGGTATAGATATTCCTTCAATCAATACGGTGCTAATGTTGAGGCCCACGAATTCTCCTATTGTTTTCATTCAACAGTTAGGAAGGGGCTTAAGAAAGCATCCTGATAAAGAATTTCTTACGGTTTTAGATTTTATAGGTAATCACAACAAGACGTTTTTAATTGCCTTAGCTTTACGCGGGAATAGATATTACGATAAAGACAGTCTGAAAGTAGCAATCGCAACAGATTTTGCTAACATACCTGGGAATACACATATTCAATTAGATAAAATTTCTCAAGAGAGAATATTAGCGCAAATTGATGCTGAAAATTTCTATTCAATGAAATATTTAAAACAGGAGTATTTTGAATTTAAGCATTTGAATAATGGAAAAACACCTCTTTATTTAATGGATTACATGAAATATGATGGTTCACCAGATCCAATTAAATTTATTGAAAAAGAAAAGACATACCTTAATTTTGTAGCAAAGGTAGAAAAAGATGAACAATTAAAGTTGCTCCTTTATCATGATAAATTCGAACGGGTTCTAAAAGACCTTTCAAGCATGTTGCCGTTAAAGAGAGTTTATGAGTTCATCATTCTACGTTATTTGATGAATCATCAAGAAATATCGATGGAAAAAGCAAGAGAAGAGATTTTGAAAGTTGTGGATGATGTTGCAACAGATAGCATTTATCATGCTTTTGAATATCTAAATCATGCATTTTTTGATCGTGTTCAACGAAGTAATAAAGAGAAACTATGTGAATTACACGAAGATACATTAATAAGAACTGAAACATTTCGGACATTGCTTGAAACAAGTTCCGAATTCAATCGTTATATTGAAGACGTATTAGATTATGGTATTTTTCGATATAGTCACTATTTTGA
Source organism: Pelagirhabdus alkalitolerans (assembly GCF_900096905.1). GTDB lineage: Bacteria > Bacillota > Bacilli > Bacillales > Amphibacillaceae > Pelagirhabdus > Pelagirhabdus alkalitolerans. The sequence goes on along the minus strand of NZ_FMYI01000001.1, from coordinate 353,790 downwards.
TCGAACAGATTATGGCATTCCTCACTTTAAGTTATATGAACAATATAAAATGGTGGATGCTGCACATCTATCAAACTATCGTAAGATTCATAGCTCGTTCCGAGGACAAGGTCTATTAGTAAACGGAAATGATTATTTTTTATTTGTAGATTTACACAAAGAAGCAACGATAAAAGATAGCATTAATTATAATGATAAATTTATTGATAGACAAACATTCCAATGGGAGACGCCGAATAGCACGAAGCAGTCATCAGAACGAGGGGAAAATATTATTTTTAATAATAAACATGACATCCGATTGCATCTTTTTGTTAGAAAGTACAAAGAGATTGAGAAAAATAAAAGTGAGCCATATATCTATATTGGTAAGGGTGATGTGGTTGACTATTCAGGCGAACAGCCTATTCAAGTGATGCTTCGTTTAGAGCATGAAGTGCCTTCCCAGTTATACGTTGAGTTTACAGAAAAGGTCTAGCCATATCATATTGAAGGCTAGACCTCATTTATTAATAATTCCACAGCTGGTATGTCTGCGGGTGCCCACTTAAGGGAATCAAGGTTTTCACGTTTTAACCAAACGAATTGATCATGTTCACTAAGCTCAGGGTGTCCTTTGACAATTTTAGCTTTTATAGCGGTTAATTCAATAATAAAATGATTGTATTCGTGCGTATGTACATTCAATATTTCTGATGGTTCAATCGTGCAGTTCATTTCTTCTTCAATTTCTCTTTTTAAAGCATTGTAAGGGTTCTCGCCATTTTCAATTTTTCCACCGGGAAACTCCCATACATTAGGGATTGTCATCTCTGTCGATCTTAATGCGCATAGTATTTCGTTATGATTGTTCTCAATAATAGCCGCAACTACTTTGACTGTTTTTTTCATGTTCTATATGCCTCCTAAGTCTATACTTATCTCTCATAATAGACAGAAATGACGTGATTTACAATTATGTTATTTAAAAAACCACCTATTTTCTTGAGTCGTTTGACCATCGGAAAATAGGTGGTTTTCTAGGCTTAAGCTAATTTATTTTTTCGTTGAGGGACTATTAGCTGACATTGATACCGTCATGACGGTATGAGATGATCCGCTTTCTTCCATGTCGATAAAGACTTGTTCTAACCCATTAAAGATCTTCGTGGCTTCCCCATCTAATCGTGTTGCGTAGTGTGTTGGACTCACCTCTACACCACGATCTTTCATCGCTTCGATTTGGGCGTAGATTTGATCCATATAATCGCCACCACCTAGTGGATATAGGGCGAACTTCGTGGCAGCTTGTTGTGAAATGTCATCAACCTTTTCTTTGTTTAGCACGATGTCATCTTCTGCCATATAAACTTCACCAGACGTATCCCCCGGACAGCCAACTGAATACGTCGCTTCAAACGCAACGTGCGCGCCTGTATTCGCCGCATGTAGATAGATCGCTTTTGTCACGTCGAAAATGTGTGGAATCCGCCCTCTGACTAATGTGCTGACATCATCCGTTTCGATCCATACTTTCGATGTGTCGACCTTCTCCAAGGCACCGGTAATAATCTCAACGAAATCATCGCGCTTCGGATGAATGGAAAAGTTAACGCCTGCTATTCTGTTACTATCGCATACAAATTGTGTCATGTTATGACCTCCTTAAAAATAGTAAAAGCTGCACCCCTTTTAGGAATGCAGCCTTTATGTATAATGAGACATTGACTTAATTTTATACATGGATCCAGACTGCACTTCCCCACGCTAGTATGACCTAGATCAGGTTCTGAGGGTTAGAACAGGTTCGTTCCTCTCAGCCAATTCAATCGGCACCCCTAGTGCAACGCTTTTATAAGATTGTTCATGTTCATCGTAACGAACTGAAAACGTGATGTAAAGATTTGTGCATTTGAAATATGAAGCGGATTATATAAGATTTAATGGATTTTTAACATGGGCTCATGAAGTCATGTTATAATGAAGCACTTGATTGATGGAGGGATAAGAAAATGAACAAACGATGGACAATTAATGAAATTAAAACATTTGTAGAAAATAATTCAGAAAGCACATTATTGACGACAGAATATACTGGTTTTTCTCAGAAATTACAATTTAGATGTGCTTGTGGGAATCTATTTGAAAAGAACTTTACGAAATTCAAAAATAAACATCAGCGAAAATGTGATGTTTGCCAACCACCTAAAGCCTCTCGCTAACGTTTTCTTGTATAATAGATAAAAATACACTTAAGTGTGAAACAGCCCTCATTTTGACGGTCATTTCATAGTTAAGTGTTTTTATTTGCATCGTTTTTATCCGTTTTTTTCTTTGCTTGATCGGTAATGTATTTAAAATAGTTTTCAAGTTCTTTCATTTCTTCTGGTCCCATCGCTTTCCAACGGTCAATGTCATAAAGGCCAGATTGTTCAATACAGTATTCATCCAGGAGTCTGTTGATCTCAGACATGGGTTCAAATTTATGGGTGTTCGGGTTACTTGTTCGGCCGAGTAAGTAGTCTGTTGAAACACTTAATATATCTGCAATCTCACTTAACATTTCATTTGAAGGAGAGCTATATCCCGTTTCATAATTAGAGATGGTTTGTTTTTTAGTATGCACTTTTTCAGCTAATTGTTCTTGGGTTAGTTGTTTATTTTTTCTAGCGATTCTGAGTCTTTCAGAAAGCATTTTTAAATCCCCCTACACTTCGAAATTCAAATTAATTGTACTATAAACACGTATTTCTAAAACAATAGTCCAAAAAAGTCATATGTTTTTGTTGAAATGTCATATATTTCCGCTTAAAATGTAGATGATATCCAAATTTATTGGACGAAGGATTGATGAGGGTAAAAAAAGCCAGATAAATTTTAAATCAAGAGGTGATTGAGGTGTTATTAGCTGAAGATCAGAAAGATAAAGAAGAAGGTTGTCTATTATATTGTTTAAGTTGTGCTTATGATGAGGTGAATAAAGGGCGTTTGTTTCATGCTGAGGCTTACATGAATAATGCAATTCGATCACTGCATGAGTTGTACAAAATGACAGATTCAAAACCTAAAGAGAAAGCAAAGCCGTAATAATGTCATTTGTTTTTCTTTACAATTATTTGTTTGCGCTTACAATGAAAGTATAAATGCAATTTGCTTTGTACTAAGGAGATGTTTTTATGAAGGTAAGTGACAAAAATCCCGTTATTTGGGCAGATGTGCCGGATCCTTGTGTCATTCGGGTGGGTGATGTTTATTACATGTCGAGTACGACGATGCATATGAATCCAGGTGTCCCGATTATGATGTCGAGGGATTTAGTCAATTGGGAGCTATTAACATACGTCTACGATGTATTAGAACATAATGATCCACAAACGTTATCGAATGGCCAGGAAGAGTATGGGCACGGTTCTTGGGCGAGTAGTCTTCGCTATCATGAGGGCGTGTTTTATTTAGCGGTGGCTTCGTTTAGCGCAGATAAGACGTACATATTTAAAACAAAAGATATCACGAGTCGGCAATGGAAAAAGTCTACTTTTGATGGCGTTTATCATGATATGTCACTTTTATTTGATACGGGCAGGGTTTTTATGACTTATGGTGGTGGCGATATTAACATCATTGAACTGACTCAAGATGCGACGGCTATTAAAGAAGATGGGCTACATAAAACGCTGATTCCAAATGCGAGTGGAGTGTTGGGTGAGGATTATCTATTGCCAGCTGAAGGCTCTCATTTTCAAAAAAATAATGAATGGTATTATGTATTTTTAATTATGATGAGAAAAGATGGTGAGCGGATTCAATTAATGTACCGGTCAGATCGAGTGGACGGTGAGTATGAAGGTCGCATTGCTTTAGAGAATCGTGGTATCGCACAAGGTGGTTTAGTTGATACAGCAGATGGTGATTGGTATGCACTATTGTTTCAAGACCGTGGTGCGGTCGGACGAGTGCCTTACCTCGTAGACATCACATGGGATAACGGTTGGCCCTTGCATCATGTAACTTTAGATGAGGGTTCTAATCAAGCTATTCCGAATGTCGTCGCCGCTGATGATTTTGATGATCATGAGCTTGTACTCGCTTGGCAGTGGAACCATAACCCTGACAAGCGGTATTGGAGTTTAACTGAACGACAAGGCTTTTTAAGGTTAAAAAATGGATCGGTTCGAGATACACTGATTTCTGCCAAAAACACTTTAACACAGCGAACATTCGGACCGTTTTGTTCTGGGGAAGTGGCGATGGAAGTGGATCATATGAAGGCTGGTGATGTGGCAGGTCTTGCTTTATTGCAAGAGAATTACGGTTTTGTCGGGGTTAAGGCCGATGATGATCGAAAGTCTATTGTGATGGTGCGAGGAAATAGTGAAGAAGAAAAGATTATAGAAGAAATTCCACTTGAGACAAATCGAATCTATTTTAAAATTGAGTGTGATTTTGAAAATAGGAATGACAAAGCTCATTTTTATTATCGCACTGATCAATCAGGGTGGTTTTCAATTGGTGATATTCTTCAAATGAAGTACACGTTACCGAAGCATTTTATGGGCTACCGGTTCGCGCTTTTTAATTATGCGACAAAAGCTATGGGTGGCTATGCGGATTTTGATTATTTTAGAATAGGTGAATGAGGAGTGATCATATGATGAAATTTGAAATGATTGAACATAATCATAAACAGTTAACAGGTACCGTTCACATACCGGATAACGAAAGGGATCAACATCCAACTGTGATTATGTTTCACGGTTTTGGTGGAAGCCGCTTAGAAAGTAAAGGTTTATTCGTTAGGATGTCGAGATACTTTGAAGAACGTGGGATCGCAAGCGTTCGATTTGATTTTTCAGGTCATGGCGAAAGTGAAGGAGACTTTTATGATGTGACGCTCTCTAATGAGGTGGATGAGGCAAAGGCTATAGTTGACTACGTCAAAGGCCTCGATTTTGTTGATCCTGATCGAATCGATTTATTAGGTTTAAGTTTAGGTGGCGTGGTAGCAAGCATCGTCGCTGGCGAGATGAAAGAGTCGATTCATGCGTTATGTATGTGGGCACCAGCAGCCGTTGTTTTGGATGACGTGAATAAGCAAAAGCAAATTCAAGGACGCGATATTGAAGAGGAAATGTCACATCAAGGTTACTTTGATTTTTATAGTTTACGTGTTGGTCCTTCTTTTGTCGACGATTTAAAAACGTTTGAGCTTTTTGAGCGAGCCAAGCAATATGAAAAGCGTGTTAAAATTATTCATGGCAGTGATGATCAAGTCGTTCCATTATCGTATTCGCATCAATATATGACCTATTATGGAGCACAAGGTGAATTATCTGTTTTAGAAGGTGCAGACCATGCATTTGGCACTTATCCTGATCGGATGAAACTTTATGAAGAAACGTACGAATTTTTTAAACAAAAACACTAAGTAAGGAAAGGGATACCTTTAATGACAAAACCTAAGATCTATACAATGAGTTTTTCCACAGTTTATCCACACTATGTAACAAAGGCAGAGAAAAAAGATCGAACGAAAGAAGAAGTGGATCATATTATCTGTTGGCTAACAGGCTACACACAAGCGGAATTGGAGAATGAAATTAAACGAGAGGTTGATTTTGAGACATTTTTTGACGAGGCACCTGAGCTTAATCCTAATCGTCATCTTATTAAGGGTGTTATTTGTGGTGTGCGCGTGGAAGAGATTGAAGAGTCGCTAATGCAAGAGATTCGTTATATGGACAAGTTGATCGATGAACTCGCCAAAGGAAAAAAGATGGAGAAGATTTTACGTTCATCATGATGACGATATATGACCAAATCAAAACTGTCATGCAGGAAAGAAAAGATCCACTTATTTCACCGGCGGAGTTAAAAGACGAGCTTTATGATCGATTCGGAACAAACCCGAAAAGTGTGATCATATCAGATTACTGCTATAACCTTTACAACAAAGGTATTGCATTTGACCGGCATTTATTTGAGCGAATCAATCGTGCGACTTATAAGTATTTAGGTGAAAATTATCCGTATACGGGTTTGATTTTCCAACGGCCAAGAGGTAGTGAAGATGATCAAATTGTTGGGGAGTGGCAACAAGGCAAGAAAACAATAAATACAGATTTAGAAGATGGTGCTATAAGCACGGAACAAATGAAAAAATTGTTTGAAGAGTATAGTCGCATTTTAAATTATGAAATCAATGTATTAGGGTGTCAGCCAACAGAGGTGAGGCACCTGCTCGGTCGATTAGGTGAATTTTATTGTGCGATTTATAAAAACGGCCATTTAGCCAAAGAGGTCAATCAGCATGGATTTGATGTCTGGAAAGGACAGACGAGAATTAGTGTGAAAACAACCGCTCAAACAAAAGATTTTATTACCATTAATTCGAAAACATTTGATCAATTCGATTATTTATTCGTTTTGCAGTATATAAATGATGAATTTCATATCTTGTATGACGGCCCAAAAGAACCGATTCTTAAGATTGCACGCGTGTATAAAGATAAATATGAAGTCAGTTTGTCGGGGTTGAAGCGGTTGGTGGAGTGATTTTTTATTTTGAATTCAAGATGTTTAATTTATTGTTTTTCGGGAAGAGGAGTGGATATCTTAGATAAGAAAGGGAGATAGAAGATGCCATTCCATCAAACAGCTGCGACGTTCGTGCAGGATATTTGTTTATATGTACATGATTTAGATCGTTCGATTACGTTTTATTGTGATGTGTTAGGTTTTCGTATATTTAAGCAATCAGCTAAAAAAGTTGAGCTGACAGCTGATGGTAAGCATGTTTTGATTACATTACTTGAGGATAAGGATCGGAAGAAAAGAAGCATGAGTTCAACAGGTTTGTATCACGTTGCGTTTCTTGTCCCGACTCGTGAAGCATTAGGTCGTATTATTGTTCAGCTCATTAAAAATAATCATGAAGTGGCCTCCGCTGATCACTTAGTGAGTGAAGCGATTTATATTGATGATCCGGATGGTCATGGGATTGAAATTTATCGAGACCGAGATCCATCGACATGGGAATGGATAGATGGATTGGTTAAGATGACCGTGGAGCCACTAGATTTTGAAGGTATTTTGAACGAGGTGGATCAGACTCAAATGTTTGAGGGAGTTGAGCCTGAGACAACGCTCGGTCATATTCATCTGCACGTTCGTGATTTAAAAGAATCGGGTGCTTTTTACACGAAGTTACTCGGGTTTGATGTGGTAAGCACATTAGGGCATCAGGCTTTATTTCTAGCAACAGAAAACTATCACCATCACATTGGGATGAATACATGGAGTGGGAAAATGCCGCCTGCGCCAGATACGATTCAAATGGAAGGTTTTTCGATCCGTTACCCGTCTGAGGAGGCACTTGAGCGAGTACTCGATCAATTGGAAAAGTCGAACGTTGAGATTCAGTCATCAGTTGGGCGATTATATGTTGAGGATCCACAAGGGATGAAGATTTATTTCAAAGTGATGTGAGTTCGCGCGCAAAATAGGATATTTGCACACAAAATTCAAAAAAAGCACACAAATTAAGATTTTTTCACACAAAATCAAAAAAATGAACACAAAATAGGATTTTCGCACACAAATCCAAAAGTCAGATGCCATTTACAAGGCATCTGGCTTTTTGTATCAAGTTGTTTTTGCTTTTCTGTCAATCTTGTGGTAACTTATTAACTAATTAATCCGATAATTCATACATATATAGTATGAATTAAAACGAAAAGTGAGGGAGTCGCATGGGAAGAGAGTTTGTCTCGTTGTTCAATGATTGGGCGAATGATTATGATCAAGCTGTGACGGGTCATGATCAGGAGTATCAGGCTGTTTTTTCTAAGTATGATGAAATTTTGGATGCTGTTGTGTCCGCTTCAAAAGGTTTTGTTGTTGAGTTTGGTGTAGGTACAGGTAATTTAACGAAAAAATTAGTGGATGCTGGATTTACCGTATTAGGTGTTGAGCCATCTGAGGCGATGCGAGTTAAGGCGCGTTCAAAAGTGCCTGATGTGTCAGTAATTGATGGAGATTTTATAGATTTTCAATCACCCAAGGAACAGATTGAAACATTTGTGAGTTCATATGCATTCCATCATCTAACGGACGAGGAAAAGCAACAAGCGCTCTTAAAGTATCATCAACTACTCTCAGCTAATGGTCGGATTGTGTTTGCGGATACGGTATTCACATCAGAAGAGGCGAAGCAATCGATCATTGATGAAGCTGAAAAGCAGCAGTTCTGGAATTTAGCGGAAGACTTGAAAACAGAACATTACCCACTTAAGCCAAATCTTGAAAACATGCTCGAGCATGCAGGATTTGATTATTCATTTGAGCAGTTAAACCCATTTGTTTGGCTCATAACAGCTGAAAAAAGAGGTGGTTAGAATTGCCGTTATTCTCTAATATTCACGATACAATTGGCCAAACGCCGCTCGTGCCCCTTAATCAATTTAAACAATCGAATGGCACGATGATTTATGCGAAATTAGAATATTTTAACCCAGGTGGTAGTGTGAAAGACCGCTTGGGTCAAGCGATTATAGAAGAGGCAACCTCAAGTGGAAAAGTGAAACCTGGTGGTACGATTATCGAGCCGACTGCGGGTAATACAGGAATTGGCTTAGCCCTTGCTGCACAGCGTTACGATATCAATTTAATCGTGTGTGTGCCGCGTAAATTTAGTATTGAAAAACAAATACTAATGGAAGCGCTAGGCGCCAAATTAGTTCATACCGACTCTAGCTTAGGGATGAAAGGAGCGATTGATCGAGCTAAACAGCTACAACTAGATTTACCTGAAAGTTATGTACCGCAACAATTTGCTAATCCTGTTAATCCTAAAGCCTATTATGATTCATTGGCGCCTGAATTATGGAGTGATTTAAACGGTCAGATTGATTTGTTTGTTGCTGGAGCTGGCACAGGTGGGACTTTTGCTGGGACAGCACGTTTTTTAAAAGAAAAATCTGATCAAATTAAAACGGTCATTGTTGAACCAGAAGGATCCATCATTGCGGGTGGAGAACCAGGTCCGCATAAGACAGAAGGAATCGGAATGGAAAAAATTCCGCCTTACATGAACGAATCCCATTTTGATGCGATTCATACAGTGAGTGATGAGGATGCGTTTGATTATGTCGATCAATTAGCGAAAAAAGAAGGGCTATTAGTCGGGAGTTCATCAGGTTCAGCGATGCACGCAGCCGTCCAGGAAGCAAAAATAGCCCCGGCAGATAGTAAAATTGTTGTTATTTTCCCAGATAGTAGTGAACGTTATTTAAGTAAAGATATTTATCAAGGAGGTAAATCATGAAACGAAAAACAAAAATGGTACACGGTGGTATAACAGGCGATAAGGTAACAGGGGCTGTATCTGTTCCGATTTATCAAGTGAGTACGTACGAACAACCCAAAGCAGGTCAACATACAGGCTATGAATATTCGAGAACAAAAAATCCGACGCGTCATGCACTTGAAACGGTGATAGCTGATTTAGAACAAGGGGAAGCGGGCTTTGCCTTTGCTTCAGGAATGGCGGCGATCACAAGTGTGATGATGCTCTTTAAACCAGGTGATCATTTTATTATTACAGATGATGTTTATGGTGGTTCATATCGACTGATCACAAATGTCTTAACGAAATTTGACTTAACTTTCACATTTGTTGATACGTCAAATACTGAAGCAGTAAAAGAAGCGATTCGTCCAGAAACGAAAGCGATCTTTATTGAAACGCCAACAAATCCGCTACTTAAAGTAACCGATATTAGAGACATCTCCAAGGTCAGCAAAGAAAATGATTTAAAATTAATCGTTGATAACACGTTTTCAACACCTTATTTCCAAAATCCAATCCCATTAGGAGCTGACATTGTGATTCACAGTGCGACTAAATATATCGGTGGACACAGTGATGTCGTTTCTGGTTTGGTTGTGGTGAACTCAGCGAGCTTAGCTGAAGACCTTCACTTTATCCAAAATTCAGTCGGTGCCGTTTTAGGACCGCAAGACTCATGGCTTTTGATGCGAGGAATTAAGACGCTTGGTTTACGGATGGAAGCGATCGGTTCAAATGCTCAAAAAATCGCTGCATTTTTAAATGATCACGAAAAGGTGAACACGGTCTATTATCCGGGTCTCACTGAACATCCCGGACACGAAACGACGAAACAGCAAGCATCAGGTTTTGGCGGTATGATTTCATTTGATGTTGGTGGTGAAGAAAAGGCTGAAGCGGTGTTGGAAAAATTACACTACTTCACTTTGGCTGAGAGCTTAGGCGCTGTTGAGAGCTTAATTTCGATTCCTGCCAAAATGACGCATGCATCGATCCCACGCGAAAGACGTTTGGAGCTCGGTATTGCAGATGGTTTGATTCGTATCTCAGTCGGCATTGAAGATAGTGAAGATTTAATCGAAGATTTAAAACAAGCGTTAAAATAAATAACGTCCCAATCAAAATCGGCAAAGCAAAGGCTTTGTCGATTTTTTCTTTAAAAATTAAAACAACCTCTATAGGTTTTCTGTTGTTAAATCGACAAAGAGGTAAGAGAATTGGTGAAAAGGCTTACATAAAAGAGAGGATGTTTGGATGAATTTTGTTATTAAACAAGATGATTTACATAAGAATCCCTTGTTTTATCAAGAAACGGAAGCTTACAGTGGTGTAAATAAAATAGCTGAAAAAGTGATGAGAGATGTGGAGTGTGTGTTTGGACAAGCACCTCAAAAAACAAGCGATCGTGACGCGCTTGCTAATCATGTCATTGTTTACGGAACACTTGGCAAAAGCCCGATCTTAGATGAGTTGGAGTCGCAAGGTAAACTGGACTTAAGTGAGATTCGAGATAAGCGAGAAGTCTATCAATTACAAGTGGTCGAAGCGCCATTTGACGGTGTGAAGACTGCTCTTTTTATTGCGGGAAGCGATAAGCGCGGAACGATTTACGGTTTGTTTCAGTTGTCTGAACAATTAGGTGTCTCGCCATTTATTAATTGGAATGATGTTAAACCGCCACAGCGGGTACAGTTTTCAATTGAATCAATGTTTAAAAAAGTGTCCAAAGAGCCATCCGTAACCTACAGAGGTTTCTTTATTAATGATGAGTGGCCAGCGTTTGGCAATTGGGCAATGAAGCGATTCGGTGGATTTAATGCTGAGATGTATGACCATGTCTTTGAGCTACTCCTTCGTCTAAAAGGGAATTATTTATGGCCGGCAATGTGGTCAGCACGGTTTAATGATGAGGGTCCGGGTTTAAAAAATGCAGAACTAGCAAATGAATATGGCGTGGTTATGGGCGCATCACACCATGAACCGTGTTTGCGATATGGTGAAGAATATAAGTACCTTCGAGGCGAAAACTCTAAATACGGGGATGCATGGAATTTCCTCACAAACCGTGACGGGATCATTAAATTTTGGGAAGATGGGCTGAAGCGAAGTGGTCATTTTGACAATGTGATTACTGTCGGTATGCGTGGTGAGCAAGATACTTCGATTATGGGTAAAAATGCAACACTCGCAGACAATATTCAACTACTAAAGGAAGTCTTGCAAACTCAAAATCAATTAATCCAAGACAACGTGAATTCAAACTTATCAGAAGTGCCTCGTATGTTAGCACTCTATAAGGAAGTCGAGCCTTTCTTTTATGGCGATGAAAACACTGAAGGGTTGATGGGGGCAGAAGAATTAGAAGATGTGATTTTAATGCTATGTGATGATAACCACGGTAATTTAAGGACGCTCCCAACAGAAGAGATGCGTCAACACTCAGGTGGCTATGGGATGTATTATCATTTTGATTACCATGGTGGGCCTATTTCGTATGAGTGGGTGAACAGTTCTTATTTACCTAAAATCGCTGAACAGATGACGATGGCCTATGATTTTGGTGTACGTGATTTATGGATTGTGAATGTCGGTGATATTTGCACACAAGAATTCCCTTTATCGTATTTTCTAGATTTGGCTTATGATTTTGATCGCTTTGGAACAGATCATTTAAATGAAACGGATCACTATACGAAGCAATGGGCCAAGCAACAATTCAATCATGTCTTTAGTGAAGAGGAACTTGATCAAGTCTATCAGCTGTTAACAGGTTATACGAAAATTGCGCATAAACGACGTCCTGAACATATGAATGATCAAGTCTATGATCCGGTGCATTATCAAGAAACGGATCGTGTGCTCCGTGACATTGAACATTTACTAACCCTAGCAGAAAAACTTTACAAACAAGTCGATCCCGTTCATTTCCCAGCTTATTTTTCACTCGTCTATTACCCAGCAGTGGCGAACTTGAATTTACAAAAGATGTGGTTACTCAATACGAAAAGCCAATCAGATGCGAAACTAGGTAAGTTATCAGCGAACACACTTGCTGATGAGGTGAAAGCCTGTCTGTTAAAAGACCGTCGACTCGTACGTGAATACCATACGATCAATGATGGTCAGTGGTATGGCATGGGATTCTCTGAACATATTGGCTTTACAAAATGGAATGAAGATGAGTGTCAAAATCCAGTGTTAAGCACGGTTATTCCTGCGAATAAACCACGGCTCGTTGTCACGATTGATGGAACCGATCAATACAGTGAAGGAAGTCCGTGGCATCAGCATATACTCAAGCTTTCCAACTTCTTAGAACCAGATGTAAAGACTGCCTCCTTTACGATCGCAAGCTTAAGTGATGCCGAAGCTGATTACAAAGTGACAACAGATGCATCCTGGCTTACATGTTCCGAAACAGTGGGAACGTTAAATGGTGATGACATGAGTGTTGTTGTGCAGGTAATGATCGATCGACAACATTTACCGAAAGAAGTGACTGGACAGGTTCAAGTTGAGACACCGTCTGGTTTGGTTACGATCCAAGTACCTGTTAATAACCAGTCCTATCATGATTTACCAGAGAAGACGTTTGTTGATACGTTAGGTTACATTTCAATCGAAGCGGAACATTTTATCGATCGCAAAAATACGGTATCGACATCGGGTCAAAAACAGAGCCTAGATGTGCTTAAAGGATACGGCAAGACACTGTCTGCCGTGAAGGCCTTCCCAACGACGGCGTACTTTACGGCCCTAGAAGATGCACCTTACGTTGAATATGCCTTTATGACAAAAGAAGAAGCCACTTTTGAGATGGATGTGTACATGCAGCCATCAAACCCAGTCGGACGAGATGAGACGATTAAATGTGCGATTCAAATCAATCAAACACCTGCGCGCACGATTGATCCCTTACCAGACGGCTATCGTGTAGACGGGCTTGAATGGGAAAAAGGCGTCTTGAATCATATCCGGGTTCAAACCGTTGAGATAGACTGTGAAAAAGGTTTAAACAAATTGCGCATTTATCCAGTTACACCAGGATTTGTTTTAGAAAAATTAGTGATGTATCCAAAAGGTCATCAACCACCGAAAAGTTATTTAGGACCGACTGAAACGTATTATGTTGGTCGGTAATGAACGTAAAATATGCCCCTTAAAATTTTACTTTTAAGGGGCATATTTTAATTGGCTTTTATCCATTTACTAATTTGGTGCGCAATTTATTTGATACGGTTTCTATAATTAAGATTAAGACAACTAACCCAATTAAAATAGAGCCGACTTGTGACCATCGATAACCTTGCATGGCAAAGATTAATGGTGCGCCAATCCCACCAGCACCGACTAAACCTAATATAGACGCTTCCCGCATATTCATATCAAATCTGTAGATCATGACAGATAAGAATAAAGAGAAGAGTTGAGGGAGGATTCCGAAACGAATCTTTTCGAATACAGTACACCCCATTGAGGTCATTGATTCCAAAACTTTAATATCTAAATCCTCAATGGCATCAACATAAAGCTTTGCTAACATGCCAATGGAAGTAATGCCAATTGTTAATACCCCCGCAAAAGGACCAGGTCCCGTTACACGAATTAACATTAACCCATACACTAACGAGGGAATCGTTCGAATCACAATCAGTAGCATGCGAGTTAGACCACTAATAGGTTTTGGAACGATATTAGAAGCTGATAAAAAGGCAAGAGGTACAGCTAAGAACGCCCCCAAAATCGTTCCGAGAAAAGCGATGGCGATTGTTTCCATTAATAAATAAAAAACGCCTTGATTGGTCAAACTAAAAAGGAATGCTAAATCAGGGTTCACCAAGCCTGTTAAAATATTTCTGGCTATAATCATGCCTCGCTCATCAAGTGCTACACTTAAATCAGATACAGACCAAATCATTAACCCAGATAGGATAGCCATCAATACGATCGTATAACGGCGGTGATCAGGTTCGGAATGTAATTGTTTTTCTACAGCTGTTAAAGTTGACATATAGAGACCTCCTTACGCAAGTTTTTTTCTGAAATATTCACTCGTTGATTCAATTAAATAAACCGTAATGACGAGCATGAAAACAATCATTCCTAAGCTCTGATAATCACGCCAACCGATTGTTTCATTGATTAATCGGCCAACCCCACCAGCACCGACATAGCCTAAAATAGCGGCATAACGAACATTTCCTTCAAAGCTATACAATGATATCGATAAATAGTTAGGTAAAATCTGCGGGAAAATAGCGGTACGAAAAGCAGATCGTTTGTCCATTCCCATCGCTTCCATCGCCTCGAAACTGCCCATATCAACATTTTCAATCGCTTCATACACCAATTTACCAACATACGATGTCGTAAATAAAATAATCGCGATCGTGCCGGCGGTTTGAGGTAGTTGAAAAATGTAGGTTGCGATGAGGGCAGTAACCAATGTTGGCATCGTTCGAACTAAGCTTAAGCCAGTTTTAACAGATGAAACGATGATGCGTTTTTTAGTAATGTTTGATGATGCAAGAACAGCCAGTGGTAAAGCGATCACGGCTCCAAGCACAGATCCAAACAGCGACATCTGTAACGTTGACATCAATTCCGGCCATGCTCTTGACATATATCCCCAGTTAGGTTGCAACATTTCAAAAATGATGGTAAAAAATTCATGGATTCCGCTCATTAACTGATTCCAATCAAAACCTGTTACGACACCAGAATAGTACATCGCAACAGCTACAATCATTAAAATAACAGGTGATTTTGAACGCTTTTCATAAACAACAGAACCACTGTCTAGAGTGATTTTTTTAGGAGGAAATAATTTATCCCACATACACTTGATTCTCCTCTCCAGAAGAGGGTTGCTGCTCGACATGCCCTTCATAAATCATTTTTAAGACGACATCATCAACTGAAGATGCTTTACCATCAAAAACCACTTCACCTGCACGAATACCAATAATTCGATCGGCGTATTCTAAGGCCATATCAACGTGGTGAATATTCATTAAGATCGTAATATTCATGTCTTTATTGATTTTAGTAAAGTCATTCATTACACGTTTAGATGTAATCGGATCAAGAGAAGCCACAGGTTCATCAGCTAAAATAATATCAGGCTTTTGTGCGAGCGTTCGAGCGAGTGCAACCCGTTGTTGTTGACCGCCAGAAAGCTGATCGACTCTGGTGTAAGCTTTGTCCAAAATCCCGACCTGTTCAAGTGCTTCTAATGCTTGAAGTTTTTGTTTTTTGGTATAAACACCTAAAAAAGTTCTCCAGAATGGATTGTCAGGCGCAAAGGCCACTAATACATTTTTAATAACAGTTGTACGATTGACTAAGTTGAACGATTGAAAAATCATACCGACTTTTCTTCTGAAACGGCGGATCGCGCTACCTTTAAGAGCACCGACATTAATATTATCAACAAATAATTCGCCACCTGTTGTATCGTGCATACGATTAATACAACGTATGAATGTTGATTTACCCGCACCGGATAAACCGATCACCGCAACAAATTCTCCTTTTTCAATCGTTACATTGATGTCTTTTAAAGCTTGTGTTCCGTTAGGGTATATTTTTTCTACATCTTTAAATTCAATCATTACCATCCCTCATTTCAAACTAATAATTAGTTTTTGGATAAATGGGCGAAAATGAGACCTTAATCCTCATTAAGATCTCATCCCATTTAGTGCCTGATCGTTAATTTAAATTTCTTAAGAATTCTTGAGCGTCACGTTCACCATCATAATCTTCAGATTCAGCTTCTTGGTAACCCTCGTGGCTGTAGATGCTGATGACCTCTTTACCTTCGTCTGTATCAGCGATATTAATAAATGCTTCCTGCAAAGCATTCTTTAAATCATCGTTCATGACATCAGCATTTTTACTAACGGATATTGTATCGTTATAAATCGGTTGAGTGACACCAATGACGTTGGTTTCATCCCAAATGGAGTCATCACGGCCGAAGTCCCCAGTCCAATTCTCGTCATTGTCTCGTCTTGCATCTGCATAAGCGACAATAATGTCTGATTGCTCAGCTGCTAGTTGTGCGAAAGCATCTCCATAGCCATTTGCCTGAGTCGATTGATCTAAATCTGTAATGCTCATATCGAAATGGTCTTGTAACCATAATGTTGGATAAATATAACCGGCTGATGAAGACGTTGACTGAACAGACCAACGAGCACTGTTAACGTCATCCCACGTTAGCTCTTCACCATTGTTTACTTTTTCAGCTAATTCTTGTCCTTTTTCAGTAGGACCTGCGATCATGATACTTCGGTAGTAAGTGGCTTGTTCATCTGAGAGGCCTTCAGTTGGTTTGTTCTCATTCCAATCGGCAGGGTCTTCAGAATCATTCGAAAGTGCTGCACGTGTTGATGTTAAGATCACCTCAGCCCCATCGTCATATAACACATAGGTTCCGCCTGGGATCAGACCAACATCAGTTGTTCCAGAAGATAAGGCCTCTCCGACAGCTTCATAAGTTGTCCCTACATTAATTTCAACATCATCAACATCAAAACCTAAATCTGCTAATTCGTCGATTAATAGATCTTTTAAAGGTTCAGTAGCTGTCACAATCTCATCTGGGTCACGTGATGGAACGAATGAAACATTTAATGTCTCAATCGTTTCATTTTCGGGCTCGCTTTCAGTTGCTTCATTTTCACTTTCGCTTGTTTCTTGAGAGTCATCGTTGTCTGCTGCTGTCGTTTCGTCTTCTGTATCTGCACACCCTACAATTAAAAACGCCATAAAAATTAAACTAACCATTACCCATAACTTGTGTTTCATGTCCTAATCCCCCTAATAAATTTTGTGTGTTTGAAAACCTCTTACAGCCGAAGTATAGCATGCTAAACCCGCTTAATGTTGTTAACTTTTGGTAAAATAAACTTAACAAAAAATGCATTGTTTTGTTCGATAGTTCGCGTTTATACTAAAGTGAAATACGGTCAAAACAGAAGGGGTGCGAATCTCATGTTAGATAGACATACCATCACTATACTCGCAACAAGCGATATCCACGGACACGTTTATCCAACAACATACCGAGGGAATACAAATCAACCTCTTGGGCTTGCTAAACTAGCGACACTGATTAGGAATGAACGAGCAAAAGCTCAAGATTCGTTGTTAATAGATAATGGAGATGTCATACAAGGGTCTCCGATGATGTACCATTATCACAATGCAAGTCTACCTAGAAACCCAATTATAAAAGCGATGAATCAATTGGAATTTGATGCATCCGTGATCGGCAATCATGAATTTAATTTTGGGAGTCAAGCATTAGATGATGCAGTTAATGCTTCTCGATTTCCGTGGTTATCAGCGAATATTATTGATCGAGAATATCACAAACCACGTTATAAACCTTATATCATTAAGCAAATAGAAAACGGCTTGCGTGTTGCGATTTTGGGGATCACAACACACTACATCCCCAATTGGGAAAAACCTGATCACATAGAACACCTTGAATTTCAAGATGCGTATGAGACGACGAAGAGATGGGTGACTTATATTCAAGAAAATGAAGCGATTGATTTATTAATTGTAAGTTACCATGGAGGTTTTGAACGAGACTTAGCTACTGGAGAACTAACAGAGGCACAAACTGGAGAAAACCAAGGTTATCTTTTGCTAAACGAAATTGATGGGATTGATGTCCTTTTAACAGGCCACCAGCACCGAAAACTAGCTGAAGTTATTGATCAAACAGCAGTTATACAACCTGGTGTTAACGGTGAGTCTCTAGGTAAAGTAACCGTTCATTTAACAAAAACGTCATCAGGTTGGATGGTTCAAGATAAAGAATGTGAACTAGTTCCAGTAGAGGAGGCAACACCTGCATCACCTGAGATTTTAATCGCAGCACATCAAGCGCATCACGATACCGAAACATGGCTTGATCAGCCTATTGGTCATATTGATGGGGATTTATCAGTTAAGGATCCATTTAACTTGAGGTTATCAACACACCCCTTGATTGCATTTATTAATCAAGTTCAGATGGAAGAAGCAAATGTTGATATTTCATTAACGAGTTTGTTTCATGACGAGTCACCAGGTTTCAAGGGAGCGGTGACCATGCGTGAGATCGTGAATAATTATATTTACCCTAATACGTTAGTCGTTCTTGAGCTTACAGGTAAAGACATTAAACAAGCACTTGAAAAATCAGCAAACTATTTTAAAGTAGATGATCATAATAAATTAGTGATAAATCCAACTTATCTTTATCCAAAACCAGCACCCTATAACTATGACATGTGGGCAGGGATTGATTATCAACTAGACATCAGCAAACCTGAGGGTCAGCGTGTCACTAAGCTTCATTATTTAAATGTTCCAATCAAAGAAAATGACGATTTTGAAGTTGTGATGAATAATTACCGAGCTAGCGGTGGTGGGGATTTTGATATGTTTAAAAATAAACGAATCATTAAGGAGATACAGACTGACATGACGGAATTGTTAGTTGATTATTTTACACGCCACCCGTATGTGATACCAGAACTAAAAACCAACTTCATCGTAACACATTAACTGTAAATTTATTTATAAAAAACGAGCCGTCATCTGATTGATTCAGATGGCGGCTCGTTTTTTGTTTCTAATGAGATTGTTTAAGGTAGTCCTCTCTTAATAACCCCATCATTAATCCGTCACAGTATTCACCGTCGACGAAGTAATGTTGTTTAAGGTCGCCTTCAACTTTGAAACCAACTGATTCATAGATATGAATCGCTTTTTCGTTTTGTTTCACGACTTCTAAGGATAATTTGTTTAAATTTAATTGATTGAAGGCATAATCAACCATGATTCGCGTTGCTTTTTTCGCATAACCTTTTCCGTGCTGAGCAGGGTCAAACATAATAGCAAACTCTGCATTTCTATGTCGCGAATCAATGCCATAAAGTGCAAGAAAACCCACTTTATCATTTGCATGATACAAAATAAATGCACGGTGAGAACGGGAATTAATATGCTCTTCGTATTCTTTCGTTAACTTTTCTTTTGTTGTGTACGGCTCTTCACACCAATAATCCATGACTTCAGGATTGGTTCTCATTTTATAAATGAATTCTAAATCGTCTTTTTCAAGTGGTCGAATGTGTAACTTGTCTTCCATAAATAAACCTCCTCAAATACAAGTATAATGCCTTTACAACCATATTATAACATGATCTTAACGGTAACGCGTCCAAAATGTGTTATACTAAAATAGTTATATATTGACAAATCAAACGGCATAAAGGTGGGGTTAAAGCTGAAAAAAGAAGCGGATCAAATCTCATTTAAGCAAATGATTATGTATCTAGGAATCATTTTAAGTGGATGGTTATTTGCTCAGGTTGCGTTTGGTGAGTTTGCAGTTAGACATCTATACTTAGCTATGAAGGTCTTTTTGATCGGTGCTTTTTCGTTTCTAATTGTTAATCGTTCGTTCATAAAATGAATGTTTCAACTTTCATCGGTGTTGTGATGCCAGTGTTTGTGGTTCTCATGTTAACAGCAGGAATTTTGGTTTATCTTATTATATAGATGAAAAATAAGAAATCGTTTTCAGTTATGTCTTGACAAGGTAGGCTACTTAGGATTAAACTAAAATGGAACCGGTACCAAAAAGGAGGTAATTTGTATCGAATTTGATATGAAGTACGATTATAAAGACATGCCAAAGTCTAAGGCTACAGCAAAGGGTATGAAAATGATTCAAGGTGATCATCAGCATATTAGAGCGAAAATGGAGCGTGATGACCTCGTTTATCAAACGAAAGGTGGCAGAGATCTAAGGATTCGCATGGTCTATCCGGATTACCATCATGAAAAAAAGATATATCCACTTATCATGCATGTGCAAGGATCGGCTTGGTTTGAACAAAACTTAAATGGTCAGATTTTAGATTTTAAAGACATTGTGACGAGCGGGTATGTTTTGGCAATTGTAGAATACTTACCTTTACCCGAAGCAACATTTCCATCACATGTAGAAGATGCCAAAATGGCGATCCGTTATTTGAATCGTCATGCTGATAAGTTAGGTATTGATATGGAAAATACGTTTATATCAGGTGATTCGAGTGGCGGTCATACGGCGCTTATGTGTTGGGCAACATGGAACACAGATCAACTCGATGTCTCAACTGAACCATTACCACCGATTAAAGGGTGCATTGATTTATATGGTGTCGTTGATATTGTCTCAATTGCAGATGCAGAATCAGCGATCGATCATACGTTATCAGATAGTCCGGAAGCATTATTAATAGGTGGCAAAAAACCAATTGAACATGTTGAAAAAGCAGAGGAAGCGTCTGTCATCCATTATCTTGATAATGCTAAAACATATCCACCACTTTTGATTATGCATGGCAATAAAGATACAGTCGTCCCATTCGAACAAAGTGTCCAACTTTTTGAGTATTGTCAATCCGCGAATATCGATGCTGAGATGTATTGTGTGGATGATGCGGATCACGGTGGTAGTTTATTTTACTGTGACGCTGTCATTCAAACCATGATTCAATTTTTAAACCGTCACTTAGAAGATTAAAGTGAAGGATGCTTAAATGATCTTTTCTATGATAAACTATTAACCATGAAAAACTTGGTTTTTAATTTATTATAGGAGGTTACTTTTCTATGAAAGTAACGATAAATGATATAGCACGCATGAGTCATGTCTCTAAAAGTACAGTATCCAGATTTTTGAATGGTGGATCTGTGAGTAAAACAACAGCTGATAAAATTAGACGGGTCATAACAGAAACCGGCTATGAATCAAATTTATTTGCAAGTAGCCTTAAACGTAAGAAAACAAGAATGATAGGCGTTGTATTTAAAGGAATTCAATCGGTCAGTGTAGGAAAAATGCTTGAAGTTATCAATGAACAATTAAGAGAAGCAGACTATTATCCGCTGATCACGATTGAAAGTTTAAGTAATAGTCTTGAACAAGAGATTGAAGATTTATTGACACTGAATCGACAAGGTGTAGATGGCATTATTTTAGGTACTGATAATATTACTGAGAAGCATCGAGAAGTGATTAAGGGAATGGATATTCCTGTCATATTAGTTGGACAAGAGTCTCAAGACATTCCGTATAGAAAAATCGATAACGTTCGCGCGGGTCATCTAGTAGGAGAATACATTGATAAGATGGGTCATGAAAATATTGCTTATTTAGGTCCGAGTGAAGAGGATCGAGAGGTTGGCTTTCATCGGAAAAAAGGAGTAATGGATTATTTTGATCAAAAGAATAAATCGGTCTCAATTTTAAATTACAAAACAGGTTATACATTTGAAGCAGGCTATGAACAAGGAAGAAAAGTCTTAGCGGAAGCTGCGACAGTTGCTGTTTGTGCTACTGACCGAATAGCAATGGGACTGATTCAATATTTAAAAGAACAAGACTATTTGATCCCAGAAGACTTATCCATTATTGGCTTTGGTAACTACGACTTTTCAAGTGTTATATCGCCAGGATTGACAACAGTTTCGTTTGATTACAAACGCCTATCTGAATTGGTTGTTCAAGATATGATTCAACTCATTAATGATGAGGCGCTTGGAAATGTAGATGATGTAGAAATGAAATTAGTCGAACGCGAAAGTGTTAGAAATAATAATTAAGATTAAATTTATACCATGAAGAAGGCTTGTCATATCAATAAAGTAAAAAGGCAAGGTTCTTTTTACCCACAATTGGAACCGGTTCTAAAAACTTAGTAGGAGGAAGTAAAATGGCTAAAGTAGACTATAAAGCATCAGCAAAAAAAGTGTTAGAAGAAGTTGGTGGGAAAGAAAATATTGACCATATTGCTCATTGTGCGACGCGCTTACGTCTGAATTTGAAAATTGAAGACAATGTAAATGATGATAACTTAAAGGAAATTGAGGGTATTATTGGTGTGACACGTGCAGGTGGGCAAATTCAACTTATAGTGGGTCAAGAAGTTACGTACCTTTATGAAGAAGTTAAGCAATTAGCCGAGTTTACAGATGGTGATCAAACTTCACAGAAAACGGAATCGAAAGAGAGTTCGTTTTCAGTGAAAAAAGTCGGTGCTAAAATATTAGATGGCCTTTCTGGTAGTTTAACACCAGCGATTCCACTTATTATTGTGGCGGCATTCTTTAAATTGATTGAAGCGGTTATTGGACCGGAAATGTTGGGATGGGCAAGTGAGACAAGTGATCTGTATGTGTTAGCTCAGTTTGTTGGTGATACAACCTTTTACTTCTTTCCTATTATTATAGGGTATACATCAGCTAAAAAGTTCAATGCATCGCCTCTTATGGGTATCTTTCTTGGGAGCATTATGTTGCACCCTACATTTTCTCAGTTGGCTGAAGAAGGAAGCGCATTTAGTGTTTACGGGATTCCAACATTAGTCCAAGACTATTCAAATACGCTTTTACCGATTATCCTAAGTGTTTGGATCATGTCATATGTCGAGCGTTACTTTAATGATACGATTCCTGGTGCATTTAAGAGCATTTTAGCACCGTCATTAACCATTGTTGTTATGTTGCCAATTACTTTAAGTGTATTAGGGCCTGCAGGTGCTATTCTCGGACGAAGTATCAGTGAAGGTTTATTAGGTTTAGAAGGCGTGGTAGGCTTTATTGGTGTTGCACTGGTCGGTGCGTTGTTCCAATTACTCGTTTTAACAGGGATGCATATTATTTTAATTGCTTCATTAATTGAGGCATTCTTAGCAAACGGTAGTGAAAGTTTTGTAGCACCTGGTCTAGCTGCTGCGAGTTTCGCTGTAGGTGGTATGTGTCTAGGTGCCGCACTAAAACTAAGAAACAAAGATGAAAAATCATTGGCGTGGGGTTATTTTATATCGATGATTGTAGCAGGCGTGAGTGAACCGGGTTTATACGGTATTGGTATTCGTTATAAAAAACCTATGATTGGTATGATTACAGGTGGTTTTGCGGGTGGATTATATCTCGGTATCATGAATTCGGGACACTTTAATTTAATTCCATTAACCAATTTATTAAGTTTACTAGCATTTACCGGTCATACAACAGCTAATTTGATTCATGGGATTATCGGATGTCTTATTGCTTTTGGTGTTGCAGCTCTTATGACTTACTTTTTAACCAACACCAAAGAGTCTTCGCCATCTGCAAAAGAAGAGATGGTTAAATAAATTTAGAGAAAGAAATGTGATAATAATGAAAATAATAGATGTGATTAATCAAATAAGCGAAGGTGCTCAAGCTACACAAATTGATCGTGATCATACGGTTGATAAGGTTATTATAGGAGATGAGTTTCAAGAGGTGACGGGCATTGTGACGACATTCATGGCAACGATTGACGTCATTCATCAGACGATCAAAAAAAATGCCAATTTAATCATCACTCATGAACCGACATGGTTTAATGGGCGTGACGACCACCATTGGTTGGAGAACGATCCTGTTTATAAACAAAAAAGGCAGTTAATTGAGAATCATAATCTGGTGATTTGGCGTTTCCATGATTACATGCATGCCGCTCATGAAGATTTGATTTATAAAGGTTTTAATGAGGTTATGAATTGGGAGTCTTACCAATTGAAGGGGGACTCTCAAAGTAAAAATCCTTTAGAGAGAGCAAATATTTGCTATGCTATTCCGGAAACAACAATTGACGATCTATTAACCGTAATAAAAGAAAAGCTAAATATGGAAGTCGTTCGTTATATTGGATCGCCACAAGCGTCTGCAAAAAGAGTCGGTCTCCTTCTTGGGGGGAGTAGCCTAGGATTGGGAGATGAAAAAAATCCAATGAAGCTAGTCAATTCACAAAATTTAGATACAGTCATCTGCGGTGATATCACGGAATGGACGCTCAGTGCCTACATGAGAGATGCGTACATGATGGGGATGAATAAAACGATGATTATTCTTGGTCATGAAAAAAGTGAAGAAGTAGGTATGAGCAATATTGTGCCATGGATCCAATCCTTAATTTCTGATGTGCCTGTTCATTTTGTTGAAGCGGATGAACCTTTTGATTATTTTTATCAATAACAATAAAGACATCTTAACGTCTATTGGACATTGAGATGTCTTTATTTGTCTTTAACTACTATTAAAACTCAACTGTACGCGCCATGTGTGTATCTAAAAAGTGTTCTATTGTTTCTTCATATGCCCGTTTATCTGTCACGTAACTATAGGTGTGTTTAGCACCTGGAACGATATAAAGTTGTTTCGACGTATTCAACGCTTCATATAGGTCGTAAGCCATTGATGTTGGCACGAAGTCATCCGCATCACCGTGTATGATCAATGTCGGTGTGTCAGACTTTTTAACTTGTTCAACAGGTGCGGCTTCATGGAACCAATAGCCTGCTTTTAATTTAGTGATAAAACTTGTCATCGGAATAAATGGATGAGGCGGTAATTTATAACTTGTTCTTAACTGGTGCGCCAATTCCTTTGATACCGAACTAAATGCACAGTCTGAAATCACTGCTTTAACATTCGTCGGTAGGTCTTCGCCACTAACGTTTAGTACAGTCGCACCGCCCATGCTAATTCCGTATAAAATAATTTCGGCTGATGCACCGAAACGTGAAATGAGCTCGTCAATCCAAACGAGATAATCGCGTCTTTCTGGCCAACCGAAGCCAATATAATCCCCTTCACTTTCTCCGTGTCCTCTTGCATCAGGCAATAACAGATTAAAATCTAAATCATGAAATAACTTAGAAAAAGGTGCCATCTCCTTATTGTTTCCGTTATAACCGTGAGCAAGGATTGCTATTTTTTTCGATTCTGTTTTAGCTGGAATAAATAAACCAGATAAACGCAACTGATCATTGGATGTGACAGTCATCCATTCTGAATCAACGGACTGAAACCATTCCTTTTCATCTTTCCAAGGGTCATTTGGCACGACATTAATCGGATCATAATCAGGATGGGCGATTTTTTTCTTAAGGCCTACCGATTGATTATAAAAATATAGACCACTTGTGATCAATAATCCTGCCGATGTACCAAGACCAATGGCAAGTGCTGCTTTCATTTTTTTATTCATCTATGTGACTCCCTTCACGTCAAATCTGTTATGTCTATTATAAGCTTTACAATTGAAAAAATAAAAGCAGATGATTAAGAGGTAGAAATTTCATACAATGTGACATATTTAGTACTTGTTTCAATGGTAAAATAGTAATAGCCATATCATGTTAAAAATGTAGGGGAGTGGTCATGTGAGTAAAGTGAGTAATTGTTTACAGATGATTCAAGTGTTAATGGCTCGTCCTAAAGTAAAGATTCAAGATTTAGCTGATGAGTTAGAAGTGAAACCACGTATGGTTAGAGTGTACCGTGATGAATTAGAAAAAGCGGGAATCTATATTCAAAGTGAACGTGGGATTAACGGCGGGTATTCTCTAGATTCGCGATCTATTCTACCGATTCGTAACTTCACCTCAGATGAAGTTCAAGAGCTTCAAATTGCGATTCAATCTTATTTATCCAAGCAACCGAATCTTGAAACAACGCTCAATAATGCCTTGGAAAAAATCAGAGCATTCCAACGTGATCAAGAGCTCAGTAGTCGACATTTTTATTTTGCGAACGATCATTTGATTAATACAGAAATCGGTAATGAGTCGGAACACTATAAACAATTATTTGATGCATTTAGTCAAAGACGAAAAGTTTTAATCGCTTATGAAGCAGCATCAACAAGTGAAGTTACAACTCGAACCATCCATCCATATGCATTCGTCGTGTATGATGAAAGTATGTATTGTGTGGCGTTTTGCGAATTAAAACAAGCGATGCGAACCTTTAAAATTATTCGGATACATAGCCTAAAGCAACAAAAAGAACGTTATACGATTCCACAAGCATTTGATATTCGGGAACAGTTTCCTAAGCTCGGGTTTATTCAAGAACCTCAAAAAGTAGAATTAATCATCAAATCACCGACATCAAATTTGGTAAAAGAATCAATTTATGGTATTGATCAAGTGATTGAACCTTTAGAAAATAATGCGATCCGCTTTAAAGCAACCTTAAACGGTTCAGAATCCATTAAGCGATGGATTCTTGGTATGGGAACGAATGTACAAGTCATCGGTCCTGCTACATTAAAACAAGAGATTCATAAAGAAATAAAACAGATGTTAAATCAATATAAAGATTTGTACTGACATAAAGGTTACCTCATGAGTCGATATAGTAGAGCCATCAGCATTCATAAGGAGGAATATATAATGAAAAAAATCTTAAAATGGGTAGCGATTGCTTTTGTGGGACTGATTGTAATAGGGGCATTACTCAGTGACGATGACTCAGAAACAGCAGAAACAGAAGCGACAGATCAGCAAGAAACAGAAGAGGCAGAAGATGAAGAAAGCAGCGAAGAAGCAAATGACGACAGTGATGACGAAGTGGAAGAGGCAGATGAATCAGACGATTCTGATGATGTAACAGTAGCGGGTATTGGAGACGCTGCTACAATTGCTGATGTGACGTTTACCGTAAATGAAGTCAATACAACAGAAGAGATCACGTCGGATAATGAATTCATCGATCCGGTAACGACGAGTGGGAAATTTGTTTTAATCGATGTGACCATTGATAATGATAAACAAGAGAGCATTACGATTAATTCATCGTTTTTTACATTACATGATGAAAACGGAACAGAATACGATCCTTCAACAGATGGAGGGATTATGATGAACTTAGACGATGATGATTTCTTCTTAGAGCAAATTAACCCAGGCCTTGATCGCACAGGGACAGTGGTCTTTGAAGTAGGTAGTGATGTCGATGTATCATCTTCTAAACTGGAAGCTCAAACAGGTTTCTGGGGCACAGAACGTATTGAAATTAACTTAAATTAAACTAACAAACCCTTAAGACGATCAGTGTCTTAAGGGTTTGTTTTTATCTCGGTTTAGATTCTCTTAACATCGCATAGAATGTCATGTTGAGCGAAGGGATATTGTGCTGATTCACAACTTTAAATCCGAAATGTTCATAGATCGAGACGTTTTTCTCCGTTTCTGTTTCTAAATAGATCGGCAGTAGTTCTTGATCGGCTTGTTTGATGATATGCTGAAGCAAAGCTTTGCCATGTCCTTTCCCTTGATGATCAGAATGGATACCAAATAGCATGACATAGAAGTAGTCTTTATATGAAGACGTGAATGACTTTCGATCTTTTTTCGATAATTTCATAAATGGATCTAATCGCTTAAGTGGCTCGCGTCCGACTTGAAGGCCGTATTTCATAGCACCACTCATTAACATCCGCCAAGGAGTCATGCTAGCGTATCGTCCTCTCGTATAGACGATGACACCTTCTAAGTCGTCAGAAGGGCTGTAAACATACCCGTACTTTAAAGCGTATGTGACAGGGACTAAAAAGAATGCTTGATATTGCTTTAAGAAATTCGCTTCATTTTCAAATGCATGTTTTAGCGGGTCATTCATAAATGCATTGGCTAAAACCTCTTTAACGTCCTCTAAATCATCATGTTTGATTTCATAAAATCGAGTAGACATGGTGTTTCCTCCTTTTTAATCCTCTCAGTTAAGGCAAAATCAATTTAAAATTAGCTTCACCTTCAGTGTATTTAAGGTGGTAGGTCGGATTAGTTAAATCGAGTTGCTCATCAATTTGCTCGGTTTTAAAGGTGAGCTGTGCATGTTTTTCGTTAATAAATTGTTTGACCTGTTGATCTGTTAAGTTCCCTTCATTGATGGTATAGCGTTGTTCATTAATGATGAGGTGCGGTAATTCTGAGACAGGCTTTGAATCAAGGCAGTCAAAGAATAAATAGCTTGAAATACTATTGTTTGAGTTGATATAAACCATGCCGACCTCAAGCCCATAATGCCCTTTTGCCTCTGTGATTGTTTTAGCGAATGCTCCTAGTGCAGCATATGCCGTTTGATTGTTTAATTCACCTTCAAAGGGTGAGACATAATAGGTTCTAGCACTTTCTGTTATTCGAAAAGCTCCGTTTGAAAGTTGTTTAGATAAGTTCAGGCTCGCTCTTAAGTCATTCATCAAGGCAAACTGGGTTTCAATTAATTTGATCTTTTCTTCCGCTATTTTTTTTCCGTAATCTAAGAAATCATTTAGGTTAATGGAACTGTGTTCATCGGATAAAAATTTATTCAGTGTTTTTAACGGGATGCCGAGCTCAATCGCAGCTTGAATGACAAAAACGAGATGTACTTGACTTAAGCTGTAGTAACGATAACGTGAATCTGGATCGATATAGACAGGGATTAAAACACCAACCTTCTCATAGTAACGTAAAGACTTGATGTGTGTACCTGTTAGTTGCTGCAATTGCCCTATTGTTAATAAATTTTGATTAAATCGCTCCATAACCTTGACTCTCCTACTGTGGGATTGTTTATGCTTATCTTTAGGTTACACTGCCATTGCATAAAAAACAAGACAATAATGAGGTAAGACGAGGGGGATTATTATGGTAGATAAATATTTTTTTAGAATTATTTATATAATTGAAGTGGTTATTGCTGTGATTATTACAGCTGGAATGATGGTTGGTATATTTCAAATGAGTAAACAACTACTTGATTTATACCTTTCTACAAATGGTCAGTCCTATGATGCGATTAAGACATTTTTAAGTTTAGGATTGATGATTGTGATTGGGATTGAGCTCGTTTTAGTGTTATTAGCATCATCAACGACGCATTTAATGGAATTGATCTTATATGCCGCAGCTCAAAAGATGTTGATTTACAGTGACACGATGCTCGATGTGTTGGTCGCAGCTGTTGCGATCGCGATTATTTTTGCGACAAAGAAATATTTACTAACGAGAGACGATAACAAAAATGAACACATAGAACATGGATGATCAAATAAGACCGCAATCCTTATTCATATTAGGCTTGCGGTCTTGTTGTGTTATTTTTCATACTTGGAAGGTTTATGATGTAAAAAATTGCTTTCATAATCATTGGCGACTTTGATGACAAGTGACACCATCCCGATCAGGGCAATTAAGTTGGGAATAATCATTAACGCATTAAACGTATCCGCTAGTTCCCAAACGACTTCTGCGTTGATCGTGGTGCCAATCACAATAAAGATTAAAACAGCGGCACGATAAAATGAAATGCCCTTTTTCCCGGCTAAATATTTAACGTTGGCTTCGCCGAAGTAGTACCAACTAATAATCGTGGATAATGAAAAGAAAAATAAACAGATGGCAATAAACGTCGTACCAAAGTTTCCAAATCCAATATTAAAGCCTTCTTGTGTCAGTTGAGCGCCAAATAAACCTGATGAGAACGAACCTGTTGTTAAGATCACGAGTGCAGTTAGCGTACAGACAACCCCTGTATCGATCACAACTCCCATGAAGGAAACGAGTCCTTGTTGGGCAGGGTGTTTAACTTTAGCAACAGCATGGGCGTGTGGTGTTGAGCCCATACCAGCTTCGTTTGAGAAAAGGCCTCGTGCAATTCCGTAACGGAAACTTTCTCTAATTGATACACCAATGACACCACCCGTTGCTGCAGTAGGATTAAACGCGCCGTGGAAGATCATCTGAAATGCCGGTATGATATTCTCGCGATGCATGATAATGATGATGAGTGAACCCACAATGTAAAAACCAGCCATAACGGGCACTAGTTTTTCTGTAAATGATGCAATCCGCTTGATACCCCCAACAATAATAAGGCCGACAAGGATAGCGATGACGACACCTGTGACAACGTTTGGAATATCAAACGCCATATCAACGGATTCAGCGATGGAGCTCGATTGCACCATGTTCCCCATAAAGCCAAGTGCTACAATGATTGTAATCGCGAAGAAGCTCGCTAAGAATGGACTGCCTAATCCTTTTTTGATGTAGTAGGCAGGTCCACCCGTCACTTCACCATCGACACGTTCTGTGTGAAGTTGAGCTAAGATTGCTTCTGCAAAAATCGTCCCCATCCCGAAGAAACCACTAACCCACATCCAAAACACAGCGCCGGGTCCACCAGCTGCAACAGCTGTTGCGACACCTGCAAGGTTCCCGGTTCCGACTTGTGCCGCGATCGCTGTTGTCAGTGCTTGGAAAGAAGAAATGCCATCTTCATCAGGCGCTTTTCGTTTTGAAAAGAGCCCGCCAAATGTTTCAGTGAAGGCTAATTTTAATTTTCTAATCTGTAGGAACCGTAAACGGAGGGTAAATAATACACCTGTTCCGACCAAAAATAAAAGCATGACTGGTCCCCATAAAATAGCGTTAATTGATTCTATAAGTGCGATAACGTCCATAATAATCTCCTTTTTGTTCATCTATTCACATAAATAGACTGTAAATTCTAACAATTAACTTAGCACAAAAACAAACGGTTGAGAAGTCTTTTTTCTGAAAGTGACTAAATTAAATTTTTGGTTGCGTTATCATCAAAAAAATTAAAGCGCCTCTCATCAAATTTGATTGGAGGCGCTTGGTTTCGTTAGGATCGAGCCATTCGTAGGACTTCCTTGGAGCCAATTGATAAATGATAAGCGAGTTTGCTCGTATCCCCATTTAAAAGTTTTTGCGTAAAAACATAGGATGAACCGAGTGGGATCACGGCACTGATCCAAGCAAGGGGATTGGCCATAATCGCACCACTAAACCCGAATGCTTGAGATAAAGTAAGGGCACCGAATACACGCGCGAGAAGTTCCATTATGCCTGCAAGGGTTGGGGCAAAACTATTGCCTAATCCTTGAATCGTATGGCGCAGAACGAAAACGAGTGCTAAAAATAGATAGAAGGGTGCTTGGATATGGAAGAACTGTTCAGTCAAATCAAGTACCGCAGCCCCTCCCTCATCAACGAAGAAAGATGACCAGAAACGTCCTGTGAAGAATAAAAACAGACCGATCAATAGCGCATAGCTTAATGTGATCGTTAAACCAGTCTTTATCCCTTGTTTGATTCGATCAAACTGTTTCGCGCCAAAGTTTTGAGCCGTGAATGTCGACATGGTCACCCCAAATGTTTGAAGCGGCATCGTTAAAAGCTGATCGATCTTACTAGCTGCTGTAAACGCGGCAACAGATAAAGCGCCGAGTTGGTTTAATGTCATTTGCACAGCAATCGATCCAATCGCTATAATCGAATATTGAAAACCATAAGGCAGTCCGATTCTTAAGTGCGCTTTATATTCAGACCATTCAAGTGTCCAATCTTCTTTTCGAACACGTAAAATTCGGACGTAACGTTTAATGTAGATTAAGCACAAAATGGATGCAATAAGTTGAGAGATAATCGTCGCATACCCAGCACCAGCGACATTCATCCCGAATCCTAAAATAAAAACGTAATCTAGTATGATATTTAATAGTGATGTGATGATCAAAAAGATGAGCGGCGTACGACTATCGCCAATCGCCCGTAAAATATTCGATAGGAAGTTAAACATAACCGTCGCACCGATCCCTGCAAAAATCACGACTAAATAGTCATAGGCTTGGTCGATTATTTCAGGTGGCGTTTGCATAAACTCTAAAATATTGCGTGTGTTTGCTGTGGCGATGATCGTGATAAGAAGACTGGCTACGGCAGCTATAATGACACTAACGCCTAAGCTTTTTCTTAGTGCTACCTCATCCTTTTTGCCAAACCGCTGAGCAGTAATAACAGCAAGTCCTGCAGTTAGCCCAATCGCCAGTCCCAAAATGAAGAACATAATACTGCCGGTTGACCCCACCGCAGCTAAGGCATCCATGCCTAACGTTTGGCTAACGATAAACGTATCAGCCATACTATAAAACTGTTGAAAGATATTACCTAATAGCATCGGTAAAGTGAAGAACATAATTAATTTAAACGGACGTCCCGTTGTCATATCTTGATTCATTTTGCACCTCGTGTGTTAGCGTTATCTGTATGTTCTCAAACTAGTATAGTCGCTTAAGGTGAAAATGCAAGACGTTTACACTAAAAACACCCAAGAAATAAGAAATACGAAAAATTTGTCCTAATAATACAAAAAACGTCCAATCACGATTGTGACCAGACGTTTTAAGTTAGCTCGTATAATTGTCAAAGTAGCCTT
Organism: Pelagirhabdus alkalitolerans; assembly: GCF_900096905.1. Classification (GTDB taxonomy): domain Bacteria; phylum Bacillota; class Bacilli; order Bacillales; family Amphibacillaceae; genus Pelagirhabdus; species Pelagirhabdus alkalitolerans. The sequence goes on along the minus strand of NZ_FMYI01000001.1, from coordinate 321,359 downwards.
GGATATAAACGATCGGTGTGCCTTTGTCACCACTCCCAGATGTTAAATCAGCGAGTGAACCAATTAAATCTGTTAATTGACGAGGCGTTGTACCTTGTGCTTCCATTTCACCGACTAAGTCATCACCTTTGTTCGTGATGTGTTTCTTAATGGCGTCTTGAAGTTCTTCACCATCTAAGTCTTTAAAGTTATTATCGGCTAAGTATTTTAGTTTTACTTCATTGGGTGTTCCGATTAGTCCATCTGTAAAAGCAGGTGAGACAACTGGGTCGGCAAGTTCCCATATCTTACCGGCAGGGTCTTTAAACGCTCCATCACCGTATACCATCACTTCAATTTGACGTTCTGTTTTTGTTTGTAATGTATTTTGAATTTTTTCCACAATTGGTTGAGCATTGTTTGGAAACAGTTTAATACGGTCTTCAGTCGATTTGTTTGAGCCGAGTAGTCCGTAGGCTTCATTAAAGCCGCTGCCATCAACTGGCTGATCCAAAATATTATCTAGACTGTAAACAGTTTTAGCTCCGTTTGCCTGTAAAATACGTTTGGTTCGTTCACGCGTGTGAATGTCACATGCGAGGACGTGCTCGGTATAGTCGAGAATAGAGCTTGGGTTATTTGAGAAGATAATCTCACATTCAACACCTGTTGCCTCTACAATCGCTTGGTAATAATCGATGTAATCAACACCTGTAAATGTATGTTTTTTATGACCGAAATGGTTTCGGAATTGTTCGAGCGTTAATACATCTGTCCATGGATTGACGCCAGCTTCGTCAAGCTCATCTAATTCCACAAGATGATTCCCGACTTCGTCAGACGGATAGCTAAACATAATCACAATGCGTTTGGCACCTTTTGCAATACCACGAAGTAATGTCGCAAATCGATTACGACTTAATATAGGGAAAATAACCCCAACGGTGTGATCACCAAATTTATCTTTAATGTCTGATGCAATTGCATCAGTCGAAGCGTAGTTTCCTTGTGCGCGTGCCACGATCGATTCAGTGATGGCTACAATATCTTTATCTTGTGCTTTAAATCCTTCAACGTCCATTGCTTTTAGGACACTATCGACAACAATCTCATCAATGGCGTCTCCTTCATTAATAATTGGGCATCTAAGTCCTCGCGTAATGGTTCCAACAACTCTTTCCATTCTAAATCGCTCCTCGTTATTGATATCTTAAATCGCTTACACTTATCACTATACACGATTGACTAGATATAAGTAAAATTAATAGATATAATAGTTATGATAAGGAGAGTGAATATGACTACAAAATTAGACCTCTATCGAATATTTGCGATGGTTGCTGAGCAAAACGGTTTTTCTAAGGCAGGTGTAAAACTGCATATGTCACAGTCAGCCGTCAGTCAAGCAATCAAGCAGTTAGAAGAAGAATTAGATACGCATTTATTTTACAGAACGAAAAAAGGCGCAGCCCTAACTAAAGAAGGCGAGACGATGTATGAATATGTTCAATCAGCTCTGCAACTCTTTTATGCGGGGGAACAAGCACTTCATAAAATGAAGCAATTGGAAACAGGTGAATTGAAAATGGGGGTGGGGGATGCGATTATGAAGCATCTATTATTGCCGTTTTTAGAAGCCTTTCACCGTGAATACCCGATGTTAAAGTTTAAAGTGATCAACGGCACAACGTATGAATTGATTCATTTGCTAAAAGCATCAGAAATTGACTTAGCGATTTGTCATTTGCCGATCGAAGAAAACGCAATTGAGTCGCACCCACTCTATGATGTGCAAGATACATTTGTATGTGGTCCTAAAGACAAAAACGAATTTCAAGAACCTGTGGACTTAGAGCGTTTGATTGACTACCCGATTATTTCATTTGAATCAAAATCTCATTCAAGGCATTATGTTCAACGATTTTTAAAATCAAAAGGTGTTCTGTTAGAACCTGCTTTTGAACTCGGTTCGTATGAGTTGTTAGTTGAGTTTGCTAAATTGAATTTAGGGATTGCATCTGTCGTCAGAGAGTTTGCCCACCAAGCGATTCAAGATCAGGACGTGTTTGAAATCCCGCTCAATACCCCCATTCCGAAACGATCTGTTGGTATTTGTTATTTGAAGTCTGTCCCGTTATCGATGGCGTCGTTAACATTTGTTGAATTTTTGCAAAAACATAAAACGATTGAACGCACTTCGTGATATGATAGCTTTATTAATCGATAATCAAGGTGGGTGTTCCTTATGAAAATTGGTGTACCAAAAGAAATTAAAAATCATGAACAACGTGTGGCAATGACACCACTCGGGGTTCAATTACTGACGCGTGACAATCATCAAGTAAAAATTGAAAAAGGCGCAGGTGAGGCAGCGGGTTTTTCTGATGAAGCCTACAAAGAAGCAGGAGCCCTTTTAACCGATTCATCAGCTGAAGTTTGGCAGCAGGAACTGATTGTTAAAGTGAAAGAGCCTCAAGCAACTGAGTACCATTTTTTTAGAGAGGGCATGATTTTGTTAACGTATTTACACTTAGCAAACGAACCTGAATTAACAAACGCATTAAAAGAAAAAGGTGTTACTGCTATTGCCTATGAAACGATGACAAAAGACCAATCCGATTTACCGATGTTAACACCGATGAGCCAAATCGCCGGTCGATTATCTGTTCAACTAGCGGCGCATTATCTGCAAAGCCCTAAAGGTGGGAAAGGCATTCTTTTAGGGGGTGTTCCTGGCGTTGAAAATGGGCACGTCGTCATTATAGGTGGAGGTGTCGCTGGACAAAACGCCTTGCAAATCGCTAAAGGATTAGGTGCTCACGTGACGTTATTAGATGTTAAACCGAGTGTACTTCAAAAAATTGAAGAAGTTTACGGCAATGAAGTCGTCACGTTAATGTCTAATGAAGTCAATATCGCACAAGCTGTCCAAAAAGCAGATATCGTAATTGGGGCTGTTTTAATTCCAGGTTCTAAAGCGCCAACGCTTGTGACAGAAGAGATGGTAAAAGCGATGAAACCAGGTTCTGTCATTGTTGATATTGCAGTCGACCAAGGCGGTATTTTTGAGACAGAAGACCATACGACAACACATGATGATCCTGTTTATATGAAACACGGTATTTTGCATTATGCTGTGGCGAATATGCCAGGCGCTGTACCGAAGACATCAACGATCGCATTGACGGACGTGACCATTCCCTATGTTTTAAAGATTGCTAATTCAGGTATTGAACAAGTAGCAAAGCAAGATACAATGGTGTATTCAGGTATTAATACGTATCAAGGTTACATCACAAATGAAGCAATTGCTGACACATTTAATGAAGATTATCGTTCGCTATCTAAATTACTGTAACAACATGTCTCAAAAAAGGGTGTTTTCAATGAAGAAATGGTTTGGACTTATTGTGTTGATGGTTTTCTTCGTAGGCTGTCAGTCAGGGGAGTCGATTGATCAAGCAGATATCGATGCCTATGACGTGAATCAAATAGAAGATTACGTGTCAGAAGATGATTTTATCTTTCGTTTAGTGACGGAACAAGAGGCGTATGATGAATCTGAAGAGGTTAATTTATTCGGAGAGATTGAGTATGTAGGTGAAGAGGAAGAGGTGACGATTCTACATGCGTCATCGGCTGTTTTCTTTTTAATTGAAGAAAAGGTACGTGGCTATGAGATCGGTTCAACTGTTGAAGATATCGGGTTATCTACCACGCTTGAACAAGGGGAAGTACACCGTGAACCGTATGAAAAGAGCGGTGGCTATAGTCAAGGAGAAGATCAGGACTATATAGACTTCGTTGAGGATTTTATGGAACGTGAAGGCTTTCCAAGAGGGTTTTATGAAATCAATGCTCGAACAGACTTTACGGTTGAACAAGAAAATGGTGCAAGTGAGCGGATTGAGATGGAAGCAACGGTTGACTTTAAAGTAAATCAATAGAAAAAAGTAAAAAGGTTGGAAGCATATAAACATGCTCCCAACCTTTCATTCGCCAATCACACCACAAGCGATGCGATCACCAGCATCACCAGCTGGTTGTGAAAAATAATCATCGGGGCCTGAGTGTATCACGAGCGATGTCCCCTCTTCTGTGAAAAGAGTGTTCTCATGGTCACGTTTCAGTGAAACCATCGGCGCCTCAACTTCTGCATAAACAGTGCCATCTTCATTCACATGAATATTTTCTAAATCACCTGCATGGGGTCCTTCGGGATGATTGAATCCGTGTTTACTATCTGTTGGATTATAATGCCCACCGGCTGATTCGAAATTTGGTGGAATGCACTCTCCTACGTCGTGGATATGAAAGCCAAGCTCACCCGGTGGTAAGTCTTGTCCTTCAAAAATAATGTTCACACCGCCTTCTTCTTTTTCTGTTAATGTGGCATTTGCAACAGGGTTACCCTCTGTATTCATCAAGGTCACTTCCACTTCTTTTAAATCATGTGCACTCACTTCAATAGACTCATCAAGTTGATCATCACCTGATCTAGTGTCTTGTTGATCTTGCTCTGCGCATGCTGACAAGCTAATAATAATCATGATGGTCAATAAACTTTGCCCAACTCTCTTCATATCAAACCTCCTAATTGTTGTGTCGTTAAATAGTTTCTACACCTTTAGGTAAAATTAAACCTATAAATTCACGATAAAAAAGAGTCTGGGACAAAACAAAAATGAATATCTTAAAACACGAACAATCCGATCAAAAGGTCACCGCAATCTGAAATGGACTCCCTTTCTGCGGGCACGGCCTCAGCTAACTTTAGAAGCAAAAATCGCTTCTAAAGTGGATCTTCAGCTCGTGCTTTTCCCGCAAGAGTCTCATCCATTTCAGATTGCTGTGAGATATGTAAACAAATAGCCGGACAAAAATAGTTAAAATACTATTTTTGTCCGGCTATTACATTGACTTATTTACTTTTGTCTCAGACTCTTAACGTATCTTTATAGTTTTTGACCATTTGATTCAATGACATCTTTATACCAATAGAATGATTTTTTGCGTTTTCTTTCAAGTGTACCTGAGCCGTCATCGTGTTTATCAACGTAGATAAACCCGTAACGTTTAGCATATTGACCGCTAGATGCGCTCACTAAGTCGATACAACCCCAGCTTGTATAGCCAATGAGGTCAACGCCATCTTTAACAGCTTCACCCATTTGTTTGATGTGCTCACGAAGGTAATCAATTCTGTAATCGTCTTGGATCGAGCCATCTTCTTCGACTTTGTCATAAGCACCAAGACCGTTTTCAACGATCATAAGTGGCTTTTCATAACGGCCATATAATTCATTTAGTGCAATTCTTAAGCCAACCGGATCAATTTCCCATCCCCAGTCACTTGCTTTTAAGAATGGATTTTTCACACCGCCGACTAAGTTACCTTGTCCCATTTCTTCAGGTGTTTTTTCTTTTTTATCGGTACGGGACATATAGTAACTAAATGAAATAAAGTCGACTGTCCCTTCTTTGATTGTTTCTAAATCCCCTTCTTTAATATCAAGTTTAATGTCATTTTCTTCGAAATAACGCTTGGCAAAGTAAGGGTATTCCCCGCGAACTTGAACGTCACCACAGAAGAAATTGAATAAGTCTGACTCACGACGTGCGTGCATCACGTTTTCTGGGTTTGAATCAAATGGATAAACCGGCGCATAAATCAACATACAGCCAACTTGTGATTTAGGAATGATCTCTTTTGCTTTTTTGACTGTGCGTGCACTTGCCACAAATTGATGGTGAAGGCCTTGGAAACTATCTTGCAGGCGTGTTTCTTCATTTTCAGGTGAGAAACCAAGCCCGAATAAAGGCATATGTGTCGCGCCGTTTATTTCATTGAACGTTAACCAATACTTCACTTTATTTTTGTAACGTGTCAAAATCGTTTCAACATAACGATCGAAAAATTCAATCAGCTTGCGATTACGCCAGCCACCATATTCTTTGATTAAATGAAGGGGCGTTTCATAGTGTGCAATAGTGACGAGTGGTTCAATTCCGTGTTTATGCAGTTCATCAAAGACACGATCATAAAAGGCAAGTCCTTCCTCGTTTGGATGGGTTTCATCTCCATTAGGGAAGATTCGACTCCATGCAATACTTAACCTGAATACTTTAAAACCCATTTCAGCAAATAACGCAATGTCTTCTTTATAACGATGATAGAAGTCGATGCCTTCATGGTTTGGGTAGGTATATTTTGATTGATCGATTTCAAAATCAAAACCGGTTGATCCCATAAGTTCTAATCGCTTCTTGCCACCTGGTAGAACGTCAGCTAAATTGAGTCCTTTCCCGCCTTCTTGGTAAGCACCTTCAAATTGGTTGGCTGCGGTTGCACCGCCCCATAAAAAGTCTTTTGGAAATTGATACATGTTGTTGTCCTCCTTATAATTGATTGATGTGAGGAGTTGGGTTAATACCAACTCCGCTTTTTTCTCTGTTAGGCTTTTGCTCTGAGTTCTAAAATTAAATCGTCAAGTGTTGTTTTGTCTAAGTCGATAATCGAAATATCGAATTGTTGATGGTTCGTTACGATAACAGGTGTTGTTAGCGCATAGCCTTCTGCTTCGATTTCTTTACGATCAAATTCAAGAATAGTTTGTCCTCTTTCAACTCGATCACCTTGAGCAACTTTTGCTTCAAAATGTTTACCATCTAATTTTACCGTATCCATCCCAACATGAATCAAGATTTCTGCACCTTCATCAGAAGTGATGCCTACAGCATGATGAGTTGGAAATAGTGTCGTAACTGTTCCAGCTACTGGTGCGTAAACCGTATTTTCATCAGGTTCAATCGCAATCCCTTTACCAATCGCACCAGATGCAAAAGCAGTATCATCAATTTTTTCTAATGGTGTGACGCGACCAACAATAGGGCTTGTTACAACAGCGTTTTGAACGGGTCCATTAATAGGTTCGACAGATGGCTTAGATGCTTTATTACCTGATGCTTCTTCGTTTTCTTCAAATTTACGAATGTTGAAGAAGAAGTAAGTTAAGACAAAGGCTAAAACAAAGCCAACAACAGCTGCGATGAGTGCACCGAATAGACCTGCATCAAATCCATCTGGTCCGATGAAACTTGGGATTTGGAAAATACCAAGTCCGCCCATAACATAGCCAGTTGTGTTGAAGAAACCAAGAATGGCACCACCGACAGCAGATGAAATTAATGTATAAATAAATGGCCATTTCAACGGTAAAACAATCCCGTACATACCCGGCTCAGTAACCCCGAATACAGATGATATAAAGGCGGGTGCACTTAATGTTTTAGTGTTTTGATTATTTGATTTAATCCAAACCGCTAATATTGCACCGGCTAATGCGAATGAATGTGCAAATATTAGTGCTAATACAGAGTCTTGACCGTGAACGGCAAAATTGTTCATCGCAATCGGTACAAGTCCCCAGTGTAGACCGAACATAACAAAGACTAACCAGAAGAAACCTAAGAATATACCAGCAATAACAGGGCTTAAGCTATAAGCACCCATTGCCACTTCACTAACGAGTTGAGATGCCCATGTTGCAATCGGTCCAATAATAATAAATGTTAAAGGAACGACAATGAGTAACGTAAACATTGGGACTAAGAACATCTGAACGACAGATGGAATAACCTTTTTAAATGATTTTTCTAATTTTGCAGCAAATAGTGTTGCAATAACAATTGGAATAACTGACATCGAGTAAGTCATCAAAATAACTGGTATGCCTAGAAATTCAATATAGACAGGTGATTCAAACATAGTACCAGTGAATAGTGTATATAAAGGATCTCCAGCTTCTGGAATCCCTTCAAGCGCTGGATAGACAAGCGCCATCCCGATCACCATACCAAGAAACGGGGTTCCACCAAACTTTTTCATCGCTGAGTAACCTAAAATAACCGGTAAGAAGTAAAAGAGTGCATCGCCCGTTGCATCAAGTACAATATACGTACCATCGGCTTCGGTTAACCAGCCAAGTGCTATAAATAAAGCATTGAAACCTTTGATCATACCAGAAGCTGCAAGGACACTTAAGATTGGTGTGAAAATCCCCGAGATCATATCGATGAAACGATCGAATAGACTCCCCTGTTCACCATTGTCCTCATCACTTGCTTGTTGTTCAGTGAAACCACCTTCTTCTGCCACTGCTTTATAAACATCCGGTACGTGGTTACCGATGACGACCTGGTATTGGCCGCCACTTTTCATAACCGTGACAACACCGTCCATATTTTTAAGTGTTTCGGTGTTTGCTTTGTCTTCGTCTTTTAATTTAAAACGAAGTCGTGTAATACAGTGAACGACACTTTTTACATTGTCTTTTCCGCCGACATTTTCGAGAATGTCTTTTGCTAATTGTTCATGAGCCATTGTAAGCCACCCTTTCTTATTTTAAAAAATTTGAATAAAAAAACCTGAACTAATCTACAGGAGACAGACGGCACACACGTACGTGCGACATCTTGTGTAGATTAGTTCAGGTTATGCCCAATTCAGGTAACATTCCTAAACGTTTAGTATACAATTTTTGCGTTTCGTTAATATTAACACTTTAAAATTAACACGCTTACATAAGTAAGTCAAGACAAAATTTAAGCGTTTTCACTATTTTTCATATCCTCTGATTTGTTGTGTCGATTCGTCACGCGATGAATATGAACGGTCAAATAAACTTTTTCATCTTGTGATAGAGACCAATTATAGTTTTTTTCTAAAAATAGATTGATCCGTTCTGTACAGGCGTACGCGTGCTGATATTTAAGCATGACTTGATCGTGCAGAAAATCGTCAACGGTGTCATCAGCTTTTTCTTTTCTGACGAAACGAATGGAGAAATATCTTAAATGTGTCACAAACCGTTCATAGTTAATGGAGCTTTCATCGAGATCCATTTGGTAATAATATTTCACGATGTTTAAAATACTATTAACCATATCGGTCATTTGTACGGCGGTTTGCATGTTCTCACCCGATATTTGACTGTTGACTAAGTGAAGCGCGATTGATCCCGCATCATCTTCTGGCAAACGAGCACCCGTATGCTTTTGAATAATATCAAGTGCGGTTTGAGCGATTTCAAATTCTTTCTTGTAGTATTTTCTCACTTCATAAAGCAGGTTGTTTTTTAGTTCAATTCCTTGTTCGTAACGTGAAATGGCGAAACTAATGTGATCGGTTAAGGCCACATATAAGTATTCATCTAGCTGATAGGGGAGAATCGATTGAGCGTGCGCGAGTATTTCTGATGAGATGTCTAAATACTTTTCAGATGTATGTTTTAATAATTCGTTCAGTTTTTCCGAAGTCTCTAAGTTCTGAAGAATGAAGGTTTTCTCAATTTGATCAGGGTCAATGACTTCACCCGGTCTTTTTTGAAAAGCTAAACCTTTCCCCATGACAACCATTTCTTGATCGTGTTCATTCATCGTAATGACGACGTTATTATTTAGGACTTTCTTAATCTCCATTTCACGACCTCCATTTTAAAAATCATACTCTTTTCGAACGATTTACTTAATTAACGTTCTATCACAGTCATTATGAAGTGTCAAGAAACGACAATAAGACAAGTCATAGGTATAAAAACCTGTGACTTGTCTCCTTTTTAAGTGATTGATCATGATGATAAAAGGTGTTTAACTTGTGAGCGGGTTGGCATGCGAGAACGAATGGATTGAAGCAAATCGATCATCCCGCGTGTTGATAAAACAGCCATAAATGCAATCAATCCTAATTTACCTCCTGCAAGGTCAAAATACGGTTGACTGAACATGAACAAGATCCCAACTGCTAAACCAGTCAGTACCAAGTATTTAGTGCTAGGCAAACGATTAAGTGAGGTCATGCCGGCAAAGGTTCCAGCCATCATAACAAGTAGAATTAGATCATTATTAGAAGGGTTAAATAGTAGAATGAGGAGTGTACCAGCGAATGACACAAAACTAGAGGCGAATACAGGGCTTACAGAACAGTAGTTGTGTAACCTAAAGGTCAACGTGCTTGCTACAATGGCATAGATGATCAAAATGATCCCTTGGTTCCAGTCATTTAATGGTGCTTGCTGCAAAGGGTGGCCCATGGCGATGCTTGAGACAAACGTTCCGACTAAAGCGATCGCGCCTAGTTTTCCACCGTAACCATTTAAGAATGTACGGCTTGATTGATAGAGACATGCTGATACAATGCCGGCGATAAATATACAAAAGAGTGTAGGTAAGAATGTTGAACAGCTCATCCCTACAAAGGCACCGCAATAGAGAGGGGTTGCCTGCTTTTTGAAAAATACGGCGCTAACCATACCAACAAAGGCAGCTGCTATAACCGCATTTAGCGGTAAAGCATTGTGTAATAAATAAGTCACAGATGCCCCAATTATCACGGCGAACGTCATGTTGACAAAATGAACTCCGTTTTGTCCTTTAGGTGGGCCTTTTATTCGAATGTCTTCGTATTCATTGCTTAACGCAATTAACATCGTCCCAAATAGGAATGCGAATAAGCTAATCAAAATAGGAGGTTCATTTGAGAGAACCATTTGCGCCAATGTCAATGTGAAGAGGGTAACAGAAAAGACGGATAACAAGAGAAAGCTCGTCAGTCGCATGATGCCCACCTCCTTTTTCAAAAACTTACCTTATACAAAACAATACCCAAATTTGTGAACATTTTAACATAAAAATCTTTTAGAATTGTCAGTTAATTACTAATATTAGGTAGAAATCGATTAAAATCTCTACTATACTTTAATTAACTAAAGACGAGGGAGTGGATCGTGATGAGTCAATTATTGATGAAGCAAAAAGTCTTCAGTTTAGGTGAACGCTTTACGATTACAGATGAACATGAACAAGACCGATTTTACATTGAAGGAAGTATATTATCTTTACCGAAACGTTTTACGATCAAAACAGCAGATGAAAAAGAAGTCGCAACGATTGAAAAGAAAGTGTTTAGCTTTTTGCCTCGGTTTTATGTCGATGTTGACGGCGAAGAGAACGTCGTGATTAACAAAGAGCTGTCATTGTTTAAAGCCCGTTTTAATATAGCAGGTGCTGGCATTGATGTTTCAGGTGATTGGTGGGACAAGCAGTTTGAGATTACGAAAGATGGAACTCGCATTGCACGTGTTGAAGAGAAGTGGTTCACATGGGGCGACACGTATGTGATTGATATTGGTAAACCATCACTTGAAATTCTTATTTTAGCCATTGTCGTGGCGATTGATTTTGTGAAGTCTGATGAGAGAAAAAGACGAAGAAATCGAAATTAACCCTAGTGCTAGTGGACTGAAAAATTCAGGCGTTAATCTCGATTTCTTATCATATACCAATTCACTTAATCTTTCACGTATTGATCGACTAATTCTGGCTTAAGTTGTGCTTCGTAGGTGTTACCATCTTTTTCCCAAATAATATTGACGACTAACTGATAATCGTTTTCGACTGCATAAACATGCCCGTATTGATTTCCACCATCACCACCTGAAGAAATAGTAGGATCATCTAATTTATCGGTTTCATACGAAATTGTAGGGGTTCCTTCTAAAGCGCCCACGTCTTCAGGATCGGAGCCTTCTTCACTGTTTTCATAATAGCGTTCATAGTAGAAGTAATCAATCGCTGCATAGTCGCCTTGATGGATGATATTTAGGCTGTAATTTTCGTGGAGACCATCGCCTAAAGGGATCTCTTCCACGTTATATTCGACGATCCAGTCATCTGTTTCATCATAAAGCTCGTAAGCCATTAGATCTTCATCATCACAGCCTGAAACAAAAAGCAGTAAGCTAAATAAAAATACCGTAAGTTTAAACAATACAATCCACCCCGATCTTATAAGTGTACGTTTATTTTACCAAAAAAAGGGAATTTGTACAATGGAAAGACAGAGTGATTCAAAATGAGTGGAGGGTTTAGGAATGAGTAAGAAAATCATTTATTTATTGATGGCGATGGGGATTTTCGTGGTCGGTTGCGGACAAGAAGAGATGGGTCAAGAGACGGATTCAATTGCTGATCAAATAGAAGATGAACTAGGGGTAAGTGTGGTTTTGCCTGAAGCTGAATCAAAAGAAATTGCGAACGCGATGATTAACTATGCGCCAGACCAAGATGAAGATCCGTTAGAAGGTGATGCTGTCGGGGCCACAGTTGGCTATACGGATGAAGATGAATCGTTAACGCCGATGGACGAAGAGATGGTTGAAGATTGGCAAGAGAGACAACGTAGCCGGATTATCTCTGAGTCGTTGTATGAAAATGATGCGTTAATCAGTGTTGACATCAGACCTGGCCAGATTGATAGTGGTGACCTTGCAGAAGAGACGGAGATAGAGGGTCATGACGTTCACTATAATTTAATGCAAACAGGCGAGATTGAATCCATGGTTCTAGTCGTTAACACGGGTGATGTCGGTTATCAAATTCAGTACATGCTAACTGATGAAGCATCAGAGTCAGATGCGTTGGATTTTGTTGAAGCAATTATTGAAGGTCATGCAGCTTAAGATGTGACAAAATAATACATATCTGAACGGATATAAGGAGTTGATTGAAGCATGCAACATCCAGCTTCAATATTTGCATTATTTTCGTGGTTTATCATTATCGTTCATTTTATCTTAAAGAAACTTATAGCTAACGATGAGGATGAAGATCTCGAACAGACAGAAGGTAGATTCACTGATTTAATGATTACATGGATACTTATCATCGTTGCGGTCATTACTGCATTTTTAATTGATTTACATGATCCTGATAGCTTGAGATTGTTCGTACAACTTATAACCATTGTTTCTTTGGGTACTAGATCATACTTAGAATGGAAGTACTTAGAAAACTCCAAAAAGTTTATTGTTAGTCTAATTGTACTTATATTGAGTTTAATTTTTTTACAATTAATCATCAATTAACTGCTAGAAAAAGTACATATTTTAAGCACGAGTGCAAAGATAAAATCATGGCACTCGTGCTTTTTATAAACGACAAAAATAAGTATGTGATCTTTTTTTTATTGGCTTTGATCATCATTTGAGTCTTTTTGTCCAAATGCTTCAGGAATCATGGTAAACCCATCAATGACTGTATTTTCTTCAACTTCAATCATTAAATAACGACGGCCGTTCATTTGAACTTGTTTGACATGTCTCAAGTCTTCGGGGCTGATCGCTACCTTAGCGACTTTCGTATCAATCTTAATAGATTTTTGATTGTATTTCGGGACAATGTTGCGTGCTTTTAGTTCATGTTGTTCGTTGTCTGTCACGTTTTCAAAGGCTGTTTTGACTTTGTCGGGATCTACATCAGGCAAGCCGCTGTAGTGTAAGACCTCACCAATATCTTTGTAATCTAAAACAGGTTCTTCATCGGTTTCCTCATATGTTTCGATCGTACGTTGGATTGATTCATACATAGAGGCTAAATTGTCAGTATTCATTTCATAGCCATACGCATCACGTACAATTTCTTCAAAGGTGAATTTATCTTCTGATGCAGTCGTCGGTTCTTTAGCGTCTAGTACGTCTTCGACAAATGTTAAATCAATTTCTTTTGATTGACCGACAGAATAGAGTACACGATTAACATCTTGTGCATGATCAACAAAACATGGATATAAAAAACCACCAATCGGTTTATCTAAGTTAATGACTGGATCAACGACGACATTGTATTTAAATGCCTTTTCAGCATAATCAAAGTGAAGTTCTTTTTTAGGATCTTGTGTTTGATTAATTGTACAAAGTATAAATGGATGATTGTACGTACTATCAAATTCATCTTCAGCGGTCTCATCTGTTCTGGAACGTGTCGGCTTCGTGTAGCTTGCTTTAATAAATGTGATGACAACATCTGTTTCATATTGTCTTGCATCAAGTAGCTTTTTAGCCATGTTTTTCATGTGTGATTGCCATGTTTCTTTATCATCGGTTGAAAGAGCTTGGTACAGACGTTGTTGTGCTGAGTCTTCACCACCAGTATTAAATGATAATTCAAACAGTTTTTGGTCGAGTTGACCAGCTAATAATTTTTTGAAATTTGTTAGGAATAAGGTTTGTTCATCTTCCTCTAATCGTTCAAATGGTCTCGTTTGTTCATGATAAATCTCGCTAGATTCTTTCATAACATATACATTATAAATCTCTTCGATTTGTAAGTGATCATTTTGACGTTTAAATTGATTTCGAATATGTGATACATCTTTTTTATTCATGTTTTTCCCCCTCACCAATAATGATCTTATCATATTTAAAGATAAAACGTGATAGGGAAGACAGTTCGATTAGACAAATCAATTGATTTAAGTATACAATTTGAATGAACAGGCATTGATTTTGGATGGGAGGTTTATCTCGTTGAGATTTTTACATAAAAAGTGGCGCGGTGCATCGATTGTGGCGGTGAGCTTTATTGTCATATTTACTGGTTTACTCGTATTTACACAACATAATCAGTCGTTCTACGAAGATCCGATTGCAGAGGTGAAAGAGACAACTGTTGTCGATGAGGCCGAGCAGACAATAGACGGTGAAGCTGTTGATACAGTTTATACGCAAGAGATTGAAGCGATATTAAAAAATGGTGAACATATAGGCGAAACGATCACACTGATCAACGATTATGCTGATTCTGGCGTTTATCATCCTGAATTTACAGAAGGTGATCAGTTATTTGTGACGTATGATCAAACTGATAATGAATTGACAGGTGATGTGATTCACGTTAAGCGGGATCATCAGCTCGTTTGGTTAAGTGGTCTATTCTTACTTGTTTTAATCGCAGTGGGTAAAAGGCGTGGTGTATTGGCAGGTGTTAGTTTAATGGTGAATATACTGATTATTTCATATGCATTAGATGTATACATCGCAACTCAAAACATTAGTTTGCTCGTGATTATGAGTGTTGCGGTTGTGTTGATGACGGCCTTTTCACTTTTATTAATTAGTGGGTTTACCTACCAAACCTATGCGGCAATCACAGCGACGATTTTAGGAACATTTAGTTTAATGGCGATTACGCTATCGGTTTTGCTGCTGACGGACTATCAAGGTTTAAGATTTGAAGAAATGGACTTTTTAACCCGTCCACCTCAAGCAGTATTTATGGCAGGCGTGTTGATTGGAGCATTAGGTGCGGTAATGGATGTGGCTGTGACCATTGCATCGACCTTATTTAGCTTGGCTGATAAAAATCGAAATATTTCGAATCGTGACCTGAAGCAATCAGGACTTGAAGTTGGAAAAGATATTATGGGGACGATGACAAATATACTCTTTTTTGCGTATGTTAGTGGTGCGATCCCGGCATTACTCGTTTATTTTTCAAATGGTGCCCCTTTAGGCTTTACGTTATCGATGAATTTATCCTTAGAACTAACGAGGGCGTTAGCTGGGGGCATTGGTATCGTTTTAACGATTCCAATCAGTTTATATACGACGATTTACTTTATTAATAGGAAGCGGGTGAGCGTATGAATGCATTAATGATTTTAACACTCATCCTATTCGGTTTAATGGTCGCAATTGGTGGAATGAAAGGCTTACGTTCATTTATTGCATTGTTTATTAATTTTTTCGTTATATTATTGATGACACTAATGATGATCGATCAAAACGCAAATCCAGTCTATTTAGCACTAGCAGCCTGTGTGGTCATTAGTGCAGTAACGTTGTTTTTTATTAATGAATCGAATGTTAAAACGAAAACAGCCTTTTTAGCGACTGTTTTAACGACACTCTTATTAGTGATTTTCATTCAATTTATGGTGGAGTTTGTGATGGTAGGCGGCTTTTCGGATGAAGAAGTTGAAGGCTTAACCATTTATAATTTTTATGTCGGAATTAATTTTGTTCAAGTGATGGCTTCCGTTGTGATGATGAGTACGATTGGGGCTGTCGTTGATGAGGCGATTTCGATTAGTTCACCGATGTATGAGATTCATCGTCACCACCCGGATATGTCAGTGAAAGAATTATTTGATTCCGGCATGCGAATTGGGCGAGATTTATTAGGGACAAGTGCTAATACGTTGTTCTTTGCATTTTTCGGAGGTTATTTGGCGTTGCTCGTTCGATTTAAAGATTTTTCATACAGTTTTGGTCAGATGCTGAATGCGAAGGTGTTTAGTGCTGAGATGGTGACTATTCTTGCAGCAGGTATTGGTGTCGCTTTAATTGTACCAGTGACATCGATCTTGACAGCGTATATTTTAGTAAGACAACAACATAAAAATAAAGAAAGTACGCGATAACACGCGTACTTTCTTTAATTAATTTCGAATCATATAGTCGAATGCGCCGAGTGCGGCTGATGCACCTGTACCCATTGAAACAATGATTTGTTTATAAGGTGTGTCTGTACAGTCACCTGCAGCAAATACACCAGGTAGGCTTGTTTTACCTGCGTTATCGACAACGATTTCACCCATTTTATTGCGCTCAACAGTGTCGCCTAACCAGTCTGTGTTTGGAACAAGACCGATTTGAACGAACACACCTGCAAGTTCAATGTGGTTCTCTTCATCTGTTTCGCGGTCTTTATACGTAATGCCGTTAACTGTGTCATCACCTGTGATTTCAGTTGTTTGTGCATTTGTAATAATCGTTACGTTTGGTAAAGTACGAACGCGTTCTTGTAAAACAGCGTCTGCTTTTAGTTCTGGTAAGAATTCAAGCACCGTTACATGTTTAACAAGGCCTGCTAAATCGATCGCCGCTTCAATACCTGAGTTACCTCCACCGATCACGGCTACGTCTTTGCCTTCAAATAGTGGACCATCACAGTGTGGACAGTATGCTACACCTTTGTTTTTGTACTCAGCTTCACCAGGAACGCCAACGTTACGCCAACGGGCACCTGTTGAAATGATGACGGATTTACTTTTTAGGATTGCGCCATTGTCTAGTTCGACTTCATAAAGATCTTTTTTCTGTAGACTTTGAGCTTGAAGCGTCTTCATCACGTCAACATCATAATCGTTCACATGTGCTTCTACTTCTGCCATGAGTTTTGGACCTTCTGTGTAAGTATTACTAATAAAGTTCTCAATACCTTTTGTATCCATCACTTGACCACCGAATCGATCAGCAACAAGTCCAGTATTGATCCCTTTACGTGCAGCATAAATTGCAGCACTTGCACCAGCTGGACCGCCACCAACGACTAAGACGTCAAACGGATCTTTCTCATTTAATGACTCAACATCTGGTCCACCTGAGATCATACCGAGTAAATCATCAAGTGTCATACGCCCACTTTCAAGGAATTCACCGTTTGAATAAACAGCCGGTACTGCCATGATGTTTTCACTTTCAACTTCATCCTTGAATGCATTACCTTCAACCATTGTATGGCTGATATTAGGGTTTAGGACACTCATTGTGTTCAACGCTTGAACAACATCTGGACAGTTATGGCAGCTTAATGAAACATACGTAATAAACTCATGTTTACCTTGGATGTTTTTAATTTGCTCAATCTGTTCGTCAGACACTTTAGGCGCACGTCCACTTACTTGTAGTAAAGCTAAAACAAGTGATGTGAATTCATGACCTAGTGGAATCCCAGCGAATACAACACCTGAGTCGTCTTCACCTTTTCTGTTAATACTGAAGCTAGGTGTGCGTGTAAGTGTTGCTTCTTCAACTGTAATCATTGAAGACATATCCGCGATTTCGTTCACAAGCTCAACAGTTTCGCCTGAAACTTTATCATCGCCAGCACTTACTTTAATAACAATATCATTTTCCAACAGCTCGAGGTATTGCTCGAGCTGCTGTTTAATATCTTTTTCTAACATAGTTATCAGACTCCTTAAATTTTACCTACGATGTCTAGGCTTGGCTTAAGTGTTTCACTGCCTTCTTCCCATTTCGCTGGGCAAACTTCATTTGGATGCTCACGTACGTACTGAGCTGCTTTTACTTTATTAATGATTGTGCTTGCATCACGGCCGATACCGTCAGCATTAATTTCAACCGTTTGGATGACACCATCAGGGTCAATTAAGAATGTACCGCGATCTGCAAGGCCTGATTCTTCGTTTAAAACGTCAAAGTTACGAGAAATTGTTTGAGATGGGTCACCGATCATGATGTATTCGATTGAACCGACTGCATCAGAATTTTCGTGCCATGCTTTATGCACAAAGTGTGTATCCGTTGATACTGAGAATACTTCAACACCAAGTTCTTTTAATTCTGCATATTCTTTCTGAAGATCTTCTAATTCAGTAGGACATACGAATGAAAAGTCTGCTGGATAGAAGCAAACAACGCTCCATTGCCCTTTTAAGTTTTCCTCTGAAACTTGGAAGAAATCCTTTCCTGCTTGGAAAGCTTCCGCTTGAAATGGTTGTACTTCTTTACCTATAAGTGACATAATATGTCATCCTCCTTTAAATATGTGTTGAATAGTTCGTCAATCACTTGTGACTAATATGTGATTAACGATAATTATTCTAATTCGATATGAGTTATTATAAAGCATCTATTTTAATTGTCAAGCTAAACGATAATGGGTCAAAAAACGCTTACAATACTGTTATAATAACTTTTGTAATTAATATACCAAAAAATAAATAAAATATTTATAGGTAAAAATAGACATAAATGGTTCGGGTGATATTATCGTTCACTTGTTTCTTTTTGATAATTTAATAGAACGATTGATATATTGGTAAGGGCATCACAATTTTGATAAACTAGTAACATCAGAAGGAAAAGGAGTTTATTTATGCAGTGGTATTTACAAGCATTACAAAATTATGCAAACTTTGAAGGGCGAGCAAGACGAATGGAATATTGGATGTTTGCGTTGATCAATGCAGTCGTAGCATTAATCATTGGTTCCATTCCATTTATAGGTCCTATTTATGGGTTACTGATCATTGTACCAACCATCTCTGTCACGGTTCGACGTCTACATGACATAGGTCGGTCAGGTTGGTGGTTCTTTATTAACTTTGTTCCGATTGTCGGGAGTTTAATTCTATTAATCATGACAGTTCTAGATAGCCAACCGGGGACAAATGAATACGGGGTTAATCCAAAAGAATAATAATACAAAAGAGTCTGGGACAAAATAAAAATGAGTATCTTGAAACACGAACAATTCGATCAAATGGTCATCGCAATCTGAAATAGACTCCCTTTTTAGCTCACGCGGCCTCAGCTAACTTTAGAAGCAAGGAACGCTTCTAAAGTGGATCTTCTCACTCGTGCTTTTCCCGCAAGAGTCTTGTCCATTCCAGATTACTGTGAAATATGTAAACAAATAGCCGGACAAAAAATAGTTAAAATACTATTTTTGTCCGGCTATTACATTGACTTATTTACTTTTGTCTCAGACTCTTTTAAGTATTAATCGTTAGAAAAAACAGATAAGAACCAATCCCAAACCGATTCAAAAAATTGAACGATACTTGAGATGATGTTTTGCCCGTCTTCACTTTCTGCAAAATCACTGATCCATTCGCGGGTTGCATCAATCGTATCGTTGACGCGTCCCCAATCAATATTTAAATTTCTTAAATTATTAAATAGATCAACAAGTTGATTGAGTTGGTCGCTTGATAAGTCAATCCCCAATTCATCAGCAAGTCCGCGAATCAAGTCTTCAAGTTCTTCACGTGTTTCAGGGCTTTGTTCAGCAATCTCTTCTTTAATGCGATTCATAAGATCAATCGCTTCATCTTCATCGATCTCTTCATCATCAACGAGTTCAGCGGTGACAACCATTTCTTCATTGGCTGCTTTTTTAACATCCTCATCAATCGTTTCACCGGTTGTTTCTTCATAAGCTTTCATAATGCCTGTTAAAGCACCTGTTCCAGACACTTCAAAAGGTGCGGTCACTTCAATCTCTGCACCTGTTACGCCAGCTGTTGCGAGGGCATTCGTGTACATGTCTCCGGTTATATAATTAATGTTATTCGTCGTAACCGAAATACCTGTATTGTCATCACGCAATATAACCTTCGCTGATGAAATGGCGTTTGTCCCAATTTGTGAGGCGGGGATATGATCGCCTAAATAGTTATGTTCTTCTTCATTGGATACATAAATGATTTGATCTTCTGACACATTTGGCGCACCTAAATCTTCTAGAACTGTATTTCTTTGTTCTTGTGACAAGTCTTCGCCTAAAGTGATAATCGCTTCTTCAGGAATGGCATCCGCTAGGGCAGTAGGTGTTGTTGTATAAGTGAATAGTGAAAGACTCAGTAATAAGACAAAGCTTTTGATCATGATCTGCTTCATATAAGACATCTCCTCTTCTCAATAAAAATCGTTACTTATTATAATACTCCATTTCTTAAGTGTTGTCCTCTTTTCATAACCTATTTAAATTTTCCGAACTACGTTAAGATAGAAGTATACGCTTATAGACGTCAAATGAATCAAAAGGTTACAAAGGAGTGTTCGTTAAATGAAAAAATCAGAGTGGATCGATATTTCAATTGCATTATCGAATGAACTAGAGGTTTGGCCAGGTGATACACCGTTCTCTTATCAATTAAGTTATACGAAAGAAGAAACAGGCTCTAGTAATATTGGTGAGATAAGAACGAGTGTACATAATGGCACGCATATCGACGCGCCATTCCATTTTGATCAGAAGGGTCAAACAATTGACGAGCTCGATGTCAATACGTTTGTTAAACAAGTCTGTGTTGTTGATGTTACAGGTGTTGAGACAATTAAACCTGCGCATCTATCCTCACTTTCAGAAGGTGATTATTCGGGTGTTTTGTTTCACACGATGACACGAGATGATCACACGTTCCCTGAAATTTATCCGGTCATCTCAGACGAGCTAGCCCCGTTTTTACAAGCACGCGGGATTGATTTAATCGGAACAGATGCTCCGTCTGTTGACCCAATCGATTCTAAATCATTAAGTGCGCACCATGCGTGTTTAAACAATGAGATTGCATTATTAGAAAATTTAAAACTTAACACGATCGCACCTGGTCTTTATCAGCTCATTGCATTGCCACTGAAAATAAAGAGGAGTGACGCAAGCCCAGTCCGAGCTATTATTAGACCGATTTAGTCAAAAAAAGCGTCCTAATAACAAGTCATTAGGACGCTTCATATTAGTTTTCTTCTACAAGGTCAGTGACTTCTACTTCATGTAAATCTTCTTCTTCTTTTGTAAAGCGAATCGTGACCATGTGTGTATCATCATCAACAGATTGGATGTAAACGGGTCTGCCTTGATAATAGACATTTTTCATGACTGGATCTTCTTTGATTTCTTTTGCTCTCATTAAGTTCAATTAAGACCCTCCTTAAATGTGTGATATGAACACGATAACCTTTTTGAAAAAGATGTAAACATCAATGTTGAATAAACGCTATTTCGGGTAAACCCTAAGTAAAGATAGAAAAGGAGTGTATACTCATGAAACTGATTCAAAATGTGTCTACCTACACAGAACAATTTATTAAAGTATGCGTCAGATATCCATTAACTGTGGCATTATTATTTAGTTTAGCGATGTACAATTTGTTACAAATTGAATCGAATCAACAAATTGAAGAACCTTATTTCCAAGCCATTCTTGTAGGAATTATGTTAAGTCTAGTGTCTCAACAACTACATGAGCGTTATTTTTTAAGAATAAAAATGCGCCTATTTTTAATCGGATTATCACTTGTGCTTATGCTTAGTTACTTTTTCTTTCTCAATACGCTTAGCATACCGTTCGTTGAAATGCACTACCGAACAATAACAATCGTCTTAATGACGAGTGTTATGTTTATAGGTCTGCCGAGCATTGATTCACAGATTCGCTTTAGCCAATCATTTTTAGCCATTTTTAAGCGTGTTTTTATCAGTTTATTTTATTCCATTGTTTTAATAGGTGGGATTGGTCTTATCATTGCTGCGGTAGATCTTTTACTGTTTTCTGTCTCGTATACAATGTTTATGCATGCGTTTAACCTTGTTGCA
This sequence comes from Pelagirhabdus alkalitolerans, assembly GCF_900096905.1. Lineage (GTDB taxonomy): Bacteria > Bacillota > Bacilli > Bacillales > Amphibacillaceae > Pelagirhabdus > Pelagirhabdus alkalitolerans. Next base: position 299,414 of record NZ_FMYI01000001.1, on the reverse strand, counting down.
ACATTGTTCTTTCCACTCATTTTCCTTGGAAGTATACCGCTTCAAGATGAGTTAGTTAAAGAGATGCCGTCACCGATTTTAGAAAAGTTATTAACGTATGTGTTGGTGCCTATTACGGCTATTTACACAGGGGTTGTTTTACTATATATCGCCATGACGATCGCGCAAACCGAGTGGTTAGACGCCTTATTAGAACCGATTCTTATTTCATATTTTATTTTGACACTGATCATCTATCTATTGGCATTAGAGTGCAACCATACAATTACAAAGCTTTTTGTTTCTGTTTTCCCAAAAATACTTGCATTGATTGCGCTTTTCCAAACGATCGTATCCGTCGTTAGGATCGGTGATATTGGATTAACCTATGGAAGGTATTATGTCATTTTATTTAGTGTATTTGCGCTTGTCATGGGTGTTATTTATAGTATGAAAGAAATGCGAGACTCAGGCTGGATCGCCCCGATATTGATCGGTGCAAGTCTTGTATCAATAGCACCATTTATCGATGCATTTACCTTGAGTCGAGTGTATCAAGTGAATGCGTTAGAAAGCTTGTTTGAAGAGAATGCGTTGTTAACAGATGGTGAAATTGTTCAAAATTCAGATGTGCAAGTCTCAGATCGAAAAGATATAACACGATTAGTCAATTATTTAAGTGATCTTGACCAACTCGATTATGTAGAAGGTATTGAACAGAACCGGTGGGATCCAAATCAGTTTGAATCAGCACTTGGCTTTAGTCCACAGTATGAAGGTTACCAACCCGATATTATAAATATGGATTCAATAACAGTAGAGCAAGAAGAAACGTCATTTTTAGATTTAAGGTCATATGATTATGGTAGCGAATTATCGATTTCACCTTATGACGAAACACGTGAAATGACCGTTGGAGACGACTTTATATTAACAGTTGAAACGGAAAATGAGAATTTTTATCTGACGTTGTCTGAAAACGGGGAAGATGTAGTTGAGATCGATGGGATGGAACTATTTGATGAGCTATTTGACGAAAGGGTCGAAAATGGCACTCAACTTTCACCGAATGACCAGATATTCACATATGAAGCGGATGCAGCAACGCTTGACCTTCACATCGAACATGCGATGCGTCGAGATGACACGTATCAATTTAGTGGTCGATTATTTGTCACAACTGAGGACTAAATAGCTGATAATGTTTGGACCGCTAGCTTTAAACAAAATCAATAAAGCTCACGTTCTTTTAAAAATAGAACGTGAGCTTTATTTTAGTTCATCTAGAAAAGTCCTAGCTGTTGAATACGGGTTGCGGCTTTCTTTAAGCGTTCTTCTGACGTGACAAGGCTACATCTTACATAACCTTCCCCGTAATCACCAAACCCATTACCAGGAGCCGTGACGACGTGAGCATGATTCAATAAGTAATCACTAAACGACTGAGATGTAAAGCCATCAGGCACTTTTAGCCAACAGAAAAACGTGCCTTTTGGTGCTTGGACGTCCCAACCCGCTTGTCTTAATGTATTGATAAAAATATCGCGCCTGTTTTGATACGTTTTGGTAAGTGCTTTTGTATCCTCTTGAGGCCCGCTAAGTGCTTCTGCAGCGGCTTCTTGGATGGCACCGAATAGGCTGACGTACAAATGATCTTGAATGGCCTCAAGTTGAGCAATAATTGACGGATTACCAACAGCAAACCCAACACGCCAACCAGCCATGTTATAGGCTTTGGATAAGGTGAACATTTCAACCCCAACGTCTTTTGCCCCTTCTGTTTGCATAAAACTGATCGGTTTTTGTTGATCAAATCCGATCGTGGCATAGGCAAAGTCATGACAGACAGCAATGTGGTGCTTTTTGGCTAATTCAACCGTTTCGTTAAAAAAGGCTTGGTCGGCAACGGCAGCTGTTGGGTTATTCGGGTAATTCAGAAACATTAATTTCGCTTTTTCGAGTATGGATGGCTCAATTTGATCATACTGAGGCAAGAAATCATGCTCTTCTTTTAGAGGCATCATTTCTGCCTGGACATTTGCAAGCGCGATGCCGGATAAATAGTCAGGATAACCCGGATCTGGGACAAGTGCGGTATCACCAGGATTTAATAGACATTGACTCAATTCAACTAATCCCGTTTTTGAACCCGGCAAGATTGCGACTTCAGTTTCGGGGTCTAGTGAGACATTGTATTCGTTCTGATAATAAGTAGCGACCGCTTCTTTTAAGAAGCGATAGCCTTGGAATGGCGAATATTGATGGTGTTGCTTGCGTGTCGAGGCCTCTTGCATCACGCGAATAATTCGTTCAGGGGTAGGTAAATCTGGATTGCCTTGCCCTAAATTTATTAAATCGTACCCTTTTTCTTGCATCTCCTTCACACGTTTAACAAGTGATGCAAAAAATTGATCGGGTAATCGTTTGATCGCATCTGATGATTCGAATGAACGCATCGTTTAAACACCCCTTACTAAATTGACAGTTTAACTTACACTATAAATAAAGACATGAGGGATGTAAAGAGAATGATGAACAATTCTGAATCTTGACACAATAATAACTCAGTGTGATAATTCACAGTACAGTAGATCGACACTAGAGGAGGGCTCAAATGGAAACTTTTCCAGTGCAAGGTGCACCTAATATTTACCGGTGTCATGACGGCGCATTATATGAATTAAAAGAAGCGATTTATAGGCAACGGTTCAAACAAGGACTACTCGTGCATGGTTTAGAGTCTTGGCAAGTGGCTGAACGGTTTATTGAACCACTCGAGCTTCCTGTTGAAAAGATTGCCTATAATGGTGAGTGCACAAAAGAGGAAGTGGAGCGTTTAATCGAAATCGTTCAAACAAACGACCTAGAGTTTGTCGTAGCTGTAGGTGGCGGTAAAATCATTGATTTGGCTAAGTCAGTCGGTAATCAATTAAACATCCCGTTTTTAGTTGTTCCAACACTTGCATCCAACTGTGCAGCTTGGACACCTTTGTCTGTCTTTTATGATGTTTCAGGTCAGTTTATCGGATATGAAGTGTATGACAATAATGCGTGGTTCGTTGCGATTGAGCCGGAATTGATCTTAGATTCACCTACAGCTTATTTCAGAGCAGGTATCGGGGATACACTGGCGAAGTGGTATGAAGCCGAAGCACTGATCGCTCCTCTTGAAAAACGCCCCGTTGCGGTTGATATTGCGTATCAAACAGCTAAGTTATCAAAAGATGTCTTAATAGAAGAAGGCACGCAGGCTTTAGCTGATCAACAATCTAATCAAGCAAGTGATGCCTTTATACGTGTGAGTGAAACGATTATAATGGTCGGTGGTATGGTCGGTGGTTTTGGTGAACGGTACGGCCGTATTGCTGGTGCACATACGATTCATAATGCGCTCACAACACTTGATGAAACCCATGATCACTTACACGGGGATAAAGTGGCATACGGCATTCTTGTTCAATTAGCACTAGTCGGTGCACATGACGAAGTGAATCGATTAATGCCCTATTACAAAGAGCTGGGTTTACCAGTTTGTTTAGCTGATTTAGGTGTCACGGATCAATTCGATTCAGCTGTTGATCGTGTCGCAAGAGCTGCTTTAAAACCGGGGGAATCGATCCATTTCATCGGTTCATTTACACACGAAGCATTAAAAGAGACGATGCTAACGTTAGAGACATCATCGCAAGGAGAATGATTATGAAAATTGGAATTATACAAATGGATATTGCTTTTGGTGATCCTGTTCAAAATCGTGAATATGTAAAAGAACAAGTAAAAAAGCAAATGGAAACAGACCCTGTTGAGGTCTTTGTTTTACCAGAATTGTGGACAACAGGGTATGACCTCGCTCGGTTTGATCAAATTGCTGAGGAAAATGCAGCCGAGTCAATCGAATTTATCCAGCAATTAGCAAAAGCATACCATGTTCATTTCATGGCAGGATCGATTGCGAATAAGAAACACGATAAATTTTACAATACGTTTGTCGTGATTGATCGAAATGGTGAAGTCGTTAAACAGTATGATAAAGCGCACCTGTTTAGACTCATGAATGAAGAAAAGTATTTAACTCAAGGTGATACAGACGGTTTGTTTGAATTAGAAAATCAACCCATGGCGGGTGTGATTTGTTATGACATTCGATTTCCTGAATGGATCCGAACGCATCTCTTAGGTGAACAGAAGATGTTGGTCGTTGTGGCTGAGTGGCCTAAAGCACGGATTGATCATTGGCGTCATTTATTAATCACACGAGCGATCGAATCTCAAGTCTATGTAGTGGCTTGTAACCGAGTGGGTGCAGATCCGAATAATACATTTGGTGGTCACTCAATGATTATTGATCCATGGGGTCATGTGTTGGTAGAGGCAGAAGAAGAGATGACAACATTAGTGGGAGAAGTAAACCTAGACGATGTTGATGAAATTAGACAAAGAATCCCGATCTATCAGGACCGTAGACCTGATATGTATCGTTATTAGTTTGTCATAATAAAAAAATTAAAATGAATTTTCAAAAAACATTTGACATTGAAGGCATGTCATTGTAAAGTTAATGGCACAATAAAAAAATCGCATATCAATCAATTCTTATCCAGAGAGGTGGAGGGACTGGCCCTTTGAAGCTTCGGCAACAGACAATCTATTTATTGTTATTGTGCCAAATCCAGCAAGCATACGTGCTTGAAAGATAAGAAGAGACAACTTAGTTTAACTAAAACCTCTTCTTAAATGTCTGTTTAAGAAGAGGTTTTTTTGAAAGCTTTATCGATTAAACTACTAAAAGCTTATGGGGATCGGCAGGATGGTTTGATTGAGATGACGATTAAATTTAGGGGGAATAAAGATGAAAAAATCAATTCAAATTTTAGGTGTTAGCTTTTTACTACTCGTTCTAGCAGCGTGTGGTGCGGGTGATGGTGATGCATTATCTGAAGAAGAGTTAAGTATCGGTGTAACAGCAGGACCACACGAAGAAGTAATGGAAAAAGTAGCAGAATTAGCAGAAGAGCAAGAAGACCTTACGATTAATGTTGAAGTATTTACGGAATATGTTATGCCAAACCAAGCATTAGATGAAGGTGAACTTGATATGAATAGTTACCAACATGAGCCATTTTTAATAGACTTTATTGAAGATCGTGGCATGGACTTAGTTGATGTCGCAACAACGATTAACTTCCCAATGGGTGTTTATTCAACATCAATTGATGATGTATCAGAATTAGAAGAAGGCGACACCTTAGGTCTTCCAAATGATCCAACAAATGGTGCGCGTGCCTTAATGTTATTTGAAGATGCTGGTCTTATTACATTAGATGAAGAAGCTGGAACACAAGCAACAGTCCTTGATATCGTGGATAATCCACTTGATTTAGAATTTGTTGAACTAGAAGCGTCTCAAATCCCTCGTCAATTAGAGGAATTAGATGCTGCTACCATCAATACAAACTTTGCGATTGAGCACGGTTATGTACCAACAGAAGATTCAATCTTTATTGAGCCGGGTGACTCTCCATGGGTAAACCTACTCGTTGTTCGTGAAGAAAATCAAGACGATCCAGTCGTTCAAACAGTGATTGATCTCTATCAGTCAGAAGAAGTGAAACAATTTATTGAAGATGAGTTTGCAGGCTCTATTGTTCCATCTTGGTAAGTGAAATTGATCAGTAGGTTAGGAGTTTTGAAGAGATGATTGAATTAAAGAATATTCATAAAACATTCCCATCGAAAAAAAATGGCGAACCGATTACAGCACTAAGTGATGTCAGTTTAACCGTTCAAAAGGGTGAGATCTTTGGTGTGATTGGTTACAGTGGTGCTGGTAAAAGTACACTTGTACGCTGTGTGAATCATTTAGAAGTGCCAACTTCAGGTGAGGTTTCGATTAATGGCAATGTGTTAAATGACATGACAACAGAGCAACTCAGACAAGCGAGACAAAACATCGGCATGATTTTTCAAGGGTTCAATTTATTAAAAACAGCCAATGTTTATGACAATATTGCCATTCCACTTAAATTAACAGGTGTTGAAAAAAGTGAGATAAAAAAACGTGTCGATAAATATTTAGACATTGTGGGATTAAAGGATAAAAAAGATGTCTTTCCTAATCAACTCTCAGGCGGGCAAAAGCAACGTGTTGCTATTGCCCGGGCTCTTTCCCATGAACCAGATGTATTACTAAGTGATGAGGCAACGAGTGCGCTTGACCCGGATACGACGGATTCGATCCTTAACTTACTGCTGAAAATCAATGCAGAATTAGGTATTACCATCCTTCTCATCACACACGAAATGCACGTTATTCAAAAGATTTGTGATCGTGTTGCAGTTATGGAAAATGGTGAGGTCATTGAACAAGGGAATGTGATTGATGTTTATTCAGCGCCCAAACATCAAACGACGCGTCGCTTTGTGAATAGTATTTTCCCAAGTGATGTGCCAAAAGCATTTATTGAGCAATTGGAATCAGAAGGGCCTATTATTGATTTAACGTTTGTTGGAACATCCGCAGACCAACCCGCACTGTCGACTGTATCAAAACGATTTAATGTGGATACCAATATTCTCTCAGGTAATATTGTTCAATTAAAAGAACATCCTTTTGGTAAATTAACAGCACATATTAAAGGTCCAAAAGAAGAGACAGACAAAGCACTGGCCTACTTAGAAGAACAAGGGGTCCAAGTAAGTGAGGTGGAACAAGGTTATGACAGTAACTGAATTATTTGATCGCTGGGGTGGTTTAATTGTTGATGCGACAATTGAAACCTTCCAAATGGTGTCGATTTCTTTAATATTTGCAATCATTATTGGGTTGCCACTCGGTATTTTACTCGTGACAACACGACCGAATAAAAGCTTTGAAAACAAATATATATACCGAACATTAAATGCTATCATTAATATTATCCGATCGATTCCTTTCATTATTCTTTTATTCACGCTGTTACCATTTACACGCATGATTGTTGGAACGTCGATGGGGGTTCGTGGCGTTATTGTTCCCCTTGTGATTTTCACAGCACCATTTATTGCACGACTGATGGAATCTGCTCTTTTAGAAGTTGATAAAGGTGTACTTGAAGCGTATGAAGCAATGGGCATTAAAACAAAAGATATTATTTGGCATGTGATGGTTAGAGAAGCGAAGCCGTCAATTATTTTAGGCATTACTATTGCGGTGATTGCGTTGATTGGTGCGACCGCTATGGCTGGCCTTGTCGGAGCTGGTGGCCTTGGTGATGTTGCCTACCGATTTGGTCATCTGCGTTACGAACCAGAAGTGATGTATTTTACGATCATCATTTTAGTGGTCATTATTCAATTGATCCAAACGATTGGTAACCGATTAGCAGAGCGTGCTAAAAAAGACTAGAGGTGTGAATATGTCTGAGACAAATGCGAGAATTCGCTATGAGGACTGGGAACACTATGCGAAAAAGCGCCTTTCAAAAGGCGCTTTTGGCTATGTCCAAAGCGGATCGAATCAAGAACAAACGTTAGTAAAAAATCGCGAAGCATTTAATGATCTTGAATTGGTACCTCGTGTATTAAAAGATGTATCAAATCGCGATCTTTCAATTAAGTTATTAAATCAATCGCTAGCTGTACCTTTTTTATTAGCACCTGTTGGCTTTCAACGGATTGTTCATCCAGATGCTGAGCGAGCTTCAGCTAAAAGTGCCCAAAAAGCAAAGGTTCCCTATATTATGAGTACTGTTTCTTCAACGTCGATTGAAGAAGTAAGTGAAATTATGAGAGACGTACCACATTACTTTCAGCTATACTGGCCAAATGATCAAGACGTATGTGAGAGTTTTGTCAAACGTGCGGAGAAAAGTGGGTTTGATGCGATTGTTGTGACGGTTGATACCCCTTATTTAGGACATCGTGAAGTTGATCTGAGTAATGGTTATTCACCTATCAACACTGGAGCAGGGATTGAGAATTTTTTAACAGATCCTGTATTCCAAGAGAAATATAACCCAAATCATGATTTAAGTGAAGCGGAATTAATTGATGAAATCAAATCAATTTTGTTCAAACAAGATTTAACATGGTCGAATATTCGTTGGTTAAAAAAGATCACTGATTTACCAATTATTCTAAAGGGTGTTATGCACGTCGATGATGCCAAACTCGCTGTGGAAGAAGGAATTGACGGTTTAATTGTTTCAAACCATGGTGGCAGACAGCTTGATGGCACACAATCTGCACTAAAAGCGTTGCAGACGATTCGACAAGAAATCGGTGATGATATTCCTATTCTTGTTGATGGGGGTGTGCGAGGTGCGCCTGATGTGCTAAAGGCTTTAGCTATAGGAGCAGATGCTGTTTTAATCGGCCGCCCTTACACGTATGCTCTAGTCGATGGTGAAGCGGGCGTTGATCAAGTGTTAAATAATTTCACGAAAGATTTAGATACAAGCTTAGCCATACTCGGTGTTAATCAAGTCAAAAAGATTGATACTTCTGTTATTACAAACTCGGTTAATCGATGATTAATCGGGTTTTTTTAAGATTTTTAGCTTGAATTTTCAAAAAATAAACCGATAAAAAAGAGGTAATCCTTAAAAAGGCGTACATAAAAAGAATCAGATTAGAAAAGAGAAGGGGTTTTGAGATGAAAGTAAAAGGTAAGTTGATTACATCGTATTTAAGCATTGTTTTACTGCTTGTAGTAGTGGCAGTGGTTGCGATGATGAGTTTAGGAAATGTTAACAATTACAATGAATTGCTCTATAGAAATCGTGTGGAACCGCTAGCTTTAGTTGCAGAAACGATTCAATTAGCTGAAAATACACGGGTTCATATGTTATCCGGTGTAACAGAAGAAGATTCATCGCGTGCAGGAAGCGCCATTGAAAATGCGGATCACGTTGATGAACTGATTCAAACGTATCAATCAGGTAATCTAGAACCACAAGAAGCTGAACTAGTTGAAACGATTGAACGAAATTGGGATATTTATAGTTCCAGTGTGAGAAGTAATGCGCAAATGCTCATTAATGATGAATTTGAAGATGCTGCAATTTGTATTGTAGATGGTGGGGATGCCTTTAGAACATTCCGTAGTAACTTAGAGGAGCTTCGGAACTACAATTTAGCCTATGCTGAACAAGATTATAATGAAAGCCGCCAAACATATGAAATGGCTCAGCTGATCGTGATTGCTATTGCTATTGGTGCTATTATTTTTGCTATAGCCCTGGGGATTTTCATGGGTCAGTCTACATCCCGCCCACTATCTGACCTTTCGAAGAGAATGAAAGAGATCGCAAACGGTACTCTGACAGGTGCAGCATTAAAAACAAAACGTAAAGATGAATTTGCTGAATTAATTGGTTCAACCAATCAAATGCAAGAAGACTTGCGTTCAGTGATTGAAAGTGTGTCTGATGCAAGTGAGAATGTATCGAGTGCAAGTGAAGAGTTAACACAGTCTGCTGAGGAAGTTAGAGAAGGTAGTGAACAAATTGCTTCGACGATGCAAGAGTTGTCAACGGGTAGTGAAACACAAGCAACAACCGTTTCAGGTCTATCGGAGAAAATGGATCAGTTCTTACGTCGAATTAAAGCATCAAACGATGATGCGAAGAGTGTTTCAAGTGAATCGAAAACCGTTATTGAAAAAACAGATGATGGTTATCAAATGATGGAGCAATCGATCCAACAAATGACAACGATTGATTCGATCGTTCAAGATGCTGTGAAAAAAGTAGAAGGCTTAGACAAGCAATCTCAACAAGTATCTAAATTAGTTGATGTGATCCAAGATATTGCTGAGCAGACCAATTTACTTGCTCTAAATGCTGCAATTGAAGCGGCACGTGCGGGTGAACATGGCAAAGGATTTGCTGTTGTAGCGGATGAAGTACGTAAACTAGCAGAAGATGTTTCAAACTCTGTAAGAGAAATTACAACGATTATTAATGGTATTCAAACAGAAACGAATACAGTGGTTAATGCCTTAGAAAATGGTTATAAAGAAGTAAATGAAGGTACGACTCAATTAGCCAAAACAGGTGAGAATTTCACGTCAATTAATGATTCGATCAATCAAATGGTAGCTAAGATCGATAAGGTGACGACGAATTTAACAGAAATCACTGAGGAAAGTGCTCAAATTAATGAATCGATCGAAGAAATTGCATCGATTTCAGAAGAATCTGCTGCTGGTGTGGAACAAACCGCTGCATCTTCAGAAGAGTCACTAAGCTCAATGGAAGAGATCACATCAAGTGCAGAATCACTTGCTGAGCTCGCTGAAAACTTATCTAAAGAGGTTTCACACTTTAATGTTAAATAACGAATGAACCCCCTTGCATTTGCAAGGGGGTTTGTTTTTATACATTTCGGGGTATAACCTAGGCATAAAGTCATTTATATTAGGAGCTATCATAATGAATACAGTCAATCAAGAGCGAGTTATGGAAACGATCGATCAACATTTAGCAATGATTCAATTTAATACAGAGCGTGAAGTCGTGTCGGTGAATGAGTTATTTGCTGAGACGGTAGGGTATAAAAAAGAAGACATGTTGGGGATGGATCATCAACAATTGTGTTTTGATGGATTTGCTAAAAGTACTGAATACGATCGATTTTGGCAAGATTTACGAACGGGAAAAAGTTTTCAAGATAAAATCGAGCGTAAAACGAAGCGAGGAGAACGTGTCTGGTTAGAGGCTACGTATATGCCGTTGAAAGATGATGAGGGAGCAGTTGTCGGTGTCGTAAAAGTCGCAACAGATATTACAAAAAGACAGAACCAAGTTACACGAGTGGTTGAAGATTTGAAAGAAATGTCAGGCGTGTTAAATGAACGGGCGAAACAAGGGATCAAACGAAGTGATGATATAAACGAGAAAGTTCATCAAGTTGCTAGCGTCTATCAAGATAATGAAGCAACGCTCACTTCTTTACAACAACAGACAGAATCCATTCAAGGAATTGTACAAACGATTCGAAAGATTGCCTCACAAACCAACTTATTAGCATTAAATGCAGCGATTGAAGCGGCTCGTGCTGGTGAACATGGTCGAGGTTTTGAGGTAGTGGCACAAGAAGTTCGAAAACTGGCATCAGGTGTTGAAGAGTCGATTGTTGAGATTAGACAGAAGATTGAAGGCATCACAGGAGAAATGAATCAAATGGTAGAAAGTACGTCTGGCGTAAAAGAAAATGTTGAACGGGCGCAAGCCAATATTCAAACAGCCACCTCAGATTTTCAAGACGTTTTATCTTCATCTGAAGCCTTAGCTAAACAGGCGACTGAAGTGATGACGATCATATAATAAGTTAATCCAAATAAAGCGCATGGCTCACAAGAGTCATGCGCTTTATTTGGAAATTATGAGGATTCTTTATGTTTTGGGTCGTTACCCTCAATACGACTATGACCGTTAAAAATGCCGCCTTCTTCAATGACAATACCTTTTGAAATAACTGTTCCGCTCACTTTTCCTTTAGTTTTAATATATACATGATTAGAAGACGTGATATCACCCGAGACTTCCCCTGAGACAATGACGCGTTTAGCAGTAATTTTAGGCCCGCACACACCCGATTTACCAATGTAGACATCACCTTTAGAATGAATATTCCCTGTTATTTTACCGTCGATTCTCACACTGGTTGAAAGGGTTAAATCACCCTCAATCACAGCCTCTTTTCCTATTACTGTTTCAATTGATTTTTCTTGTTTTTTCTCTTTTAACATCATTTTAATCCTTTCTATTCCTCATCATTATAAAAATTCATATAATATTCTGGATCAACGGGCTCACCGTTTTCAATAACCTCATAGTGTAAATGAGGCCCTGTACTTCTTCCTGTACTGCCAAGGGCGCCGATTTCTTCTCCTTTTTCGACTGAATCCCCTACGTCAACATCAATCGATGAGAGGTGTGCGTAAAGTGTTTCAAAATGTCCGCCATGATCAATTTTGATTGTTTTACCATACCCCCCGTAACGCCTAGCTAAGGTGACCGTTCCATTAGCGGCTGCATAGATAGGTGTTCCTGTTGCCCCTCGAACATCAATCCCTGTATGAAAAGATTCAGCTTGAGAAAAAGGATCGTTTCTTGGTCCAAAATCTGATGTTATCGTATTAGGTTCGGTCGGCCATGCGGTCGGAATATAGGTTAAATTTTGATCAACTGTTTCAATGTGTTCAATCATCGTATGATAACGATGACCCACTCTGAGGTCTCGATGATCTCTTGTTCAGTTAAGTCCTGTGACGCGTTATCTAATGGAATATCAACCCCACCTAATGCTTCTTCTGGTAAGGCATCAAGTGAATCATAAATTTTGGTTTCAATCGCTTCTAATGTTTCATTTCTTTCTAAAACGCGATCACGTTCATCTGTTAGTTCCTCAATCTCATTTAATAATTCACTTTCTGAAGCCGATTTATCATCCATTTTCATTTCTAATAGTTCATTACTTCTAGCGAGTTGTTGATTCGTTGAATATTGAATCGTAAAAAGAGTCGCGCTACTGATGAAAAGAATCAGAATCAGCCAGATGAAAAATTTAGGGAAACGTATATGTTTAACAGATTTATCTGCTTGGTCTGTTATCACCATTAGTTCAAGCATTTGATGTTTAAACCATCGTTTTTTCAACACAGCATCATCACCTCTTATCACCTCGAAATTAGTCCACTATCACCATACCGAAAGACTCATAGGCATTCAAGCGTATCCGTAGAAATGTAATGAAAATGAAATATAAAAAACTTGATGCTCGTCAATTTATTTATGTCTATCTTAATCTAAACTGAAGATAAATCAATAGAAAGGAAGTGTTAACTATGGAACAAACATTTCAATTAGAACAACTAAGTTGTCCAAGTTGCCGCGTGAAAATAGAAAAAGGGTTGAGAAAAATAGAGGGGGTAGATAGTGCCGATGTCCTCTTCAATGCAAGTAAGGTGAAAGTCAACTTTGACGAAGGTAAAACGTCTAAAGATACGTTGAAAAACGCGATAGAAAAGTTAGGTTTTGAAGTGAAATAATAGAGAATTAGCACAGTAGATGAGATCTACTGTGCTGTCATTTTAAATGATGAGGTGTTTAACATTGGCAATATGGATAAATAAAAATAAACATATAATGATGCGTATATCTGGAGGATTGATCTTAACAGCTTTTATAGTTGCATCTTTAAATTTGACAGCTGTAGTCGATTCCTTACTGGTTACAGCGACTCTCATCGCCAGTGTTCCAATTGTGTATCACGCCTATCAATCAGCACGCATGCGTACGTTTAGTATTGAGTTACTCGTTACGATTGCTGTTGTCGGTGCACTAATTATAGGCGAATATGTTGAATCGAGTGTTGTGACATTTCTATTTTTATTTGGGAGTTATTTGGAAGCGAAAACATTGAAAAAAACGCGTGCTTCGATTGAACAATTAATAGATATGGTTCCAAAGACCGCAACTGTCAAAAAGGGTGAGAGAACTGAAGAAGTCTCGATTGATTCTTTAGAGAAACATGATGAAATTCTTGTGTATTCAGGTGGTAGTATTCCAGTCGATGGTTATATCAAGAAGGGCGAGGCTTCAGTAAATGAAGCTTCGATTACAGGCGAAAGCATGCCGGTTGAAAAACAAGAGGGGGATTATGTCTATAGTGGAACGATGATTGATGTTGGCTATATCCATCTTGTAGCTGAAAAAACAGGGGAAGATTCAACGTTTCAAAAGATTATTCAATTGGTGGAAGAAGCACAAGACCAACAATCAAAAACAGAAAAATTCTTAAATCGATTTAGTCAAGTGTACACACCACTCATTGCACTTTTATCGCTCATTGTTTATCTTATAACTAGAGATCTTCACTTATCAATTACATTTTTAGTCATTGCATGTCCAGGTGCGCTTGTGATTGGAGCACCGGTATCTAACGTTGCTGGTATTGGTAATGGTGCCAAACATGGTGTACTTTTAAAAGGTGGGGATGTTGTCGATCGATTGAGTCAGGTGGATACATTTGTGTTCGACAAAACGGGTACGTTAACCCGTGGTGAACCTGAAGTGACTGAGGTTGTTTCATTAACTGAAGACGATTGGAAAGAGTGGTTTAAAGACGTTGCCTCTATTGAACAAGCATCTGAACATCATTTAGGACGTTCAATCGTTGAATACGCTCATCAACACGACCTTAAGTTAACAAGCGAGGTACAATCGGTTCAAGTGACGAAAGGAAAAGGGATTGCAGCAAGTGTTTACGAGATAGAGTATACAATCGGTAATCGTAAACTTTTAGAAGATATACAGATCCATTTAGATGCACGAACAGATCAGTTGGCACAAGAACAAGAAGCACTTGGAAAAACAGTCATTTTTATTAGTCAATCCAGCCAGATAGTTGGTTTAATCATGATCGAAGATCCGGTTAGAGAAGGGGTTAAACCAATATTAGAAAAATTAAAACAAAATGGTGTTAAACAATTCGTCATGTTAACAGGAGATCATGAACGGACGGCTCAGAAGATTGCAAATGAACTCGCTATTGATCAAGTGTATGCTGAACTATTACCAGAAGATAAGTTAACATACATTGAACAATTAAAAGAAGACAACAAAGGCGTATTGATGGCAGGAGATGGGATAAATGACGCTCCGGCTCTTGCAGCGAGTGATATTGGACTTGCGATGGGTATCACAGGTACAGATGTTGCGATTGAAACAGCCGATGTGGTGTTAATGGCAGATCGGTATGACCATTTATTGCATGCGTATCGATTGGCTAAACAAATTGTTAAAAATAGATGGCAAAATATTGCGATTGCACTGGTGACGGTAGCCTTTTTATTAGTAGGCGTATTATATGGTGTGATTCATTTAGCCTCAGGTATGTTTGTTCATGAAGCGAGTGTCATCATCGTCATTATGAATGCGATGCGCCTAAGGCAATTCAAAAAGAAGTAGAGGTGAAATGCAGATGTCAAATCAATCATCTTGCGGGCATACTGAACATTGTGTCAGACGTGTACCCATTTTTAATCATTTAAATGATCAAGATATGGCTGAAATAATGTCAGTCGTTCATTCGCGTCAATTTAAAAAGGGTGATCATGTGTTTCATACAGATGATCGATCTGAAGGCTTATATGTCGTACACAAGGGCAAGGTTAGAATTTACAGGTTGTCGGAAAATGGGAAAGAACAACTCGTTCGACTGTTATTACCAGGTGACTTCACTGGAGAGCTAGCCATATTTCAATCAAAAGATCACACATCTTTTGCAGAAGCATTAACAGATGCAAGTATTTGTCGTATTTCTCGCCAAGATTTTAATGATTTGATAACAGATTACCCTTCAATTGCCGTAAAGATGTTAAATGCGTTGGCTAACAGACTTGACCAAGCTGAACAGCAAACAACACGTTTTGCGACTGAGTCTGTCTCCAAGCGACTGGCTTACTTTTTGAACGAACTGATGCAGGCTGATCAGTCTAAATCTATAACATTACCGATGTCGCGAAAAGACTTAGCTCTTTATTTAGGGACTACACCTGAAACAATCAGTCGTGAGCTGAAACGTTTTGAAAAAGAAGGTTATGTAGCAAATAAAAGCCCGCGAGAGATTCATATTTATAATCTAGATGATTTGTTTTAAAAAAGTCACGAACACTTGAGAAAAGTTGTTCGTGACTTTTTTGTTACCATGATGGACGATTTTGTCTTTGATTGTCTGATGAGCGATTACCGTGGCAATTCTCGATTCGTTCATCAATTTCTTCTGATGAGAACTCAGGGTGCATTTCACTCATAAATTGACGTGCACTGTTAGTCCATGACTCATCCGTATCATTCTCACTTGCAAAAGCTAGTGGATTTCCCATTGCAAAGAAAAGCCCTACGATTAAAACAGTTAATAATAGTTTCATGTTTATTCCCTCCCAAAAAGTGTATCGCTAAATGTTTAGCTTAATGATAATATAACAGCTAGATATGTTGTGAACGTGAAGGACTTGTGTGAATGTTGTGAAGATGATGAGTTGATTTCACATACGTGCTATGATGATGAAGAGGTGATACCGTGGTTAATATTTTAATAATTGATGATGAGCCGATGATCGGAGAAGTTTTAGTCGCTTATTTTGAAAAAGAAGGTTGGAGCGCCACCCATATAAAAAATGGATTAGAAGGTTTAAAGGAATGGCAAGACAATTATTATGACTGTCTTATTTTAGACCTAATGTTGCCTGATGAATCTGGGGAGTCTATTTGTGAAACGATAAGAAAAACGAGTGATAAGCCGATTTTAATGTTAACAGCTAAATCGGAAGAAGATCACTTATTACACGGCTTTTCCATTGGAGCTGATGATTACATTCGAAAACCTTTTAGCACAAAAGAAGTCGTGGCACGAGTTAAGGCATTGCTTAAACGATCTGGAAAATATGAAAAGCAAGATCATGTCTTATTTGATGATGGGGCTTTAATGATTAATGATGATGCTAAAAAGGTAACGCTAAATAGCGAAACACTATCACTCACTCCTAATGAATATATTTTACTTAGAACACTGTCAAAACATCAAGGACGCGTCTACAGTCGAGAAGATTTATTGACTGTATTGATGGGAGAGAATGACTATTTTGAAGGATATGAACGAAACGTCGATACACATATTAAAAATTTAAGAAAAAAATTAAAAGATGATCCCAAAACACCTCGCTACATTCATACAGTGTTCGGGATGGGGTACAAATTTGAGGTGAGTTCGCTTGATTAAAAGGTTTAGAACGCGCCTGTTTATCACGCTTATGTTTGTTGCGCTTTTTGCAATTTTTATTACAAGTTATTTTATATTCAATAGGGTCGAACATCAATTCGATGATTACTTGGCAGAGGAACGTCTTGAACAGATTGAAGCAATTGAACAGACATTAATTGAAAATTATAACGAAAGTGGCAGTTTTCAGACTAATCAGTTGCGGTCTTTTTTTCATCAACAAGCGATGAATCATCAATTGGAGCTTCATTTGTACGATGAAAGTGGAGAGCTTGTATTAAGCTCAGATCATGGAGGTCACATGATGCAGCGTGATACACCTAGTGGTTTTGATGAATCCATGACGGTTCCTTTAATCAATCAGAATGAAACGATCGGAGAGCTTGATGTTTATTATTCAACAGAAGCGGTGGGTTCAGCATATGCATTTATCGAAGATATAAGAACACAAGCGATTTGGGCTGTTTTATTAACCTCTATGGCCGTTTTGTTCTTGAGCGTGTTTATGAGTGAGCATTTGATCCGAAAAGTTAAACAGATGGCCGAAGCCATTCATCATATGAAACGTTCGAAAGTCATTGAAAGTCTTGATCCTAATGAATTTGATCAAGAAATGAAGCCTTTAGCCGAAGCATATAACGATTTACAAAAAGCACTACAAGAAGAAGACCGATTAAGAAAGCAATTTACCGCTGACTTGGCTCATGAACTAAGAACACCATTATCATCATTGAGAAGTCAAATTGAAGCTTATCGAGATGGGATTTGGGAACCGAATGAAGAACGTTTAAAAGGTACTCATAATGAGCTAATGAGATTAGTCAGGCTTGTCAACGACCTAGAAAAATTGATCGTGTCTGAAAGTCCTCAGCTAGAATTAAATGATGAGACTTTATCAGCTAACACTCTGCTTCAACAATTGATTGAACAATTTCAATATATGTTTAGGGAGAAAAATGTCGGGTTACACGGGACCTCAGATCCAACTTCACCAACGTTTGTTGGTGACCGAGATAAAGTCATTCAAATTATCTCGAACATATTGAACAATGCGTTAACACACACATCAATCAACGATAACGTTTATGTGAAAGTCAGTCATTCAGATGAATGGGTAAAGTTTATCATCCAAGATGAGGGCTCAGGTATGGATGAGGAACAAATTCCTTACTTGTTTGAACGTTTTTATAGAGGGGATCAGTCTCGCAATCGCAAGTCAGGTGGTTTAGGGATTGGTTTATCGATCGCAAAAGCACTTATAGTTGCTCATGGTGGCAAGATTGATGTCAAAAGCACAAAGGCAGAAGGAACAACTGTTACCGTTTACTTTCCATTTAATAAAACAATCGCACAACAATAGTTAAAATCCATTGTTGTGCGATTGTTTTTAGTATTATGAATGTGAAGCGATCATCTCTAGTTGACCAGAAAGTGTGTACTGATCGATATCAGCTGTGATAATAAAATGATCCCCTTTTTGAATGACCGTTTTTTCATTATCGACTATGACTTCACCTTTTCCATCGATCACACTAATCTGTACAAAGTCAGGATCTCTTTTTAATGTAGCTTCACCTGACAATTGCCAATGGTAAACCGTGAAATAGTTTTCTTGAACGAGTCGCTTTTCAGTTAAGCCGTCGATCACGTTTTCAACTTGGTTTAATTTAGGGTCTTTATGAGGTGCTGTCGTGACCTTAATCGATGAATCAAGGTGGAGCTCTCGAGTGTTTCCTTGTTCGTCTGTTCGGTCGTAATCATACACGCGATATGTGATATCCGAGCTTTGTTGTGTTTCAAGAATGACAATACCTTCGCCAATTGCATGAATCGTTCCACTTGGTACGTATACAAAGTCGCCCGCTTTAACAGGAATGCGTCTTAGTAAGTCGTTCCACTGCCCGCTTTTAGCCATTTGTTCAAATTCTTCTTGTGATTGTGCGTGATGACCGAAGACAATTTCAGCCCCTTCTTCAGCTTGAACGACGTACCAGCATTCTGTTTTTCCGTATGGTTCTCCTTCTATTTGTTGTGCGTACTTATCATCAGGGTGAACTTGCACTGATAAATCTTTGTTTGCATCAAGCAATTTAACAAGCAATGGATAGGCCTTATTTTCCGTTGATTGTTGATTAAATAATTCAGGATGCGTTTCCCATGCATCTTTTAAAGACTGACCTGCTAGAGGGCCGTTTTGTATGTAACTTGGTCCATTTGGATGTGCAGAAATCACCCATGCTTCACCTGTTGTGTCTGTTGGTATCGTGTAATGAAATAAGCGTTTTAATTTCGTTCCACCCCATATACGATTTTGAAAAGCGGGCTTAAGAAATAATGGTTGTGACATGTGTATGTCCTCCTTTTAGGTTGTTTTACTCATTTCAGGTTTGTGTAAAATGAGCGCTGCAGCTCCAATCACACCTGCATTTTGATCTAACGTGGCTACCTGGATCGGTGTTGCTCGGTTGTCTGGGTTAAGTGCATATTGACGAATATAATCACGAATCGGATCAAGAAGGGGAGCACCTACTTTGGAAACACCACCCCCGAAAATAATCCTCTCAGGCTCAAATGTATTAATTAATGAGACGCACATAGCGCCTAGAGCACGTAAAACATCATCCATATAAGGGGTTATTATCGGATCCTTTTGGTTGAAGCGTTCAAAAACATCCGCTGTTGATAGTGATTGATTTAAAAGCTCTGACCCTTTTTTGCTAATGGCGGTGCCAGATGCGATATGTTCGATACACCCCATCTGTCCACATGCACACGTTCCAAATGATGGATTAACTACTGTATGGCCAATATCACCGGCATTTCCCTTTCGGCCTGTTAATAACTTAGAGTTGGCATAGATGCCAGCTCCAATCCCTGTGCTAATGGTTACATAGATGAAATCATCACAGACTTTTGCAGCACCGAGCCATTTTTCGGCCAAAGCGGCGGCTGTTGCGTCATTTTCAAATGCAACAGGGACATTAAAGGCTTGCTCCATCATCTCAACAACAGGGATATTAACCCAATCTTTTAAATTTGGTGGACGACTAATTTCTCCCTTTTGGGTATCGATTGGACCTGGTGCCCCGATGCCGATTCCAGCTAATGATTGAACTGAGATCTGTTGCGTCTCAAGTATTGACTTTGTTGTGTTTATTATTTGATCAATCATGTCCTTTGGTGGGATCGTTTGATCGGTTAATAACTTTTCTTGTGCAAGAATCGTTCCTTCTTCATTAACAAGTGCAATGGCGACTTTTGTACCGCCAATATCAATTCCAATGGCATACATATTGAGTAGCTCCTTTGTTAAGATCACAATTAGAATAAAGTGTAGCAGTTTATTCTAACGGAATCAATTGCTTTTGGGTAAAAGAAAAGCGTTCACTCAAAAGATGAGAAAACGCTCGGTTAGCTTAAGGCTGATAAGTCATTAAAGTTTGTAGAAATTGATCACGGTCTTGGCACTGTATCAGCTTTTGAATAAACTTAGGTTGTTCGATCAATTTGATTAGCATTTGGTACATATCTTGCAGATCCTCTTGACTATTTTTGGCGACATTCAACAAACAGATGAATTGAACAGATTGATTTGTCCACTCAATTGGTTTTTTTAATGTACAAATGGTTAAAAAAGTTTGATCCGTTTGTGCTGTCACTGGGTGCGGAATAGCCACTGAATTTCCATAAGCTGTTGGTGCAATGGCTTCACGTTCAAAGATTAAATCGAGATAATCTTTAGGTAGATCGATTGTTTTATTTAATTGATCAACAAGAAAGGTTAACGCTTCTTCTTTAGTTGAGAGACCTTGATTTAAATAAATAAAATCACGTCTAATATATTCTAATAGATTCGTGTTATCCTCATCTACAAATGCTCTGATTCGGTTAATGTCAGGTTCACCAAGGATTGTATTGACCTCGATCACAGGGATCGGTAAGGAATCTTTTATGGGTACTGAACTAATAATGACATCTGTTTGATGAAACGGTATTTGCTGAATCTTGTAATACTCAGTTGTACCGAGTATATCAACTTGGGATCCAAATACAGCTTTAATTTTATATTTAATCAATTGGGCACTGCCAAGTCCAG
The DNA here is from genome assembly GCF_900096905.1 of Pelagirhabdus alkalitolerans. GTDB lineage: Bacteria > Bacillota > Bacilli > Bacillales > Amphibacillaceae > Pelagirhabdus > Pelagirhabdus alkalitolerans. The sequence goes on along the minus strand of NZ_FMYI01000001.1, from coordinate 278,572 downwards.
ATGCACATACAATATAGCAACGAATGGGTTGATCTTGTGCTTTTTTACGTTCAATGGCCGCGCCGATATGAAGGGCTAGATAGCCAATTTCATTTTCGTCAATTGAGACATCAATTTCACCTTCAATGACAATGCCAGCAATGACTGCTGATTCAAAAGCAAGTGGGTAATTAACCTTAATATCATTTAGCATGGGGTTACGTATATTCATGCCATATTTATAGCGGTTGATGGATGGTTTTAAATGAAGACCAAGTCCTAAAAATAATTCTTGATCATGTCGAATACCTAAACTCATTCGATTTTCAATCTCATCTAAAATAGCAACCGTCAATTTCTGGATATGAGGTTCTAAAACATTTTCTATATCCGTGTGATCCATATTTGTTTGTGAGACCATACGAGTACCTAGCAAATGAATCGTTATATAAGCTACTTCTACAAATGGAAATTTCACATTCAGAATGTCTTCTGCCTCTTCGACTATTTTACGTGCGACATGATATTCCTTTTCATTTGTAATATCGTTTAATTCTTGTTTAATCATGGAAACATGATGACCACTTTTAATTCGTTTATAAGCGATGACGATATGAATGAATAAATTATTGATCGCAATATCGGATAGAGAAATATTATGATTTCGGATTTGTTTCATAATCGCATCTGATACGGCTTCTAGTTTGTCTTCATCGTGGTCGGCTAAAGTCTTTAATTGTTCTTTCCATATCGATGTAGAAGACGATTCACTCCGGTCGAAAACAAATTCTGATAGCGCAAAGCGGAATCTAACTTCAGATCCTTTTGCTTTCATTCCGTAATTCGGACGCGTGTCCAACGATAGGTCATGCTTTTTAAGCGCTTGTCTAACCTGTCTTAAATCACTTTGGATCGTCGATTTACTAATATGCATTTCTTCGCACAAATCATCTAGTTTTAAATAATCTTCAGCAAGTAGGAATCGTTTGATTAAATAGTTCACTCGTGCGTCTGGTGAGTCGACCAATTGTTTGTCGTTTGTTTCATCTTTAATCAATTGATTTAAATAAGAGCGAAAAGCATGGTCATCCTCAATTTCTAATTGGTAACCAGTGCCTCGAGTGGATTTAATCGTTGCGCCGTTAGACTGAAGAGAATAATCTAGGGTTTTTATATCTTCTCGAATGGTTCTTGAACTGACATTTAAAATGTTGGCCAAATAATCCCCTGTGAGTGGTGAATAGGAGGCCATTAGCTCACGCAATATCGTAATCATTCGATTGTTCAACTTATCATCCCCTTCAAAAAGTCCTTACTTGAACAAGTGGACAGGACTTGGGTGAATTACTATTAGAAAAGCGCAGCACGAGGTGGCTACGCTTTTATTATAAGACAAAGCTAAAAGGTTTTGTATCAGTCATTAAATCCATTTTGTTCAGAAACGTCTTTAAACCACGATGCGCTCTTTTTAGCTGTACGTTCTTGCGTTTCGAGGTTGACTGAGAAGAACCCATAACGATTTTTATAAGCGTTCATCCAAGACCAGTTGTCCATAAATGTCCAAAGGTGATACCCTTTAACTTGACACCCTTCTTGAATCGCTTTGTGTAACCATTTTAAGTGTTCTTTAATGAAATCAATTCGGTAATCATCTTCAATGCGTCCGTTTTCAATGAAGCGTTCTTCATTTTGAACACCCATTCCATTCTCAGAAATAAAGGATTCAATATTTCCGTAATTCTCTTTAAGATTGATCATGATATCGTAGATACCTTTTTCGTAAATTTCCCACCCACGATAAGGATTCATCTTACGTCCAGGCATTTCATAATTATCGAAGAACCAGTCGGGCATAAATGGACTATTTGGATTTGGTAAATAATCTTTTGCCTTAACACGTCTCGGTTGATAATAATTAACACCTAATAAGTCAACGGTGTTGTTTTTAAGAAGTTCAGCATCGCCTTTTTCTGTTGTTGGAAGATGGTCGTATTCACTTAGTAATTGAATAAGATCTTCTGGATATTCACCCTTAACCGCTGGGTCTAAGAAACTTCGGTTAAAGAATAAATCACAAATATGTGATGCCTTAAGGTCTTTTGGATTTTGGCTTCTCGGATAAGAAGGCGTTAAGTTTAAAACGATACCGATTTTGCCGTCAAAACGCGCGTGATAAAGTTCGACAGCCTTTGCGTGAGCAATCATCGTGTGATAAGCGACTTGTATCGCTTTTTTAGCATCAACGATATTCGGGTAATGAAAATCGTATAAATAGCCACCTTCAACAGGTACAATCGGTTCGTTAAACGTAAACCACGTTTTCACACGATCGCCGAATAAGTCAAAGGCTTTTTCCGCATAGTCGACAAAAGCGTCGATCACTTCACGATTTTCCCATCCCCCTTTTTCTTGCAAGGCGAGTGGCATGTCAAAGTGAAAGAGATTCACAAAAGGTTCAATATCATGTTTAATTAATTCATCAATGACGTCATTGTAAAAGTTCACAGCGTCTTGGTCGACTTTTCCAACACCGTTTGGAATAAGACGTGCCCAAGAAATTGACATTCTAAAGGTATTGTGTCCAATGGCTTTCATGTTTTTAATATCTTCTTTGTAACGGTTGTAAAAGTCAGATGTAACCTCTGGTCCGACGCCTTCAAAGAATCGATTAGGTTCAGTTTCGTACCAATGATCCCAGATTGTTTTACTTTTCTTGTTCGTTGCGCCTTCAGTTTGTGTTGCAGAAGCAGCGCTGCCCCACCAAAAATCTTTAGGAAATGAATAATGAAGTGTCATGTGTCTCCTCCTTATTTCAAACGATAGATTTCAACAATTTCAGTTGCTAAATCACGTACAGTCATTGATGTCATTAAATGATCTTGTGAATGAACTAAGATAATATTGACAGACTCACCATCGCCTCTTGCTTCTTGTTGCAACAGCTCTGTTTGATATTTGTGAGCCTTCCCTAATTCTTCACTTGATTCTGCTATTTTCTTTTCTGCTTCTTCAAAATTACCTTCTTTAGCTTCCTGAATTGCTTCCATGGCACTTGATTTTCCATTCCCAGCATAAAGAATAATTTGGAAAGCAATTTCTGTGATTGATTGTTCCATCGAAATTCCCCCTCAACAATTAAAATGGTTTACGCATTTCTCAAGGACTCGAGAAATGCGTAAACGTTCTATTTAGATTATTTTTCACTTTGTTCATTGTCATAATACTGGCGATCCATCACTTTAAGGAATGGTAACCAAATGATAAAGACAATCGCCATGTTAATAAGCTGCATTACAGCACCCATGATTTGGTTACCTGTAGCCATGTAACCACTTAATAAGACGGGTGTTGTCCATGGTACAATAATACCGGCCGGCCGTGGTACGATCCCAACACTCATAAACATGTACGTGACAAATGCAACAACAACCGGTGCAAGTAACCACGGAATGATAACAAGTGGGTTCATAATAATTGGTAAACCGAATATAACCGGCTCATTCACATTGAAAATACCAGGAGGTGTAGCGATTTTACCAATTTCTTTAAGTTGACGACTTTTCGCAACGAGAAGAATGGCAATTAAGACAGCGAGTGTCATACCTGAACCACCGATACCAACGATAAAGGTATCAATAAATTGTTTTGTCACAATGTTAGGTAATTCTTCACCAGCTTGGTAAGCTGATAAGTTTTGATCGTTCAATGCATACCAGATTGGATCAAAAACAGAGTTAACAATAATTTGACCGTGTAGACCAAAGAACCAGAAGACTTGGATTAATAATACCGCAATAAGTGTTGCAGGTAATCCACTACCAAGTGCTGTTAGTGGCTCTTGGATGATTGTATAAATAAATTCTTGAACCGTTTCAAACGGTGTAAACCCAAAGATAATACGGACAACTAAAAAGATCGTTAACGTTAAAGCAATAGGAATAAGTGCACTAAATGAACGAGATACTGCATCAGGAACACCTGCAGGCATTTTGATCGTTAAATCTCGTTTGACAAATGCTTGATAAATCTCTGCAGCGAAAAAGGCTGTGAAAATCCCTAAGAACATACCCTCTGCACCTAATACATTCGTAGGAATACCACCTGCTGTATCTTCAACAACTTGTGGGGTTAAGATTAAAAATGAAGCAACTGCAACAGCAGCGCCATAAACGGATTCACCACCACGTTGCTCAACCATTTTATAACCAATTCCCATTATAACAAAGAGCCCCATAATACTTAAGGTTGAAGCGGACGCTGGCCCTAATAGATCTTGATAAGTTGCAAAGGCTTCTTCACCAATTAATTCATCCAGAAACGGTAAGTTTGCAATAACGACAAACATCGATCCGAAAATAATGAGTGGTAATGCAACCATAAACCCGTTACGCAGTGCGGTTAAATAACGGTTGTTATTAAGCTTATCGGCAACAGGCATTAATACATTTTCTAACATATCCATAAACTTATTCATATGAATTCCTCCTTTAAAATAAATTAACCATCAATAAGTTCTAATGCTTTATCGAGTACAGCTTTTCCATCGACACGACCATAAGCAACAGGGTCAATCGAATCAAGAGGGATGCCAACCTCGTCTGCGACTTTAGAAAACTTCTTTTTCATAAAACGCATTTGTGGACCGATCAGTAATACGTCGGCTTTTTTCATGTCTTCTGGTGCTTTGTCTTGAGCAACAGCCCAAATCTCAGCCTCAAGACCACGACTTTCAGCCTCTTCTTGCATACGTGTTACGAGTAAACTTGTTGACATACCAGCTGAACAAGCAAGTAAAATTTTCTTCATGTTTTTTCCTCCTTTATTATGTGTTTTTCTTATAACCATAGTGTATTTTAAAACCGCTTACATCACCACTTGCACTTTTTCCGTAACATAACGGAAGTGACATAGATTCAAATTTGATTAGGTTGACCTTTCCGGTGAGTTGCCTGTTGGATCACATTTTGGTATGGAATTGATAGCGAATCTATATCGATTTTATAGATTGTTCAATGGTACACTTACTAGTAAAAAAGTAGGAAGGTGTCATTAAATGGTAGTTAGCTTGCAAGAAAAACAAAACTCAATTTCTCAATTAATGGTCGGGTTAAAACAGGATAATGAAACGATGCAACGTGTCATGAGTGAGTTGGAAAATATCTCAAGAAAATCGAATATACTCGCGCTTAATTCAGGAATCGAAGCGGCTCGTGCAGGAGAAGCGGGTAAAGGGTTTAAAGTTGTGGCTGATGAGATTAAAACGTTCTCAAGTGATAGTTTTAAAGTGAGTCAAAAAAGTGGTGACATTATCGATCAAATCCAAGACAAAGCCAATGCGATTATGGCGCTAAGAACAGAAGATGTAGCATTTGATACGATTGATAAAATTGACCGCAATTTATTCGAGCGTAACTGTGATGTTCAAGCTTGGGCGACTTTTGACGCGGTAAAAGATGTATTAAATAAGACAACTCCTGAAACGAAGCAAGCGGCGCGTGATTTGTTAAAAAACATTCACCATATATATGAAGTGTATCACGACCTTTTGATCATTGATTGTGAGGGAAATATTGTGGTTTCTTGTGAGCATCCGAATCAAGAAATGGAATCGATGGCAAATCGAGAATGGTTCCAAAATACGATTCAAGACAATGATGTTTATGTGACAGATATGTACTATTCTAAAGTGGTTCAAGGCCATACGATGAGTTATTCAGCTCCAATCCGCTCAAATGGTGAAGTCATCGGTGTATTTACAACACGATTTAATTGGTCATTTATTTACGATATTTTAGATGATGTCAAGTTGAGTGATGAGAGTGACTTGTATTTAGTGAATCAAAAAGGGGTAGTCATTGCCGGATCAAATCCGCAAGATACGTTAAAAAAAGATGTTAATGATTGGACAGCTGTAAAGGCTGTCTTAAATGAAGGGAAGCAGCAGGGTCATTTAATAGAAGATCGTCATCTTTATGCCTATTGTTTAACAAAAGGATATAACCAGTATAAAGGGAAAGGGTGGTTCGTAGTAATTAAGGAACCGATTGATTAAATGTAACGTTTAGTAAGCTTTTCTTGAGGCTATACGATAACTAGGACAGAAGGAGGTTATCGTGGTGACGGCTGAAATGATCGGTTTAAGTTTTATCGTTTTAGGTTTGTTTTTATTGATCGGTAAATGGTTGCGTGTTCAGTTCAAATGGTTACGCGATTTATATTTACCAAGCTCGATCATTGCTGGGTTTGTCGCCTTACTTGTCGGGCCAGAAGTACTTGGGCAACTTATGCAGAATGATACATTTTTGTCGAACGGTCTCATTCCTGAGAACGTATTAGCTGTTTGGGATACGTTACCTGGACTCTTTATTAATATTATATTTGCTGCATTATTTTTAGGTAAAGTTGTTCCGAATTTGAAAGAGATTTGGTTAATAGCAGGCCCGCAAGTTGTGATGGGACAGACGGTTTCTTGGGGGCAGTATGTATTAGGGTTGTTGTTAGCGATCTTTGTTTTAGTGCCAGTCTTTGATTTAAGTCCATTATCAGGTGCTTTAATAGAAATTAGTTTTGTTGGTGGTCACGGTACAGCTGCTGGCTTGTCCTCGACATTTGAGGAATTAGGTTTTGCAGAAGGTGCGGATTTAGCTGTTGGTCTTGCAACAATTGGGATTGTATCAGGTGTAATCATCGGGATTATTTTAATCAATTGGGGTGCACGGACGAATCGCGCGAAGTTTGTAGGGAAGCGAAATGAATTAACCGAAAATGAAAAAGCGAAGTTAGGTGAATTTGATGATCGAGAGACCCCTAAAAAGACAAGACATACATCATCTCTTGAACCACTAGCGTTTCACTTAGCCATTGTTGGAGCGGCAATTGGTCTAGGGGCTCTTTTACTAGAAGGTTTGATTTTATTAGAAGCGTGGACTTGGGGTGCTTGGACAGGTACACATTTATTCCCATACGTCCCGCTCTTTCCACTTGCGATGATGGGTGGGATGGTCATACAAATTGTCTTTAGTCGAATTGGGATTGATCATTATATCGATCGTGAGTTGATTAATCGAATCTCTGGGTTTGCGCTTGATGTTTTAATAGTTAGTGCATTAGGGACACTTGCCTTATCGATTATAGGTGATAATATTGTGCCTTTTCTATTAATAGCTGCTGTAGCGATCGTGTGGAATGTATTTGCCTTTTTAGTCATTGCACCTCGCATGATTCCACAGTTTTGGTTTGAACGTGGGATTGGAGATATGGGGCAAGCGATGGGGATGACAGCGACGGGGCTGTTATTAATGAAAATCGCAGATCCTTACACAGAATCACCAGCTTTAGAAGGCTTTGGTTATAAACAATTATTATTTGAGCCACTTGTTGGTGGTGGGTTATTCACAGCCGGTTCACTGCCATTAATTTATGAATTTGGTCCGGTGGCTATATTGGTTCTCTCAACGATTGTCACTCTTTTCTTTTTAATCTTCGGCCTGGTTTATTTCGGAAGAAAAAAGAGATAGTGCCTTATTAAAACCTCCTCATGAATCAGTGAGGAGGTTTGCTGTAAAAAAAGGGACTAAGTCTTTTGTTTCTTCTATTATTTGATCCGGGAACACGTCTCGCTTCGGTGCTTGTCTTTTTCGATGGTTAAACCAAATCACACGCCATCCAGCTCCTTTAGCGCCTAATACATCATTCTCAAAGGAGTCACCGATATACCAAGTTGAATCTCGATCAATCGTCAAGCGATTTTCAATATGCTGAAAAGGTGTAAGCTCAGGCTTAGCTGCGCCAATTGAACCAGAGATAAAACAATGCTCTTCTTTGATCCAGTTAGTTAAATTTAACTGATCTATTTTCATTTGTTGATGCTCTGTATTCCCATTGGTCAAAACGGCCATCTGTATACCGCGCTCTTTTAAAATATCCAATACGTCTTTCATTTCGGGAAATAACGTGATTTGTTTTTGTTCCTCTAAATAGGCGTCTTGGAATTCAATTGCTTGTTGTTCTGTAATATCAAAATTAAAATCTTTTGTTGCTTGTTGAATGCGATAAATTTGCAGATCTAACGTTGAGATTTCACCGCGTTGTTCTTTTTCAAACACTTGGTCACTATATTTGCGACTGGCTATGTAAAGTTGTGCGAGTTGTTGATCGGTAAATTGAGTGGATAAAACACGTTTAAAAGCTTGCTTAAATGGACGTTGTTGGTCGTACAATGTATCATCAACGTCAAAAACGACAGTATGCATAAAAAGTCCCCTTTATTTCTTTTTGATTTTATCATATCATCTGGTTGTGAAAGTGCAAATGTTCATTTTTTCACAATTTTTCTGATAATTCAGCGATCTATATTGAATAATTGTTTGAATATTGTTAAAATAATCGCAATACTTAAAAGAGAATGGGTGAGGAAAACAGATGACGACAGTGTATAATTTTTCAGCAGGTCCTTCGGCTTTACCGAAAGACGTATTAAAAAAAGCGCAAGAAGAATTAGTGAATTACAAGAATTCTGGTATGTCTGTAATGGAACTTAGTCACCGATCTGGTTTATTTTCAGAGATTATGGATGACGCGGAAGCATTGATCAGAGAATTAATGGAGATTCCAGACAATTACAAAGTTTTATTCCTCCAAGGTGGGGCATCGACACAATTTGCGATGGCTCCGATGAACTTACTAACGGGTAGTAAAAAAGCGGATTATGTTATTACAGGTTCATGGTCTCAAAAAGCGTATCAAGAGGCGCAAAAATATGGCGATATTAGATTGATTGGGGATTCAGAAGGGGAAGTCTTATCCCATATTCCTAAGATTACAAAGGATCAAGTTGACCCTGAAGCGGATTATGTTCATATTACGACAAATAATACAATTGAGGGTACAACCTTTCACGACATTCCTGACACAGGGGACGTTCCAATTGTGGCAGACATGTCTTCAAATATTCTATCGCGGCCGATGGATGTCAGTCAATTTGGGCTCATTTATGCAGGTGCTCAAAAGAATATTGGTCCAGCTGGTTTAACGTTAGTGATCGTGAGAGATGACTTAATCGGGCATGCACCGGATTGGGTGCCAACAATGCTTGATTACAAGATTCATGCTGAGAAAAAATCCGTTTATAATACACCACCAGCATTCTCGATTTATATGGCGAAGCTAGTGTTTGAGTGGCTACGTGATGAAGTCGGAGGACTTTATGAGATGGAAAAACGGAATCAACAAAAAGCAGAATTGCTCTATCAAACCATAGAACAATCAGCACTTTTTAAAACAACGGTTGAAAAAGAGGATCGTTCTTGGATGAATGTGCCATTCGTTAGTGTTGATGACGATAAAGAGTTAGAAGCGACGTTTATTAAAGAAGCAAAAGAAGAAGGACTTGAGACACTCAAAGGTCACCGATCTGTTGGTGGTATGCGTGCAAGTATTTATAATGCAATGCCGTATGAGGGTGTTAAGAAATTAGCAGAATTTATTGAGGCATTTGAAAAGAAACATCGCGGGTAAACAAAAACGACAGCTCTACTAATCTTCACTAGTGGAGCTGTCGTTTTTTAATCTAATTTTCGTGTTGAATGACGATATTTTATAGCATAAGGTACGATCAGTCGCTTGGCAGGTTCGTCTTTTGACTTTAATTGTTCAATCAAGCATTTCGCACTTTGAATGCCTAGTTTATAAATTTGAATATCCACTGTTGTCAGTGGTGGGCGTGTGATCTCTGATAAATAAAGGTTGTTGAAGCTTGTGATCGATACATCCTCTGGACAATCTACTCCAAACTCCTCGAGCATGTTAATAACGCCTAAACTCATCATATCATCGGCAATTACCATAGCTGTTGGCGGTTTTTCAAGTGAAAACAATTGTTCAACGGCTTTACGACCACTTGAACGCAAGAATTCATCATGGACAACGTAGTCATCGACATATTCAATACCTTCTTCACGAAGGGCATCTAAATACCCTGTTAACCGATCTTTTGTCACAACTAAGTCCGTTGTACCACCAATAAAGGCGATGTGCTCATGTCCGAAATCAATTAAGTGTTTTGTAATTTCTTTGCTTGCGCTAATGTTATCATTATCGACATAGGTAATTTGGCTTTCATTTTGATAGGGTTTTCCAACAACAACAAAAGGGAAGTTCTCTTGGATTAGAAAATCCATAATTGGATCATTGTCTCTTGAATAAAGAAGGATCATGCCGTCAACACGATTACCATATACCATGCGCTTTACTTCCTCGAACAGCTGTTCATCATTACCACCTGTTGATACATATAGTGAATATTCAGTCTCGTGTGCCACTGATCCGATCCCGCGTAAAACTTCAGGGAAGAATGGGTTCTGCAGGGCTGTTTCAGCAGATGAAGGCATAATGACCCCGATCGCTTGTGTCGAACGTACTGCTAAATTACGCGCATTGACATTGGGGTGATACCCTAACTCTTTCATTGCTTTTCTTACACGTTTTTTTGTTGTCGCACTAATTCTCGGATTATCAGCGATGACGCGTGAAACCGTTGAAGGTGCAACATCTGCTTTTTTTGCAACGTCTTTAATTGTAACAGCCATAAGCTCCCACCCTTTAGTTTAGATTTAATCGATAGATGATTATCATTTGACAGCGCTTGCATATTTGGTGTGAATAGTGCAAACGCTTGATGTTTTCATTTGATTATTTTAACATGTTCATTATATAGGAAATGAAACAATAAAAAAAGTCCCTTTGTGAAATTTGTTGCACAAAATTAGCTTGACCACTATAATGTAAGCGTTTATCATTAATTTAAGCTTTATTAGTAGGAATGACAAAAGCGGATACAAAGAAATTCAACCTATTGGCAAGCGATTGCGCTAAATAAAAGGAATAAACAAAGGAGGATGACGTCATGATTAAAGAAGCAATCTTTCATCAGCCGATGAATCAATACGCTTACCATTATGATGATGGTACAGTTCACATTATGATTCAATCAAGGGCGTATGATTTGAAAAATGTCCAATTAATTTGGGCAGACCCTTATAACTTTAAAGAGGAAACGTGGCAATATGAATTGACAGAAGTAAAGCATTCTGGTCGAACAAAGACTCTAGACTATTGGAAAATCGAAATTAAACCACCTTATCGTCGCATGCGATATGGATTTCGTTGTGAAGGAGCAAACGGTGAAGTGACGTATTTAACAGGTAAAGGTCACTACACGAAACCACCTGAAGAAATTAATGCTTACTTTTGTTTGCCGTACATACACAAGGTTGATGCTTTCAAAGCTCCAGCGTGGGTGAAAGATACGGTTTGGTATCAAATATTCCCGGAACGTTTTGGGAACGGTGATCCGTCTTTGAGTCCAGAAAATGCATATAATTGGGATGAGAAAGTGCCTGAATCAAAAGATTTCTTCGGTGGGGATTTTCAAGGTATTCTAAATCACCTTGATTACTTAGAAGAATTAGGTATTAACGGTATTTATCTATGTCCTATTTTTAAAGCGGGCTCAAATCATAAATATGATACAATTGATTATTTTGAGATTGATCCACAGTTTGGAGATAAAGAAACATTTAGAAAACTAGTTGACCAATGTCATGAGCGTGGTATTAAAGTGATGTTAGATGCCGTGTTTAATCATAGTGGATATTATTTCGAACCATTCCAAGATGTCCTTAAAAATAATGAACAGTCTCCGTATAAAGATTGGTTCCACATTTGGGACTTCCCAGTACAAACAACGCCTTATCCAAATTATGATACATTTGCATTTGTATCAAATATGCCTAAGCTAAATACAGCAAATCCAGAAGTTAAGGACTACTTGTTAAAGGTGGCGCGTTATTGGATTGAAGAATTTAATATTGATGGTTGGCGTTTAGATGTAGCAAATGAAATCGATCATGAATTTTGGAGAGCATTCAGAAAAGAAGTGAAATCGGCTAATCCAGACGTATATATCTTAGGCGAGGTATGGCATGACTCGATGCCATGGTTAAGAGGCGATCAATTTGATGCTGTTATGAATTATCCGTTCACAGAAAATGTTCTTGAATTATTTGATGGTACATCGTCGGTTTCTTACTTTAAGGATCAAATGATGCATTTGTTGCATATGTATCCTGACCATGTACAAGATGTTCAATTTAATTTACTTGATAGTCATGATACAGCAAGAATTAAAACGTTAGTACGTGGTGAAAAAGAGCGTGTGAAATTAATGTATGCCTTTCAGTTAACCTTTTTAGGCTCACCATGTTTGTATTATGGTGATGAGATTGGCTTAGAAGGTGGAGAGGAGCCGGAAAGCCGCGGTTGTATGATATGGGATGAAGAAAAGCAAGATCTAGACTTATTGCATTTTGTAAAGCAATTGATTGAACTTCGCAAATCAAATCCCGCACTTGGTGCATATGGTCAATTTAAATTCATTGACGCAGATGAAGCATCAGGTGTACTTGTTTACTCAAAAGAAAACGATGCAGAACAATTCGTTATTGTTATGAATACGACAGCTAATGATCAAACTATTGATATGCCGACAGCTTTAAACAAGCGAGCTGAGCCGTTATTTACAGAGAAAAATATATCTCAATCAGATGGGCGTATGAAACTTGAGCCATTTGCATTCGGTATTTATAAACGACATTAATCAATAAAAGCAGCGATGACCTAAAAAGATAGGTTGTCGCTGCTTTTTTAGATTATCAACTAAAAGGTACATGAATTAATCAATACACCTTTCTATATTGGCTAGGTGACAACTCGTATTTTCGAGTGAAGAGGCGATGAAAATAAGGATAATTACCAAAACCACACATCAATGCGATTTGTTCAAGGGTCATATTGGTATATTTCATTTGGTTAATAGCAGCCTCTAACTTAATGTGTTGAGCATATTGGATCATGGTTTTATCTGTGTGGTCTTTAAATAAATGGCTAGCACGTGAAACACTCAACTCTACCTCATTTGCAACATCTTCAAGGGTAATAGACTCTAACGCGTGCTCTTCGATATAACGCATCATACGTGTCACGATAAATGGACGCTGGATGGAGTGACGGGCATTAATTTCTTCTTTTATCATTAATAGGATGCTTTTAAGTAAGTGCGTATTTAATGCTTGCGTTTGTTCATGAGTAGGACGTAAATTCTCGGTCGAAAGAAGGCGCCACAATGTAACGATCGGATCGGTAGTGGAGAGTGAGGCGAAATTAGGCTGTCCTAGTTCTTTCCACCAAGATCTTAACCAGTCTCCCTTTACGAACAAATGGTAATCGCCACTGAGCTGATTGGGATGAATCGTGAGCTGATAATGTGTGTTAGGAGGAACGAATATCAGATCTCCTTGCTCGAGTGAATATGTATGCTTTCCTATTCTGGCCTGCGCTTTTCCTTCGATTTGTAGGCGTATTAAAAATTGATCGAATCCATTTATACGTTTGTCGTGATAGCCGTTTTTATGAGATGAATAGCTACAGTGATGAATAATCATAAAAGTACTCCCTTTCATTATTAGCAAGATCGGATATGAATTGATTATATCATCTATATTAAATAACTTAAATAAACAGTAAGATGAAGTTAATCAATTTATTTTAAAGTTATATCAGATATTGAAAACGTTTAATGATAAGGAGTGGATGATGATGACAAATCTAAAAGTAGGGATTATCGGATGTGGAAATATTTTTCCGATGCATGCAGCGAGTATAGAAGAAAGAGGTGATGCATCACTCGTAGCGGTCTGTGATGTGAAAAGTGACCGAGCTGAGGTGAAGGCCGCTCAATACAACGTCAAAGCATATGACGATTATGAGCAAATGATGGATTCAGAAGAACTTGATGTGGTACATATTTGCTTGCCGCACTATTTACATGGACCTGCAACAGATGCAGCAACAAAGCGAAAAATTCACGTTCTAACAGAAAAACCAATGGCCATTCACTATGAAGATGCAGAACAGATGATTAGTGGAGCTAAGGAGAATGATGTCTTACTCGGTGTTATCTTCCAAAATCGCTATAATCCTGGTTCGCAACTGATAAAAAATATGTTGACTTCAGGTGATTTGGGTCAAATTAAATCCGCTAAATTACAAGTGACCTGGGATCGATCTGATGCATATTACCAAAACAGTGATTGGAAAGGTACATGGGACAAAGAAGGTGGCGGTGTCATTATTGATCAAGCGATCCACACGATGGATTTAATGCGCTGGTTTGTTGATAGTGAATTGAAGTATGTGGATGCATCAATTAGTAACCGAGCTCATGAAATTATTGAGGTGGAAGATGCTGCAGAGGGTGTGATTGCTTATAAAAATGGTGTTGTTACAGCGTTTCATGCGATTAACTACTACACCTATGATGCGCCAGTTGAGATTGAACTCCACTGCGAGAAAGGAATTGCCAAAATGGTAGCCGACACAGCAACTGTTTCATTAGAAGATGGCAGAACGTTTGTAGCTGAGAACAACCCGCTTGAGACCTTTACTTATGATTCAGGTGTAAAGGGTTATTGGGGTGTCAGCCACGTTAAACAAATCAACAATTATTATGATGTGTTACAAGGCAAAGCTGAAAACCTTGATATACCAGCGGAGGAAGCGTTAAAAACGCAACAAATGATTAATGCAGTTTATCAATCAGGTAAAGAGAAAAAGCGAGTTCATTTTTAAATTGTTAATTTAATTGACGAAAAGTGAGTGCAATTTTACTAAATGAGGAGGGGAAGAATGAAGGTTCTCGTATGGAATGAAAATCGACATGAGAAAAAGAATCCTGAAGTAAGTGGCATCTATCCAGAAGGGATTCATGGAGCGATTAAGAAATTTTTAACCGAAGCAGGGCATGATGTGACAACTGCAACGCTAGATGAGGTTAACCATGGATTATCTGATGACCTACTCAACCAAACAGATGTCTTAATCTGGTGGGGACATTTAGCGCATGACGAAGTAGAAGATGAATGGGTAGAAAAAATACAGCAACGCGTGCTAGAAGGCATGGGGCTGTTGGTGCTTCACTCGGGGCATTTTTCAAAAATATTTAAATCTCTAATGGGCACAACGTGTGATTTGAAATGGCGTGAAGCAGATGATCGCGAGCGCTTATGGGTCGTGGATCCGGCGCATCCGATTGTATCGGGACTCGGAAGTTACATTGAACTCGAAAAAGAAGAGATGTACGGTGAGCACTTTGACATCCCCACACCCGATGAATTGGTGTTTATAAGTTGGTTTGAAGGTGGCGAAGTCTTTAGAAGTGGCGCGACATATAAGCGGGGGCGCGGAAAAGTCTTTTATTTTAGACCAGGACACGAGACGTATCCTACCTATCATAATGAAAAGGTTCAAACCGTGATCAAAAATGCAGTGAACTGGCTTAATGTAACAGATGCTCATCAACCGGATTATGGAAACTCAAAAGCTATAGAATCAATTTCAAAGAAAGGGTGATGGGATGATACCAGTAGCTATCCAACTCTTCACTTTACGTGAGGCATGCGAAACAGACATGGCAACAACATTAAAAAAAGTAAAAGAAATCGGGTATCAAGGTGTCGAACTTGCGGGGTATGGTGATTTAACCGTTGAGGAAGTTAAAAAAACACTTGATCAATTAGATTTGTTTGTGGCGGGGAATCATGTACCGCTACACGACTTGACGAATCGTTTAAATGAAGTCATCAAGGAGCAGAAAATACTGGGTAATACGCGAGTGGTTTGTCCGTATATTTTGCCAGAAAACCGTAATTATGATTTCTATCAAGACTTACCTTCCATTTTACAATCGATTCAACGTGAGCTAGCTCAACATGGCATGGTGCTTGTGTATCATCATCATGATTTTGAACTTGAAGAATATCGTGATAACGAAAGTGTCCTTTCTTATCTACTTAAAAACGTGAATGGACTCAAACTTGAACTGGATGTGTATTGGATCCAAAAGGCAAAAGAAAAACCTGTTGATTGGATTAGTCGTTATAAAGATCAGTTGGTGCTCCTCCACTTAAAAGATATGTCATCAGATGAGCGCGAAACCTTTGCCCCTCTTGGGACAGGACGGACAGATTTAAAATCGATTTTAACGACCGCACAACCAGATGTGTGGATTGTCGAACAAGATCAAACAGATGGTGATCCATTTGAAGCGATCAAAACAAGCTACCAGTATTTAAAAAATGAAGGAGTTGTTGATCATGAGTAAACTTAAAGCAGCGATTATTGGGTGTGGAAGTATTAGCAAGCACCGTCATCTTCCGGAATACGCCGGAAACAGTGAAGTCGAAATTGTGGCACTTTGTGATCGCGTCATGTCGCGTGCTGAGGCGATGCAGGGCGTTTATGGTGGACGCGTCTATACAGATTATGAAGAGCTCCTTTCGAATGAAGCGGTTGATCTAGTCAGTGTTTGTCTGCCAAATTATTTACATGCACCGGTATCCATCGCAGCACTAAACAGTGGGGCGCATGTGTTATGTGAAAAACCAATGGCTACAACAACCGAAGAAGCAGAAGCAATGATCGAAGCGGCTGAAAAGAATGGCAAACAGTTAATGATTGCCCATAATCAACGTTTTGTCCGTTCTCATCAACAAGCGAAAGAGCTGATTGAACAAGGCGCGATCGGAAAAGTGTATAGCTTCAAGACGATATTTGGTCATGGTGGTCCTGAAGGTTGGAGTGTAGATGGTAAAGATTCATGGTTCTTTAAAAAGGATGAAGCGGTTTTAGGAGCGATGGGGGATTTAGGCGTTCATAAAGCTGATTTGCTCCGTTATGTTTTAGGTGAAGAATTTACGCATGTATCTGCCATGGTCGAAACAAATGCTAAAGAAGCCATTACGGTGGATGATAATGCAATTTGTTTATTAAAGACTGAATCGGGTGTTATTGGAACGTTAACCGCTAGCTGGGCATATCGAGCAAATGAAGATAACTCAACAATTATTTACGGTGAAAAAGGCGAGCTCCGTCTTGAAGATGACCCAACCTATAGTTTAATGGCCGCGTACACAGATGGAAGTCGAGTAAATTACGAACTCGGCAAGATTCAATCGAATGAGGAAGGGAAGCAAACTTCAACAGGTGTGATTGATCATTTTGTTGAAGCGGTTAGAACGAACACGAAACCATTGATTGATGGAGAAGAAGGAAAAAAATCGCTTAACATGATTCTTGCAGCGATCGAATCGAGTGAAAAAGGCCATACCATTCAATTATAAGTTGCAATAAAAATAACAATTAAAGGAGCAATAAGTATGAAACTAGGTGTGTTTACGGTATTATTTGCGGATAAAAATCTCGAAGACATGTTAGACCATGTGAAAAATGCAGGACTCGACGCAGTTGAAATTGGGACAGGTGGATATCCTGGTGATGATCATTTAAAACTGGATGCTCTACTTGAAAATGAAACGGAAAGAAAAGCATTTATGGAGAAGGTAACATCAAGAGGCTTGACGATCAGTGCGTTAAGTTGTCATGGAAATCCAGTCTCACCCAATGATTTATTTAGACAAGACTCACATGAGACGTTAGTCAAAACAATCAAATTAGCGAATTTACTAAATGTCCCAGTTGTTAATACGTTTTCAGGAACGCCTGGTGATTCAGAAGATGGCAAGTATCCAAATTGGCCCGTCACGCCTTGGCCAGAAGAGTATAGTCAAGTATTGAACTGGCAGTGGGAAGAGAAGCTTGTCCCGTATTGGAAAGAGATTAACAAGCTAGCAGAAGAACATAACGTAAAAATTGGTTTGGAATTACATGCAGGCTTCTTAGTGCACACACCACACACGATGTTAAAGTTGCGTGAACAAACTGGTGAAGCAATCGGCGCTAATTTGGATCCAAGTCATTTGTGGTGGCAAGGCATTGACCCGGTAGCTGCTATTAAAATTTTAGGTAAGGCTAACGCGATTCACCATTTCCATGCGAAAGATACGTATATCGACCAAGACCATGTGAATATGTATGGGTTAACGGATATGCAGCCCTATAGTGAAGTTCAATCACGTGCGTGGACGTTTCGCTCTGTCGGGTATGGTCATTCGGTGAAAGTATGGAGTGACATTATGAGTGCGCTTCGTACGTATGGTTATGATCATGTCGTTAGTATCGAACATGAAGATCCGATTATGTCGATTGAAGAAGGGTTTATGCGTGCGGTAGAGAACTTAAAATCTGTGATGATTTACGACCAACCCGCTGATATGTGGTGGGCATAATTGTAGGTTTTAAAACGTTCGATTCCTAAACGAATTATATAATTTAATGACAAAGAAAAGCAGCGATAACCTAAACAATAGGTGATGGCTGCTTTTTTAAATGAGGATAATTAACGTAATGACGACAATAATTAATAAAAAACTGCGTAAATCAATAATAGGAATTTGTTTCACTGAAGCCACCCCTTTCATGAATAAGAATATTATAACACATAATTCCGATAAATATAATGTGTTTAATTGCAAATATCGAAAAATATTAAAAATGTCATATATAGTTGACAAAAATCAAAAATGTCATATATAATGTACTTAAAGATGAAAGCCGATGAAAGGTGGAGGGATTTGAATAAAATAAAAGTGTACAGAAAATATAGAGGGTTGACTCAAATTGAACTAGCTAAACAAGTAGGAGTCGCTCGACAGACGATCAATTTGATTGAAAATAATAAATACAATCCATCTTTATCTTTATGTATTGCATTAGCAAAAGCATTAGAAAGTGATTTAAATACATTATTTTGGGAGGAGATCGACAATGAAGGACAAAATACTTAATCGTTTTATTGGAGCAGTAGACGAGAGGGATGAGTACCAAACACAAGAAATTCATAAAGAATTAGCCGCAACAGGTGTTTTATTGTGGTATTTAACGATGATTTTAATGGTCACAAGTTTAATTGTAGATACGGTGCAAAATACATTATCGTGGATCACACCGGCGCTTCTCTTGATTAATATGGCTTACGCGCTTACAGTTACCGTTCGTGTTAGGAAAAAGCACTTGGATGAAACGGATTGTGTAACGAAAGCAGAGTATGAAGAGAAAAAGAGACAAATGAAAAAACAATCTATATTAGCGGGTATTCAATGGGGATTTTTCATGCTTGTCTTTATGGAGTATATTCTTCCTTATTTATCAGCAGGAGATCCTAATTTAAATGCCTTTAGTATAATGACTTGGTTATTTGGTGGTATTGTGTTTGGGGCTGTGATGTATAAAATGTCAAAATCAAGTTTGCAAAAACATTTCTAAATAAAAAACAAGCAGCGACCTAATATCGCTGCTTGTTTTTGTATGAGTATTTATTAAATGACGCCTTGGTCAACCATTGCATTCGCTACTTTTAAGAAACCAGCAATGTTTGCGCCAACCACAAGGTTCCCTGGCTTGCCATAATCTTCAGCTGCTTTGACACTGTTGTTATAGATATCTTTCATAATCTCTTGAAGTTTCGCATCGACTTCTTCAAACTTCCATGCGATTCTTGAGCTATTTTGAGCCATTTCAAGCGCTGATACAGCTACACCGCCAGCATTAGCTGCTTTAGCAGGCCCGAATAAGACATCGTTTGTTTGGAAGACGTTAATGGCATCAAGTGTAGATGGCATATTCGCCCCTTCTGCAACAGCTTTAACACCATTTTTCACAAGTGTTTGAGCAGATTCTGCATTTAATTCGTTTTGTGTTGCACAAGGCAGAGCAATATCGCAAGGAATCGTCCAAATGTTTTCAAACCCTTCATGATATTCTGCATTTGGATGTTCTTCAGTATAGGCTTTGATTCGTTTACGCTCGACTTCTTTTAGGCGTTTAACGGTATCGAGGTTAATGCCTTCTTTATCGTAAATGTATCCATTGGAGTCACTACATGCAACAACTGTTGCGCCAAGTTCAGTTGCTTTTTCGATTGCGTATGTTGATACGTTACCTGAACCTGATACGACAACTGTTTTGCCGTTTAGGTCATCTTGTTTTCCTTTAAGCATTTCTTGAACAAAGTAAACCGTTCCGTATCCAGTCGCTTCAGTACGTGCAAGACTTCCACCGAAATCAGGTTTTTTACCTGTTAACACACCAGCTTCATATCCGCCACGCATTTTTTTGTATTGACCAAATAGGTAACCAATTTCACGTGCGCCAACACCGATATCACCGGCTGGTACATCCGTATCAGGACCGATGTGTTTTGAAAGCTCACTCATGAAGCTTTGACAGAATCTCATAATTTCATTGTCTGACTTCCCTTTTGGTTCAAAGTCAGATCCACCTTTACCGCCACCAATTGGTTGGCCTGTTAGTGAGTTTTTGAAGATTTGTTCAAATCCTAAGAATTTAACAATACTTGCATTAACCGATGGGTGGAAACGTAATCCGCCTTTATATGGACCAATCGCGCTATTAAATTGAACGCGGAAACCACGATTTACATGAACCTTACCTGAGTCATCAACCCAAGGTACTCTAAATGAAATAATACGCTCAGGTTCAATCATACGTTCTAGGATCGCATGATCAATATAACTTGGTTCCTTTTCAAATACCGGTACTAATGAATCTAATATTTCTTTAACGGCTTGCTGGAACTCTTCCTCGTTTGGGTTACGCTCCTTTACAATTTCGTACACATCATTCACATAATTTAGTGCTTTTTCGTTAGACATGCAATTTTGCTCCTTTCGAATGTATCGATTTTTAAATTGTCAAACAATTTTGAACTTAAAGCCTTAACGTTTAGTCTAGTGTATAATGATAACGATAACAATATAAAACAACGATTAAAACAATCGCATATTGTGATCATTCCCTTTTTTTCTAGTTTGAAATCGTAAAAATACGATATAAATTGAAGCTTTTTAGGATTGAAACGATAAAATAATCAAGTCGAGTGATTGAATCAATCAATGTGTAAGATAACGGATATTTGTCACACGACAAGTTTGCGAGCCTATGAGATCAAGACTTCATTAAATCGATATTCAATAAATGAAAAGTACGTTATACTAGGGAGCAGATTATCGGTGAAAGAGGGTTGCTTGCATGGATCAAAACGAACAACATATTACACGAATTGAACAAGATGGGAAAACATATGTCTTAATCGGAACTGCCCATGTTTCTAAATATAGTGCTGAAGAAGTGAAAGAGGTAATAAAAGAAGAACAGCCGGATGCTGTTTGTGTTGAATTAGATGAAGGGCGTTACCAATCAATTGTAGACGGCAACAAGTGGAAGAACATGGACATTTTTAAAGTGATTAAAGAGAAGAAAACAACGTTATTGCTTATGAATTTAGCCATTTCTTCTTTTCAAAAACGAATCGCTAAGCAGTTTGATATTAAGCCGGGTCAAGAAATGATTCAAGGTATCGAATCGGCTGAAGAAGTCGGTGCAGAGCTTGTCTTAGCTGATCGTAATATCCAAACAACATTCGCGCGAGTGTGGGGATCCATTGGTTTTAAAGGGAAGATGACCTTACTGACACAAGTGTTGGCCGGTATTTTTTCTAATGAAGACATTACAGAAGAAGAGTTAGAAAAGATGAAAAGCCAAGATTCGATTGATGCGATTTTAAGTGAATTCACAGAAGCCTTTCCACGTTTAAAAGGTCCATTGATTGATGAACGTGATCAATATTTGGCTGAAAAAATTAAACGAGCACCAGGAACACATATTGTCGCTGTTTTAGGTGCGGCGCACGTGCCTGGTATAAAAGAAGAGTTGAAAAAAGAACATGATTTAGATCAGCTAACAACGAAGCCTAAAAAATCTAAATGGCCCAAACGTATAGGGTGGAGCATTCCTGTTGCGATTGTGCTACTTGTACTTGCTACGTTTATGATGAATCCGGATGCAGGGTATGAGCAAATGACACGCTGGCTGCTTTGGAACGGTACGTTTTCAGCAATTGGTGTAGCCATCGCTTTAGGTCATCCGTTATCGATCTTAACTGCACTCGTGATGGCGCCGATCACGTCACTAAATCCTTTAATGGCAGCGGGTTGGTTTTCAGGGATTGTCCAAGCTTATGTGAGAACGCCTCAAGTATCTGATTTTGAGCAACTGAGTGAAGATGTTTATACCGTTAAGGGTTTTTGGAAGAATAAAGTGACACGTATTTTACTCATTGTGATGCTAGCCAACATTGGTAGTACATTGGGAACGGTTATCGCAGGTACAGATATTATTCGTTTGTTTATTAGTAATTTATAGTGGGAACATCAAAAGTAGTGGTAGTAAATAAAACCGCTACTTTTTTTAATGATAAAAGAAATAAAAAGGTAAGTTATCATTGTGTTATAAACGCTCTATATCAACGTTTATAGCTTTTAAAAATTTTTCTGAGCAAAAGGGTTTGACAAATCCTTAGATACCCCTTATAGTATATTTATACCCTTTGGGGTAAATGAGGAGGTTAAAGAAATGAATCGGTTATACGTTTTTCCGCAACGCTACCTAATGTTAAGTGTTCCGCTTACACTTGTTTTGGCTTTTATAATAGGTGCAGTTGCTGATACAACAGTTTTACAACCTACAGTATTGTTCGCAACGATTATAATGATTTATGTTACGATGATCGGATTTAACTACAAGGAACTGACATCGCTTAAGGGATCCAAAGTGCTATTATATTCTTTACTTATTAACTTTTTGATTGTACCGCTCATTGCTTATGGATTAGGAATGACTCTATTAAGTGATCACCCTAACATGTTTGCAGGTCTTGCCCTTTCGGCTCTTTTACCGACAAGTGGGATGACAATATCATGGACAGCAATCCACAAAGGAAATGTCCCAGCTGCTGTTAAGTTAACTGTGTTTGGTTTAGTGCTTGGTTCAGTATTAACGCCATGGTACTTACTTGTTATGGTCGGTCAATTAGTTGAAGTAGATATATTAGGCACATTTAGAACCATTATAATGGTTGTGTTTATTCCGATGTTATTAGGACATGTCACGTTTAAGTTTTTAATGAAAAAGTTCACGATGCAAGAGTTCAAAACGCGTGTTAAACCTGCATTAGCGCCGATTAGTATTTGGGCGATGCTCTACATTGTGTTTGTAAGTGTGAGTGCACGAGCAGATATGATCGTGAACAACTTGGAACTGATCCTCATTGCGACACTTGTATTAATTCTTTTCTACTTTATCAATTTCGCTGTAAGTACACTATTTGCTGTGAAGTTTTTAGATAGAGGGGATGGCATTGCTCTTGTTAATGGGACTGTTTTAAGAAATTTATCAATTGCGATTGGTTTAGCTGTAGCGTCATTTGGTGCTGAGGCAGCATTGATTGTCACTATCGCATTTGTTGTGCAGCAACAAGGTATTACGATTTATGGGAAACTAGCGCTTAAGAATTGGTTTGCTCAAAAAGAGTCAAGCCAACTTAAAAATACAAAGCCCCAAAAGGCTTAAAATAACTAAAAAAAGGATGGTATTAATTATGCAAAAAATGAAATTTAACGTAAAAGCAGAAAACGAAGGTTTAGCAATCACAGCTAAAACAGGCAAGCACGAAGTTGTATTAGATGAAGGTTCACAAATGGGAGGAAAAGATTCAGGCCCTAACCCAATGCAAAACACACTTGCTTCTTTATCATCATGTGAAAACGTAACAGCTCACATTGCAGCAAAAGAAATGAAGTTTGATTTACAAGGCCTTTCATTCGATATCTCAGGATCATTTGATCCACGCGGTTTCATGGGTGACCCAAATGTACGCCCATACTTTGAAGAAGTAACGGTTAATGTTAAAGTGACAACATCTGAATCAGATGAGCGTATTAAAGAATTACAAGAAAAAGTAGAATCACGTTGCCCAGTTTATACAATGTTTAAAGCTGCGGGCGTTGAAATGAACGACACTTGGACAAAAGCATAATACAATCTATTAAAAAGGCATCTACTCATGTAGGTGTCTTTTTTTGGCTCTTAAGCACATGCGCTCGTTTTTGGTGTGAATGATGTTTTTATTTGTAAGATAGAGGGAAGTAAATAGGTGTTAGCGAAAGGAGAGTTTGGATGAAACGAATTATCGTTTGGTATAGAAGAGACTTGCGTACATTAGATCACCCTGCCTTAGCGAATGCCGCTAAAGATGGTGCGGTGCTACCGGTTTATATACATAACAAGTTAGATACGTCATCATCAGCCAAAGATTGGTGGATCTATCACAGTTTATCGGATCTACAAACACAATTAGCTGAGCTTGAGTTACCTCTACTTGTTAAAACAGGTGATGCCTATTCGATATTACTTGAACTGATCGAAACATATAAAATTGATGCTGTTTACGTCAATCAAGACTATTTAACAGAGCCAGAGCATATAGATGAAGCATCGATTGTTGATCGATTAAAAGAAAGTCAAGTAGATGTGCATACATTTGTTGGTGATGTGTTGACAGAACCAGGTACAGTGACGACGAAGCAAGGCGATATTTATAAAGTTTTCACGCCATTTTATAAAAAGCTTAAACAAATTCAGTGGCATCAGCCGATAAAAAAACCGACTTCTGCTCAAGCTCTAGTGGAGATGGATTCAATCGATTCAACAAATCAAATAGAATCTTTACGACCAGGAGAATGGTCGGCTAAACTATCGGATTATTGGAAGCCTGGTGAGACAGAAGCGCTCAATTTAGTAGAGGCGTTTATTGGAGGAAAGATAGCGTATTATAGTAGTGGTCAGGATTTCCCCAATCAGGATGCAACATCAACACTATCTCCTTACTTAGCATCTGGTAATGTGACGCCCCGGGTGATTGCTTCTGAGTTATTAGAGAAGTTGGATCTAGAGCCCAACCATGAGGACGTGACGGATTCTGCTTGGCAATTTTTAAGACAAGTCATTTGGCGTGACTTTGCTTATCATCAACTTGAGGCGTTTCCTGAAGCGACATTTATGCCATTAAATGAAGAATATGATGAATTCGAGTGGCTAAATGACGAGGAGCAGTTCGAGAAATGGAAAAAAGGAAAGACGGGTTATCCAATCGTTGATGCAGGCATGCGCCAATTGTGGGAAACAGGCTGGATGCATAATCGTGTCCGAATGATTGTCGGTTCTTTTCTAGTGAAGCATTTACGGATTGATTGGCGATGGGGGCAAGAGTGGTTCCGTTATACACTGGTTGATCATGACCTTGCCAATAATACATTAGGTTGGCAATGGGTATTTGGCTCAGGCTTTGATGCATCGCCTTATTTCCGTATATTTAATCCAACAAAGCAAGCGAAGGACTATGACCCAGAAGGACTGTATATTAAACGATGGGTAAAAGAGCTTCAAGATGTCCCAACTGAGTATCTCTTTGAACCGCATCGTTATAAGGCTGAGATAAATGATCGAGTCAATATAGAAATAGGGAATGACTACCCTTTACCAATTGTTGATCATAAGATCGCGAGGGAAGAGGCGTTAGACGCTTATGGAAAAGTGAAAGGTGGAGAATGAAGATGCAAAAATTTTGGATTAACCTTGGCACGTTATTAGCGGTTATTGTTGTGAATGCATTAGCCAATATTTTACCGATTAACGGACTGCAAACAGGTGAAATTTCTGATTTACAAAATGTTCTGTTTACCCCAGCAGGTTATGTATTTAGCATTTGGAGCTTAATCTATATTTTATTAATCGTTTGGGTTTTGAGGCAGTGGCCGGAGCATAGGCGCGATTTAGGGATCTATGTCCACACGCATACACTTTTTTGGCTAAGCAATATTTTAAATATCGCTTGGATTTTACTGTGGCACTATCAACTGTTTTTAGGTTCAGTTATTGTTATGATTGCGTTACTACTAACATTAATCACACTTTATAAAATAATTCAAAAACGTGCACTTTCTAAGCTGGATTTATGGCCGTTTTCAGTCTATTTAGGCTGGATTAGTGTGGCGACGATTGCCAATATTGCATATTACCTAACGTATATTGGTTGGGGTGGATTCGGTATTAGTGATGTTGTATGGACTATACTACTGCTTATTGTAGCCCTGTTACTTGCGACATGGTTTAGGTATACTCAAAACGACCTTGTTTATCCGCTTGTCTTTATTTGGGCAATTATTGGAATAGCTGTCAGAAATCAAGCAGAGGCACCTATTGTGGCATCCGCTGCTTATGTTGTTGTCGGCGTACTGGTCGTGATGATGTTTATCGCTCGAAAACATAAGGAAGTTGAACGATAAGACTTAGGCATTTGCCTAGGTCTTTTTCATAAATAAAAAAGTTGTACAGTTATTCACAAATCTATGTTAAAATATGACAACAAAGAAAGGAGATGGTGATATGGAAAAAGATTATGGTTTAATACGAGGTGACAGGCTTGGTTGGGGGATTTCGATTGGATTTATCGCAACGTATTTAGGTCTATCGATTGCAATCATGATGGTTGTGATGCTTGTTGGTTTATTCGTGTTTGGCCCTGACCAAGTCGATTTAATTTTTCAAATGCAATACACGTCATATATTGATGCTGTTTCTTTTTTACTTGCCTATTTAATTTTTAAAGGTGTTCGTGATGCACTAAAGGATCAATATAGTCTTGAGCCTATGAAGCAATTATCTACATACGGTTATATAGTAGGAAGTGTCGGTTTAATTTATTTGTCTCAATTTATCATCATTGATTTACTCACTTTAGAGGAAGCCGGCAGTCAAGTTGATTTGTTTGGTTTAGGCGATATTAATCTAACGACAGTCAATGTTCTATTGATCTCAGGTGTTTTCATCATTATTGCCCCGTTATTAGAAGAAGTGTTATTTAGAGGGTTTATTTTCGGGTTTTTAGCAGAGAAATTAGGTTTAACAGTCGGGTTTATTGCTTCATCAGTTATATTTGGATTATTACACCCAGGTCATATCTTATCAGCTACAATCATGGGCTTTATTATCACAGGTGTGTATTATAAAACAAGAACGCTTTGGGCGCCCATTTTATTACATTTAATTTGGAATAGTATTGCAACCTATAGTTTGCTTTCACTTGTTTTTTGAAAAATGTGAAAAAAAGATGTAAACATGTCATTTTCGTTACAATTTAAAGGGATTTAACTATTTTTATAAAAGCTATGATATGATGTTTATAATTCGATAATCAACGAAAGGGGTGGACACAAAAAATGGAAGTTTGGATTAAGAAATTATTTGTTGCGATTGTAGCGATTATGACATTAGGTCTCTATGTGCCACCACTTGATGTAGATGCGAATGTTGAAAGTGACTATAAAGAGATTGAACCAGAAAATAAAAATGAAACCGTACATACACAGACGATTGATCGTGATGCTGAATTAGAAAGTGATCAATCGAGACCACAAGTTGCATTAGATCCTGTAGAAGAGTTATCATATCAAGCGGCAGCGAGAATTACTGAGAAGATGGGTCCTAGAATGATGGCCCAGGTAGATGATGTGATTTATGATGAGGTCATCCCAAATGTTGAAACCGTTATCAATGAACTTGTCGACGATTACGACCCGAATCAGTTGTTTAATTTAGAATTGATTGAACAACCTTCACCAGGATACGGAGAGAAAATATTCGATTTATATGACCAAGAACAAGAATCGATTATTGCCAAGTTCCATATAAGGAGAGAGAATAAACCTCAAAGTGGGTATTGGTTTAATTTCCACTATCACCTAACAGATGATCAATTTGAAAGACATTACTCAATTGGTGATGTTTATTGGGGGAAAAATACCCCACCGAAATGGATGAGCTAAACAAGTGCACGTGATTAAATAAATCGCATGCACTTGTTTTTTGTTGCATTAAGGAAGGTTTGAATTCGTTAAGTTAGGGAAAAATGATTGATATAGAAATTAAAAGAGGAGGAATGTTAAAGATGAAAAATGTACAAGTGTTTGTTAAAGATGAAAATGAAGCAGAAGATTTAAAGACGAAGTTGGCTAAATATAATACAGAAGACATTCGTGTGGAGAAGCTGGTTGATGATGACTTAATTGATTTCGTTGTACCGTTTGTACCATCTGGAACAGCAGGTGTCGACAATGCTTTTACAGGTACTGGGACTTCTCACGCTGTAGCGTTTACTGAACTTTCAGAGGAAGAGAAAAAAGCGGCGAGAGACAAAGATACCATCTTAGCATTTAAGGTCGCAGAGAAAGATCTAAAAGAGGTTGTAGCAGAGATTCAAGAAGCTGGTGGCTACCTCGACCGAAACTTTTTCGATTCTTAATAAAAAAATGATAATTACCTATTGACTAACTTGTATATACAGGATAAAATGAAAACGTAATCATTAACTTGTATATACAAGTTTCCTATGTCATTATTCTTTTATTATGAGAAGGGAGTTCGAAAAAATGGGTCAATATGAAAAGTCGGCAAAAGAGCTTTTGGAGCACGTAGGTGGAAGCGATAACATTTCTGTTGTCACACATTGTGCCACGCGCATGCGTTTTGTCTTAAATGACGATAAAAAAGCGGATAAAGACAAAATCGAAAACATGGACATCGTCAAAGGAACTTTTACAAATGCAGGTCAGTTTCAAATTATTATAGGTAATGAAGTTGCTAAGTTTTATAACGAATTTACTGAAATAGCAGGTGTGGGGGATGCTTCAAAGTCAGAAGCAAAACAAGCCGCTAAGCAAAACTTAACGTTTTTACAACGTTTAATTTCAAATCTTGCTGAAATTTTCACGCCGATTATTCCAGCATTAGTTGTCGGTGGTTTAATTTTAGGTTTCCGTAATATTATTGGTGACATTCCAGAATTCGGTCCTAACAATGATCAAGCACTTATAGAATTATCTCAATTTTGGCAAGGGACATTTGATTTCCTCTGGTTAATAGGTGAAGCGATATTCCACTTCTTGCCAGTCGGTATTGTCTGGTCGATCACACGTAAAATGGGTACAACTCAAATACTTGGGATTGTACTTGGTTTAACATTAGTGTCACCACAGTTACTGAATGCTTATGGTGTAGCAGAAGCGACTGAGATTCCTGCGTGGGACTTTGGTTTTGCGACAGTTGATATGATTGGTTATCAAGCACAAGTTATTCCAGCTATTATGGCAGGTTTTGTTCTTGCTTATTTAGAAATTTGGTTACGAAAAGTCATTCCGAATGTTGTCTCAATGATTTTTGTTCCATTCTTTGCTCTTTTACCAGCTGTCTTGATTGCACACGTTGTACTCGGACCAATTGGTTGGGTCATTGGTGATTGGATTTCTGATGTTGTCTTTACAGGTTTAACATCATCATTTGGTTGGTTGTTTGCATCGTTATTTGGATTTGCATATGCCCCACTTGTTATTACAGGCTTGCACCATATGACAAATGCAATCGATCTACAGTTAATGAGTTTATTTGATGGAACAAACTTATGGCCAATGATTGCTCTTTCAAATATAGCGCAAGGTTCAGCGGTAGTCGGTATGATTATCTTGAATAAACGTGATAAAGAAGAACAACAAGTATCTGTACCGGCAGCTATTTCTTGTTACTTAGGTGTAACAGAGCCAGCGATGTTTGGTATTAACTTGAAATACGGCTTTCCTTTCTTAGCAGGTATGATTGGTTCATCGATCGCAGCCGTTATTTCAGTCGGTTCGGGCGTTATGGCTAACTCAATTGGTGTAGGTGGCCTCCCTGGCTTCTTGTCCATTCAAGCTCAACACTGGCTTATGTTCTTTGTAGCAATGGCAGTTGCAATTGCTGTACCTATTGCATTAACATTGACGTTAGCAAAAACAAAAATGGGTCACAATGCATACGAACGTCTAGGTAAAAAATAAGCTTTTTAAAGCAACCATTTATCCATTGTGATAAATGGTTGCTCTTGTCTTTTTTAAAATTGATTGAAAGGAATGATGAAACGTGAGTCAACCATGGTGGCAAGATGCAGTTGTCTATCAAATTTATCCGAAGAGTTTTAATGACACAACAGGTACAGGAACTGGTGATCTTAACGGTATTATTGAAAAATTAGACTATTTAAAAGAGTTAGGGGTAGACGTTTTATGGTTAACGCCGATTTACGACTCACCCCAAAATGATAACGGATATGATATCTCAGATTATTATTCAATTTTTCATGAATATGGAACGATGGACGATTTCGACCGATTATTAGATGAAGCCCATAGTCGAGGGATTAAGATTATTACTGATATTGTGGTTAACCACACATCAACAGAGCATGCTTGGTTTAAAGAATCCAAATCATCAAAAGATAATCCGTACCGTGATTTTTATATATGGAAAGACGGTAAAGGGAGTCAAGAACCGAATAATTGGCAATCAAAATTCGGGGGTAATGCTTGGCAGTATGATGAAACAACCGGTCAATATTATCTTCATTTATTTGATGTGACACAAGCTGATTTAAATTGGGAAAATGAAGCGGTTCGTGATGCGGTTTATGAAATGATGAATTTTTGGCTAGATAAAGGTGTTGATGGGTTTAGATTAGATGTCATTAACCTTATTTCGAAAGATCAATCGTTCCCGGACGATGATGGTTCAGTACCACCTGGAGATGGTCGTAAGTTTTATACAGATGGACCTAAAGTACATGAATACCTTCATGATATGCATAAAAACGTATTCCAAGGGCGCGAGGTGATGACAGTTGGTGAGATGTCATCGACGACGATTGATAGTTGTATTAAATATACACGCCCAGAACGTCAGGAACTTGATATGACCTTCAATTTCCACCACTTAAAAGTTGATTATCCTAATGGTGAAAAGTGGACAACAGCCCCATTTGATTTTCAAGCATTGAAGCGTATTTTAAGCGAGTGGCAAGTGGGGATGCATCAAGGCGGAGGTTGGAATGCTCTCTTTTGGTGTAATCATGATCAACCAAGAATTGTTTCTCGATTTGGTGATGACCAGACGTATCATCGTGAATCGGCAAAAATGCTTGCGACAACGATTCACATGATGAAAGGGACACCTTATATTTATCAAGGTGAAGAGTTTGGGATGACAAATCCTAAATTTGATTCCATTGATCAGTACCGAGATGTTGAGTCATTAAATATGTATCGGATGAAGCAAGAAGAGGGTATGAGTGAGTCTGAAATTTTAGCAATATTAAAAGAAAAGTCACGAGATAATTCAAGAACACCTGTCCAATGGGATGATACGAAGCACGCAGGTTTTACAGACGAGACGCCGTGGATCGATGTAGCGTCTAATTACCAAACAGTTAATGCAAAAGAAGCGTTAAAAGATCCGGATTCAATTTTTTATCATTATCAAAAGTTAATTCAACTAAGAAAAGAGTATCCGATTATCACAACAGGTAATTACCAATTGATTCTAGAAGATGATCGTGCTATCTTTGCTTATGTGAGACAAGATACCGATGAAGCCCTAATTGTGTTAAACAATTTCTATGGTGAGACGGTTTCATATGATGTAACATCAGATGTAGAGATCGATGAAAGTGGTGAACTCTTAATTAGCAATTACACAACCCCAGTGGGTGATGCGAAAAAAGGGGAACTACGCCCATATGAATCAGTCGTATATCGAGTCAATCTACGCTCATAATTCAGTAAGTAAGGGCGATTTAGCATGAAGAATAAATATTTAGTGATTTATCAAGAATTAGTTGAGCAAATAGAAGATGGTGAATATAAAGTTGATGAATTACTCCCATCAGAAAATGAGTTAAAAGAGACGTTTGACACCTCACGTGAAACGATTCGAAAAGCATTAAACCTCTTATCACAAAACGGGTATATCCAAAAAGTAAGAGGGAAAGGATCTGTTGTGATTACGCGTAATAAATTCGACTTTCCTGTATCTGGACTGGTCAGTTTTAAAGAGCTATCTGAAAAGCTTGACCAGAATGCAGAGACGGTTGTGCATGATTTGACGTTAACGAATCCTTCGCGTCATTTGCAGCATCAACTACAGGTTACAAAAGACCAAGAGATTTGGCGTGTCGTTCGTGCGCGACATCTCGCCGGTGAATCGGTTATTTTGGATAAAGATTTCTTAATCAAGGAGCACGTTCCACACTTAACGGAAGACATCTGTAAAGATTCGATTTATACGTATCTTGAAGGTGAGTTAGGCTTAAAAATTAGTTTTGCGAAGAAAGAAATCACAGTCGAAGAGCCAACATTAGAAGATAAAGAGTTATTGGATTTTGAAGGGTTTCACAATATAGTTGTCATTAAAAACTATGTGTATTTAGACGATGCGACCTTATTTCAATATACTGAATCAAGACACCGTCCTGATCGTTTTCGATTTGTAGACTTTGCAAGACGCCATCAATCTTAGTCGACTTTCATTTTATATTAGAAAGTAACCCCCTCACCGAAGCGAATTCGCTTGAATGAGGGGGTGTTTTTCATTATAAAACATAAATATAAATAGATAAGAAGTGTAACAAGGAGCCTGCAAGAATAAATAAATGAAAAATTTCATGAAAACCTAAATACTGACTTTCTAGCCATTTTGGTTTTAATGCATAAATAACCCCACCAAGCGTATAAACAATCCCGCCGAATAGAAGAAGTAATACGCCTGTTAATTCAACTTGTCTTAAAAGTGAAGGTGCTGCAAAAACAATGATCCAACCCATTAATATGTACAAAAGCGTGGATAAAAAACGTGGGCAGTGAAACCAGATGAACTTAAACAATAATCCTGCAATCGCAACAGACCATATGATGGTAAGTAAAAGCAAGCCGCGTTCATCGCTTAAGGCAATTAAACAATAAGGCGTATAAGTTCCGGCAATTAAGACAAAGATCATCGCGTGGTCAATTCGTCTCCATTTTAAAATACGATCAATGGATCCGTTAATGCCGTGATATGTCGCAGAAGCGGAATAAAGAGCGATTAAACTAAGTCCAAAAACAATGACTGATAACGTATCGATCCATCCGGCGTCACTTGTTTCAATAATCATGGCTATCATTGCAAAAGCGCTAAGAATAGCGCCAAACAAGTGGGTGAGACTGTTAACGGGTTCTCTTAATTTTTTATTCATTATACTCACAACCTTATACATAGTTTTAATAACTACATAACATAATACTCTTATATTTATTTTTGTCAACATTTACTATATGACGCAGTTAAGTTATACTAATCTTACTTAAGAAATAGGAGATGATCATATGATCGATATTGAGCGTTTGTTAAGTCACCATAAAGATCGCTACATTAAAATAGAAGATATTCCATCTCTCGATCTTTATATGGATCAAGTGACACAGCTATTTGACCAAACGTATCATGAAACAAAGCGTGACCCAGAAGAGAAGATTTTAACAAAAACAATGATTAATAATTATGCAAAAGGGGATCAATTCCTGCCTGTAAAAAATAAAAAATATACAAAAGAACATATTATGTTGATTCAATTTATTTATCAATTAAAAGGTGGGCTTTCATTAGCGGATGTCAAACAAACGTTAAAACCACTGGTGAATGTGATGAAAGAAGATGATGTGGATGTAGAGTCCCTCTACCAGACATATAGTGATTTAATGGAAATGCAATCTGAAAACTTTGAACAAAATATTAAAAAGCTGCACCAAGAAATTGACGCTGAGACAAAGGAAGATGATACGGATCATTTGTTACTCATTTTGTCATTAATTCATTACAGTAATATGTACAGAAAACTAGCCGAGAATTTAATTGATGAGAAATTGACTTCAGCTGATGGCCAAGAAACTTAATTATATTTACGTATGATCAAAATTATAGTAAGATGAAAGAAATTTCTAAAAAATCACACGACTCAAAATAAGAAGGTGAAAGACGATGGAAGCAAAAGAGATTGAATTATTACAATTATTAGAAAGTAACGGTCGTCTAAGTGATGAGACGATTGCGAGTATGATTGAGTTAGACAAAGAAGAAGTAACCGCTATGATTGAACGCCTTGAGAATGAATGCTCTATTTTGGGTTACTCTACATTAATTAACTGGGCAAAAGTATTGAATGAAGAAGTGGTAACAGCAATGATCGAAGTGAAAGTAACCCCGACAAGAGGCAAAGGGTTTGACCAAGTAGCTGAAAGAATTTATCGCTTTGAAGAAGTAAAGGCGCTTTACTTAATGAGCGGCGGTTATGATTTGTCCTTAACGATTGAAGGCAATACAATGATGGAAATTAGTCGATTTGTATCTGATAAGTTATCGACGCTCGATTCTGTTGTATCGACCGTCACACATTTTGTGTTGAAAAAGTATAAACATGATGGTGTTATTTTTGAAGATCAACAAGATACAGATAAGCGAATGGTGGTTTCACCATGACAGAATCAGATAATCATTTTGTTGCAGACCATATACAAGATTTAAAACCATCAGGGATTAGACGTTTTTTTGACTTAGCTTCACAAATGGATAACGTCATCTCACTCGGTGTAGGTGAGCCTGATTTTGTGACACCTTGGAATGTGATTGAGGCAAGCTATCATTCTTTAGAACAGGGCTACACGGCATATACTGCAAACGCAGGATTGTTTGAACTAAGAGAAGCGGTCTCAAACTTTTTAGCAACCGAATACCACGTTTCTTACCGTGCTGAGGATCAATTGTTAATCACAGTCGGTGCCTCACAAGCTATTGATGTCGCGTTTCGAGCGATATTAAATCCAGGTGAAGAAGTAATCGTAATCGAACCGAGCTTTGTATCGTACATTCCTGCTATTGAATTAGCTGGAGGTAAACCGGTTGTCGTTGAAGCAGAAGAAACATTTGAATTTAAAGTTCAAAAGGAACAGATCGAAGCGGCGATCACACCGAATACAAAAGCCATCCTGCTATGTAGCCCGAACAATCCAACCGGAGCCTCTCTTGATGAACAAGATTTAAGAGCGATTGCGGGTGTTGTCAAAGAACATGATCTCGTTGTTGTATCGGATGAGATTTATGCCGATCTTTTATACGATGATGTGTACACAAGTTTTGCTTCAATTGATGGGATGATCGACCGGACGATTTTGATCTCTGGTTTTTCTAAATCATTTGCGATGACAGGCTGGCGGTTAGGCTATGCTGCAGGACCTGCATCGATTATTAAAGCTATGACGAAAATTCATCAATACACGATTATGTGCGCACCAACCATGGCGCAATATGGTGCACTAGAAGCGCTTAAAAATGGGCGCGTAAAAGTGCAAGAGATGAAGAATAGTTACCGTCAAAGAAGAAATTATGTCGTCAAGGCTCTTAATGATATGGGATTAACGTGTCATTTGCCTGGGGGCGCTTTCTACGTATTCCCTTCAATTAAAGCAACAGGCATGACATCTGAAGCTTTCGCTGAAGCGTTATTAGAAGATCAAAGAGTCGCTGTTGTTCCAGGAAATGTGTTTGGTGCGAGTGGCGAAGGATACATTCGCTGTTCATACGCAGCTTCTATGAAACAGTTAGCAGAAGCGATGAAGCGGATGCGAGAATTTATGAAAAAAATGAACTTAGTGGATGAGTCATAGCGACTGATCCACTTCATTTTAAAATCATTAATGCTCAATCATTCACAATTTATGAAAAGACAAACTTTATTAAGGTATAGCGATACAATAATACGAGAATGTGTTATAATACGAATAATTTAATAAAAAAACATAAAATCGTACGTTTTTAAAAAGAAGGGATGAGTGTATGTTATCAGATTTAGATATTGCACAACAAGCGAATTTGAAGCCGGTAGAGGAAATTGCTAATCAATTAGGTTTAGAAGAGCATGAATGGGAGCCGTATGGTAAAGATAAAGCAAAAGTAAATTTAGATGTGATGGAAAGGCTAAAAGATCATAAAGATGGTCGGGTTGTCTTAGTAACATCTATTAATCCAACGCGTGCGGGAGAAGGAAAATCAACGGTAACAGTTGGACTCGCTCAAGCATTGCGAGCGCGGAATCAAGATGTGAGTGTGGCGCTTAGAGAACCCTCTTTAGGGCCTGTTATGGGGATTAAAGGTGGAGCAACTGGTGGCGGTTATTCTCAGGTTGTACCGATGGAGTCTATTAACCTTCATTTCACTGGGGATATTCATGCAATCACAACAGCGAATAACGCCTTGTCTGCATTTATTGATAACCATATTTTTCAAGGGAATACGTGTGAAATTGATACACGACGCATTTCTTGGAAACGTGTTGTTGATTTGAATGATCGTGCGTTAAGAGATGTCGTGGTCGGTTTAGGCGGCCCGAAACAAGGGGTACCCAGAGAAGACGGCTTTAATATAACAGTTGCTTCTGAGATTATGGCTGTATTGTGTTTAGCGACAAGCTTAGCAGATTTAAAAGAACGGCTCGCACGAATGGTTGTTGCTTACCGTGCTGATGAGACCCCAGTAACTGTTAAGGATTTAGGTTATGAAGGGGCATTAACGCTTCTATTGAAGGAAGCTTTTAAACCCAATTTAGTTCAGACGATTGAAGGTGTCCCGGCTTTTATTCATGGCGGCCCTTTTGCGAACATTGCTCATGGCTGCAATAGTCTAATTGCAACGAAGATGGCAAGCAAATTATCGGATTATACAATCACAGAAGCCGGATTTGGTGCAGACCTCGGTGCTGAAAAGTTTTTAAATATAAAAGCGAGGATTGGTGACATTCACCCGGATGCGGTTGTGATTGTTGCAACACTTCGAGCGTTGAAGCTACACGGTGGCGTAGCTGAAGCTGATTTGAAAGAAGAAAATGTTGAGGCGATCAAGCGCGGCCTTGTTAATTTGGAAAAACATATGGAGACGATTGAGGCTTTCGGTTTACCATTTGTTGTTGCGTTAAATCAGTTTGATACAGACACAGAAAAAGAACTCGAATATTTTAAAAACTATTGTGAGCAATCTGACGTTGACTATTCGCTCACAACGGTATGGGCAGATGGTGGTCAGGGTGGGCTTGATTTAGCTGATCAAGTCATTAAGACGGTTGAATCTAATGAATCTAATTTTAATCCGCTGTATCCGCTTGATCTGACTTTAGAAAAAAAGATTGAAACAGTTGCTAAGCGAGTATATGGTGCGAGCGGCGTGGAATTAACAAAAGAAGCGAAAGCACAATGTGAAGCATTCGAAAAAAATGATTGGGGTCATTTACCGGTTTGTATGGCTAAAACACAGTACTCGCTATCTGATGATCCGACGGCTTTAGGTCGGCCTCGTGACTTTACAATAACGATTCGAGAGCTTCGTCCGTCTGTTGGTGCTGGTTTTATCGTTGTCTTGACCGGAGATGTTTTAACCATGCCTGGTCTGCCAAAACAACCAGCGGCGCTTAAGATGGATGTTGATGACGATGGTGAAGCACTAGGTTTATTTTAATTTTAAAACTCGCGTTGATTTTAGACGCGAGTTTTTTAATGTGTCATATTAATCAGTGATAAATTCGATTTCATCTCTTTTTCTAGAGTATTTGACGTGTAATCGGTTGTTTTTAAAATACCACTGGTCTTTCTTTTCGATAAAAAAGATAATACCATCGATCTCCCTTTTGGCGAGTGGTTCATACGGTTCGTCTTGCATGCTTATTCCAAGTGAAAATCCAGGTTGGATCGATGAATGTCCCCCGTATCTAACAAAAAAACGGAGGTAATCACCCTCTTCTAAATCCATTTCATTTTTAAACCACTTGATCGCAGGTTGTGTGAATGTTATCTCCATTATGTTTCCTCCTATGGTTATCATGTCTTGTACTTCTTCTTATTAAATATGTTAGCAGAGATATGGTCAGTTACCAAATCAACTATATTTGTTGCATTTGTCAAAAAGTAGCAAAAATAATGATTTAGACCTATAAAAAAATCAATATTTCATTTTGAGTCTAATGGCACAGTATTATTTATGGCAATATGTCTAGTGTTTAGGTTGAAATGAGGAGGCAAATACTATTTCTAAAGTCTCCATACAAAAGTCATTAATTATAAGTGGTATTATATCTGCACAAGGGAACGTCTCTTTAAATCAATTGATTCGGTTTGAGATTAGTTGACCCTATTCGTTATAATAAGTAACATGAGTTATAGGTTGGCTAGTAAGCGTACAATGAATAGGTTAGGTAGGCTCCTCACTAGGGTTTGGACGAATACATACAGAAAAGAAGTGATTAGTTAAAATGAAACTCTTATTTATGAAAAAAAGCTCATTGTTACGTGATGGTATGGTAGGTTTGTTGCAAAGACAATTTCCTGACATCGAGGTAGAATGTTGTGAAGGAGGTTCTGAAAACAGTTTAAGAGAAATGGAATCATCGGTTGATCTCGTTCTTTTGGATCTCGATGTATCTAGTGACGTGAAAGAATGGGCTGAGCTCTTTCAATCAATGGAGAAACAGGTCATTGTATGGGTTGATCAAGCTGACCGAGAAAAACTAAAACCGCTGTTTGATTTAGGTCTTAATGGGTATTTTTGTTCAGAGATGACCGAACGTGAACTTGCTCAAGCGATCGAGTGGATATTGAGTGGTCGAAAGTTTATTCATCCATCTCTTGGTCAATGTTTGCTAGAATTACATATCGAGATGCAGTCTAAAGAATCAAACCCACCTGGTGAACTGCTATCAAATCGAGAATGGGAAGTGCTGGAATTGCTTGTAAAAGGATACAGCAATTTTAAAATTGCAGAAGAACTTTTTATATCAGATAAAACAGTTAAAAACTATGTTAGTTCTATTTTACATAAACTCGCTGTTCCTGATCGTACGAATGCTGTATTAACAGCGCTTAAAAACAAGTGGTTATGTCTATAAGAAAGGCGCTCAGATTGATAGATGAGCACCTTTCTTTATTTTATTTAATTTTCTTCTAATAGTTCAACACTTTCTTCGTCTCCAAAAGCATAATCGACTACATTGTTATTTTCAACTCTAATTAATGTAGGTGTTCCAGCAATATCAAGCTCGCTTGAATCATCGGGTGATCTGTTTAAATCAGGGGTTTGGTTGATCGCAACAATTTCATTGTCCTCTGTGACCTCTAATCCCCAGTCAACCGAATCGTCTTCTAGATACTCTTCTATATCAACAAAATATTCTTCTTCTCCGTCAACGATCTCACCAACAACTTCATTATAAGTATCTTGATGTGCTTGCCAGTCATACCATAATGATTGGTTTTGTTGTTCGTTCATATCCACAAGGTAGATAGGTAGATCGCCTTCATTGGCGTATTGAACGATATCATCTTCAATAATTTCGCAGTAGTGACAACCTTCTTGCCAAAAGTAAACAAGGTAGTCATGATCATTTAAGTCTAATGCTTCTTCTCCATCTATTGTGTCAATATCTTGTGCGCTTTGAACGGTGTTATCACCAAATTGAGTCAATATAATTAACAATCCAAATAAAAGAACGACGATCGCTGTAATTGTAAAACCTGTGCGTTTCATTGAGCTTCTCCTTTACTCTTTTTGTCTAGTATAGCATATATTGTTAGAGACGAAAAAACTAGATTATAGTGAAGGGTCTGGTATCAGAGAATGAGTTTGTGGAAAGTCTGACTTCTGCCTTTCCAATCATTACAAAAAGCCGTATAATAGATCACTAGATACTACAAGATAAGGGGAGAATTATGTGAACAATCAAACTTCACTCGTTCCATTGAAAATGCTTTTATTTAGTTTTCATGGTGCGAATACGATGGTCGTTAGCTTTTTGCCATTACTGTTAACGTATCGAGGATTAAGTGGACAAGAAATTGGCTTTATACTGGCTATTGGTCCAACGATATCGATCATCGCGCAACCGTTTTGGGGCTTTATGAGTGACAAATATCAAACCATGCAAAAAATCTTAATTATTACAGCGATTGGTTTAGTCGTGAGTAGTGCGATCTTTTTCCAGATGACAACGTTTTTACTCATCTTTATATTCGCTATTTTCTTCTACTTCTTCCAATCATCGATCGGACCGCTTGCTGATAGTCTCGCGCAAAGAAGAGCGCATATGCTAGGGATTCCGTTTGGGTCAATTAGAACGTGGGGATCTATTGGATTTGCGATTAATGCTTTACTTGTTGGTGAACTGATTGATTGGGTCGGTGTTCAGTATTTAGTTATACCATATGTCTTTATGGCGTCGATTGTATTAATCGTTAGTTTTCGTTTAGCTGATGTGGAAGTAAAGGCGAAACCCGTACAACTGGGTGATGTTCGTATTTTATTAAAAAATCATCGCTTACTCCTCTATTTATTAATGCTTTTGTTAGTAACGATTACACACCGAGCCAATGATAACTATATTGGTCTCTATATTAGTGAATTAGGAGGTCGTGATAGCCTTGTAGGCTGGTCATGGTTTATGGGGGTTGTCAGTGAAGCGCTCGTTTTTGCTTTTGCAGGTAAGTGGTTTAGAAAATTCCATCCATTAATTTTTATGGTAGGAGCGGCTTTAATTTATGCCACAAGATGGTTTTTATACGGATATTTCACAGAGCCACTCGGGATTGTCGCATTTCAATTTATGCACGGTCTATCCTTTGGTGTTTTCTACCTCGCAGCTTTCCAGTACGTCTCTCGACTTATTCCTGAAAAACTACAGGCGACAGGTCACTTATTGTTTACGACCGTTTTCTTCGGTATATCAGGTATTGTCGCATCGCTAGGCGGTGGTTATGTTTTAGACACATTCGGAGGGACAACGTTGTATTACATATTAGGTATTATGGCAACGACAGGTTCTGTCTTAATTATTTTATATCACGCTGCATTTTCTAAGTATTAAAGGACGGATCATGATAGAAAGAAAAGAGGTGAGCGTTTTGCAAGAACAAACGATCATTAATGTTTGTTTATTGGCAGGTCGTATTATGTTAAAAAGCGGTGCCGAGACGTATCGAGTAGAAGATACGATGGTGCGGATTGCAAATGCATATGGACTCGAGTATGCTCAATCACACGTGACACCAACAGCGATCATGTTCGCCTCATCAACAACAAATCCGACAAACTTTGTCCGTATTGTTGAGCGGGTTACGGACTTACACAAGGTCAGTCAAGTTAATAGTGTCTCTCGCCGCATATCAACAGGTGATCTAACGCTTGATGAGGCTTGTGATGAACTTGAAGAGATTGAAATGCAAAAAAATACATACCCTGTATGGGTGCAATTATTAGCAGCGGCTGCAGCGAGTGGTGGTTTTACGATTATGTTCCAAGGAGCGTGGTCAGATTTCTTTCCTGCTTTGGTTGTCGGTTCTATGGCTTATGGTGCGATGCAATATTTCCACCGGACACTTAAGGTACGTTTTTTTGCAGAATTTTTAGCTTCCATTATTCTTGGTTTTCTTGCCTATTTATTTAGTCAATTCGGAATAGGGGCTGATATTGATAAAATCATTATTGGTTCTGTCATGCCATTAGTGCCTGGGTTGTTGATTACAAATGCTGTTCGTGATTTGATGGCGCATCATCTCGTTTCAGGTATTGCTAAAACAGCAGAAGCAGCGCTAACAGCACTCGCAATTGGAGCGGGTGTTGCAGCTATTTTTTTCATTGTCTAACTTAATTAGGAAGTGAGAGGGTTCCATGATTGAGCAATTGATTGTTAGTTTTGTTGCAGCAGCGGGTTTTGCTGTTATATTTAATGCACCTAAAAATACATTATTTCCTTGTGGGCTTGTCGGTATGGCAGGTTGGTTTATTTACACACTTTTAACGAGCTTTGGTATTGAAGCGGTTGTTTCAACATTGGCAGGGGCATTCGTGGTGGCAGTTATATCACAAGTATTTGCAAAATGGTTTCGCACCCCGATTATCATTTTTAATGTGGCTGGTATTATCCCACTCGTACCTGGTGGATTGGCTTATGATACGATGCGTCAGTTTGTAGAGAATAATTACGACGCAGCGATTCCTTTAGCTGCTAGAGTCATTATGCTATCCGGTGCGATTGCGCTCGGTTTGGTATCGTCAGAGGTGATTAATCAAATGATACGCAATGCAAAATGGAAACATTATCAAAGTCGCTATGATCGGAAAGGGCTGACAAGGTCTTAAGCGGTTTTGTAAGCGTAAAAATAGGGCATGTTATAATAGAGATAAAAACGAGGAGGGTAATGTGATGATTACTTTAAATAAACGATCGGATCAAGCGCATGAAATTGAAAATGAAAAAGGTTCAATTTCTTATGGAGCAAGTAGCAAAACAGACGTGGATGGATTCTCACCGGTTGATTACTTGTGCAGTTCGGTGGCAATGTGTATCGGATTAACGCTAGATGCAATAATTGAACGTGATCAAATTGACATTGAGGGTTATAAGATTGACGTTTCAGTAACGAAAGATCCTGACGCACGTCCTAGCCGAATGAAGTCGATGGCTATTCATGTCGAGTTTAATGGTGAACTTGAAGAAAAAACGCGTAAAAAATTAGAAAAGTCAGCTAAACGCGGTTGTACAATTGGACATACCCTCGAGCATGGTATCGCGATTGATATGCAGTCAGAAGTGTTAACATCATCGTAAGGGAGTGGTTAGATGCGATTAGTCACCTATAAAAATGAACAAGTATCATCTATGTATCGGATGGGTTATGAAAAGGACGGAAAGATTGTTGACTTAGAAAGAGCGTGTCAAGAGATGGTCACGATTAAGCAGGATATGAACTTAGTTGATACGATTGAATCGATTTGTCCATCTGATCCCAATCTATTTTTCCAAATGGGGAGTTGGTCATTCAATAAAGCAGAAGAAGTTGTTTCGTTTTTCCAAACGCATGACTTTCCTCATCTTTACTATGACCAAAAAGACGTAAAATTAGGGCCGCCTGTTGTAACGCCGCATAAAATAATTTGTATTGGAACGAATTATAAAGATCATGTGCATGAGATGAAAACTGAATTACCAACATATCCAGTATTGTTTGCTAAGTTTGCTAATGCATTAATTGGACCAGATGATTCGATTGAAAAGTCACCCTTAACAGAAAAGTTAGATTATGAAGTGGAGTTAGCTGTTGTCATCAAAGAAAAGGCTAAAAACATCTCAAAAGAAGATGCGATTGATTATATAGCGGGTTATACGATTGCCAATGACATTTCGGCTCGCGACTTACAAAAACGAACGCCGCAGTGGTTACAAGGCAAAACGCTCGATCGTTCAACGCCGATTGGACCGTGGATTGTGACACCTCAGGATATAAAAGATCCTCAAGCTTTAAAAATCGAATCGTTTGTAAATGGCGAACGAAGACAATCGTCTAATACAGAGCAAATGATTTTTAAAATTGATGAGATCATTGAATTTATTTCAAGTTTAATGACGTTAGAACCCGGTGATATTATTTTAACAGGTACACCAGATGGGGTAGGATTTGCGCAGGATCCACCAGCTTTTTTACAAGCTGGAGACGAAGTGTCGTTATCAATTG
The DNA here is from genome assembly GCF_900096905.1 of Pelagirhabdus alkalitolerans. Classification (GTDB taxonomy): domain Bacteria; phylum Bacillota; class Bacilli; order Bacillales; family Amphibacillaceae; genus Pelagirhabdus; species Pelagirhabdus alkalitolerans. Next base: position 235,229 of record NZ_FMYI01000001.1, on the reverse strand, counting down.
AAGAGATCGGAACACTAACAAATCGTGTGATCGAATAATTTATAAAGCCTCTTTAAAACTGTTTAATTTACAGATTTAAAGAGGCTTTTTTGTGTGTTAAAACCCGGGAGTTAAATACAGCGGTTGTGTATAATTATACAATCAAAACCTTAATTAATAAATAAATATCATTTTACTATTGTATAAACATACATATTGAAGTATAATAATTTACTATAAACTAGAACGGATAAGGGGTGTTAGTCAATGGATGTAGCCATTGTAGGGGGAAGTGGCTATGGTGGTGTAGAATTAATTCGATTTCTATACCATCATCCACATGTTGACCAAATAAAAGTCGTTTCGCATTCTAAAGCGAATGAGCGTTTTTCTGACATCTATCCACATATGAAAGACCATGTTGATTTAACAATGGAGTCGATGAGTGTTGAGGCGATTAGCCAATACGTCGATGTTGTGTTTTTTGCAACACCAGCTAATGTGAGTTCAAAATGGATGCCAGAGTTAATAAAAAGCGGCGTGAAGTGTATTGATTTATCTGGAGATTTTCGGCTGAAAGATCAAGAAGTCTATGAAGAGTGGTATGGATATGACGCAGCAGATGCCGAAACGTTAAAAGAAGCTGTTTACGGTCTTACGGAAGAAAATCGTGAAGCAGTCAAACAAGCACAATTAATTGCGAATCCAGGCTGTTATCCAACGGCTACATTGTTAGGGCTTATGCCAGCAGTTCATCATAAACTTATTGATCTGAATTCGATTATTATTGATGGTAAAACAGGTGCCTCAGGAGCAGGTAGAAGCTTATCTCAAAATGTGCATTACTCAGAGATGAATGAGAATACAAAAGCGTATAAGCTCGGAGCGCATAAACATATACCAGAAATTGAGCAGTGGTTATCTAAAACAGCAAGTGAGGAAGTGACAGTTCAATTCACACCGCATATTGTCCCGATGACTAGAGGGATTATGACAACCATTTACGGAAATTTATCAACAGATTATTCTCAACAAAAAATGAACGATTTATATCAGGACTATTATAAAAATGACCCATTCGTCAAAGTGTATACAAATAACCATTACCCACAAACAAAAGAAGTCTATGGCAGTAACTATTGCGCTATAGCTGTCCATGTTGATGAGCGGACGAACAAATTAACCGTCATTTCAGTCATCGACAACTTAGTAAAAGGTGCTTCTGGTCAAGCGATTCAAAACTTTAATATCATGCACGGATTTGATGAAAAGACAGGATTAGAACTTTTACCGATTTTTCCATAGGGGGGCGAATACAATGAATGTAACAACGAAAAGTCAGGGCATGACAGAAATAAAAAACGGATCGATCATATCACCTCATGGTTTTCACGCAGGCGGGCTACATTGCGGCATTCGAAAAACGAAGCTTGATTTAGCTTGGTTATACACGGAAAAAGAAGCAGTCGCAGCGGCAGTCTATACAACAAATAGCTTTAAGGCAGCGCCGTTAAATGTGACAAAAGAAAGTATCGAAAGCAATCAAACATTAAGTGCTCTTATTTGTAACTCCGGTGTTGCAAATGCATGTACAGGTAAGCAAGGTGAAGTGGATGCCTTAGAGATGCGTCATTTAACAGCCGCGAAGTTAGGTTTAGCTGAAAAGGATGTCGCTGTCGCGTCAACTGGCTTAATTGGCACGCTGTTACCTATGGATAAAATCCGATCAGGTATTGATGAGATTGATTTTAATAAGCCATCAGCGGCGTCGTTTGAATCGGCTATTTTAACCACAGATACCGTTCGGAAAGGTGTGGCAGTGACACTTGAGATTGATGGAAAAACCGTGACAATTGGTGGTGCTGCAAAGGGATCGGGTATGATTAATCCGAATATGGCAACAATGCTTAGCTTTATCACAACAGATGCCCATATAGAAAAAGGGGCGCTAACGAATGCTCTCAAGTCTATTACCAACCAGTCTTATAATATGATCACAGTAGATGGTGATACAAGTACGAATGATATGGTTTGTGTCATGGCAAATGGTTTAGCAGGAAACGATCAACTTGATGAAAACCATCCTGAGTGGCATCAATTTTATGAGGCGCTATTTTTTGTCAGCCAATCGCTTGCGAAATCAATCGCTCGAGACGGAGAAGGTGCAACGAAGCTGATTGAAGTGCAAGTAGAAGGGGCGCATACAGAAGAAGAAGCGCAGCAAATTGCCAAATCAATTATCGGTTCAAATTTAGTCAAAACAGCTATCCACGGTTCGGATGCTAATTGGGGCCGAATCATCACAGCGATCGGCTATAGTGGTATCGAGATCGATCCCAATGCAGTTGATGTTGCTTTAGGCGACATTGATGTTGTAAAACAAGGTGTACCTGTTGATTTTGATGAAATCGAAGCTAAACGCTATTTGGAGCAAGATGAAATTGTCATTTATGCATCAGTAGGAAAGGGTACCGCTAGCTCAAAGGGTTGGGGTTGCGATTTATCCTATGATTACGTGCAAATTAATGCATCTTACCGGACGTAAGGAGAGAATGATATGGAATACATGGTGATCAAATGTGGTGGAAGTATTGTTGAAAAACTACCAAGCGCATTTTATGAAAGTTTTTCATCAATTATTGATAAAGGGATTAAACCGATTATCGTTCATGGCGGAGGACCGATGATTTCCTCGCAGCTTGATAAATTAGATGTAAAAACGACTTTTGTAGATGGTTTACGCGTCACGACAGATCAAGTTTTAGACGTTGTTGAAATGGTCTTAAGTGGTTCAGTTAATAAAACAATTGTCCGTAAATTTTTAGATCAGGGCGTTAAAGCAGTCGGTATGAGTGGGATTGATGGCAGTATGTTGGAAGCTGAGCCTGTAAAAGATGCAGGGAAAATCGGTCACGTCGGCCATGTGACACATGTAAATACGAAAATGATTGAAGCATTAACAGACGCTGAATTTTTACCGATCATTTCACCACTCGGTGTAGGAGAAGCTCAGCAACGATATAACGTCAATGCTGATCTAGCCGCGGCTTCTATTGCTCAAGCATTAGAGGCACCACTTCTGTATGTGAGTGATATTCCAGGTATTTGTGTGAATGATGAGCTGATCCATTTTGCGACTGAAGATACAATTAAAGGATATATTGAAGCGGGAGATATTTATGGTGGTATGATTCCTAAAGTTAATTCAGCCATACAAGCGTTACGCTCGGGTGTGCCGGAAGTAGCGATCGTAAGTGGTTTGGATCCGGATAGTGTCATTGACTTTACCCAGCATAAAAAGGTAGGAACAACGATACAGTTAAAGGAGGCTAGTCATGTCTTGTGAAAAGATAACAACAAATGAACATATTATGCCAACGTATAATCGATTTCCAGTTCGGATTGTAAAAGGAGAAGGTCACTATCTGTATGGAGACGATGATACGAAATATTTAGATTATACATCTGGTATTGCAACGTGTAACGTCGGTCATCGTCCGAAATCTGTTCAAGAAAAAGTGACAGAGCAAATTGAAACACTTTGGCATTGTTCGAACCTTTTCCATATTCCAACACAGGAAAAGTTAGCTGATCAACTGACTCAACTAACATGTTTTGATCAAGTATTCTTCTCCAATAGTGGAGCAGAAGCGAATGAAGCGGCGATTAAACTTGCGAGGCGCTATCATCAAAAGGTGAAGCAAACAGATCGTGAAGAGATCGTAACCTTTTCTCAATCGTTTCATGGCCGAACACTTGCGACGTTATCGGCTACTGGACAAGAAAAAATACAAGACGGCTTTCTTCCGTTAATGCCAGGTTTCTCTTATTTACCCTATAATGATTCTGAAGCTCTCAACCAGTTGATTGAACGTCAACCGGCAGCGGTCATGTTAGAACTCGTTCAAGGTGAAGGTGGTGTCATACCTGTTGAGAAAGCATGGTTAGAAAAACTGATAAAACTGTGCGATGAACATGATATTTTAATAATCGTTGACGAAATTCAGACAGGTGTGGGACGTACAGGCACATTATATTTCTATCAACAATTTGATTTTGAACCTGATATTTTAACGAGCGCTAAAGGGCTTGCCTCAGGTTTACCGATCGGTGCAACACTTGCTAAATCTGAAGTCGCAGAAGCATTCTCTGCAGGTACACACGGTTCAACGTTTGGTGGGAATCCGATTGTCACAAGTGGTGCACTAGCGACACTAGATCTAATCACTAAAGAACTTGATTTGAGTCAAATACGTGATCAAATGGCTCTTTTTAAACAAAAATTAGAGCATTTAGCGCAGCGGAAAAATGAGATTCTAACCGTTCGTGGAGCGGGTTACTTACTAGGTTTAGAAACAACCAAAAAAGCAATTGATATTGTTCATGCCGTAAGGGAAAATGATCACATCCTCATCTTAGTTGCAGGACCTCAAGTCGTTCGTATTTTACCACCGTTAACAACGACTGAAGAAGAAATGGATCGCGTGATCGCAGCACTCGATCGACATTTAAATTAATTGAATTGACAAACTTTATATAGTTCGTAGAATGCTAGAACAATCTGAATTTTGTAATTAAATAAAGAGAAAAACAGCCGTAAATTCCTAAAGATAATAGGTTATCGGCTGTTATTTTAATGGAATAATAAAGAGGCTGAATCATGTAAAACATCCTCAGATAGATAATAGTTTTGTTTCATATACATATATTAGGATTACCACTCAACTTAACTTCAATGACTCTAGCTATAACTGGGCCTATAAGACAAGAAATATAGGAAAAACTTGTCTAATGATTTCATTTGTGAAATATTGAACTTGATGTTGAAACATTGGTTTTGTTGGTGTAAAATGTCAATTGAATGATAATGTTCAACAATTCACAAATCGTCTTAGAAAGATAGTAATGAGAGCTTCAAAAAAGAATAGTCTCTTAAACTTTGCAGAAAGGAAAGTGAGAAAATGAGAAAAAAACAGTTGAAGTTGATTTTGAGTTTCGTATTTATTATGTCGCTTTTGTTTTTGGCAGTAGGTTGTGGTGATGATACAACCAGTGATGCGGATGAAGCAACTGGAGAAACAGAAGACATGTTTGAAGCAGGGACTTATACAGGAGTTGGTGAAGGCTATAATGGAGATATTGAAGTTGAAGTAGAAGTAGATAGCGAATCAATTCAGTCTATAGAAGTTCTTGAACATAATGAAACAGAAGGTTTAACTGATGATGTTTTTGATAACATTCCTGATGAGGTCGTTAATGATCAAACAATTGATGTCGATACAGTGTCGGGGGCAACAAGTTCTTCTGAAGGTTTAATAGCTGCTATTACAGAAGCTTTAGAAGAGGCTGGTGGCGATATTGATCGCTTGAGAAACGGTAGAGCAGAACAAGAAACAGCTACTGAAGATGTGGAATATGAAACGGATGTTGTTGTTGTAGGTGCTGGTGGTGCAGGACTCGCATCAGCTGTTTCAGCATATGAAAATGGTGCAGAAGTTATGGTATTAGAAAAAATGCCACAAGTCGGTGGAAATACCCTTATTTCTGGTTCGGCTTATAATGCAGTAGATCCAGAACGCCAAGAGCAACAAGGAATTGAAGATTCGGTTGATAAACATTTCGAGCAAACGTATGAAGGTGGAGATGAAGAAGGTGATCCCGAACTTGTTAGAGAGTTAGTGGAGAATGCTTATCCAACACTTCAATGGTTAGAAGAGTTAGGAATGGAATTTGAAGATGAAGTATTTACTGTTTTGGGAGGATTATGGCCAAGAGCGCATAAGCCAGTTGAGCCCCTAGGAACGGGATACATTAATACGTATATGAATTATATCGAAGGGACGAATGATGAAGTTCAAGTTCTAGTTAATACAGAAGTGAAAGAAATGATTATGGATGGTGACAAGGTAGTAGGTGTAGAAGCAGAAGGTGAAAATGGAAAAGTCACAGTGAAAGCAGAAAGTGTTGTCTTAGCTAGTGGTGGTTTTGGTGCTGATGTTGACATGAGAAATGAGTATAACACGGAATGGCCAGACCTTTCTGATATTCCAACAACAAATCATACAGGTGCAACAGGTGAAGGGATTGAAATGGTAAAGGATGTTGGTGCTAATTTGATAGGAATGGACGACATTCAATTGCTGCCAATGGGTGACCCTGAGACAGGAAGTCTAAGTGGTAATATAGAACAAGGGGTGGAAAATAGAATTTTCGTGAATAAAGAAGGAAATAGATTTGTAGACGAGGGCGCAAGAAGAGATGTAATGACAAATGCATTGTTCGAACAACCGGACTCATTCATGTGGATTATTGTCGATGAGACTTCTTATCCTACTGGAGATACGGTTAATAATTTTAATGAATCGATTGATGATTTAGTTGAAGCGGGCAGAGCGTATAAAGCAGATACATTAGAGGGTCTTGCTGAAAAGATAGACGTAGATCCAGACAATTTTGTCCAAGCAGTTGAAGAATTCAACGAAGGTGTCGAAGAAGGAGAGGATGAATTAGGAAGAACGTTATTTGATCAAAAACTTGATTCTCCTCCATATTATGCAGGTGGTAGAGTGCCGACCGTTCATCATACAATGGGTGGTGTCGAAATTAACGTAGATGCACAAGTGATCAATGAAGAAGGCGAAGTTATAAAAGGGTTGTATGCTGCTGGAGAGGTAACTGGAGGCATTCACGGAAGTAACAGACTTGGTGGAAATGCACTTGCTGATGTTAATACATTCGGTAGAATCGCAGGAGAAAGTGCAGCAAAACAAAAATAGAGTATAATAGAATTAATTTTCACCAAATTATATAAAGTAAGTGCTCTTAATTTTAGAGACAAATCGGAAGGTTCTATTGTTAATGATTTTTTAGGTAACTTTTACAATGATTTAAGCTGTTTTAAGTCTTGTATATTAAAGGCGTCAGTGAAACAAACTTCTCATTTCCTAAGAATGTGACATGAGTCGGATGTTCGCTAGCGTCTTTCTTTTTATTTATAACAAACAAGTAATTTTTTCTCTAGAATGAAAGTTAACTAAGAGAGTTCTAGTTGTCTATTTCGATATGTAAAACAGCACTCTTGAACGTTTATTAAGGTGTGAGTGATGTCTGATTTCACTATGAGGCGGGACAAGCTACTAGCTTTTCTAATATAGGTCAGTCATTTAAATTAATTGAATTGACATTACGTCTTCAACTGAGTATAATAGCCAAGTAATGAATCAAATACTTTCCGATTTTACGGGAGAGGTTCTTAGCTTAAACCCTCTATAAAAAACTAAGGACATATGACGTGATCACAGCCATATCCTTAGCGGGTATGGTTTTTTTAATGTAGAAAAAGGAGGCTGATCGAGAATGGGACGTAACGATCAAGATTTAACAGATCTATCTTTATTAGGTAATCAAGAAACAACGTACGACTTCAATTACACCCCTGAGGTGCTTGAAACATTTGATAACAAACACCCGAACCGGGATTATTTTGTTAAATTTAACTGTCCTGAATTTACGACTCTATGTCCGAAGACCAATCAACCGGATTTTGGTACGGTCTATTTAAGTTATATACCAGATGAGAAAATGGTCGAAAGTAAATCGTTTAAATTGTATTTATTTAGCTTTCGTAATCATGGTGATTTTCATGAGGATAGTATGAACATCATTATGAATGATTTAATTGACCTTATGGATCCTAAATATATCGAAGTGTGGGGCAAATTTACGCCTCGTGGTGGTATTTCAATTGATCCATACACAAATTATGGTCGTCCAGGTACGAAGTATGAGAAAATGGCTGAACACCGTATGCTAAATCACGATCTATATCCAGAAAAAGTTGATAATCGCTAATGAGGGTTAGCTATACCATTCTCCTTAATTACTTGAGAGGAGCATGAATATGTATATTTATTTAAATGGTTTATTTGTCGGGTTGCTTATTTTATCGAATATTATTTCTGTTAAGTTGTTTAGTGTAGGAGACTTTATCCTACCAGCAGCAGCTATTGTTTATGTTGTCACGTATTTAATCACAGATGTTATTGGTGAAGTTTACGGGAAAGATGCTGCGATGCGAACGGTTAAAGCAGGTTTAGTCACTCAGATTGTTGCCTTACTCTTTATTTTAGCTGCGATTCATCTACCAGCAGCTGAAGCGTTTGGTATGCAGAGTGAATTTGAAGCAATATTAGGTGGAAGTTTCAGAGTCATGTTTGCGAGTCTCTTAGCTTACATTATTAGTCAACACATTGACGTTAATGTATTCCATCGATTGAAAATGAAACATGGAACGCAAAAACTATGGTTACGTAACAATCTATCAACAGCATCAAGTCAGTTGATAGATACAGCGATTTTTATTGCGGTAGCGTTTGTTGGTACCGTACCAACAGGTGTACTATTTTCAATGATTATCACACAGTATGTATTCAAGTTTGTCGTCGCAATTGTTGATACACCGTTTACGTACTTGTTAGTGAAAATCGCTCGCAAAGAAAAGCCAAATCCACTTTTTCATACCGAAGTAAAAGCAAGCTAACAAATGGCGTCCTTAAACAGGGCGCTTTTTTTAATAAGTTACATATTGGTATGAGTTATACTTATTATAGAACCTGCATTTTCGAAACTATTAGACTTGACTGTTATTCTGTTCATTAAATGTACTATTTATAATTTTGAAGCCATAGGTGTATATGTTTTGTCTTTGTTACGTTATGTGTAAAACTGAATAGTTTACTGCCTATCACATACGACTTTATGGAATCATTATAAAATGAAAAAATAAATTAAAATAAAACGCTTGCACGTATGTCTATTAAATGTTATATTAATCCCATACCAAATGTACGTACTACTTATAGATTGTAAGCGCTTAAATATATTATGTGAAAAACAAGTTTTTAAAAAGTTAAACTCATACGTACATTTTGTTCAGGAAGGGATTCAAGGTTTTAGTAAAATTTATTACATTACATTTTGGAGGGGTAAATATGAAAAAATTGTTATTGATTACAGTGGTAATGCTTGTGTTAGCTGCTTGTGGTAACGGGGATGATGGAGATGCTATTGAAAATCCAACAATAGGTATTTCGATGCCTACGCAAGGATCTGAAAGATGGATAGAAGATGGAAATAACATAGTTTCATTATTAGAAGACAGAGGGTATGATACTGATTTACAATATGCAGAAGATGTAGTGGAAAATCAATTATCTCAAATTGAAAATATGATTTCTCAAGGAGTGGACATTTTAATTATTGCCTCTGTTGATGGAGAAGCATTAACAGATGTATTAGATCAAGCGCAAAATATGGATATTCCTGTAATCGCATATGATAGATTAATTATGAATCATGAACATGTAGATTATTATGCAACGTTTGATAACTTTGGTGTAGGCGAACTGCAAGGTCAATACATTGTTGATGCCTTAGATTTAGAAGATGGTGATGGTGGGCCATATAATATTGAATTATTCGGTGGATCACCGGATGATAATAATGCTTACTTCTTCTGGGATGGTGCGATGTCAATCTTAGAACCTTATATAGAAAGTGAAGATTTAGTTGTACAAAGTGGTCAAACAGACTTTAGTCAAGCGGCAACTTTAAGATGGGATGGTTCAGAAGCGCAATCTCGTTTAGATAATATACTAAGTTCATATTACTCAGACGAGTCACTAGACGCGATTCTTTCTCCATATGACGGTATAAGTTTAGCGAGTATATCATCTTTAGAAAGTGCAGGTTATGGATCTGATGATCGTCCTTTACCAATTATTACTGGTCAAGATGCGTATGTTGCAACAGCCCAATCTATTTTAGAGGGTGAGCAGACTCAAACAGTATTTAAAGACACTCGTGATTTAGCTGATAGAGCAATCAATATGGTTGAGGCTATAGTAGAAGGAGAAGAACCAGAGTTGAATGATACTGAGTCATATGACAACAATTCTAAAGTTGTACCTTCATATTTAGAGCAACCTGTTTCAGTGGATATTGATAATATTGAAGAAGAGCTCTTTGAATCAGGTTACATTGAACGAGATGAAGTAGAATAAACTCGGTGGAGATGATATAATGAGCAACTCAATTTTAAGAATGAAAAATATTACAAAGGAGTTTCCCGGAGTTAAAGCGCTAGATGATGTTAATTTTGAAGTCGCTGAGGGTGAAATTCATGCTCTTGTAGGGGAGAATGGTGCGGGTAAGTCAACTCTAATGAAAGTATTGAGTGGTGTTCACCCTAAAGGGACTTATAAAGGTGATATTATTTATGGAGGGGAAGAAACAGCATTTGAAACAATCAATGACAGTGAAGAGCAAGGAATAGTTATTATACATCAAGAATTGGCATTGATTCCCGAACTCAGTGTTGCAGAAAATATTTTCTTAGGAAATGAACAGTTAACACATCGTTTTCTTGATTGGCGAAAAACAAATAACAAGGCAAGAGAACTGACTAAAAGAGTGGGGCTTAAAGCCGATGTTGCTGATTTGATTAATCAAATAGGTGTAGGTCAACAACAATTAGTTGAAATAGCTAAAGCATTATCAAAAGATGTAAAGTTATTAATACTTGATGAACCGACTGCAGCTCTCAATGAACAGGAATCAGAAAATTTACTTAACTTAATAGAAGAGTTTAAGGCTCAGGGAATAACATCAATTATTATTTCTCATAAACTCAAAGAGGTATTGAGTGTAGCTGACAATATCACTATTTTACGAGATGGAAAAACAATTGAAACAATAAAAAATGATAATATTTCAGAAAACAGGATTATTAAAGGGATGGTCGGACGCGAATTGTCCGACCTATACCCCTCCAGAAATAATACTGTAGGTGATGTAAAATTTGAAATTGAAAATTGGTCACTTGACAATATATCATCTGCTAAAAAGCAAATAATAACTAACGCTAGCTTGAATGTTAGAAGCGGTGAAGTAGTAGGGATCGCCGGATTAATGGGAGCTGGGCGTACAGAGTTCATGATGAGTGTGTTCGGTCGATCGTATGGTAAATACTTAGACGGAAAAATAAAAATTGATGGCAAAGAAGTGAATATCACAAATGTAAAAGAAGCGATCGATCATGGGATTGCTTATGTGTCCGAGGATAGAAAAGAATATGGTTTGATACTTGATGAGTCAATCAAACAGAATATATCTTTAGCTAATTTACACGCCCTTAAGGATGGTATGACAGTTAATAGCTACAAGGAGAAAGATGTTGGTGAAGAATATCGACAGAAGTTAAATATTAAAACACCTTCAATTGAGCAAAAAGTTAGTAATTTGAGTGGTGGTAATCAGCAAAAGGTGGTATTGGGTAAGTGGATGTACACTGATCCGGATATCTTAATATTAGATGAACCAACTAGAGGTATAGATGTCGGGGCTAAAAGTGAGATCTATAAATTAATTAATGAATTGGCAGCCCAAGGGAAGAGTGTATTAGTTGTTTCCTCAGAATTGCCTGAACTATTGGGTGTTTGTGATAGGATTTACACATTGTCATTCGGAGAAATAACTGGAGAATTTCCAATAGAAGAGGCAGAACAAGAGAAATTAATGACATATATGACTTTGAACGGGGGTAATTGAATTGAATGAATTAAAAAAATTGATGAAAAATAATATAGAAAAGTTTGGTATGGTCATAGCTTTAGCTGGACTTATTCTAATCTTTTCTGTACTAACTGGTGGTACAATTTTATCCCCATTAAATATCACCAATTTAATCATGCAGAATAGTTACATTATTATACTAGCCATTGGTATGGTGTTGGTTATTATAACGGGTGAAATTGATTTATCAGTAGGTTCAGTTGCCGCATTTGTTGGAGCGGTAGCCGGTGTACTATTAATTAATCTAGAACTGTCTGTTTATATCGCTATTCCACTTGCGTTGTTAACTGGGGCTTTGATCGGTGCTTGGCACGGTTTTTGGATTGCATATATGAAAATACCAGCATTTATCGTTACGTTAGCAGGGATGTTGTTATTTAGAGGTTTAACAATGGTAACTTTAGGTGGCCGTACGTTAGCTCCCTTTCCTGCTGAATTCAGAACAATTAGTTCTCAATTTATAGATGATTGGTTTAATGGTAATGAATATCATTTGTTAACTATAGTTATTGCTGCGGTTGCAATTTTAAGTTATGTAGTTTATGAGGTTATGAGAAGAAGAAAAAATATTGAACTTAATATTTCAGTTGAGAGCAATGGGTTGTTTATTGCCAAGTTAGTCTTTATCGCATTGGTTATGGTAGCCTTCACAGAAAGAATGGCGTCTTACGCGGGTCTTCCATACATTTTCTTCTTACTACTTGCTTTAGTTTTAGGGTATACATTCTTTACGAATAAGACAGTAAGTGGTAGACACGTATATGCTGTCGGAGGTAACGAGAAGGCAGCGCAATTGTCTGGTGTGAAAAGTCAAAAAGTTAAATTTTGGGTCTTTGTTAACATGGGTGTATTATCAGCTGTATCTGGTTTAATGTTCGCCGGAAGATTAAATGCGGCAACCCCACAAGCAGGACAGCTTTTTGAATTAGATGCAATCGCTGCAGCTGTTATTGGTGGAGCTTCCTTGACAGGTGGAGCTGGTACTGTTGTCGGTGCGCTAATTGGTGCGCTTATAATGGGTTTATTAGATAACGGAATGTCTATCATGGGTGTCGGAATTGACTGGCAGCAAGCTATTAAAGCCTTAGTTTTATTAGGTGCAGTTGCCTTTGATATTATAAACAAAAATAAGAAAAAGTAAAATTTAGAAAATGTAAATGATGCATCTACATATCATTAGATGTGCTTATCACTAACGTTAATGAACTCTAAATGGACTTCAAAATTTCTGAAAGCCCATTAGAGCTTCATTAACGTTTTTTATTAAAATATAAGTGATTAAGCACCCTAGAAATGATCAGATATAATTATTACTTAGGATAGATGGAAACTATCTCTTTTGCTTTGCCGTTTCAAGGAAGGTTTGGTAAAGTGAAACTGTAAACAAATTGATTAGAAGAGGTGGATATCTATGACAAAAACATTTCGTGCTTATCGTCTCCAATTAGAAGATGGTGAAGCTGTTTCAAATGTTGAAACCTTAACAACAGATGACTTACCTGAAGGTGATGTTTTAATTCGCGTTCATTATTCAAGTGTAAACTACAAGGATGCAATGGCAAACCTTCCTAAGAACCCGATTATACGAAATTACCCAATGATTCCAGGGATTGACCTTGCTGGGGAAGTTGTAGAATCTAATGACGATCGTTTCGAGGTCGGAGAAAAGGTAATCGCAACAAGCTATGATATTGGTGTTAATCATGAAGGTGGTTATAGTGAGTATGCTCGTGTTAAATCGGAGTGGGTGTTACCTTTACCAGACACTCTATCGCTAAAACAAGCCATGCTTCTAGGCACAGCAGGTTTAACAGCCGCTATGTCAATTGATAAACTTCAAAGGCAAGGTGTTACAAAAGACAAGGGATCTATTTTAGTGACCGGTGCCTCCGGTGGTGTTGGGAGTATTGCAGTAGCCATGCTATCAAACTTAGGGTATAACGTTGTCGCAAGCACAGGTAAAGAAGATGCCCACCCATTACTTGAAGCTTTAGGAGCTGACTCTATTGTAGACAGACAAGCTGTTAGAGGTGAGAAACTACGCCGCGTTGATAAAGAAACATGGGCTGGAGCTGTTGATCCTGTTGGTGGTGAGGTTTTAGCTTCTATTTTAAGCAAACTACAGTATAACGGAGCTGTAGCAGTGAGCGGTTTAACAGCAGGAATTGATGTGCCGACCAGTGTTCATCCTTTTATATTACGAGGTATTCATTTGATAGGTATTGACTCTGTTAATGCGCCGATGGTGGATCGAAAACAAATTTGGTCACGCATGGCGAATGATCTTAAGTTATCAAATGATCAATTTGAAAAAATCTTAAACCAAGAAGTGACGCTCGATGATCTAACTAATATTTTACCAAGCTTAATTCAAAATCAATATTTAGGTCGTATTATTGTTGATTTAACAAATGAATCGTAAACGAAACAAAAGAGATAAACTTAAATTGGGTTTATCTCTTTTGTTTTTGGCTTGAAAAGAGTTAGCCATACATGTTTCGAGAAACAAAAACTCACTTGTATGGTATGTCTCTGAAGTTGTAATGCCCTTATTTATAGCGTTATATACAAACGTACATAGCGGATGTTTCATAAAAAAGTATAGTAATTCATTAAAAAAGTTTAACAACACATTGAATGTACGTACAAATTATATTATGATATTAGTAAGGTTAAATTTATCCGTATAATAGGATGAGAGGAGATGAAAAGGTGTTAGAAACTTTAAAGGAAGATGTATTAAAAGCGAATCTAGATTTACCTAAGCATAAACTCGTCACTTTTACGTGGGGCAATGTAAGCGGTTACTCAAAAGAAGATGGACTTGTCGTCATCAAACCGAGTGGTGTGAGTTATGAAGAGATGACAGTTGATGATTTAGTTGTCGTAGATTTGGAAGGTCGTGTTGTAGAAGGTGATAAGAAACCTTCATCTGACACAGCGACTCATCTTGTATTATATAAAGCATTTCCTGATATAGGAGGTGTCGTTCATACGCATTCTCCATGGGCAACAAGTTGGGCGCAAGCTGGGCGACCAATACCAGCATTAGGTACAACACATGGTGATTATTTCTACGGTGACATTCCTTGTACCCGCAAAATGACTGAAGAAGAAATAAATGGTGTGTATGAGAAGGAAACCGGTGAAGTGATAGTAGAGACATTTAAATACCGTGATCCGTTAATGATCCCAAGTGTGCTCGTTCACTCGCACGCTCCATTTAATTGGGGGGAAGACCCTAAAGAAGCGGTACATAATGCCGTAGTTTTAGAAGAAGTGGCGAAAATGGCGCTACATACGTATCAAATCAATCCGGACACGTTGAACATGCAACAAACTCTATTAGATAAGCATTATTTACGTAAGCATGGAAAAAATGCTTACTACGGACAATAAAAGGAGGCGTCAATATGTTAAAGACAAAAGCAAATTATAAATTTTGGTTTGTGACCGGTAGTCAACCTTTATATGGTGAAGAAACAATTAGGGAAGTAGAAGGAAATTCAAAAGAAGTGGTACAAGGGCTTAATCAATCCGGCAATTTGCCTCATGAAATTGAATTTAAAGCTGTTGTCACAACATCAGAGAGCATACATGATTTAGTACTAGAAGCAAATAGAACTGAAGATTGTGCTGGTGTGATTACGTGGATGCACACATTCTCGCCAGCAAAATCTTGGATTGCAGGATTGAAAGCACTACAAAAACCGCTTCTTCATTTACACACGCAACATAATCGTGATATCCCTTGGGAAACAATTGATATGGACTTTATGAATACGAATCAAGCGGCACACGGAGACCGTGAGTATGGATTTATCGGTACTAGACTCGGACTCGGCCGAAAAGTGATCGTAGGCCATTGGTCAACAGAATCGGTCCAAAATCGCATCGCTGGATGGATGAAAACAGCGATTGGCGTTACAGAAGGGACGAATATTCGTGTTGCACGTTTCGGTGATAACATGCGAAACGTGGCTGTGACTGATGGTGATAAAATTGAAGCACAAATCAAATTTGGCTGGACAGTGGATTACTACGGGATTGGTGACTTAGTCGAAGAGATCGATCAAGTGACAACCGAACAAGTAGATGAATTATTCCAAGAGTATCAAAAACTGTATACATTACCAGAAGAAGCATTGAAAGATAGCCCTGTTCGTGATTCCATCATGTATCAAGCGAAAATAGAGCTAGCATTAAAGGCATTTTTAGCTAAAGGAAATTACAATGCTTTCACGACAAACTTTGAAGACTTACATGGGATGAAACAATTGCCAGGCTTAGCGGCTCAGCGTCTAATGGCACAAGGTTATGGCTTTGCTGGTGAAGGTGATTGGCGTACAGCAGCCATGACACGCCTTATGAAGATCATGTCAGATAATGACCGTACAACATTTATGGAAGACTACACGTATCATCTAGAGCCAGGCAATGAGATGGTACTCGGTTCGCATATGTTAGAAATTTGCCCAACTGTATCCGCTAACAAACCAGAAATTGTGGTCAACCCATTAGGTATCGGTGGTAAGGATGATCCGGCTAGACTTGTGTTTGATGGTCAAGGTGGCGATGCGATCAATGCTTCATTAGTTGAGCTTGGAGGACGTTATCGACTTGTTATTAATGAAGTTAGTGCATTCAAACCAGAAAAAGAAACGCCTCAT
Organism: Pelagirhabdus alkalitolerans; assembly: GCF_900096905.1. Taxonomy (GTDB): domain Bacteria; phylum Bacillota; class Bacilli; order Bacillales; family Amphibacillaceae; genus Pelagirhabdus; species Pelagirhabdus alkalitolerans. Next base: position 218,949 of record NZ_FMYI01000001.1, on the reverse strand, counting down.
CTTCCTGTAGCAAAAGTATTGTGGAAGCCTGAACCGTCTTTAAGTGAAGCAACAGAGGCGTGGATCTATGCGGGTGGTGCACACCACACTGTTCTATCATTCTCTGTTACATCTGAACAACTGGAAGATTTTGCGGAAATGACGGATATTGAATGTGTTGTCATTGATCGTGACCTAAACTTAAGACAATTTAGAAATGAATTGAAATGGAATGAAGCTGTATTCCGTAAGTAATCAATAAAGCGGAGAGGGTTATTCACCTCTCCCTTTCTTATTTACTTTTATTCCCAAGCAATCGATTCGTGTATTTAACGAAAAAATGATATCATGATTGTTAGAGAATTAATAAGTTGACAAGATTGATGAGGTGCAACCTATGCAGACAAAATACAATATTGTAAAACAAGCAATTAAATCAAAGATACTAGACGGTACATTTCAACCCCATCAAAAAATAAGCTCGGAAAGTGAATTGATGAAGCAGTTTGGTGTAAGTAGACATACTGTGCGCCTTGCTGTAGGTGATTTAGTTAATAATGGATGGTTATACAGAGAGCAAGGAGCAGGTACTTTTTGTGCTGATCGAACGCAGGAAAATAACAATACTAGTGTTGGTAATCAGAAAAATATAGCAATTATTACTACTTATATATCAGATTATATTTTCCCTTCAATCATTAGAGGTGCAGAAACATACTTGAGTCAGCAAGGTTATCATGTCAGTTTATTTAGTACGAATAATGATCATGATAACGAAAGAAGATTTTTAGAAAAAATCTTAACTCAGCACTTTGATGGTGTCATTATTGAACCGACAAAAAGTGCAATTAGCAATCCTAACATCAACTACTATCTGAATTTGGAACGTCAAAACATTCCTTATATTATGATAAATGCTTATTACGATGAACTTGAACCATTGAGTATTACACTGGATGATGAGAAGGGTGGCTTTTTACAAACAGAACACTTAATTGAATTGGGTCATAAAGATATTTTAGGATTTTTTAAGAACGATGATAGTCAAGGTCCAAAGCGTATGAAGGGTTATTTAAAAGCGCATCGAGCTCACGGGATAGATATCAATCCAAGCAATATCGTAACTTACAAAACGGAGGATAAATACGATAAGCCTGTTTCTGATTTGGCAGCTATATTAGACGGTCCAGAAGGCAAAAGGCCAACGGCAATTGCTTGTTATAATGATGAATTAACGATTGCGCTCTTGGATGTTATTCGTGAGAGGGAATTAAATATACCAAAAGACATATCCATTATTGGTTTTGATAATTCTTTTTTAACAAACGTTTCTGAAGTGAAGTTAACAAGTATTAAGCACCCACAAAGTGAAATGGGAGAAGTTGCAGCACAGAAGATGTTAAGCATGGTTTCAAATAAACACAGCAACGGTAAATCGAACAAAAATGATTTAACATCGGTTGTTTTTGACCCGGAACTTGTCGTTCGAAGTTCAACTGGCTTACCGAAGAATAAATAACGCTATTCAAGAAATTCACATATATTTTTAAAATGCCAAACCATTCAAAATAGATGGTTTGGCATTTTAATATCAATTTACACAGGACTTCATTTCTTATAAGTGAAGTCATTCTTTTTCTAAGTCTCTGGAGAGATATAAGTGATAATGCTCATCATTTGATTTAGTTAATATTCAAAAGTTGTATGGGTTTATTTGTTGAAATCTGAACATGTATGTACGTATTTGGGAGGGCGACGCACTTGAGCAAGATAGTAAGTTTAAAATTAATTGAAACGGTTATGTATTTATATATAGCCACCACAACGTTGATATATCAATGTTTATTTGTCATTTAGTTTTGAATGCAGATCGACATCGCCAAAAATATACATATTTTTTAAAACATACACTTGAAAGATAAGTACTTCTATCTTAGAATAACTTATATGAACAAATTAATTAGAAAAACAATCTCGTACGTATATACGTTATTTTTTAAAGAGAAATGTAAACGCATCCATCGTTGTGTTGAAACATTTAGATCGATTGGTTTTAATTGATTTGTTCAGTATCAAAAAGTTACGAGTGTTGTAGTTTAAGTTATTCAGTCAAGTTAATAAATGAATAACGGGGGAGGGATACGACTCAGACATAAAAATGAGTATGTATTGACCAGGTATTAACTATGTTCTAAGGGAGGAAATAAAAATGAAAAAGTGGTTTGGCGTATTGACCTTAGCATTGACACTATTCCTTGTTGGTTGTGGTGACGGAAACGGTGACAATGGAGATGATGCTGCAGAAGGCGATGCAGAAGAAATTGTGACAGTTGGTGAAGATTTAGAAGATGCAACGGAAATTAACCTCTGGACATTCGCAGGAAGTCACGCTGAATTTTTTGAAGATGCTGCAGTTAGATGGAACGAAGAGTATCCGGACAATCCGATTCAGTTCACAGCTGAAACATACCCATTTGATCAAATGCACAATAACTTAACATTGGCATTGCAATCAGGTGAAGGTGCACCGGACATGGCTGATATTGAGATCGCTCGTTTCCCTAACTTCCTACAAGGTGACATTCAATTAGAACCATTGAATGACATATTTGAACCAGAGATTGATAATTTTATTGAAGAACGTGTCGATATGTATAGTGACGAGAACGGGGACTATTACGGTGCTCCAACTCACTTAGGTGCTACAATGGTTTATTATAATACAGAAATTATGGATGAAGCAGGTGTTGATATAGAATCGATTGAAACTTGGGATGACTATATCGAGGCAGGTCAACAAGTGACAGAAAATACTGATGTTCCAATGACGACGATTCCAGAAAACTGGTATGGCATTTGGCCATTTATTCGTCAAGCGGGCTCATCATTCTTTGACGATGATCTTAACTTGATTATGGATAATGATGAAAACGTTGAAATTCTAGAATTTGTATCAAGCATGGTATCAGAACATGATATTGCTGAAGTAACACCAGGTGGTCATTATCACGCAGAAGAGTTCTTTGGCTTTATGAATGATGGTGGTCAAGCATCATTAATTGCACCAACTTTTTATATGAATGAGTTAATGAATAATATGGAAGACTTAAGTGGAAAATTAGAGATCCGTCCATTACCAGAGTGGCCAGGTTCTGATACGAGATCAGTTGCTATGGGTGGAACAGGTACAACTGTAACAAATCAAGCTGAGGATGTTGATTTAACGAAAGAGTTTCTAGCTTTCGCTAAATTATCTGAAGAAGGTAATATCGAATTATGGAACCAGCTAGGATTTGATCCACCACGTTGGGATGTTTGGGAATCAGAAGAAATTCGTGCAGATAACGAGATCTATGACTTCTTCCACGATGATATTTTCGATATCTTACTTGATATTCGTGATGATGTGGTAGGTGTTCATATGAATCAGTACACGCCGGACGTTTTAGATGAGATTGATTCAAATGTCATGTTTAATGTGATTAGACAAGAAAGCCAAACGCCTCGTGAGGCACTTGAACAAGCAGCTGAAAGTATCAGAGCAGGTATGCAGTAAACTTAATTTTAAAGAGGGCAGTTTAAACTGCCCTCCATATAGATTGGAGGTAGCGTGAAATTGGCGAATCAATCAAATGCTCAGAATAATAGAGTGATGAAATTTTTAAATAGTAAAAAAGTTGTTCCTTATATTTTGGTTAGCCCATTTATTGTAACCTTTATCGTATTGACATTGTATCCAGCTATTCAAGCTTTTATTATGAGTTTCCAAAGGATATTACCTGGACAAACTGAGTTTATAGGTTTAAGTAATTATCGTCGAGTCCTAAGCCCAACATTTTATACGGCTTTTCAGAATACGACCATATATGTTATTTTAACAACCCTTATACTTGTAACCGTTCCGATTTTACTGGCTGCTTTGCTTAACTCAAAAGCAACAAAGTATTCAACATTTTATAGAGCTTCTTTATTTATTCCTTCACTAGCCTCTATCATTGTTGCAGGTACTGTTTTTAGGTTGATTTTTGGTGAAACAGATACAGCATTAGCTAATCAGGTGATTACTTGGTTCGGTGGAGAACCGATCCAATGGCAGTACCAATCATGGTCAGCTATGTTCTTAATGGTTATATTGAGTAGTTGGCGTTGGATGGGTGTAAATGTCATGTATTACTTAGCGGCGCTACAAAATGTGCCACCTGAATTATATGAATCAGCAGATATTGATGGTGCAAGTACCGTTCAAAAATTCTTTTATGTCACAATCCCACACTTAAAACCGATTATTACGTTTGTAACAACTATTACAATTATTAACGGATTTAGAATGTTTGAAGAAAGTTATGTGTTCTGGGAAGCGAACTCTCCAGGTAATATAGGTTTATCAATGGTTGGTTATATGTACGACCAAGGTGTTCAAAGAAATGATATGGGATTCGGTGCAGCTATAGGTGTTATCGTCCTCATTATTATCTTTATTGTGAGCATCATTCAACTTAAATTTACAGGTGCATTTAAAAGAGGTGATGAATAATGGAAAAGCAGCGATCGTTTTTTAAAAAACTATTTATAAATATCTTATTTGTGATTATTTCATTCTTGGCGTTGCTTCCAATTATCAGTCTACTCGTTTCCTCTTTTAGACCGTCATCTGAATTAATGCGTCAGGGTATTAGTTTAGACATTAATTGGGCTGGAATGAACCTTGATAACTATGAATTTATTTTCACACAAGCACCGGAATATTGGCAGTGGTATATGAATAGTTTAATCATTACAGGTTTAACAATTGTATTATCACTATTTTTCTCTTCAATGGTTGGCTATGCGCTTGCTGTGTATGATTTTAAAGGAAGAAATGTTATTTTCTTAATGGTCATCATGATTTTGATGATTCCATTTGAGATCTTAATGTTACCTTTGTATCAATTATTTATAGATTTAAATTTAATCGATACGTACTTTGGGATTATGCTACCGTTAATTGTAGCGCCAATTGCTGTGTTCTTCTTTAGACAATATGCGTTAGGGCTACCTACAGAGTTAATGGATGCTGCTCGAATTGATGGATCAACAGAATATGGTATTTTCTTCAAAATAATGATGCCGTTGATGCTTCCGTCATTTGCAGCAATGGCAATCCTACAAGGGTTAAGTAGTTGGAATAATTTCTTATGGCCATTACTTATTATCAGATCAAATGACATGTTTACGTTACCGGTCGGTTTAGCGTCGTTATTAACACCTTACGGTAACAACTACGATATTTTGATTTCCGGCTCGGTTATTACCATATTACCTATTATTCTACTATTTATCGCCTTCCAGAAGTATTTCGTTTCTGGTTTAACAGTAGGTGGAGTAAAAGGTTAATGAATAACAGTGGTTTTAGACTGAACAACTAAGAATAATAAATGCTTCATATACGATTATTATTCTTAGTTGTAATTAGTCGAATGCCATATGTGAATGTACAGCATGATAGAAACATAATTTCTATGATTCAGTGAGGGGATTAATATGAGCAAAAATAATACGATGAATGTACTCGATAATTTATTTAAATTAATATGGACTTTAGCATTCGTAAATATATTGTGGTTACTATTCAGTCTATTAGGGGTGTTCATATTTGGTGTGTTCCCTGCCACTGTTGCAGCACTTAGTACGATGAGAAAAATGGTGCTAGAAGGTGATGTTGATTTTTCAATTTGGAAACACTTCACACGTACATATAAGAGGGAGTTTCTCCACTCAAATATGCTCGGATTAGGTCTTGGATTAGTAGGGGCTGTTCTATACTTTAATTACACCTTGATGCATGACCCAAGCATTTATACACCGTTTTATGTTCCATTTGCTTTTTATTTCATAGTTGTACTGTATGCCACTATATTAATTTGGGTTTTTAATCTATATGTGCATTATGAATTAAAATGGTTCCGTTACATTAAATATGCTGTCATTATCGGGATTGGTAAGCTACATTATACCTTCATGATGCTGGTATTTGCGTTTTCACTTGTTTTTTTATCATTAGAGTTCCCGAGTTTGTTACTCTTTTTCACGGTAAGTGCAATTGCCATTTTCCAAACATGGATTTCGTTACATGTGTTTCAAAAAATAGATACACATACAGTAAGACATGAATAAATTTTATTAACAATATGTATAAAATATTAACTAGCTTTTAAAAATTATAAGAGGTGAATTTTATGAGTACAAAAGCCGTATTAAACGCAGATTTAAGTCGAGGTAAAATCGATAAAGCCATCTATGGACAGTTCGCTGAGCACCTCGGTCGATGCATCTATGAAGGATTATGGGTCGGTGAAGATTCCTCTATTCCGAACACAAATGGTATACGTAATGATGTTTTAGGCGCGTTAAAAGATTTAAATATTCCCGTTCTACGCTGGCCAGGTGGTTGCTTTGCAGATGAGTACCATTGGAAAGATGGTGTCGGCCCTAAGACTGAACGTAAACGCATGGTGAATACGCACTGGGGTGGTGTTGTTGAGAACAATCACTTCGGGACACATGAGTTTATGAAACTATGTGAAATGTTAGAGACAGAGCCTTATGTGAATGGAAATGTTGGTAGTGGTACGGTTCAAGAAATGGCTGATTGGGTCGAGTATATGACATTTGATGGCGAATCACCTATGGCGAACTGGCGAAAAGAAAATGGACAAGAAGAACCTTGGAAATTGAAGTATTTCGGTGTAGGAAATGAAAACTGGGGTTGTGGTGGTAACATGCGCCCTGAATATTATGCAGACCTTTATAGACGTTATCAAACATATGTGAGAAATTATAGCGGCAATGAAATTTATAAAATTGCTGGTGGTCCAAATATTGATGATTATAATTGGACAGAAGTTTTGATGCGTGAAGCAAAAGAGCATATGGACGGTTTAAGCCTTCATTATTATGTGCACCCAGGAGGCTTTTGGAATAAAGGCGATGCTGTAAGATTTGATTCAGACGATTGGCACGTATCGATGCAAAAAGCATACCATATCGAAACATTAATTGATAAACACTCAACAATTATGGATAAATATGATCCAGAAAAAAGTGTGGATTTAATTGTTGATGAATGGGGCGCTTGGTATGATGTTGAACCTGGCACAAACCCAGGATTCTTATTCCAACAGAACACAGTGCGAGATGCTGTGATCGCAGGTATCTCACTAAACATTTTCAATAACCATAACGATCGAATCAAGATGGCCAACATTGCTCAAATGGTTAATGTGATTCAATCAATGGTGTTAACAGAAGACGATAAGATGCTTTTAACACCAACTTATCATGTGTTTAGAATGTATAACGTTCACCAAGATGCAGAGCGTGTTGATCTTGATATTGAATCAGACATGTTAGAAGAAGCTGGTGTTGAGTATCCGAAAGTAAATGGATCTGCTTCCAAACAATCAGATGGCACATTAAATGTGAGCTTAACGAATGCTGATAAGGATAGTGAGACGACGATTGATCTAAATATAAGAGGCATTGAAACATCAGACGTTACAGGTGAATTTATAACATCAGGTAAAATGAATGATCATAATACATTTGATCAACCAGACAAAGTAAAACCAGAAACATTGACTAATTTTGAGAAGACAGCAAACGGTCTAAACGTGACATTACCCCCCATGTCCGTTGCCGTGTTGTCTATCAAATAAATCTAAAAGAAGCTCGAGCCCTTGCTCGAGCTTCTTTTACATATTATGCCGAAACATATTTCACAACAAATTTTCGATGTCTCGGTCCGTCAAATTCACAGAAGTAAACACCTTGCCACGTGCCAAGTACAAGCTTTCCGTTTTCGACGAGAAGTGTTTGGATATGACCGACTGTACTCGTCTTAAGGTGAGCTGCCGTGTTGCCTTCCATATGTCGATCCTTTTTGTGATGCCAAGGATAGACTTCATCTAGGCGTCTTAAAAAATCTGTTTTAACATCTGGATCAGCATTTTCATTAACGGTAATCCCAGCCGTTGTATGCATGGATTGAATAAAGAGTGTACCGTCTTTAATGCCTTGATCTAGAATCCATTCTTGAATCGAATCGGTCACATCAATCATGTCACTGTGATGATGTGTTTGAATTGGAAATGTTTTAAGCAAAGTTTGACCTCCTTTTGTTGTATCGGTTAACTCCAGTTTACTAAACAACTGAACATATGATAAGCTTTTAACAAATTTAAACGGAAAAGGATGAGTGAGATGACGATGAAAAAAGTACAGACAAATCAAGCACCTGAAGCGATTGGGCCCTATTCGCAAGCTATTGATACGGGCGATTTAGTGTTTGTATCAGGACAAATTCCTTTGATCCCTGAAACGATGAAGCTCGTAGACGGCGATATTAAAGAACAGACATTACAAGTGATGAATAACTTACGTGCTGTTTTAAAAGAAGCGGATTTAACGTTCGACGACGTCATTAAATTTACAATTTATCTAACGGATATGAACAATTTCAGTATATTAAATGAAACATATGCAGAATTTTTAAAAGAGCCTTATCCAGCTCGAGCGACTGTTGAAGTGAGTCAATTGCCTAAAGGGGCAGAAGTTGAAATGGATGTTATAGCAAAACGCTCATCATAATAGAAAAAGATCATCCTTCCTAAAAAACGTTTTAGTGAGGATGATCTTTTTTTACGCATTTTGTGTGAGTAGCTCTGGGTGTCTTTTTTGTCCGATGACCATGACAACACCACTAGAGATGAGTAATAAACCAGTGAAAACAAATACGGCTGAGTAACCGAAGGATGCACTAATGGTTCCGCCGATCATAGGACCAATCATATTACCGAAAAATTTTAAGCTTGTGTTATAACCGAGCACTTCACCTTGCATCTCAATCGGTGCAACGTGTCTAATGTAGGCAACGCGTAGTGGAATAATACCACCGAGTGTAATCCCTAATAAAAAGCGGATTAAAACGAGTTGCCATAAACTTGTGACAAATCCACCAGGTAAATAAACGAGACCTGAGGCAAACAACAAGAGTGTCATAATATGAATGTAGCCAAATTTATCGCCAATAAACCCCCACTTTTTAGCCATTAATAATTTCCCTAAACCAGCAGCCGAAAAGGCAAGACCTGATAAGAATGCCACACTGCTTGCGCCACTTAATTCAGCGACGAATAAAGATAAAATCGGTTGAATACTAAAGTTCGATACTTGAACAATCATCGACATAAACATCACGAACAGTAGAAGGGGTTGTCTCAGCATGTGTTTAATGACTTGACGACTTGTGTAAACACGGTCATGACTTGTGCTCTTATCAACTCTAAATTCTTTCACCCCGAAATGCACGAGAAATCCGCTGAAGAACAGAATAAGTGCTAGCCATTTAAATGTAGCAGCGTAACCGAATAAGTCAGCTAATGTACCGCCAATTAAAGGGCCGATCAATGTACCTGTAATGGTTCCTGTCTGTAAAGTCCCGAGCACTTGTCCTGCAACACGTTTTGATGTTTGGGTTGAAATTAAGGCTTCCGACATCGATATAAAGCCAGTAAAAACACCCATGAATAAGCGAAGGAAAAATAACTGGATGACATTCGTGACAAACCCCATTAAAAAGAGCGACAGTCCGAGTCCAATTGCAAATGCAACAAGAATCGGTTTGCGCCCGATCCGGTCACCGACTTTCCCCCATATAGGTGAGAAGATAAAAGCAGCAACAAAAGTAATACTAAAGATGACACCAGAAGCTGTTTGAACGTACTGATCAGAATAATTTCCGAGTGAATCTATATATAAAGACAAAAATGGTTGCACCATCGTAATACTACCTGCTATAAAAAAGTTAGCAAACCACATAATGCGTACATTACGTTTAACTAGTTGATCGGTTTCGATTGCAATCCCTTCTTTCTAAAAAACGTTTCAACTACATAGAATAACGCATCTTTCAAAAATAAGAAAGAGATCTGCAAATTAGTTGTGCTTTATCGACTTTTGATGGATAATCACTTAAGGTATAGGGTAAATGTAGATTAGATAAAAATATAAGTAAGCGGTTTTTTAAAGGAGTGATCAAATGCCAAAGCAAAATCAAGAGTGGGAAGAAGAATACAAACGCATGCAACAAGTGGGTCATTTGATTGATAAGAAAATAAAACGATTCAGTCAATATATGAGAGCGATTAAAGATCGCGTCATCGATATTAAAAAAGACTTTTGGGATGATGTCACGGTTAATTTAACCGAGTTAGATGATGCACTTGAAACACAAGCGAGTTTAAAACAACAGGCAGAATTTTTATCTGAACGCGAGCGTACACACGGACAACTGGCATGGCAATTGTCTAAATTACAGAAGTTACAACATAAACCTTATTTTGGTCGAATTGACTTTCGGGAAGATGGAACAAATGAAGCAGAGAAGATTTATATCGGAACATCATCTTTAATGGATGAAAACGAAGAAGACTTTTTAATTTATGACTGGCGTGCACCAATCTCCAGCATGTACTACGATTTCCCGCCAGGTGATGCCCATTATGAAGCGGTGGATGAAACGATTCATGGTGAATTAACATTAAAACGTCAATATGTGACCAAACAAGGTGAATTAACAGGAATGTTTGACACAGGTATTACGATTGGTGATGGTTTATTGCAATCTGTTTTAGGTCAATCAGCAGATACAACGATGAAAAGCATTGTAGCAACGATTCAGCGCGAACAAAACCGAATCATCCGTAATGAAACCCACCGGTACCTCGTTGTTCAAGGTGTCGCGGGCAGTGGAAAAACATCAGCCGCGATGCAACGTGTAGCCTACTTACTGTATCGCTATCGTCAGCAAATGAAGGCTGATCAAATGATTCTCTTTTCACCTAATCCATTGTTTAATGGTTATGTGTCCCGTGTATTACCTGAACTTGGTGAAGACAATATAAAACAGACGACATTTTATGAGTATATTGAAGGGCAACTAGGTGATCGGTTTGTGGTCGAATCACCATTTGAACAATTAGAGTTGTCTCTTTCGAGAAACCATGAGGATCAAACAGAGCGAATGCTCGGTATGCGTCATAAAGCAACGAAAGCTTTTCAAGAACAGGTCGATCGTTTTATTGATCAATTACATTATAGTGGCGTTGAATTTCGAACGATTCGTTTTCGTGGAGATGTGATTTTATCTAAAAATCAGCTTAGCCAATATTTTTATAAACAACTGAGAGACTTACCACTTCAACAACGTGTTGAAAAACTAATGCGTTACATTTTACGTCACCTAAAAGAAATCGAAACGACATTAATTGATCAAGACTGGGTTGAAGATGAACTGCAGTTATTGGATAAAGCGGACTTACAAGAGGCGTTCTCTCATTTAGATCAAGAAACAATTGATCACCATCATGAAATTGATGCAGAAACACAGTATTTAAAACAAAAAATCGTCAAACGTGCCTTGTTACCACTACAAGAGAAGGTGAAGCGATTTAATTTTATTAACGTTAAAAAGACATACGAGAAATTGTATGATCAACCAGCTAATAGTGATGAGATGACCGAAGAGGAGTGGCAGAAAATAGCTAAATTTTCAAAACAATATTTAAATGAAAACTTTTTAGCTTGGGAAGATGCCACACCGTTCCTTTATTTTGAAAAAATGTTAACAGGGTTTAATGAAAATCGTGAGATTAAGCACGTCTTTATCGATGAAGCGCAAGACTATTCACCATTTCAAATTCGCTATTTAAAACGTATCTATCCAAGCAGTTATATGACATTGTTAGGTGACTATAACCAATCCATCTATTATCATGCGTTGCTTGAGGATTCAATTATGAAAGAAGAACGGGATGATCATCACCGGATTCAACTGATGCGTAGTTACCGCTCAACAAAAGAAATTGTTGATTTCACTCGATCACTCATTCCGGGTGGAGATCAAATTGAACCATTTAACCGTGCGGGGGAATTACCCGAAGTGATTGAAGTAGATCATGATACGATTGCTGAATATAAGCTCTATCAATTGATTGATCGTTACGAGAAAGCGAATCATCAAACGATTGCTGTTGTGACGAAGAATCGTAAGCAAGCCGATCGCGTTGCACGTTTATTACGTTCAACTTATGAAACGATTCACCAAATCGATCCAACAAGTCACTCGTATGAAGAGGGGATCCATGTGATTCCGGCTTATTTAGCAAAAGGAATTGAATTTGATGCAGTGATTGTTTATGATGCGAGTGCACATGAATACTTAAATGATTTAGAGAGACACTTATTGTATACAGCATGTACGCGTGCTATGCATTCGCTTAGCTTAATTGCTGTCGGGGGTGTGTCACCAATTATTAAAGAAGTACCAACCAATACGTATCGATTTAGTAAAATTCACCACGTAGAGAATTAATTGTAATAAAAAAGCATTCACTTGAAATTTTTCAAGTGAATGCTTTTTTAGATGCATGCTATAGCATTAATAAAAGGCTAAGTGCCATCACCATCATACCGGCCATTAACCCGTATATTGAGCTGTGGGCTTCATCGTAACGCTTAGCCGCAGGCAGTAATTCATCAAGTGAAATAAACATCATAATCCCTGCAACCCCACTGAAAACCATACCGAATACTGTATCTGTTAAGAAGGGCATAAGGAGAAAATAAGCAAGCACGGCACCTGCTGGCTCTGCTAACCCTGATAAAAAGGACAGTTTAAAAGCTTTTTTCTTGCTCCCTGTTGCGTAATATATTGGCACCGATATAGCAATTCCCTCAGGAATATTGTGTATAGCAATCGCGATTGCTATGGCGATTCCGAGCGCAGGGTCTTGCAAGGTAGCTGTAAATGTTGCAATCCCTTCAGGGAAATTGTGAATCGCAATTGCAAGTGCAGTAAAAGTCCCCATTTTTAGTAACTCCTGATTTTGAACGTCTTCAGGTGATACGTTCATGTCTTCAACTTTTTTTACATCATGAGGGTTTCCTTGTTCAGGGATAAATCGGTCGATAAGAGCAATCAAAATCATACCGGTAAAAAAAGCGATGACTGTTAACCATATTCCTCTTACTTCACCTTGAGCCTGTGTTAATGTATTTTTAGCTTCTGGGAAAATTTCAACCATGGAGACATAGATCATTACCCCAGCAGAAAACCCTAGTGAAAATGATAAAAATTTTGTATTCGTCGTCGATGTGAAAAATGCGAGTAAACTACCAATACCAGTTGCGAGACCAGCGACTAATGTTAAGCTAAAAGCAAGCAATAGATTTCCTTCCATTACGTTTCGTCCCTTCATAAGTACTTGCATGCTATAGTTTACGTATTTAATAAGAAAGATGCAATATTTTTAGGTTAGAGGAAAAGCTAATTCGGGAATAGAAATAAGTAGCAAACAGTTAAACTGAAGGAGGATGCTTTTTATGTTAAAAGATTTAACATCAACGACGACACTTCATAATGGTGTTAAGATGCCTATGTTAGGCCTGGGTGTGTTCCAGGTAGAAGATGGGGAAGAGGTTGTACATTCAGTTAAATCAGCCCTTGAACATGGCTACAGAAGCATTGATACAGCTGCGATCTATGGAAATGAAAAAGGGGTCGGTCAAGCGATCGAAGAGTCAGGAATCGATCGTGAATCTTTATTCATCACCTCGAAGTTATGGAACAGTGATCAAGGTTATGAATCAACGTTAGAAGCATTTAACGATACGTTAGATCGGTTAGGCTTGGATTATTTAGATCTTTATTTGATTCATTGGCCTTTACCGAAGTTAGGTAAATATAAGGAAACGTGGCGAGCTTTTGAAAAATTATATCATGAAGGTAAAGTGAGAGCGATTGGTGTGAGTAACTTTAAGGAACATCACCTAGCGGATTTAATTAAAGATAGTGAAATTGTTCCAATGGTCAATCAAGTCGAATTCCATCCGCACCTCACACAAGAACCGCTTCGTGCATACTGTGATGAACACAATATTCAACTAGAAGCTTGGTCACCTCTTAAACAAGGTGCGCTTTTAGATAATCCAACACTTAAAGAAATTGCTGAAAAACATGGGAAGACAACAGCACAGGTGATCATTCGTTGGGATTTACAAAGCGATGTCATCACCATACCAAAATCGGTGAAAGCACACCGTATTAAACAAAATGCAGATGTGTTTGATTTTGAGTTGTCTGATGAAGAGATGCGAGCGATTAATCAATTGAACCAAGACGACCGTTCAGGTCCAGACCCAGATGAATTCGATAAACGATAAACGATTAAAAACCGGCGCCTCTACTTAAGAGGTGCCGGTTTTTTACGATTAATCAATAAGCTCTGCTGCTGGGTGATCAACGATTAGCGTCACATTAGGATGTTTTTTCAATACAGATGCTGGAAATGACTCTGAGATATCACCATCCACCAACTGTTTGACTGCTTCTTTTTTCTTCTCACCTGAAACCATTAAAATAATTTCTTTACTGTCCATAATGGAATCAATACCCATCGTTATAGCGTGGGTAGGGACGTCTTCTTTTCGATCGAAAAAGCGTGCATTTGCTTTACGAGTGGATTCATCTAATTCGATTACATGTGTTCGAGATGAGAAGGGTGTACCTGGTTCATTAAAACCGATATGTCCGTTTAAGCCGAGTCCAAGTACTTGAAGATCAATGTTTCCAGCATCTTCAAGTGCTTTTTCATAGTCAAGGCATTCTTTCTGGGGATCATCGGTATTTCCATCTGGTAAATGAGTGTGATTTGGATCAACATCAATGTGTTTAAACAACTGGTGCTCCATAAAATAATGATAGCTATTTTCATCAGTTGCTGGCACGCCGATGTATTCATCTAAATTAAAGGTCGTCACATTTTCAAAGGATACTTTCTGTTTTTGATAGGCTTCAATCAAATAGTTGTACATTCCTTCAGGTGTTGAACCAGTCGCCAATCCTAAAACTGGTTCATCATGGTCTTCAATCGTTTTGATCACATGTTGTGCTGCGTATCGACTCATTTCTGTATAATCTTTTACTTTAATAATATGCATTATAAACCCTCCTGGTGAGCAATTTCGCCTTTAGTCATCGTTAGTTTTAAATTAAATTCATCATCAACAAGTAATAAATCAGCGTCTTTTCCAATATCGATCGAACCTTTTTGGTGATCAATGTTTAGCTGCTTCGCTGGATTTGATGATGCCATTTTGATCACATCGCCCATATCTACATTAGGCAACTGGTAGAGCATCTTCACACCATCAATCATGTTCAAAATACTTCCAGCTAATGTACCATCTTTTAGTGTTGCACGGTCTTTTGTTACCGTAACAGGCTGGTTTCCTAGTTCATAATCACCCGCAGGTAAGCCCTTTGCGCGCATTGCATCTGTAATCAATAGCAAGCGATCACTTCCTATATTCTGAACAATTAGTTCGAGCATCTCAGGTGAGACGTGAATACCATCTGCAATAATTTCAGCCTTTAATGAATCAAGCATAAACGCACCACCAACAGCACCGATATCACGGTGGTGAATGCCGTTCATCGCATTACAGAGGTGTGTCAGTTGATTTAATCCTTTTTCTTCAGCTGATTTTAGCTCCTTGAAATTCACATCCGTATGACCGGCTGAGACGTTAACCCCGTCATGTCGCAATTTTTCAATAAATTGATCTTGATCATGTTCGGGTGCCATCGTAATGGTTTTAATGAGCCCACCAGCCATTTGCTGCCATGTATTGAAAAGAGATAGATCTGGCTTTTTAATAAACTGAGCGGGTTGAGCACCTGCCTTACTTTGTTCCACGAACGGCCCTTCTAAATGCACGCCGAGGAGTTCAGAAGATTTGGGTTTTGACCTATAGTTGGCTGTGTTCTTAAGAGCATTTTCAATTTGTTCATTTGATTGTGTGATCGTTGTTGCAAGAAAACTTGTCGTACCTTCTTTGACAAGGTAAGATGCCATTTTATCAAGCGCTTCTTCACTTGCATCCATAACATCTTGTCCATTTGCCCCGTGAATATGTGTATCAATAAAGCCAGGGATTAAGTGCAACCCATTTGCGTCGATCGCTCTTTCATCATTTGGGCGCTCAATATTCTTATTTATTTGTGTGATCGTGCCATTTTCAATTAATACTGAACCGGTAAATGTCTCATTATTTTGGTGAATGGTTGCGTTATAAATGAGCACAATATCCCTCCTAATAAATTTTCGGTGTCGTATGTTGGGTTATTTCATGTTTAATTCTTTGAGCGTGTTCGCTGTTTTTGATTGATAGCCCCGTACAAATACAATCAATTAAGTAAAGTTGAGATACTTTTGCGATTAAGGATCCACGATCGAGTGGATTTTCTTTATAAGATGATAACAAAACATGATCAGCTAAAGAGCTTAAAGGTGATTTGGCATAGTTGGTTAACGCTATAATTGTTGCACCTTTGTCTTTTGCGATCTGAACGTGATCAATAATTTCTTTCGTACTTCCAGATAGACTAATCGCAATTAAAACCGTCTTTTTTGTCGCTGAAGTCGCTCGCATAATTTGAGTATGGGTGTCTGTGACAACAGTTATATTTTTCCCAATCCGCATCAGACGGTTTTGCATATCTAAACCTGCAATACCTGATGCGCCAATGCCAAATACAACAACATCATCACTATCGTCAATTCGATCGATTACTTTACTTAGTGTGGATTCATCGAGTAATTCAAAGGACTCTTCAATTGTTGTCGCCATACTATGTTTAATTTGGGCTGAAAACCGTTCATGCTCACTCTTTTCGTCACGATCTGCTGATTGCTCGTGAGCATAAGCGAGCTTAAATGCTTGAAACCCACTATAGCCGAGCTTTCGGAAAAACCGTAGTGCCGTTGCCTCAGCAACGCGACTTTTTTCAGCGAATTCGGTTAATGAATCATAAATAATGGACTGAGGGTGAGATTGAATGTATTGAAAGATCTTTTGCTCTGATTTTGTTAATTGATGTTTAAATTGTTCCAGTTGAAGTGAAGGTTTTAACGTCAGATCTTGTCCGTTTTGCATATAAAAACCACTCCTATCTATAGCTTTAATGTATCATTTTGATAACTATAAGTCAATTTTATAATAAAAAATGAAAGTTAACTTTCATTTTAGCGCAAAAAAAAAGACTCAAACGCGATTTGTGGGCGTTTAAGTCAATGAATTATTAATCATTTAGATAACGTGTAAAGTCGATATGCTTCAGTCGAGCTAAAAGTAACCAAGCAAGTAGAGCACCGGTTAAACTGCTGATGAAAAAGCCAGGCACAAAGGCGAATACACCAGCCGTATCACCCATAAACAGTCGTGCGATTGGAATGGATAGAAGGGAACCGAATATGCTAGTCCCAATCACTTCTCCAATAACTGCGGTGCGATGTTTTTTCGAATATTTGTAGAATAAACCTGCAAGTAGTGCACCCATGATACCACCTGGAAAGGCAAGTAGCGTCCCAAGTCCTAATAGATTGCGCAACAGTCCAACACCAAATGCGACAATAACAGCAGGTCCAGGTCCTAAAATGACAGCCGTTATGACGTTTAAGGCATGTTGAACAGGGTACGCTCTAGCAACCCCTGTTGGGAACCAGATGAAGGTTGCACCTAAAACACCAAGTGCAATCAGTGCAGCCATCAATGTTAGTTTTCGTGTGTTTCTCATAAAAAAAGCCCTCCTTTAAGTGTATCCCAATACATATTGGGTAACAGCTAAAGACGGGACCTGAAGGGTATCTATTATCTACTTCCCTCCGCTAGTATAAACTAGATCAGGTCCTTAAGGGTTAAAAAGTTTGGGCACTTTTCTCTCAGCCTATGCAAGTAATAGGCACCCCTAGTAGTCAAAGCTATTATAATTTGAATCTATCATAACATAGTCTAAAATAGATAAAAAGTAGAAAAGCAAATATCTTGAATTCAAGATAATAAATCGTTATACTAAAAGTAACATAAAGGAGGACGTACGATGCAAATATTAGGGATTCACCACGTATCTGCTTTAACAGCCAACGCACAGAAGAATTATGATTTTTATGCAGATCAATTAGGGATGCGACTTGTTAAGAAGTCAGTCAATCAAGATTCACCATCAATGTATCACTTGTTTTATGCCGATGAAATTGGACGACCTGGCACAGACCTAACCTTTTTTGAAATGTTAGGGGTCGGTCACACGTACAGAGGGAATAACAGTATTTCTGAGACGGGTTTACGTGTTCAAGATGATGAAGCGATTCACTTTTGGAAAAAACGGTTTGAACAACTTGGGATCAAACACGAACCCATTAAAACAGAATTTGGTCGGCTCGTTTTGCGTTTTGAAGATCACGAGTCGCAACGATTAGCACTCGTATCAGATGAGGATAATGAAGGGGTAGAGGCAGGTGTGCCATTTGAACACCCTGATATTCCTAAGAAATTCGGTATTACAGGTCTAGGCCCGGTTCGTTTAACGGTTCCGAAAGCTGAACATACACGACAAATATTAGGGTCGGTTTTAACGTTTGAAAACGTAGGATCATATCCTGCGAGAGTAGAAAATGGTCATGATATTGAAGTGTATCAAACTGGTGAAGGCGGAACCGGAGCAGAAATTCAGCTTGAAGAACGTTCTAACTTAACGAAAGAAAAACCAGGACGAGGCAGTGTGCACCATGTTGCTTTACGCGTTAAGTCTGTTGAAGAATTAAGAGAAGTTGAACAGAAGGTAAAAGCATTAAGGCTTCCAACTTCAGGTGTTGTGAATCGTTATTATTTCCAGTCGCTCTATTTTAGAGACTTAAACGGTATTTTATTTGAACTCGCAACAGATGCCCCGGGCTTTTTAGTCGACGAAGATGAATCGACACTCGGTGAAAAGTTAGCCCTTCCGCCATTTCTAGAGGATAAACGTGAACAGATTGAGCGACAATTAAAACCCATTAAGATGAGAAAATAAGTCTCTTACATGTTTTGTTTCATTGTGTTTTCTACTCTGAAATTCTGCTATACTATGGTTTGAATTGTTTTTATAGTGGGGGGCTAATACAATGAAATCATTACCTAAAGCCATCTTTTTAGACATGGACGGCACATTGTTGAATTATCAAAATCGTATTACAAAGCGTACGAAAGAAGCGATTGATCGTGTGAGAGAAAAAGGCATTTATGTGTTTATTGCAACGGGAAGAGGAAAAGATGAAATCTACCCAGCAACACCGGAAGGGTTTGAAGTCGATGGGATTATTAGTTCAAATGGTATGATCGGCTATTTAAACGATCAATGCTTGTTTGAACATACGTTACCATTTAACGTTGTTCAAACACTCGTAGAAAAAGCGCGCGTATCGAACATTTATTATGAGGTCTTTCCAACATCAGGTCGTGGACGGGTTGAACAAAAGGATCGACCGATGCTTGAAGCGAACATAGCAGGTGAGAAGGCAACGACTCTCGGGATCAACGAATGGAATGAGCGCTTAGAAGCGATAGATGGTACAATTGAATGGGTCGACAAATTAGCGAATGAAGGCTATTCTAAATTTTATTTTTTCAGTAATGATCAAGACGAGATGGAAAAATGGAAAAAGGAATTGTCTGAATTACAAGATGCACTACCTTTTTCAATGTCATCATCAACGGATCACAACGTAGAAGTGATGGTTGAAGGCAAAAATAAAGCAACCGGTATTCAAGATTGTTTAAGCCACTTAAAAATTGACGCCAAAGATAGTTTAGCTATTGGTGATAGCTATAACGATGTTGAAATGTTAAAAATGATCGGCTATTCTGTTGCGATGAAAAATGCACCAGAACCGATCAAAGCGTTGGCGGATACTGTGACAGACCTTTCAAATGAAGAAGAAGGCGTTGCAGACTACTTAGAAAAACACATATTGAATTAAGTAAGATGTGTATGTAAAAAAAGAAAAACAGTCAATATATTAGCCGAACAAAAAAGTATCTTAATTGTTCGGTTGTTTGTTTGAATAGCTTATAGCATATTGAAATATACGAGACTCCTACGGGAAAGCACGAGTCCGAAGATCCACTTTAGAAGCGCTTTTTGCTTCTAAAGTTAGCTGAGGCCGTGCCCGCAGAAAGCGAGAATATTTCAGGTTGCTATAAGCTATTATATTGTTTCATTTTAAATTGTCTCAGATCCATTTTTACTTTTTAATGTTTCTTCTAAACTTAACTTGTTTAATTTAATTTATTAAAGTGATAGAATGGAGCTTAGGCAGTTAGTAGAGACGGAGGTAAGCATATGGAACGTGGCAGTTTTCAAGGCATGAAGTCATTAAATAAATCAATTATTTTAACTAAAATTTTAAATGATGGTCCGATTTCAAGAGCACAAATTGCAAAAGAAACAAAATTAACGCCACCAACAGTTGGTTCCTTAGTAAAGGAATTAATTGATCAAAAGATTGTTAAAGAAAGCACACAAGGCACCTCTAAAGGTGGACGTAAACCGACCATGCTTGTAATTGATCACAAGGCTTATTACATGATTGGAATTGATGCAGGACCGCGTAAAATTGAAGTGATTTTAACCGATTTATTAGGACACATTGTCGATGTTAAACAGGTGAATCTCTTATTACCAATCACAGAAGAAGCTTTTTTACAAACGCTAATTCAGTCCATTGAAACAATGCTTAGTGACTATAGCCACCTATCAGAAGATATAATCGGAATTGGCGTGGCGATGCATGGTGTTGTTGATTCGGATTCAGGTACAGCATTATATGCTCCTAACTTAGACCTTCACAACATGCCAGTTGAAGAGACGCTGTCAAATCATTTTTCTTATTTAGTGAAAGTCGAAAATGATGCACGTGCACTTGCGTTAGCAGAAACATGGTTCGGTAAGGCGAAGGACACTGATCGATTGGTCGTTGTTAATATAGGAACGGGTGTCGGTGCTGGTGTTGTGATTGAAGGGGAGTTGTACCGTGGTGAGTCGCACATTGCGGGTGAAATGGGGCATATGACGATCGACTTGAATGGTGAAGTCTGTTCATGTGGCAATCGTGGCTGCTTGCAAACACTTATTTCAGGACCATCCATTGCAAGGCGAGCGAGAAGAGAAATTAATCGCGGTCAATCGTCTGTTCTTGCAGATGAAAAAGAAATAACGGCTCAAGTCGTTTACGAAGCGGCAGAAAACCAAGACTTGCTAGCGATTGATTTGTTGAAGTGGACTGGTTTTTATTTAGGTGTTGGATTAACCAATATTATTCACACGATCAATCCAGGCCAAATTATCTTAAATGGTGGTGTATCAAAGTCAGCAGAATACCTATTACCAACAGTACGTGAAACAGTTGGTGAAAGAGCATTAACAGATTCTGCTAAGGAAACGCCTATACATGTGTCTGACCTAGGAGATGAATCCACATCGCTCGGCGCGGTAGCTTTAGTATTAGATGAATTATTTGCAACCAATGGTGAATTGAATCGTTCATAATAAATAGACAAAATCCCGTGAATATAATAGCTCACGGGATTTTTATATCTCTTTAAAATGCTGATATATAAAAAAGCCCTCTTTAAGTGAGAGCTATTTGATATACCGTTTCAGCTGTTCATAAAAGTTCTCCCGTGTTCCGGCCAAAAGAACAATTAGTTTATTTTCATTAACTTCGTGGATAGTATAAGCAACTTCATAATTGGTACCTTTGTATTTAATGTCATATCCATAAATGCCGGCAAGATCCCCGTGCTTCGGTTTTCCGATATACGGGTCTTTTTTTAAATCAAGGAGAGCTTTTTCATAAGTCTGCTTCAGAGGCTTTTCTTTTAGTTTCTTAAAATAGCGTTCAGCAGCAGAACTGAATTGTATCTGATACATCATTCATTCTCCGAACCAAAGATATCACCAAAGCTGGAAGATTCCTTTTCACCATCGGCGATAGCATCTGCTTCTTCTAGCATATTAGTGACAGCTTTTTTAACATTTTTACTTTGGGCTTCAAATTGTTGTATTAGCTCATCGCCGGAATAGCCTTGAGCGATAAGATCTTTAAGAATTTCAACTGAAAATTCACCAGAATCTCTGCTTAGAGGCCTTAATACAATAGCTCCATCTTCAAGCGTGCATTCGACTTCATTATCAAGTCCAAGGTATTTATAGTATTTTAAAGGTATCGTAATTTGACGCTTTTTTGAAACACTAATAATTTTACGATCCATTTGATCACGCTCCGTATAAGTGGTATTCATCATTTTTACCTCTTTTTAGTATATACCGAAACCACAAAAAAGATGCCTATATCTTTGTATCTTTAAAATCATTATAACAAAGAAACAAAGAAAAATAAATTATCTTCAAAAATGTAAGTGTGTAATAAGTGAAAAGAAAAAAGTATAAATTAATTGTGGGCTATATTTATTTTTAGAATCGTGCAAGAAGCTAAGAAATGCTAAATGGCTTTAGCTATCTAGTAGATAGAGCTAAAGCCATTTAAGTTGCTATTTTTATTTCCGCTCTCTGCTTAACGGTGCTGAGGGTCAATCATTTTTTTACTAACAACATGTATTGAACAAATGAATTTCTATCTAGGCTTGAGTAGAAAAGTTAAATGTTGTTGTTTTACGATATACATCGTGTGCATCTAAATAAATACTAGGAAAGCCATCATGACTGACTGAAGCAGGTGATGCTTGTGTTTCAAGGCACACCCCTAAGTACTTAGCTGATGTGCGTTCCTTAAGCGTAAGTGAACGATCCAAATTATTGGATGTATACATGACCATGCCTGGTTGATCGGTTTTAACAGTTAGCACACGACCACTTCTTGGTTCACTTACTTTAACGTTGTACGGTTTCTTTTGATCAAAAACGAAGTAATGATCATAGCCGTCTCCTGCAACTTTGTTTTGAGGGTCACCCGAGTTCACACCATCGGCGATTTGGTGAGCAGTTGTAAAATCAAAGACTGTATTTCTAACGGGTAACAATTTACCGGTTGGAATGAGCTCTTCATCTAATTCAACGAACTGCTCGGCATCGATTTCAACTTCATGAGCTAAAACCGTATCTTTTAAGTCGCCAGATAAGTTGAAATAAGAATGGTTTGTTAACGTTAAGATCGTATCTTTGTCTGAAAATGCTTCATATTCAATTGAAAAATCATTATCGTTTGTTAGAGTGTATGTGATTTTAAATTTGACCGTACCTGGATAGCCACCTTCACCGTCCATGCTTGTATGATAAAGAACAGCTGATGCCATTTCAGCGCCCTCAATGAGTTCAACTTGATAACGGACGTTGTGAAGGCCTACTGTCCCGCCATGTAAATGATGGGCTCCTTCATTAGCCGGAAGTTCGTAAGTTTCTCCGTTAACCGTAAATTGGGAATTTTCAATTCGACCTGCAACACGGCCAATTAATGCACCGAAAAAGTTTTTGTTGTTTAAATACTCACGATAATCATTAAAGCCAATCACGACATTTTCAAACTCACCTTCATGATTCGGGGTATAGAGTGACGTGATAATACCACCGAAATCTAAAAAGTTCACTTCCATACCATGATCATTTTTTAATGTATATTCTGTCCATGTTTGGTCTTCTACGGTAATGGGTTTTTGTTGTGTTTGCATCATAAAAAATACTCCTCCTGTTGTCGATCGATTAGAGTGACGAGATAAAGCGTTTAAATGCCGCTCTTCCACTATTATTCGACTTAAATACCCCAGAATCCTTTAAAACACGGACAAATTTTTCAGCTAAATGTTGTTGAACGAGTGAATCAACGGATTGAGTTGGATTGTTGTCGAGATGTTCTTTCATTTCACTTGCCCAATCTTGATGGTATGCTTCTACTTTCGTTTGTTCTCCTCGTAAATACGCATTGATTTGGTCGAGTTCGGGTTTTAAGCGTGGAGGTAATACGGCAAGTCCCATCACTTCAATTAATCCGATATTTTCTTTTTTAATATGATGAACATCTTCGTGCGGGTGGAAGAGTCCACCAGGGTGCTCATCAGTTGTTCTGTTATTACGTAATACAAGATCGAGTTCGTATAACCCGTCACGCATACGTGCAATCGGTGTGATTGTGTTATGTGGCGTGTCATCGGTATAGGCAACAATATCAGCTTCTATATCTGAATAGCTGCGCCATTTTGTTAAAATGTGGTCTGCTGCTTGAACGAGTGTGTCTTGGTTATCGTCACGTAAACGAATGACAGACATCGGCCATTCCACAACACTGGCTTCAATGGTTGGATAGTTGTTAAGAGTGAACGTAAAAGCATCTTTTGCTTCAGTCATACCGAATGTATAATGGCCTGCTTGATAGTGATCATGACTTAAAATACTCCCACCTACAATTGGAAGATCGGCGTTTGATCCAATGAAATAGTGCGGGAACTTTTCTACAAATTTCAGTAAGCGACCAAACGTATCTTTTGATATAACCATTGGTCGATGTTCTTCACTAAACACGATACTGTGCTCATGGTAGTAAACATAGGGTGAGTATTGGAAGTACCATTTTTCATCAAGTAAGTTGACATCGATGACACGGTGATTCGATCGCGCCGGATGACCTGTTCGACCAACGTAACCTTCATTTTCAAAACAGAGTAAACATTTCGGGTACTGAACGGTAGGCTTCATCGCACGCTCACGTTTAATTTGTTCAGGGTCTTTTTCCGGTTTGGATAAGTTGATCGTAATATCGACTTTACCGTAGTCGGTTTGGGCTTCAAATTGAATATTTTTAGCAATCCGTTCCGTTTGGATATAGTGACTCACTTGCGATAGGTGATAGAAATAGTCTGTTGCCCGCATTGGGTCTTGCTCATAAAGGATATTGAACGTATCATTCACTTCACTCGGTTTAGGTAAAAAGACGTTCATAATATGAGCATCCAATTGTTCACGTTCATCAAGTGCATCTTTAATCACACCACGCTCCACAGCATCATCAATGAGACGCTTTAAAAGTTGTGGCATGTCTTCATCTGTTGATTCAACTCCTGTATCTCGAAACGTATCGAGTCCAATAAGTCCAAGAATTTGATTTCGACAATAGACGTGATCACGCAATGTAACTAATTTCGCTTCTGTTGCTTTTTTAATGAGTTGTTCGATTGTTTGTTCAATCATTCTATCCCTCCTCATAACCGTTTGGGTTCTTCGAATGCCAGCGCCATGCATCGCTTAAAATGCGATGAATCTCTGTTCGGGTTGGATGCCAACCGAGTTGCTTTTTCGCTTTTTCTGATGAGGCGATTAATTGACTTGGATCACCCGCTCGACGTTCGGCAACGACTTCAGGGATGGGGTGATTGGTAACGTTTCTTGCTGCTTCAATGATTTCTTTAACGGAAAAACCATTTGAACTTCCAAGGTTAAAGATATTACTTTCTCCACCAGCAGCTAAATATTCTACAGCTTTAATATGCGCATCGATTAAGTCTTCAACATGAATATAATCACGAATACACGTGCCGTCTTCTGTCGGATAATCATCTCCGAAAATATTAATATGTTCACGTTGTCCTAATGCAACTTGAAGGACAATCGGAATAAGATGGGTCTCTGGGTGGTGGTCTTCGCCGATAACAGCATCTGAGCGTGCACCTGCAACATTGAAGTAACGTAATGACACGTATCGCATATCATAAGCCTTTTCACACCAGTGCATCATTTTTTCCATTGTGCGTTTCGTTTCACCATACGTATTCGTAGGAACAGCTGGCATGTCTTCAGTAATCGGAACCACTTCAGGTTCACCGTAAGTTGCAGCCGTTGATGAAAAGACAATGTTTTTAATACCAAATGCATGCATCGCTTGTAAGAGCACTTGTGTACCATAGACGTTATTATCAAAGTATTTTAAAGGATCTTCCATTGATTCACCGACAAGTGAATTGGCAGCAAAGTGAATGACAGCATCGATTTGTTCGTTTTCAAATACTTCATGTAAAAAATTAATATCCCTTATATCACCAGGGTAAAATTGCGCATCTGGATGAATAGCATCCCGGTGACCCGTTGATAAATTATCGATCACAATCACGTGATGATTTTTTTCAATTAGTTGATAAACAGCGTGCGAGCCAATGTATCCAGCACCACCTAAGACGAGTACATTCATTTTCCGATTCCTCCTTATAATTCTTTCGCACCATCACCAATGGTTGCTTCATAGAAACTTGGTGCATAGCCTATTTTTTCTGTATATGTTTTTTCAATTTGTTCTTTAAATCCATCTACTTTTGCTTTTTCAACGAGTGCAATCGCACATCCACCGAATCCAGCGCCTGTCATTCGTGCGCCAAGCACACCCTCTTGTTTCCACGATTCTTCTGCTAGGGTATCAAGTTCAATCCCGGTGACTTCATAATCGTGTTGGAGTGAGAGGTGAGACTGATTTAACAAATCACCGAAACCCACTAAATCATTTGCTTCTAATTTTTTACGGGCATCTTTCGTTCGTTGGTTTTCATAGACAGCATGTTTTGCTCGTTTACGGTCTTCGTCGCTTTTAATGAGCCCTTGGTATTCTTCAAATAGAGGAATGGTCAGTTCACCTAAACTTGAAATATCCAATTGTGTTTGTAAGTCAACTAGTGCACGTTCACATTGACTTCTTCTCTCATTATACTTAGAGTCAGCAAGTTCTCGTCGTTTATTGGTGTTCATAATCATAATGATATAATCACCTAGTTGAATGGGTGCATAATGATAATCGAGTGTATCACAGTCTAGAAGAATAGCATGATCTTTCTTTCCCATCCCAATCGCAAATTGATCCATAATACCACTATTCACACCAATATACTCATTTTCAACGTGTTGACCAAGTTGAACCATGCGGATCCGATCAATCTCCAAATCGAACAATCCTTCTAACAAGACGCCTGTCGCAAGTTCAATTGAAGCGGATGAAGATAATCCAGCACCATTTGGAATATTTCCATAAAACAAGACGTCAAATCCATGCTCAATTTCAAAACCTTCATTAATCATGGCCTGAATCATCCCTTTAGGATAGTTTGCCCAGTCATGTTCACCGTCGTAACTTAATGAATCTAACGATAGAGAAACGACACCGAAATCTTCAAAGTTCTTAGAAAATAAACGAATTTGCCGGTCATCGCGTTTTCTAGCAAGTGCATACGTGCCAAAAGAGATCGAAGCGGGGAAGACGTAACCGCCATTATAATCAGTGTGCTCCCCGATTAAATTAATTCTACCCGGTGCGAAAAACTGTCGGATCTTATCGTCTGATTGGAAGACGTCTTTAAACGCATCTACTAAAAATTGTGTATCCATAAAATCAAACCTTTCTACAGTGTAATGTCCACTTAATTAAATTAATTTATTAACTATGTAGAGCATACCATGAATCGAATATGGATGCAATAAAAATGTAAGGGGTTTAATGCATAATTAACAATAGTTTATGGAGGGAATTGTATGTGCTAAAATAATAGAAACCAAACACTTCAATTTATAGATCGATTTATGATGGAAGGGTGAGTGAAATGACAAGTCAGGAAAAAACGATTCAAGAACTGCTTAAACAAGTAGATGAATTACAGAAAAAGCTAAACATTAAACCGGCACCTATGAAGGAAGGAACAGGTGGACGTCTATTCATTGATCCTAATAACCAAGAACAATGGGAATGGTATCATAATGATGAAGAATACGATTTTGATCTCTAGTCATTAGAGTCTAATGGACTGATTTTTCAGAAAAATTATGCTATACTAACACGATAAAATGGGGAGAGGATGAAGCGAAGTGGAAATCGAAAAATTAATAAAAGAGCGCCGGTCGGTATCACTTTTTGAAGAGCGTGATGTCGATATAGATGAATTAAAGAAAATGATTGAGACCGCTGTTTGGGTTCCGAATCATAAAAACACACAACCGTGGCGCTTCGTGATCATCACTGGCGACACAAAAGAAAGATTAGCTCAACTAGCTGGAGAGTTTAAATCACGAGGCATGGCGGGTGACGCTAAAGATCGTGCTTATCAAGCGGGCTATCAAATGTTTGCGCAAGTACCTGTTTATGTCATGGTTATGATGGATGAAAATCATGTTCTTAAACGTCGTCAAGAAGACTACGCCTCGACGAGTCTTGTCATCCATAATCTGAGCTTAATTGGTTGGGAAAAAGGACTCGGGATGATTTGGAAAACGGGTCCACTAACAGAAGAAAAAGCATTTCGCGAGTTAATTCAAATTGAAAAAGGTGAGAAGTTCGTCGGCATGATTCAAATTGGCTATCCGAAAAAAGTGCCAAAGCCACTACCACGTGTTGATATAAACAAACAGATCACTGAATTAACCTAATTAAACAAAAGGAAATCATCAAGTAACTCATGGTGGTTTCCTTTTTCTAATTTCAGAAATTGAGTTATACTGGAGGAGAGATTAAATAAAGGAGGCAATTAAATGGAGCATAAATCATTAGCGCCATTTCCAAACGATTTTTTATGGGGCTCTGCATCTGCAGCCTATCAAATTGAAGGAGCGCATGACCAAGATGGAAAAGGACCATCTGTGTGGGACGTCTACACGAAAAAACCGAATACAACGTACAAGGATACAAACGGTGATGTAGCGGTTGACCACTACAATCGTTTTAAAGAAGATGTACAGTTAATGAAAGAACAAGGCCTTAAAGCGTATCGATTTTCGATTGCTTGGACACGCATTTACCCTAATGGGAGTGGAGATGTAAACGAAAAAGGGCTACAGTTTTATGATGACTTAATTAATGAATTGATTAAAAACGATATCGAACCCGTTGTGACTGTCTATCACTGGGATGTCCCTCAAGCATTGATGGATGAATATGGTGCATGGGAATCCAGAAAAATTATTGATGACTTCACAAACTATTGCGCGACTCTATTTAAGCGTTATGGTGACCGTGTGAAGTATTGGGTCACGTTAAATGAACAAAATATATTTATCGGATTAGGTTATCAAAAAGGTGTTCACCCACCAGGTGTTAAGGATCCTAAACGGATGTATCATGCCAATCACATCGCAAATGTCGCAAACGCTAAAGTGATTGAAGCGTTCCGCGAGATCGTTCCTGATGGAAAAATTGGACCAAGCTTTGCTTATTCACCAGCGTATCCGTATGATTCAAGTCCAGAACATGTTTTAGCATCAGAAAATGCTGAAGCGATGAATTCACATTGGTGGATGGACATGTATGTATGGGGAACGTATCCAAAAGCGATTTGGAATCATTTAGAGCGTGAAGGGTTAGCCCCTAAATTTGAAGCGGGTGATGAAGAGCTACTTAAAAAAGCAACCCCAGACTTTTTAGGTTTGAATTATTATCAAACGGCAACTGTGAAAGCGAATCCATTAGACGGTGTTGGTGATGCTAAAATCAATACATCAGGTAAGAAAGGAACGCAAAAGGAATCTGGAACACCTGGTTTGTTTAAAGTTGTTAAAAACCCTTATCTTGATACGACAGATTGGGATTGGGTGATTGACCCTGACGGTTTACGTGTAGCCCTAAGACGTATGACCAACCGTTACGGACTACCTGTTTTAATTACAGAGAATGGCTTAGGTGCCTTTGATAAATTAGAAGAAGGCGACGTTGTCAATGATGATTACCGCATCGATTTCTTAAAAACGCATGTGGAAGCGATCCAAAAAGCCATCACTGATGGTGTCGATGTGATCGGTTATTGCACATGGTCATTTACGGATTTATTGAGCTGGTTAAATGGTTACCAGAAACGTTACGGTTTCGTCTATATCAATCGAGATGAAGACGGTCCGAAAGATTTAAGACGTATTAAGAAGAAAAGCTACTACTGGTATAAAGACGTCATTGAACGCAATGGACTAGAGTAATCCGATTTATTAGAAAGATCCACTCAAAGAAATGAGTGGATCTTTTTTATACGTCCATACGCTGATAAGTCGCTTTAGCTAAACGTTCAAGCAAATAGACGACGGGAATTTGTGTCGTTAAATTGGTATGATTCAAAAACTCATTACTGACATAGTAGGCTAGGTGGTAATCAGATAATTTGGCAAGCGAGCTATCGGCATGGTTTGTAATACTAACAATCGTACTACCTTCTTGTTTAAATTGATTGACTTGATTTAAAGTTGATTCCGTTTCGCCTGAAACACTCAAAACGATGGTCACACTTTCTTCAATATATTGCTCATGTATTGGCATAAATGGGTCTTTAATGTAAAAAGCAAACTTTTTTAAACCGGAAAAATAACGCGAGCCATATTCAGCTAAAATCCCAGAACTCCCAATGCCAATAAAGACAACACGCTTGGCTTCGGCTAAAACAGATGCAATGGTCTCGATTTTTTCCTGAAAGTCTTGTGTCAATGTTCGCTCCAGAAACTCCGTTAAACTCGTATCGCCTGAAATAATCGATTGTTGATCGGTCTGTTTTTCTTTATACATTTTTAACTTTACTTTAAATTCAGAAAAACCATCACAATCAAGCTTTTGGCAAAAACGTAAGATGGTCGTGGTTGAGACGTGTGTTTCATTGGCTAAATCTCTAATACGCATATAAATAACTTGATCAATATGTTTAATAACATAATTGTAGAGACGGTGTTCTAAATCCGAAAAACTAGCGATTTGTTCATGGGTAAACATCGTAAACAACCTCTCTTTTCTACCATTTCCTCTTTATATTATAGGCTTGTGTAAGTGAATAGCGCAAGCGAAGTCAAACTGTAAAATCATCATTCTTCCAATTTTTTATAAAAATCATGTATAAAAATGAAACAGCTTGCCCCACAATGACTGATGAACGATCAAAGATCAAAGATTCCTAATTTAGAAACGTTGTAAATGTCGGTATGTGGTTTTTTGAAAATAAAAGGAGGAAATAATGATGAAACCATTTTTCATCAGTTTAATGACTTTATCACTTATTACGACAAGCTTTACTGAAATACCTGAAGAAAGTACTTATCAAGTTCAAAGAGGTGATACATTATGGCATATTGCACAAGATCATGATGTATCTGTCAGAACATTAAAGACAATTAATGAATTAAATACGGATTTAATTTTTCCAGATCAAGAGATTCAAGTAGAAGATGAAACAATACATGAAGTCGTAAAAGGCGATACACTCTATCAGATAGCAAAGGCAAATGATTTAACAGTAGAGGATTTAAAACAATTTAATCAGTTAACGAGTGACTTAATTCTTGTCGGTGAGACATTAACCTTAATCGAAAGAGAACGTCACGTGGAAAAAACGCGTAACGTCGTGAATGAGCAAAAAGAAGAACATGTGGATTCTGAAACATCATCAGAAGAACCTGCAGCAGAAGTGGTTGCATCTAGTCAGGAATGGACGATGACAGCAACAGCCTACACAGCAGAATGTGATGGGTGTAATGGAATTACCGCGACAGGGATCGATCTTAATCAAGACCGATCAAAAAAAGTAGTTGCTGTTGATCCAAATGTGATACCACTAGGGTCACGTGTCTATGTTGAAGGATACGGAGAAGCGATCGCAGGAGATGTTGGCGGTGCCATTAAGGGGCACAAAATCGATATTCATGTACCAACGACCGAAGAAGCACTCGCTTGGGGCGTTCGACAGGTGACAGTTGAGTTACTAGAGTGACCATAAAAAAGAATAGAGAGAAGTCACAAATAGTGCCTTCTCTCTATCTTAGTACGAGACATTTGTACTCGTCTGTTGGTCATCCACGATAACGCCTTGGTCAGGGTTATCTTGAACAAACCCAATGACACCAAAAGCTAATACCAATAGCAGAAATAATACAATTAATCCTTTCCGCATCAGTCTTTCCCCCTACTCATTTGTAAACCTATTGTTTATTGTATATCATTGTAGACGAGTAGAAAAGTATAAAGTTACATATATTTCAAAAAAGTGAGGGGATTTTATGTCATCCTATCAAACAGCAACGGTAACTGAAGTGAAGAAGCTAGGGGAAGGCACAAGAGTGTGTTTAGATTTCATTGATGAGCTCAAACCAGATGAAGGCATATGGATTGGTAACACGGGAAATGGTTATTTAATGGCGCTTTCTGAAAACAGGTCAACGGATACGTATCCGCCACGTCCATTTCGCGTAAATGCGGGTGCATATCATCATTATTTATTGCGTGACGAAGAGAAAACGGGCTATGTCGCTGAAATGAATCCAGGCGATGACGTATTCGTTTGGCATCATGATCAATACCGACAAATTCCTATTGGTCGTATTAAACGCGAGAAACGTCCTTTTATTCGGGTTGTTTGCCAACTAAAAAATGAAGATAAACAAATCTCTGTCACTGTACAAGATGCCGATAGTGTGCACTTATTAGGCGCAGATGGTGAACCTAAGCAAGCGATTGAGTTAGTGGTAGGCGATGAATTAGCTTGTCGTCCTGATCAAGCTGGGCGTCATTTAGGTGAAAAAATTACAGAAGAGATCGAGGAATATTAAAAAAGTTATTAGAAAATTCTTATATTTATGTTGACATTCGAATCGAATTCGCATAAGATAGAAAACAACTTATAAACGTGATGCGTTGATAAAGAGGAGTAGCTTCATGTCTAATCTAAAGAGAGCTAGTGGTTGGTGTGAACTAGCGATAGTGTGAAGTGAATGGACTTTTGAGCATTCAAACCGAATCGCATACTTTGCGTAGTAGGCTTTGACGGGTGTTGTTTAGCCGTTATCCATAAACAAAAGTTCGCAAAACGGACTTTCTTAAAGTGAGCTCGCTTAGAGCTAACTAAGGTGGTACCACGGGTCTGACTCGTCCTTAATCGGATGATCGGCTCGTTTTTTTTATTCTTTTTTAATAAATACAATTGTTTAAGTGAGATTAGTAGATTAACAGACATTTTTTAAAGCGAACTAACGGTGGTGAGAGGTTAGTGAAAATGTGTTAATTGAATGGCCTCATGAGAGCTTTTCTGAACAGTTTTTAGTAGGAAAAGACGGCTAACCTTCGTTAACAGGTTTAAAGAAGTAGAGTGAAAAGACTCTAAAATGGTGGTGGCACCGCGGTTGCATAGAAAACCGTCCCCTCTAAATAGCAGCTGTTATTTGGAGGTTTTTGTTTTTTAGGGGGAAATAAGAACAAAAGGGGTGAAGATGTGATGCATTATCAAACACGACAATTAAATGGGGATACACTAACACCGATTGCGGTTTACAATCGTATAAAAGGTGAGAAGAAATTCATATTAGAAAGTTCGAGCCATCACGGGGATAAAGGGCGCTATTCATTTATAGGCGCCAATCCGTTCAAAGAAGTGATTGGCACGTTAAATGAGACGACAGTCAAGACTGCATCAGGAATTGAACAAATTGATGCACAGCCGATTGAAGTATTAAAACGACATATTCCAAACGTAGATTTGAATCTTCCGTATGCTTATTACGGCGGTGCAGTCGGTTATATCGGATATGATATGATTCGCGGATACGAGGACATTGGAAATGTACTGGATGATCCGATTGATATGCCAGATGTGCATATGATGTTTTATCAAGATACGATTGTTTTTGATCATCAAAAGCAAACGGTCACGCTGATTGCGCTAAATTATTCAGGTGAAAGGACACAAGCGGATTTAAGTGAGCGATTAGATGAGATGGAAGCTCAAATCGCAAAAGCTGTTGATTATCAGCCGGATCAACCACTAACACTCGACTTTTCAAAAACGATTGAAAAGCAGACCTTTAAAGAGATGGTGAATAAAGCTAAACAACATATTATTGATGGGGATATTTTTCAAGTCGTCTTATCTCAAACATTAATTGCTCAGTTTGATACCGATCCATTTCAATTTTACAGACGATTAAGAGTTTCAAATCCATCACCTTATATGTTTTACATCGATTTTTCTGAATACTGTCTGCTAGGTGCTTCACCTGAGAGTTTAATAAAAGTAACAGGAAAAGAGATTGTGACCAATCCAATTGCCGGTACAAGACCGAGGGGCAAAACGATTTCAGAAGACGAAGCATTGGCTGAGGAACTGTTGTCAGATGAAAAGGAACGGGCTGAGCACAAAATGTTGGTTGACCTGAGTCGAAATGATTTAGGCCGTGTATGTGAAGTCGGGTCCATCCAGTTACCAACATTTATGACGATCGAACGGTATCAACATGTGATGCACATTGTCTCTGTTGTCACAGGCCAGTTGCATGATGATATGCATAGTTTAGATGCGTTAGTCGCCACATTACCAGCTGGAACAGTCTCAGGTGCACCGAAAATCAGAGCGATGCAGATCATTAACGATTTAGAAGATCGAAAACGCGGTGCCTATTCAGGATCAGCCGGTTATATTAATTTAAATGGCGACCTTGATTTGGCACTTGCAATCAGAACGATGGTTATAAAAGACCAACATGCTTATGTAAGAGCAGGGGCAGGCATTGTCTATGATTCAGATCCTGAAAGTGAATACGAAGAAACATTAAATAAAGCCAAATCCTTATTGGAGGTAGCAAAATCATGATTCTTTTAATCGATAACTACGATTCATTTACGTACAATTTATTTCAATATATGGAAGAGTTAGGTGAAGATGTCGAAGTCATTCGAAATGACAAAGTATCATTAGAAGAAATCAAAGCAAAATCACCTGAAGCGATTGTCATTTCACCTGGACCTGGAACACCATCTGAAGCGGGCATCTGTATTGAACTCGTTCAAACATTTGAAGAGAGATTCCCGATATTAGGTATTTGTCTCGGACATCAAGCGATTGCAGAGGCATACGGGGCAACAATCACACATGCAAAGGAAGTAAAGCACGGAAAGCAATCGCCCGTTAAACACCATGAGCAAGACATTTTTGATCAATTACCAAATCCAGTTGAAGTGATGCGCTACCATTCACTTGTCGTAAAGCCAGATACAATGCCAGATGAACTTGAGTTAACAGCAACGGCTCTTGATGACGGTGAAATTATGGCACTAAAACATAGAACGCTACCAATTTACGGGATGCAGTTTCACCCAGAATCAATTGGAACAAATGATGGCAAAACATTACTAGCGAATTTTTTCAAAACAATAAGGGGGCATTCAAAGTGAAACATTATTTAAAAAAAGTGATGGATCAACAAGACTTAACGTTTGAAGAAATGAATGAAGCGTCCCGTTTAATGTTTGAACCCGAGACATCACCGGTGCAAGTCGCTGGATTTTTATCGGCATTAAAAACAAAAGGTGAATCAGTTGGTGAAATCGCTGGTTTAGTCGAAGTTATACGGGATAAGGCGATTCAGCTTCCGATTGATTTCCCTGGGGCTATGGACAATTGCGGAACAGGTGGTGATGGTTCGCAAAGTTTTAATATTAGTACGACCAGTGCATTTGTCATGGCTGGTGCTGGTATGACGGTTGCTAAACATGGTAATAGAAGTATTTCAAGTAAAACGGGAAGCGCGGATGTGTTAGAAGCACTTGGAGTTAAATTAACCGCAACAAAAGATGAGATGGCGCATCTTTTATCAACACATGGCATTGCCTTTTTATTTGCTCAACACGTACACCCAGCGATGAAACAAGTAATGGGGATTCGTAAATCACTCGGTGTGCCGACAATCTTTAATTTAATCGGACCATTGACCAATCCAGTCAAGCTAACGACACAAATGGTCGGTATTTATAGAAGAGATCTACTTGAACAAATGGCCAATACGCTGCACCAACTAGGCAGAAAGCGCGCCCTTGTGATCAATGGCGCTGACTATATGGATGAAGCATCGCTTGCTGGTGAAAATTTTTGTGTGCTTTTAGATCGTGGTGAACTCATGCAATTTACAATTAAACCTGAAGAAGTCGGATTGATGAGTGCGAGCAATGACACGATCAAAGGCGGGGATGCAGAAGAAAATGCGCGTATTCTGCGCGATGTGATAGAAGGCAAGGAAGGCCCGCATCGTGATGTCGTCTTGTTAAATGCAGGATTAGGTCTCTTTGCAAATGGAAAGGCACAAACGGTTCAAGAAGGTGTTCAGTTAGCTAAAGAAAGTATCGACTCGAAAAAAGCTTTAGCCAAATTAGACGGGTTGGTTGATTTCAAGTACGACCAAGATGTGAAAGGGAGATAAGGTATGATACTTGATGACATTATTAAAGAAAAGAAAAAAGAAGTCGCACGTCTAAAGCAAGATTCAACTATTAATACCAGTAAACGTCAGTATCCCGTTCGCTCCTTTTTCAAAATGGCTCGTTCAAATAATAAATTATCGATTATTGCCGAATTTAAAAGAGCATCACCTTCTAAAGGAGTGATCAATGCTGACCTGGACCCTAAAGTTCAAGCCTCAACTTATGAAAAAGCAGGCGCATCCATGATATCCGTTTTAACTGATACACCCTTTTTTAAAGGTGATATGGATGATTTAATTGCTGTGAGAGAAACGGTTAATATACCGATTTTAAATAAAGATTTTATCATTGATCCAGTGCAAATTGATCGTGCCTACCAACATGGCGCCGATGTGATTTTATTAATTGTTAGGGCTTTATCAACTGAACAACTCGCTTCACTTTATCAACATGCTAAACGTCTTGGTTTAGAAGTGCTCGTTGAAGTTCATGATGAACAAGAGCTACAAGCAGCACTTGATATTGATGCTACATTGATCGGAATTAACAATCGTAATTTAGATACATTTGAAGTTGATTTAAAAACGACTGAAGACCTTGCGAAAATGTTAAATCCCGAGGATCATCTGATCATTAGTGAAAGTGGTATGAAGACAACAGAAGATGTGTTACGTGTTAAAAAAGCAGGAGCAGAAGCAATTTTAGTCGGGGAGACGATGATGCGATCGGATAATTTAACCGATACATTTGAACTTTTAAGTGGAGAAGGTGACCGGTTGTGATTGTGAAAATCTGTGGCTTAACAGATGCCTCGCAAGTTCATGCTGCAACACGACTCGGAGCAGATTTAATCGGTTTTGTTTTTGCTAAAAGCAAACGTCAAGTAACAGCAGAAGACGTGAAGACGTGGATCCCTCATATAGTGGGCGATGCAAAAGCTGTAGGTGTATTTGTTAATCAGTCGATTGATGAAATTAATAAAATCGTTCAAAAGACGGGTCTAGATTACGTTCAGCTTCACGGTCAAGAAACGGTTGCCGATTGCAGGAATTGTCTTGTGCCCGTTATTAAAGCGGTGTCCGTTTCAACTGAAGCGGATCTTGATAAGATCGACGCCTATCTTGAGGTTTGTGAGTATGTCTTGATTGATGGTGCGACACCTGGAAGCGGTCAACCATTTGATTGGCGATTGCTTGAAAGGATTAATCATGGGAAAGATCGCTTAATTTTAGCAGGTGGATTAAATCCAGACAATGTAAATCATGCAATTGAGAAAACAGGTGTTGGCGGAGTCGATGTCAGCAGTGGTGTCGAGACAGAAGGTAAAAAAGATGAAGATAAAATACACGCCTTTATACAATCAGCAAAGGAAGGATCGAGATGACAATGACAAATTATGAACAACCCAATAAAAATGGGCATTACGGTGAATTTGGTGGACGCTTTGTCCCCGAGACGTTAATGCCAGCTGTTTTAGAATTAGAAGAAGCGTATAATGACGCGAAAAACGATCCGAATTTTCAAGCAGAATTAGATGCTTATCTGAAAGACTATGTAGGACGCGAAACACCGCTTTATTATGCTCAACGTTTAACGGAAAAATTAGGTGGCGCTAAAGTTTATTTAAAACGTGAAGATTTAAACCACACAGGTGCTCATAAAATTAACAATGCACTCGGTCAAGCCTTGTTAACAGTACGTATGGGCAAGAAAAAAGTTGTCGCCGAAACAGGCGCCGGACAGCACGGTGTCGCAACTGCAACCGTATGTGCGCTGCTCGGACTTGAATGCATTGTTTTCATGGGCGAGGAAGATATTAAACGCCAACGATTAAATGTGTTTCGAATGGAACTACTCGGTGCTAAAGTAGAATCTGTCACTCACGGTAGTGGTACGTTAAAAGATGCTGTCAACGAAGCGCTTCGCTATTGGGTAGCGAATGTTGAAGATACACATTACATCATTGGATCTGTTGTTGGACCGCATCCATTCCCACAAATCGTTCGTGATTTTCAATCGGTGATCGGTCAAGAAACAAAAGAGCAGTTTGACGCTGTTGATTCCACACTTCCTGATGCTGTTGTCGCTTGTATCGGTGGCGGTAGTAATGCAATGGGGATGTTTTACCCATTTGTGAATGATCAGTCCGTTAAGTTATATGGTGTTGAAGCAGGCGGTTCAGGTATTGAAACAGGTAAACACGCCGCCACACTCTCTAAAGGTGAAATGGGTGTTCTGCACGGGACGATGACCTACTTGCTTCAAGATCAAAATGGTCAAATTCAAGAGGCGCATTCAATCTCAGCTGGACTCGACTATCCAGGTGTTGGCCCTGAACATAGCCACCTTAAAGAAACCAAGCGTGTTCAATACGACTCAATCACCGACCAAGAAGCGTTAGAAGGATTGAAGTTACTGTCTCAAACAGAGGGTATTATCCCTGCGCTAGAATCTGCACATGCGATTCAATATTTAACTAAGCTAGCACCTAAGATGGATAAAGATCAATCGATCGTTGTTTGTTTATCAGGTCGTGGTGATAAAGATGTTGAAGCAGTAAAGGATGCATTAGGAGGTCAAGTTGATGGGTAAAGCATATTTAGATCAAGCATTTCAAAATGTTCTAACAAATGGAGATAAAATTTTCGTCCCGTACATCATGGCTGGTGACGGTGGACTCGATCAATTACCGAAACAGATTAAACTATTGGAAGACGCCGGCGCGTCAGCGATTGAACTAGGCATTCCATTTTCTGATCCAGTAGCAGACGGACCAACCATACAAGAAGCAGGAATCCGCGCACTAGAAGAAGGTGTTGGGCTGAATGACATTCTCGATGTGTTAATAAAGACAAAAGATGATCGCAAAATCCCTGTTATTTTAATGACGTATATCAATCCGATTTATCGCTTTGGTGTAAAACCATTCAGTGCTAAATGCAGTGAAGCGGGTGTAGATGGATTAATTATCCCAGATATTCCATTGGAGGAGGAGAGTTTAGTTGCAGATGCATTGGCTGAACAAGATATTGCGCTCATTCGCCTTGTTGCACTCACAAGTCCGAAAGACCGCCAAATTGAAAGTGCCAAACGAACAGAAGGTTTCTTATACGCAGTCACCGTAACAGGCACAACAGGTGAGCGTAAAGATATTAAAGAAAACGTCTCAACTTATTTAGATGCGCTTAAAGAAATGAGTGATTGCCCAGTCTTAGCTGGATTTGGGGTCTCGACTCCTGATCAAGTCAAACAACTATCAAAAGCGTGTGACGGGGTTGTCGTTGGAAGTAAAATTGTTAAAAGTTTGCATGAAAACGACCATCAACCGATTTACTCAATGATTCAAGCCGCTAAAAATTGAGATTCGCGCATAAAATGATAATTATCGCGCGTAAAATCAAAAATTCGCGCGCAAATTATTGAAAGTCGCGCGCAAAATTAAGAATTGCACACAAATTGAAGTTTTCGAACACAAATTTTAATTTTTGCACACAAATCTAAAAAAATGCACACAAATCGCGAAAAATGCACACAAATCCAAAAAATCGAACACAAAAAAGACAAGGCGTCCGCTGCCTTGTCTTTTTATCATTTATTGATACATCGCTTCAATTTGTTTTTGTAGTTTTTGATCGCTCACGTATTCATCATAGCTAATTTCTTTATCAACTAATCCGTTCGGCGTGATTTCAATCAAGCGATTCGCAATACTGTTGATAAATTGATGGTCATGTGACGTAAACAAGATCGATCCTTTAAAGTTGATTAAACCATTGTTAACAGATGTAATCGACTCTAAGTCCAAGTGGTTCGTTGGCTCGTCCATAACGAGAACGTTCGCACTTGAAAGCATCATTTTCGATAGCATACATCGCACTTTTTCCCCACCAGAAAGGACACTTGCTTTTTTCAACGCTTCTTCACCGCTAAATAACATACGACCTAAAAATCCGCGCAAGAATGTTTCTGTTTCATCTTCTGGAGAATACTGACGCAACCACTCGACAAGTGTCTTATCATTTCCTTCGAAGAACTTACTGTTATCTTTCGGGAAATAAGACTGAGATGTTGTGACACCCCACGTGAATGATCCGGCGTCCGGCTCAGTCTCACCCATTAAAATATCAAAAAGAACAGTCTTCGCAATGTCATTTGGTCCAACAAAAGCTACTTTATCATTTGGCTTCAATGTAAAACTAACATTGTCTAATACTTTTTCACCATCAATCGTTTTCGTGAGCCCTTCAACACGTAATAGATCATTACCGATTTCACGCGCTGGTTTAAACGCTACATATGGATAACGTCTAGATGAAGGTTTAATATCATCTAAGGTAATGTTATCTAGCATCTTTTTACGCGATGTGGCCTGCTTTGATTTAGAGGCGTTCGCACTAAATCGCGCAATAAAGTTTTGTAGCTCTTTAATTTTTTCTTCTTTTTTCTTATTTTGATCTTGAGCCATTTTTAGCGCCAATTGACTTGACTCATACCAGAAATCATAATTTCCGACATATAACTCGATCTTGCCGTAATCAACATCAGCGATATGTGTACACACTTTATTTAAAAAGTGACGGTCGTGAGATACGACAATAACGGTATTTTCAAAATTAATAAGGAACTCTTCTAACCATTGAATTGCTTGGATATCTAAGTGGTTCGTTGGCTCATCTAATAATAAGATATCAGGCGAACCGAATAAAGCTTGTGCAAGCAATACTTTTACTTTATCGCCACCACTGATTTCTTCCATTTTTTTATCATGAAGATCTTCTGTGACACCAAGCCCTTTTAGTAAGACACTCGCATCTGACTCTGCTTCCCAACCATTTAGCTCAGCAAATTCACCTTCTAATTCAGCAGCACGCATGCCGTCCTCTTCAGTGAACTCACCCTTCGCATAAATTTCATCTTTCTCTTGCATGATTTGGTATAGGCGTTCGTGACCACGAATAACGGTATCTAAAACAGGGAACTCTTCATAAGCGAAGTGATCTTGCTTTAATACAGCTAAACGCTCATCTTTCCCAAGAGAAACATGACCTGATTGTGGCTCGACTTCACCAGATAAAACTTTTAAAAACGTTGACTTACCAGCACCATTGGCACCGATTAAGCCGTAACAGTTGCCGGCAGTGAACTTAATATTGACATCTTCGAACAATTTTTTGTCGCCGAAGCGTAAACTAACATTTGTTGCTTGTAACATAAGATTGCTTTCCTCCAAAAAATAGACATAATTAAAGCCTAGCTTAAGCTAAAAAGCGCGTGAAGTCAAACATTATTGGTTGGGGCTGAATATTCCACCGTATATTTTGTTAAATAATGTATTTATTATTAATTTAGTGCAAGAAAATTATTACATAGGAGAATAATTAAGTTTTAATTTTCAGAAAAGTTAATCAAAATTAATAAAAATGGTTTACAAAAATAAAATAAAATTGTAAACTATAATCAAATTTACTGATTGGAGTGAAATAAATGAAAAATTCATTTTTTGAAAAAGCGCAACAGTTTGGTAAAACATTTATGTTACCTATTGCTGTTTTACCAGCAGCTGGTTTGTTGTTAGGGATTGGTGGCGCTTTCAGTAATCAGGCAACACTTGAAGCTTATTCTTTTCTTGATGTTGTATGGTTACAAGCGATCTTTACTATTATGAGTTCAGCTGGTGATGTAATTTTTGCGAATTTACCTATAATTTTCGCTGTAGGTATTGCAATTGGTCTTCCTCGTAATGATAAAGGTACAGCGGGATTAGCAGCAGTATTAGGTTTTTTAGTAATGCATGCTACGATCAATGCGGTATTAATTATCAATGACCAATTAGCAGAGTCTAATATCGCAAGTGTTGGGCAAGGAGAAGTATTAGGGATTCAATCTTTGGAAACAGGTGTGTTTGGCGGAGTTCTTGTAGGTATCATGACATATCTTTTGCATCAGAAGTTTAATAAAATTGAATTACCTAGATTTTTAGGATTCTTTGGTGGATCAAGATTTATTCCTATTATTACTTCATTTACAGCTATAATTTTAGGTGTTATTTTATTCTACGTTTGGCCCATAGTACAATCAGGTATTTTTGAGCTTGGATCTATTGTTGAAGCGACAGGTTATATCGGTACGTTGATTTATGGTTTTATTTTAAGACTTTTAGGACCTTTTGGATTGCATCATATTTTCTATCTACCTTTTTGGCAAACATCTTTAGGTGGGTCAATGGTTATTGATGGTTCATTAATAGAAGGTACACAGAATATCTTTTTTGCACAACTAGCAAATGCCGATAGTGTTGAACAATTTTTCATGGGAACAGCTCGGTTTATGTCAGGTCGTCACATCACAATGATGTTTGGTTTGTTGGGAGCTTGTTTGGCACTTTATCATACTGCAAAACCCCAAAATAAAAAGAAAGTGTTAGGCTTAGTACTCTCTGCTGGATTAACATCATTTTTAACAGGTATTACTGAGCCAATTGAATTTTCATTTTTATTCGTTGCACCCGTTCTTTATGTAGTACATGCATTTTATGATGGTTTAGCATTTATGATGGCTCACATATTTGAAGTTACAATTGGACAAACTTTTTCTGGCGGTTTCATTGATTTTATGTTATTTGGTGTGTTGCAGGGAGCTGAGAAAACAAATTGGATATATGTACCGATTGTTGGGGTTCCTTGGTTCTTTTTATATTACTTTACCTTCAAAGTTTTAATTCGAAAATTCAATTTCAAAACTCCTGGACGTGAAGATGAGTCAGAAGAAACAGTTGAATATACGAAAACAGAACGTGCAATTAAGATCATTCAGGGTCTAGGTGGTCAATCAAATATTAAAGATGTTGA
Source organism: Pelagirhabdus alkalitolerans (assembly GCF_900096905.1). Lineage (GTDB taxonomy): Bacteria > Bacillota > Bacilli > Bacillales > Amphibacillaceae > Pelagirhabdus > Pelagirhabdus alkalitolerans. Next base: position 176,024 of record NZ_FMYI01000001.1, on the reverse strand, counting down.
CAACTGTGCAACAAGATTACGAGTTAGTGTGAATAACGGTGAGAAAGTAGATAAAGAAGACCTTAAAAAGACTGGGGCACATGGCGTTGTTGTAAAGGGAAGTGGTGTCCAAGTAATCTATGGTCCTCATGTTACGAATATTAAAAGTGAAGTAGAAGAAGCAATGGAGGAAAAGTGAAATGAGTTTTTTTAATAAAATCAGAGGAACTTTTATCGTTTCGTGTCAAGCGTTAGAAAATGAACCTCTTCATTCATCTGAAATTATGTCCAAAATGGCAAAGGCAGCACAAGAGGGTGGAGCTGATGCTATAAGAGCAAATTCAGTAAAAGATATCAAAGCAATAAAGCAAGAGATAGACTTGCCTATAATTGGGATTATAAAAAGAGATTATAGTGACTCAAATATTTTTATAACAGCAACAAAGAGGGAATTAGATGAACTTTTCTCGGCTCCTGTAGATATGATTGCCTTAGATGCAACTATGAGAAAAAGGCCTAGAGGAGAATCTTTAGAGGAAATGGTTGAGTATGTTAAGAAACATAAACCTGAAATTGAATTGATGGCAGATATATCAACAATAGAGGAGGGAGTTCGAGCAGAGCAAATAGGTTTTGATTGTGTATCAACAACACTTATTGGTTATACTGACGAGACTGTAGGTAAAGCCGTTTTTGACGATGAATTCGACATTTTGAAGAAAATGAAAGAAAAATTGTCTGTTCCAATTGTTGCGGAGGGTAAATTAAATAGTCCTGAACTTGCAAAAAGTGCTTTGAATTATGGAGCCGATTATGTTGTTGTAGGGAGCGCTATTACTAGGCCGCAGTTAATAACTGCTAGATTTAAAAAATCGATTTCTGAATAAAATATGGTAAAGTTATTGAAAAAATATATTATAGAAAAAGCATCTAGGTGATTTTCATCACTTGGATGCTTTTTTAACCTAATTTGTAACGTTAAAATAATTTATCGAAAAAGTTTTATAAAGCAAACGATTTATTTATGTTTGTAAGATTTTAGAGCATTAAGTGTTTTATCATAGTTTTTACGATTGTCACCGTCTTGCATTAATAACATTGTGAGCACATCAATTACATAAAGTATTGAGAGTTGGCTATTCAATAAGTTTTTAGTCTTATAGTTTTGCATGCTATATGTGAATAAAGTTGTATCTGCATACTTTGTCATTTGAGTATGAACATAGTTTGTCATTATAAGAATTGATGCATTATTACTTTTCGCTAACTTAAGACTATCTATGATTTCTTTTGTTTCACCTGAAGAAGAGATAGCTAGGATACAGTCATCATGGTCCATAATTGAACTAGATAAAATCATACTATGAGAATCATGATACGTATTAACCATATATCCCATACGTTGGAGACGTAGTTTTAATTCTTCTCCGGATAACCCGGAACTTCCTAATCCAAAAATGTGAATTCGTTTTGCAGCCTTTAGATGTTGAATAGCTTCAAAATAAATATCAAGTGTGGAAAGTGATGAAGTGGCTTCAACAACAGATTTATACATATTATTAACAGTTTGAATCACATCATTAGACTCAGTTTCTATATCAATAGCATCCCTTAATGAAATTTTAAACTCCACAAAACTATCAGCACCAATTTTACGACTAAAACGAGTTATAGTTGCTACAGAGACCCCGGATTCATAAGCTAAGTCTTTTATATGCATATTTGCAATTTTTGTATGGTTTTTCAAAACATAATCTGCAACTTTTTTTTCAAGCTTACTGAGTGTTTGGTAATATAGTTGAATTTGATTTAGTATAGAAGACATTCGCTCCTCCTTTAGTATTTCCTTTATATATCAACGAAAGACTATATATATAGGTATTATATCGTGAATCATTAAATAGATAAAGAAAGAGATAATTTGTAAATCTAAACTTAATTAAGGATACATTAGTATCCAACTGATGAAAAAGTAGGATAGTTTGTGTAGAATAGGAAGAAAGGGGTGATCGTATGAACAAGGGGATCGGTCGCAAAATAAAGTATTTCAGAATTAAATCCGATATGACTCAAGAAGAACTTGCAAAAGATATTGTGTCGGTTTCATATTTGTCAAAAATAGAACGGAATGCAGCGGATGCAAATCCACAAGTTGTAAAGCAAATCTGTGAACGTTTAGGCATAAAGCCCGAACGCACTCAAGATAATCACATTCAAAAAGAAGTTCATCAATGGTTCAATCAACTATTAAATGGTGAGTTGATTCGAGCATATGAATCGTATCAAATGATAGAAGCTGAAATTGAATCCATTATTGATGCAGGTCTATATTGGTTAGTTGAATTACATACACTTTACTATTTCGTGTTAACAGATCGTGAGGAATTGGCCGAGCGAAAATATATATTTTTACAACAAGATATCGATAAATTTAATGAGATTGAACATTATTACTGGTTAAAATTTTCAGGTCTTTATTTCGCTGATCGCTACGAGTATTATGATGCGTTTCAATCCTTAATGCGTGCTGAGAAAATGTATCCTAAAGAGCATTTTCAAGATGAATTAGAAATCCATGACTTATATTTTCAAATTGCAAAAGTCTCAACAAATCTTTATTATACGTATCATGCACGTGTCTATATTAATCGTGCTCTAACGTTTTATAAAAATACGTACCGATTGAGACGATGTGGGGAATCGCACTTAATTGTAGGCATCACGGCAAAACGGATGAACGAAATAAATGAAGCAATAGAGCATTTTCGTCTGGCAAAAAAATTATCCGAAACGATTAAAGATGACCATCTTTTAATTGATTATCACCGTGCGATGGGTGATGTGTATAGAGACATGCAGTTGAATGATGAAGCGATCGAATACTATAAACGAACTTACGAATTAACGAAGCATCATTATTCAGAGCGAGAATTACAAGCGATTATGGGACTTTGTCGTTCATATGCTCAAAAAGGAGATAATGATTCGGCCGCCTATTGGTGTGAGGTCGCTCAGCAATTAATTCAAACCGGTGAATCGTTCTCTCAATTGCTCTCATATGAAGTGAATTCCTATTATTATATTTTGCACGGATTTGACCAAGGATTTGAATCGTTAATGGTAAACGACGTCCTACCATTTTTAAAGGAAAAGCAATTACATTACACATATGCGCATTATTTAAAATTAACAGCAAACTACTACTATAATGAACGAAAATATAAAGTATCCGCTGACTATTATGCTGCAGCGAACGAGTTACTAGATGTCGTTCGAGTGGTCGATAATTATTAAGTGATAACACCTTCTATCAGAGGGTGTTATTTTTTTATTAAAAAAAGATGTTTAATCTAAATTTGATACGGGAAGACTCGAGATTGGGGAAACTTTGAATTCAAACTAAATTACTCAGGAGGTTATATAGAATGACAAAAGATTTCTATCAAGCGGTGAAAGATCGCCGTTCAAACTATCAAATTACAAAGAACAAAATCCTATCAGAAGAGAAGGTACAAGAACTCGTTGAGTTTGCGGTTAAACATACACCTTATGCATTTAATGCAACAAGTGGACGTGTTGTTGTTCTCTTTAATGAAGAACACGATAAATTGTGGGAGCTAACAAAAGATCAATTAAGAAAAATTGTCCCTGAAGATGATTTCCCAAATACTGAAGCTAGAATTAACGCATTTAAAGCAGGGTACGGAACGGTCTTATTCTTCGAAGACCAAAGTGTAGTTGAAGGACTTCAAGAACAAATGCCAATCTTTAGTGACAATTTCCCTGTCTGGTCAGAACAAGCATCAGGCATGCTGCAATATGTTGTGTGGACGTCTCTAGAAGAAGCGGGACTTGCTGCGAACTTACAGCACTATAACCCGTTGATCGACGAAGATGTGAAAAAACACTGGAACACACCAGATAATTGGAAACTACGTGCGCAAATGCCATTTGGCAAACCAAAAGAAGCACCAGCGGATAAAGAGTTCGCACCACTTGATGACCGTATTAAAGTATTTAAATAATCCCAAAAACGTGATCACTCAAATTAAGTGATCACGTTTTTTATCTTAAGTTGTCGCCCATGTTGGTCGCTCAAGAGATGTTAAAAGCTCGAGTTCGCGTTTTCGGTCATCAGTATATGAACTTAGTCGCTTCAACTCATCATCAACATAACCTGGATGTGTCATCACTTCTACTGAATCAGCCTTCAATTTCCTCAGTTCTTTAAATAGATCTTCTTCCAATCCATCTTTATAAAAGCGTAGCCACAATAGATCGGTGTATAGAATATCTGTTTTTCCCTTTAAGCTTTTCACATAGCGTATGGGCACGTCATAATCTTTCGCTAGTTTTTCGATCAAATTGGTCAAAACGGGCCACCCGTGTACATGGTGATGGCTGTCTAAGTGATCGAGTGGATAGCCCCATTCTAAAAATGTATCGATTTGTAAACGCCATTCTTCTTCGATTTGAGAAAGAGTAGTTTCATCTAATGTTGTTTCGTCACGCTTGAATTTAAAATCTCCTTGTGAATCGACTAATGAGTCGCACTCATCTGACAAAGGTTTTCCAAATGTCAAAACGAGATGAACACCTAATGCTAGATTTGGATAATCTTTTGCCTTTTCAAGCGCATATTCAGTTGCCTCCGCATTCATCATCACCGTTGTCGCATTCACTAGTCCATATTCGTGCGCTTCAATAATCCCATCTGTCACGCCTTTTGTTAAACCAAAATCATCTGCGTTGAAAATAACCTTCATTCAAAAGACCTCCTATTCATCAAGTCATTTTAGTATAACGTGAAAATACAGTCGACAAAAGAACGAACGCTTTTACGCTATCAATTAAATTGTGATAAGCTTAAAGAAGCGAAAGACAGGAAGGAATGAATCAATCATGAGTAAACGCGTTATTCTTGCAGAAAAACCTTCTGTAGGTCGAGATATGGCAAAGGTATTGAATTGTACGAAAAAACAAAATGGTTATTTTGAAGGAAAAAACGATATTGTGACGTGGGGGCTGGGTCACTTAGTCACGCTCGCAGATCCTGAACATTATGATTCAAAATACAAGTCGTGGCGTTTAGAAGATCTTCCAATGCTACCGAACACCCTAAAACTTGTGGTTATGAAAACAACGAATCAACAATTTCAAGTCGTGAAAAAGCAACTCAATCGACAAGACGTTAATGAAATTGTCATCGCAACGGATGCAGGGCGTGAAGGGGAACTTGTCGCACGTTGGATTTTAGAAAAAGCACACACGAATAAACCCATCAAACGTTTATGGATTTCATCTGTTACCGATAAAGCGATTCGTGATGGCTTTAAGCAATTAAAACCAGGTAAAGATTATGAAAATCTATATCACGCAGCAGATGCACGTTCGCAAGCTGACTGGTATGTCGGTCTGAATGCTACCCGTGCACTGACAACGAAACATAATGCTCAACTATCAACAGGACGTGTACAAACACCGACGCTTGCGATGATCAAAAAAAGAGAAGATCAAATCAAGCATTTTAAACCAACACCTTTTTATCAAATTCAAGCCCAAACAAAAGGCATGACCTTAACGTGGCAAGATCAAAAAGGCCAAACACGCTTATTTGATCAAAGCAAAGCAAAAACCATTCACCAGTCATTAAAAGGAAAAATGCTAAAGATCACTGATCAAACGAAAAAAGAAAAGACAGTCTCTGCACCACCATTGTATGACTTATCAAGCTTGCAACAAGAAGCGAACAAAGCATTTGGTTTTTCAGGTAAACAAACGCTATCGCTTATGCAAAAGCTGTATGAGCGTCATAAAGTGTTAACGTATCCTAGAACGGACTCACAATATTTATCGTCAGATATTGTGCCAACGCTAAAAGACAGGTTAAAAGCTTGTGCGGTCAGTGAATATGCTCCACATGCAAAAAAGATACTGAATTCAGAGATTAAAGCCAATAAGTCATTTGTTAATGACCAGAAAGTATCAGACCACCATGCGATCATCCCAACAGAAGAACCAGTTCAACTAAGTGATCTTGATTCAAATGAGCGTAAAATATATGACCTTGTTGTGAAACGCTTTTTAGCTGTTTTATCAAAACCGCACCGTTATCAACAAGTCACCATCTCAGCAGAGGCAAACAATCACATGTTCCAGACGAAACAAACGAAAGTGATCGAAGCGGGGTGGAAATCAATTTATCAAGATGTAGATGAGGAAATGAAAAAAATTAATCTACAAAATGGTGAAACCGTTGAGGCGACATTTAAAATGAATGAATCCGAAACAACACCACCAGAGCGTCTGACAGAAGGTACATTACTAAAAGCAATGGAAAACCCAACATCATTTATGGATGATAAGGACACTCAAGTAGCGAGTACCTTAAAACGCTCAGGTGGTCTCGGTACAGTCGCAACGCGTGCGGATATAATTGATAAGCTGTTTAATACACACTACATTGAACGAAAAGGAAAGTATTTGCATACGACATCGAAAGGTCGACAAGTGTTAGACCTTGTGCCTGATGATTTGCGTTCGCCAGCGCTCACAGCAGAGTGGGAAGATAAGCTGATGCAAATCGCGAGTGGTAAGCTTAAATCAAATCAGTTCATTCAAGAGATGAAAGATTACACCAAAACAGTTGTGAATAAAATCAAACAAACAGATGCGACGTTTAAGCACGATAATGTAACGGGTACAAAATGTCCGAGTTGCGGAAAGTTAATGCTTGAAGTTAATGGTAAAAAGGGGCGTATGCTCGTTTGTCAGGACCGTGAATGCGGTGAGAAAAAACCAATCGCTAAAAAAACAAATGCACGTTGTCCTAAGTGTCATAAGCGAATGGAAATGCGAGGGACAGGAGACGCTCAGACCTTCTCATGTCAATGTGGTTACCGGGAGAAATTATCAGCTTTTCAAAAACGAAAAGAAAAAAATCAAAAACATAAAGCATCAAAACGTGATGTAAATAAATATTTAAAGAAGAATGAAAAAGAAGAAGAATTTACGAATACGGCACTAGCCGATGCATTGAAAAAATTTAAACAGTAAGTTCAATTTAAAAGGTGAGAGAACATGCAGAAATTAGTTAATGAAACAAAACAGATGAACACGATCGACTCATTAGTAGAAGATTTTCGTAACATCGGGCTAAAAGAGGGCATGACCGTTCTTGTTCATTCCTCTTTGTCCTCTATGGGCTGGACAAACGGTGGAGCCAAATCAGTCATTGATGCCTTGATTCAAGTGCTGACAGAAGAAGGGACCATCGTGATGCCGACACAAAGTGCCGATTTAAGCGATCCATCAGAATGGGAGGCGCCATCCGTTCCAGAATTATGGTGGCCATCGATTCGTCAAACGATGCCAGCTTATGATCCGAATACAACACCTACAATGGGTATGGGGACGATTGTTGACGTGTTCAGAACGTACCCGAACGTCAAAAGAAGTGCGCATCCAGCTGTATCATTTGCAGCGTGGGGCAAACATAAGGATGAGATTATTGATGATCACGCACTCGATTTCGGTTTAGGTGAACATTCGCCCTTAGCTAGGTTGTATGAGCTAGAGGCGTCGGTTTTATTGATCGGAACCACTTTTGAAACGAATACTGCCTTTCATTTAGGAGAATATCGTGTCGAATCACCGAAAATCATTAAAAAAGCAGCCCCTATTATGGAACAGGGACAAAGAAAATGGGTCGAATATGATGAGATTGAATTTCAGGAAGAGCTTTTTCCTGAAATCGGGTATCTACTTCAAGAAAACACCCCATTGATCAATAAAAAAATCGGACAAGCTGACTCATACTTATTTGCATTTAGAGATGCAGTTGACACATCAGCACACTATTTTAATCAAAAAAGGTGAAACCGGGCTTCGTGCTCTGTTTCATCTTTTTTAATAATTGGGTTTTTTTGGTAAAATGGTTAAATTTATTGCTGTGTTTGGTAAAATGTACATGTGAATACTTACATGTCTTTTTTAAAAAAAGGAGAATAAGCACGCTGTGAAAAAAGTTGTTTTTTTGATCGCTATGCCGCTCTTGTTACTAATAGGCTGTACGGATGAGAATAGGGAGTATGAACAGTTCTTATCGTCAGAAGAAGGAACCTATACACTTTTCTATGTTGAATATTTTGAAGAAAATGAAGAAAAACTTGATTATGATTATCTTCGAGAACATGACATAAGAAATACTGTTGGACCTATCACATTTGCTGACACGACAGAAGTGACAGAATCGATGCCTGATATGGATGAAATTCCTACTTATGTGTTATTTGACACAGAAGATAAGGTTTATGAAACACACAGTCGAGAAGATTTAATTGAATTCTTACAAGAAAACTAATTAAAATTTGAAATTAAATGTTGGAGCGAGATCATTCTCACCCCAACATTTTTTAGACCTCTCTATTAAAGTTATTGGATAACAGGCAATTCCATTGTCACATCATACATCTCATCATTATTAAAATCCCAATACCTGCCTTCTGTACCTAAATCCATAACGTCTACATAGTACCCCAGTTCAAATAATGTTTCCTCGTTATGTTGAAATTGAAGTTCATAGTCAGGTGAAACAAAATCCATATTGGCTGTTGACTCTGTATGTGCACGGTCTAATGTTTCGACAAGTTCTTCGATGAATGTTTGATCATCAATACGTTCGACTTTTTCAGCACTTTCCCAATCGTATATATCGATATGTGTAACAGAGTCTGAAAGGTTTAAGTTATTTTGTTGGCAACCTACTAGAAAGAGAGACATTAATAAAAGTGATACGATCGATTTAAATCTTGGCATACTCTCCATCTCCTTATTCGATTTGATTTTGTTTATTTCTCACTCTGAAATAGTAGAACCAAGCCCTCGCCACACTCACTAAGAAAATGGACATCGCAAGAGGGAATATGACCGTATTGAATTGTTCAATACGTGACAGTGAGAAATAGCCTTCTTCTAATGCTCTTGGCAACATAAAGGAAAAGAAGTTAAAAGCAAAAATTAATATAACAGGCGAATACATCCATGTATGGATTTTTGCGATACGCATAGCCTCTTGCTTTTGACTCGCCTGATCGTGATGGATGTTAGGTTTTTCTGCTTCTTTGGAATAAGATTGTCTCCAAATCGACCAGTGATGCCAAGAGAATGATGTAGTATAAATACATTCCCAACCTGCTTCACTATAAAGAGAATGCGCGCTACTGTCTGACCTGGGTTCAAACTGAACATGATAGGCGTATAATTTCGGTTCTGATTTTTCAAATTGAAATTTCAGACCACTTTTATAAACGTACGTTAAATGCCAACCTAGTTGCTCTTTTTCTTCCAACCATGATTCCAGTTTGTCTGGAGAATAAATCCAACTAAACTTATAAAAATGTCGCTTATTCGTTGATGTGTTCTTTGGTTTATCTCTAGTTTGTAGGGTGATGTCATTGTCAGTGCTTGCATTTTTTAAACGTCGCGATTCTTTCTTAAGCATAACGAGAGAATAGACGCCGATGATGATAATAACGAGTTGAACCGCAAGCACAATATACGTGACGATCCAAAACGGGCTTTCTACACGCGTTGTGTTAACGGTACCTTCGTTGAAATAAATAATCAGGCCTAAACTCGTTTGTAAGAGTAAGTTAAAAAGGATATAGATGAAAAAAATCCACCAAGCCATTTCAATTTTACTGTTTCTTGACATGAGTTGATCTCGAACCATCGATGTTTTTACATCATCTTTTTGCTTAGAATTACCGTAAACACCCCACTTTCGCTTTTGATCGATCATTTCCCAATCATCTTCTTGAAGTGCTTGAGGAAGAGTATGATGCTGAGTCCGGTCAAAAGCAATATTAAATGTTTGATGAGTTGACGGTTCTTTTATAAATGTAAATCGACTTAATTTGGGTTGAATACGGGAAAGTGTATAGCCTTCATTAGCCATTCTTTCAAGCCACTTTTCTGTACCTTGGATATGATAGCTCCAAAACGGCTTCCAAAATGTTTTTTTAATCATGCTTATTCCTCCAATGTGCAAGCGCATTTTTGTGCAGTTCCTCAAGTCGCGTCATTTCATGCTCGATCACTTCGATACCTAGTTCTGTGATTTCATAAATTTTCTTCCGTTCTTCGTTGGCATAAACAACGATTAAGTGGTCTTTAAGCATTTTCGTGATGGTTCCATAGACTGTTCCCGATCCTAAAGTTAATCGACCATCTGTCAGGTGCTCAACATATTTGACGATGCCATAACCGTGTTGCGGCTGCGCATAAAGCGTCAATAAAATATAGAAGGCTGTTTCTGACATCGGGATATATTTTTTAATCGCTTTATCAGTATGTGAGGCCATTTTCTTCCTCCTTAATGTGTCACGTTGTGATATATATCATGATATGAGTATATCACGATGTGACATAAAAGGCAATAAAAACAAATCCTATTTTTCCCACTAATCTGTTATAGGAAAACACTGAAAAATTCGACAATTAATAAGTCTTTAGGTTTAGTTAAAAAAAACTACATTAAGGACAATTTAGTGCTTTACTTTGATAAAAAACCGGAATATAATAAATATTATTCGTCAAAAAAAGACAATTTAATCAATTGTTTACTAGTCTATGATTTATTCTTCGCGGCACATAGTACTTTTGCAAACATTTTGAACTAATATTCATCTTTTTTTGTGAGTAGCTGTTTTATCTATTTAAGATCACAGAGGAGAGAAATCATGAATATTATTCAAAAAAGTAGGAAGTTTCTTAGTACCTTAAAGTTTAAATTTATGTTAAGTATGCTTTGTATTGCTCTTATTCCACTTATTTTCTTAGCATTTTTTCAAACGGGTCAGTTTAGTTCATTTTTGCAAAATAACATTGAAGACCAGCAAACAGAATTAGCTCAGCTAAATCGAAATACATTAAGTGATTGGATCGATAACAAGGTAGCCCAACTTTCAAACAATTTAGAAGCGAATCCTGAGTTTCGAGAAATGGATATGGATTATATAAATGAGATTTTATATCACCTGGAAGTTACTGATTCAGATGTAGAGCTTGCAAGCGCCGTGGATAGTGATGGAAACATTGACATTGCTGGAATTAATCTAAGCGATCGAGATTATTTTATAGAAGCCCGAGAGACCAATGAATTTGCAATAAGTGATGTTATTGAGAATGCGGAAACAGGAAATGAGCAAATTGTTGTGGCCGTTCCTGTCCTGGATCAAGATAATGATTTTAATGGGGTCATTGCTAGTTATGTTGAACTGGATGTTCTATCAGACACGATAGGTCAAATTCAAATTGCTGATACAGGATTCGGTTTTTTAATGTCGGAAGCAGGGGAGTTAATTTACCACCCTGATGAGGAAATTAGCGGTCAAAATTATAATGATCTTAATTTAAATGATGAAACGTTAAAAGCATTTGAAAATGAGATCTTAGCAAATGATACGGGACATGTAACTTACACAGATGCTTCGGGTAATGAAATGTATGCGTCATTTGCTACTGTCGATCAATCAGGATGGAGAGTTGTTGTAACCGCTCCTACTGATGAAGTTTATGCAGAAGTTGAAGCCATGACAGTTTTATCAATCATTTTTATATCAATAGCTGTTTTATTAGTCGTAATTGGATCATTTATTATCGCAAATTTACTTTCCAAACCCATCTCACAAGTCTCTAAGCACTTAAATGTACTTGCTGATGCTGATTTTACACAAGAGGTGCCTGAGAAATTGATGAGAAGAAAAGATGAAATTGGAGATTTGGTTAATGCAACAAATAAAATGCAAGCGTCATTACTTGATGTTATAAAAAGTGTATCTTATGCGACAGATCACTTGTCGAGAAATAGTGAAGGTTTAACTCAAGCTGCAAACGAAGTGACTGATGGAAGTAAACAAATTGCAACAACGATGCAGGAACTATCTTCAGGTGCAGAATCACAAGCTAACACATCTGGCACAATATCTGAATTAATGGAAGGGTTCGTTAAAAAAATTAATGAGGCAAGCCATAATACAGAGCAGATGAATAAACAATCAAATAGTATTATTGAACAAAGTGAAAAAGGGCAAGAATTAATGAGTGAATCTGTAGCTCAAATGGATAAAATCTATCAAATTGTACAAGATGCAGTAGAAAAAGTAGGCAATCTTGATCAACAATCAACAGAAATTTCAAAACTTGTTGAAGTAATCCAAGGAATTGCTGAACAAACAAATTTATTAGCATTGAATGCTGCTATTGAAGCTGCTCGTGCAGGTGAGCACGGTAAAGGATTCGCAGTTGTAGCTGATGAGGTTCGTAAGCTAGCCGAAGAAGTAACATCTTCAATTGGGAATATTACAAACATTGTGACGGGTATCCAGAAAGAATCAAGTGAAGTCATGAATTCGCTTCAAAATGGTTATCAAGTGGTGGAAAAAGGTTCTAAACAAATTTCGATTACCGGAGAGAGCTTTACAGAAATCAATCAATCTGTGAATGATATGGCGGCTATGTTTAAGAGTATATCAGCGCACTTAAATGAAATTGTTAATGATAGTGAAAAAATGAACGAATCAATTGGCGAAATTGCATCTGTTTCGCAAGAGTCAGCTGCAGGTGTCGAACAAACAGCAGCTTCCTCTGAAGAATTATTAGGATCGATGGAAGAAGTTACGAATAGTGCTGATCAATTATCTCAGCTTTCGAAAGATTTATCAGATAAAGTAAACCATTTTAAAATTTCAAAATAAACTTAATAAATTTCAACGATTATGCCCCAGAATCTTTGGTTTAAATTCAAAGTTCTGGGGCTTTTAATATATAATTTAGAATAAGATAAAGTGAATTTTACTTTTCAATAGAATACGTGTTTATTAAAAAAGAAAAGAGAGTGATCAAAATGCAATCGATACTAATCATTTATCAGTCAAAAACAGGTTTCACAAAGAAATACGTAGATTGGTTAACTAAATCCATTTCCTGCCACGTGGTACGTTTCGAAGAGATAAACAGTGTAAGCATTAATGATTATGATATCGTTATCTATGGTGCGGGTCTTCACGCTGGACGAATCAAAGGCATCAAAGCATTTAAACAAGAGGTATTAAATACGGCTAATAAACAGTTTATTGTTTTAGTAACAGGCGGAACACCGTTTCATGAAGAATTAATTTTAAATATAAAAAATAATAATTTCTCGGAAGATGAGTTGAATAATATTAAGCTGTTTTATTGTCAAAGTGGATTGAATTATAAAAAGATGGGCATGTTCGATAAATTAATAATGAAAAGCTTTAGTAAACTATTAGAATTAAAAAAAGATAAATCAGAAATAGAAAGTGGAACGAGTCAAGCTATTTCCGGGTCATATGATCACTCTAATCAGAAATATTTAAATCCACTGATTGAATATATAGATCAACTTATAGATGATTAAATGAGTGTTATTTTATAGGGAGCAAAGTATGTTCCGCAGTATAGGAAGCAGAATTTTTGCAGAATGATCTCGAACTCTCCAAAGATATATTTAAAATTAAATATTTGAAAGGTTAAGTCGAATATTTTGAATTCAAATTACATATTAACTAAAATAATATGTAATCCTAAGGAGGTTATATGAAATGAATAAACAATACCAATCTTTATTTGAAGATTTTACTTTTAAAAGTGGCGTTCGTTTGAAAAACCGGGTGCTAATGGCACCTATGACGAACTTTGCATCAGATGATGATGGAATGGTCACTGATGAAGAACTTGCTTATTACAAAGAACGTGCTGGGGGCGTTGGAGCTCTTGTCACAGCTGTAGCTTACGTAACACCTGGAGGAAAAGGTTTTGTGAATGAAATTAGCGCGGCATCGGATGCAACGATTCCTAGTTTAAGAAAATTAGCGGATACGATCAAAGGAGAAGGTGCTAAAGCGATCTTGCAAATTTTCCATGCAGGCAGGATGGCACCGCCTGAATTATTACCCGACAATCAACCGACAAGTGCGAGTGCGGTTGCACCGCTTCGTCCAGATGCCCTCGTACCACGTGAATTAGAAGATCAAGAAATTAAATCCATTATCAATGATTTTGCCCAGGCAACTAGACGCGCCATTGAAGCGGGCTTTGATGGCGTGGAAATTCACGGAGCGAATACTTACTTAATACAACAATTTTTCTCACCCCATTCAAATAGACGAACAGACCAGTGGGGAGGCACGTTAGAAAAAAGAATGACATTTCCACTGGCGGTGATCGATGCGGTCAAACAATCTGTATCAGAACATGCAAATGAACCGTTTATCGTCGGTTATCGCTTATCACCTGAAGAAGCAGAAAACCCGGGTATCACAATTGATGACACCTTAGCATTTGCTGATGAGTTAAGTAAGCAAGACTTGGATTATCTGCATATATCCGTCCAAGATTTCTGGCAAGGCTCAATGCGAGATGATGAAGATAAGAAATCACGTATTCTAAAAATACATGAGCGGATTGGTGATCAACTACCGATCATTGGTGTTGGTTCTCTTTATTCAGCAGAAGACGTTAAGTCAGCAATAGATACAGGTGTTCCACTTATTGCTTTAGGAAGAGAACTGATTGTTGATCCTAAATGGGTTGAAAAGCTGGAAAGTGGAGAAGAAGACGCGATTCAAACGACTTTAACGAAAGCCGACCAAGAGCGATTAGTTGTTCCAAATACACTATGGCAAGCCATTACCAACACACCTGGTTGGTTCCCTGTCGTAGATAAGTAAAGAGAAAAAGCCTGTAGCATTTGCTACAGGTTTTTTCTGTCTAGGTCTCTAGACGTAGTTAAAAATAGAGCGCTAGCACATTACGTTATGGTGATGACTTGTGTAAACTATAAGTATAGTCAGATAGGAGGAACGTAAGATGTCTAAACAATCCAATCAACAATTGATAAAGTATTTACTGATCGTTTTTGCGATCGTGTTAGGGTTAGAAATATTAAACACCCAAAGCCCGCAATTCATTTGGATTATTATTTGGGGCGGTATTGTGTTTGTATCTTGGCAACATTATTACCGACCGATTGCACAAGTTATGTTTTGGATTAGTGCCGTAGGGCTTTCGATCACGATTCTTGATACAGCACTCATTCGATTTATAATTGTCGGTTTAATTGTGTATTTTTTATATGTTTATTTTCAAGATCATCAATCATCGAACGATCAAGGTGATGCCAATACTTCAGCTGATGAAGAACTTATTGATGGCGATATTTTGTTTACAAATCAATGGTTTGGTACAAGAAAAACTGAAAAAGACAACTACAAATGGCATGATATAAACTATCAAAGCATTGCGGGTCAAACCGTTATTGATTTAAATAAAACCGTTTTACCGTCTGATGAACCCACGATCGTTATTCAACAAATGTTCGGATCGATTAAAATTATAGTTCCGAATGATGTAGAAGTTCGCGTGCATCATTCAATTTTAACAGGATCGATTGATGTATTTGGTTATGGTGATGATCGTCTTGTAAATAGGACGCTTAATTTAAAAACACAGGGCTATGATGATGCCCATCAAAAGGTTCGAATATACTCCACGTTAATCGCAGGTAAAATTGAGGTGAAACGAGGATGAAACGGGTCTTAGCCCTTAGAATTTTGCGTCATACATTGCTTTGTTTTAGCTTGAGTGTGTTTGTTATGTATCTGGTCTCACAAACCGTTGACCAATTTGTCATTGTGACATTACTACACCCGAGCTTGTTTGATCTACCTCTTTGGAGTGTACTACTACTCACCAGTTTGATTGTGGGGATCGTTACCGGATTTCGACAGGTACATGATTTGAAATCAGAGATGAATACGATCGAGGGAGCTATTCGTAGCGTTTCATCAACTTCTAAAGAAACGATAATCACTTACAATGGTAAAAACCCAAAAACAAAAGCAATTATTGATCAAATAAGGACACTAAATCGTGAATTTGATCAACTCAATCATCGAATTGAAAAGGTTATGAGTGAAAAAATTGAAACTGAAGAAGCGCAAATTAAAGAACGGATTATTCAAGAGCGGCACCGACTAGCAAGAGAATTGCATGATTCGGTTAGTCAAGAATTGTTTGCTGTTTCCATGCTCGTCTCAGCGCTTAGAGAAATGAAAGAGATCGATAAATCCGCCATGAGTAAAATTGAACAAATGGTTCAACAAGCTCAGCTTGAAATGCGAGCCTTGCTTCTACACCTAAGACCAGCTGCTTTAAATGAACATACATTGCATGAAGGTGTCGAGCAACTATTAGCTGAGCTTAAACAAAAAGTTCATATTACAATCGAATCGCGAATTGAATCCTTTCATTTAAGTCGAATTGTAGAAGATCATTTGTTTAGAATTCTGCAAGAGTCTTTATCCAATGCGTTAAGGCACGCCAAGGCAGAACGTATTCAAGTCTCCCTTATTAAAAGAGGGAATCGAGCGGTTTTATCCATCATTGATGATGGCGTCGGTTTCGATGTGGATCATGAATATTCAGGATCATATGGACTTCGAAATATGAAAGAGCGAGCAGAAGAGATTGGTGCTAAATTTCAACTGATTAGTGTTAAAAATGAGGGCACAAAATTAAATGTTGATGTAGAAATTAGACAGGTAGAGGAGTGAATGGTGTGATTAAAGTGCTATTTGTAGATGATCATGAAATGGTTCGAATCGGGGTTGTCACCTATCTTTCCACTCAGCCAGACATCGAAGTCGTAGGAGAGGCGTCGAATGGTGAAGAAGCAATCTCATTAGCAGATCAACTAAAACCGGATGTGATTTTGATGGATATTGTGATGGATGGCATGGATGGTATCGAAGCAACTAAGCGTATTCTCACAACCCATCCTGATATGAAAATTATTATGGTTACAAGCTTCATTGATGATGATAAAGTGTATCCTGCCCTTGAAGCAGGGGCGACGAGTTACTTATTGAAAACGTCTAAAGCAAGTGTCATAGCGGATGGCATTAGGCAGACAGCAAAAGGTGAATCGGTTTTTGAACAAGAAGTCACGACGAAAATGACACGTCGAATACGAGATGAAGGTAAACCGCAACTGCATGAAGAACTAACGGCGCGTGAAATGGAAATTCTACTTTTAATTGCAGAAGGAAAAACGAATCAAGACATTGCTGATGAACTGTACATTGCGCAAAAGACAGCGAAGGCACACGTTAGCAACTTGCTCGGCAAGCTAGATGTCAACGATCGCACACAAGCAGCGATCTACGCTTATCAGCATAATTTAATTAAGTGAAAGGAGTGAAAGGAATGCAAAAAAAACGTTATTTAAGTGAGCTGTCTTATCATTTGCGCGGGCTGCCTAAAGCCGAGCGTGAAGAAGTTCTAAATCAATATAAAGAAACATTCAGTCAAGATGAAGCACTCGGGATTGATCCAGTTGATACGATCATAAAACTAGGCAGTGCGAAAAGGCAGGCAGAAATTGAGCTTGAAAAACACAGCCAACAAACCGAAGAACACGACACCTATCATACAACACCACTCAATATACCAGCTCTCATCCTTTTGATTATCGTTAATCTTATCTTTGTTGCACCGGCTGTTTTTGCTTTGGCGATTGTATCCTTAACCTTTTGGGCAATCTCTATAGGATTTATGGCAACGCCTTTTTTGACGATTTGGCAAACAACTCTTTTTCAGATGCCTGAAATTTTTATTCTCTTGTTGTTATTTGGCATTGGGACGCTTCTATTTGTTAGCAATTATTATGCCGTTCGAGGGTTGTTTTGGTTAGGGCAGCATTATTTCAATTGGATGAATCAATGGGTGAAGGGGTGAAAGTATGAAAAAACTAGCATTGATCGGATTGATCACATTTTTTGTCGGGCTTTTAGGTACGATCTATTATCGTGATCAATTCTTCGGGTTTACAAATGCACAAGAAGTAGAGGATGCATTAGAAATCGAACGAGCCGAAATTGACCGAATTGACATTGACGCAGATGTAGGGAGTATTGATGTACGTCCACATGCAGGCGATACGATAAGAATAGAGGCTTCAGGAATGATGAACCCAACACGCTCATCTCCACTTGAAGTCAATGATGAAGGCGAAAACCTATCGATCACATTGGCTCAAGGAGAACGATCATGGTTTTATTATTTACCGTATAGAAGTGATGTGTTATTTCATTTAACCATTTTTCTGCCTGAAGATTATGATGGGATTTTAAACGCTAAATTAAATGTTGGAACTATAAATATTGAAAGTTTAAGCCCTAGAACCCTATACACACAAGTTGATGCGGGTCGCGCTCATTTACGTAACTTAACAGTAGAGAATGGAACAATCGATCTTTCACTTGGTGAGGTCGCAATATCAAATGTAAAAGGACCGTGGTCGGTATCGAATCAAGTCGGTAATGTGAATATGCGTTTATCTGAATGGGAAGATGAAATTTTGATTAATTCATCTATTGGGAACATTCAAGTTGACTTGCCTATAGACCCAGATCAGGATCAATTTGAATTGACATCAACACTTGGCGATGTTCATTTAAGAGAAACATCTTCTTCTCTCTTTGAAGGTGTTGATCAAGATTCACAAACAGGCAGTTTAAAAGCAACAACGGACATAGGAAACATTGATGTCGACTGGTGAGAATAGGATTTAAAAAATTTAAATGTTCGAGGTGACAGAACACACACTACTTACACTTAATAATACTAGGTATAATGCTGTTTTTGATAAAAAGTGGTGTGTATCTTCTGAGAGCTTATGTACCTTTTAATCAAATGTGAGATGACAAAGAGACGCCTGCGGGAAAAGCACGAGCTGAAAATCCACTTAGGAAAGTGACTTTCTTTCCTAAGTTAGTTGAGGCCGTGCCCGCAGCAAGCGAGTGGTCGATCACACGAACACTTCTTATAAAAGCAGCGTGCTCTTTTTTCTTTATCTCAACAAATATTTCAGTGCAAAAAACAGTAATAAAGAAACCGACCAAAATCAAAGCGTGCTCTGTTTTTGGTCGGTTCATTTTTTTTAGGCACCATTTTCGTCTTCTTCTGTTCGATCAACGACACCAGCACGCGGAACCTTGATAGAAAATGAAATATCGTCATCCGTTAAATCAAGTTCTTGCACACTAAATCGGAAGTTACTTTGAATATCAATCTGTGTCACTGCAACATATATTTGTTCATTCGGTGCGTCGAATAAAAACCAATCGGGAGTAGCGACTTGTTGATTGACATAGTGCAAAATCCGATTCCGAGGCAAGTTAAGTAGTCCCATTGACATCTCGCTGACCTCAAGCACAAGATCTCCATTGTCCAATGCATTTGGATCCATGCGTACATTTAAAGGAATCGATGCGCCAAATGCGCCAAATGATCCGGTTAAATGAATATCTTCATCAATATGAACAGAAAAATCAGCGTTTTCTGCAAGTAAGACTTGATCCAAATAGTCATTTATTAACTCATTTAAATCTTCTTTAGTCGATTCAACCCTAAATTCAGCACCGGGTTCGTCAATATATTGAGGAGTAGGTAACGGATCCGATTGTGGGGGTGATGAAAAGATTAAAATACCGAACACGGTGATGATAAATAAGTTTAAGCCGAACAAAATGACAAAATAAACTTGCCAATTATGCTTTTTACTCACTTGTTCATCCTGCGTTTCTTCGTTTGTATCCGTCATGTGACCTCACCTACCTTTATATAAATCATTATTCAAGAGAAATTGAACCATCGGAATCATCGAATGGGTCTTCAGTTTCCTCTACATCTTCTGCTGTTTCGTGCATCTCATCTAATAAGGGTAGAATTGTTGAGAGAACACGAGATCCCATTAATGAATAGCCAGTTTCATTCGGATGGAAATTATCATCTGCTAGTAAGTTGACATCATCAATCGAGAACAAGTCTTCTATGGAAATGAAATGAGCATTTGGATACATCTGAACAACTTCGGCACCTGTTTGGTTCCATTCATCTAAAATATCATACAGGGCTTCAACGTCCTCAAAATAACCAGCAAACGGATTGAAAAATCCAATTAAAAAGACTTCAGTTTCTTCATTGTATTCATTAATTAATTCAAAAATTTCATGTAATCGATTTTCATAATCATTTAATTCACTTGAAAATGCAGCTTCGTTCAAGTCCATAATATTTTCTCGGACAATGCGCATAATATCATTCGCGCCAATTGTGATGAGCACAACATCTGAACGACTGATCGAACGTTGAATGGCATTTTCTTCTTCTAAACGCGTAATCAATTGATCCGTTCGATTCCCACGTCTACCAAAGTTGTCAATATTCACACGATAATCTTTATTCGTTAAACGTCTTTCTAATACCCCAACATATCCGGCATTATTTGTCTCATCCCCAACACCTTGTGTAAGCGAGTCACCTAAAGCAGTAATATGGTAATCATTCTGTGTGAAGACGTTTAGCGTTTGATCAATCGCATCACGTAAATTTTGTGACAGGTCACCTGCTGCTGTTTGTGATTCTTCATCCATGGATTCGACCTGTTCAATCACTTCATCAATGTTGTCACCATCAGGTTCAGTTGTTGTTGTTTCATTCCATGTACTCGGTGGTATGATTAGAAAAATGAAACCACCGATTAATAACAGCACAATGGCTATTAAAATCAGCATTTTTTTACGACGTCTCGTCATGTTAAACACCCATTCAAATTGATATAGTCGATATAAATTATTCCCTAAATGTATAACGCTCAAACAAAGCTGTGCCTTTCATTATAAGCGAATAAAGAGAAACGTCGCAACCTTTCCATACAAAAAGCCCCTCTAATTTATTAGAGAGGCAAAAAGTGTATAATCATTGGCTTAGCTCGTGCGTCTAGGGTGAGTACGAACTTCTTTTGATTTTTTAAATAAGCACGTGCCTTCAACTACAAATTGACCATTTGCTTCTGCTTGTTCCTTCAAAGTCGTTGTATCTTGCTTTGTTTTAAGCCAAATGACTTTGGCAGAAGAAGGCAGTTTGTCAACGGCATCAACATCACTAATATAGGCTAGATCAACTGTATCAACCGTTGCTGGGTCAGTTGTATATTGGAAGCCGAACTTTTTAATTTTTTTCAAACAGTTATGCCCTTCATCAGAACCGTACACGACAATAGATTTCGGTCGAATGTCAGCATTTTCTCTTGCAAAAGGTGATTCGAGCACCCAGTGAATCGCATCATCCAACGTTGGTTCGACCGTTGGTGATGTATATGTTGCTTTAGCAATCGCCTGGTCAAGGTCTTGGATTAAATCATCAATACTCTCAAGGCCGACAGACAATCTAATTAATGATTCGGTTACACCACTTGATTTTAATCCTTCTTCTGAGAGCTGTTGATGTGTCGTTGAAGCAGGGTGAATAATGAGTGACTTCACATCACCAACATTAGCAACGTGTGAGAACAGTTCGATGTTATCAATCACGGCACGCCCCGTATTACGATCACCTTTGACACCGAATGTAATAACGGAACCATACGTATCTATTAAATACTGATTGGCAAGTTCGTGTGACGGGTGACTCTTAAGCCCTGGATAGTTGACCCACTCAACTTGGGGGTGTTGATCCAACCATTCTGCAATTTTTAAGCTGTTCGTTGCATGTTGCTTTACACGTAAGTTTAATGTTTCAAGACCTTGTAAAAACTGAAAAGCATTTTGCGGACTTAAAGCGGGACCAATATCACGTAACAATTGAACGCGTAATTTGATCGCAAAGCCAGCAGGACCAACATCAATACCGAAACGTACACCATGATAGGAAGGATCAGGATTCGTAAAGCCTGGGAACTTCTCTTGATTCCAATCGAATCGACCACCATCAACAACGACACCGCCAACTGTTGTCCCGTGTCCACCGATCCATTTTGTTGCAGAGTGAACAACGATATCAGCACCCCAACGAATTGGATTTGAACCGTAAGGGCTTGCAAACGTATTGTCGATGATTAATGGAATGGAAGCTTCATGCGCAACATCTGCTACTTTTTCAATATCAATCACGTTTAAAGAAGGGTTTGTAATGGTTTCTGCGAAAATGGCCTTCGTTTTATCGGTAATGGCTTCCTTAAAGTTATTCGGATCCGTTCCATCAACAAACTTCACTTCAATACCGTACTTGGGCAATGTTTGGCTAAATAAGTTGTAAGTACCCCCGTAAAGGTTGCTATCTGTTAAGATTTCATCACCAGCACTTGCTATGTTTAAAATGGATAACGTAATAGCAGACATACCAGAAGCTGTTGCAACAGCGGCAACCCCGTCTTCTAATAATGCAACGCGTTGTTCAAATGCATCAACTGTTGGGTTCATGATTCGCGAATAAATATTGCCGGGCTCTTTAAGGGCAAAAAGATCTTGTGCATGTTCTGTATCACGGAATACGTATGAAGTCGTTTGATAAATAGGCACAGCTTGTGCACCTGTCGTTGGATCTGGAGATTGCCCTCCGTGAATAAGCTGAGTTGCTTTACCGATTGAAGAAAAGTATGAATCTGTCATGTTAAAATCCTCCTTACATATAGTGGATGTACGCTCTTATTTATAGAGAATCGTAACTAAAAACCCCTCTTCTTAAATTATAAGAAGAGGGGTGAACGATCGATTCCTCCTCTTATCTCTCAGACCCATTAGATCTGTAGGATTTGGCACCATTACAATTAATCGTTGCTGGTTGCCGGGCGTCTCAGGGCCTATTCCCTCAGCCTCTCTTGATAAGAGCTATACATGTTAGTTTGGATTATAGAGAAAAATTGGTAGAACGTCAAGTAGTTTTCGGAAAATTTTAAAAATAGCGACAATAGCTTAAGATTTAGATAATAATATCATCATCGTAATCACTCGACCCTTTAATTTCGATAATCAGTCGATGTGGTAGGCAAATACTCGTCTGCCCGGGTCTATCAATCCAGCTTGTTTGAACGGCAATTTGATCAGGGCTATTATCTTCTTTAACACGAATACGTGGACCATCAATTTCTACAATATTATACTGACCATCGTTGGGGTAGTATGTTATCTCTTGATGTGGCGTATCTTCAGATAAGACAAATTCATCAACCACTTCACCGTTGATCGAAACAACAGCAATTGTTTCATCATCATTTGGACTCGCCTGTGTGTAATTAAAAATAAAAAAGGGTAAGAAGGAAATAACAAGTAAAAAGGCGACGACAAAGACATCAGCCAGTCGCATCTGTTCTTTTAGTAATTGATACATAATAAACTCCCTTTAAAAGCAAGTATTTTCTTTATCGTAAGTGCAACACAAGCTATTGTCAACGATTGTTGAAAACTTTAGTTGTAAATAGATGCTAACGATTGTTAATTTGTGCTATATTATGGTCATCAGTAAAAAAGGAGGGGAATTTTTTTGGATATTCTCGCATTTATATTAGGTCTAATTCTTGTTTTAAATATTACCCTTGCCTTTACGATTGTATTTTTAGAGCGTAAAAACCCAACATCAACGTGGGCTTGGCTGCTCGTTTTAACGTTTGTTCCTTTAGGCGGTTTCTTCCTATATTTAATATTTGGCCGAAAACTAAGCAAGCATAAATTGTTTGTGTGGGATAATAAAAGTCGTTTAGGTGTCAAAAAAGCAGTTCAAAATCAATTGCAGCTTTTAAAAGAAGGAAGTTTTCCAATACCACCACAATATCAACCGCATAAAGATTTATTTTATATGCATTTGAAAAATAACGATGCCATTTTAACAGAGAATAACAAAGTGGATGTGTTTAACGATGGTAAGAAAAAATTTGATGCACTTATTGAAGATATTGAACAAGCAAAGCACCACATTCACATATTGTATTACATTGTTAGGAGTGATGAGCTCGGTCAACGAATCGCGAATGCCTTAAAGAAAAAAGCAAAACAAGGAGTGGAAGTGCGCTTTTTGTATGATGACATGGGGTCACGTAAATTAAAGAAATCATATGTTAAAGACTTACGAGAAGCTGGTGTAGTGGTCGAGTCGTTTTTTCCATCGCTCATTCCGAAAATTAATATGAAAATTAATCATCGGAACCATAGAAAGTTAGCCATTATTGATGGGAAAGTCGGTTATATTGGTGGATTTAATATTGGCGATGAATATTTAGGCTATAATCGGAAATTCGGTTATTGGCGTGATACGCATTTGCGTGTTGAGGGCGAAGCGGTCAGAAATATGCAAACACGTTTTATTTTAGATTGGAATCAAGCTTCAAAGCGTCGAATTATTCAATATGAACCGGCTTATTATCAAGCCATTCCTCAAGGGGATGTCGGGATGCAGATTGTCTCGAGTGGTCCTGATTCTGAATGGGAGCAAATTAAGAATGGTTACATAAAAATGATTATGGAAGCGCAAGACTATGTCTACATTCAAACACCTTATTTCATTCCTGATGAAAGTTTGGCAGATGCTGTTCGAATTGCTTCACTTTCAGGCATTGATGTCCGCATTATGATCCCCAATAAGCCGGATCATCCGTTTGTTTACTGGGCGACGTACTCGTATGTTGGGAATATGTTAGATGCTGGCGCTAAAATTTATATTTACCAAAACGGATTTTTGCATTCAAAAACGATTATGGTTGACGGGAAATTAGCATCTGTCGGCACTGCAAATATTGATGTACGTAGTTTTCGTTTGAACTTTGAGGTAAACGCATTTCTTTATGATCAAAATGTGACACAACGGCTTGTTGGTGATTTTTATAACGATATGAACAACTCGTATTTATTTACACTAGAAGATTACCAAAAACGTTCATATTGGATTCGATTTAAAGAATCTGTAGCACGATTAATCTCACCGATTTTATAAACGTTTTAATAGCGAACGAATACTACGTCAAAAGGCGTGTTATTCGTTCTTTATTTTGCTCTTAAAGGTTTTTTTGTATTATACTGTATGAAGAAGTGAGGAGTGTTCGTATGGAAATTTTATCAGTGGAACAATTATCGAAAGCATATGGTGATAAGGAATTATTTAATTCAATATCTTTTTCGATTGAAAAACAAGAGCGCATTGGCTTAGTTGGTGTGAACGGAACGGGTAAATCCACCTTTTTAAAAGTGATCGCGGGTGTAGAAGATAGAGACTTGGGCACGATTAATCATGCGAAAGATTTTTCAGTCGCTTATTTAAATCAGGAGCCTGAATTAATTGAAGACAGCACGGTTTTAAACGAAGTATTTGAAGGCGATGCACCGATCATGATTGCGTTGCGTCATTATGAATCTGTCCTCGATCAATTGAAAAAAGCACCTGAAGATGAAAAGTTACAAGATAACTTCACAAAAGCTCAAGCGAAAATGGACGAATTAGACGCTTGGGAAGCAGAGCAAACGGCTAAAACGATTTTAACGAAACTCGGTATTGAACAATTCGACCAAACGATAAAATCCCTCTCTGGTGGTCAGAAGAAACGTGTCGCCTTAGCAAAAGCATTGATTCAACCAGCAGATTTAATGATCTTAGATGAGCCGACGAACCATTTAGATCATGAAACAATTGAATGGTTAGAAAAATACTTACCGACCTATCCAGGTGCGATTATTCTCGTGACGCACGACCGTTATTTTTTAAATCGTGTAACGAATCGAATATTTGAATTGGATCACGGAAATCTCTATCGTTATATTGGGAATTATGAGACGTATTTAGAGAAAAAAAGTGAACGACTGCGTCAAGAAAAAGAGCAAGAACAAAAACATGCCAATACTTTAAAACGAGAAATCGCTTGGCTGAAAAGCGGAGTGAAGGCGCGTTCAACGAAGCAAAAGGCACGGATCGACCGTGTAGAAGAGATGAAAGAACAAAGTTTTCAAACAAAGGAAGAATCCATTGATGTTGGAGTTTCTTCTAAACGTTTAGGTAAAAAAGTGATTGAATTGAATCAAGTGCAAAAAGCGTATCAAGGTGAGGCGATCATTCCATCATTTGATTTCTTAATCAAACCGAAAGATCGAATCGGCATTGTCGGCGCAAATGGAAGCGGGAAGACCACGCTTTTAAATATTATATCGGGCTACATAAAACCAGACCAAGGCCAAGTTGAGGTGGGGCCAACAGTAACGTTTGGGTATTATACACAAGACCACTCTGAAATGGATGAAGAGTTAAGAATCATTGATTACATTCGCCAAACGAAAGAAGTTATGTACACCGATTCGGGTGAGAGAATTTCAGCAGAAAAAATGCTCGAACGCTTTTTATTCTCGCGAGATAAACAGTGGACCTATATTAAAAGGCTATCTGGTGGGGAGAAACGTCGTCTTTATTTATTGAAAGTGTTAATGGAAGAACCGAATGTATTATTGTTAGATGAGCCAACGAATGATCTTGATACAGAAACATTAGCGATTTTAGAAGACTATCTAGATCAGTTTCCTGGTGTCGTCATCACGGTTTCACACGATCGTTACTTTTTAGACCGTGTGACGGAACAGTTAATTATTTTTAATCAACCTGGGCAAATCGAAAAGTATTTCGGTAACTATTCTGAGTGGTTAAAAAAACAATCGGAGACAAAACCAACTAAGCAAAAAAATCAATCAACACAAGAAAAGCCAAAACGTAAGCGTAAAAAACTTTCGTATAACGACCAAAAAGAGTGGAATCAAATAGAAGATGATATAAGTGAACTTGAATTAGCGATTGAACAAGAACAAGAAAAGATTACAGCTGCAGGTGCAGATGTCGAAGCAGCCCAAGAGCACTATCAAAGCGTAAGCGAACTTGAACAAAAACTTGAGGCGAAAATGGAACGTTGGGAAGAGTTAGCGATTTTAGTGGAAGAAGCCGAACAATCGTAAATCGTTTCATGAACAGAAACAATTCGTGTATACTAGCACTAGATGAATTTGAAGGAGGAGTAGAAAATGGCAGATCAAGCATTACAAGAAAAATATGCAGAACTTGCTTTAAAAACAGGTGTAAACTTACAAAAGGATCAAGTGTTAATGATCAACTCATCAATTGAAGGAGTTGAATTCACGCGCACGGTGGTAAAAAAAGCATTTGAACTCGGGGCTAAAGATGTGATCATTAATTGGCAAGATGATGAGATTTCACTTACGAAATATCAACATGCCTCAGTCGATGTATTAACAGATATCCCTCAGTGGATGGTTGATAAATATATGAGTGTCGCCGAAGCGGGTGGAGCGCTTCTTTCAATCCGTTCAACAAATCCAGATTTACTAAAAGATGTAGATCCGGAGAAAGTGGCAAAAGCGACGAAAGCATCAGCAGAAGCGATGAAAGAATTCCGTAAATATACGATGAACGATCGCATTGCTTGGTCTATTATCTCGATTCCAACAGGAGATTGGGCGAAAAAAATCTTCCCAGGCGAATCAACTGAATCGGCTAAAGAAAAGCTATGGGAGCAAATCTTTAAAATTGTACGTGTCGATCAAGATGATCCAGTTAAAGCATGGGATGAGCACAATCAATTATTAGAAGATGCTCGTGAGCGTCTTAATAATAAGAAATACAAAACATTAATTTTCAAAGCACCAGGAACAGATATTTCATTTGATCTACCAGAAGGTCATATTTGGAAAGGTGGCGCGGCGAAAACAGAAGAAGGCCGTGCATTTAATCCCAATATGCCGACTGAAGAAGTCTTCACTTTACCAGCTAAGTACGGTGTCAATGGTGTCGTATCGAATACGAAGCCTTTAATCTATGGTGGGAATACGATTGATAATTTCAAATTAACGTTTAAAGATGGTCAAGTAGTTGATTTTGAAGCGGAGCAAGGCTATGATACATTGAAACACTTACTTGAAACAGATGAAGGAGCTAAACGATTAGGTGAATTAGCACTTGTACCAGATGCTTCACCAATTTCTCAATCCGGGCTCATCTTCTATAATACGTTATATGATGAGAATGCATCTTGTCACATCGCTTTAGGTAAAGCGTATCCGACGAATATTAAAGGTGGTTCATCGATGTCAGATGATGAATTAGACCAAAACAATGTGAATGATAGTCTGACACATGTCGACTTTATGATTGGTTCAGATGAGCTTGATATTGATGGAGTCACACCTGATGGAAAAACAGAACCTGTATTTAGAAAAGGTGCATGGGCACTCGATCAGTAAAATGAAATGCCTCGTTCAAACGATGAACGAGGCGTTTTTAACTCTTTACTAATTCTGTTGTGACAACAGAAACGTTTACTGGATTGCCTGTGACCTTGTGACTCACTCTCGGTGGCCGCTTGCCGTGGGTACGGCTTCAGCTAACTGAGTAAAGAATGGCACTTTCCTCAGTGGATCTTCAGCTCGTACTTTTCCCACTGGCGTCGCCACCGATCATTCGTCACGTTTTATTCATTATTTAAAAAGTAGTTATACGAGCATTAAAATAGAATAATTATTTTTAAAATAAGCAATATTCAGCGGAATCAAAATGTGTAGACTCCTACGGGAAAAGCACGAGTCTCTGAGACCCCGCAGGCTCGTTCTTTGGGCTGAGGGGGCTCGAGCCGTGCCCGTGGAAAGCGAAGCATTTTGATGGAGCGATGAATATAGAAATGACCTATTTGATTAATCCTCAAATAGGTCATTTTTTAATAGAACAGCTTTGATCATACCGTAGCTAACGTCATCTGGTAGCATATCTTTGATTGCTTTTAGGCGGACTTCTTCAATTTCATCAAGCACCTCAAGTACGAGCTGCTCGACTTCTTGGTCGAAAAAGTCGTGCCATTCAAGTGGATAGCCTTCCTGATATGCTTGAAGTAAATGCGCTTCGACAGTTGATTCCTTGATCGCACGTTTAGATGCAATTAAAGAGAGTGAGTAACCTTTTTTATAAAGTCTATAACTAATGATGTGACTTTTTTCATCACTAGCATCAAGCTGGATCGTCTCCAAAAAGCTTTCACCATATTGTTCAAACTTTTTAAGGCCGACTCCTTTAATATTAAGCATATCCGATTTCGTAACGGGTTTTAGCCTGCTCATATCTTTTAAGGTCGCATCTGAGAAGATGACGTAAGGTGGTACATTCTCATCTTGTGCAATTGATTTTCTTAATGTACGCAACGCCTCGAATAATTTTGTATCATAATCTGATGCATCTGCTTCTTGAATCGTGACTTGTCGCATATAAACAGCTCGCTCACCTTTAAG
Organism: Pelagirhabdus alkalitolerans; assembly: GCF_900096905.1. Classification (GTDB taxonomy): domain Bacteria; phylum Bacillota; class Bacilli; order Bacillales; family Amphibacillaceae; genus Pelagirhabdus; species Pelagirhabdus alkalitolerans. The sequence continues at coordinate 146,862 of NZ_FMYI01000001.1, read as the reverse complement.
TACAGCGGCCGCTTTAGCTGTCAATTGTAAGGTTGGGAATTTTGAGTCACCAGTTGTTAAATAACCCTCAGCGACTAAAAAGTGAATGAATTGTGTAATTTCTTTTTCGGTCTTATTTCTCATCAAACCATATGTGGACAAGTGATCAAAGCGGAATTGTTTCACTTTTTGATCTTTTGATCCTTTTAAAACCTTAGCGGTAAGACCAGCACCAAATTTTTGATCCATACGCATGACACAACTTAAGATCATTTGGGCATCTTGGGTGCGATCGATTTTTTCATCGGTATGTGTACAGTTCGTACAATGACCGCACTCACCATATCGGTTTGGATCATTAAAATAATCCAACATGTAGGCAGATAGGCAATTTTCTGTATGACAGTAATTGACCATCGCTTGAAGTTTTTTATATTCTTGAACCTTTTTCTCATCACTTAAGCCGGACTGTTCGATTAAAAATTTCTGCAGTTGAGTGTCTTGACCAGAAAATAATAAGATGCAATCACTTGGTTCACCGTCTCGCCCCGCACGACCTGCTTCTTGGTAATAGGCCTCAATGTTCATCGGTAAGCTGTGGTGAATGACGAATCGAACGTTGGATTTATCAATCCCCATCCCAAACGCATTGGTGGCGACCATGATTGTTTTTTCATCATTAATAAATTTGGATTGTTCACGCCGTCTTATGTCTTCAGATAATCCTGCATGATAATGGGCTGCTTTATACCCTTTTTGCAAAAGTAAGCCGTGCACAGAATCAACTAGTTTACGAGTCGGTGCATAAATAATACCCGATTCTTGCTTATGTTTTTCGATGAAATCGAGAATAAATCTGTCTTTATCTTGTCCTTTGACCAAATGAAAATGCAAGTTGTCTCGCTTGAATCCTGTATTGATCACGTGGTTGTGATCAATCGTCAATAAGGATTGAATGTCTTGAATGACTTCAGGTGTGGCGGTTGCGGTTAATCCTAGTTTAAATGGGATGTGATCGAGCTCATTTAATACAGGAATAATCGATCTGTAGCTCGGTCTAAAATCATGTCCCCATTGTGAGATACAATGTGCCTCATCAAATGCCAAAAAGGAAACATCAATTTGTTTCATAAGTGATAAGAAGTGTTCACTCATGAACCTCTCAGGTGCGACGTAGACAAAATTAAAGACACCTTCACGAATTAAGTGCATCCGATTCATGTAATCTTCTTTTGATAGTGTACTGTTTATATAGGTTGCGTGAATGCCGATTTGTTCTAAACTATCGACTTGGTCTTTCATTAATGAAATTAAAGGTGAGATAATAATGGCCGTTCCGTCTAATAGTAGGCCGGGTATTTGATAACAAATCGATTTCCCACCGCCTGTTGGCATAATGCCAAGCGCGTTTTCTTGATTAAGTGCCATTTCGATAAGTTCTGTTTGGCCTGATCTGAATTGATCATAGCCGAAATATGTTTTTAAGACGTCTTGGGCATCTAAAACGTTCATCATAAGCCCCTTTCTAAGCATAAAAAATAACCGTCTCATTAGTTTATCACATTCCAAAGTGAAAGATAATGAGACGGTATAAGTTTATTAAAATAAGTTTTTATGCCCGACAGGTTTTTGGTCTGTATAAACATGATAGAAGTGGCTAACAATCGTTTTGGCAACAGCGTAGGCTGGAACGGCAAATAATAGTCCTAAAAATCCAGCGATTGCACCTGCTGCTAAAATGAGTGTAATCACAGTTAATGGGTGTACTTTTAATACTTTTCCCATCACGTTCGGTGAGATCAAATTACTTTCAATTTGTTGGGCGACAATCATAATAATCGCCGTCCAAAGCCCAATCAATGGATCTTGGAAAAAACCGATTATAACGGCGGGTATAGCCGAGAGCCAAGGACCAACAAATGGAATTAAATTCATAAATAGACCAAACACCGCAAGCATTAAGGCATAATTTAAGCCGACTGCAATGTAACCAATATAAAGCATTATACCAACACAAAGGCTAACTAATGCCTGACCTTGAATAAAGGCAGCTAGTGAACGGTTAATGTTTTGAAGTAAAGTCTCCAAACTATCTGCTTTTGACTTAGAGAAAAAGCTCGTTGCAAAAGGAATAAATTTACCGCTATCCTTCAACATGAAAAACAGGAAAAACGGGATTAATAAGAACGAAAAGACAAAACTAAATAGCGAACCGATGAAACCAAATAATGACGACGCGATTTGCTCAAAGTAGTCTTCAATATTATTAATCACATTTTCAATCGACTCTTCAATCGTCTCAGGTATGTATTCTTGACGGTTTTGCCATAATTGCCAAATTTCATCAAATGAATCGACCATAGCGGGTGCATTGTCAGAAAGTCTGGCGAATTGTTCTTGGATCGGTGGGATAATAAAGTAAATACTAAAATAAACAACCGATATAAGAATGATAAAGACGGCTAACACACCATATATACGTTTGATTTTAAATTTTTCTAGTAAATTAACAAGTGGATTGGTTAAATAAAACAACAAACCGGCACCAACAATTGGGACTGCAATCGCTGCGATCAATGTGCCGACTGGACGAAAAATAAAGCCAGTTAAGTTGAGTAGAAATATAAGTGTAAAAACAAGAATAGCATAGGCTAAAAAACGAAACGGTTTCTGTTCTGTCATGACTAACACCTCTGTAATAAAATATGTAGCCATATCATAGCACAATTTGCCTCATTTGTACGAAAAACAAAAGAAAAACCGAATGATCAGATTTTACTCTGATTATTCGGTTATCTAATCATTATTTAGATTTTCTTATTTTCAATAAGATGAAATAAAAAGCAGGTAGTAACCATAATGTTAAAGCTGTTGCAAATAGAATGCCGTATACGATCGATACTGCAAGCGGTCTAAATAAGACATCACCTGTAATGATGATCGGAATCAGTGCGGCCATCGATGTTAATGTCGTTAAAATAATAGGACGAAGGCGCGCACGTCCTGCTTCTTGGAACGCTTCTAATTGGGTATCATAAATCGCTTTGTTTTGTTCAATAAACTCGATTAATAGAATCGAGTTTCTAACAACAACCCCTGATAAGGCGACAATTCCAAGTACTGCTAAGAAGCTAAGTGGTTCACCGGATACAAAGAGTCCGATAAAGGCACCTGCGACAGCTAATAGAATCGTTGCCGTAATAAGAAGAGGCGTTGTTAATGAATTAAATTGAACAACTAGCGTCATGTAAATTAAGAACAAGACGACTAAAAATAGTGTCCCAACTTCTAAAAAGAATTCTGACTCAGCATCCGCACTACCAGTTGTGATGAGTGAATAATCGCTCGGTAGCTCAGATTCAAATTGGTCAATTACAGCTTCAGCATCACCAGCTAAATCAGCATCATCATCTGATTGGTAGGCTTCAAGTGTAATCGCTCGATCGCCATCTATATGTGGGATGGACGCAATTTGTGTACTTTCTTCTGCACTGATTAAGTCATCAAGTGAAAGAATAGAAGGCATTTGACCTTGACCATCAGGGAACCCAATCACTTCTAGTTCCTCTAAGTTTAAACGATCTTCATCGCCATCATCGTATCGTACTTCTAAATCAAATCGATCAACGCCATCATCAAATGTACCTAAGGGCGCTCCGACATTAGCGAGTTGCATAAGTGAAGTAACCTGTTCACGGTCGATCCCTTCAGATTCAAGAAGTTCATCATCAATTTCATAGTCAATCACAGGCTGTGATAAATCAGTATTCATAATCACGACTGATGAAGAATCAAGAGCATCTAAGTCCGATTCGAGTGAATCAGCAAGTCGAGACAGCTCTTCTAAATCAGGTCCCTGTACGGAAACTTCAACTTCAGCTCCTTCAGGAGGACCGGATACGATTGTTGTTAAGAAAACTTCAGCGTCACTATAGGCATCACGAATTTCATTTTCCCAATCGTCAATAAATTCTGTTGCACTGTATGAATCGCGATCAACACGAACAACGATTTGACCTGTATTTTCGCCAGTTCGTGACATTTGAGAGTTGAAAATGTTTGGTAATCCATCACCCGTGTAAGTGACGGTTTCATTGATATGGTCAGCTTCGTCCTGGATGAAGGCTTCTATATCAAGGATTTCGGATTGTGTCTGTTCAATCGGTGTTCCTTCATCTAAACGAACCGAGATGGTTACTTCTTCTCTGTCAGCAGATGGGAAAAATTCAAATGGAACAAATAGTGCTAAACTTAATAAAGCTAGTGAAACGATCACACCTACAATACTCGTCATCACTGGTTTTTTTAGTGTGAACGGAATAATTGACTCAGCATATATATCCGCGATCTTATTTAAAATCCCGTTTAACCATCCTGCACGTTGCTTGCGTGTCTTTTTCATTCGACGCTTTTGTGAATAGCGTATAACAGGGATGAAGGTTAAGGCAATAAACGTTGATGCGAGTACGGTAAAGACAAGTGCAAGGGGTAATCCTCGAATAAAGTCACCGTTACTTCCAGATAAAAAGGTTAATGGAACGAAACTGAAGACGATTAATAAAGTCGACGTCACAATTGAGACAGAAACCTCTTTCACACCTTTCCTTGTCCCTTCAAAGGCATCCATCCCTTTTTCGAATTGCCTTTGAATGTTGTCGTTAACCACAATCGCATCATCAACTAATATACCAATGGCAACAATAATCCCAATGACTGATATTTGATTCAAATCAACACCGAAAAACGGTAGCGGAATTAAACCAAATATAATCGATAATGGAATAGCGATCGCTACTAAAATTGCTGAAGATGTCGTTAAGCCTAAAAGCATCACAATAAATACCGCAATGAGTGAGATGATTAGTGATTGAATGAGATTTGAGTAAACTTCATCAATAACAGTACTTTGGGTAAAGTACTGATCCACACTAATACTCTCTGGTAATTCATCAAATAATGGTGTGACTGTCTCATCAATCGACTCCTGCAAGGCAACAATGTTTGTGCCAGTATCTGCTTGGATCGTTAATGAGATAGCGGCTTGGCCTTCATAGTCGATTAAATCACTAGACGGTTCGTGATCGAGTTCAATAGAAGCTACATCTACTAATCGAATGGGCTCATCATCTTGCGCTTGGCCGATAATCATTTGTTCAAGATCATCAATTGAACTGGCATCTGAGAGTGAGAGCTGATAAATAGTCTCATCTCGTACCTCGGTACCAATGGCAATCGGTGATAAGGCCTCGTTTAATCGTTCGATGACAACATTAGGTTGTAATTGATTTTCATTTAATGCGTCTGGATCAATATTAACGGCTAATGTTTGTTCGGGGAGTCCTTTTATTTGAATCCCTTCTACACCACTGATCTCACTAATTTGTGTTTCGATTTCATCGAAATGATCACGGTTATCGAGAAGCTCATCGATTGAGTCGGCTAGAAAATGATAGGTGGCTACATTTGATTGAATAAGGTCTGTGTTCACGTTGATGCTTCTCACATCACTAGAAAATTGCTCAGATTCTTCGGATACAGTTTGCTGAATGGAATTATAAACCATTTCAGTGTTACTAAGCCCGTCTTCTACCATGACGGTAATATTAGCAAAGCCTGTTGTTGATGTTGAACTGACCTCTTCAATCCCATCAATTGAACTTAATGCTTCTTCAATTGGATTGGTCACATTTCTCTCAACAATCTCAGGATTTGCCCCTGGATAGACGACGGATATATTCGCAATTTCTTGCTCGATTTCAGGAATATCCCTTTTTGGAAGTTGAATATATGTTAGTACTCCGACTAACAACAATAAGCTCACGATGAGCCAAATAATTTTACGGTAGCGTAGAAGTAGTGCCACGTTTAGGTCCCCCTTATATTTCGTATAACTTTTGTATAAATTTTTATAACAACTATCTATTTCCCAAAAAAAGTGAATAACAAACTTAATTTAGTAAAGTTTCTTACAAAAGGATGACAAAGAGATAACAATTCATTGAAAAGAACTGTTTTTCGTTTGAGTTTAGATACTCGGTGTTATAGGATAGCTAACAAATTCAATTTCTGAAGGATGAGAGAGATGAAACGTGAAGCTTTTTTTGATAATGCAAAGTTTATTGTGATTACACTTGTAGTATTTGGGCATGTGATACAACCGTTAACAGTGGATTCAACAGCTATGCGAACATTATATGAATGGATCTATTTATTCCATATGCCTGCGATTATTTTAGTGAGTGGTTTTTTTGCAAAAGGGCATTATTCATGGAAGTATTTATGGGCGTTGAGTCGTAAACTATTAATTCCTTATTTATTATTTCAAAAAGTCTATACAAGCTATTTTTATTTTACAACTTCAGCAGGTTGGGATACGCCAATGTTTGAACCACACTGGTCACTATGGTTTTTACTGAGCTTGTTTTCTTGGCACATTCTATTAATTGGATTTAAACATATACCAGCGAGATTTGGTATTCCTCTTGCGTTTGTAATGGGTATATTAATTGGGTATGTGGATCCAATTGGTCATACGTATAGTCTTTCACGGACATTTGTCTTTTTCCCGTTCTTCTTAATCGGGTATTGGTTAACAAAAGATCAACTATTCCTAGTAAAAACAACAATTGCAAGACGCGTAAGTCTCGGATTATTTGTACTTGCTTTTGTACTTGTGTATCTCTTACCTGAAATTCCTGTTGGTTGGTTGTTTGGCTCATCATCTTATGCGGCGTTAGATGTTGGGTTAAGTGGTGGGATTATACGAGTCATCCAGTACATGGTTATGCTTGTGATGGTCTTTAGCCTGTATGCGTGGATTCCGAGAAAACAGTTCATCTGGACTAATTTAGGTGAACAAACGATTTACGTTTATTTACTCCATGGTCTGTTTGTACAGTTCTTTAGACAGTATGAAGTACTGCAAGCTAACACCTTCTTTGACTTAGTGATCATCGTTGCGATCAGTTTAGGTATTGTCTTGTTATTATCAAGTAAGCCGATTTTCATCTCATTCCAACCCATTATTGAAACAAAAACGACAGCAATCAAAGCGCATATGGAACAAATAAATTCAAACCGAGCTTAAGGCTCGGTTTGATTTATGTTAAGTGTATTTTGTTAGGATGCGGTCGACAGGTGCTGCGTACATATCGCCAAAAAGATTCAGATGAACGAGCAAATGAAAGAGTTGATAAAGCGGTTTAATATCTTCATAGTAATCAGCAATTGGAAACGTATCGTGATAAGCATCATAAAAGCCATTACCAAAACCACCGAATAATTCTGTAAAAGCAAGTTCAAAGTGACGGTCACCATAAACAATTGAAGGATCAATTAGAAAAGGCGTTTGGTTCTTGCTCGTTAACCAATTACCACCCCAAAGGTCACCGTGTAAAAGTGATGCGTGCGTAAGATCAGGCACGAAGTGGTCAAGATTCTCCATCAATTGTGTGAGTTGTTTTTGTCTCTTTTTTGTCATCGTCCCACGTTTAAGTCCGACATTTAGTTGATGTTTGAGCCTGTGATCTCGGTAGTAATCCACCCAGGAGTCCGTAAGTTGATTTGGTTGCGTGAGTGTTCCCATATAACCGTCCCGATCGAGACCGAATGCAGATTGTTTTTGCATGTGTAACTGCGCAAGCTCACGACCTAACTGGCTTGAAGCTTCAGGAGACGAAGAAGTTGAATCGATCCATTCCATCACCATTAAATGCGGATCATTTTCAATCGTATAGATGGTTGGAATATGAACGGTTTCCGTCTCTTTTAAACGGTCTAAACCGAGTTTTTCAAAACGAAAGAAATCACTTGTTACATTTTGATTGGCTTTAACAAAAAAGCTAGCCGCATTAGTATCCACCTTGAAACTTTGATTGATGTCGCCTCCAGATACGGATTTAATCGATTGAATGGATAATTGATGATCGATTTTTTCAATTGCTCGTTTGATGGCTTGTTCCATAGTCAGTTGCCTCCTTTACTTCTAGTATACGTTCTGCTATACATGAATCAAGTCATCACGTTATAATAAGAAGAGGAGGGATGTTCAATGATTAATCAAGATCGCATTATTCAAAAAATGGAAGAAGCATTAAGTCAAGCGAAATCAGCTAAAGATACACAAGCAACAAAAGAGCATATTCGAGCGCTCTCAGCATTATGTGATTTAGTCCTTGAAGAAAGTACAACTAAACCACAAGAGTCACCGAGTGTGAATACGTCGACGATTGATGAATTAGAATTGCGTAAAATGATCGGTGATCACGACCCAAAAAGTTCAGCCGATCAAGAAAAAGCTGAACATACGTATGAACAACCAAACTCCTTGCTCGATTTTTAAAGTCGAGACAAGGAGTTTTTAATTTGTAACTATTTAAAATTGATTATTAAAAGGATAGTCATATTCAATTTCATCATCAAAAGTAATATAGTCTAAGTAAATGGATAGAAGTAAGTAATGTTTATTGTTTTCAGGATCACTTAAAATAATATGATCACGTCCGGCTTCTTCAACAATCCCTTTAAATACTTTGGCATTCCACTCTTCGTTGCTATCAAATGTCATATAAACCGTCGCAACTTTACCTCGGTTGAGGCGCAAAATATTTTCTATATACGATTCTTCAATCGGTAACATTTGATCGTGATCGGGCATAGGTTGCATTTGCTGCATTTGTTGCATCTGTTGCATTGGATCTTGCTGCATATGCATTGCTTGAGGATAATAAGGCATCGGACTATGTTGCATTTGATGTGGCATCATCGGTTGATGATGAGGCATGGGTGGCATTTGATTTTGATTAGGCTGATAGCGTTGTTCATTTTCGTTTTCACTCATAACAAACACTCCTTTTTAAGTCTTTATAATCTTGGACATTCACCAGCAAGTGGGGCATAGAAACAATGTGATTTATAGCGACCTGTGTTCCACTGACCGAACCATTGACTCGGGCAAGGACCACCAGGCATGAAAAACCAAAGCGACCTCGTGGCGGGATGGAATCGTTCACCATTAATGACACGTCTCGCTAATACTTTCTCTCGCTCCCTTGCGCGTTGATAAAAATAGCCTTTTTGTGTCGCTTCAAATCCACCTGGAGATTGGTATACCATTTCTCGAATGGTACGGATGTCTGTAAAATCTAAACAATCCTCGATCACCCGGTTGATCCCGACATTCCCCACCATCAACATGGCAAGGTTGCCATCTCCTTCTGCTTCAGCTCGCATTAGCCTAGCTAATAATTGAACATCATTCGTGTTGTGTGCAACAACGGCCATTTAATCACCTCATTTCATTTAGCGTCAGTCTACAGCTATATTTATGCTTGATGGTTTTCATTTATGTTTCTAAATGTTCAATTCGGGAAGATTAAACTGTGTGGAAGATGGATTAAATTCTTAAAGATTTGTGAAAAATGACGTGTAACTCTTTTCATTGAACAGAAAAACGAGTATTATATAGTACAGAATAGAATTTGGAGGGTACAGATATGAGTAATTTATTTGATACATTAAAGGATCGATTATCAGGCAACACTAAGCGCATTGTATTTCCAGAAGGATCAGACGAACGTATCTTAAAAGCGACAAGTGAGTTGGCAAAAGACGGATATGTTCAACCTGTATTAGTTGGAAAGAGAGATGAATTAGAACAGAAAGCAGCGGATTTAGGGGTGTCTCTAGATCAAGTCGATGTATTGAACCCACATGATTATGATGAGTTTGATGCAATGGTGGAAAGTTTTGTTGAACGTAGAAAAGGAAAAGCAACTGAAGAAAAAGCACGTGAGATTTTATTAGATGAGAACTATTTCGGAACCATGCTTGTTTATATGAATAAAGCAGACGGTCTTGTGAGTGGTGCAGCCCACTCAACAGCGGATACGGTTCGACCTGCACTACAAATTATTAAAACGAAGCCAGGTATTAAGAAAACGTCAGGTGTCTTCATTATGGTGCGTGAAGAAGAGAAGTATGTATTTGCCGATTGTGCGATTAACATCTCACCAGACGCTCAAGATTTAGCTGAAATTGCACTTGCTTCTGCTGAGACGGCGAAATTATTCAATATTGATCCACGCGTTGCGATGTTAAGCTTCTCAACAAAAGGATCAGCAGCTTCAGAAGAGACAGAAAAAGTAGCGAACGCTGTTCAAATTGCTAAAGAAATGAACCCAGATATTACACTTGATGGTGAATTCCAATTTGATGCGGCATTTGTGCCAAGTGTAGCGGAGAAAAAAGCACCGAACGCTGACATTCAAGGAAATGCAAATACATTTGTGTTCCCAGGACTTGAAGCGGGAAACATTGGCTATAAGATTGCTCAGCGTCTAGGTAACTTTGATGCAGTCGGGCCGATCTTACAAGGACTTAATCGCCCCGTTAATGACTTATCACGTGGTTGTAATGAAGATGATGTTTATAAATTAGCCATCATTACAGCAGCTCAAGCATTAGACTAAATATAAAAAGCATGATCCTAAGTGAATATCACTTTGGATCATGCTTTTTTAGTGGTTCTAAAGTTAGCTGAAGTCGCGTGCATGACTAGCGAACCACTGATCACACGACCTGGAGCAAGGAGTGAAACGAATCGTTCGTGTGTTTCACAATTCAGCTCTCAAAAAATTGACCGAGTGCTTTTTCGTTTCGTTTAATCATTTGCTCTCGACGCTTTTGATAAATTACACGCTCATTTTCTGTTAATGTTTCGTCTTCGTTTACGTCACTTTCTGATTGCAAGAGCTCTTTTAAACGGTCGATCACTTCTTTAACTGTTAATGATGTATTTAATAACGTATCAAGTGATGCCATCGTTTCCGGTTGTATTGTTGGATAGGTGAAGCGGGTTTGTTCATTTTTTAAAGCTGTTTGATAAAATCGCTTTACTAAATCTGAACGCGTCATTTGATCGCCTTCGATTGATAAATAAATTTGAACAGCAATACCGCCTTTGACGCGTCTTTGAGAAATCCCAGCAAACTTTTTACCATGGATACTTAAATCGTAATCACCTGGGCAGTAGGAACCGACAACTTCATAAGCTTCGATTTCGTTTGTCCACGGTTTAAATACGTCTTTGATTAACTGAACCATTTGTTCATACCCTTGATCAATCGTCAAATCTTTCTCATCAGGTAATAAAATGGAGATATTTAAAACACCTGCGTCATTAACAACCGCAAGACCGCCAGAATTACGGACGACACTGATATATTGCGCATCTTTAATGAGGTTAAGCCCTTCTTCTAAATAGGGAAGACGTGTATCGGCAATGCCGAGCACAACAGTCTTCTCATGAGACCAAATACGAATCGTTGCCTGTTGATTTGAGCGTATCTCTTCTGCTAATGCATCATCAATGGCAAATGATTCCCACGGTTTATTTTGCTTATATGTATGATCGATAAAACGGATTGATTGTTGATTGAAGATTTTGTTTGTGTCTGTCATCGTAAGCAACTCCTCTTTCAGATTAACCTTAACTATTATATAATGAATGAATAGAATTATCTATCATAAAACATGTGCATGAGAAAGGGGCAAGTAAGAATGGCGTATCGTGATGAAGTCCTGTTTGAAGAAAAGGTGTTTAAAGATCCTGTTCACAGATACATACACGTCCGTGATCGCGTTATTTGGGATCTGATAGGCACACGAGAGTTTCAACGCTTAAGACGAATTAAACAGCTCGGTACGTCTTTTTTGACCTTTCACGGAGCTGAACATAGCAGGTTTAATCACTCATTAGGCGTCTATGAAATTGTTAGGCGTATTTTAACCAATTTCAAAGATCAACCGAATTGGAACCATGAAGAGCGTTTATTGTCATTAACAGCAGCACTCTTGCACGATTTAGGACATGGTCCGTACTCTCACTCATTTGAAAAAGTATTTAATTTAAATCACGAAGAGTTCACCAAACAAATGATTCTAGGTGATACCGAAATTAATGCTGTCCTGTCACGCGTATCGGATGAATTCCCTCAACAAGTCGCAGATGTCATCAATCAGACGTATCACGATAAGTTAGTGGTGAGCCTTATTTCAAGCCAAATTGATGCTGATCGAATGGATTACTTACAGCGTGACGCATACTTTACCGGTGTCACCTATGGTCATTTTGATATGGAACGCATTTTGAGGGTGATGCGCCCGCTAAATGAACAAGTCGTTGTAAAAGCATCCGGCATGCATGCGGTTGAAGACTATATTATGAGTCGTTACCAAATGTACTGGCAAGTCTATTTTCACCCCGTTAGCCGAAGTGCAGAAGTTATTTTGTCACGCATTTTACATCGGGCGAAACAATTGAATCACGAAGGGTATCAATTTAAACAAGAGCCGACTCATTTCTTGTCCTTCTTTAAAGAAGATGTCTCACTTAATGACTACATTAATTTAGATGAAACGATTGTGATGTATTATTTCCAAATGTGGATAGACGAAGATGATCCAATTTTGTCTGATTTGTGTGCTCGTTTTACGAACCGTCGATTATTCAAGTATGTTGATTTTGACTCAGAAGAAGATCCAAATGCTTTTGAAGAATTAAAGGCGTTATTTGAAGCGGTAGGCATAAACACTGACTATTACTTAATCGTCGATTCATCAACTGACTTGCCCTATGACTTTTACCGTCCTGGAGAAGAAAGTATGCGTGTGCCGATCTACTTACTCAAGTCTGATCAGTCCTTACAAGAGTTGTCCGGCGCTTCTGAAATTGTTGAATCGATCTCAGGGAAAAAACGAACTGACCATAAATTGTACTTCCCTGCAGATATTATCAAACAATTGCCTAATGATGACCAGAAAACACGCATTAAACAATTATTAGGTATGAAGCCTAACATCTAAACTAAAGACCATCTATCTTTTCTGTCATTAAAACAGGGAAGGGTAGATGGTCTTTCATTGGTGCACCTATTGGTCGCTTAAACGCGTGCCACCAACAGCGTACTCTGATTTTTTCATATCTTCTAAGAAAACAACGACCTTCTCGCGACTGGCGCCTGTTGTATCAACGACAGCTTCAGTGACTCTGTCGACAAGTTCTTTCTTTTGTTCGTCAGTACGACCTTCAAGCATTTTTACTGTTACGTAGGGCATCTTGATTCCTCCTTTTTTGACAGTGTATAATGCCGATAAGTGAAAGTAAAGCTTGACCTATGCTACAATATGTCTGTTAAGGAGTTGAATAAATGATGAATGAACAAAATAAATCACAACAGTTTACGATTATGAAAGACGATGCGACGGATGGTCACGGTGGTTATGGTGTAGGATCGATTAGTTTAGAAAATATATCACCTGTCATCATTGATCCTAATGAGAAACGCGCCTTTGTCGATATGGGTGCGATGCATGCAAGAAGTGAAATCGAACGTCGCGTTAAATTTATAAAAGACGAAGACGAGGTGCCGAATGGCCTGACGTATTGGATTGCTTGGGTGACCGTTGAAGCGAATGAAAATGGCCCCTATTATCATGGTGTCTGCGCAAGTCGCTTACTGATCGACCGCCCTAATAAACGTGCTTTTAAATCCATGCCTGAGCATGTGACGGATATGGAAAAGTCGATGAAAGGCAAGATGCGTGTTGACCATTTAGATGAGACATCAAAAACGTTGTTAGGTGATTTTTTGAAATCACACAACGAAGACATGTTTAACAATAGCGAAGCAGAGTTAAAAACATTATTTACCTAAAATGGTCACGATGAAAATACATGAGCCGGGCAGTGTCTGCATCTTTTTTTGCAATCTGTCCGGTTTTTAAATCAATATAGACAGCTTTAACCTCAGGAGGTGCTTCGAATGCTTGGTGCGGTCTAGATGTGTGAACAGATTCAATTGCGTCCCGCCAAATCAATTGAGCGACTTGGTCGGACTCGATCGGTTTATGATCATCATCTCCGCACCAAACAGATAGAATGCGGTTCGGACTATAGCCAACCATCCACCGGTCGTATGTGGTCGATCCACTTTTTCCAGCATAATGATGCGTGAGCGTATCTTGAATTCCTGCACCTGTCACGGGTAAATAATCAGATAAATTCTCATCAAACATCCCTGTCATCATTTGGTTCATAATAAACGTATTGATAGGATCCAACACTTGAGCACGATCAAAATCGGGTCGTGTATACAGTAAATCCCCATCTGCACTGGTTACATTCTGTATCGTGTAAAGCTCGACATGGTGACCACCGTTTGCAAAATGACTATAGGCTGTTGTTAAATCAAGAACGGAAAGCGCTGATGTCCCTAGAGCTAAGGTGGGGCCTTCTTCTAAAGATGTCGTTACGCCAACAGAACGCGCTGTATTTGAAACGGAATCTTCAGGTAAATGCTCACTTAACTTTACAGGGTAAATATTATCACTGACGGCAAGTGCTTGCTGCATTGTGACAAAATCAAGTGGATACTGATCATGATGATTACGGGGCGCATAATCTCCACCATCAATCGTTTGAAAAACGGTCGGTGCGATTTTGAGTCTAGAAGCTGGGTGATAGCCGTGTTCAAGAGCTGTATAGTAAACGAACGGTTTAAAGGCAGACCCGGTCATTCGATAGGCATCATAAGCGCGGTTAAAGGGTGTTGTGTGATAGGACGACCCTCCAATAAGTGCTGAGATAGCACCTGTTGATGGATGCGCCATAATTGCTCCAACCTCTAAATTGCCACGATGTGAAAAAGCTGCCTCTTTTAATGCACGTTGTTCTGTTAAATCGATTGTAGTATGAATCGCACCTTTTTTTAATGGTTTGTTTAAAACGGTTTTAACTTCACGCATCACAGCATTTTTTACATAACCGATCGAATCGTCTTCAGGGTGCTCACCATAAACAGTGATCGCTTCACGCTTAGCTAAGTATGCATCTTGTTCGTTGATCAGCCCGTGGTCTGTGAGTCGTGTTAACACCCGTGCTTGTTCTTGCTTGGCTAAGGGTAGGTTGTGGATGGGTGAATAACTGTTTGGTCTTTTCGGGATCATGACGAGCATAGCGATTTCGGCTAAGTTAAGCTCTGTTGTTGTTTTTCCGAAATAGAACTGACTCGCCGCCTCAACACCGTAAATGCCATGTCCGTAATAAATTGTGTTCAAATAACCTTCGAGTATGTCCTCTTTTTCAAAGTGACGTTCGATCCGGTAAGCGTGCAGGGCTTCTTGCAATTTTCTTCCCCATGTTCTGTCATGACTTAAATAGAGGTGACGGGCAAGTTGTTGTGTGATCGTGCTCGCGCCTTCTTTCAACTCACGAGCTTTTAAGTTGGTTAAAAAGGCACGAGCGATCCGCCCGAAATCAAACCCGTGATGGGTGTAAAAATGTTGATCTTCTATTAAATAGACAGCATCGACTAATGTCGGGTGGATTTTCTCAAGTGGAACTGTTTGTCTATAGCCATCTGGATAGACGTCTGTCAATACGTTATGATTGATATCATAGATCGTAACAGCATCATGTTCGACCTTTGGTGGTGCGAGGTTAATAATAAAAAGAATCGATGAAATAAGCATGACAAAACCAAAAAGTAGACTCAATCGTTTCATCGGTGAACACCTCATTTTTTAGAAACAGTATGGCAACATTAGAATAAAACTAATCGTTTATCTAAAAATAGTTTCCATAAAAATAAAATTTTCACTTGAGTTTAGTCTGAATCATTTCTATACTTGAACATACTGAGATGAAGTAAGGATGATCGTATGCAACAAAATAAATGGCCAGTATCAATCATGCTCGAAACACGCATTGATGACGGCGAGGATCAAGAAGTTATAAAGGTTGAAGCAAGTGGAGACTGGATCGCATCAAGTGAGCGAACCGTTCTGTTTTTTAATGAAGAAAGTGACGATGGTGTTGTTAAAACGATGATTACCGTTAAAGATGACCAAGTCACGATCAAACGAAGCGGTTCTGTTAAGATGACGCAACACTTTGATATGAAAAAAAACACAGAAAATGTTTATCGCCATGCGTATGGAACGATGCACGTTGAAACGAAGACGGACAAGATCCACTTTGAACCATTAGATGAAAAGGGGAGGGGCTATTTGCAATTGGATTATGATGCAACGATTAATCAAGAGCAAACAAGAACCCACCAATTACGTTTACAAATAGAGGAGGAATCAAAATGACGATTGTACAAGACATGCAAGATCGGTTAAAAGAAGAAATTAAATCAGCCGTAATCCAAGCAGGACTTGCAACAGAAACGGAGATGCCTGAAGTCATTTTAGAAAAACCGAAAGAAAAATCGCACGGTGACTATGCGACCAATATTGCGATGCAACTGACAAAAGTAGCGAAAAAACCACCAAGACAGATTGCAGAAGCACTTGTCGCTGAACTCAACCATGTCGAAGCATCGATCAAGAAGGTTGACATTGCAGGACCTGGTTTTATTAACTTTTTCATCGATAATCAATATTTAACGCGCTTGATCCCAATGATTTTAACTGAAGGTGATCAATACGGACGGACGAATGTCGGCCTTGGTGAGCGGGTTCAAGTGGAGTTTGTTTCTGCGAATCCAACGGGCGATTTGCACCTTGGCCATGCACGTGGTGCGGCTGTTGGTGACTCTGTTTGTAACTTACTAGATGCAAGTGGTTTTGATGTTGAACGTGAATACTACATTAACGATGCCGGTAATCAAATTAACAATTTGGCCTTGTCTGTGCGCGCGCGTTACATGCAAGCATTAGGAAAAGACTACCCGATGCCTGAAGACGGTTATCACGGAAAAGATATTATAAACATCGGTAACCAAATAGCAAAAGACCATCAAGAATCTTTAGTTGACCAACCTGAAGAGGAGCAACTTGCTTTCTTTAGAGAAGAAGGATTACGATTAGAACTTGATAAACTAGCTAAAGATTTAGCGGCATTTAGAGTTAATTTTGATCATTGGTTTTCTGAAACGTCGCTTTATGAAGACGGAAAAATCAAACCAGCACTTGAGCTTTTAAACGAAAAAGGGTATACGTATGAATCGGAAGGCGCAACGTGGTTTAAGACAACAGACTTTGGTGATGATAAAGACCGTGTTTTAATCAAAAATGACGGATCATACACCTATTTAACACCAGATATTGCGTATCATAAAAATAAACTTGATCGTGGCTTTAACCAATTGATCAACATTTGGGGTGCTGACCATCATGGCTATATCCCTCGAATGAAAGCAGCGATTCAAGCGCTTGGCCATTCAAAAGACACATTAGATGTGCAAATTATTCAAATGGTCAACTTGTTTGAGAATGGTGAGAAGGTCAAAATGAGTAAGCGAACAGGTAAGGCCGTCACGTTAAGAGAACTGATGGAAGAAGTCGGCATTGATGCGATGCGTTATTTCTTTGTGATGCGCTCAAGTGATGCGCACTTAGATTTTGATATGGATTTAGCGCGCTCAGAATCGAACGATAATCCCGTCTTCTATGTCCAATATGCACACGCACGGATTTGTACGCTGTTAAAACAAGCAGAAGAAAAAGGATATGAAGTGGATTTGAATCATCTATCAGATCATCTGATGACAGAAAAGGCGATCGAGCTACTCAAGCACTTAGGTGATTTCCCACAAGTCATTCAAGAAGCGGCAGAAAACAGAACACCTCACCGCATGACACAATACGTGTTTGACTTAGCAGCGAAACTACACAGCTACTACAATCAAGAGAAAGTGCTTGATTCTGATAACGTAGAAAAGACAAAATCACGTTTAGCATTAATGGAAGCTGTGAAAATCACACTCAACAATGCCCTTAACTTAATTGGTGTTCACGCACCAGAGAAAATGTAAAACCGAGCTTAGCTCGGTTTTTTGTTTGAGTATATTAATTTGTCGAGATGGTAACAACACGAGGGTTACTAATAATGTGAAATTAAACGATTCAATGAATATCTATAAGATTACCCCATAAAAAATGATGAATGTATGTAAAATGTTTTAATTTATCGACGTAAAAAATTCAAAGGAGAAGATGATCAAATGAAAAGAGTTAATCAAGTAACGTTAGAGCACTTTTCGAATGAATATTTTGATGATTTGGCATCATTTCAGCTTCCTGAAGAACAAGCAAAATTCACTACCTTACCAAGCAAATATGTCGAGGTGACAGAAGGGCAATTTAGAATAGTCATATTAAAAGAAAATGAGCCTGTAGGATTCTTTTTATTACATTCAACGAAACGAGTGAAGGAGTATTCAGACAATCCCAATGCCATGCTGTTAACTTCATTATCAGTTAATCAAGCACAGCAAGGACAAGGGTATGCTAAACAGGCGATTTCTTTATTGGGTGATTTTATTAAATCAGAATTTGTAAACTGTAATGAGATTGTATTGGCTGTTAACCACAAAAATACTTCTGCTCATAAGTTGTATTCAAAAATGGGTTATGAGGATACAGGGAGGCGGATAAATGGACCTATTGGTGAACAATTTGTTATGAGTTTATTGTTATAATTTAACTTATTCTATAATTATCGAAAAACAATAATTGAATAAAGATGTTATTAAGTCTAATGATTTTAAAAAACAATTGCAATTTAAAATGCATGCGTTATCATAAAAAGAAACTATGGAAAAAGGTGTGGTAGCATGCAAAAATTAGTTTATTTCGTAGGGGTAGCAGGAACAGGTAAAACAACCGTCGCTGAAAAGGTAGCAGAAGATATACCTTGTGCATTTTTAGACCGTGATACGGTTGGCGGACGTTTCGTTGAACAATTTTTAATCGATAACGGTCATGATAAAGACGATCGTGACTCGGAGTTTTATAAGAAGAATTTAAGAGATCTTGAGTACGATACGACAAAAGACATTTGCATCGAAAATTTACGTGTCGGTCAAAACGTTTTTATGATTTCACCATTTACGGCTGAATTAAAAAATAAAGCGTATATAGAAGACGTGCTAACAGAAGCTAAGAAAACTAAAGACGAAGTAGACGTAAAAGTCGTCGTTGTCACCTTAGAAGATATTGAAAAACAACGAAAGCGTATTGAAGAGCGTGGCACGGTTCGGGATACATGGAAACTAGAGAACTGGGACAGTTACGAAACACGCGTAAATTTCGTCCCTGAAATTAATTGGGACATCCCGGAATCGAACATTTATCAATTTGATAACAGTGGTGAATTGACGGATCAAAAAGTGACAAAATTAAAAGATTTTATCCGACAATAAGTGTATTTGTTGAAAATATTGCATTTTGAAGAGCATACTCCTATAATGTACTAGTAATCGGAATAGACACGTTAAATGAGACCACCTAATTTTAGGGGGCAATAATCAAATAAAGGGAGTGCTTTAACGGTGAGCTTAGCTAAATTAGACCGTGACGAACGAATCGAAAAATCGATGATTGAACTAGCTGTATATGTTTTAGAAGAAGAGAAAAAAGCGATGAATTATAAAGATATTTATGATCGTATTGCTGAATTGAAAGAATATACGGAAGAACAGAAAGCGGATTTCTTCGCGCAATTCTATACGGATTTAAACTTAGATGGTCGTTTCCTTACATTAGGAAAAGGACAGTGGGGACTTAAAACGTGGTACCCAGTTGAACAGATTGATGAAGAAATTACAGCTGAACCTAAGAAGAAAAAGAAGAAAAAAGCAGCTCCTAAGAAAAAGAAAAAGAAAAAAGAAGAACCAGTTGCTGCTGAAGAAGAGGAAGATTTAACAGAAGTGCCACTTGAAGCACTTGAGGCTGACTTTAAGAACGATGAAGAAGATGCCGCAATTGATTTAGGTGACGAAGAAGACATTGAAGAAGATGAACTTGATGATGTCTTTGATGATTCATTTGATGAAGAAGATGAAGAGGAAGACGACGAAGAAGAAAAGAAATAAAAGGCGCTTGACTTTTTAAGTCCCAATGGGTAATATTTTATTTGGGCTCTATAAAACAACATTCATACGTCCCCCTATTTTATATAGGGGGACGTTTTTATATTTTTTAGATCAACTCACAAAAGAAAATGCGTCAACCGTACATCTTAACAAAACAAAAAAGGAGCGAGTGAATGTGGCAAAGTATATTTTCGTAACAGGCGGGGTTGTATCATCGATTGGTAAAGGGATCGCAGCTGCCTCTTTAGGTCGATTGTTGAAAAACAGAGGATTGAGTGTAACGATTCAAAAATTTGACCCGTATATTAATGTAGACCCAGGTACGATGAGTCCGTATCAACATGGTGAGGTATTTGTCACAGATGATGGTGCCGAAACGGATCTAGATTTAGGGCACTATGAACGCTTTATTGATATTAACTTATCAAAATACTCGAATATTACAACAGGGAAAATTTATTCAACCGTTATTCAAAAAGAGCGTCGTGGTGATTACTTAGGTGGGACTGTACAAGTTATTCCACACATTACAAATGAAATTAAAAACAAGGTATTCCAAGCAGCTGAACAAACAGGGGCAGACGTGGTCATCACAGAAATTGGCGGAACAGTCGGTGATATTGAATCCCTTCCGTTTTTAGAAGCGATTCGCCAAATTAAAAGTGATATTGGCAGAGAAAATGTGATGTATCTACACACGACTCTCGTGCCATATATTAAAGCGGCTGGTGAATTGAAAACAAAACCAACACAACATAGTGTAAAAGAATTACGTTCATTAGGTATTCAACCCGATGTGATTATTTTGCGTTCAGAAATGACGGTAAGTAAAGAAATGAAGGAAAAAATCGCGACATTTTGTGATGTTAATACCGAAAATGTCATTGAATCAACAGATGCAGCGACGCTTTATCACATTCCACTTTCATTACAAAAACAGCACCTTGATCAAATTGTGTGCGATCACTTTAACTTAAAAACAAGTGAACCTGATATGGCGAATTGGCGTGAACTAGCTGAAACCGTTCAAAATCTATCTAAGAAAAAGACCATTGGATTGGTTGGTAAGTACGTCGAATTACCGGATGCTTATATTTCTGTTGTCGAATCACTCAAGCATGCAGGCTATCCTCACGATGTTGATGTTGAAGTGAAATGGATTAATGCAGAAGAGGTAACGCGTGAGAATATCGCACAGCACGTTGCTGATGTAGATGGGATTTTAGTACCCGGTGGCTTTGGTGATCGAGGCATTGAAGGTAAAATAGAAGCCATTCGTTATGCACGTGAAGAAAAAGTGCCATTCCTCGGTATTTGTTTAGGGATGCAGCTTGCAACCGTTGAGTTTGCACGTAACGTATTAGGGTTAAAAGATGCCCATTCAGCTGAGATTGATCCAAGTACAGAACACCCTGTGATTGATTTACTCCCAGAACAAAAAGATATAGAAGATATGGGTGGAACATTGCGTCTAGGATTATATCCTTGTCGATTAAAAGATGGTACGAAGACAAAAGCAGCCTACAATGACGAAGATTTAGTTTATGAACGTCACCGCCACCGTTATGAATTTAATAATGAATACAGAGAACCAATGGAAGCAGAAGGATTTATGTTCTCAGGCACATCTCCTGATGGCAAGTTAATTGAAACGATTGAGTTAACCGATCATCCGTGGTTTGTCGCGTCACAATTCCATCCAGAATTCAAATCGCGTCCGACACGCCCACAACAATTATTCTCGGGATTCATTAGCTCAGTCGTTGAATAACAGAAACAAAATATGATGAATGTCTAAATAGGGCATTCATCATATTTTGTATATGCAGGAATTATGACCCTTTTTCTCGAATACTTTACTATATTTTACATGGATAAGGGAGGTTGTAAGTATGCGTCAAAAAGTGTTAGTGGTGGACGACCAACGTGGTATTCGGTCACTATTAGAAATTATTCTTAAACAAGAGGGCTTTAATGTGGCATCATGTCAAAAAGGATCTGAGGTGATTCAATCTGTCCAAACCGAACAACCAGATCTTATAATTATGGATTATCGATTGCCAGAAATGAATGGCATTAAGGTAACGAAAGAATTAGAACAGTTAGGCTATAGAATTCCAATCATTTTAATGTCAGGACTCGTTGATGAGGTGAAAGAAAAGTCGGCTCCGTACATAACGGTTAAAGATTATTTTAATAAACCATTCGATATTAATGACGCAAAAGCAAAAATTAAAAAAGCACTTCAAACATCGCCATTGTTATAAACTTATTCAAGAAAAAGAACATTATTTTTGAATTTTATTCGAATTTTTATGAAGTAAACGCTTTCAATTGTCAAGTTATGTTGCACCTTCGGGCGTAAATTGGTATGCTAATAAGGTATCCAATCAACAAAGTTTTTGACTGGCTATCTAAGCGTGTTCAAATTTTTTTGAGCTCTCTTACTATTTTATTTCTTATATCTTAAGGAGGAACAATTCATGCCATTAGTATCAATGACAGAAATGCTCAACACAGCTAACAAAAATGCTTATGCTGTAGGTCAGTTTAACCTCAACAACTTGGAGTACGTACAAGCGATTCTTCAAGCAGCTGAAGAAGAAAAATCTCCAGCCATTCTTGGTGTATCTGAAGGTGCAGCTCGTTACATGGGTGGTTACAACGTAGTTGTAGCGATGGTTGAAGCTGTAATGGAAGCACAAGGGACAACAGTTCCTATTGCGATCCACTTAGACCACGGTTCAAGCTTCGAACAATGTGCAAAAGCAATCCATGCTGGTTTCACATCCGTTATGATTGACGCTTCACACGATCCATTTGAAGAGAATGTTGCGACTACATCTAAAGTTGTAGAGCTTGCTCACCTACACGGTGTATCAGTAGAAGCTGAACTTGGAACAGTTGGTGGACAAGAAGATGACGTATCAGGCAGCATTATGTATGCTGACACTGCTGAGTGTAAAGAACTTGTTGAGCGTACAGGTATCGATACATTAGCACCAGCATTAGGTTCAGTACACGGTCCTTACCAAGGTGAGCCTAACCTAGGTTTCAAAGAAATGGAAGAGATCAATACAGTTGCAGGTGTTCCACTTGTTCTTCACGGTGGTACAGGTATCCCAACTGCTGATATTCAAAAAGCTATTTCTTACGGAACATCTAAGATTAACGTGAACACTGAAAACCAAATTCAGCAAGCAAAAGTTGTGCGTGAAGTATTAGATGCAAATCCTGATATGATTGACCCACGTAAATATTTGGGACCTTCTCGCGACGCAATTAAAGAAACTGTTATTGGTAAAATGCGTGAATTCGGTTCTTCAAACAAAGCATAATAGATGAATCACGATTAAGGAAAGACTCAATCTTCGGATTGGGTCTTTTTTTTGGCTCTAAAATATATGTTGGGGTGAAGATGCAATCGCACGCGTTGCTTTTACAAAAAGCGTGCGTGCGATCGACTACTCGTCACTGTGGAGTGCGAAACATTTTGATCGAGCGTTGTTAAATACAGTCATTAGAAGGATAGTATGCCTCTAGTGCAAATTTTTTCACCATATTTGAAATAAAACCTTTTTTGTCACAATATTTAACTGTAAATGGTGGATACATTGATGATTCCTATGTATAATGGAATAAGTATGGATCATAACATAACACGCATGAATTAAAATACAACGTATAAACTAATGACTATAACGAAATAAAAGTGAGGAATTATAGATGCAAAAATTATTTGTTGAAGGTGGTAAGACGTTAAACGGTAGTGTTCGAATAGGTGGCGCCAAAAATAGTGCGGTCGCATTGCTTCCAGCCACTATTTTGGCAGATGATGTTGTGTCAATCGAGGGATTACCTCACATATCAGATGTTGAAACACTAAGTGACTTATTAGAAGAGATTGGTGGAACGGTTAAAAAAGAAGAAGACGTGATGCACATTGATACGTCTAATATGACAGCCATGCCATTACCTAATGGTAAAGTGCAAATGTTACGTGCTTCTTATTATTTTATGGGGGCGATGCTCGGTCGATTTAAAAAAGCTGTGATAGGCTTACCTGGTGGTTGCCATTTAGGACCACGTCCGATTGATCAACATATAAAAGGTTTTGAAGCATTAGGTGCCGAAGTAACAAATGAACAAGGTGCGATTTACTTACGTGCAGATGAATTAAAAGGGGCTCGTATATACTTAGATGTTGTTAGTGTCGGTGCAACGATTAACATAATGTTAGCTGCTGTTAAAGCAAAAGGGAAAACAGTGATTGAAAATGCAGCAAGAGAGCCTGAAATTATTGATGTGGCAACACTTTTAACAAGTATGGGAGCAAAGATTAAGGGTGCTGGTACCGATGTGATTCGAATCGAAGGTGTTGATGAACTTTCTGGTTGCATGCATACCATTATTCCAGATCGTATAGAGGCAGGCACCTATACGATCATGGCAGCTGCCATGGGTGGTGATGTGTTGATTGATAATGTCATTCCACAACACTTAGAGCCACTTCTAGCCAAGTTACGTGAGATGGGTGTAAACATAGAAGAAGGCGAAGAACAGTTGCGAGTAGCATCAAGTGCAGAATTAACGGCCGTTGATATAAAAACACTTGTTCACCCAGGCTTTCCAACGGATCTGCAACAACCCTTTACTTCATTGCTAACAAGAGCTGAAGGAACGGCGATTGTGACAGATACGATATACAGCGCTCGGTTTAAACATATTGATGAACTGCGTCGGATGAACGCCCAAATTAAAGTTGAGGGGGCTAGTGCAATCGTGACAGGCCCTGCTGACCTTCAAGGTGCGAAGGTGAAAGCCTCTGACTTACGTGCAGGTGCTGCATTAATCGTCGCAGGTCTAATTGCAGACGGTATTACAGAAATTACGGGTCTCGAGCATATTGATCGTGGCTATGAGAAGTTAAATGAAAAGTTAACGACATTAGGTGCAAGAATCTGGCGTGAAGATATGACAGAAGCAGAAATTGAACAATTTCAAAATCAGTAAACACAGACGTATAGATCGTATGACGAATGGTTTATTTAGCTGTAAATAGACCATTCGTTTTTTATTGCAATTTCCACTATTTTCACAAAAAACCTTGAATATTCGATTGAAAAAGAGTACCATAGGACTGACTACTAAGATCGACCCATAACTCCACAAGAAACACTACATACCATATAAACTACCCAATTTATTAATAAATTTTAGACAATCAAAGATAGGTGTGATGACAACGTGAGTGAAGTAACAATTTCACAATTAGAAGCGATGACTTTAAAAGACCTTTACGCTCAGGCGAAAGAATTTAAAGTATCTTACTATGCTAAATTGACAAAAAGAGAACTTATATTTGCTATTTTAAAGGCACAAGCTGAAAAAAGTGGCTATTTATTCATGGATGGTATCTTAGAAATTATTCCATCTGAAGGCTTCGGCTTCCTACGCCCCATTAATTACTCACCAAGTGCAGAAGATATCTACATTTCTGCTTCTCAAATTCGTCGATTTGACTTAAGAAACGGAGATAAAGTATCGGGGAAAGTAAGACCCCCTAAAGAAAATGAACGCTATTACGGGTTGCTCCACGTCGATGCAGTAAATGGGGACAATCCAGAACTTGCAAAAGAACGTGTCCATTTCCCTGCGCTAACACCACTTTATCCAGATCGTATGATGCAATTGGAGACAAATCCAAAAGGCCTCTCGACGCGTATTATGGATTTAATCACACCTGTTGGCTTCGGGCAACGTGGTCTTATTGTAGCACCACCTAAAGCCGGGAAAACGATGTTACTAACTGAAATTGCTAATAGTATTAAAACGAATCATCCAGATGTTAAATTAATTATTTTACTTGTGGATGAGCGTCCAGAGGAAGTAACGGATATTGAACGTTCAGTAGCACCAGACGTTGACGTTGTCTCTTCAACATTTGATGAAGTGCCAGAAAATCATATTAAAGTATCTGAACTTGTACTAGAACGAGCGATGCGTCTTGTTGAACATAAAAAAGATGTTGTCGTATTGATGGATAGTATTACACGTTTAGCGCGTGCTTATAACCTGGTCATCCCACCAAGTGGCAGGACGCTATCAGGCGGGATTGACCCAGCTGCTTTCCACCGTCCGAAGCGCTTTTTCGGTGCTGCTCGTAATATTGAAGAGGGTGGTAGTTTCACTATTTTGGCGACAGCACTTGTTGAAACTGGCTCTAGAATGGACGATGTCATCTATGAAGAATTCAAAGGAACTGGAAACATGGAGCTGCACTTAGATCGTCAACTTGCGCAGCGACGCATCTTCCCAGCACTAGACTTGCTCCGCTCGAGCACGCGCCGTGAGGAACTCCTCGTATCGAAAGAGCGTCTTGATATGATTTGGCAAATTCGAAAAGGTATGCAAGATTCATCTGATTTTCTGGAACGCTTCTTGAAAAAGATCCGCTCAACTGAAACAAACGATGAATTTTATCACCAATTAACTGAAGAAATGAAGCGTAAGAAAACACAACGTCCATCTGATCGTTAATTCAGCTATGTGTTTGTGCCTTGAAGACTTTTTCGGATCTTCTATTGCAATGTCTGATGGAGACTGTTATAATCTTTACGTATGAAAAAAGGCAGTTTGGAGCAGTCGAGATGAGGCTGTTGTAAGCTAGCGAAAATATACTCTGTTTCAAACGATTCAGGGCAAAAGGAGTTGGGAAGACATGAAGGAAAACATTCATCCAGAATACCGTAAAGTTGTATTTCTTGATACAAGTTCAGATTACAAGTTTCTAACAGGATCAACGAAATCTTCTGATGAAACAATTGAGTGGGAAGACGGTAACACGTACCCATTAATCCGCGTTGAGATTAGTTCACAATCTCACCCATTCTACACTGGTAAACAAAAAGCTGACAAAGTTGGCGGCCGTGTGGATCGCTTTAAGAAAAAATACAAACTTAACTAAGCTGAAAATAGCTAGTGAATCAGATAAGCCATTCCTTGTTGGAATGGCTTATCTTAACTCAAAGGTAAATATGAAACAGGCACGCCTGATTAGTTGCGAGCCTGTTTTTCTAATGAAATTATAGATGGTTTTAAAGGTGTAAGGAGGATGTTAATCGTGTTTGTCATGAAACAGAGTGGCTGGGTCGAATTAATATGCGGCAGCATGTTTTCAGGAAAATCAGAAGAATTAATTCGTCGCGTACGTCGTGCAACCTATGGCGATTTAGATGTACGTGTCTATAAGCCTGCTATTGATGATCGTTTCCAAAAGGAGTCTGTTGTGTCTCACAATGGAAATACGATTATTGCACGTCCGGTGAAAAAAGCCCGCGATATATTGGGGGATATAACCGATGCGATTGATGTCATCGGCATTGATGAAGTCCAATTTTTTGATGATGATATAGTCGATGTGATTACATATTTAGCGGATCGCGGTCATCGTGTGATCGTGGCAGGATTGGATACGAATTTTAGAGGTGAACCATTTGGGGTTGTACCATCGATTTTTGCCTTAAGTGAAGCGGTCACAAAGCTCAATGCGATTTGTGTAAAATGTGGTTCACCTGCAAGTCGTACGCAGCGATTAATCGATGGTGAGCCTGCCTCAGCGAATGATCCGACGATTTTAGTCGGTGCATCTGAATCGTATGAGCCTAGATGCCGCCATTGTCACGAAGTAAAAGATAAACAGAATGCAAAGGATAAGTTAAAGGTTGGGGACAAAAGTAAATAAGTCAATGTGATAGTCGAACAACAATAGGTGATGAACTATTGCTGTTCGACTATATGTATTGAATACGTCATGTAGCCACCGGAAATAAGCGAGACTCCTGCGGGAAAAGCACGAGTTCGAAGATCCACTTTAGAAGCGTCATTTGCTTCTAAAGTTAGCTGAGGCCGTGCCCGCGGAAAGCGAGATTATTTCCGGTGGTGAGAAACACCTTATTTCCGAAGAGAATTGTGGTTTTTATCGTGTTCGTAAAGTCATAGGTTAGATTTTGACGGGGTTGTGGCACTGTTATATAATGTAGTGTAGGACTTTAATAAGATGAGGTGGCTAAGGGTGTTAGAAAAATTAGAAACGTTAGATCAACGTTATGAAAAATTAAATGAATTATTAAGTGACCCAGACGTTATTAGTGATACAAAAAAATTGCGTGAATACTCAAAAGAACAAGCGGACCTAGGTGAGATTGTTACCGTTTATCGTGAGTATAAAGATGTAAAAGAACAACTTGATGGGGCTAAACAAATGTTAAGTGATGAATCAGACCCTGATATGAAAGAAATGGTGCAAATGGAAATTGACGAACTCGCACCGCAAATTCCAGAGTATGAAGAGAAACTTAAGGTTTTACTATTACCGAAAGATCCAAACGATGATAAAAACGTTATTATCGAAGTGCGTGGTGCTGCAGGTGGCGATGAAGCGGCCCTATTTGCCGGCGACTTATTCCGAATGTACAACCGTTACGCAGAAGCAGAAGGATGGAAGGTTGATGTGCTAGAAGCAAACGCCTCTGATGTTGGCGGCTATAAAGAAGTCATCTTTATGGTAAACGGTAAGGGTGCTTATTCGAAATTGAAATATGAAAATGGTGCACACCGTGTACAGCGCGTGCCAGAAACAGAATCAGGCGGTCGTATTCATACATCAACGGCAACGGTTGTTGCTCTACCTGAAACAGAGGATGTTGAAGTCGATATCCAGGATAATGATATTCGCGTTGATACGTTCACATCAAGTGGTCCTGGTGGGCAAAGTGTCAACACGACCATGTCAGCTGTGCGTTTAACACACGAACCGACGGGTGTTGTCGTCTCAATGCAAGATGAGAAATCACAGATTAAGAACAAAGAAAAAGCGATGAAGATCCTACGTGCGCGTATTTACGATATGTACCAACAAGAAGCACAAGATGAATATGATCAAAATCGTAAGTCTGCTGTTGGTACGGGGGATCGTTCAGAGCGAATCCGAACGTATAACTTCCCGCAAAACCGCGTCACCGATCACCGAATTGGTTTGACGATTCAAAAGCTTGATCAAATTTTAGAAGGTAAGCTATCTGAAATTGTGGATGCGCTTTTGATGGAAGAGCAAACGAGCAAAATGGAACAAATTGGTGAGTAACATGGCAGACACAATCCAAGAAGTCCTCAACTGGGCTTCTTCTTTTTTGAAAAAACAAAACCGAGAACCGAAGATTGCAGAAATCTTAATCTTGCACCATTTACATTTCACAAAAATTGACTTATTAATGGCGCTTAACCAGCCGATTGAGGTTCATGTGAAAGACAACTTTATCCGTGACATAAAAGAACATGCGAAAACAGGTATCCCTGTTCAACATTTAACCGGTGAGGAATTCTTTTTTGATCGGCGATTTGAAGTCAACCATCACGTTTTAATTCCACGACCTGAAACAGAAGAACTTATTGTTAAGGCACTTGAGGTTCTAATAGAAGAAGATCCGAAACGAATCGTTGATGCCGGTACGGGAAGTGGTGTAATTGCGATTACGCTCAAAAAAGAGGCACCAGATCATTGGATAGAAGCGGGTGATATTTCCTCTGATGCCTTACAAGTTGCAAAGCGAAATGCTGAGCGTTTAGGTGCTGATGTGCGCTTCTTTGAAAGTGATTTTTTACAAAAATGGATCGATGCTGGTGAACAGGTCGATATGATTGTCTCAAATCCGCCTTATATAGCCAAAAGTGACCGACCATCACTTCAAGACACGGTACGCGATTTTGATCCTGAACTTGCGCTTTTTGCAAATGATGATGGTCTTGCTTGTTACCGCCAAATTATTAATCAATCCCAAAAGGCTCTAGCCTGCGGTGGTTATCTTATATTTGAAATTGGTGCTTCGCAAGCAAAAGCGATTAAGCAATTGATTCAAGCTATTTATCCGGGTGCACAAATTGAAATCATTCAAGATCTATTAGGTCGAGACCGGATCATAAGAGCAAAATGTTAGTTTAAAAGATTCCCCTTTTGGTGATACTAATGACAATCACTGATGAAGAAGAGGGGAAATCAAATGATTAGCATTATTCAATCCATTCACGTATTAGTCGTGTTATTGTATTCATTTTATCCAACAATCGAGGCAGATTATCATGTCATACCAGATGAAGCGATTCGTTTACGGATTTTAGCAGAAGATGACCGTGACACATCACAAGCACTAAAATTAGAAGTGAAAGATGAAGTTGTTCAATTAATTGATGATTGGGTAATGGAAATTGATCAAATTGAACAGGCACGAAACCTAATTCATACACAGCTTGATGAGATTGAAGACGTCGTTAACGAGATACTTGAAGAAAACGGGCATGATTTAGAAGTTTCAATCGATTATGATGATGAGGTTGGTTTTCCGGCAAAAGTTTATGATGGTGCTGTTTATCCAGCTGGTGAATATGAAGCGATTTTAATTACATTAGGTGAAGGGAAAGGGAGTAATTGGTGGTGTGTATTATTCCCGCCACTTTGCTTTGTTGACTTTAGCTCTGAGGCAAAAGAACAACCAGAACAGGATGCAGAAGTAGAGTCAGAGGATGAAGACGTCGAGGTTTCTTTTTTTCTACTAGAATGGTTTAGGTAATCTATCATATTTAGTGCGCACAACTCATAGATTAATCACAAGACTTGAGTAAAAGGGGCGTACGAATTATGAGAATAGAAGAAGTCCATACGGATTCAACAGGTAAAATCGATTATCAACTACTTGAACAAAAAGATGTTGTCGGCTATTTTTCATTTCAATTTGAATCAAGCGACACGGCAAAATTGTGTCATTTAAGTATGGTTCAACAAAGAAACCCAACGGACTTACTCGATATACTCGACCATATTTTATTATTTGCAAAAACATTAAAAATCAGACTGGTGATCGTTGAAACTGATCACCAACATTTAATTCCTATTTTACAGTGGGTAGGTTTTCAAGCCGATAAGAACAGATCGCACACATGGGGATATTTATGTGGATAAAGAAAGGACTTATACACAATTGGACTCATTTTTGGGGACAACCCTGTTAATAATCAATTTAATCTTGATTGATTCATTAAAATGTGCTTATTCTTGAAAGATTGATGTGGAAGGTTTGCATAACTTGTGTATAACTTAACGGTTTGTGGATAATTAGTGGATAACTTGTGGGCATTAAAGGAGTTGACAATCATGACAAAATCGACAAATTATTTAATTTGGGATGATGAAGCAATTAATATATGTAGTGAATTACTAAAAAAGGGTGAAGTCGTTGCCTTTCCAACAGAAACGGTATACGGATTGGGCGCCGATGCAACAAATGACGAAGCCGTGAAAAAGATCTTTGAAGCAAAAGGGCGACCAGCTGATAATCCTTTAATTGTTCACGTGGCAAGTCAAGAACAAATGGCTCAATACGTTGACCATATCCCAAAGGTTGCTAAACAATTACTGGATGCATTCACACCAGGCCCTTTAACGGTGATCTTACCGAGTAATGGTCTTATTTCACCTTTTGTCACAGCAGGTCTTGAAACAATTGGTCTCCGAATTCCAGAACATCCTGCAGCGTTAGAGTTGATTGAAAAGGCCAACTTACCGATTGCAGCTCCGAGTGCAAACCTTTCAGGTAAGACAAGCCCAACAAGTGCCATTCATGTCTATCAAGATTTAGATAAGCGGATTTCAGCGATATTAGATGGAGGCGTAACAGGTGTAGGTGTTGAATCAACCGTCGTTGATTGTACAACCGATGTGCCACGTATCCTAAGGCCAGGTGGGATCACGCGACTTGAAATAGAAGCGGTACTTGATCAAGTGATTGAAGATGCAACAGTGGACGATGATATTAACAAGCCTCAAGCCCCGGGAATGAAATACAATCATTATGAACCGGCTGTTCCACTTGTGCTTGTTAAGGGTGATCCTGACTTTTTCCAAGAGAAAATCGATGAATATAAACAGATGGGTAAAAAGGTCGGCGTATTGGCAAGTGAAGAACGATCGACTCAATTAAATGTAGAGAAAATAGAAACGTGTGGCACCTTATCTGACCTTTCCACGGTTGCGCGTGACCTTTATCAAGTATTGAGACGGTTCAAAGAAACAGATGTGGATTTAATTTTGGCAGAGTATTTTCCTGAAGAAGCGGTTGGCTATGCAATTATGAACCGATTAAAAAAAGCAGCAACCTATATAGAATTAAAAGAGACAATGAAAAAATAACAGACCTCGGTCTGTTATTTTTTTATCCACATGTGAATAAGCATCAAGTATCTGATTGTAAAAATGGGGGAAACCTGTGTTTTATCAATTTTTACTCGCAATTGTATTGGGGCTTGATGCATTTAGTGTCTGTTTAGCAGTTGGTCTTAATGGTTTTAAAATCAAACAAATGGTGTTGATGAGTGGTTTGATCGGATTTTGGCATGGTTTATTTCCTATAGTCGGCTTTCTTTGTGGACAAGTTATTGTGTATTATGTCGATGATTTAATCGATTTGATCACAGGAAGTTTACTCGTCTCACTCGGTGTCTATTTATGTCTCAATAGTTTTACAGAAAGTGTATCGATTAAATGGAACAAAACGAAATTAATCATGATGTCACTCACCGTCAGCTTGGATAGTATTCCTATCGGTCTTACGTTAGTAAGAGAACCAACGGCTTGGATTTATTCGATTGGTTTATTTTTTACTATGACGATGATGATGAGTATGCTCGGCCTTTTATTAGCCAAGCGTTTAACCGTTTCACTCCATCGGATGAGTGACCGATTAGGTGGTGTGATTTTAATTGGACTTGGCCTGCATATATTAGTTACAATGTAAGTAGGAACTTGTTGTCACAAAACCTTAACAATTTGGACGTTTATGATGGATATGTTATGATTTATCTAATAAAATACGAATGAATTTAGGGGGAGAATCAATGAATATTCTGTTTGTTTGTACTGGCAACACATGCAGAAGTCCGATGGCTGAGGCGATATTAAAAGAGAAGTCGAGCCATCAGGTCAAATCAGCCGGCATTTCAGCTATTAAAGGTGTACCGGTTTCAGAAGAAACGACTGAGGCACTAGCTGCAATCAATATTGATCATACGTCAGTTGCAACACCTGTTGGTGATGAATTGGTTGACTGGGCCGATTTAATTTTAACGATGACCCGTCAACATAAACAAGTCCTGGCGACACGATTTTCATATGCGTATGAAAAGATTTTTACGCTTAAAGAATATGCAAGTGATGATGCAGAAGATCTATGGAAAGAACTCAAGCAAGCGCACCTTAATTTAGAAGAAAAACGTGCTGTTGTGCATGAGGAGCATGGTGACCAACAAACAGAACTTCAGTGGCGTGCTTTCCTCAGAGAAGAACAGGACGAAATTGAACGACTTGAAAAGCAACTTCCAAACTTTGATATTAAAGATCCCTTCGGGGCTGATTTAGAAGCCTATAAGAAAACGCGAGATGAGATTGATGAAGCGATTGATCAATTACTAAAAAAAATTAACTGAATCCTATGAAAAATGTCTATTTTTCTGATTGAAAAATGCGTACAATAGAAGAAACAAATTAAATGATAGGAGTGTTGAATCAATGAAAGTAGTTTTAGCGTCAGATCACGGTGGCTATGAATTAGCAAATGAAATTGAATCATATTTACAAGAATTAGGCGTATCTGTTGATTATATCGGTTGTAACTGCCCAGACTCTGTAGACTATTCTGATTATGGTATTCCAGCAGCTGAAAAAGTAGCGAATCAAGAATATGATCGTGCGATTGTCATTTGTGGGACAGGCATTGGTATGTCGATCTCAGCAAATAAAGTAAAAGGGATTCGTTGTGCACTCGTCCATGATGTATACACGGCTCGAGTTACTAGAGAACACAATGATTCAAACGTACTCGCAATGGGTGCGCGTGTGATCGGTGTTGATCTAGCAAAAGAAATCGTTAAGACATGGATGGGAAGCGAATTTGAAGGCGGTAGACATGCACGTCGTATTGAAAAAATCGCTGAATACGAAAGCAAAGAATAAGGGTGATGATGCTGTGATGAATTTGACAGATCAGCTCACAAAGATCACTGAAGAGTGGAAAACATCCAAACGTTTAAACCCATCTGATCTATTTGTGATTGGCACCTCCACAAGTGAAGTAGGCGGACATCACATTGGAACAGATGGCAGTACAGATGTGGCGAAGCAAATTTTTGATGCCTTCATCGATCTGAGTCATCAGGAAAACATTGAACTCGCTTTTCAATGTTGTGAACACTTAAACCGAGCATTAGTTGTTGAAAGACATGTTCAAAAAACACATCGTCTAACAGAGGTCGCTGTTGTTCCTCACAAAAAAGCAGGGGGTTCAATGGCGACCTATGCTTATCAACAGATGGAAGATTCAGTCGTAGTTGAG
Source organism: Pelagirhabdus alkalitolerans (assembly GCF_900096905.1). Taxonomy (GTDB): domain Bacteria; phylum Bacillota; class Bacilli; order Bacillales; family Amphibacillaceae; genus Pelagirhabdus; species Pelagirhabdus alkalitolerans. The sequence continues at coordinate 112,562 of NZ_FMYI01000001.1, read as the reverse complement.
CAAGTCGAAGCAGATGCTGGCATTGATATTGGGGAGACGATGATCGGCATGCACTTAAAGCCTGTGGCTGTACCGATGAGACTCAAGCAAAATTATTTAAACAAAGCACGCGTTAATGCAGCGTATACAAGACCAAAATTAATTGGTGGTGTACGTGCAACCTATGAATAAAGTGGCAATAATAAGGGGGAAAAATAATGAAACATGTTAAAGAAAACGATCTAGAATTGTACGAAGCAATTGAAAAAGAACGCACTAGACAACATGATAAAATCGAACTGATTGCATCTGAGAACTTTGTGACTGAAACGGTTATGGAAGCGCAAGGCTCTGTTTTAACGAATAAGTATGCAGAAGGTTACCCTGACAAACGCTATTATGGTGGTTGCGAGTACGTTGATATCGCTGAAAACTTGGCGCGTGACCGTGCGAAAGCTTTATTCGGTGCAGAACATGCCAATGTACAACCTCATTCAGGTGCTCAAGCAAACATGGCGGTCTATTCAGCTTTCTTGCAACCGGGTGATACTGTTTTAGGGATGAACTTATCACACGGTGGTCATTTAACACACGGAAGCCCTGTCAACTTTAGTGGTAAATTGTATCACTTTGAAGAATACGGTGTTGACCAAGAATCTGAAATGCTTGATTATGATGCGATTTTGAAAAAGGCAAAAGAAACAAAGCCTAAAATGATTGTAGCAGGTGCTAGTGCGTATCCACGTGAAATTGATTTTAGCAAATTCCGTGAAATTGCAGATAGCGTGGGTGCCTACTTAATGGTTGATATGGCACATATCGCAGGCCTTGTCGCAGCAGGCGAACACCCTGATCCTGTGCCGCATGCTGACTTTGTCACAACAACGACACATAAAACACTTCGCGGACCAAGAGGTGGCATGATTTTAACGAAAGAAACGTATGCCAAGCAAGTTGATAAATCTGTTTTCCCTGGCATTCAAGGCGGGCCTTTAATGCATGTGATTGCCGCAAAAGCCGCAGCTTTTAAAGAAGCCTTAGATCCTAGCTTTAAAGACTATGCAAAACAGATCGTTAAAAATGCTAAAGCCTTTGCGAAAACGTTAGAAGAAGAAGGCATCCGCCTCATTTCTGGTGGTACGGATAATCATTTGTTGTTACTCGATGTCAGAAACCAATCATTAACAGGTAAAGATGCTGAACGTGCATTAGATGATATTGGTATCACAACGAATAAAAATACGATCCCGTTTGACCCTGAAAGCCCATTTGTCACAAGCGGTGTGCGTGTGGGAACGGCAGCGGTCACCACGCGAGGCTTTAAAGAAGCAGAAATGGAAGAGGTCGCGCGGATCATTGCCTTCACGCTAAATAACCACGAAGACGAAGAGGCGCTCAAGACAGCTAAAGAACGCGTTAAAAACTTAACTGATCAATTTCCTATCTATCAATAAATAAATTAAACTAAGAGTGAGCGGACAAAACCGTTTATTCTTAGTTTTTTTTCGACCTTTTCTTGAAAGCAATGTCATTTTTCTGTACACTTTTGACAGATACATAAAAAATTTAAGGAGTGGGTTAACGCATGGGAAACGTTTTTGTACTGGATCATCCATTAATTCAACACAAAATAACACACATTCGTAAGACAGAAACAGGGACGAAGGATTTCAGAGAGCTCGTTGATGAAGTGGCTGGATTGATGGCTTATGAAATCACACGCGACTTACCTGTAACAGAAGTGACGATTGATACACCTGTTACGACAATGCAATCAAACGTCCTAAGTGGTAAACGTATAGGCATTGTACCAATTTTAAGAGCAGGACTAGGCATGGTTGAAGGCGTCTTACGCCATATTCCAACTGCTAAAGTAGGACATGTCGGGCTTTACCGTGATCCAGAAACACTCCAACCCGTTGAATATTACATTAAAATGCCAAATGACATTGAAGAACGTGAACTAATCGTTGTAGATCCAATGTTAGCAACTGGCGGATCAGCAAAAGATGCGATCGATTCATTAAAAAAACGCGGGGCAACAAAAATTAAATTAATGTGCTTAATCGCAGCACCTGAAGGTATTGATTTAATTAAGAAAGAGCACCCTGATGTTGACTTATACTTAGCTGCGATTGATGAAAAACTAAACGAAAAAGGTTACATCGTTCCAGGCTTAGGCGATGCTGGCGACCGCTTGTACGGCACGAAATAAAGTAACATAAAACAGAATAAATGCGCGCATACTAGCTTAAGGAAGGAGTGGCTATATGCGTGTATTTTTTTTGTTGTTTATAATGTTCAGCAGTCTTTTTGCATTTGATTCAGTATCAGCAACTGAAGAAAGACACCTTGTTGAACTAGATGAATCACCAGATGCATTTATAGAAAAACTCGATCGATATCATCCATATATTCATGTATTAAATACATTTGATACGTTGTTACAAGCTGTCGCTATTGAAGGAAAGCCCCATCAAATCGAGCGTGTGTTAGAAGAGCAGGCTGTAAAACGCGTATTTCCAGTTGTTGATTACACCGCGTCTTACCAACTTGCAGACACCGAACTGATAAGTGATTCGTATCTCGATTTGGAACTTGGCTACACCGGTAAAGGCATAAAGGTAGGTATTGTTGATACAGGCATAGACTACACGCACCCTGATTTAAAGGGAAATTATAAGGGGGGCTATGATCTATTTGATTTAGATGATGATCCGATGGAAACACAACCTGAAGAAGGGATGCCAACACTTCATGGCACTCATGTATCAGGTATAGTCGGTGCAAATGGTACGTTTAAAGGTGTCGCGCCAGATGTCGATTTATATGCATATAGAGCGCTCGGTCCTGGTGGTATCGGAACGAATTTACATGTGATTGCGGCGCTCGAACAAGCTGTTAAAGATGGTATGGATATTATCAATTTATCATTAGGGAATACGATTAATGGCCCTGATTGGCCGACAAGTACGGCCGTTAATCGAGCTGTTGAAAAAGGAGTAAGTGTTGTCGTAGCAAACGGAAACGCAGGACCTGAAGATTGGACAGTTGGATCGCCTGCAACGGCAGAACAGGCAATCTCAGTTGGGGCATCGACTAAAAGCTACACAAAACCAGAACTTGAACTATTAAAAAATCATCAAAGAATAGAACTTTTAGAACTTCCAAATGCAAAGTCATGGGATTTAACGCGTGACTATCGGTTAACGACAGATCCGAATGATGCATCAGAACATATTTTACTCGTGGATCCAACTGAACAGAATTTTTTAGAAACATTAGAGAAGATCAAGCCAAGTGGATTATTAATTGAACATAAACCAGATGAATCAATTGAAGCTCTTCTTCATCTTCAAACACCTTTTCCAGTAGCACTTATCTCAGAAGAGTCTGCCGAGTCGCTTAGACAAGATGAGGGACTTTGGTTAAGAACACACCATAACGAAATTGATAATGAAGTGGCTTCGTTTAGTTCAAGAGGCCCTGTTACAGCATCATGGGCCATAAAACCAGATATTATCGCACCAGGATACAACATCTTAAGCACTGTCCCAGATGGCTATCAAGCACTAAATGGAACGAGCATGGCAGCACCATACGTAACAGGTGTTTTGGCAATTTTAAAAGAGGCCAATCCTGATTACACACCAGAACAATTAAAGGCTGCTTTACTGACAGGTGCATCGCCACTGAAAACTCACGCTCCGATTGAACAAGGCGCTGGTGAGATTAATGCTGAGGCAAGCCTTGAAACGGACTTATTAATCGAAAATGCTCACCTTTCATTCGGCATTAAAAATGAACACAATGAGGAACAGACGCATATACTAAAAGTTACCAATGTATCCGATCAACCGATCCCGTTTGAAATCAAACGGCCTAGGACTCAAATTGGAAAACGATGGGATATTCCTAAAAGGGTCATAATTTCCCCGAATGAGACAATCGAACTTCCCATCCGGTTAACAGTTACACAACCAAAATCTGCAGACGATTCATATCAAGGGTATTTAACCACAGAAACGGACAATAAAAATTATCAACTCCCCTATTTATGGCTAAATCAAATAGACGACTTATCGTTTATAAGAGGAATTGAATTTGAACCATCGATTCAAGACCCAATGACCTATCACTTTTCATTACAACTGAGTGAACCTGTTGAAACGTTGGTTATTGATGCCTTAGATCCTCAAACGCTTCAACATCAAGCAACGTTGTATCATCAAGAAAAAGTCGATGCAGGGCTTTATCAAGACAGTTGTCAATTACCTGATGACGGTTCCTATTTAATTAATGTAACAGTCGTCAAAAATCAAAAACAAGAAAGTCACCAATTTATGTTAGAAAAGATTAAAGATAAAAATTGACTTTTTTCAAAAACGTTATAAACTATTAAATTGAGGGGTTTTTTAATACGTATTTTCAACAAATAAAGTGTTAAAGAACATCTAATTGTGATTTTCGTAACAAAAGAAGACAGTCGACATGAAATAGTGACACTATTTCCCGGGAAATGACAAGCTAAGGGAGGCCATTATGTTACAAGAATTAGGAACACAAGCAATGGTTAATATCGCATCGCACATTATTTTTATTGTGATCACTTGGCAACTATTGCAGGCCGTTCGATTTGATGAAATCTTTAAAAAGGATCGTGTGTTTGAAGCACGTCTCTTGATGGTCTTTATTACGATCGTGATCGGTTCAACTGTGAGTCATTTCTTTATCGATTTGATTAGTTGGACACAACAAGTCATTTTTATGTTTTAGCTAAAAAGTGTAAGGGGGAAGCTGGTATTCACTGATTGAAGTGAATCCTTTTTCCTCTCGTTTATGTTTAAAATCTAAAACGTTCGCACATACTAGTTTTACAGATTAGTAGGAGGCGATCGTTGTGATTCGAATGTTAAATAGATGGACTGTTATACTTTCTATACTAAATGTTTTAGTTTCGTTCAGTTGGGTAGACCCATTACATGACCTACTTATATTGACAGATGATTTGCATGCTCACATTGAAGAAGGTGAGCGAACGATTATTGAAGTGTTGGATTATGATGCTCTAAAACAGACGACAGACTACATAGAAACATCAGGATTTAAACAACGTGAAGTGACAGTAGATCACGAGTTATATGAACGGGAACTGACAGGTTTTTTGAAAGAAACAATCGAAATCGAACATTTAACGTCTGAGCAAGTGTTTCGCATGACCTATCATTTAACTGGTGATGTAGTAAAGCTTTTTGAGCACAATCGAATCCGGGATGAGGTTAATTCGTTCATTGGTACTATTTACACAGGTGCCAGGCGGGATTATGCTTGTATTAGTTTGCCTGAATATGATACGCTATCTGGCAGGCATACTTTAGAAAAATGGATAGATGAATGGGATATCATTGTTGATCAAAAATTGATAGAGACAGATTTCTTTGTTGTATCAGGTTATACAGATCGATTACAAAGAGAAATACCAACTGAACATAACAAAATGAATATTCAACTAGCGAGTCGAATAGGAGCTAGCGGGGATACCACCTTTACAATTGGCACACCCATCCTAACGACTGAATACTAATATATAAAAAGACTTTGAGACAGAGGAGAATGAGCCTTGGAAAAGATAGTGATAAAAGGTGGTCAGACACTAAACGGAACGGTTAAAGTAGAAGGTGCTAAAAACGCTGTTTTGCCCGTTATTGCAGCGACGTTGATGGCAAGTCGAGGCAAATCAACAATTGAAAATGTACCCGCATTAGCGGATGTGAATACGATGGTCGATGTTTTAACACATATTGATGCAGATGTAGAAGCACATAAAAATAGATTAGAAGTAAATGCCGAGAACCCTTTGCTAACAGAGGCGCCATTGGAATATGTAACAAAAATGCGAGCATCCGTCCTTGTACTCGGACCCTTACTTGCCCGATTTGGTCATGCAAAAGTTGCGATGCCAGGTGGTTGTGCAATCGGTTCAAGACCGATTGATTTACACTTAAAAGGTTTTGAAGCGATGGGAGCAAAAGTCATCGTCGGCAATGGTTATGTAGAGGTCTTTAAAGATGAACCATTAGTTGGGGCAAAAGTGTATCTCGATATGGCAAGTGTGGGCGCAACAGAGAATATTATGATGGCGGCTGCGTTAGCAAAAGGTAAAACGATTATAGAAAATGCAGCAAAAGAACCCGAAATTGTAGATTTAGCAAATTTCCTTAATAAAATGGGCGCTAAAGTTGTCGGGGCAGGTACTGAAACAATTAAAATTTATGGTGCTGATGAATTAGTGGGTGCCACGCACTCGATTATTCCTGATCGAATTGAGGCGGGAACCTTTATGGTTGCTGCAGCGCTAACGAAAGGAAATGTCCTAGTTGAAGGAGCAGAATTAGAACATCTGAGAGCTCTCGTTGCTAAAATGGAAGAAATGGGTGTCACGATTGAAGAAGAGGCGAACGGTTTACGTGTGATGGGTCCGGATGTTTTAAAACCGGCTGACATTAAGACATTGCCACACCCAGGTTTCCCAACAGATATGCAATCTCAAATCATGACGCTTATGCAACAAGCACAGGGCACAAGTGTGATCACAGAGACGGTTTTTGAAAATCGTTTTATGCATGTAGAAGAGTTTCGCCGCATGAATGCTAAGATGGTAATTGAGGGGCGAAGTGTGATTGTTGAAGGACCGGTTCAATTACAAGGTGCCCAAGTGCAAGCAACTGACTTACGAGCAGGTGCAGCTTTAGTATTAGCAGGTCTTGTTTCAGATGGTTACACACGTGTAACAGAATTAAAACATATTGACCGAGGTTATGTTGATTTTACGGATAAATTAAAAGCGCTCGGTGCAGATGTTGAACGTATTATAGAAGATGAAATGGAATTTGCAGTTGTTGATCAAGTTGAGCAAATCTCATCATTATAGATTAAAATAGGGCGGGGTTAATCCTTCGCTCTTTTTTAGTCTAAAATGAACCCTATTTGCATACATTAATGTAAGAATTGATCTATGCAGATAGGAGGCAACATCATTTATACGAATCGGACATGGTCTATATTGCTAAAATACGCTGCTATCACATTGTTTGTTATTTTGATCTTTAGCTTCTTTGTGCCATCAACCATTGTATTATTAAGTCAAAAACAAGCAGAAAATGAAGGGGATATGACATCTGATAAGGACGAAGAGCATGACGTCCATACAGTGAGTGTTGTCCGCGCGAATGACACCATTAAAGAACTACCCCTCGAGGAGTATGTCGCACATGTTGTCGCAAGTGAAATGCCGGCTGATTTTGAGAAAGAAGCGTTAAAAGCTCAAGCTGTAGCTGCGCGAACTTATGTCTTGTCACATCAGTTAAACCATCAAGGTGAACCGATCACCGATACAGTGAATCACCAAGTATATAAAAGTCATGATCAATTAAAGGAAGTTTTGGGGGCTAGTTATCAATCACATTTAAACAAAATGACAGAAGCGGCACAGGAAACATCAGGCGAAGTTATTTTATTTGATGATGAACCGATCACCCCTTTATATTTTTCAACAAGCAATGGTCAAACGGAAAATCCAGAAGATTATTGGCAACAACCCCTTCCTTATTTAAAAAGTGTCGATAGCCCTTGGGATACAGATTCACCAAAGTACTCCGATCAACTGATTATGACAACTGAAGAATTAGAAAGTAAATTGGATCTAGTCATACACGATCCGACACTTGAACCCGTTATGACGTACACAGAGTCTGGACGAGTTGAATCGATAGAATGGCAAGACGAACAATTCACAGGTCGAGAAATCCGAGAACGATTGGAACTGCCGTCAACAGATTTTGAAATCAATTATCAAGATGAACATTACATTATTACATCAAAAGGGTATGGTCATGGTGTTGGCATGAGTCAGTACGGGGCCAATGGTATGGCTGAAGAAGGTTATAATTACCGTGACATTTTAAATCATTACTACCAAGACATTAAGATTGAAAAAATGGATCTAGATTCGTTTAATTTGTAAAATATATAAGTGATAGGTATAGAATCACCTCAGATGGTTCAGAATGGTTGCTGAGGTGATGAAAATGAATGAAGAACAAAATACAATTCGTTCAAAGTGGAAACGTCTCATTCGAAAGAAAGCATTCTTTCCAGCTGTTTATTTGTCAGTGGCTGCACTACTCTTAACAGGTGTCGTCTGGTATCAGACGATGAACCGATTAAGTGCACCAGCTCCGGAAATGGAGTTTTTCGAAGAGAATGAGTCAAGAATGGACCCATCAGCGGAATTTTATGAACCGTCTGAGCCAGTCAGCCAGTCTGTTGAAGAATTTAAGTGGCCTGTGTTAGAAGAAGCTGAAACAGAAGTTGTAACACATTTCTATGATTTTGACACGGATGAAAGTGAACAAGTTGATGCCCTGATTTTTTACAACAATAAATATTATCAATCACAAGGCATATCAATTGTGCCATCTACAGATGAGCCATTAGCAGTTGTCGCTCCTTTGAGCGGTGAGGTGATTGATGTGAAGGACGATCCGTTACTCGGACAAACTATTGTCTTAGAGCATGATCATGACTTAAAAACATACTATACCAGTCTTTCGGATGTCGAAGTGGAACTCGATCAGACCGTAGAGCAAGGGACAGTGTTAGCTCACGCTGGTACAAATGAATTTGCTAAAGATCAAGGTGTTCATGTTCAGTTTGAAATCCGGAAAAACAATGTTCCAGTAAATCCTGAAATGGTATTTAACGCACCCGTCACAGCTATTCAAACAGACGTAACTGAAACAGAAGATGAATCGTAAGTGAAAAGAGAGCGAGTTTAGGAAACTTGCTCTTTTTTTTATGTTTTTAAAACAAAATATTAATTAAATTTTCTTAAAATTAGAACAATGAGAAATATGTCGAACGATTTAACATAAATATGCTTGTGTTTTATATGAATTATGTGATAATTGATCTAGAAAAAAATACAAAAAGGAGGGGAGAACAACATGAATCAACATGCAAAGACGTACCGCGACATTTATCAACAAGGCTTAGAGCGTTTCAGTTATTGGATTGAATTAAACGTTCAACAAAAAAATCGTCCAGAAGCATTGCGTGAATTTTTTGTGCAAGCAAGTGACCCGCAAGATATGCGGATCGGTTGGGAATATTTGTTTATGAATGGTTATTATCAAGATTTAAAAACGCTGTTAAGCCGAAATAAACATCATGTCAATTCAGTAAACCGGCAGTGGGCTTATCTTTTCGATCTTATGTTAACCAAAGAAAAGAGAACCCTTACGCATGATCAATTGCTTTTTGAAACGCAGAAGATTAAAACCGATGACCCTGCTTTAAAAGCGCTAATTGAATTTTTCGTAATTGCGATTCATGTTGATGTCTTTGATTTCGATGCGGTAGCCAATCGCTTAGATGATCTCCTTGCGCTATTTCATCAAGTTTCGCATCGAGTGTTAACCCCTCTTTTGCAATACCGATTAGATCGTGTTTTATTTATGCACCACTGGAAACGTAATGAGATGCTCCTAGCTAGAAAATACGGATTTAGAGCATTCAAAAATAATCATAATCACGTTCACTTAGCAAATTTACACATTAATTTAAGTTTGTCTTATTTGTTCGATGATTTTGAATCGGCTAATTATCATTTAAAAGAAGCCGAAAAAATGGCTCGTGAAAACGACATTACACGTATTATTACTATGATTGAACAACAAAATAGACCCTTCATCTATGCTCATTTTAATCGACCAGAAGGACTTACGACCCCAATCAAAAGTGAACAAGCTCACTTAGCGATGGCAGGGGGCGATTATGAAACGGCTCGTCAGATTCTTTCGGAATTTACTGAATTTACACCGTTCACACATTATTATTTGGGTCGTGCTCATCATGATTATGAACTGCTCGAGCGTTCTTATGACGCTTTTATCGAAGAGCGCAGCGATCATTATTTTGCACGATTACCACTAACAGCCATGCAGTCGATGTAGCTTCAGTGTTCAAAAATATGAACATGAGGAGGTGAAAATATGAAACGTCGTATTTTTTCACTCTTAGTTGTATTCACCCTATTAACAGGTGTCACATTCACCCAACAAGAAGCTGCAAACTTAGAAGAGCAACAAGATAAAGAAATGATTATTGAGTATCGCGATCCAGGCCAAGGCGATATTTTTTCAGAACCAGAATTTGAAATTTTCCGTCGCGACCCTGGTCAAGGTGATATTTTTTAACAGATGAAAGCTAGCCTACGCTAGCTTTTTTCTTTTTCGCGCGCAGATTGTGAAAATCGCGCGCAGAATCAAATTATCGCGCACAAAATCAGAATTTCGCACACAAATCGGAAAAATTGCACACAAATCCAGATTTTTGCACACAAACCACGAAAAAACCACACAAATTAAAATTATCGCACACAAATCAAATCACTCTCTTCTCGTATTTCAAACCAACACGTATAATGCACCACTCACCATCATACGATTAAACAAATGACCTGAATAAAACCTTACAAGCCGTTTAATAGAAATACTCATCTTACATCGTGGTCAGACAACAAGAGAGGTGTAACGATGTGCATGATTATATTAAGAATCGAACGCTTGCTATAGGGCACTATTTTGTTGAGACGAAAAAAACTGTCCGCACGATTGCAAAAGAATTCGGTGTTTCAAAAAGTACCGTCCACAAAGATTTGACCGAGCGACTACCAGAGATTCATCCACTCCTTGCCATTGAAGCTAAACAAATCCTCGAACATCACAAAAACATTCGCCACATTAGAGGTGGCGAAGCAACAAAACGTAAATACCAAGATAAACGGTATTCCTCATCCTAATTCGTCAAGATCCTTCCTATTTATTAATCTTCACAAAATATTTGTAAAATCGTTTAACGTACCCCCTAAAAGTGTGCTATTATATATTATTAGAGACAATCGTAAATAATTGGCACACGTAGATATAAATTTAGGGAGGATCATAGCATGTTTTCAAGAGATATCGGAATTGATTTAGGGACGGCAAACGTATTGATTCACGTAAAAGGAAAAGGCGTTGTATTAAATGAACCATCTGTTGTCGCGATGGACCGTTCGACATCTAAAGTGTTAGAAGTTGGTGAAGCAGCGCGTCGTATGGTCGGACGAACGCCAGGTAATATTGAAGCAATCCGCCCACTTAAAGATGGTGTTATTGCAGATTTTGACGTGACAGAAGCGATGTTAAAGTATTTTATTGACAAAATCAGTGTACGCGGTATGTTTTCAAAACCGCGCATGTTAATTTGTTGCCCGACAAACATCACTAAAGTAGAACAAAAAGCAATAAAAGAAGCAGCAGAAAAATCCGGTGGCAAGAAAGTCTATTTAGAAGAAGAACCGAAAGTCGCAGCAATCGGTGCTGGCATGGACATTTTCCAACCAAGCGGTAATATGGTGGTTGATGTCGGTGGTGGGACAACAGATGTTGCCGTTCTTTCAATGGGCGATATTGTGACAGCACAGTCGATTAAAATGGCTGGTGACAAATTCGATCAAGAAATTTTAAATTACGTTAAACGCGAGTATAAATTATTAATTGGTGAACGTACATCAGAAGATATTAAAATGCACGTGGCAACTGTATTTAAAGGCTCCCGCAATGAATCAATCGATATAAGGGGACGTGATATGGTATCTGGTTTACCACGTACGATTACGATTCACTCAGATGAAATTGAGCGAGCGCTACGTGAACCGGTATCCCTTATTACCCAAGCAGCCAAAAATGTACTAGAAAAAACGCCACCAGAATTATCTGCCGATATTATCGATCGCGGCGTGATCTTAACGGGTGGAGGCGCGATGCTTCATGGTATGGATCAGCTCTTATCAGAAGAGTTGAAAGTTCCTGTCTTTTTAGCAGATGAGCCAATGCACTGTGTAGCAGCAGGTACAGGCATTATGTTAGAAAATATCGATAAAATTGAGAAAAAATCCATCGTTTAAATACTTTGAATTTAAAACCAATCACCGAAAGGAAGTCCTGTTATGTTAAGAGGCTATTACACAGCAGCAAGTGGGATGTTGACGCAACAACGACGCCAAGACACATTATCCAATAATATATCGAATGCTCAAACACCAGGATTTAAACAAGATCAAGCAGCTGTTCGTGCTTTTCCAGAAATGTTGATCCAACGTATGGGATCAGAAGAACTGCCAACAACACGACGTTTTAACGTCCCAAACGGAGGACAAGTGGGTTCGATTAATACGGGGGTTTATGTACAAGAAACCATTCCTGACCACGCTCAAGGCGGGCTTGAAGAAACGGGCATGTCAACGGATATGGCACTTGTTAACGGCACGATTCCTGATGAAGCGGGTGGTCTATTCTTCACGATTCAAAACGCTGAAGGTGAAGAGCGTTACACAAGAAACGGTAACTTTACTGTTGATGGTGAGGGATTCCTAACAACAAACCAAGGGTATTACGTCTTAGACCAAGCTGGTGAACCGGTATTTACAGACGGTCAACAGTTTGAAGTGACACCTGAAGGTATTGTTGAAGTCGGAGATGAAGCTATTCCACTCGACATTAGTTACACAGAAAATGTGAATGATTTGATTAAAGATGATGAAGATTTGTTTATGCTTGAAGGAGAAGACGGTGAGATTGTTGATGCGCGTGACCTCGCAGATGTTACCTTTTCAGTTGAGCAAGGTTCTTTAGAAACATCAAATGTTGATGAAGTTCAAACGATGACCGATATGATGCAAGCGTATCGAAACTTTGAATCGAATCAACAAGTCGTCAGAGCATATGATCAAAGTATGGATCTTGCGGTTAATCAAATCGCACGTTTAACATAGGAGGTTAACCGATGAGTCGAATGAATGTACAAGCAGCCGTCACGATGAATCAATTGCAAAATAAACTCGATCTAGTCGGCCATAACGTAGCCAACTCAAGTACAACAGGTTATAAAAACCAAGGCGCGAATTTCACATCACTACTCTATCGAAATATTGATAATTTTAGCGATGAAGAAGCAAATGCTCTAAACCGTGAAACGCCACACGGCATTCGTCAAGGTGTCGGCGCTCGTTTAGGTCATACAAACATTGATCTATCAGTCGGTTCTCTGCAAACAACAGAGCGAAATCTAGATGTTGCACTGCTCGAAGATAATCATATGTTACAAGTTGAAGTGACAGAGAATGGTGTTACAGAGCCACGTTTCACAAGAGACGGCACGCTTTACTTGCAACCAACTGAAGCGGGTGATACAGTGATGCTAACAACAAGCGATGGTCATCCTGTTTTAGGTCAAGATGGTGAGCCAATCGAATTTGCGGATGACATGGAAGATGTTACGATTAATGAAACTGGAGAAGTAGTGACCATAAGAGATGGTGCTGAAGTCGTTGAAGGTCAACTATCAGTGGCCGAAGCGATACGCCCTCAATTTTTAGAACCAACAGGCAATAATTTATTCCGCTTACCAGACTTAACAGAAGTGGCGTATGAAGCGGATGAAATTATCACAGAGATCCCTGGTGCTGATAACAGGATCCAGAATCAAACGCTTGAACAATCGAACGTTGATTTGCAAAAACAGATGACTGACCTATTGCAAGCACAGCGCGCATACCAATTCAATGCACGTACGATTTCAATGCATGACCAAATGCGTGGCCTTGTTAATCAACTACGCTAAGGAGCTTTCTTATGCAAGAAGATAAATCAAACAAAACGAACGAGGTTTCTGAAGATAAGGAACCTAAATCAAGAGAAGAAAAACGTCAAGCAAAAAAAGAGAAGAAAGAACAAAGGCAAGTACGTCGTCTCATCCCAATCTGGCTACGTATTATCATAATCTTTCTGCTCGCATTCCTCGCGCTTATCATCGGCATGGTCGTTGGATTTAGTGTCATAGGTGATGGTGAAGCGATCGAGGTATTAACATTTGAATTTTGGCAGCACCTACTCGATATTATTACGGGTGTTGAATAATAAATAGATAAGGCGGACGTTTAACGGGTCCGCTCTTCTTTTTACTAAAAAATTAGGAGTTGGTCATAATGTTAGATATTAATCAAATTAAAGAAACAATCCCACACCGTTATCCATTTTTACTCGTTGATGAAATTACAGAGCTAGAAGAAGGACAACGTGTTGTCGGTAAGAAAAATGTCACCATCAATGAACCGTTCTTTCAAGGACATTTCCCAGATTACCCTGTCATGCCTGGTGTTTTGATTATTGAAGCACTCGCTCAAACAGGCGCTGTTGTCATGTTGAAAAAGGAAGAAAATCAAGGCAAGATCGGCTACTTAGCAGGTGTGGATAAATGCCGTTTCAAAAGACAAGTAAAACCAGGTGATACACTGAAACTCGAAGTCGAAATCACACGCTTAAAAGGTGCGATTGGAAAAGGCAAGGCCAAAGCAACCGTTGACGGGGAACTTGCCTGTGAAGCTGAAATAATGTTTGCGATCGGATAATACAATATGAGCCACTGATAACCTTCTAAATATAGAAGATGGTCAGTGGCTCTTTCTTTATTAATGATCATGATGGTATATGTTATTTTTCTCTTTGATATTATTTTCGGTCTCTGTACCTTCCGATTTTGATTTATCAAAAACGACTAACACAGTCTTTAATATTATTAAAAGATCTAGCCAGAAACTATAGTTACGGATATAAAATAAATCAAAGCGTAATTTATCTTCAGCTACAGTTGTATATTTCCCCATAACTTGGGCATACCCTGTAATACCAGGTTTTACTCTATTACGGTAACCATAGTGATAATGTTCTTTTAATAATTTATTGATAAAAAATTCACGTTCTGGTCTTGGTCCAACAATTGACATATCTCCTTTTAAAACGTTGAAAAACTGAGGGAGTTCATCAATACGTGTAGCTCGAATGAATTTACCTACCTTAGTTATTCGATCATCATCCGTTGAAGCAAGTACAGGACCTGTGTAAGATTCCGCATCACTGATCATTGAGCGAAATTTGTAAATAGTAAATGGCTTATCATCTTTACCAAGTCGCTCTTGTTTGAAAATAGCGGCGGCTTTAGGATCCTCTAATTTTATAATAACCCCCATCACAATTAAAATGGGTGAGATCAAAACTAAAATGATAAACGAAAAGATAATATCAAATATGCGTTTAAAAAACAACTTTTCCCAAGTTAAAATAAAAGGTTTAACACCCATAACAAGCGTATCATCCAATGGTGAAGTTGTCGCGCGTTGCAAAACAAGCTCATACAGTGTCGGGATGACATAAACTTCTTTATTGTGTTCCATAGCATGATAAATGACTTGTGATTTTAGTTCTTTGGAAATATCCGTACATAAAATGATGTAATTAGAATCAATTACCATTTGTCGTATGTTTTTGATATTTGAACCTTCTCTTACACATGTATATTCAGAGCCTTTTAACATGGGATAATTAATTTTAGTGATCAACTGATCTGTGTTTGTTTTATTACCGACAATTAAAAATTTCCCAACAACGTTGCGTCTCGTTAATTTCAGGAAGACCGCATTAAATACGAGTAAATAAACAACCATGAACACAGTTGAAATGACAATAACTGAACGAGGCATAGCGAAAGCTCGGAATAGATAAGAGCTTGCCATCGTTAAAAATGTTAACATGGTAACAACGACAAGTATTTTTCGGAATAGATCCGATAACGTTTGTTTTCCATCGATAATATATAATTCATACACCGAAATTAAAAATAAACCAATAACGATGATCCAAGGTAATAATGAAATAAAAGCATCCCAGTTAGGGTCAGGGAAATCAAAATACCTTATATAAAAAGCACTTACATAGGCTATTAAAATACATAATATATCTCCAAGCATTAGTAAGAACTTATGGGTTCTTGAATTGTTAAAGTCCACTCTTTCTCAGATCCTTTCATAATAAAAATTTATATCATCAAATAATTTGTAATTAATTGAAAAAACATTCAACACTCATTATAATACTTGAGACGATATTATCCAACTAAAAATTGAAAGTTACTAAAATTTGCCCGCATCACAAAGAATCATTATAATTTGAGATAGCATACTAGATGACTATTAAAGTTAAGGATGGTAATGATGAATATATTAGTTACAGGTGGGATAGGATATATTGGTTCACATACAGTCGTTGAGTTAATAAACAAAGGTCACCATGTCATTATAGTGGACAACTTGTCTAATAGTAATATAAAAACATTAAATATAATAGAAAATTTAACAAATAAAAAAGTACCTTTTTATCAAAAAGATGTGACGGATAAACAAGCTTTATTAAACATATTCAACAATAATAAAATTGATGGTGTCATTCATTTTGCGGGTCTAAAAGCAGTAGGTGAATCCGTTGAAAAACCACTTATGTATTATCAAAATAACCTTATGGCAACGATAACTCTGACAGAGGTTTGTTCGGAGTATGACGTCAAAAAAATCGTTTTTTCATCTTCAGCAACCGTTTATGGCAATCAAACATCGCCAATGAACGAAACGATGAAGCTACTACAAACGACAAATCCTTATGGTGAGACCAAAGCAATGAGTGAAAGAATATTTCAAGATATCGCAAAGGCAGACCCGCAATTTTCTATCGTATTATTACGTTATTTTAACCCTGTAGGCGCCCATTCCAGTGGTTTATTAGGCGAAAATCCAAGCGGAACGCCTAATAATCTCGTTCCTTATATGACAAAGGTAGCTAAAGGTAAATTAGATCGATTGTTTATATATGGAAATGACTATGATACAGTTGACGGAACCGGCATACGTGATTATATTCATGTCGTCGATTTAGCCAAAGGACATGTTGCAGCTATTGAAAACCTTACTAAAGGCTTGGACATTTATAATTTAGGGACTGGAAAAGGGACATCAGTGTTGGAAATGATTGATACTTTTGAGAAAGTTAATCAAATAAAGATCCCTTATGAAATTGTAGAGCGTCGACCAGGAGATATAGCAACCTGTTATGCCGATGTCACAAAGGCTGAAAAAGAGTTGGCGTGGCAAGCTAAATTGTCTGTGGGAGAAATGTTAAAAGATGCATGGAGATACGAAAGCAACATCTAACAAGTGAAAATAAATATGCATCACTTATATAACAATAGGTATTATTTAAGTAGATATTAACTTAGACAAATAGAGGCAAAGTGGTATAATAACATAGGGTTATCTATTGTTTGATTTAAAAGCAATTGATTATCATATTTAGCTAATATAATTATGTTAGAATGGGAAGTTGAGGGATTAGAAGATTTGGCTAATCAAAAAAAAGTTGTTCATTTAACAACTGTTCACCACCCTTTTGATACGCGAATTTATCATAAAGAATGTGTTTCCTTAAAACAAGCTGGCTACCATGTTTCTCTTATTGTTCCTTTAGAAAATGCATCTAAAGGAACGATTCAAGAAACAGAAGAAGGTATTCGATTGGTCAGTTTACCTAAACAAAAAAAGCTATTAAAGCGAATGCTCACATCAACTTGGCAAGCGTATCAGTTGGCTAAGAGTGAGAACGCGGATATTTATCATTTTCATGACCCAGAATTATTGTGGGTTGGATGGTTGCTTCAAAAGAAAGGCTACCATGTCATTTATGATGTTCATGAAAATTATTATACCGGTATCATGCAAAAAGATTATTTAAAGAACTGGATGAAAAAGATAGTTGGTGGTGTTTTTAATAAAGTTGAGTCATTTTTTATTAAAAACTTGGAGGTCTGCATTGCAGAGAAATATTATAGAGAGCGGTATCCAAATTCATTTGAACTTTTAAATTATCCCATTATTAATACGTCTCTAATGGATCACTATCATACAAAAGAAAGACCGGATAACGTATTAATTTACACGGGAAATGTCACCTCAGTTCGAGGTGCTTATGAGCATGCGACATTGCCACAACTTAAAAGTCAACCTGATATATATTTTTACGGTCTATGTGATGCAGCACTAGCAGATCAAATGAAACAAACAGCAGCTGATAAAAAAGATCATTTGCACTTTACTGGGATCGATCAATTTGTTCCGCGCGAAGATATAGACCAAGCATATCAATCAAAAGATTGGCTAGCAGGTGTCGCTATTTTTCCGAAAACACCACACTACATGCGTAAAGAACTAACTAAGTTTTTTGAATATATGGCAGCAGGGCTTCCGATTGTCTGTTCCAACTTTCCAACTTGGCAAGCATTTATCGACCGCTATCAGTGCGGACTCACCGTTGATCCCGAAAGACCCGAAACCTGGGAAGAAGCTTTAACATACTTGCGTGATCATCCAAAAGAACGCAGACAAATGATAAAAAATGGACGGGAAGCAATTCGTAATGAACTGAATTGGGAAGTTGAAAAACTAAAGTTATTAGGTGAGTATCAACAGATTTTGAAAGGTTAAAGGCGGGATTGAATGAATGAGCATGTTTCACCAACAGTATCGGTGATAACACCAACTTTTAATGCAGAACAATTTATAGGAGATACGATCCAATCGGTTCAAAATCAAACCTTCACCGATTGGGAGATGATCATTATTGATGATTCATCAACAGATCGAACCGTCGAAACCGTAAAAAAATATATTAAAGATGATGACCGGATTAGGATAATAGAGCGATCCGAAAATGGAGGACCAGCCAAAACACGAAATGCTGGTTTGAAAGCAACAAGAGGTCGTTACATTGCCTTTTTAGATAGTGATGACGAGTGGCTTGATAAAAAGTTAGCTGTTCAATTGGAGTACATGCAAAAAACACAAACAGCATTTACGCACACAGCCTACGAGCGTGTTCAAATTCACACTGATCAAACTAAAGTCATAAAACCTGTTGCAGTTCCTAGCATTATTTCGTACAAGCAGCTGCTAAAGAGAAATGTTATTGGCTGCTTAACCGTCATGATTGATACGAAGCAGACCGGAGACATTCAAATGCCCGATATTCGTTCAAGGCAAGATTACGCATTGTGGTTAGAATTAACCAGAAAAGGATTTGAAGCACATGGTATTAATGAGGTATTGGCTAATTACCATGTTCGATTAGGTTCTGTTTCCAGTAACAAGTGGAATATGGCTAAGCAAAATTGGCGAGTCTATCGTGATGTAGAAAAATTATCATTTCCTATTGCAGCGTGGTACTTCACCCACTATGCATTTCTAAAAACAAAAGAATACATGCACTATATAAAAAAGGATTGTTAAATTATCGAGCGGAGTGAAATACAGTTATGAGAACATATATACATGAAATGGCTAAACGAAAAGATTTATTAATATATTTAGTTATGTCTGGCTTAAAGGCAGATAACAGAGATAGTTACTTAGGTTACTTTTGGTGGCTACTTGATCCATTATTAAACGTCCTCGTTTATTACTTCTTAGTCGTTGTAATCATGGGACGCGGTGGACCAGATTTTCCGGTTTTTTTAGTCATTGGTATGGTTGTTTGGAGATGGATGAGTACCGTTATCAATAGTTCAACAAAATCGATAACGAAATATGCATCGATTATTAATCAAGTCTACTTACCTAAATCTTTATTTCCTGTGGCATTAACGTTAACCCAAATGTTTAACTTTATATTTGGGCTCGTTGTTGTAGCGATATTCTTAATTGCTTTTGGGGTTGTCCCCACTTGGCGCTTAGTTTTATTACCTTTAATCATTGTCATACAATTATTGTTTCTAGTAGGCATTAGTTTGATGTTTGGATATATCTCTGTTTTTGTACGAGATATTGATAATTTGACAAAACACATTGTCAGAATCTTATTCTATGCTTCACCTATTATCTGGGAAGAGTCTCGTTTTCCAATTCCAGATGGTTTAGAATGGTTAGTTAACTTAAATCCAATCGCCGTTATACTAGGCGCCTATCGAGATATTCTAATGTATCACGTCAATCCGAACTTTTTGAGTCTATTTATTATAGGGATACTCTCATTTTTCTTCATCCTTATAATGTTAAGGCACTATTATAAAAATGAACATAAAATTATAAAAGCACTCTAACCTAATTGTTAGTGAATGGAGTTAATAAGATGGTAAATAAACAAGAAATCGTCATTAATGCTGAGAATATAGGTGTCACTTACCAAAATGACCTAAAAAAAGATGATTACAAGTCAACTGTCATCAATTTATTTAGGCCTAAGGAAGATAAGGACCAGGACAATACACCTAAAATTTCTTGGCCATTAAAAGGTCTAAATTTTAAAGGTTATAAAGGAGAAGTTCTAGGTATAGTAGGGTCTAATGGGTCTGGTAAAACGACACTTTGTCGAATTTTATCAGGCTTACTTCGACCTGATGAAGGCCATATATCAATCGATGGTAAAGTACAAGCATTATTCTCATTAGGAATGGGATTTAATAAGAAGTTATCCGGAAGAGAAAATGTATACTTGAATGGCATGATGATGGGGATGAGCAAGAATAAAATTGATGAAACCATAGATGATATTCAAGAATTCTCTGGTCTAGGAGACTTTTTTGAACAATCAATGAAAAAGTATTCAAGTGGTATGCGTGCACGACTAGGCTTTAGTGTCGCCTCCCACCTAGAACCTGAAATTCTCATACTGGATGAAGCATTAAATACTGGTGATCAAAATTTCAGTGACAAATCCGCAAAAAAAATAAAAGAACTCGTACAAAAAGCAAAAATGGTTATTGTGGTAACACATAGTCATAAATTTGCAAGAAAAAATTGTGATCGAGTTATATGGTTAGATAAGGGACAAATAAGAGAAATCGGAGATCCTGACACAGTTTTAGACAACTATGAAGCAACAGTTCCTAAAGTTAAACGACGACCAAAGAAAAAAATTGAATTAACGAATGTTAATATTAATAAAAAAGACCGGATTGTTGTCGATGCAAATCAACTAGGTCTTAAATTCAGACTCAATAATCATGAACATTGGGCGCTTAAAAATCTCAATTTCCAAATAAAAGAAGGAGAGGTTATTGGTGTGATCGGTCATAATGGTGCTGGTAAAAGCACATTATGCAAAGTACTCACTGAAATTTTAAAACCCGATCAAGGTGAATTGAAAATTGAAGGCACGACAACAGCTTTATTAAACTATGGAACGGGATTCAACCGCAATCTCTCAGCTGTAGATAATATTTACTTAAATGGTATGCTTCTAGGGATTCCTAAATCTGTAGTTGAGCATAATATTGATAACATTTTAGATTTTGCAGAGTTACAAAAATCAAGAGAAAAAGCAGTTAAACATTATTCCAGTGGTATGAAAGCAAGGTTAGGCTTTAGTGTTGCTGCAATGCTTCAGCCTGATATTTTCATACTAGATGAGGCCTTATCTACTGGTGATATGGCTTTTAAACAAAAAGCAAGTGCAAAAATACAGGATATGATGGAACAAGCTAAAGCAGTCATTATCGTCTCACACAGCATGTCCTTTGTTGAAACAGTTTGTTCACGTGCTATTTGGATGGAAGAAGGGCAGATCGTTGAAGACGGAGATGCTGAAGAAGTGGTTGAAAAATACCGAAAATCAAAAAAAGAGAAAAGAAAGAAATTATCGAAAAGAAAATAAAGCTGTGTTTTATGTGGAGGTGAAAGCTTGAAGAAGATGATTAACTTTTTATTAAAGCCAATTAAAGAAACGGTAAGCCGATTATTGACGACTGAGATGAAAGAAAAAATAAGCGGTACACTTACGGAAAAACAAAAGAAAAGAATTAAACAGATTTTCAAGCCTAATCCTCAATTTGAAAACTTAAAAAATACACTTTATCAATTAAATAATTTAGGTTTTACTGAACAAGGATTAATTGATTTAGAAACTTACACATCTAAAACTTATTCTCATAAGGTGAGAATGGTAGCATTGTGGGAACTTGCGACTTGGTATGCCAATCAAGCAAGTGCAGCTTCAGCAGAAAAAGCATTATTTTATTTGGGACATATCGAAATAAACAATAGAGATACCGTGAAAAAGCGGCGAAAAAGCATTTTACAAGCGGAATGTTTGTCAATGATTGGAAAGTCAAGTGAAGCAGAAAAATTATTGGCTCAAAGGTTAAAATTCGATCAGCACTATGATCTTATTTATGCAAAATCTAACTTAAAGGACTCAATGGATTGTAAAATAGAACAACTTAATCAAGTGTATAAAATGCATAAGCTTCAGCTTATAGAGCCTTGTGAAAGCGATGTTTCAACACTTTATGATCGATTGCATACGAAGGTGACTAATCCAGTTTATGAACCTATCCGTGTTTCAATTATTGTTCCTACATTTAACGCATCAAATTATGTTGAAACAGCTATCCGCTCTTTATTTAATCAAACATGGACGAACATTGAAATTATAGCTGTGGATGATTGTAGTCAAGATGACACGCTAGCTGTTTTAAATAAATTAAAAGCAGAAGATGAACGTTTAATCGTTTTGCAAACGAAAAAAAATGGTGGGGCTTATATAGCAAGGAATTACGCCCTGGATGTTGCCTCTGGTGATGCAATTACAATTAATGATGCCGATGATTGGTCACATTCTGAAAAAATTGAAAAACAAGTGCGTAATCTATTTTCAGATCGCCGTCTTGTTGGTAACTACTCTAATCAAGCAAGATTGACAAACGATTTGACATTCTTTAGAAGAGGTCAGCAAGGTCAATATGTTTTTAAAAATATGTCTTCCTTCATGTTCAAAAAAGATAAAGTACTAAAAGCTTTAGGATATTGGGATTCGATACGATTTGGAGCAGACGGAGAATTTATTACAAGAATTAAAAGAGTGTTTGGGGAAAAATCAATAAAGGTATTAAATACACCACCACTCTCTTTCCAACGTCAAACCGAAGCATCACTTACGGGTAATTCTGCTTTTGGATACCCTGGTTTCTTTATGGGGGTAAGAAAAGAATATGTAGAAGCGCACACATATTATCACCAGCAATACTCGGATAATTTATATTATAAATTTCCTCAGACCGAACGACCCTTTCCAGTTCCAGAACCTATGTGGCCTAGAAGAGAGAATAAAGGTGAAGATGGGTTTCGACAGTTTGATATAGTCATAGCATCGGACTTTAGATTGACTGATCATTTTATTAGAGAACAGCTTAATGATATTCGTCTATACAAAGAAAGAAATCTTAAAGTAGGTATTGTACAGATGAATCGTTATGATATACATGCTCAAAAGCATATCAATACGTTAGTTCGTGAAGAATTAGACGGGGATTCTACACAAATGATTTGTTTTGGTGAAAAAGTGGCTTGTGATCGTCTTATTATTAGAGATCCTGCGACTTTGGATAAACAACAGCTTTACATCCCTGATATTGAAGCAAATAATATTAAGGTTATTATCAATCATCTTCCAAATGAAAGTGGTCAGACAAGTTATGGTTTTGATAACGCTGTTGAAAATTTGGATACATATTTTTCTAAACAAGCAACTTGGTATCCAGCTGATCAAGAGATTCGTAATGAAATATTAGAAAACGACTATAAAGGTATAAATCTTATAAACCTAGCAGATAAAAATTGGATTGCTCTTAGAAATGAATAGAAAGGAGGGGGCGTATTGATTGATTCTAATCAACGAAAGCAAAGACTGAATAGACTGATTAAGGAGTATCGAAAAGTTAATGATCATCAAGAACTAATTAATAAGTTGAAAAATCTAACGATGAATCATATAAAGAATAAAGACTTGTATGAGGAAAAATTACATGAATTAAGTTATGATGATGCTTATAATAAATCTTTATTTATAAAAGTGGCTAAACGCTATATGAAGCAAGCTAGTAAAAAACAAGTCCTATACATGTTAATGGATCTTATTAAACAAAAGCCCCCTCTTTATCATGAAAAAGCGAGTGAATTATTAACGTTAATTGAGGAAAAATATAATGAGATTGACCCTGAACTAAAATCAGTGATCTACTATGAAATTTCTGACAAACACCCTGTCCCAAATGAACAGATGACTAATAAAGTATTGTTAAATTCAATAAAAGATCTTGAAGATGATCAAAAGTTACATGCGATCAACACATTTTATCAAAATCAACAGTTAGGATCGATTGATCAATTGTACACATTTACCAGTGTTAATAAAATAGAGGAAAATAACGGTACATCTTCAGCAGTCTCTCCCTTAGTAACAGTTATTGTTCCTATAAAGCATCATATTGACTATATTGATCAATCATTGTATACACTTATGAATCAGACCTATTCTAGTATAGAGTTTATTTTCATAAGTGTTTATTCAGCTAAGTCATTAACATCGTACTGTCAATCATTAATAAGTCATTCAAACATAAATTTTTTTCAAGTCAATTCACAATTATCAGTTCCACAAATGTTAAATCAAGCTATTGACTACGCAAAGGGAGAGTATATAACCGTTCATCAATTAAATGAATGGGCTCACCCAGAAAGAATTCATTATCAAGTTTCAGATTTAGAAAATTCTAAAAAGCAGGCTAATCGACTAAAAGCATTGAAATTCTTAAGTGACCGATTTGAGCCGGTTGATGATTTTTATCAGTATACCTTCACACGTTATAGCTCAATTTGTCTAAAAACAGCTCGACTAAAAGATGAAGGATTAAAGTGGACTGATTTATTAAACGGGTATTTCAAGGTGTTTGATCATGACCTTCAAATAGTGCTTAAAGAGTCGATCACTTGCTTAAATGTAGATGGACTCATTGTTTTAATAGAGGCAGATTCACTTACAAACGAACGATACAAAAGAGCTTTGCAACATGCCAATGTTGAATTCGAGGATATATTAAAGTTTCATAACGACAAAAAACAACGGTTGTCTAGGCTTCAAAAACTCCCTTCTTTTTTCTCAGGTGAATCAAATACATTTGACATTATAGTTTGTGGAGGTTTGCGGGACTCATCACTTAACCATAAACGATTTGTGGAAAATGTGATTAATAATATTAACCTTAATCTCAGACAAGGAATTATAAAATCAACTCGTAAACTAGAGCAAAATAACGATCGTTCAAAAGATATGAGAGCATATTTCAATAAAGATTTACGTGTAGTTAACGGAGAAGATCATGTAGAAGCAGAGTTGCTTATTATTTATGATTACGAAGAATTTGCTAAAGTAATCGAAGATACACCGATAATGTCTGTGAAGGCTGTGAAATTAGTATACGAATCATCATCAAAATCTTTAGTAGATCGATTCACTAAAGTTATACAATTTCGCCAATCATATGAAGCGATCATAAGAAAAACGGGTATAAAACCCATCGTACACCCAGTTAATGAAAACAGTCGAAAAGAATTAAAAAGAATAAAGCAAAGTTATAAAAGAGCGGAAGTATCAAGATTTATGTGGTGTGATCATGCCGGTTCTAATAGCTACCAAGATCTTTTAATGGCTCACCTGCCTGAAAGGAGTCCTGACCATGTCTAATGAAACTCATCGTTTAATTGGTAGTGAGTGCGTTTCATTTGAGTCTCAAGACGAGTTTGAAAGAGCTTATCAATATGACGTATATATCAGAAAATTGAACCGAGAGTTAGACGCTATTGATAGGAATATGGGAAGAACGAAGTCGAAAAAAAGATTTATTTATAATACAATCACTTCAGTAGTTAAATTTAAAAAGACGCTTCGACGCTTAAAAAGTATCCCTTCAATGCAAGTGAAAATAGCGTCACTTGAGAAAAAGATAACCGCATACGAAAAACATATTGAAGAAACGAGTGAGCAACAAAAAATCATCACACCGTTAGTTAATCAATTATTTGATATTAGAGATGAACATATGCGAACTATAGCGCGGACAATTGATGATCGGGCAGAGTTGATAAAATTTATAGATGAAATAACAGTCAAAAAACAAAAAAGTGAGCAAGTATTTAATCAGATATTACAATTCTGTTCTCAAGTTTATAAGACTCACCAAGATCGGGAACTTGTTCACTTGATTTACCAAAAAATAGTGGACGATTTTCCACCCTCATTGCCTCCTGAGCTATTGGTTCGAGACCCAGCTAAATATGATTTGACATTAGAAAGTCAAGATTCATTTTCTAGTTCGATGGTAAGGAGGCAACGACTAAATCAAATTAAAGAGAACAATGTAGAAGCTACATTAGATAATAAATTTAAAGCCTATCAATTTGTGGATCAGTTTTCGATTAGGCGTCCTCATATTGCTGCTCATTCTTTTAAAGCTTCAGAAGTGCCAGCAAAACCAAACGTTGTGATTAAACCAATGGATGGAGCAGGTTCAAGGGGGGTCTATTTAGTTTACTCAGATAATGACATTATTGATTTGAAAAGAAACGAGCGCCTTTCAGCTTTTCATGAGCTAAAAAAACAAATGGAGCAAGATCTAAAAAAAGAATGGGTAATTGAAGATCATTGGTACGCTGAAGAACTCATTTTAAAGGACCATTATTCCAAAGAGTCTGCCCGTGATATTAAGTTTTACGCCTTTTATGGTAAAGTTGAGTTGATTCTTGAAATAGATCGAAACCAGGGTTTGCATTATTGTTGGTGGGATCGAGAAGGTAAGAGAGTAAAAACAGGTAAGTATGATAATTATTTATTTGTCGGAGAAGGTGTTTCTGAAGATGAAATTACCATGGTGGAGAAAATGAGTAAAGAAATTCCTTCACCTTTTATGCGAATTGATTTTTTAAGGCAGAATGACGAGTTAGTATTTGGGGAATTCACACCGAAACCAGGAAACTATGCTGATTTTTCTCGTACTATTGACCAAAAATTAGGAACGGCTTTCAATCGAGCTGAGGTCTGTTTAAATGAAGATTTATTAAGAGGTCGTTATTTTGAAAAATACAAAAAATTATAAAAAAGCACAGTGAAAAATAACGATAATCAGAAAGGGAATGAAGATGTTATTAAATATGAATGAAAAATGGTTGGATCATTTAATAAACGCTGTACCATCAGAGGGTATGGATAAGTATTTTAGCATATATGCTATTGCACTAGAAGGCTGGAGAAGAGGGCTTGAATTAACCATTTATAGAGATGACAAGAACGATAACAAGTTTAAAGTCAGATATTCACTTAGTGACGGTAAAAAGACATATCATTTTGATGGTTCTGGAAGTGATCTTATATCAAGTGAAGCCTACCACATATGTGATGATAAATTTTTAACTAAAGAAAGACTGAAGCAATCAGGTCTCCCTGTAACAGAAGGAAAAAAATTTTCAGTTATGTCAAAAACTTCGGATATAATCAACTACGCAAAAACGCTAGGTTTTCCATTAGTGCTTAAACCAACAGATGGTAAAGGTGGAAGCGGAGTATTCTCAAATATAAAAAATATGGATGAGTTTAAATCAAGTTTAAATATTTTAAGAGAACAAATGAACTTTAAAAATATTATGGTTGAAAGCTATGCAACTGGTGAGGAACATCGTGTGTTTGTTGTAGGTGATCAAGTAGAAGGTGTTATGAAGCGAGTGGCAGCTAATGTTGTAGGAGATGGTGATAGCACGATTCGAGAGTTAATTAATCAAAAGAATAAAATTCGACTTAAAAACCCACACCTGCGTAATAAAGTTATCAAAGCAGATCAAATTGTTGAACGTAATTTGAATAAATTGGGTTTGAATTTAGAGTCAGTCCCCCTTAAAAATGAATTTATTCAGTTACGTCTAACAAGTAATCTGTCGACAGGTGGTGATTCTGTTGAAATTAAAGAGAATGTATCTGAAGAATTGCATAATATAGCTATTAAAGCTACTAAAGCTATTCCTGGTCTATTCATGAGTGGTATGGATATAATAGTAGACGAAGAAACCAGTGGATACTATATATTAGAAGCTAACACAAAACCCGGTTTAGGTGGGCATATGTTTCCAGCTTATGGAGTACCTAAAGATTTAGCAAAATCAATTGTTGATTATCATTTTCCAGCAACAAAAGGAAAAGATCGTTCGCTACTCTATTTTGATTTTGATGGTGCTGTAGATTTATTGAAAAGGAGAACTGCTAAGAAAGTAGTATTGTCGCATCCTTCTAAACACTTTTCTGAAAATAAACAATTTTCTGTAGAAGGTGAGTTGAATGAAATCAGTTTAAAATTGTCTCTTGGACAAGTAGCAAATGAGTATAATATAAATGGCTATCTAAACATGACAGAAACACGGCCCATTTTGCATGTTAATGGTGAAAATGTAAAAGATATTAAAAAATTTGTTGACAGACTAAAAAAAAATAATCCCAATATAAAATTGAATGAAGAATCCATTAAAACGATCGAACCGATTGAAATAGGATTTAAGATATTAACAAATGATCAAAGTCAAAATAGTAAGAAAATAGAAAAAGAAATAGCTCATATTGAGAGAGAGAGAGCATATTATGAGCAAAAGTATGTTCAAGTTTTACAAAGTAGATCATGGAAATTAACAAAAATCATTCGTAGTCCTTTGGATATTATAAAGATGAAATTTAATCAGCTATTTAAAAAATAAATTAATAAAATATATTCTGGAGGTGTTGTATGGATTATATGGTTGATCAACTCTCCCATTTGGATGGTGTTTTACCTCCTGATGGATATAATAATCGTTTGAGTGTCTACTTAATAGCTTTGGAAGCTTGGCGTAGAGGAGTTTCCGTTCAATTTTTTGTAAAAAATGAAATCAATAAAAGAAGAATGATATATTATAAGTTAAAATATAAAGATACAGTTCGATCTTTTCAATTATCAGAATCTTTACAGCTATCTAAAACAGTAAAAAAGCTGTGTCGTGATAAAAATAAAACAAAAAGGCATCTAGAATCTATTGGAATAGATACACCCAAAGGTTTTAATATAGATAATCATGTCACTTCTTCCATGTTAAAAGACATGTGTAATGAACTGTCTTTTCCAGTAACAATAAAACCAGTTGATGGACAGTCGGGCAGAGGAGTTTATCCAAATATTAAATGCTTTGATGATTTATTAGATGTGTTTAACTATCTTGTTAATGAGCTAAAATATCATAATTTATTATTAGAAGAGTATGTCCAAGGAGAGGAACATCGGTTTTTTGGTGTAGGTAATGAAATTGTAGCAGTGACAAAACGGACACCAGCTCACGTTGTCGGGAATGGAAAAGATACAATAAATGAATTGATAAAACATAAAAATCGATTAAAAGAAAAGAATGTACTCGTATATAATAAAAAGATAAAGGTTGATCATGAGGTTAATTTGAATTTAGAAAATAATAATTATTCGTTGGATAGCATTTTACCTAAGGGTGAAATGTTAAAATTGCGTGAGAAGTCTAATATATCCTCTGGTGGTGATCATATAGATGTCACAGATGAAATTAGTGAAGAAGCTAAAATATTGGCTCAAGAAGCTATAAAATCGATTGAAGGTATTGAATTGTCTGGTGTCGATATGATTATCAATCCTAAAACAAAGAGAATGTGTATAATTGAGGTGAATACCCGTCCAATGGTAGGGTTGCATCTCTTTCCGTTAGAAGGAAAACCAAGAGATGTAATAAAACCTATTATTGATTTTTATTTTCCTGAATTGAAAAACAACTATCGTTCTAACCTATATTTTGATTTTAAATCAATTCAATCTACACTCAATAATTCAGCTGTATCCAGAGTCACGCTAAAACCATTACGTTATCGAAATGAAAAGGTTGAGAAGCATATTATTGAATTTGATAACGGAGATATCAATAAAATAATGTTTAAATTAAAATCGTTTTGTATTCTGAATAATATAAATGGTTATGTGAAAGAACATAAACAAGATCAAATTGAAATGTGTTGTACCATGAAAAAGAATGAATCTATAATAGGTTTATTAACTGAATTCCATATTAAATATAATTATAAGCTAAATTTATTAAAATCTGATCCTTTAAATATTCCATTGTTAATTGGATTTCGTATTGTTCGTTAAAATACTACTGCAGTTGTAACTGCTAAACTAAAGTAGACAATATTATGCTTTAAGGGCTAAATAGCCCAGACCTGAATGATAGGTGTGGGCTATTTGAAGCTTATTTTTTTCTGAAAACATGCTCTTTTGTACATGAAAATATCACCCTAAAGTATGCAGTTTTTAACTTTTTAAACTGTTTACCTTATGGGGAGCATATTATTTTTTATTTTATGATTTTTAGAATTGTTTAAACAATTCTTCTAATTCGTTTTATTCTATCTTTTATATAATCAAGGCTAATACGAACAGGTGACGTAACTTTCCAAACTTTACTACTCTCTATTTGTTCGTATTTCTTTTGATAATACTCTTTTTCTTCTTGAAGGTTTAAATATGCCCTTTCTTCATCTCTTGTCTCTATATTGAACCCAATAGGTACAGGATACGGGTATTCATATTCAGAAATAGATGTTACTTTTGCTCTATTTAATCCCTCATAGCACAGTTTTTTAAACTCATTTAGTTTATCTGTGCTATCAGCACAAGCGACTACTTGAACAGTATTGTCTTCTAAATTTTTTATTGATCCATGTATGTTCATTTTTTTAGCTTTATTGGTTACGGCAACTCTATAACCAACTTTCTGAACTTTACCATGAATAATAAATTCTTTTTTGTGAAATTCTCCTGTCGGACAAGGTGTTATACTAATTTCCTTAGCAGATCTGCTTTTTAATATTTCATAAATTTGTTCAATATTAAAGTAGAAAAAAGACCTTTGAATACCTTGGGTTTCTGGGAAGTAATAATCAATTATTTTCTTGGGGATATCTCTAGATTGTCCGTAGAACGGGAATAAATGCCCTCCCAAACCAGGTTTCGTATTTACTTCAATGACTTTATATTCGTTTTTTGATTTATTTACCATTACATCAATTCCACTTAGTGGTAGTCCAGGTATTGCATTTGTAGCATTAATCGCAATTTCTTTTAACTGATCAGGTATATCATCTGTTAAATCTACAGAATCTCCCCCGGTTGATAAATTACTGGTTAATTTTAATGCAACAGCTTGATTTAATTCAGGAACAGATTTTAAGTCCAGGTTTTGACTATATAAGACAGATTTGACATCCTTGTCAATTTTTATTTTTAAATTACTTAGGTGTGGATTTGATTTTCGTTTGTTATTTTTATCACGTATCAGTTTTCTAATTGAATCATGACCATTCCCAATTACGTTCGCTGGTATTCTATTCAGAACACCTACCACTTCATTATCCAATACAACTATTCTATACTCTTCTCCCTCGATGTACCGTTCGACCATAACCTTATTATAATTTAATTCGTCTCGTACAGTTGTGATAGCAGTCAATAAGTCCACTGGGGTTTGGATATTAGAGAAGACACCTTTTCCTCCATTTGCATTAAGTGGTTTTACAACCAGCGGGAACCCAAGCTCTTTACAATAATTCATAATATCACTGTTAGTATCATTCTTATTAAATATATTACCTTCAGCAACTGGGACGCCAGCTTTTTTTAAGTATTTTTTTGTTAAAAATTTGTCATCGCAGATCTTATCAGCTTCAGCAGTTGTCATATCACCTTTTGACGCTTCGAAATGATGTGTTCTTTTGTCATTAGACAAATAAAACCTAAGTTTAAATTTGTTTTCAGAGTCATCAAGTCTATAAAATTTTAAGTTTAATCCTCTTCTCCAACCCTCTAATGCAATCGAAACTCCGCTAAGTTTATAACGAAAACCTTGCATTGGGATTGCATTAATTAATTGATTAGGCCAATTTCCAAGAATATCATCTTTCACCACAATGTTGCCTCCTAATTACTTCCTATAGTACTATATACTTATAGCATAATATTATTTGTACGCATCCTTATCTATTCTAGCGCTTTTATAAATATAACTCAACTATAATTTTAAACTTACTTGATGTCTATATATATAAATAAAAAATGAAATTAGTGATTTTTTATCACAAAAGTAATTTATTGTATAGTGAAATAGTTAAATGCATACTCAATAATAAAATTATGGTACGATTAAGAGGTGATGAAAAACTTAAATGTTAATAGGAGAAATATAAATATGAAAAAGATAAATAAAGAATGGTTACCTCATTTGAATAAAGATGTTATGAATGAAGCAGGGGATCATGAACTTGATGCATATATTATTGCTTTGGAAGGTTGGAGAAGAGGATTAACACTAAATTTTCATGAGAAGAATGAGAGTCCGTTTGACGAGATCAAAACATGGTTTGTAGATAAACCCGGAAAATTATTTTCTTTATCATCTGAGACGCGTACACATTATTTTTTTAGAACTAGAGGCGATAAGGTCTCAAATGAAGCGACAGAAATTGGTATGAATAAGCAATTGACGAAAGAATATCTGCAAAAAGCTAACGTCCCTGTAGTTACTGGACATCGATTTAATTTAGCTATTGAAAAAGAAAAATTGATTCGATTAGCTGAAGATATAGGCTACCCTGTTGCTGTTAAACCTCTTGATGGCAGTTTTGGTCGAGGTGTTCATTTAGACATTAATAATGAGAGAGACTTAATGGAAGCCGTATGCAACTTGAGAAGTTCAAATGAAGGTGAAGATTGTTTAATTGAACCTTACTTTAGTGCTGAAGACATTAGAGCCTATGTTGTTGGCGATCAAGTGGTGGGGGCAATTAAAAGAATTCCAGCAAACATTGTAGGTGATGGCTACTCTTCAATAAAAAAACTTATTCAAAGAAAGAATGAATTACGAAAAGAGAACCCTCGTTTAGCTTCATGTTTAATAAAAATTGATGCGAAATTGGAAACATTCATAAAAAAACAAGGTTATACGCTGTTGACGATCCCACCTGAAAATAAAACTATATTTCTAAGTGATTTAAATAATATTTCTGCTGGTGGGGATTCAATTGACGTTCTAGATGAATTGAATCATTCTATAAAGGATGTAGCGGTTAATGCTATACAAGCAGTACCTAACCTATATCATTCTGCTGTTGACTTGTTGGTCGAAAGCTCTGGGCAAGCACATGTACTCGAACTGAATCCTACAGCGCAGATAGGATCAATCGTATTTCCTATGTATGGAAAACCATGTGACGTTCCTAAAGCAATTATTGATGATTACTTTCCCGAGACAGTAAATGACACAGAAAAAAGTAGTATGTATTTTGATTTTCAAAGAACATTGGAACCTATTAGACAAAACAGAGTAAATAAAGTGACTGTCCCATCTCCATTAAAAGGTAATCTTTATGGAAAACAATATATCATTTCAAATGTTGATTTTAATAAAGAAAAATTAAAAAGGGTTCGTGACTTTGTATTCAAATACGAACTAAGTGGTTATCTAGTAGAACATAAAAGAAAAAATAGTGAAGTCGTAATTGTGGGACAAGACAAAGAGATAGTAACTACATTTGATCAGGTTATTTTGAATCGTATATCAGGAGGGAATGAAAGTAATGTTGAGGTACGAGAATGGTCTAGCCCTGTTAAAGTAGGATTTGAAATCCATTCTAAAAAACAAAATAGAAAGCAATTTCTAAAGAGAAGTTTAAAGAAGATCGTGCCATTAGTGTATTCAGTAAGGTTAATAAAGAAATTTAAACAGTAAAAAAAGCCCTTAAAGGCTTTTTTTACTGTTATTCTATATGTTGATCTGTATCTGTCTGATGACGATCTTCTTCTCCGCCAATCGCATCTTCATTTACAGGTTGCATCTCTTCATCTTCATCTAAGATATCAAGATGAACTTGAAGTTTGTTTTGAACTTCAGCAAGATGCTGTTCATCTAGCTGATAGTAGTAGATACCGTCTAACCAAAGGTCACTACCTTCAAGATTAATCATTTCAACATCTAGATCTCCGGACATTCCATAGGAGATAAAGCTCATCATATCATCAAATGATAAACTTGTTGTCATGTTGTCACCAACAGCATCGATGACATCATTAATTCGATTAATAGATCCAATAGAAACGGCTCGATCGAGAATCGATTCCATTAATTCTTGTTGACGTTCACCACGAGCTAAGTCACTATCTAATTTACGTGTTCTTGCAAGTGCAAGAGCTTCCTCCCCGTCAACTCGCTGTTCGCCAGGGAGAAGGTGGATGGCATCACGCTGGTCGTCTGAATTGGATTCAGTAAATTCATAAGGCACATCAAAATCAACGCCACCTAACGCATCGACAACATCGACAAATGCCTGGAAGTTAAATCTAGCATAGTAGTCAACAGGAACATCTAGAAAGCCTTCAACAGCTTCAATGGATGCACGTGCACCGCCAAATGCATGCGCGTGATTGATTTTATCATAATAACCAACCTCAGGAATGTAGACGTATGAGTCACGCGGAATACTTGTTAGCTTCACACTATTATCGTCTTTATTAAGGGTAGCAAGAATCATAGAATCAGATAAAGCACTTCCAGCGTTATCACGTTGATCATTTTCATCAATACCTAAAAATAAAATCGATACGTGATCATGATCTGGATCAACATCAAAATCCCTTAATTCTGATCGGTCACGACCATCATCTTCGTATGCATTATCTACTGCTTGTTGTGCTCGATTAAAAATATTAAATGCGTAAACTGAAGTAGCTGTTACGAGTAGCAAGATAGGTACTAAAACAAACAACAAAAGTTTACGTTTACGACTTCTCTTCTTTGATTTACGTTTCATAGAACGTGAATTCACTTGTTCTTTTTTCTTCATGACGAATCCCCTTAAAATATGAATGATTAACACTATTAACTATTGTACTACCAATAGTTTGAAAGGTAAAATAATTTTTGACTTGAATAAAAAATGTAACAATCCTGTAACGTATGTCCCTTCGAGTTATTTGACGAGAGATTTTCGAAAACGTTACACATTTAAGCCCATTTTTTAATCACGAGGATTGTGTAGATGACCATCGCTGTTGCAACGGATAAAGCAGCGGCTAAGTAAATGTATGCATATCCGAATGCAGTGGCAATCAAACCGAATACCATAGCGCCTGTTCCTACACCTAAATCAAAGGAACCGAAGAACGTTGCATTTGCCATGCCGCGTCTGTTAGCCGGGGATTGATTAATCGCCCAAGCTTGCAAGGCAGGTTGAATACTACCAAATCCGAGTCCGTACAACGTACCAGCGAGTAGTAATGCCCACGTGTCAGGCATGATGAATAGTGTGAGCATCGCGAGCACAACGAGGACACCACCTGGTAAAAAGACATAGATATGTCCTTTCACATCATATAGTTTTCCTGCAAATGTTTTCGAGATTAAAAGAGCAATCGCATAGAACAAGAAATAGAACTCAATTCCACTCACACCTTCTTGTGCAGTATAAAGCGGTAGGAATGAGGTGATTCCACCGAAAGTAACGGTTACGAAAAAGAGTAAGATGGACGGTGTAACAGCACTTTTTTCAAAAATATCAAACTTTACAGTTGTTGATTTCTCTGGCTGCGGTAAATCTTCTATTTTTTTGTATTGAATACGAGAAGCGAGCACGAATGCAATGAGCCCAGTTGAGGCTATAATTAAAAAGAGTTGCGTGTAGGATAGAGCACCAGCGAGTGTTAAACCTAGTGATGGCCCGATCGCCAATGCTAAATTACCTGAGAACCCGAAATAAGCCATGCCCTCTCCACGTCTTGCTTGAGGAGTGAAGTCTGACACGATTGTACCTGTTGCCGTTGTGGAAAGCCCCCAACCTGCACCTTGAACAAGACGCATGAGAATCAAGAAAATGATCGATGGGACAATCGCGTAAGAACCAACTGACAGCACAAAAATAGCCAGCCCCAACATATAAATAGGCTGACGGCCCTTTGATTCAAGTGCATGTCCAGCATATGGCCTAAAAAGAATAGATGAAAATGAAAAAACCCCTGTAATTAATCCGATAATTTGATCCGTCCCGCCAAGTGATTGAACGAGCAGTGGAACGGTCGGTAAAGTCATTTGAAATCCTAAAAATATAAAAAAGTTTGCCACACAAATTAGGGCAAAATCTCGTGTCCAAATTTTCTCTTTCATGATGTCACTCCTAAAATTATTCGTTAGTCGAAATATATTATAACGTGTTTTGTCAAAAAAGAAAATAATCTGTGCTATACTTTAATCATTAAAAGGGAGGTGCTTATGATTGATGAACGATTACCACTAACCGAACCGTCCAGTTTAAGGCATTACGAAGCACTCTTAAGGCGTTTGCCGCGGAGTCATCCTCACTATGAGCAAGTGTTAAATACTGAAGGAAGAGAACGAGCAGGTTACTTCGGGGAGAAAGAATTTTTATATTATTTGAATTTTGTTAAGCAGGAACCGATTTTTAGTTTAGCAGGTTTACGTCTTTTGCATGATGAACATTATTTTCAAATTGATCATCTATTGATCACCCCGCAACTCTGTTTAATTATTGAAATTAAACATTTAACCGGAACAATCACGTTTAACGATTCCAACCAAATGATCCAAACGACCGATCATGAACGCATCTACACACATCCCAAACTCCAAGCCAATCTCCAAGCGAAACAACTCCAACATGTGCTTGCTCACTTAGGTTATCAACTTCCGATTCAAACACTTGTTGTGTTCACCCACCGCCAAGGTAAATTAATCACTCAACATCCAGGCTTAGTCACCGCACCTAGTTTTATACACAAGTATGAAGAAATAATCGCGAGATATCCTACTGTACTGAGTGAATCCGAATGTTCGTGGCTTGCGGATCAACTCTCGAGTCGGCACATGGATCGAGCAATTAATGTAATGGAAAAATTTAAAATACGAGAAGCGGATCTATTAAAAGGGGTACTGTGCCCAGATTGTGCAGGTCAACAAATGATGCGGAAGCACGGAGCGTGGTACTGCCCCCGTTGTAAGAGTGTTGACAAGCGGGCGCATGTACAAGCATTAAAAGATTATCAGATTTTGATCTCAGACACGATCTCCTGCCGAGAAGCGTGTGAGTATTTGGGTGTTGAGAGTCGGCATGTAACGCGTCGCTTATTATTGTTCGCTGGATGTGAGTTAATCGGAGATAATCGATCAGCTCATTATAAAATTAGATAGTTCTATGTACTCATATCGCGCGCAAATTCAATATATCGCGCAGTCAAGCTTGATTTTCGCGCGCAAATACCAAAAGTCGCGCATAACCACAAAAAATCGCGCGCAAATCAAAATTTTCGCGCAGTCACACACTCATTCCATAAAGAAAAGAACTGGCTTCAGCCAGTTCTTTCTGCTAAATTAAGTTGATTCAGATCGATCACGCGTTGGTTGCGGCTGCCGCAAAAGTCAAGACTCAAGTCTTTCTCTGCTAAAATAAAGGGACCATCGACTAACACGTCGCAGTAACTTAATAGCTCAACATAGTCGCCGCCTAAATCGAGCAGTTCCTCTAATGTGTAGCCGCTATACGCCCAAATGTTTTTCCCATTTTCGCGCAACCTGCGAGCGACTTCTTTAACTTCTCCAGCTTGATAAAACGGGTCACCACCCGATAAAGTCACGTCACAAAGAGGGTTGCTCATTACCTCATCAACGATCTCATCAACGGTCATCTCGCTTCCGTTTCGAATATTCCAACTCTTTGGATTGTGGCATCCTTTGCAAAAGTGAGGGCACCCTGCAAAGAAAATCACCGTACGCATACCCTCACCATCAACAACTGAATCATGTAATATATTCAACACTTTCATATGAAATCACTGTCCATGCTTAACACGCTCCTGCTCCTCAGCGCGCTTAGCTGTGTTCCATTTTTTCATGTCTCCAACGAGATAACCGGTAATGCGTCGAATACGCTCCACCTGATCTTGATCGCGATTCCCACACTTCGGACATTCCTCATTAATAATGCCGGTATAGCCACATGGTTCGCAGCGATCAACAGGATGGTTAATTGAACCATAACCGAAATCATTTTCAGCCATCGCCTTCACTAAAACATCAAGCGCCTTCGTATTTTTCGTTACATCCCCATCGCACTCAATGTATGAAATGTGTCCACCGTTACATAGCTCATGGAAGCGTCCTTCAATCCGAATCTTATCAATTGCACGAATCGAATAATAAACGGGCACGTGGAATGAATTCGTATAGTAGTCATGCTCGGTCACACCAGGAATCAACCCAAATTCATCACGATCTCCGCGTGTAAAGCGTCCTGATAACCCTTCAGCAGGTGTTGCAATTAAGCTAAAGTTCAAATCATACTGCTTACTTGCCCAGTCAACGCGTTCACGCATAAACTGCACAATCTCATAACCTAACTCAAGTGACGCCTCACTTTCACCGTGGTGCTTGCCAGTCAAGGCAACCAAACATTCAGCAAGTCCGATAAATCCAACGCTCAAAGTTCCTTGTTTTAAGACCTCACGTAAAGAATCAGTCGGCTTCAAGTCCTCACTATCTTTCCAAACGCCTTGCCCATATAAAAATGAAAAATGTTGTGCTTGCTTCTTCGCTTGAAACTCAAATCGCTCCAACAATTGCTTAATCACAAGATCAACAGTTCCACCTAAAGAATCAAAAAATTCACTTACCGAAGATGACACTAACGCTGTTTTCACTAAATTCACCGATGTAAACGACAAATTTCCGCGCTGAATACTATTGTCATCCCCGTGACGATTAGCCATCACGCGTGTTCGGCACCCCATATAGGACACTTCCGATTCAGGTGTGCCATCATAATGCTGAACGTTAACACTGGAATCAATAAAGCTAAAGTTCGGGAAAAGTCGCTTCGCTGTTGTCTCCAAAGCTAACTGATATAAATCATAGTTCTTATCCTCACGTTCAAAATTAACCCCGCGCTTCATTTTGAAAATTTGAATCGGGAAGATCGGTGTCTCACCATTACCTAAACCGTCTTTTGTCGCAAGCAATAAATTTTTAATTAACAAACGCCCTTCAACAGAAGTGTCTGTCCCATAGTTAATCGACACAAACGGCACTTGACCACCGCCACGTGAATGCATCGAATTGCAATTATGAATAAACGCTTCACACGCTTGAAAGACATCACGTTCAGCTTCTTTCCAAGCCGTCTTTTCTAAAGTGTCCTCGTCCCATTCAACAGGATAGCCGAGTAATTTTTTACGATGCTTTTCGTAAGACTTACGCACATACGGTGCTAAGTCATAATCGAACATCGGGTAGCTCTGACCACCGTGCTGCATGTTTTGATTTGATTGAAAAATAATTGAAGAGAGTGCCATCGCACTCGTAATATCGCCAGGTTCACGCATAAAGCCATGCCCTGTATTAAAACCACCTTTTAAAATCGCACCTAATGGAATTTGTGCACACGTCGTCGTGCCTGTCGGTAAAAAATCTAAATCATGTGGATGGATGAAATTATCATTCATCGCCTCAACAACGTCTCCACTTAATAATTTGGTTTTCGCATAATGTTTGGCAGCTTCTGAACCGAACTTCGACATTTGCCCCATCGGTGACTGGCCATCAACATTGGCATTTTCTTGGATTAAATCTTGATTCTCAGATGCGACAATCTCATCTAGTTGATCGATGAGTGAGTCGGTATTAGCTTTACGTGGAGTTAAAGTTTGCATCTTAACATCTCCTTATATATCAATATGTAGTATAAAATAAAAGAACAGAACACTATATATTGTGTTCTGTTCTCAGTCTAGCATATAGACAAGGATAAGAATAGCCTTAAAATTCCCAATATTTGTTTAAAATCTGCTTAATCCATGAGTGACATGCGACGTGCTAATTGTGACATATTTGTGACGAATTACCACATGAAGTTTTGATACTGTTCGTTCATCATGCCATCAATTAAATCGAAAAATGCTTCTTGATAAATGAAATCCTCAATCAATCGCACGATATAATCAGCTAAGAAAACTTCCCCAAATAATTGACCAAATAAATAAAATGCGATAAATAGTAAGGCAATTAAATAAACTAAATCAACACTTTGATTCGCTTGATAAGTAATGCGAATAACGAAAAGATTAACAATCATCATCACAAAGGTCAATAGGACAGAAATCACAGTTAAGCTAAAGCTCACGCTTAATCCGCCAACGAGCGCCATAAAAATCGCAATAGCAATCACTGTTAAAGGTAGCACCATCAGCGCACCAAAATGACTCATCACTTGCAAGTACGATAATGATAATTTCATTAAACGCGATAACCCGAACATAACAGCAATCACAAATGCGATCGTCACGAGTAAGTAAAAGAACGGCTCCAACACATATTCAAAAACAGAAGGCGTGAGAGTTGGGAACAGTTGATCCATCGCGACATAAATATAAACCGGTACAAGTAAAGCGAATAATACCAATGTAATAATGCTGTTCACTAAATCTGTTTTATGTTCTGTCATCATTAAACTTTTCTTAAACGGTTGGATCAAAGCAGGCGGTAAAAAGTGCCAATATGATTTACTGACCTTCTTCACCTGACTAATAAAATCTTTCTCATCTTCATCAGCTGCATATTCCTCAACGGGTGTGTGTACAACCGGTGCATCTTCTTCAGTTTCCTCACCCAACTTCGTCCCACAATTTGTACAAAATAGTGCATCTTCTTCTAATGTTTCTTGACAATTTGGACATGTTTTCATCTCGATCACTCCAGTTCTCTTTTTATTTAATGTGATATTTCTTCTAAGTTCGAGCTACTAAAGAAGAACAACCCCGATACATCATCCACTAACCAAGCATCCTTAGATTCATCATAAAATAACCTTAGTTGCATGCGTCTCGTTTCTTCACTCGGTTCCGAATCACCGAATTCATCGGGATCTGTCACCTCATCAACAAGAAATACGTACTCAACATTAACATTTACATAATAAGCTGCATCATCTTCATCATAAGAAAGTGACAAACTACTGAGGTCAATGTTCGTTTCGCTATGGTCACTGTCCCAGTAACGCTCGCTATCAATTAAACCATCGACTTCATCTGTTAAATAATCATCGGAAAATGCATCCGTCACAACCGACGCTTCATCAACTGATTGTTCGTTCATCACGTTAATATACTCGGTTCCATATTGATCCACGGCATCAATGAGCTCATTCTTCGCCTCTTCAGAAAAGGGTGAATCGACAGATAAATAGTTATTTCCAGCACGAACTTCTGTCGTTTCTGTTTCGACTTCGCCCCAAGGGAACGTGAGAACGGCAAATGTTTCGAGCTGTTGATCTGCTGAAACCGGGCTGAATAAATTGTCAGCGTCTAGTTCAATTTCTTGATCATTTAAGTAATACTGAATATCCTCAGCTTCTGATTCATACTCAACAGAGTAGCCTAACGTATCACCTTCCAGATAAAATGATAAGTCGACATCCGTCCGATCTAATCTAAGAAGCTCGAACTCCTTATACTCTGAAAGATAAGCAAAGTCATTTTCAAAAGTAGCTTCCATTTGGTATATACCCGGAACGAGTGGTCCTAACTCTACTGTTTCACGTTCTGATTCTGTTGTAGAAATAACCTCTTGTTCAAATAGAACGTCAGACCCTGGTCTTTCAACCGTTGCCTCTACATAAAAATTAGGCACAACGATGTCATATCGATTGAATGAAAACCAATTACCGTCTGATTCTTCAACTGATAAAATGTAATCGGCTGCGGGATTTTCAATTTGATCAGTTAACAAGTTCTGTATGTCTGTAGATGAGATATTTCCCTCGTCTAAATAGCGCATAAACCCATCCAAATCTTCAGAATCAATCTCTTCACCATCATCAAAAACAAGTAAATCAGCAATCGCCTCTCGGTCTTCTTCCTCAACCGCCTGTTCAAATTCCCCAATCACGCGCTCAGGGTCTGCATATGTACGTCCGATTTGATAGAAACTAAATAATAGAATAATAGCAACGAACACTGATCCCCCAATGATTCGTTGTTTTCTAGATAATTTGTTGAATCGCTCCTTTAAGGAGATAGACTCAGTTTTCTTCATCAGCTCAGATTGTGGTGTCGCGACTTGCTTCCCACAATATTGACAAAAATTATCTTTCTCTTTTAACTGATGTCCACAATGTTGGCAATAGTTCATCGGCTCATCCTTTCTTTTGTTACACGAGATCAGTCGGTCGTCCTAAGTAATAGCCTTGGACAGATGGAATATGTAATCCTTTAGCTGTCTCGTAATCTCTTTTTGTCTCAATCCCCTCTAAAACTAACCGAATTTGAAGTT
This sequence comes from Pelagirhabdus alkalitolerans, assembly GCF_900096905.1. GTDB lineage: Bacteria > Bacillota > Bacilli > Bacillales > Amphibacillaceae > Pelagirhabdus > Pelagirhabdus alkalitolerans. Next base: position 70,363 of record NZ_FMYI01000001.1, on the reverse strand, counting down.
TCTTGCAATAGTCAGCCATACTTTTGACGAAGGCCTTTTTTCTTAATGAATCCGTTAAACCATCAGCAAATCCACGATCCAATTTAATCATATCAAACTCAAAATCAATCATCGTATGAAAATTAGCATACCCTTTGCCGACATCATCGAGTGCAAACTGACACCCCCAGGATTGAATAGTTTCAATTTGCTTAACGTGATGATCGGTTGGCTCGAGTAACTCCTGTTCAGATAATTCAAATACAACTGAAGAAGGTGAAGTTGTAAGCGTTCCAAATAATCGGTCTAAGTCATGTAAAAATCGAGAATCGTTTAAAGTGGAAGGGAGTAAATTTAAGAAGATAGATTTACCTTGTAGATTTTGCTTCTTTTCAACTTTTCGCAACGCTTCTTCAATTGATGCTATATCCATTTCATACAAAAGCCCTTCATGTTTTGCTTGGTTAAAAACGTGCTCAGGATTTGAAAACTGATCTGTTCGAAGTAATCCTTCATATCCTAAACATGACTCTGAACTTGTTTCAAAAATCGGTTGAAAAACATGGTGAAACTCACGATTTTTGATAAACTCTTCCATAGCAACCATCCTAACGTTTATATAATTTACCAATACTGTTTATATTCTCTAATTAATTATAACAGAGAACAGACATCCACTAACAAAAAAACAAAAAAGGTGACAATTGTCATGCTCCATAGATAAAAAGGTCGAACAAAAGCAACAATTATTTATTTTTCTATCCATTTTATACTAAACGTATGCTATAATGTCATTTGTGCATTTATATGATCGAGCAAAACTTACATAAAGGGGTATATATATGGAAGAAACGATATCACTGCAAGAAATTGTCGCCATCATACGCAAGCGCCTGGGTCTGATTATTTTACTAACGATAGGTGCTGCGTTAATAAGTGGCGTCGTTACAACTTTTTTCATGACGCCAATTTATGAATCAAGTACACAATTTCTAGTCAATCAGAACCAAGCGCCGAATGAGACAGAAGTGTCTGGTGTTGAATTGAATGATTTACGAACAAATGTTGAATTAATTAATACGTACAATGTGATTATACAAAGTGACCGAATCTTGTCAGAAGTTCAAGAGGAATTAGGTTTGAACATTTCTACAACCGCCTTAAGCAATAAACTAACGGTCGATAACGAAAACGATTCTCAAGTCGTTACAGTGAGTGCGACAGACCCAGACCCTGAAATGGCGGTTCAAATTGTTAATACAACAGTGGGTGTGTTTCAAGACCAAATCGGTGACCTAATGAATGTAGACAATGTTAATGTTTTAAATGAAGCACAAGTACCATTAAATCCATCACCCATTAGCCCCAACACAATGCTTAACATTGCTATTGCAGGTGTACTCGGTTTAATGGTCGGTGTCGGTCTAGCTTTCCTACTAGACTTCTTAGATACAACGGTTAAAACAGAGGAAGATGTGGAGAAAGACCTCGGCTTACCAGTCATCGGTATTGTGAGTCATATTAGTGACCGAGACATTGCCACTCCATCGCCTCAATCAGTACGTCCTGTAAGAGAGAGGAGACAAATGAATGGCCAAGCGAAAAAAACAAGTTAATCAGACGATGCGACACTTAATTACATCTTTAAATCCACGCTCTCCAATCTCAGAGCAATACCGGACGATTCGAACGAACTTACAATTTGCAGCAGTTGATGAGGATCTTTCAACCATGCTTGTCACTTCAGCGGGACCGTCTGAAGGGAAATCTTCCACGGTTGCGAACTTAGCGATTGTCTTTTCTCAACAAGAGAAGAATGTATTACTCGTCGATGCCGATTTACGTAAACCAACGGTGCATTACACATTCCGTGCAGATAACCGTAGAGGATTGAGTAGCGTATTAGTTGGTGAGCTATCCTTAGCGGAGGCTTTTACAAAATCAGAACATGATGGTCTTGATATATTGCCATCTGGTCCCATCCCACCGAACCCATCAGAATTATTAGGTTCCAAAGCGATGACCAAACTGATTGAAGAAGCAAAACGTTACTACGATTTCATTATCTTTGATACACCACCTGTTTTAGCTGTAACAGACGCGCAAATTCTTGCAAATCAAGTTGATGGCTCATTATTAGTGGTAAGAAGTAAACAAACAGATCAAGAAGCGGCGTTAAAAGCGAAAGAATTGTTAGAGCCTGCTCAATCTAAGTTGCTCGGTTCCGTTTTAAACGATGTCGAGTTGACTAAAAATCAATATTACTATTATGGAGAATAAGACTTGCTAACTGGCGAGTCTTTCTTTATAATGAAAGGTAACAAAAAAAGTGAATAATGAAGCCTTCAAGGGGAGCTGATGTTGTCAGCTGAGAGTAAACACGAGATGTTTAGACTCTATGAACCTGTTAGTTAATACTAGCGTAGGGATGGTGGCTTTTTTGATGGCGTTTAAAAGTAATACTAAAGGCGGGTCCTCCATCAGGAAGCACCCCCATATGTATTGCTTTTTTTGTTGATTAAAAACCATTAGGGGGACAATCATGCAATCAAAACGCACATTATTTTTAATTGAAGTGGCAATTTTCACAGCTTTCGCACTTGTTTTAGACTTACTACCATTTTTATCATTTAGAATTTGGGCACAAGGTGGGTCTGTATCATTCGCGATGATTCCCATTTTCATCGTCGCATTCCGTTGGGGACTAAAAGGCGGTCTTCTATCCGGCTTTCTTTACGGGACACTACAGATCGCAACCGGTACAGCCTGGATTATGCATCCGATCCAAGGAGCGCTTGACTATCCAATCGCCTTTACCGTATTAGGAGTGGCTGGATTATTTGCACCAGTTGTACAAAGAGCTCTAAAAGATAACAATCATAAACTATTTGCTGGTTATTTAGCGCTTGGTGTTTTAGCAGGAATCAGTCTTCGTTTTGTATCACACTATTTAGCAGGCGTTGTCTTCTTTGAATCACTAATTGATGGGATGAATATATGGGTGTATTCGCTCGTTTATAACGGTTCATACTTATTACCAGCCTATCTAATCAATATTATAGTGATTGGCTATTTATTTATTAAACGACCTAAGCTCATGTTAGGTGAATCAAAAGATAAACAACAAGCAGCATAATAATTAACTAAAGCGGACCCGTTAACCGAACTCGACGATTGTTGAGTTCGGTTTTTTCTTATTGGTCTTAGAAATCCCCTGTCTGTTCCGGGGTTTCTAAGATCATAAGAATGACGTAGTGATATTTTTCAAGGAGATATCTATATATTGAATCAGATCTATAGCTGAATCAATTAAAATAACTGGGTTGAATAGAAAAATTATACATGATAGAATACCAAAGGTGCTTTTTGTATTTATAAAAACAAGGTACAAATGCATAGCTAGTAGTAAAAAAATTCAATACATTTAAGGAGATATGCACATGTTATATGAACTTTCAAGCACGTTTTTTGTAGAAGCTATACATATTATGAATCTAGTTGTATCGATTAGTTTAGCTATTATTCTAGGAATCGGGATTGCCTTTGTGTACAAATATACACATCGAGGTATGAACTATGAGCGCTCTTTTTTAACAACATTAGTACTAATTTCGCCAATTGTAACGATGGTTATGTACTTTATTCAAGGTGATCTTGTTATATCGCTAGGTCTAGTCGGATCGCTGTCAATTGTTCGTTTCCGTACACCGATCAAAGATACGCGCGATATGGTCTTCTTGTTCTGGACAATTGCTGTTGGGTTAGGTGCAGGTACCTATAATTGGACAGTAACTATTGTGGCGAGTATTATTGTCGCAATTGTTGTAACGTTTTTATTTATGGTGAAATATGGAACGCCTCTTCATGCAGAGTTTGTTCTCGTCGTTACGGGTCAATTGGATGGTCATTCTAAGGATCTAGAAGATATTATTAAACGTTATGCAACAAATGCACAAGTACGATCACATGATGTACATGATGAGCATTGGGAAATTATTTTTGAACTAAAATTCTTAAAAAACCAAGACAATCCGTCCCAGGATCTGTTAAATGAAATTAAACAGATTAATGGTGTTGAGAAAGTATCTTTACTTGCACCTCAGCTTGCTCTACCGATGTAATTTAACGCAAATAAGTTAGGAGCTTTTAGTATGAGAACGGTTAAACGTTTTGAATATAAATATTTAATCAGTAGGCAGCAATATCACCAAATAAAGAATGCAGCATTAATTTATATGGATATGGATAAGTTTACATTGAGATCAGAAGATCAAAAGTACCTTGTGAAAAGCTTGTATTTTGATACGAATGACTATGAAGCTTATACAGATAAGTGCTATGGCAACTATAGTCGAATTAAATTACGCATTCGCTCTTATCACGAAAACTTTAGTAACGATACACCAATTAGTGTTGAATTGAAAACACGAAAAGGGTTAAATATGACAAAATATAGTGTGTTTGTTAAAGGTCGAGATTATTTAGAGTATATTCGTACAGGCCATTGGCCAAATCATAATAATGAGGTTTTAACTGAGTTTGAGAGATTGGCGCATTTAAAAGCGTTGCGGCCTAAAACATTGGTTCGTTATAAAAGGGAAGGGCTTCAGCCAAAAGATCGTGAAGACTTCCGTTTAACGTTTGACCATACAGTTGAAAGTGCTAGTGCTGATAGGCTTTTTCCAGAAAAGCCTCTATATAAAGGTCATGATCATCACAAAGGGATTATTTTAGAAATAAAAACACTAGATATCATTCCGCCGTGGTTACAACGAATCATTCAACAATATGGCTTAAAAGCTATGTCAAACAGTAAGTACGGTCAAAGCATTGAATTAACGAGAAAAGATGTTGTCATGCCAATGTCGGATCATATGTTAAGTTCATTTTATACGATGAAGGGGAGGCAATAAATTATGAAAAGAATTGTCATCATTTTCACAGGCCTCCTCATTTTTTCCATCGCATTTACGATGATTTATTCCTATTCTTATCAAATGTCTCAAGCTGTTCAGTTTGAGGATGAGAATTTGGAGGAAGTCATACGAGATGAATTAAGTGTACCCGAAGATGATTTAACAGTAGGGATGTTAAGCAATGTAACATCATTGGAAGCTAAGGGTGCAGATATTACATCACTCAGAGGAATCGAACACTTAACTGAATTAGAAACATTAGATCTTGAAGATAATTTTGTTGAAGATGTTAGACCATTGCAAAACTTATCCGAATTAGAAATTCTTAATCTGAGAAATAATGAGATCACCTCACTTGAAGCGATTCATTTTGATAGCTTAAGAGGTCTTGAAAATTTAAAAGAGCTGAGCTTACGTCATAATGTGAAGCGACCGGATCCTGACGACGGCAGCTATCAGTATCGAATTGAAGATATTTCAATCCTTGCAGGTTTTACCTCGCTTGAAAAGTTAAGTTTGAGAGATAACCATATTCAAGATGCGACGCCATTGAATACGTTAATAAATCTAGAAGAATTAGATTTAAGTCAAAATCCTCTTAAAAACGGAGACGTTCAATTTTTGGAGAACTTCGAAAACTTATCGCATTTAAATCTTAGAGAATCAAATATTCAAGACATTCAGTTTTTGGAAGATTTAGATGAATTAACTTACCTAAATCTTCATTCCAATGAAAAAATTTATAATTTCACCCCTATTCAAGATCTGGTTGGATTGGAAACGCTCATCATTCCTAACGTACCGATAGGCGAGCATATAGAAGTATTAGAGAACCTTACTAATTTAACTCGGTTAAATGTACGAAATACTGGTATAGAAGATGTTTCTGTTATAGGTCATCTTATGGAAAATGGTGCCCTACAAGATCAGCCAAGTCTTGAGGTCGAAGCAATTATTGATTTAACAGAAAACCCTATTTCTGTTGAAAAAGAAGGACAAGCATCAGGTTATGCCCCGATCAGAGATTATTGGGATAATATATCAGTTAGAGAGCCAGAAAACCTATTATCGCCCAAAGATCAAGAGTTATATATCAATGAATATATGGCATCTAATGGTGAGACGATTTCTGATGATGAGGGCAATTATCATGATTGGATAGAATTGTATAATCCAACTGATGAATCAATTGAGTTATCAGGGTACTATTTATCAGATGATGAAACAAACCCAACACGTTGGGAGATTCCAGAGGATGTTGTGATTGAAGCGGATGACTACATCGTCATATGGGCATCTGGAGAGGATCGATTAGATAATAATGGCATGCATCACACGAACTTCTCAATTAGTCGTCAAGGTGAACCGATTATATTAATGGGACCAGACGGTGAAACAACGATCGACTTCATCGCTCAAAGAGAAGTACCTCGGGATAGATCGTTTGGTCGGATGCCGGATGGTGACGATCAGCTAACGTACTTTAATTCACCGACGCCTGGTGATGAAAATGATGATGATGGATTTGATGAGGTGTTATCAACACCACGATTTTCTCATCAAGGTGGATTTTATGAACAAAGCTTTGACTTAGAAATTGAATCTGATGAAGGTACAGAGATTTATTATACTCTAGATGGTTCTGAACCGACAGAGGATTCAAAGTTGTATGATGGTGTTTTAAGTATTGAAGAAACATTAAGTGAAGAATTGCCTAAAGTTCAAACCGTTCGTGCTGTAACTAGGGGTGATTCTGGTGAGTTGAGCGAAATTGCCACACATTCATATTTCGTAGGAAGAGATGTTCACAATCGCTTCAACTTTCCTGTGATCTCATTAAATACAGACTCAGACAACTTATTTGATGAAGAGATAGGGATTTATGCTGAAGGTAATTATGAAAATAGAGGAAGAGAATGGGAGCATCCAATGGCTTTTGAACTTTATGAGCCTAATGGCGTTCTTGGAATTAGTCAAAACCTCGGTGTTCGAATACACGGTGGAATTACTAGAAACCGTGATCAAAAATCTTTAAGGTTTTACGCTAGAGGCTCTTACGATGAAGATGATTGGATGCACTATGAATTTTTCCCTTCACTGCAAGCTTATGGGGATAGCGATGAAGAGATAGATGCGTTCAAACGCATTCTCTTAAGAAATTCTGGAAATGATCACAATGATTTAAGTTTTAGAGATGCATTTATGCAAAGTTTAGTCGAGGACATAGGTAATTTTGCTCCACAGGCATCTAGACCTGCGATTGCTTTTATAAATGGGGAATATTGGGGTATTTACAATATTCGAGAAAGGCAAGATGAGTATTACCTTGAGTCTCACTATGATGGAGTGAACCCAGATAATGTGACAATTTTGGAAGAGGGATCTGCTGATTTTGATAAAGGGAATCCAGATGGACAAGCTCACTATCACGATATGATTGAATATATTGAACAAAATGGTTTAGAAGAAGATGAACATTATCAATATATTCAAACATTAATGGATGTAGACAATTATATGGATTACATTATTTCACAGGTTTACCTTGCAAACTCGGATTGGCCTCACAATAATATTAGGTTTTGGCGCTACTTAACAGATGAATATGATCCAGATGCTGTTGAAGGTCGAGATGGCAGATGGCGTTGGTTGTTGTACGATACGGACCATGGATTCGAAATGTACACGTCAGATGATAGACGAGATAATACAAGAGGGGTCGTACATGATACAGTTGAATGGATCTTACACCCAGAGGAGTCAACATTTTTGATTCGTCATTTGCTAGAAAATGACGAATTTAATGAAGAATTTAAATCGCGCTTTATCGATTACTTAAATATTCATTTTAATACTGACAGAGTGCTTCATCAGATTCAACAATTTGAAGCGTTATATGAAGATGAAATGGGGCTCCATTTAAAGAGATGGGATATCAATCACCATGATGTTGATGAATGGTATGAGAGTATTGATACGCTTCGATACTTTGCTGAAGAACGCCCTTCGATCGTTAGATCTTATTTGGACGATCATTTCGGTTTAGGTGAGTCATTTGAACTGAATATAGAGCATGAACAGAGACACAAAGGTACTGTTTTAGTAAACGGACAAGATCCTTTCATGTACGAAGACGTTGATTATGATTGGATTTGGCAAGGTATATATTATGAGTCGACGCCTATTCATATCGAACCTCAAGCGGAAGAGGGATATGAGTTTATAGGTTGGGAAAATGATGAATATGATAAAGACGAAGAGATTGTTGTAAGTAGTGATACATTGCTTCAACCCATTTTTGAAGAAATAGACACCACTTATTATGTTTCAGAAGCAGAAGGTGTAAGAAATGCAAGGATCTTAAATTACATTTTATCTTATACACTTGCCTTGTTATTAGGCGCTTTATCTGTTTGGACACTAGCTTATTTTGCACCTAAGCATAGACAGTCACTAATTAAAGCCGTTGTAATCCTCTTGTTTTTAGTCAGTATAGGAGTATCAATTCCTATTTTGGTAGAATTCACTAATGTTGGTTTTGCTCTTTTAACAGATGCATTCTCAATCGGAATATTTATGATTGTTTTTTCATTAGGTGGTCTTTTAGGACTATTACTTCCGAAAAACACAAAAGAAATACGCGTTTTTAATGCATAAGAAACACCTACGATTATGGGTGCTTTGTGAAATGACGCTACTGAAGAATAAGAGCCGATTTATTTAAAAGATCAATTGGACCCGTTAACCGAACTTGACGTTTGTTGAGTTCGGTTTTTGTATGTACTGACACATTCATTACCACATGATCGACTATGATAAACCATGAGTAATAATAGAATAATCCTTTAACGCATATTTAACATTTGTCTTTTTTTGTTGAATATATGACAATTCATTTTTTTAATGAAAAAGGAAATTGCAAAATAAAAAAACGCTTTCATTCAGTGATAGCATGAAAAAAGTACTATAAATACAAATATATGAGAATTGTCGAGATTAGTCGAATATGACTCAAGTCACGTTTTATGCTGTGAAATGCGTAAAATCAGGGTTTCAATCTTATCTGTACCCTGTTATAATTAATTTATTATGTAAAAATAATGTAAAGGTGAGTGTGCACAATGATAGATACACATTGTCATATTTTGCCCGGTCTAGATGATGGGGCAAAACATATTGAAGAAAGTGTTGCAATGGCTAAAGAAGCAATAAATCAAGGGATTCATACAATTGTAGCCACACCACATCATAAGAATGGCCGTTACGATAACCCAAAAGAGAAAGTCTTAAGTGCAGTTGAAAACTTAAATAGACAATTGCAAGATCGGAATCTTCCATTGACCATTTTACCAGGTCAAGAAATCCGCCTATATGGTGAACTCGTTAATGATATAGAGCACAATGACCTATTAACAATGAATCAGTCGGGACGCTATTTGTTCGTTGAGCTGCCGACCAATCACATTCCGCGCTTTACCAAGCAGTTACTGTTCGATATTCAGCTGCACGATCTTGTACCTGTTATTGTTCATCCAGAGCGGAATACAGAGTTTTTAGAACACCCAAATCGTCTCTATGAATTTGTCCGACAAGGTGTTTTAACACAAATAACGGCAAGTAGTTTAGTAGGGAAATTCGGAAAGAAAATGAAGAAGTTCTCACATGAACTGATTGAATCTAATCTAACCCATTTCATTGCCTCGGATGCACACGGTGTCACTTCACGAGGCTTTATGATGACTGAAGCAACAAAGGAAATTGAGAAAACATACGGCGTATCCACGCTTTACATGTTCACAGAAAATGCTCGACTCTTAGTAGAGGGAGAACCTGTATTTGTGAATGAACCGTTAAGAATCGAACGTAAGAAGTTTTTTGGATTATTTTAAGTGATAAGGAGAATACACAATGAAAAAAGTCAAAAAAGCAATTATCCCAGCTGCTGGACTTGGGACACGTTTCCTACCAGCTACAAAAGCACAACCGAAAGAAATGTTACCGATTGTCGATAAGCCAACCATTCAATATATTGTTGAAGAAGCAGTCGCATCGGGTATTGAAGATATTATCATCGTGACAGGAAAAGGTAAACGCGCAATCGAGGATCACTTCGATTTTGCACCAGAACTAGAAGCGAACTTAAAAGAGAAAAATAAACTTGATTTACTACATAAAGTGGAACAGTCGACGAACTTGGCTGATATTCACTATATCCGTCAAAAAGAACCTAAAGGATTAGGGCATGCCGTTTGGTGTGCGCGTAAATTCATTGGAGACGAACCATTTGCGGTACTACTTGGTGATGACATCGTTCAAAGTGATGTCCCGTGTTTAAAACAGCTGATTAATCAATACGAAGAAACCGAATCATCGGTGATTGGTGTACAACAAGTACCGGATGAGCAAACCCATCGTTACGGTATTGTCGATCCAAAATCAAAAAATGGCCAACGCTATCAAGTGAATAATTTTGTAGAAAAACCAGCTCAAGGCACAGCACCTTCTAACTTAGCGATTATGGGGCGTTATGTCTTCACGCCTGAAATTTTCCGTTTTCTGGATCGCCAAGAGATTGGGGCAGGTGGTGAGATTCAATTAACAGATGCAATCCAAATGTTAAATGAACTCCAAAAAGTTTATGCTTACGATTTCAATGGTGAACGTCATGATGTTGGTGAAAAGCTCGGATTTGTCAAAACAACGATCGAATTTGCCCTACAAAATGATGAGATCGGTGATGATGTGAAAGAGATGCTGATCCAGTTAACCGAACAGTTTAAAGTCAATCAATAGTTCATTTATTGTGTGGTGTGGCCTCGCTACATCACACACTTGTGTGATCAATTAATTAAAGGAGTCAACATTATGAATTACAGAAATCGAATGGTCTCACTCGTTCTCCTTGATTCAGTTATAGTCATGGCAGCGATTGTAGTTGCCTCATGGGTCGTGTATCCAGTTATGGGTGTTTGGTCAAATACAACGGTGTTAGTCAGTGCGATCGCATTACTTATCTTTCATCACTTATATGCTGTTGGCTTCAAGCTCTATCATAAAGTCTGGTCTTATGCCAGTGTGAATGAACTAAAAGCCATCGTCTATTCCGTTACGCTAGCAGTTGTTTCAACTGGACTCATTCAATTTATTATTAATGACTTTTCTGTCTATAGACGTGCTTTAGTTGTCACATGGCTTCTTCATGTAACATTCCTCGGAGGATCTCGTTTTGCTTGGCGTATGTTTAGAGACCGTTATATTAACAAAGGTAAAGATTTAAAACGAACATTAATCGTAGGTGCCGGTGATGCCGGAGCGATGATTGCGCGTCAGTTAACGAATGGAACGTCAGAATCAGATTTACACCCCGTTGCTTTTGTTGATGATGATGCGTTTAAACAACGTATGCAAATATTTGATATACCGGTTTTAGGAACAACACAGCACATCGGGGCCGTTGTTGAAAACAAACAAATCGAACACATTATCATTGCGATTCCATCACTTCGAAATGGCCAATTAACAGACATTATTGCCCGGTGTAATGAAACAGAGGCTAAACTGCAAATTTTGCCGAAAATTGAAGATATCGCAACGGGTAAAGTATCGGTTAAAGCACTGAGAAATGTCGATGTTGAAGACGTCCTCGGTCGTGAACCCGTTCAGCTTGATATTGACGCTATTTCAAAATACGTCGAAAACAACACGGTGATGGTGACAGGTGCAGGGGGTTCGATCGGATCTGAAATTTGTCGTCAGCTCATGCAATTTAAACCAAGTCGGATTTTACTAGTCGGTCATGGTGAATTCAGCATTTATTCCATTGATATGGAATTACGACAAGTATTTGCAGATCAAGAAACTGAAATTATTCCGATTATAGGGGACGTCCAAGATCGCGAACGGATTTTTGACATAGTTAATCAATATAATCCATGTATTATTTATCATGCAGCTGCGCATAAACACGTACCACTCATGGAACACAACCCTCATGAAGCGATTAAAAATAACGTCATGGGTACACGCAATGTAGCAGAAGCAGCGGATACATTCGGTACTGAAACGTTCGTACTCGTATCAACTGACAAAGCAGTCAATCCTGCGAATGTAATGGGAGCAACGAAACGGTTAGCAGAAATGGTTGTCCAAGACTTAGCGGCGAAAAGCTCAACCAAGTTTGTCGCTGTCCGTTTTGGTAACGTCTTAGGTAGTCGTGGTTCTGTTATCCCACTCTTTAAAAAACAAATTGCAAAAGGTGGCCCCGTTACCGTTACCCACCCAGATATGACACGCTATTTCATGACTATTCCTGAAGCGTCACGTCTTGTGATTCAAGCAGGGACACTAGCTAAGGGTGGCGAGATTTTTGTTTTGGACATGGGTGAACCTGTTAAAATTGTCGACTTGGCGAAAAACTTAATTAAATTATCAGGCTACACGACCGATGATATTCCGATTGAGTTCGCCGGCATACGCCCAGGCGAGAAAATGTATGAAGAGCTATTAGGTGATGATGAAGTATTGCCGGGTGAAGTCTATAGCAAAATTTACGTAGGTCGGACTAAAAAAGTCGATGCACAATCGGTGTTTGACTTAATTGAGGTCCATGATGATTTAACAAATGAAACATTAAAAGAACGTTTGATGTCGATTGTTTATCATGAATCTGATGTAACATCTAATATTTCATAACTACCGTCACTTTAAAGGAGACATACTTGATTATGTATACAAAAGTAAAGCGAGTGATTGATTTTTTGATGTCACTGATCGGCATTGTCATCTTATCACCAGTTTTTATCTTATTATTTATTCTAATTAAACTAGATTCAAAGGGACCCATCTTTTTCAAGCAAAAACGTGTTGGGTTAAATAAAACTTATTTTAATATATTGAAATTCCGAACAATGCGAATCGACACACCTAAAGATACACCAACGCATTTGCTGAGCAATCCAGATCAATATATTACACGAATGGGAAAGTTTTTACGTAAAACAAGTTTAGATGAGCTCCCCCAAATCTTCAATATTTTAGTTGGGCAAATGGCAATTGTTGGTCCAAGACCAGCCCTGTGGAACCAATATGACTTAATTGAAGAACGCGATCGTTATCATGTTCATAACGTGTTACCAGGTTTAACAGGATGGGCTCAAATAAATGGTCGAGATGAATTACCCATAGATGTGAAAGCAGCACTAGACGGTGATTACATCAAGCATTATGGAGCAAGAATGGATCTGCGTTGCTTCTTTGGTACATTCCTATCGGTCCTTAGAAGTGATGGTGTCGTTGAAGGTGGAACAGGCAGCCATGAGACCACCTATCAGGACAAAAAGGAGTACACTCAACCATGAAAAGAATTCTAATCACAGGCGAAAATAGTTACATTGGGAATAAGTTTGAAGAGTGGTTAGAACCTTATGGTGATGCTTATCAAGTAGATACGATTAGCGTCAGAGGTGAGGACTGGAAATCAGTTGACTTTTCAACATATGATGTGGTGTTTCATGTAGCTGGGATTGCGCATGTGTCAACAGATCCTAAAATGGAAGAGCTATACTACCAAGTGAATCGAGACCTGACAATAGATGTCGCTAAAAAAGCGAAAAAAGAAGGCGTCGCCCAATTCATTTTTATGAGTAGTATTATTGTCTATGGTGATGGTTCATCAGATTTAGATGTGATTACAAGAGATACTGAACCCAATCCAAGCAACTTTTATGGTGAAAGTAAGCTACAAGCTGAACGAGGTATAGAGCCGCTTAGTGATGATCAATTTAAGGTTGCGATTATTCGCCCACCGATGATTTATGGAAAAGGATCCAAAGGAAATTATCCTAAATTATCTAAATTAGCCCGGTTAACACCGGTTTTTCCTAATATAGAGAACCAAAGAAGCATGCTACATGTGGATAACCTAACGGAATTTTTACGATTAGTCATTGATAAGCAAGATAACGGATTATTTTTCCCGCAAAATAAAGAGTATGTCAAAACAAGTGAGTTAGTTAAACAAATCTCAAAAGTACATGGAAAGAAAGTGTGGTTAACAAGATTGTTTAACCCTCTAATCTATCTATTTATAAATCGTGTGAATACAGTAAACAAAGTGTTTGGGAATTTAGTATATGATAAACATTTAAGTCAGTATAAAGGGTCTTATAACATGGTGGATTTATACAGATCGCTTGAAAGAACAGAGAGTAGGCAGAAGTATGGGGAAGACGATACTAATATTAGTAAACCATGATATAGTTATATACAACTTTAGAAAAGAAATTGTAGAAGAGCTTATTCAACAAGGTCATAATGTAATTATTTCCTCGCCTTATGGGGAGCGAATTGATGATTTAATAGCAATGGGTAGTGACTATGTTGAAACTGACATGAGGAGGCATAGTACCAATATTTTTGGTGAGTTAAAACTTATTCGTGAATATAAACGGATGATGAAATCAATTCAACCAGATGTTGTCTTAACATTCACTATTAAACCGAATATTTATGGTGGAATTGCCGCACAATCACAAGGTATCCCATATATAGCTAATATTACAGGATTGGGTACGGCAGTAGAAAATGGTGGAGTGATGCAAAGGATTACCACACTACTTTATCGTTATGCATTTCGAAATGTAAACACGGTATTTTTTCAAAATGAAGAAAATAAACAGTTCTTTGTCGATCGAAATATTGCGATTAAAAAGCATCATGTTCTACCAGGTTCTGGTGTTAATTTAGAACATTTCAAGCCACTTCCTTATCCTGACGGAGAAACAGTAGAATTTGCCTTTATCTCAAGAATTATGAAACAAAAAGGGATTGATCAATATTTAGAAGCAGCTAAGGTAATTAAGAAAAAGTACCCAAACACAATTTTTCACGTATGTGGTTTTTGTGAAGAAGAATATGAAGGTGAATTAAATCAGTTACATCAAGATGGTATTATACATTATCATGGTATGATTCGTGATATACGAGAGGTTTTGAAAAGTGTCCATTGTACAGTGCACCCTACATATTACCCTGAAGGCCTTTCAAATGTTTTGCTGGAGAGTGCAGCTTGTGCTAGACCCATCATAACGACTGATCGAAGTGGATGTCGAGAAGCAGTTGAAGACGGTATAAATGGTTATTTGGTTAAACCCAAAGACACCACTAGCCTAATAGAAAAAATCGAGCAATTTCTCTGTGCGGTATCAAGTGAGAAAAAAAGTATGGGGAATAGTGGAAGAGAAAAAGTAAGTAGAGAATTTGATAGGAAAATTGTGGTTGAACAGTATCTAAAAAGAATAAATTAATTTTTTAATTAATCGTTCATGTCGAAGGAGGTAAATTGGATGCGATTATTGTACGCACATGATCATAAATTTTATAAATTCAAACAAGAATATTTTAGTAATGGTAGTTTTTCTACCGAAGCTTTAAAGAGGTACACAGAGATTTTTGATGAAGTTAACTTTGTATCCAGGCAAATTGACATTGATTGCAGACCAAAAGACATGACCAATGCGACCGCTGAAAGAGTTAAATTTATTAGAGTTCCAGATTATAAGTCAGTAAAAAAATATTATAAAATCATAAGAGCTAATAAATTAATAGAGGAAGAAGTGAAAAAGGCGGACTATGTTATTGCTAGGAATAGTAGTATAGGATTATTATCAGTGAAGTTTGCTAAAAAACATAATATACCTTACTTAATTGAAGTAGTAGCATGCCCTTGGGATGGGTTGTGGAATCATAGTTTGAAAGGTAAGGTAATTGCACCATTGGAATACTTTAAGTTAAAGCGATATGTAAAGGTAGCGAGTCATACTATTTATGTTACAAATCAATTTTTACAAAAACGATATCCAACACAAGGTAAGAATATAAGCTGTTCAAATGTATCACTAACTAAATTTGATAAAGAAGTTATCGAAAAAAGAGAACGAAAAATTAAAAATAAGAATCAAAATGAAAAAACAATCATTGGAACCACAGCTGCTGTAGATGTTAAGTTTAAAGGTCAGCAATACATGATAAAAGCATTAAGTGAATTGAAAAAGCAAGGAAAAAGCAATTATGAATACCATTTGGTTGGGAAGGGTGACCAATCATATTTGAGAAAAATTGCAGAGAAATATAATGTAGTAAATCAAGTTAAATTTTGGGGAGCGATGCCTCATGATGAAGTATTTAATTGGTTAGATACAATTGATTTATATGCTCAACCAAGTAAGCAAGAGGGACTTCCAAGAGCATTAATAGAAGCAATGAGTCGTGCAGTACCTTCAATTGGAGCGGAAACAGCAGGGATA
This sequence comes from Pelagirhabdus alkalitolerans, assembly GCF_900096905.1. Taxonomy (GTDB): domain Bacteria; phylum Bacillota; class Bacilli; order Bacillales; family Amphibacillaceae; genus Pelagirhabdus; species Pelagirhabdus alkalitolerans. The sequence continues at coordinate 54,165 of NZ_FMYI01000001.1, read as the reverse complement.
CCTGAATTATTAGAAAAAGACATGATATTCGAAAATAAATTTAATAACTCAAGTGAAATTGTAGAAATTATAAAAAGTTTGGATAAAAAGAAGCAACTGGAGCAAGCGGATAAAAATTTCAATGAAGCAAAAAAATATAGAAAAGAAATAATTGAGTCAAGACGAAATGAATTTTTAAAACAGTTTGTAATTGATAACAGTTAATTGTATCAGAAAATCTGTCTATTGATTTTATTTAAGAACTACTAAATTTTAAAATATAGAAAATCTTTAGGTTGTACAATTGGTAGATTAATATATGTGAATTACTTAGGTAATTTATTAATAATAGAATAATTATAATTTTCTTATTAATGCAAGTTTCTAACTTCAGAAATTTAATGTATTTAATTATTGTTTTATTTATAAAGGATTAGCAGGTGAATATATGAATAAAATTAAGTGGATAACAATATGTTTATTAGTTTATTCAGCTATTTTGTTAGATCTAGATAATTTAGCTTTTTATACACCAATTGGTAGAATTGTAATATTTGATGTATTTATTATAATTTTCATTCTAATAAATATGTTGAAACTTAAATATATACGAGATAACCGACTATTAAACATATTTTTTTTAGTGATGCTTTTTTTAATATTTTATCAAGCAATTTCAGGTTTTTATCTACTTCAAACTATTGATGAAGTATCTTATTCAAATACGGCTTCCGTGATATTTAAGTATTTGATGTATTTAATCGCTATGTTTTTTATGACAAATCATATTATAGCTAACAAATTAATTAATCAGTATAAAAATATTTGGTTTTATTCAAGCGTGGTTGTAAGTATTGTAGGGTTATTTCAGATCCTAGCTATCAATGACATACCTATCTTTAGAGATCTATTCTTATGGGGGAATATTAGAGGTGGTGGTCATCGTATAGCGGCTACATTTAGATGGCAAGGGGTATTTATATTTTATTTAAGTATAATTATCCCATTAATGATTGGTACTATGTTAGACAATGAAAAAGTAATTTTCAAAAAAAAATATTTAAATCTTCTAATAATGATTTTATTACTAATTTCAGGGTTCTACTCCGGTTCAAGAAGCTTTTTATTAATTATCGCATCTTCGTTATTATTAGTTGTTTTAAATCCATTGGTTAAAAATGGAATTCGTTTATCTATCTCAAAAATATTTTTTTTACTGTTGTCTATAATTCCAGTATATTATATCATTAACAGTTTTGTTTTAAGTTCTCTAGCAGTTAGAAGAGTCTTGGGTTTAGAAGGAGCTGTTGGTGTCACCTCCGGAGTTTCTCCGCGAGAAAGGATTATTCGATCTGGGATGGAAGCATTTGAAACATCACCATTTCTAGGTGTTGGTTCAGGTAATTTTAATGAGATTGTTGGTGATGCATCTCATAATTCATATTTAGAAATATTAGTAGAGAATGGAATTTTTGGAATAATGATTTTTACCATTATTTTCGTATTATTGATTTATATTTGTATAGTTAATGTAATGAAAGCATTTAAAGAAAGAAAAACACACGCACTATCAGTATCACTTATTATTTTGAATATATTGATATATCAATTAACTGCTGCAGCCATACAGTATAGAATTCTTTGGGTGATTCTTCCACTTATTTTTGCTAATTATTATAAATATAGTAACTATGAAACACCAAAAATATAAATTAGGTTCCTTTGATATATCACTATAAAAACATAATTGGAGATATGACAAACTACTCAGGGTTATAATGATGGAAAAAAGTTGAAAATTTTAATCTGTACTGTACTTAGATGATGTATTATTTATAAAATGTAAGAAAATAATTTTTATAATAATTCACTAGGCATCAGAAATATAAGTGCTTTTTAATTAACTTGTTTAATTTTAAAGCATCTTTAAATGACAAACTAAAGTAGACAATATTTGCTCAATAAAAATGAACACTTTTAAACCAAAAATAACGCTCCGTAGTATGACAGATTTAAGATATAATGAGGTGAAAATTCGTGAATGCAATCAAAATACCTATCACTGTCCTTATGTCAGTGTACAATGGTGAGGGGCATCTTGAAGAGTCAATAAAAAGCATCTTAAATCAAACATTTAAAGATTTTTGTTTGTTAATTATAAATGATGCTTCGAGTGATCATAGCCTTGAGATCATTGAAAGTTTTAAAGATAATCGAATTAAATTAATAAATAATGAGTCCAATATTGGATTAACAAAGTCTTTAAATAAAGGGTTGAAACTTGTTGAAAGTAGATATATTGCAAGAATGGATTCTGATGATATAGCTCATAGGGATAGATTAAAAAAACAGTACGAATATATGGAAAATAATCAAAATGTAGATGTTTTAGGTGCACAAGTTTATCATTTTTTTAACAATAAAAGAAAAGGACATTTCAAATATAAAGAGTTAAGCACTAAAGAAATAAATGCTAGATTATTAGTTAGCAATCCCATTATGCATCCCACCGCTTTTATCAGATTGCAGTCATTACTGGATAATAACATAAAATATGATGAATCTTTAATCGCTTCACAAGATTATGGATTGTGGCTTGAAATAATTAATAAACAACTTATTATAAAAAATTTATCGAATGTTTTACTTTACTATAGAGTTAGTAACGAAAATATAACTAATAGTTTCAAAGAATCATCCTCCTTAAGGCATAAAGAAATATTTAATAAATGGCTATCCTCACTTGGTTTTTCATTGAGTGATCAGGAAATACTTAATTACACTAATGCTATTTATGCACCACGAGATAAGGAAGTCGATATGAAATTACTAAAAAAGACTTTATTTAAAATTTCTCAAACATTAAACATAAAACCCAGAATGGATCATAAACAATTAAAACGGAAATTGGGTTATGTATGGTTGAAAAATGTGATCTTTAAAAAAGATGTTAGAAGCGCATTAACGATCTGGGGACTATATGGAATAGTAGATATGATTATTTACCTTATTATGAAATTTGGCTTGTTTATAAAAAACTATAATGTAATATATCAATTTAGAGTTACAAGGTTTTAAAGTAAAGAGGTGAGTTGATTTGTTGGTTTCAATTATTACAGTTTATTATAATCGAGAAGATCATGTGATTGATTCGATTATGAGCTTATTAAGTCAAACATATGAATCTATAGAAGTTATTGCTATAGATGATGGTTCTACTGACAATACTTATGAGAATCTATTGTCAATCAAGGATCCAAGGTATTCAGTGATTAGTCATAAAAATATGGGATTTGTAAAATCAGTGATTAAAGGTGTGGCATTAGCGAAAGGTGACTATGTTGCAATACATGGCTCTGGAGATATCTCTTATCCAAGAAGAATAGAAAAACAGAAGGACGTATTAATGAATAACGATAAAATAGGTTTAGTCGGTTGTTATGTGAATAATTACAATTCTATAAAAGAACAATCTAATGTATTGAAACCAGTTATTCCTAAAGAATTAGATTTAACACAAGCAATAAGGCAAAGAAATTTTTTCACACATGGTGAGGTTATGTTTCGAAAAAGTGTATATAATCAAGTAGGAGGATATCGAGATTTTTTCAAATACTCCCAGGATAGAGACCTGTGGATGAGAATGAGTTTAGTCACAGATTTTCATATCATTCCGGAGGTTTTGTATAAAAGGTATATGCTTTCAGATGGGGTAAGTACGTCATCTGAAAAAATTGCAATGCAAAAAAACTTCAATGAAATTAGTAAACAATGTATAGATTTACGTGTGAAAGGTGAACCGGATTTGATAGATAAATACGGCATATATGCTCCGTTTTTTAGGAGAAAATCAAAAAGCGTTTCCCATGAACTCATGAAAATATCATTAAATGATTATGTTGAATATGATTTAGTTATGGCAAAAAACATTATAAATCTTAGTATGAATGAAAAACGCACTCTGATAAATTCGTTACTTAAATTTATGATAGTAATGTCTATTCGTAATAAGTTGTTTTATAAAACCACATCAAATATTATAAGATTTTTGAAACAAACTAAACGAAGCTTAAATAGCAATCGTGAGGAAGATTAAATGGTAGAGAAATCAAATACAGGTATAGACATCATATTAACTTTTGGAACAAAACTTATATTTTTAGGTGGAAGTTTTATAATTTCGGTTCTTTTGGCAAGATTATTAGGACCTGATGGAAAAGGGGTTGTCACAGCACTGTTTGTAGTTCCAAATGTAATGATAAGTCTCGCGGATTTGGGTGTAAGGCAAGCATCAGCTTATTTTATTGGTCGAAATATATACTCAGTACAAGACGTTCTGTCTTCTAGTTTAGTTTTGTGGATAATTACATCATTTATTTCCACTATTGTCGTATTATCATACTATTTAATGCCTTTCACTAGTGAGTATAATCATTGGCTTATACTAATTGGCTTGATGTATGTGCCAACAAAAATATTAGTTTTTTATTTTAATGGAATTATTCAAGGTCAACAAAAAATTGGCAATATAAATATTAAAGTATTACTTTCATTTATAACGAATTTATTGGGTGTATTGTTGCTAGTATGGATCTTAGACTTTGGGGTCTATGGAGCGGCAACAGTAACATTTCTTGTTGCTTTTTCAAGTCTTATATATTTCTTAACAGTGATTAGAAAAACAGCTCGTATTGAATTTAAGTATATCAAGCCAATACCTAAAGAAATGTTTAAAAAAGGAATTGCATTTGCGCTCGCATTATTTATTCTTCAGCTAAATTATAAGATAGATATTGTCATTTTAGAAAATATGGTTTCAGCATCTGAAGTTGGAATTTATTCAGTTGGAGCTCATTTAGCAGAGTTGATATGGCAATTACCAGCCGCTATATCAGTGGTGTTGTTTGCTCGAAGTGCAAATAGTAAAACTGACGGAGAAGCCTCTTTAAGGTCAGCTAGATTACTAAGGTTGTCACTAGTATCTTTACTATTTGTAGTAATGATATTCGGATTAGCTTCGAATTTTTTCGTAACGTTTATTTATGGAATCGAATATCAGCAATCAGCCCAAGTTATAAATTTATTATTGCCAGGAGTTCTGATGATTGTGATATCAAAGATATTACATCCATCATTAGCTGCAAGAGGGTATCCTCTCTATGGGTTAGCTGTATTTATCGCTCCATTGATGATAAATGTAGTTTTAAATTTAATATTAATACCACTTTATAGTGTGAATGGAGCAGCTATTGCTTCAACCATTAGTTATACAATTGGTGGTTTAACATATGGAATCGTATACGCTAAAAAAGAGCATATGAAACTGAGAGACTTATTAATTGTAAAGAAAGAGGATTTTATCTTAATCATAAATATACTTAAAAAAATGAAGTAAGGTTGTGAGTTTATGGAAAATGTTCTAAAGGATGAGATAAATAATGCAAAAACAGTTGATCCGATTTTAAAAATAAATGGTGGAGCTTCTTTAATGGGGGAAGTAGAAATCGATGGTGCAAAAAATGCAGCATTACCCTCTATTGTAGCAGCATGTCTTTCTGATGATGTGGTAAAATTAAGAAATGTACCTACAGAATTAAATGATGTTAAGCAATTAATTAAATTATTAATTGATATGGGTGCAGATGTAATGGTTGATGAAAATAATAAAGAAGTAACGTGTTCTGGTTCAAACTGGCATGGAGGTCAGCTTGAAGGAGAAGTTGCAGGAAAAATAAGACATTCATTATTATTACTAGGACTTTCAATTGCTTGGAAAAAAGATTTAGAACTTCCCATGCCAGGCGGCTGTGATTTAGGGAATCGAAAGCACGATATGCATGTTGATGCTTTACGTAGTTTTAATAATTTAGTGGAAGAGAATGAAGGCATATCAGTACAATACCAACCTTCAATGGATAATGTAACAATTGATTTCTATTATCCTACATTTGGTGGTACATTAAATGCTTTGTTTGCAGCAGTGAAAAAAGAAGGAATTCACACATTTATTCATAATGCTGCTAAAAACCCGGAAGTTATAGACGTTATACATCTATTGAATAAAATGGGTGCTGAAGTTAATTGGCTAGACGATGAGACTCTTAAAATAGTTGGTGTTAATAAGCTAAATGGAGTTAATCACTCAGTTATGCCAGACCGTATTATTGGCGCAACAGTGGTTGCAGCAACAGGTTTGACCGGAGGAAAAGTAATAATTAAAAATTTTGATGAGAAATTACTAACTTCCGAAATTAAAACTTGGCGTGACAGTGGTTTAACTATTGAACAAAGAACCAATAATCTTTTTATAGATGGTACAAATAAGTTGAAAGCTACTGATATAACTACAAAAGCTTATCCAGGATTTCATACGGACATTCAACCTCTTCACACATTGCTAATGACAACTGCAGAGGGTGAATCGAAAATTAAAGAGACCATATTAGATGGTCGGTTCAAATATTGTTATGAATTGAATAAAATGGGTGCAAATATTAGTGTAGAATCAAGTGATTTTAAGTGCGTTAATGGAGCTCAAGGTCAAATTGCTAAGGTGAAAGGTGTAGAAAAATTATCAGCTTCGTATGTTAAAGCAACTGATATCCGAGGAGGGGCTGCGGTAGCCGTAGCTGCTTTAGCTGCAGAGGGAGAATCGGTAATAACAAACCTTTATCAGTTAGAACGTGGTTACGGCAATTTTGTTGAATTATTTACTGAGCTGGGAGCTAATATAAAAAAGGTTAAAGAATAGATACCTATTTTAAAGGAGTTATTGCATGAATTACTTGGTTATGAAAAATTGTTCTCTTAAACAATACAATACTTTGCGTTTGGATGCTATGGCCGAAACAGTTTTATTTCCTTTAAATGAGCAAGGCGTCAAAGATATCTATAATGATTTTAAAAATCAAAAGATCATTATTTTAGGTAACGGATCAAACATATTATTATCTAAACAGACTTACGCTGAAGAGTATGTATTTGTAAGTTTTAAACATTTGGATGCTTTGTATCTATCAAACGATCAGATAATAGCTGAAACAGGTGTTCTGTTATCATCTTTAAGTTGGTTTGCTTTACAAGCAGGAATTTCCGGATATGAATTTTTAGAAGATGTTCCTGGAAGTATTGGTGGAGCTGTTACTATGAACGCTGGAACATATAAAGATACGATTGGTCAATTATTAGATCAAATTACTTATTATTCTTTAGAAGAAGATAAGATAAAAACAGACAAGGTGACTGAGAAAGATTTTGGTAGACGATCATCTAAATGGGGAACTCGCAAGGATATTATTTTAACAACTGTTTTCAAAAATACATCAGAAGAACAAAAAAGTGAAAATTATGAGTCTATTTTAGATGAAATACTGAGGATAAAACGCCAAAGATATATGAAGCAACCAAGAAACTATCCTAATGCCGGTAGTGTGTTCAAGAGACCTACACACAATGGTGAAGATTTTTACGTTTGGAAACTATTTGATGAAGTAGGGCTTAGAGGGTATAAGATAGGTGATGCTATGATTTCCAATAAACACCCTGGTTTTATTGTTAATACTGGAAAAGCGACTTCAGAACAGGTCTTATCGCTCATTGAACTGGCACAGAAGAAAGTAAAAGAAAAGTTTGATATTGATTTAGAATTGGAATGGAAAATACACTAAATCAAATCAACCGGTAATAGGAGGTTAAAATATGAAGATTTTCGTCACTGGCGCTGCCGGTTTCATCGGTATGCATCTATCAAAACGTTTATTAGAAGAAGGACATACGATCATTGGTTATGATAATATCAATGATTACTATGATGTCCAGTTGAAAAAAGATCGATTAAGTATTCTAGAAAGGTATGGCGATTTTACTTTCTATCATGCTGGATTAGAGGATCGTGACAAGTTGAACCAAGTCTTTAATGACCACAAAATCGATGTCATTATCAACCTCGCAGCACAAGCGGGTGTTCGTTACAGTTTAGAAAACCCGCATGCTTATGTGGATTCCAATGTAGTTGGGTTTGTTAATGTACTAGAAGCTGCACGTTACTTTAAGGTGGATCACTTAATTTATGCATCATCAAGCTCTGTTTATGGTGCTAATGTAAAGATGCCATTTTCAACAGAAGATGAAGTGAATCACCCTGTGAGTCTTTATGCAGCGACGAAAAAGTCTAATGAATTAATGGCACATACATATAGTCATTTATATGACGTTCCAACAACAGGCTTGCGTTTCTTTACCGTCTATGGACCGATGGGGCGACCAGATATGGCCTACTTTTCATTTACTAAGAAAATTTTATCAGGTGAGACGATTCAAATCTTTAATAATGGTGAGATGATGCGAGACTTCACTTATATTGACGATATTGTTGATGGTATTGTTCGGTTATTAGATCAGCCGCCTAAACGTAATGATGATTATGATCGTGAAAATCCAACACCAAGTGCGAGTTATGCACCGTATAAGGTGTATAATATAGGTAATAATCAACCTGTCAAACTGATGGATTTCATTACAACACTTGAAAAGCATTTAGGGATAGAGGCTGATAAAGAATTTTTACCGATGCAGCCAGGAGATGTGAAAGCAACGTATGCGGATATTGATGACTTGCAAGAAGCGACAGGATTTAAACCGACAACCACGATTGATCAAGGCTTAAAACAATTTGTCGAGTGGTATAAAACATATTATGACAATGAATAAGGAAGGTGCCAAACAATGAAAATAGCTGTAGCAGGTACGGGTTATGTTGGGCTCTCGAATGCGGTATTACTCGCTCAATATAATGAGGTTTATGCATTAGATGTCGTAGAAGAAAAAGTGAAACTGATCAATAACAAAAAGTCACCAATTGTTGATCCGGAGTTAGAAGAGTATTTATCAACAAAAGATTTGAATTTAACTGCAACAATTGACCCAAAAGAAGCGTATCGTGATGCCAGTTTTGTTATTATTTCAACGCCAACGAATTATGATCCGGAGAAGAATTACTTTGATACATCAACGGTTGAAGCTGTGATCCAAGATGTGATCGATATTAACCCACAAGCCACAATGATTATTAAATCGACGGTGCCAGTTGGGTACACGTTAGAATTGCGTGCGAAGTTTAAATCAGAAAACATTGTCTTCTCACCTGAGTTTTTACGTGAAGGAAAAGCACTGTATGATAATCTTTATCCATCGCGTATTGTTGTCGGTGAACAGTCCGATCGTGCAGAAGAGTTTGCGAATCTCTTAGCTGAAGGGGCTTTAAAAGAGAAGATTGATATTCTCTTTACCGACTCAACAGAAGCTGAAGCGATTAAGCTATTCGCGAATACGTATTTAGCACTTCGTGTCGCTTACTTTAATGAACTTGATTCATATGCTGAAGTGCGTGGGTTGAGCTCGAAACAAATTATCGAAGGTGTGGGACTTGATCCGCGTATTGGCGATCACTACAACAACCCGTCATTCGGATACGGTGGCTACTGCTTACCGAAAGATACGAAGCAATTACTTGCGAATTATGAAGATGTGCCACAAAACATTATGTCAGCGATTGTTGATGCGAACCGAACACGTAAAGACCATGTGGCAGACATGATTTTAAATCGAAACCCTGAAGTCGTTGGTATTTACCGACTCACGATGAAGACAGACTCTGATAACTTCCGTCAGTCAGCGATCCAAGGTGTTATGAAACGCTTAAAAGCGAAAGGCATTGATGTCGTTGTGTACGAGCCTGTTTTAGAAGAAGACGAATTCTATCATTCACGCGTTGTGAAGTCCTTTGATGAGTTCAAAGATATTTCTGACGTGATTGTGGCGAATCGTCTGACAGAAGACTTAAAAGACGTCTCAGACAAAGTGTATACACGCGACTTATTTAGTCGTGATTAAGTTATAAACCATAACAGTGCCTCATATAGAGGTGTTGTTATGGTTTTTTAGATAGGCGATATTACTTTTGATACAAATCTTTATTAACATGATGTTCATGTTTCTTTTCTCTCACTTTTTTCAATAGCTTTAATGGATTCAATAACCAAAAATCAAATACTTTAATACCATTTTTTTGGAGTTTCATATACGTTTTAAAAATGGTTTTAAGACTCAGTTTGAACAGTAATGCTTGTGTTAAATGATAACGTCCGTGAATGTTTAGGTTTTCATATTCTTTGGATGATAATTTGGTTTTAAGAAATTGTGCATACTCAATAAAGACATCTACTCGGGCATTGAATACATCGATGTTTGTTCGTTTTGTTAAACTTCCTTTAGTTTGTGTCACACAATAGATCGTTTGGTCTAATGCAATGAAATGCTTCATATGGTGTCCAACCTTGGTAGAAAACATGACATCATTTGATGCGATGACTGGGTCAAAGGAGATGCTATGTTTTTTAATAAAGTCTAGGGCTATTAATTTAGACCAAGGTGGCTTGAACTTGTAACGTAACCATAATTCATGATACCGATTCGGTACAGTTATAAAATTTTTAATAATAGTTTCATATTCAAAGTGACGAGGTGCTATTTCTGAAGATTCTTCATATTTACTAGTAGGCGTGAAATAGATAACATCATAATCGGAGGTCAAGTAAGGCCTTACGATATTATAGAATTGATCAACAAAGAAATCATCGGCATCTGCAAATAAAACAAAGCGCCCACGTGCTTTTTCTAATCCTATATTCCGGCATGCACCTGCACCTTTTTGATGCGTATCGTTCTCAAAAAAGTGGAGGTAAGGGTGTTCGAAATATTTAAAATGATCGATTAGATGATCGAAGGGTAATTGTGATTGATCATCGATGATAAGGACTTCAATTTGATGGGTAATTGGAATCGATCGGATTAAACGTTTTAAAGTATGTATACTATTGTAATGAGGAATAATTATACTAAGCTTAACCATTGTTAAAAAGCCTCCGATACGTTGTGTCTCATCTTATTATACGAAAAAACACTCGCTTTGAATAGAGCGAATGCTTCCTGTTATACGTATTGGGTTAAAGTACATACCACCGGTTTTTAAGTGCTATTAACACTGCATTAGTACGATCCTTGGCTTCTATTTGCTTTAAAATGGAGCTGATGTAATTTTTAATCGTCGCGGGCGATAGATTAAGCTCATCGGCAATTTCTTCGTTACTGAATCCATCAACGAGTAATTTGTAAACATCCCATTCTCTTTTGGTAAGTCTTGGTAGTGTTTCAGGGTTTCTATTTTTTGCTTGCATAAGTAATTGTAAGAGATCACGGCAAAGAAGTGGTGTCACAAAGGTGCGACCTTTTAAAATATGATGCATGCCACTAAACATTTCTTCTTGAGACATTTTTGGATGAAGGTAGCCAACTAAATTGATATTTTTAAGACTGTTCCACTTTTTTTGGCTCGGTTGATCGATCCAAAGAATCAATTGTTGACCTTCTGAGTGCCACTGTTTAACGTAATCATTACCATTTTCTAATTTATCATAGTCGACCATAATATAATCATATGTTTGGTCTTTGTCTATCGATATAGGTTTATTTACATCATGTAATTGGAAATGGACTTGAGGGAACTCACTGGCTAGTGCATGATAAATTCCTTCAAATAATATGGATGGTCTAAACAACAACAAAATGTTCATGTTTCTATTCGCCTCTTTCATGACACAAGATAACTTTAAACGTTTTCATCTAAAGCCTAGTTTGATAATCCACATTAAATTTTATCATACTAAAATGGTAAAATCACCAGGGAGAAAAGTCATAATTCGACAAAAATCTCGAGAAAATGATTGGCAATATTGGATTATCATAGAAATAATAATATAAGTGCAATCGAGAGAATCTATTCAATTTTAAGATGAAGATAGTCATTGAATGGAGAATCGAATAACCATATTTAAAGAAGAAAGTGTTCAGCATTAATTAGCAAAACATATTCATTTTCGCTATTCGCTTACACACGTTCTCTGTTGTGTTTTTACCAGTTATCATAAGTGGAGTAAGTTAACTCCTAATAATTGATTACGAGATCTCTGGTTTTCTCAATGGTATGGAGTTAAATTTAAAACATTTGGAGAATGTTCTTCTTTTACATCGTGTCATTATATTTGAAGCAAGTGTATAGAACATTATCGAATCTGAATAAGTATAACCTTTTTCTTTATTAGTTATTTGTTTTCAAAATTAATGAACAGATTCACACTTTGGAAAGCGCATACAAAGAGATATTATAAGTGTAGGAGGTAAATATGAATAAGAGATCGTTATATATTTTAAATTTGTTAATAACGCCAGAGGAACAAGTAACGCTCAGTAGCTTATCGGAACACTTTAATGTTTCTAGAAGAACAATTTATAACGATTTGAATGAAGTTAGGGTTTATTTAGGAAGGACATTAGGCATTGAGTTACAAAAGAGAGGAGGAATTTATTATATAGAGTTACCAAATAAAGATGCCTATTATTTGGTTCTTAAAGAAATAGAAGATCAATCATCAGAGTTAAATGAAATAGACCCGATTAAAAGAGTAGATTACCAAATATTCATATTAGTAATGATAAATAATCAGGGGATTACTACCGAAGAAATAGCAAGTAAATTAAATCTATCACTCTCTACAATTAAAAGTGATCGATCAAAAGTAGTCAAAAGATTATCCGAGTATAATTTGAAATTAGAAACAAAGAAATTTAAAGGTAGTAGAATTATAGGTAATGAAGAAGACGTACGGGATTTATTAATTAGAATGATATTTTCTGATTATGAAGTAAGTGATTTTAACGAAATTGATGATTTTTATGTTGAATATTTAGATAATGAATCCACTAAAAATGCTGGTCGTTTAATAACTGATGTTTCGGAATCAATGAATATTAACTACGTAGATAAGTACCTTAATTATATACGTGTCTCACTATCGATTAGCTTTATGCGAATATCTCAGAAAAATTTAATTACTAATAAACCAAAAGTATTTAAAGAGATCTTTTCAAAGGAATATGAACATGTCAATCGTTTCTTAACTGAATACTATCCTATTTTAATTAATGAAAAAGTAATCGATAATGAAACAATCTATTTAACTAGTAAATTTCAAAAATCATCTTATTACACTCAAGATGTCAGCTTACAATCAGATAATTGGATTTACTATCAGTTTTTAATTAAAGAATTGATTTATAAAATCTCAAATGAGCTAGGAATGAATCTATCCTCAGATGAAGAATTATATAAAGGGTTATACCAACACTTACGTCCAGCTATTTATAGATTACTTAACAATATATACTTTGAAAATCCTATTAAGAATGATGTAATTCAGAAATATCCAAAGTTATATATTGTAGTTAAGAGAAATTTATCAAAATTTGAATCTATATATAAGGTTAGGTTTAATCAGGATGAGATAACTTATATTGTGTTATTATTCGCTTCTGGATTCGAAAAGAAGTTAAATACTTTTCATAAAAAGCCAAGTATTGTCGTTGTATGCCAAGAAGGAGTTAGTACGGCTTCAATATTGAAAAGTGAGCTTAATAAAAACTTCGATTTAACTATTGTTGGAACGTATTCAAAAGATTATTTTTTGAAAATACAACCTAAATTAATTGTAGATTTTGTTATTTCAACAATAGAATTAAACGAAAGTCCAGTAGATTATATAAAGGTAAGTCCTTTATTAAATAACAATGATAAGAATAAATTAACAGAGCATATTAACATAAAACAAACTTCTGTTGATATCCACGAATTTATTTATGAAATTGCTCCTTATATAACGATCGATAATTATAGCGGATTAGAAAACAAACTAAATTTGCTATTAAATTCTAAAGGTAACAAAGACAATGCCGTAGGGGGTGAAATATTGTTAAAAGATGTAGTCACAGATAGATTGATTGAAACTAATGTAGAAGTGGATAATGCTCAAGAAGCTGTAATAGCAGCTGGTAAACTATTGTTAAAAGAAAAGCTTATTGAAGAACAGTACATTGATGCAATGGTAAATACATTTACGGATAATGGACCTTATATAGTGATTGCACCTGGGATCGCCATGCCTCATGCCAGACCTGAAAAGGGGGCGCTCGATATTGGCATTAGCATCATAACTTTGGAAAAGCCAGTAAAATTTGGTCATCCCAAAAATGATCCTGTAAATATAGTCATCGGATTATGTGCAATTGACCACCAATCCCACTTAACAGCACTATCAGAACTTATGGACATATTATCAGATGAAAAATCCATTGAGAAAATAAATGAAGCAAACACAAGTGAGACAATACTAAAAATAGTAAAGGGTGAGTAATATGCTAAGTGTAGTTACAGTATGTGGTGCAGGCGTAGGAACGAGTATGATGTTAAAAAAGAATACAAAGAACATATTAAGAGAAAAGGGGATAGAAGCAGAAGTCGACTCAAGTGACATTGGTTCATTAGATAGTTCTAATTATGATTTAGTTGTTACTACAACTGATTTTGCCAATGTTATACGTTCCAAAAATGTTAATGTATTAAAAATTGATAATTTAACAGATAAAGATTATTTAAGAGAAGAGTTATTAGAAAAAATTAAAGAAATGGGGGTATAAATACATGGATTTATTAATGTATATCATTAATAATGTTTTAAGCGATCCAATGATTTTAATCGGCATAGTTATAATAATTGGTTCAATTGCTCAAAAAGATGAATGGCATCAAACACTTCCCAGTACAATTAAAGCAATGATTGGTTTCCAAATGATTAATGTATCCTCTCAGCAACTCGGGATGTCACTTCTACCTTTACAACCAATGTTTGGTAGAATTTTTGGGATTGAAGTTGGAACAACCGATATAGGAGCAGCTCAAGCAGCTGGTTTACAGGATGTTGGATCAGAAATGGCTTTAATATTTGTTATCGGTTTTATAGCCCATGTAATATTAGCTCGTATTTCGCCTATGAAGTATGTCCATTTATCAGCACATGTAAGTTTCTTTTTCTCAGGATTAATAGCAGCGCTATTAATGTTTAATACCAACCTGAGTACCATACCTTTAGTTATTATAGGATCATTAATATTAGCTGTATATCTATCCGTTTCTTCCTGGTATGTTGATAAGTTTATGTATGCTATCAAAGGTGGAGAAGATTTTACTTTAGGACATTCAAGCTCGATCGGTATTGTATTTGCATCGCTTATTGGTAAGTATCTTGGAAATAAATCCAAAGATCTTGAAGAGATTAAACTACCGAAGTCATTAAATTTTGTTAGAGAGATGTCCATCTCATTAACGTTAGTTATGTTCATTTTATTTTTAGTTTTATCAATATTTGCTGGGCCAACCTGGGTCATGGAAAACCTAAGTGATGGTCAAGGTATACTTTTATTCTCTATTACAAGTGGTATTTTATTTGGTCTTTGGATTACTGTCATTATAACAGGAGTACGTATGTTGTTGTCTGAGGTTTTAGAAGCTTTCAATGGTATTGCAGATCGAATTATTCCAGATGCAAAGCCAGGGTTAGATGTACCTGTCCTGTTCCCATCTTATCCTAATTCAGTCCCACTTGGGTTCTTGATGAGCTTGTTAGCAGGTTTAGTTGGAACATGGATTCTTGGATTAGTCGGATATCCAATAGTTGTGTTTCCGGCACTAATACCGACATTTTTTACCGGAGCAATAACAGCAATATTTGGTAATGCTCATGGTGGTCGTCGAGGTGCTGTATTAGGCTCAACACTAAATGGATTCATCCTTATATTTGGGCAGGCATTACTACTCCCAATGGTAGGATCCTATGAAGCAGTCATGAGAGTGCTAAGTGAGACAGATTATACTTTTTGGGGTCCTCTTCTAGGCTATATATTAAGGCTTCTATCTGGAGGTTCTTAAATGAACAATATAGTTTTTTATAATGTACTCGGCTACCCAACTATTGATAAATTTAAATCGATTTGCAAAATGTTAGATGAAAAGGGCGTAAAGTATTTGGAGGTAGGGGTTCCTTCAACCAATCCATTTGTAGATGGGAATACAATCACTACTATCCATGAACATCTAGTGAATGATTACAATTCTGAGACGCTAGTAAATATTCTAAAATGGATAAAAAATAATACACAATTAGAGATTATATTAATGACATATTACGATGGATTTAAAGCATTTAATATAGAATCCGTCGATATGAATTTATACAATGCAGTACTTTGCGTTGACAATCCTTTAATCGAGTTTCCAGCTATACCTAAGATAAATGTATATGATGAAAATAAGGATACTGAAGAGGAATTGAATAGAAAATTACAAGATAATATCAGTTTTTGCTATGTAAAAGCAAGTGATAGAACAGGATCTGATATAAATAATGCATCATATAAGTCAACGATTGAAAGACTACGAAAACAAACGGATTTACCATTGTTTTTAGGATTTGGAATTAAAAATAAAGACGATATTGAGGCTGCATTAAAAAATGGAGCTGATGGAGTTATCATCGGTACTGAATTTATAAATCAGATTAACAGTGATACTAAAGGGCTAAAATATGTGGAGAGCTATCTGGATACATTGTCAGACAATGTATAAATAACATAGCGACATAAACTTAGTCAATTACTAATGGTGCTCTATTAAAATAGTTTAGAATATAGGTTATTCCCTAAAATATAATTAAATAGGGTAATTGAAAAGTTGTGGATAAAACTATAAATAACTAGAAAAAGATGGTGTTTCACTCATTTTGATGAAATGCTATCTTTATCAAAAATGAAACCGGCATTGATCTTCTGTTGAGAAGACAATGCCGGTTTTCACTTCAAATTTTTCTGCGATTCCTTGATTTTTCTAATAGATTTAACGCTTTGTTAAAAAAGAAGTATTATTTCACCGATTTTTTTGTTATGGGAAGAGTAATAGAAAAACATGTGCCAACATGTTTTTCGCTTTCGACACTAATTTCACCGTAATGACTTTTTACGATTTGCTTAACGATGGCGAGTCCTAACCCTGTTCCGTTTTGTCTCCGGCTCGATTCTCGTGTCGATCCTTCGTAAAATCGATCAAATATATTGGGCAAAATATCTTCACTAATCCCTTCTCCGTCATCACACACGTTTATGGTGACCTGTTGATCACTTAGGAGTTTGGCTTTGAGACCAATTCTCCCAGATCCTTCATTGGTACTTTTAATGGCGTTTGAAATTAAATTAGAAAACAATTGATCCATCCGTTCGATGTCAATCTGAATATAGTAATTTTTAAAAGATAGGGGGATGTTAGCCTTTTGATACACTCTATTTTCGAGTTCTACAGTCATTTGGGATTCATTATATAACTGTTTTATCCACTCATCTAATCTGATATCTTGAATAGTCAAATCAGATTTACCCGCTTCCAGTTTCGAAAGGTCAAACAGATCATTTATTAACCGGTTCAGAACGTTTAGTTTATCGAAGACTAATGTTTGGTAGCGCTGATCATCGATCGTTACTAAACCTTTTTGAATCGATTGGACATAATTATGAATGATCGTAGTTGGCGATCCAAGTTCATGAGCAATATTTGCTAATAGTTGACGTCTAGAATCAGCCATCTTGATTAATTTTTCATTCGTTATTTTTAAATCATCGTTCACAAATTGTAATTCTTTTGTGCGTGCTTTAACTCTTTCCTCTAGTTCTTGATTTAACATGATGAGGTCTTGATTAAGTTTTTTCGTTTGAATTAATGTTTTAACGCGAGAGAGTAATTCTTGTTTATTACAAGGTTTGGCTAAATAGTCATTGGCTCCCGCTTCAAATGATAAAAACTTATCATCTAACTGATTTTTCGCTGTTAACATGAGAATGGGAAGATCCATTAGTGAATACGATTCTCTGATCGTTTGACTTACTTCAAACCCGGACATGTCTGGCATCATAATGTCTAAAATAACTAAATCGATGTTTTGTTCATTGATCATGCGTAGCGCATCTTCTCCTTTGTAGGCGGATAAAACATCATACCCGTTTAAAGTGAGCTGGTTCGTTAAGACTTGTAAGTTCACAACTTCATCATCTACGATCAGAATTCGAGCTTTCTTTTCACTAGAGCCATGTTCAATATCAATTAGTTCAGGCTCTTCCATGACGTGGTGTTCTTTGAATGTGTTTGTTTCTTCTATTGGTTCAGTGGCTTGTTTAAATAATGGAAGTGAAATCGAAATCGTCGTGCCTTCACCCCTATCGGATTGAACGTCTAAATGCCCGTCATGTAAGGTAACGAGATCTTTCGTAATATTAAGGCCGATCCCAAGTCCTCCCATCTTTCTCGTTGTGGAGGCATCACCTTGTTTAAAAGGATGAAAGATGGTCTCTAACTCATCATCAGAAATACCTTGGCCTGTGTCCGATATAAAGACTGTTAAGTCATGTTTGTCGACTGTCGCCGATAGGGTAATGGTCCCTTCATCTGTGTATTTTATCGCATTATTGACTAAGTTATAAAAGATTTGTTGGAGCCGGTATTCATCAGCACGTACGGCGGGTAGTTGTTCATGAATGTCATTATTGATGTGAATCGGTTTTTCTTTTAATAGGGGTCTGGATAAGGCAATGACAATATCGACGACGCCATTGATCGAGACCGGTTTAAGTTGTAATTTCAGAGCATTATATTTTAACTCAGAAAAATCTAATATTTCATTCACTAAATCCATTAAGCGATGACCGCTTGAAATGATGAGGGATAATTGCTTTTTCATATCGGGGGATAACTCTCCAGAAATCCCTTCATCAAGCGATTCTGCAATGCCAATGATCCCATACAATGGTGTTCTTAATTCATGTGATGTGATCGCGAGGAATTCATCTTTTAACTTGTCGGTTTTTTTCAAATTATCGAGTGCAAGTTGCTGGCTTTCTTGGGCTTTTTTCTCTGCGATTGCTTTTTCCTCTCGCATGATATTGATATTATCAGCTAAGGCGAAAGAAAGAAGCACCACTTCCATCGTAATGGCGATTTGACCTGCATATTCAGTGAAAATGGAATAAGGGAGAACTACGAGTCGTTCTAAAATCGTAATAAAAACCCCGGTTAAAAAGATAAACCAACCGACAACATAAAACCGAGCCTGCCTTGCTCCACGTTTTAAACAAAGCAAACTAGTTGAAAGGACGGTGATAAAAGTGAAAAATGAACCAATCACCATAAAGTAAAGAGAGAGATACTGAGAAAACGGAATCGATATAATAATTAAGCTGTTTAATACGATTAGTGGCGCGTATACTTTTTTAAATGTTGGAAGATAGTTTTCCGCATCTAAAAATACGTTCGTAAAGATGAGGATAAAAATACATGCTAAACCAACCCAAAAAGGTGTGGCTGTTCGATTCCATGCGGGTGCATTGGGCCAAATATATTGAAAGGCAATACCGTTAATCGACATTTTGGCAAATAACGTGCAGGTGATGACGAGTACATAATAGAGATAACTCTTCATACGCAAACTAAAAAAAACAAATAGATTATATAAGATCATGACGAATATAGCGCCGTAAAAGATGCCGAGCAAAGTAAATTCATTTTGAGATTTTTCAACAAAGGCGTCGTGATCCCAAATATTAATCGGAGGATGAAGATCGCCGCCACCTGCAGCAACGGCATAATAGGTTTTGGACTCGCCTGGTTGAATAGATAATTCGAAAATAAAATGGCGGTGATCAATCTCTCTTTGGTGATGAGGGAAGTCCGATCCTGTATGGTGGAGCAACACCATCTCATCGTTCTCTTCAACAAAAAGTTGTAAATCATAAATAAGCGGGAAGGCAAACTCGAGTATCCACTCCTGTTGGCTCGACTGATTATCAACTTCGAAACGCACCCACGTGGATGTGTCAAAAAAACCTGTTTGCTGTTCAATATCATCTGCTGGCATAAATGCTTCAGATAAGTTCCCTGTTGTCACATCATCGATTGAAAATGCTCCGTCACGATCTTTAAGTAAATCACTCCCAGTATATAGATCGATCATAGACGTTTCATCATCTAAGATGATCGGTTCGTTACGTTGTGAATGGATGTTAGGAGCTGTTATTAAAGTGATAAACGTGATCATGCCAAAGAGGATCGTAATTCTATAAATCTGTTTGATCACCATCTTCCCTCCCTTAAGATCCGGTGAATACATAACCAAATCCACGAACTGTTTTTATATATTTAGGCTTTGAAGGATTTTTTTCGATTTTTCGACGCAAATAATTAATATGAACTTTGATCGTTTCAATATTTCCTACGGCCTCTTCTTGCCAAATTTGATCATACAATTGTTCTTGACTCCAGACACGGTTAGGGTGCTTAGCTAGAAAGACCAATAGCGCCATTTCCTTTGTAGATAATTCAACGAACTCTCCATCTAAAAAGCATTTGTAATTGTGTAAGTGGATCTCTATATCATCATATTTTAAGATATCGCGTTCCTCTTTTGGGTACGTGTAATAGCGTCTAATATTCGCTTTGATTCGTGCGTGTAATTCTTCAAATTCAAACGGCTTCGTGACGTAGTCATCCCCACCGTACTCAAAACACTTCACTTTATCCGTGATTTCTCGACGAACCGTTAGAAATATAATAGGTACCGTTAAACTTTCTCGTATTTGTCGGCAGACAGAAAAACCATCCATTCCCTCCATTTGAATGTCTAGTAAAATCAAATGCGGGTTCACTGTTTCTAGCTTTTTCAACGCTTCTTCTCCACTTGTTGCTGCGACCACTTGGTATCCTACTTCTGATAAAAACATATGCGTCATTTCACGAATGCCCGCTTCATCTTCAACGATCATGATTAACTTGTTCTCCACGTCAATTGCCATCCTTTCTTAATTATCGTGTCCACAAGTGATCCAACCTATTATTAACAAAATACCCAAATTAACGCTATTCCTAATAGTTATATAGTACACCAAAACTCAGAATCTTCCAAAAACGTTTATTACGCCTAAAGTTGGATTGTGTTTACCAAATTATATCGAACAAAGGTTAAATCTAGGTTAGATTTCGTTTAAACAGAGTACTAATTTATCATTTATAATCTATGTTTCATAAAATAATACAGAAATTTTTGACTATTTAACGTCGTTTTAACATTCCTTTTTTACAATAAATGTGTAGTCAATAAAAAACTAATTGAAGGAGAGTGAACAAGATGAGCGAAGATGTGGAAAAACAGACTATTTTTGAAGAGGATGAAGAAGGAGGGACAGAAGAGAATCAAACAACATCATCAGGGATGAAGCAAAACTTAGCAGGAATGCTTTGTTACTTTGCGGGTGCCATAACGGGCATTATATTCTTATTAATCGAGAAGGATAACAGTTTTGTTAGGTATCATGCGATTCAATCGATTATCTTAACGATCTTTATCATTATATTGAATACCGTTCTATCCGTTATTCCGATTATCGGCTGGTTAATTGGTATCTTATTGTCACCGGTATTTATGTTTTTATGGATTTATACAATGTGGAAAGCTTATCAGAACAAACGCTTTACACTTCCAGTGATCAGTAAGATAGCTAGAGACCAAGTGAATAAAAATAATTAATAAATAAAGGAGAATGATTGTGGATCAAATGAATCGAAGAAGTGTCCAACGTAAACGGCCAAGGTTTTGGTTGCGTCAAAACCTATTGATATTATTTTCTTTCGTATTAATCTTTAATCCTTTTTTTAATTTAACAGATTTAGCATTAGCAGAAAGTATTTCATCAACAAGCACCTCTGAAGAAGACTTTGAAGGAATGCAATTAGGTGAAACGTTTGCCATTAATGGTTATTCGGGAAGTGATACGGCTATTGAGATTCCAAGTCAAATCGAAGGAAAGAATGTAGAAACAATTTTAATGAATGCGTTTGATGATGAGAATTTAACAAGTGTAGTCATCCCAGAGAGTGTTGAACAGATTGGTAACAGCGCATTTGCAAATAACCAATTATCAACCGTTACGATTCATAATGATGAGGTAGACCTTGGAAGCAATACGTTCGAGGGGAATCCAGATGATCTAGTGATTAAAGGTCATAGTGGATCGACAGCAGAAGCCTATGCAGATGCTAATGGGCATACGTTCAGTGCCTTTTCAGACTCAGATGACGATACAGCAGAAGATTTTGATTGGGAAGAAAGTGATGGAACCGTAACGATTACCGGTTACACCGGAGCAGATACAGATCTCATCATTCCGGAAGAGATTGACGGTATGACGGTGACCAATATTAATAACGGAGCATTTCGGGAACAGGGCTTAACAAGTGTTGATTTACCCGATTCACTGAAAGAGATTCAGAGGAATTCATTCCGAGATAATCACCTGACCTCTGTAGAATTACCGGAATCACTGGAACATATTTATATGTATGCGTTTTTTAATAATGATTTAGAAACACTTGAATTGAATGAAAATCTGACTCAGATCGAAGGATATGCTTTTCAGAATAACCAGCTCACGGAAGTTGATCTTGGAGAAAACATCAACGCAATTTTCAATGGGGCATTTCAAGGTAATCAAATTGAAGAGATCGTTATACCTGACAGCATCAGTATCATTCAATCATCTGTTTTCGAGGGTAATCAACTAACCAGTGTGACAATGAGTGATACCATCTGGTCGATAGGAAATAATGCGTTCTCAGGTAATCAATTGAGTACCATCGACTTGCCTGAAAGCCTTGAACGGATTAGAAGCCAAGCATTTCGTGACAATCAACTTGAAGAGGTCATTCTTCCTGAAAACGTTGAAGAAATCAATAATTTGGCATTTACAAACAATGCTTTGGAACACGTGACAATTGAGAATCAGTCGGCAGACCTGGATGAAGAGGCGTTTGTTAATAATCAGGAAGACCCAACTGAGCTCGTCATCAGAGGTTATGACCCATCAACTGCCAAAACACTTGCAGAAAATGAAGGCTATTCTTTTGATCCTATTAATCTAATGGTTGTGGATGTTCCTTCTCTAGAAAGTGTGGATGTTGATTTCGGCACGCCATTGGTTGATCTGCCGCTACCTGAAGAGGTCGATGTGGATCTGAATAATGATGAACAACAGGCTATTTCAGTTACATGGGATGAAGCTGATCCTGTTTACGACGGAGAAAGCGAAGGCGATTATACGTTTGAAGGAATCTTAGACTTGCCTGATGATATCGCAAATCCTGAGATGTTGAGTTTGTCACTTACGGTTACTGTAACAGAGCTTATCGTTCAAGAAGTCGGCGAGCTGGATCCTATGACAGTGGATTATGGGACTGCAATGTCAGATTTAGCGCTGCCTGAAGAAGTGGACGTTGTGCTTTCGGATGACTCTACTGAGGAAATCGCGGTCAACTGGAATGACGGTGAACCAGTTTATGATGGCATGAGTTCTGGAAGCTATGTCTTCACTGGGACACTTCAATCACAAGCTGATTTTACAAATCCTAATGACATAGAGGCATCAGTCACTGTGGAAGTTTCACCCGAGGAAACGGACTTTTCATATTTCGAGAATTCCGTTGGAACGATCACAATTAACGGTTATACCGGTAGTGATACGGATGTAGACATTCCGGCTGAACTTGGTGGGATAGAAGTAACGACTATTACAACAGGCGCATTTGCTTATGAAAACCTAACGAGTGTCCAAATTCCAGATACGGTCACAACAATAGGTCAATCAGCATTTTTAGATAATGAACTAACAAGTATTGATCTTCCAGAGAATTTGACACATATAGGAACGAGGGCCTTTGATGGCAACAATTTAGAAAGCGTCGACATCCCAGACAGTGTCGAAAATATCAGCGCACGAGCATTTGTTTCTAATGAATTAAGTGAAATAACGATTGGAAACGGACTCGAGGAGATTGCTTATCGTGCATTTTATGACAATGCATTAACACATGTCGATATTCCAGAAAGTATTACGGCGGTTAACGATAAGGCATTTAAAGACAATCAATTATCATACGTTACGGTTTATAATTCAGAAGTGACATTTGGAGAAGATGTTTTTACTGGTAATCAATCTGCCCCAGAAGATTTATTAATTAGCGGGTATAGTGAGTCAACAGCAGAAGACTATGCAATTGATCATGAGCATACATTTAGCTACTATGTAGGGCAAGGTTATGATGATGATTTGTTCTACATCACTGACTATCTAGGAAGTGATACTGAAATTGCGATTCCGTCTCATATAATTGGAAGAGAAGTGACGTTCATTGCAAGTAATGCATTTTATGAAAAAAGTCTAACAAGTGTGGAGATTCCAAATACTGTGACGAATATTCAAAATGCAGTATTTTCAGGGAATGATTTAACAAGTATAGAGATCCCTGAAAGCGTTGAGCATCTTGGCTTTTCAGTATTTACAAGAAATGCTTTAACAGATGTTTTCGTTCACAATGAAGAGATGTACTTTGGGAGTAATGTGTTTGGCGATAATCAAACAAATCCAGAAGATATCACGCTAAATGGCTATTTTGACTCGACGACAGCAGATTATGCTGAAGCTTTTGATCATTCGTTTAAGTCATTTGAGCAGTTAGTCGAAAGTGTGACTGTTGCAGATATCACGGTAGCAGTCGGAACACCACACGATGACGTTCCTCTACCAGATGAAGTAGAAGTTACATTTGATGATGGTAGCACAGACTTGTTGCCAGTCACTTGGGATGATGGAGATCCAGAATACGATGCGTCAACTCCAGGGGATTACACATTCACGGGTGCACTTGAGCTGTCAAATGATCAGTTAAATCCTGATGATATTGAAGCATCAATAATGGTCACTGTAGAGGAAGCGACTGTGATTGAACCCGGTCAAGAAGCACAATATGTGGTCGCCGGTGAAACGTATGAAATACAAGGAACAAGTACTATATTAACGATGCCTGAGAACCTACCTTCGCACACAACACTTGTAGTAGAGATTTATGAAGGTAGCGAGAGTAGTCAAGTAGGGTTAAAAGAAGTAGGGGACCTTTTAACATTTACATTTGATAATTCATCTATAGAGGTTCCTCTTGGTGGCACATTTGTTTTAACAATGGGCTATGATCAAGAAGCAAACCCAGATGATATCGATATTTATTATCTCAATGAATCGACCGAAGAATGGGAAGCTCGGGATGGAGAAGTCAATGAAACAGATCAGACGATCTCGATTGATGTTGATGGATTCTCAACCTATGGTGTCTTTGAACAGTTAGAAACTGAGGATGACCCAGAAGGAGAAGACCCAGAAGGAGATGATCCAGAGGGAGACGACCCAGAAGAAGATGATCCAGAAGGAGACGACCCAGAGGGAGACGATCCAGAGGGAGACGACCCAGAGGGAGACGACCCAGAGGGAGACGATCCAGAGGGAGACGATCCAGAGGGAGACGACCCAGAAGGAGATGATCCAGAGGGAGAAGACCCAGAAGGAGATGATCCAGAGGGAGAAGACCCAGAAGGAGACGATCCAGAGGGAGAAGACCCAGAGGGAGATGATCCGGATGAAGAAGACCCAGAAGATGAAGTCTCTGAAGAAGAAACAGTTGAAACAACCGAATCTGATGAGTCAGATCAATTACCAGATACTAATGCAAGCATCTTCAATCTTTTATTAATCGGTTTGGTCTTCATGCTAACGGGTATCTATCTTTATTGGTTAAAGCGAAGAAAATTAAGAGAGTTAAAGAATAAATAAAAGAGAT
Organism: Pelagirhabdus alkalitolerans; assembly: GCF_900096905.1. Lineage (GTDB taxonomy): Bacteria > Bacillota > Bacilli > Bacillales > Amphibacillaceae > Pelagirhabdus > Pelagirhabdus alkalitolerans. The sequence goes on along the minus strand of NZ_FMYI01000001.1, from coordinate 28,487 downwards.
ATAGATGATTTTCTTTCTGAAGATGTATACAGTTCAAAATATCAATTCGTAACGTTAGTAAATCATCACCATTTGAATAAGTGCAAATCCTGAAGGAATCATTTCTATTTTCAGAATAAAGAGAAAGCCGGGTCTAACCGTATAGATTGTGTGTGAATTCATTGTTTTCCAAGATTGTGTTCATTCTGAAGTTTGTTTCAGATAAGATTGTTGTGTTGCTTGGAAGAACAATGCATTGCTCGAATCTATACGAAACCCGGTTTTTTTATGTCATTTATTAAAAGTTTGATTTCTTAATACCTTTGAATCAAAGCTTCTTAAGTTTTGGTCATAGCGCCATAAGTGGTGTGTAGTAGTAGACCTTTCCATAATAGAATTGATAAAAAAGACAATGCCATTTTTTATGATCAGGATGTTGAAGTATTTATTATTTGGGGTAATGCCATTTGCGTTTTTGGGTGGAATGTTGACAATGGGTGTTTTGTTCTCTTTGTTTTTATTTGTATATATTTTTTTGAACTTTTTACCAGAAAATATAACTGGATTTGGTATTGTACTTGGTATTTTTGTTGTTATGGGTGCGTTTGTTCTAGTGACCTTATTGAAACGAGCATTAATTGACCATGGCAACGATCAGATCTTATCAAATGAGTATTCGTCACATGGAGTACAAGGTCGATCTGCAGCAAAAGCTAATCAGTATATCTTCACGTTTTTAGCATTTATTTGAAAAGTCTAATTAGAAGGGGCAGTGATTGGTAAAAGGAAAATTCATTTTACTGATCACAAGCCCCTCATATTTCAAACACCTCATCACTTTAGAGGTAGCCAGTTCAGCACTTCCTGAATATGATAATCCCAATATCCCCATTCATGCGTCCCTGAATCAAATGTAGTTTTAACATCTAATGATAGACTGTCTGTTAATTCCTTAAATGCAATATTTTCTTCAAATAAGAAATCTTCGGTACCACAAGCTTGGTAAAGCATCGGTTTTGGCTCGTCTGATTGGTCGAGCTTACGTGTTAAATGGAAGATATCGTGCATGCTTCCCTCAATATTGTCACCACCGAAAACATTATAAAGTGTTTGCGCCATTGGGTGATCAGTGTTTTCTTGAGGGTGTTGGGCTAAGTTTAGAACCCCGGATAAGGAAGCGATCGCTGCGAATTGATCGGGTTTGTTTAATCCCCACTTAAAAGCACCATAACCTCCCATTGATAAACCGGCCACAAAGTTGTCTTCTCGCTTGTCCGATAACGGAAAGAAAGACCTTGCGACTTGCGGCAACTCTTCTGTTAGAAACGTCCAGTACTTTTTACCGTAAGCCATATCTGTATAGAAACTGTGATCAACATTGGGCATGACAACCGCTATCCCAAGTTCAGAGACGTAACGTTCAATGGATGTACGGCGTGTCCAAATCGTATGATCATCACTGAAACCGTGAAGTAAATACAGGGTGGGGAGAAGCTTATTAGTCTTGTGTTCTGGTAAAATAACCGTCATTGATGTATTTAATGTTAGTGCCTCAGAAAAGAAATCACATGTTATTCTTGCCATTTTTAATCATCCTCTCAAATATGTATTTTGATAACGTTATCATACCATATCATTCCATTTCATAGAAACTAGGGGTTGAGTTATTTTAGTGTGAATTTTCAGCTAAATAATTATTGAGTTGAGATGAATTTCCATAATTCATGTAAAAATGGTTATATTTACTTTATAATGGGTGTGGTTGATTATTTATTTTTAACTAAGTGCAAGGAGTGCATAATACATGAGTGAAACGATTAAGTACTGTGCGAATTGTGGTCAGCAAAGAACAGGAGATTCGAGGGTTTGTTCAACATGTGGGTCACCTTTTGATGCTAAACCTCACTCAAATAAAAGGGTGGTAGTAAAGAATAAACGTGTTATTTATAGTTTGTTAGCTTTAATCCTTATAGGTGCGATTATTAATTTATCTAGTAGTAGTGATATAGCTGGTGCTTATCGTTCTTTGAATGCTGAGCATGAAGTGTTTGTCATGATTAATCAAGAAGATGAAGTCGACATGAGTATCCGTGAAAGAGAAGGATGGTATCAGCAACAATCGTATCAGCTTGAATATGATCAAGCTCGTGATCGCTATGTTGTGGATCCATCAGAACCGGTCCAAACGGTTTTTGTATATAAGAAAAGTCATTATACATCGGATGAAGAAGCAAGTAATGGACGGAAATCATATGTTGATCCTGAAGACTATGCACTTAATCCTGATATAGAAGTAAAGGAAACGAGAAATGCTTACAAAATGGTGATGAGTCATGATGTTGAAGTGTTTCTTGATGAACAACTTGAGACTTTAGAGGTTTTGCCACATGATAGTGGTGGGTTGATTGTCAATGATGAGCTTGTCACTAAAACATTAAAATGATGTCTCTATGTTTCATGTGATATAAAAACAGGAATAGAAGTAGAAATAAATAGACTGGAAGGTGAGGAAATGATTCCAACGATTACGCTAAACGATGGTTTAGAAGTACTGGCGACAGGTTTTGGTACATATAAACTTAAAGGACAAGCCGGTGTCCATGCGCTTCAATCGGCAATCAAGAGTGGTTATCGATTACTTGATTCTGCTTATAATTATGAAAATGAAGGGACGTTAGGACGCGCGATCCGTGAGACTGCTGTCCCAAGAGAAGAATTAGTCGTTACATCAAAACTACCTGGTCGTTATCACCATTATCAAGATGCTGTTGAGGCGATTCAAGAGTCATTGTTTCGTAGTCAGCTCGATTATTTTGACCTTTATTTGATCCATTGGCCAAACCCAATACAAGGGCATTATGTCGAGGCGTGGCAAGCATTACTTGATGCAAAGAAATGGGGATTAATACGCTCTGTCGGTGTGTGTAATTTTTTACCTGAGCACCTAGAGGTCTTAGAAAAAGAAACGGGTGTATTGCCAAGTATGAATCAAATCGAGTTGCATCCGTATTTTAATCAAGAAGAACAACGCGCTTACCATCAAGAAAAAGGGATTCAGACACAGTCTTGGAGTCCACTCGCAAGAAGTCAAGAATTACTTGATCAAGACGTGATTCAATCAATAGCAACTCGGCATCAAAAGTCGAGTGCACAAATTATTTTAAGGTGGCATTATCAGCTCGGGTCGATTAGTATTCCAAAATCACAAAACCCGCAACGTCAAAAGCAAAATCTTGATATTTTTGATTTTGAATTGACAGCGGATGATATAGATCGGATTAATCAAATGACAGAACCAGATGGCCGTCGTAAAAATCAAAATCCAGCTGAATATGAAGAGTTTTAAACTAAAAAGCCGAAGGACATATTGCCCTTCGGTTTTGGTTTAGTTTATACAAATTTAGGAATCATTTCGTTTTCGCCATTCATCCTTTTTTTCTTTAACGGTTTGACTGGGAATTAAGTATGCGTTCGTTAATTCGGTGACAATTAATTGATCGTCAATATGTTTAACCGTTTGAAGGTGGCGTGACGGAATCGTAATGGTGTAGAGACCAATTGGGTTAAAGAGTACCGCGACCTGTTCGTTAAAATCATGATCCTCATACATATGTTCAATAATAAAATGGCATTTTTGTTTAATCAAGTGGGTGACACCCCTTCGCTTAAGATGAGTCTATCATAGCATATGTTTCGTCATATAGAAACGCGTCATTGAATCAAATGATGGCTTTATTCCTCTAATTGTGACAATCGACCGGTGAGCGGATCGAATTCACCTGTCAGTGTTTTATTTTGATTCGAAAGCTGGACTTCAAACGGATAATCTTTCTCACCTTTATAATAAGGCAGGCGATCCTCAAAACTATCCAGATCTTCAGTGACGTCAATCGAATCAATTTCTTCATAACCATGATTAGCTAGATCCTCTGTTAAAGCAAACCGAATATCAGCTGGCAGCGTGATATTTCGTTGACCATTAATTTTCCACTTTCCATCCTCTAAAACAAGCTCATAAATAGTCGGGTTCGGTTGATAATAAAAGTCACTTTCTACGATCAGTTCGACTCGGTTTGTATGGTGCATTAAGTGAGCATCATAGATGTCAACTGAAGCGCCTAAGGGAAAAGCATATAAGTATTCATTATAGTCATTCGGTTGATCGTAAATACCTTTTATGTATGTTTCAATTTGGTCGACCGTATAGAAGTCGGTCAATTGATTTTTAATAGCGTTAAATTCAATCGTAAAAGTAAAGCCGTCATCATGAAATTCGTAGTGTTCATACATCATATCAACTGTTTCTTGTTCGATTTCTAAGATGTGTTCAACGAAAAATTGTTCAGTCAGTGGCCGTGCTTTTTCTTCTAAAGTCGTCTGTTTTGATTGACTCGCAGTAGCGGTCTCTAAGTTTGTTGACTGACAGCCTAAAAGAACGAAACTAACGCTTAATAGCGTCATCCATTTAAAAAGCATATCAATTACCTCCTAGTAAATATAGCGCACCAAATTAGGTGCGCTACACATTTTTATAAGTAGTTGAATAACATGATCTCACTAAGTGCTTCTCCTAAAATTTGACCCGCGATCAAGACGCCAATGATGGTGAGAATAACACCGTAATAGCCATCGATTGCTGGTTTTGTGTCGGATGCATCAGCAAGTGAGATAATGGTTGCGATAAATGATAGCGTAAATAGAATGAGCGCAAAGCCGAGGACAACCATACTAAATTCTTGCAAACCGATTATAAATAGGACGATTGATACAGCTACACTCAGTGTTGGGAGTACCATCAACGTTCCAAACGTGGTCATGACACGGATAAATGAATAATTGAGTTTCATTAATTTGATGACACCGAACATAACCGCCGTGATGACCGCAATTGAAATAGTAATTAAGATGAAGGGTCTTAACGTCATATCCCAAAACGATGGGGTTAAGCCTCTGTAAAATGAATGCGCGACAACATAAGAGAAGAACGGAATTAAAAACGAAAATAAGAGCAGCGTAATGATGCTGTTGATCATATCTCCTTTGTTATCGGTCATGTGTTTACTACTTGCGTAAGGATGCTTGATCGCATTTGGCAAGTAGCTTATGTAAGCTTTACTAATAGCCTTACTTTGTTCAACGAACTCATTAGACTTAGCATTTGAGTCGAAAGCTTCCTGTTTGTTAACTGGGGTACCACACTCCCCGCAAAACGAAGCTTCTTCACTGATCACTGTCTTACAATTTGGACATTGCAATAAAAACACTCCTTTTTATAAATATCAGTCCTCATTATAAGACACATTTTGATCTATTTCTACATCTTTTTTAATAGGGCGAAAGGAGTTCGTAAGATTATTTTACATAAAGATTATTGAGTTTTTCGGTTAATTTTTTCACCGCTTCTTTTGATAATTGCGGTGTTTGTTTGGCTTGAATCGCATCTATGACTCCGTCGTAATTGACGACTTGATACGTGTCGATTAAGGATTTGTCTACATTGATCGTTGTGGCATTACTAAACGCAACAATGGGAAAGATATGTTTACTTTTTAGGTTTAGATGTTTTTGAATCGTTTCTGCTTGTGCCTTTGTTTTGGACAATGGGTTAGGAACCTGTTTTGTGCGTTTTTTATAATGTTGCGTCCAGTTTTCATCCTTTAGCGATCCGGTGACTTTTCCCGTATCATTTTGTTGGTCAATGACAAAAACACCATAGACAGATAAGACAACGTGATCCGCGGTTCCTTCTTTTAGCGGAACATTTGTCAAAACTTCGTAATGATCACTTGGTAAGTGTCTTAAAATCTGTTTAATATATTGACGGCTCACGCGGTTACGCATTCGATTTAATAAGATGCTTAAGCCGACAACGACCGCGATGATGATAAAGCCTTCTAATTCAAACATGTTCATTCTCCTCACATCCAGTTAATAGGTCTATTTTAACACAAAGATTTGTGAAAATAATGCATTAACAGATCTGTAACATTATGATAGACTATTAGGTAACAACATACGCTATAAAGAGTGGACGAGAGATCTGGCTCAGTGACTCCACGGCAACCTGCTATTGGTAAGGTGCCCCAACCAGCAAAGCTATAAATGCTTTGAATGATGACGTCGATACAGACCGACAAACCTCTTTCATCATTCTAGATGGGAGAGGTTTTTTCACTCTTTGAGGTATGTTGACAGTCTGATAGGAGTGATCAATATGGATTTAGTGTTTCATGAAGTACTGAGTGCTGCGAGTCGCTTGATTGGTGAGTTTGACGAAGGGGTTCGTTTTGATTTGCGTCAAGTCGAGAAAGAGGGGATTTATCAGCTTATGATTCGATCAGATCAGGGAGAACTTATTTTTCTAGTCTTGAAAAAACGAACAATGGAGCGCTTAATGAAACGAAAGAAAGGCGCAATTGAACGGTATATTCGGGATCAATTTAGAAGGCAAAGATTTAAGGCGCAAAAAAGCTCCTGATCGAGTGATCAGGAGCTAATGATTTTAAATGGTCCACTGATCGGATACGAGTGCGACAACGCGGTATTGGCCATGCTCATTTTCTTCAAGAACAACGTGAATACTGAACCAATCCATACCGTCGTATTCGTCGGTACCTTCGTGATGGTATTCAACAACTGTCGCATCAGGGAAATAGTCATCGATGTTGTTGAGTACATTTCCGTGTTGACTGAATTCATTGACATAAATGTCATCTGGTTCAATTAAGAGATTTGTCGGTAAGAATTCATCAAAATAATCTTCAGGTGTTAAGTCGATGTCGTCGCCTCGGCCATCATAAACACCCCACGTATAAATCTCATCATCTTCATCAAAGTTTGCAATCTCAGCTTCTGAAAAGATTAAATCCTCATCACTGACGTTGACATATGGTGAGAAGAGAATGCCATGAGATGTATGCGTCCAATCGGCAAGGGCGCTCATATCCTGGTCATCGATTGCGTGAATGACGTTCTCGGCTACTTCTTCAGCATCGGTGTCCTCAATTTGCTCACTCTCTGTTTCACGGATTAGCCAAGCTTCTTGATCATTTGAATATCTAATGTCATAACGGAATGTAACGGTTCCCATTTGGGGGTTCGATTGTGTTTGTTCGATCGTGTAACGCTCATCACCGCGTTCAGTCAACTCATAATCCTCATCGGGGTTAATAAACGTCTTCCCATCCATTGGGATGACATAAACACCTTGGTCATCAGCTTCAAAGTAATTTAAAAAAATGGTCTGTGATTGAGATGGTGTCATCACTTGTTTGAAATGATCGTGCACTTCTTGTTGAGTATCGAAGTCGACTGCATACTGCTCATCATCAACATTGTCCACGACGTCAAGAAAGACCTGTTCGTAATCTGAGAGTAATTGATCGGCTGTTTCTTCATCTAATTCTCTAGCTAAATCAGGGCCATCTTCTACTTGTTCTTGCTCAGTTGTTTGATCATCTGGATGGTCTTCGGCAGGTGAAGTTGCGTCATCATCCATCATCGGTACAGTGATTAAAGCGAGAACGACGAGTAGAACAACACCTGCTATACTCGCAAAAATTGTTTGTCGTTTCATATCCAAAAACCCCTTTTTGGTCTGTCTATTTATTATTTTCCACAATGAGCTCCATTTTAAACTAGGCGGTGCTTGGTTTAAAGTGTGATTGGTAAATACTTTTATAGAAACCATCTTGATGAATAAGTGTTTCATGATTTCCGGATTCAACAATTTCTCCGTGATTAAAGACGAAAATTTGATCGGCTTGTTGAATTGTATTTAGTCTATGCGCGATCACGACACTCGTTCTATTTTTCATCAGGTTGTTTAAGGCATCTTGAATGTAGCTTTCTGTGACTGTATCAATACTGCTTGTAGCTTCATCTAAAATAAATAAATCAGGGTCTGAAAGAATCGCTCGTGCAATTGAGATGAGTTGTTTTTGACCTTGACTAATTCCGCCACCATCTTGGTCTAAGACGGTGTCATAGCCACGTGGAAGTGTGCGAATAAAGGGGTCAGCATTAGCTTCTTTCGCTGCTTGTTCGACCGCTTCATCGGTTGCATCCAATTTCCCGTAACGAATATTTTCGCGAATCGTTGCTTGAAATAGGTATGGATCCTGCAACACAAAACCAATGTGTTGTCTTAATGTGCGGCGACTAACGGATTGAATCGGTGTGCCATCTATTCGTATTTCACCTTCGTCTGGGTCGTAAAAACGGGTGATCAAGTTAATCATCGTCGTCTTGCCGGCCCCCGTCGGCCCGACAAATGCGATCATCTCACCAGGACTCGCTTCAAGATTGATATTAGTCAGTGTCAGTTGATCGTGTGTATAACTAAAGCTCACCTGATCAAACGTTAAGTGTCCATCAATGCGATCCCAAGTTCTGTCATCGTCTGTTATATCTTCTTCGTTTTCTTCATTTAACACGGCGAAGACACGCTTTGCACCAGCAACTGCGGATAGAACGGTGTTAAATTGGTTGGCCAATTCGTTTAATGGGCGGGTGAACTGTCGTGAATACTGAGTAAAGGTTACAATTAACCCAATCGTAACAATTTGATTGATCGCCAGTAAACCACCAATTAATGCCAGTAGTGCAAAGCCTAAGTTGTTTAAGACATTTAATAGTTTAGGAATAAAACCTGAATAACTTTGTGCTAAGTAAGAAGCCTTTTTTAACCGTTGATTGATGGTCGTAAATTCATCAATCGCTTCTTCTTCTTTTGTAAAAATAGACACGACCGTGTGATTGGTGATCATTTCTTCTACATAACCATTCAATTCACCGAGTTCTTGTTGTTGCTGTTTAAAATAAAGACGCGTTCGCTTTGTGATCCAGTTCATCCCGAAATACAAAATCGGAACGACAGAAAGTGTGACAAGCGTTAGGAGAGGACTCAAGTAAATCATAAAGATAAACGTCCCTGTTAGTGTGAGGACACTCGATAACAATTGAATCACAGATGTGTTCAGCGTTTGGCTAACATTTTCTAAATCGTTCGTTAACCGGCTCATCAAATCACCATGTGTGTTCCGATCAAAAAATGGAATCGGTAAATGGTGCAGTTTTTCAAATAAATCTTGTCGCATTTGATAAACGGCGTTTTGTGCGAGTTGAATCATGACAAAATGCTGCAACCACATCGTGAGTGAATGGAAGAAATACACGACACCAAGTCCAATTAACAACCAGGTGAACTGATCGAAAGGTAAGTCTTCTAAAAATTGATCAATCGCATACCCTAATAAGAATGGTGCCAAAAGAGAAAGCGCGCTGCTTGATAGAACGAAAAAAATAACAAGTGTGATTTTTACACGTGAAGCACTCAAGTAGCGCATCAGTCGTTTAATCGTCGGCCATATATTATTTACATCTACAGGTTCTTGTTTATGTCGTTCGATCGAAACCACCTCCTCTTAAATTAAGATTGGGACTTAACAATTTGTCTATAGATCTTACTTTCTTCTTGTAATGATTGATGGGTGCCTGTCGCTTTTATTTCCCCCTTATCCAATAAAATAATCCGGTCAGCCAACGTGAAGGTGGAAACCTTTTGAGTGACAAGAAGAACGGTCACATCAAGCGATGCTAAGACGTCCAACAGTTTCTTCTCTGTTTTTAAATCAAGCGCACTGGTCGCATCATCTAAAATGAGTAATTCAGGATTTGAAATAAATGCACGGGCAATGGCGAGTCGTTGTTTTTGCCCGCCCGAGAGATTTACCCCGCGCTGGGTCACATGGGTATCATATTGATCAGGCAATGCTTCAATCGTTTCAGCAATTTGGGCATCACGGCATGCTTTTTTGATCATTTCATCTGTTGCATCAGGTGATGCGAAGCGGATGTTTTCTCGAATCGTGCCACTAAAAAGCTGAGATTCTTGCGGGACATAACCGATTCGTGATCGTAGCTCGTCAAGCTTTAACGTATGAAGTGGTTGATCGCCATAATAAATCGTTCCTTCTGTTGGATCATAAAGTCGTGAAATTAACTCAATTAATGTTGATTTCCCTGATCCCGTTGAGCCAATTAAGGCGACGGTTTCGTGTTTCTGAATGGTAAATTCAATATTTTTTAACACAGGATAATCTTGATCGTGATAGTAAAACGACACGTGATCAAAGTGAATGAGATTCTCATCGGTTACTTGAATATCTTTTTCACCACTTAGGATATCAATCGGTTCAGTTAGGACGTCTTCCATACGGCTATACGATGCGCGCGCTCGACTAAAGGCCATTAAAATAAAGGAAAGAAGCGATATTGCATACATCATACGTGTCGCATAATTCACAATCGCAACAACCTCACCGACTTCAATTGTACCTGCCTCTAGGCGTCCTCGTGCTAAGAAAAGAATGACAATGATCGATAAGTTCATAAAGAATAGCACGACAGGCGTGCCCATTTCCATAAAGCGTAACGTACGAATCGTGCGGTCTTTTAATACGTCACTTGCATCATGAAAACGCGATGTTTCAAACGAATGCCTTAAAAAGGCTTTAATGAGTCGCATATGTGCTAGATTCTCTCGCATAATTAAATTCACACGATCCAGTGCACGTTGCACGATTCTAAACGATTGAACCCCTTTTTTAATTAACCAAATAAAAAATAAAACGAGAAGCGGCATCGCAATTACAAGAATCAGCGCTAATTCACCATCGACACGAATTGCCATGAAAGCACTCCCGATGATTAAAAGGGGTGCACGTGCTGCAATCCGAAGCGACATAAATAAAAAGCGATGGAATTGATGGATATCATTTGTGAGCCGGGTTACGAGTGATGATGCCGGGAAGCGGTGGTGATTTTTATTTGAAAAATTCATGATTTGCCGAAATGCATCTTGTCTCAGGTCAAAACTGACACTTTGTGCTACATGTGCCGATAAAAAGGAATTAATAATCCCACCGATAAACCCAAGAACTGATAAAACGATCATGATCAGTCCATAGTATGTAATCACTGTTAAGTCTTCGGTTAAAATGCCATCATCTATTAATCGAGCGAGTAATAAAGGAGAGGCGAGCTCAACGACGAGTTCAAATAGCATCAAGCTAAGCGCAAGTACGATGATGAGCCGGTAGCGTGATAAGTATGGACGTAATGTTTTCATAGAAGTATCCCCCTCTCTCTGTACTTTGTTTAATATGTATCTTTCTATTCGAACTTTTCTGTTTCTTAAGTATACAGATTAAAGGGGGCGGTTGTCACCTGTTTAGCCGATTGGATGCTTATGTTTTGTAAAATAGGTTTGTAAACGATACATATGGGCGAAAATGCGGTTGGAACGAGCACGTGAGATATTGAGTGCGTATGATTTACCGTGGTGAAAGTGAATGATCGTTGTGTGATCGAGCTGTTGAATGTTTTTGATTTGTTTCGTTAAGATCCAAATCGCTTTAAATTCATTTGGTAATTGAACATAAAACGCATAGTATTCTTTTTCTGGGTTAATGGCAATGGGTGGGGTTTGTTTTAAGTCAAAAATGGCTTGCATGGCTGCTTTTCTTCCTGCAAAAGAAGAACCATTCATGAGGCAGTTGTGATCCATAATTTGTTTTAATGTGTGGATCGATTCATAGGTCGCATCACGTTCTTCTATACGAGTCGAAGCATCTAACTTTCGTGCATCTTCTAAATACAAAGTCAGGTCGTTTATTCGGTAATAGGCGATACGTTTGTCTATTTCACTCAACTCCTTTTGTCAACAATTTACAGTCTTTTAATAAATATCTCATAAAAAGGACAAAATGACTAGACATAAATGATCATTCTTAGAAATTAATTTTGATGCAGTCAAATCAGTTGTCGGTTCCTTAAAATTGTGTTAATTTATGAAAGTAGATAATGACTGACTGGTCAGTCAAAGATTTGGAGGTGCGACATAGATGGAAGAGAAAAAACGTCGTATTATTGAAAGTAGTGTCGCTCTTTTTGCTGAGAAAGGCTATCACAAAACATCAATTCAAGCCATTGCAGAGCGTAGTGGTGTATCAAAAGGCGCCTTTTACCTTTATTTTTCATCGAAACAGGCGCTCACTTCAGAAATTGTTCAATATTATGCTGAGCAAATGCTTGATGAAGTGACGCGTATTAATCAATCGAATCAAGATCCAGAATCGAAATTGATTGAACAAACAGCGCTCTTTTTACAGGCGGTTAGTGATCACAAAGGGCATGTGTTTATGACACTTAGAGATCATACAAACGGCGGTGAAGGGTTTAAACATTTGATCAAAGATTTACATAACCATAGCTTTCAAGCGATTACATCTAGGTTGTTTGAAATGTATGGTGATCAAATCAGGCCGTATTTAGCCGATTGTTTTGTTTTATATGATGGGATTTTGCAAGGTTATTTGAAGACGATTATCCTTTATGAAGCAGATATTGATGTCGGTGATTTATCTCACTATATTGTGCATCGTTTTCAGTCGATGATTGACGCGCTTTTAAAAGAGTTGCCAGCACCGATTTTATCACCGGATCAACTTGAATTGACCGAACAGTCAGTAAGTTGTGTAAATGTATTTGATGAGTTGAGTGAAGCGATTAGCACTTTAGAAATTGATGAAGAGAAACAAGTTGAATTATATGAAATTGTAGAATTATTGAAGTGTGAACTGAGTAAAGATAAACCGAATCAAGTGATGATCCGTTCACTGATTCAGTCGTTAGAGTCGATCGGTTCATTGCAAGATAAAATTGAAAAATTAAATAGATATTTAGGGGGAACAATCAAATGAAAAAGGTCGTTAGTTTATTAATTGTCATGATGATGGTACTCATTGCCTGTAATGATGACAATGGAAGTGAAGAACAAGTGGAAGAAGATCAAACCGTAGCTGTAGAAGCAGAGCAAGTTGAAGAAGGCGATTTAACGATTAATCAGTCATTTTACGGGCGAACAGAGCCTGTATCTGTTACGCCAGTGATGGCACCAGCTGTTGGTGAAGTGGATGAAGTGCACGTGTCAGTTGGTGATTCTGTTGAAGAAGATGATGTTTTAATTACAATGATATCGATGGAAAATGGGATGGAAGTTGAATTAACCGCTGATGAAGATGGGCGTATCGCTGATTTAGAATTAGAAGAAGGCGATATTACCTCAACTGAAGAGCCAGCGATGTTAATCGTTGATTTAGCCGAATTAGATATGACGGTTGAAGTGACGGCACTTAGAAGTGAATTGTTTGAAGTAGACGATGAATTCGATGTCACGATTTCAGATGATGATGAAGTGCAAACAGCAACTGTAGAAAATGTCTCTGTTTTACCTGGTGAGACAGGGATGTATGAAGTCAGTCTATCTATTGATAATGAAGCAGATTGGAAAGTGGGCGTTGTCGCACGCATTGATGTAGCTGAAGAGACACTAACAGATGCGCTCCTTATTCCAACACAAGCTTTAAATGAAGATGATGAAGGTTATTTTGTTTACCGCATTGAAGATGACGTAGCAGAACGTGTGGATGTTGAAGCTGAACTGATTCAGTCTGACTACACAGCAATTGATGGCGACGTTGAAGTTGATGAGTGGGTCGTGACTAGTGGTCAATTAACATTAGATGATGGGGATTCCGTTGAATTCCAAGAGGAGGATGTTGAATCGTGAGGTTAGTCGAGACATCCGTTAAACGTCCAGTCGGCGTTATTATGATTGTTCTGGCGATCATTGCGACTGGATTTGTATCTGTTCAAAACTTAGCCATTGATTTACTGCCAGATATTGATTTACCGGTCGCTGTTGTATCGGTCAGTTATGAGGAAGCGGCGCCTGAAGATGTGGAACGCCAAATTAGTGAACCACTAGAGCAAGCCCTTGGAACGATTGAGGGTATTGATTCAATTCAAACACAGTCGAATACCGGCTCATCAACTGTTATTATGATGTTTGATATGGGTACGAATTTAGATAATGCTTTACTTGAAGTGAGAGAACGGGTTGATCAAGTGCGTCCGATGTTACCTGATGATGCAGGGGATGCGAACGTCCTGCGTTTTAACCCGAACCAAATGCCGATTATGGCGGTGAGTCTTTCAGGTGAGGATTTAGTTCAACTGCAAGATTTAGCTGATGATCAAGTCATACCAGCTTTAGAACGTCAATCCGGTGTTGCGGATGTGACGATGGAAGGTGGGCAATCACGCGTTATTGACGTCACATTAGATGAATCGAAGTTGATGCAGTACGGTGTAAGTGCTCAAGATGTTATGGAATCACTTGGTGGTGCGAACCAAGCAGGATCTGTAGGTACCGTTAGAAGTGGTGATGAAAACTTACAAGTGCGTGTTGACGGGACGTATCAATCGGTTGAAGAGATTGAAGAGACGATTGTTCAAACCGAACAAGGCTCTATATTGCATGTGTCTGATCTAGCAACAGTTGAGGATACATTTACAACGCCTGATACGACACTCGTTAACGGGCAAGATGCCGTTGTGTTATCACTTATGCGTCAATCCGGTACGAACACGGTTGAAGTGAGTGATAATGTGTTAGATAGCATGGATGAGATTGAAGCAAGTTTACCAGGAGACGTGGAGCTTGATCTTGTTTATGATACGTCTGAGTTTATTCGACTATCGATTAACTCCGTTGTACAAAACATTCTCTTAGGTGGGTTGTTTGCAATTTTAGTCTTGCTATTATTCTTAAAGAGTTTACGTGCGACGATTGTTATTGGGGTATCGATTCCAATTGCGATTATTGCAACGTTTAGCTTAATATACTTTACAGGTGAGACATTAAACATTCTGACAATGGGTGGTTTAGCCCTCGGTATTGGGATGATGGTTGATAGCTCGATTGTTATTTTAGAAAATATTGTCTCCTACCGGCAACGAGGCTATTCAAAATTTGAAGCGGCTAAACTTGGTGCATCTGAACTTGCCCCAGCCGTTATTGCATCGACAACGACAACATTAGTTGTATTTTTACCGATGGTATTTGTGTCAGGGATCGCTGCTGAGTTGTTTATTCCCCTTGCGACAACCGTTGCCTTTGCTTTAATTGCAGCGCTTGTTGTTTCAATTACACTCGTACCGATGTTGTCGTCTAAATTGTTGGTCGATGTAAATCAAGAGTCAAACAAACGTCGTTATTGGTTTGACCGGTTCTTGGAACGTTTAGCAAATGGTTATGAACGAGTGTTAAAACAAGCGCTTAGACTACGGAAGACGACGTTATTCGTCACCTTGCTTTTACTCGTCGGAAGTTTATTGCTTATACCATTTATCGGTTCTGAGTTTATTCCTGAAGGGGATCAAGGTCAAATTAGTGTAGATGTTGAAACGCCAGCAGGTTCACAAGCTGAACGAACCGAAGAGATTGCGATGGAAGTGGATGAAGTCATTAGTGAGTATGATGATATTATCCGTATTAATAACCTTTCCATCGCAGGCGGTGACATGATGTCCGGTATGATGGGCATGGGCGGTGGAGGCGGTAATTCCGCGAACTTCACGCTCGAACTCGTGCCCGCATCTGATCGTGATATGACAACAGAAGACCTCGTTCAAGAGTTATCGGAAAACACGACGCACATTGCAGGTGCTGATATTAATGTAAGTGCGATGGATGATATGCAGATGGGTGATCCGATCTCGATTGAATTACAAGGACCCGAGCATGATGTGTTAAATGAATTGTCGACGGATGTATTAGCTGAAATTGAAGAAATTGACGGTATTTATAGTCCATCAACATCGATTGATGAAGTGCAACCACAACTTGATATCCAAGTCGATTCAGAAGTGGCCGCACGATACGGGTTAGCTGATGCCCTCGTGATGAATCAGGTTGAAACGCGTATGTCGAGTCAAACTGTTATGCGCTACCGAGAAGATGGAAATGAGATGGATGTCCGCGTGCAGTATCCGGAAGAGGATTACGACACGATTGCTGATATTCGCAATATGATGATTCAATCACCAATGGGCATGCAAGTACCACTTCATGAAATTGCATCGCTTGAGCATACGCAAGCACCTGCTAACTTGCAGCGTGGTAATCAACAGCCGCTTGTGACGATTTCGTCTGATGTGGTGGGTGCCGATCTTGGTACTGTATCATCTGAAATCGAGGAACGCCTCGACGGAATGGATTGGCCAGATGAGTATACGTACTCAATTGGTGGTCAGGCAGAAGATATGGAAGAGGCGTTCGGTGAACTCGCGCTCGTCTTACTTCTTTCCATATTCTTAGTGTATGTTGTCATGGCTGTTCAATTTGAGAACTTCTTGATGCCATTTATCATTATGTTCTCGCTACCCGTTTCGATTATTGGTGTGTTGTTCGGTTACTTTATTACAGGTACACCACTAAGTATCGTCGGGTTTATCGGGATTATTATGCTTGCCGGTATTGTCGTTAACAACGCGATCGTGCTGGTCGACTATACGAATATATTGAGAAGACGTGAGATCGATCGCTATGATGCGATTATTGAAGCAGGGAGAAGCCGACTTCGTCCGATTCTAATGACGACGTTGACAACTGTTCTTGCGATGATTCCACTTGGCCTAGGATTAGGTGAAGGTGCAGAAATGCAGCAACCAATGGCTGTGACCGTGATCTTCGGTCTAACGATTGCAAGTATCTTTACACTCGTGTTGATCCCGGTTATTTACACGTACGTAGATAACGTCTCAACCAAATGGAAAAATAGAAAAGCATAATTGAATGAGGAAGAGTCCACCAACTTAAGTGAGAGTTGGTGGGCTTTTTTGTGTTTGTGTGCGAAATCTGGAGTTTGTGTTCGAAAATTTGAATTTGTGTGAAAAAAATGAGATTTGTGTGCAAAAAATGAGATTTGTGTTCGAAATCGTGAATTTGTGTGCAAAATCCAATCTGACTGCTCGAAATACGGAATCTGCGCGCGATTTTTTCATTTTGCGCGCGAAAATCATGCTTAACTGCGCGAAAAATCATCATAACCGCGCGAAACACATATTTTGTATGATATAGTGAACAAAAAACGATCAACACGAAAGGGTGAGGCGCATGTATTGTGAATCATGTGGATACGAACTTGATTCGAACGCATCATTCTGTAAGCACTGCGGTGCACAGATTGAAAGAGGTTCCGATGACACATCCATGAAAAGATTTGTAGGAAAAAATTATAACTATTACCGACACCAATGGTCTAAAACGGATCAACCTGAAAAAGCATTGAGCTGGAATTGGGCAGCTTTTTTCCTTGGTGTCTTTTGGCTCGGGTATCGCGGGTTATATAAAACGATTATCGCTATACTTGGCTTATTTTTAGTCGTTGATTTGATTGATTATGGCGTCGGGCCAAATGACTTTTCCGGAACACTCCAATACGTTAGTACGATTGGGATTTATGCTTGGATCGGATTGAACGGGAATCGGTTGTATTACCAATTAGCAAAGTCAAAGGCATCGCAATTAGCCGAACGCGATGAGAGGTTCGATTATAACCAAGGTACGAAAGGGATAGCGATCGCATTAGGTCTCTTCATGGGCTACCTTATTTTACATACGATGATTGTTAGTGCCTTTGTTTAACGTTTCACCACTAGTTTAAAATGTCACACACTGGGTATACCATAATTAGGTTCAATATATTACCAAAATTAAAGGAGGCATTACGCAATGGATAAAGTATTTGGAAGTCCAAGTCGTTATGTTCAAGGTAAGGATCTCGTTAGTCGAACCAGTGAGTATATTAAGCCTTATGGAACTAAGTTTCTTGTGTTGGCTGATGAAACGGTACAGGAAATTGTTGCTAACGATTTAATCGTTGAGTTAGAAAATGATGATTATAAAACAGAAAAAGTAACCTTTGGTGGTGAATGTTCGTTCAAAGAAATTGAGCGCATCACGAAAATTGGAAAAGAGAATGATATTGACGGTGTGTTAGGTGTTGGGACAGGTAAAGCGATTGATACGGCTAAAGCTGTAGCGATTGAGTTAGACGTGTCGTTGATCATCTTTAATACACTCGCTTCATCCGATGCGCCAACATCTGCACTATCTGTTATTTACACAGAAGACGGAGAATTCGAGACGTATCAGTTCTATAATAAAAACCCTGATATGGTCTTAAATGATACGCGTGTTATCTCACAAGGGCCGCCGCATATGATGGCGTCTGGTATATCTGATGCGCTAGCGACACTCATCGAGGCCACGGCAACGCACAAAGCCTATGGTGAAAATATGCATGGTGGAAAAGGCACTATTGCAGGTCTTGCGATTGCTGAAAAATGTGAACAAATTTTATTCGATCATGGTGTACAAGCCTATGAAGCGAATAAAGAAAAAGTCGTGACCCCTGCTTTAGAAGCGGTGGTTGAAGCAAATACGCTTTTAAGTGGCCTAGGCTTTGAAAATGGTGGTATTGCAGGTGCGCACGCAATCCACAACGGTTTTACAGCCTTACATGGAGAAATCCACAATATGACGCACGGTCAAAAAGTCGCTTACGGCATCATGACGCAGTTAATTTTAGAAAATCGCTCTGAAGAAGAACTCGAGCGCTATATAGACTTCATGTTGAAATTGGACTTACCAATTACAATGAAGGATCTACATTTAGATGAAGCAAGTGATGAAGATTTACGAAAAGTGGCAGAAGCTGCGGTCAAGCCTGAAGATACGATGACCAATATGCCATTTGATGTGACAGCAGATGATGTTGTTCAAGCGATTAAAGCAGTCGATGTTTACGTGAAAAGTTTTAAACAAAAATACAACGTATCATAAAGGTAAAGAGCAGTTGTGCTAAGGCATAGCTGCTCTTTTTAAATTGAAAATAATCTAAAAATTTGGAATTAATTGTTTCGTATTGTGAAACCTTCACATTTTCTATATAATCAGGTGGGCATCGTCTACTTAACAGTCGGTACCATTAGATGGTTAGGAAATGGAGGATTTATTATGTCAGCAGAAATGATTGGTTTTAGTTTTATATTAATTGGTGTCTTTTTAATGATTGGTAAAGTTGTCCGTTTGCACGTTAAAACGTTACGGGACTTATTTTTACCGAGTTCAATTATAGCAGGTTTTATCGGTTTGTTTGTTGGACCTGAAGCCCTGGGTCGACTTACGAGTCAGTGGCTTGATGCGGATTCAGTTTTTCATCAAGGATTGATTCCTGAGTTTGTATTAGATGTATGGAGTACATTACCGAGTTTGTTTATTAATATTGTGTTCGCTGCGCTTTTCTTGGGAAAAGTTGTGCCAAATTTAAAGAAGATTTGGTTGATCGCAGGCCCTCAAATTGTGATGGGTCAAACGGTATCATGGGGGCAGTATGTAGTCGGTCTTGTGCTTGCATTGCTCGTTTTAGGACCGGTATTTGGTATGAGTCCTCTATCGGGTGCGCTAATTGAAATTAGTTTTGTTGGCGGTCACGGAACGGCAGCTGGCTTATCTGGTACGTTTAACGAATTAGGATTCTCAGAAGGTGCTGATTTAGCTTTAGGTATGGCAACAATCGGTATTCTCTCAGGTGTTGTGATTGGGATTATCCTCATTAACTGGGGGCACAGAACGAACCGTGCAAAATATGTCGGCGGAAAAGCTCAATTTTCGGATAAAGAACGTGCTGCAATTGGTGAATCGTATGGGTATGATGTTGAACGAGAAACGAAAGAAATCTCGTCAATGGAGCCTTTAGCTTTCCACTTAGCCTTAATCGGTCTTGCGATTGGTATTGGTTACATCCTCCAGCAATTGTTGATTGGTCTTGAAGCTTCTACATGGGGCGCTTGGACAGGGACTTACTTATTCCCATATGTCCCGCTTTTCCCATTAGCGATGATCGGCGGTATGTTCATTCAGCTCGCATTTGACCGTTTAAAAATTGATCTCTATATCGATCGTGGACTTATTAACCGTATTTCGGGATTTGCACTCGATGTCTTGCTCGTTAGTGCGTTATCAACCTTATCACTTGCCGTAATTGGTGACAATATTGTCCCGTTTTTATTGTTATCTATTGTGGCTATTCTTTGGAATGTGTTTGCCTTCTTAGTCCTTGCACCTCGTATGATTCCAGAGTATTGGTTTGAGCGTGGTGTTGGTGATTTAGGACAAGCGACAGGTATGACAGCAACAGGGTTATTATTAATGAAAATTGCAGACCCTGATAATGAAACACCAGCCCTTGAAGGCTTCGGGTATAAACAACTATTATTCGAACCGTTTGTTGGTGGTGGTTTAGTAACAGCGGCTTCTCTACCTGTTATTCATCAATTCGGAGCCGTGACGTTTTTAGTCATTTCAAGTGTTATAAAGGTTTTCTTCTTAATTTTTGGTCTCGTCTTTTTCGGACGAAAAAAATCATAAACAAAAGCGATACTCAGAAAGATCTGGGTATCGCTTTTTAGATTAACTTGCTCGTTTTTCAGTTTGATTGATGACACACGTTCCGGTTAAGTCACCTGTTACATTTAGAGCTGTACAGCCCATACCGACAAGCGCATCAACAGCTGTTAAGAGAGCAACGGCTTCCATAGGCAACCCTAGTTGTACGAATACGGTTGAGATCATCACGATCCCTGCACCTGGTACACCAGCTGTCCCAACCGATGCGAGTGTTCCGATAATCACGACGGTTAACATTTGCGTTAGTGATAAAGGATCCCCCACAACATTCGCGGCAAATACTGCCGAAACAGCAATTCGAATCGCTGCACCGTCCATGTTTAATGTAGAACCAAATGGTAAGCTGAAACTATACAAGCTTTTCTTCAAATTTAACGATTGAGCTGCATGGATCGTTAGCGGTAAAGTCCCCGTACTGCTTTGTGAAACAAACGCCGTTAGCATCGGTGCACGCGCTGCTTTTAAGAATGGCTTTGTGTCAACACGCGTTAACTTCATAAAAACCATGTAAAGCAAAAATTGTACAAATAGAGCAATGTACAAGACCCCAATAAATCCACCGAGTGAGATCAATGTATCCAACCCTTGATTAGCAACAGTTGTCGCGATAATGGCAAACACACCAATCGGAACATATTGTAAAATAATGTCCATAATTTTAAACGATGCTTCGTTCAATCCGACTACGACCTTGTGCAAGTGATCGCCAATTTCTTTGTGCTCGTCACTCGAACGCAGTGCCAAAATCGCTAAACCAAACACAATTGCTGTAAAAATAATACCAAGTAAATTTAACTCATTAAATGCTGTGACGATATTGTCTGGCACAATATCTAAAATTACATTCACGATGCCAGGGTCTTCTGGAACATCAATCGTTTCGCCTTGGTCGAGTGTCATTCCTTCACCAGGTGAGAAAATTTGACTGACACCTAGTCCGACAACGATTGCGACGGCTGATGTGATTAAGTAATAGACAAATACTTTTGAGCCCATTCGACCGATATCTCGCATTTTCGTTTGATTAATGCCGACGATCAATGTAAATAAAATGAGCGGTAAAATAAGAAATGTTAATAGACGTAACATTAAATCGCCAAAAGGTTGCAGAATCGGTTCAATTCTTTCATCAAACACGATCCCTACAAGTGTACCTAAAATGAGTGCTACCGTTATTTTTAAGACGAGAGATGTCTCTTTGTAACGCGTCCAAATTTGGTTCATCTAATCTTCCTTTCGTTTAAAGCTTAGTAAATCAATAAGAATTATAAGTCATAGAATAAGTGTTGTAAAACAATTTGTCAATTGACTTGTTTCGATCCAGAAGCGAACCATTTAAGTATATGACGACATGTATTGCCAAATTTTTTTGAGAATTGTCTATAATAATTAGGCTGAGTTTTTTGGTTAAGTATAGTAAAATAGTCTTTGAAAACGCAATCATTTTTTAAAAAGGAGAGTGCGTCATGAAGTACAGAACATTAGGAAAAACGGGTTATGAGATTAGTGAATTAAGCTTTGGTACATGGGCCATTGGGGGTGCTTGGGGGCAGACGAATGATCAAGAATCCTTACGAGCACTTGAAGTTGCAATGGATCAAGGGGTTAACTTTTTTGATACAGCAGATGTCTACGGTGATGGACATAGTGAAGAACTTTTAGCTAAGGCGACAAAAGGAAAAGAAGACGAAATTTATATCGCATCTAAGTTCTGTCGTGCTGGAGATATTCACGACCCTAAAAATTATTCAAAAGAAGCCGTGACGAACTATTTAGATAATACTTTAAAAAGACTTGAACGCAACACGTTAGATTTATATCAAATCCACTGTCCACCACTTGAGATTTTAAAACAAGGTGATGTCTTTAATGTGCTTGACGATTTAAAACAAGAGGGAAAAATTCGTCATTACGGTGTGAGTGTTGAAACAATTGAAGAAGGTTTATTTTGCTTAGAAAACGACAATGTGAGTACATTACAAGTCATCTTTAATATGTTACGCCAAAAACCGCTTGAAACACTTTTACCAGAAGCGAAAAAACAAAATATCGGTGTGATTGCACGTGTGCCACTTGCGAGCGGGCTCTTAACAGGTAAGTTTGATAAATCACATCAATTTGAAGAAGATGATCACCGTCAATTTAACCATGATGGTGAAGCATTTAATGTCGGTGAAACATTCGGTGGATTACCTTTTGAAAAAGGGGTCGAACTAAGCCAAGCGCTTAAATGGATCACAGAAGAACATGGTGACATGGCACAAGCTGCATTAAAATGGATTATGCAACAAGAAGGTATTTCAACCGTTATTCCAGGCTTTAAAAATGTTAAACAAGTTAAAAACAACTTAGGTTCAACTGATGTTAAGCCATTCTCAGAAAAAGAATTACAACAGTTAGAAACGTTTTATAAACAAGAAGTACACGACTACATTAGAGGCGTTTATTGATCATAACGCTTTTACCGGAGGAGGATTATAATGAAGAAAAAGAAACAAAAGCCTAAAAAGGTAAAAAAGGATAAATCACAGAAAAAACAATTATTGAATACGAAAAAAATCGGAACCCGATTAATACTTGGGTTCGGTCTTATTTTATTACTTGCAACGGGTATAAGCGCACTTAATATCAGCTCACTTGCTTTGATTAATGATAATACTGAAGAAATTATAGAAGAAGATTTAGCTGTATTACGAGTAAGTGATCAATTAGCTTCTGATATGCTAGAACGTACAAATCTACTCCAAGCTTATGGTCTGACTGGAAATGGTGCTTATCAAGCTATGTTTACAGACGGAGCTAATGTCAGTCAATCATTAGAAGGGGAAGCATTAGACTTAGATGAATCGGAAGAAATGCAGTCATTAGTTGAACAACGTCAAGAATGGCATGAATTAACCAATGAATTCTTTTCTACATATGGTGCTGGCAATGAGGAAGAAGCGCTTATTCTACTTGAACAACAGATTATGCCACTTAGCAATTCTTTAGTCGATGATTTTCAATCACTGTCAAGAGAGCGCGAAGTGAATATGAATGGACGAGCACATGAAATATATGGAATTGGTGATGCTGTATTTATGATAAGTTTAATTGCTTCGATTGTTATTGTAATCGTTGGAATTTTAATTGCCTTTATTACCAATAGAAAAATTTCGAAGCCATTACAAGATTTAACTCGTCGAGTTGATGTGATTGCTTCAGGTAATTTATCCGAAAAAACAGAAGAAACGAATCGCCGCGATGAAGTTGGACAGTTAACAAATGCGACGCATCAAATGGCAGAAAACATGCGACAGTTATTAGTTGAAATTCAAAATGTATCGGATACGGTTAGTACGCACGCCCAGTCCTTAACAGCAACCACAGATGAAGTGACAGATGGTGCTGAACAGATTACCGTTACAATGGAAGAAATTGCAACGGGTGCTGAAAAACAAGCATCTCATGCAAGTGCGCTTTCAACAGGAATGAATGAATTCGTTGAATCAGTCGGAAAAGCTGAAAAAATGGGTGAATCCGTTGCTGGGGAATCGAATCATGTTCGTAAACTATCAACCGATGGTGCAGAACTAATGAATCAATCTGTGAATCAAATGCATAATATTGATGAGGTTGTGAAGCGTTCAGTTGATAATGTTACCCAATTGAATGACCAATCTAAACAGATTTCAAATATTGTGAATGTCATTCAAGATATTTCTGAACAAACGAATCTACTTGCTTTAAATGCATCAATTGAAGCTGCAAGAGCAGGTGAACACGGGAAAGGTTTTGCGGTTGTCGCGGATGAAGTTCGTAAACTAGCAGAACAAGTCGGTTCATCGGTACAAGATATTACGAAGATTATTTCGGGTATTCAAAAAGGTTCAGAACAAGTAACATCTGATTTAGAAGATGGTTATGCTCAAGTTAAGCAAGGAACAGAGGACATCGAAACAACCGGTCAAACGTTTAATGCGATTGAATCAGCAATCGAATCCATGGCGAAAGAAGCAACACAAATGACAGAATCTCTATCGACGATTTTAACTGATAGTCAAAAACTTTCAGATTCTGTTGAAGAGATCGCATCGATTTCTCAAGAATCTGCGGCAGGTGTTGAAGAAACGTCTGCTTCTAGTGAAGAGGTTAATAGCTCAATGGAAGAGATTACAACAAGTTCCAATGAATTATCTGGCTTAGTTAAAGAATTGAATGAGCTCGTGAAACGATTTAAGCTTTAGTTTAAATGAAAGTTTATTAGTCACAAATCAAAAAATATATAAGTTTTGGTAAAAACAAAACATACTGTATGAATTTTTTTAACTTTTAATTTCATACGGTATGTTTACAAAGATGAATTTTATACGAATATATTTTGATAAAATGAACTATTGAACTATGTTACTTACAAGGGAAAATTGATACAATGTATAAATGATAGTAATAGTATAGCTGTTTTTGATACCATTATTTATCAAATATCTAAAATATCTTTTGTGAATCAAATGAATTTTAGATACTTACAAATACAGGAACTAAGGAGGTGAAAAGAGTAAAATGAAGTATCTTTTTATAATATTAGTTCTATCATTTGGTAGTGTTTCAGGTTCTAATTCTGTCTTAGCCGATGATCAACAAGATCATATTTTAGACAATGGAACTTATCATGATGAAGTAATAGAACTGAAAGAAAATTTAGAGTATCTGGGTTTTGATTCGTTTGAAATGACAGATTATTTTGATTCTCAAACAGAGGAAGCAGTTGAAGCATTTCAAGCACATTTTCAATTAGAAGAAAACGGAATTGCTGGTGAATCCACCCTTGCGAAATTAGATGAAGTGGTAGAGTCGCCATTTCAAAATGGTGAGCGTCATGAAGGCTCGATAGCGCTGAAGGAACAGTTAACTATTCTGGGTTACACGGATTTTACCAACCCCAATTCGTTCTATGGCTCAGGCACTGAACGAGGGGTTCGAGAATTTCAAAGCGATCATGACTTACCAGAGTCTGGTATCGCAGACGAAAGAACGCGGTCGCTGATCCAAGAAAAAGCAGAAGGCCCGTTACGAAATCCAATGTATCGAGAGGATGCAGTAGAGCTAAAAGAAAACTTAACGTTACTAGGCTACACTAATTTCACCTCGCCGAATAACTTTTATGGTTCCGGTACTGAAGCAGGTGTTTTAAAGCTTCAACGTGACTATGATTTAGATGAATCAGGCGTGGCAGACGAGGCGACATTGGCTAAAATAGAAGCGTTAGTTAACTCCCCTTTCAGAAATGGGGAGCGTCATGAAGAATCCATAGCGTTAAAGGAACAGTTAACTATTTTAGGTTACACGGACTTTACCAATCCCAACTCGTTCTATGGCTCAGGCACTGAGCGAGGCGTTCGAGAGTTTCAAAGCGATCATGACTTACCAGAGTCTGGTATCGCAGATGAAAGAACGCGATCGCTGATCCAAGAAAAAGCAGAAGGCCCGTTACGAAATCCAATGTATCGAGAGGATGCAGTGCTATTAAAGGAAAAACTAGAAACAGCAGGATTTGGTTCATTTGCTAAAACGAATTATTTTGGTCCACAAACGGAGGCAACAGTAAAGGCATTTCAATCTTACTATGGTCTTACGGAAGATGGCATCGCAGGTGAATCCACTCTTGCAAAATTAGATGAAGTGATAGAGTCGCCATTTCAAAATGGTGAGCGTCATGAAGAATCCATAGCATTAAAGGAACAGTTAACTATTTTAGGTTACACGGACTTTACCAATCCCAACTCGTTCTATGGCTCAGGCACTGAGCGAGGCGTTCGAGAATTTCAAAGCGATCATGACTTACCAGAGTCTGGTATCGCAGACGAAAGAACGCGGTCGCTGATCCAAGAAAAAGCAGAAGGCCCGTTACGAAATCCAATGTATCGAGAGGATGCAGTAGAGCTAAAAGAAAACTTAACGTTACTAGGCTATACTAATTTTACGACGCCGAATAACTTTTATGGTTCCGGTACTGAAGCAGGTGTTTTAAAGCTTCAACGTGACTATGATTTAGATGAATCAGGCATGGCAGACGAGGCGACATTGGCTAAAATAGAAGCGTTAGTTAACTCCCCTTTCAGAAATGGGGAGCGTCATGAAGGCTCGGTAGTGTTGAAGGAACAGTTAACTATTTTAGGTTACACGGACTTTACCAATCCCAATTCGTTCTATGGATCAGGCACTGAGCGTGGTGTTCGAGAATTTCAAAGCGATCATGACTTACCAGAGTCCGGTATCGCAGATGAAAGAACGCGATCGCTGATCCAAGAAAAAGCAGAAGGCCCGTTACGAAATCCAATGTATCGAGAGGATGCAGTGCTATTAAAGGAAAAACTAGAAACAGCAGGATTT
This sequence comes from Pelagirhabdus alkalitolerans, assembly GCF_900096905.1. Lineage (GTDB taxonomy): Bacteria > Bacillota > Bacilli > Bacillales > Amphibacillaceae > Pelagirhabdus > Pelagirhabdus alkalitolerans. The sequence continues at coordinate 1,756 of NZ_FMYI01000001.1, read as the reverse complement.
GGTTCATTTGCTAAAACGAATTATTTTGGTCCGCAAACGGAGGCAACAGTAAAGGCATTTCAATCTTACTATGGCCTAACGGAAGATGGGATTGCAGGTGAATCTACTCTTGCGAAATTAGATGAAGTGGTTGAGTCACCATTTCGAAATGGTGAGACTCATGATGAATCTGTAGTATTAAAAGAACACTTGACTCGTCTTGGTTTTTCATCTTTCTCAAACCCTAATGGTTTTTATGGTTCTCGTACGACGCAGGCTGTCGAAGAATTTCAAGGTCATTTTGGCTTAGTTGTTAATGGTATTGCAGATTCACCAACGTGGGATAAAATTGAAGAGATTTTAAATAGCCCATATCAAGAAGGTGAGTCAAGTTCTGCAATTGCTGATTATAAAGATATGTTAATTGATCTTGGCTTTGGTGAAGGTATCAGAAAGGGGAATCCTAACTTTGGAAGTAACACGACAAAAAACGTTAGAGATTTCCAAGAAGAAATGGGCTTACCTGTTAGTGGTATTCTGGATGAAGCTACGGTTAATATACTTGAAAAAGAGTATGGAAATAATGTTTTTCGAATCTTCATTGATCCCGGACATGGAGGACGTTTTGTGGGTGGCGTAGGAAATGGCATGAAAGAAAAAGACCTTGTGTTAGATATATCATTGAGTGCAAGAGATTATTTACTTGATAATTATAGTGGTGTAGATGTTAAACTGTCACGCACAACAGATGTTGAACTAGCAGAGGATTTAACGGAGGATTTGCTTGAAAGATCTAAAATGGCAAATGATTGGGAAGCCGATTATTTTGTTAGTATTCATACGAATGCTTTTAATGGTCGAGCTCACGGGTTTGAAAGTTTCATATTCAATGGAAATGTTTCCAGTGCGACAAAACGCCATCAAGAAAACATTCATAGTTATTTAATTGATCAAATGAATGTTTATGATCGTGGGATGAAGGAAGCCAATTTTAATGTTTTAAGGAATACAACTATGCCTGCGATCCTATTAGAATTTTTATTTATTGATCATGCAGAGGATGCGGAACTTCTGCAAAGTCGTTCTTATCGTGATTGGCTAGGTAAGATCACAGCAGAAGCGATTGCTGATTCATTTGGTTTAAAAAATAATAAATAAAAACTCAGACATTTCTAAAAATTGAAGTGTTTAATTTATATGTGATGATGAGTATGTATTCATACCAGTCAAAAAGCTAGGAGTATTGGTTCTCACCTAGCTTTTTTGTTTGGGATAATATAATTATATTTTAATAATTGTGTTGAAATTAATTATAAAATTATAGATAATAGAATAGTATTAGTAAAAAAAGGGAGGTGAAACTAAAATGAATAAAAGATATAACTTAATAATTAGTGTGTTAATTATTTTTATACTTACCTCAATGCATTTTAGTTCAGATAAGGTGTTTGCGGAAGAGGAATTTACTATTAAACCCGGTGATGAACATGAAAGTGTAGTAGATCTAAAGAGAGATCTAGAAGCTTTAGGATTTGGTAATTTTGATAATTATTCTGAAACTTATGATGATAGTTTAAAGAGTGCAGTTAATTCTTTTCATGAGACTTTCAATATAGGAGATACTGAAGTTGTGAACGAGGATACACTGGCTAAAATAGAAGCTTTGATTAACTCCCCTTTCAGAAATGGTGAGCGTCATGAAGAATCCATAGCACTAAAGGAACAGTTAACTATTTTAGGTTACACGGACTTTACCAATCCCAACTCGTTCTATGGC